>NZ_SDPU01000009.1 GCF_004168035.1 Nocardioides iriomotensis | reverse complement strand
CCACGGCGGCCGCCTCGGTGAATGCGACTCGTTGCACCGTCGTACCCGTCAGAAGAAGCCGAGGGCGTCGGGCGAGTACGACACCAGCAGGTTCTTCGTCTGCTGGTAGTGGTCGAGCATCATGGCGTGGTTCTCGCGGCCGATGCCGGACGACTTGTAGCCGCCGAACGCCGCGTGCGCCGGGTAGGCGTGGTAGCAGTTCGTCCAGACCCGGCCGGCCTGGATGTCGCGGCCCGCGCGGTACGCCGTGTTGGTGTCGCGCGACCACACGCCGGCGCCGAGGCCGTAGAGCGTGTCGTTGGCCGTCCTGATCGCGTCGTCGTAGTCGCTGAACGACGTCACGGCGACGACCGGGCCGAAGATCTCCTCCTGGAAGATCCGCATCTTGTTGTCGCCCTCGAAGATCGTCGGGGCGACGTAGTAGCCGCCCGAGAGGTCGCCGCCGAGGTCCACGCGCTCGCCGCCGGTGATGACGCGGGCGCCCTCCTCCACGCCGATCTGGATGTAGCTGAGGATCTTCTCGAGCTGGTCGTTGCTGGCCTGCGCGCCGATCATCGTGTCGGTGTCGAGCGGGTTGCCCTGCACGATCTTCTTGGTGCGCTCGGTCGCGGCGGACAGGAACGGCTCGTAGATGCCGTTCTGGATCAGCGCGCGGCTCGGGCAGGTGCACACCTCGCCCTGGTTGAGTGCGAACAGCGCGAAGCCCTCCAGCGCCTTGTCCTGGAACGCGTCGTCCTTGGCCATCACGTCGTCGAAGAAGATGTTCGGGCTCTTGCCGCCCAGCTCGAGCGTGACGGGGATGAGGTTCTGGCTGGCGTACTGCATGATCAGCCGGCCGGTCGTGGTCTCGCCGGTGAAGGCGATCTTGCGGATCCGGTTGGACGACGCGAGCGGCTTGCCCGCCTCGACGCCGAAGCCGTTGACCACGTTGAGCACGCCCGGGGGCAGCAGGTCCGCGACAAGCTCGACGAGCAGCATGATCGACGCCGGGGTCTGCTCGGCGGGCTTGATCACCACTGCGTTGCCGGCGGCCAGCGCGGGCGCGAGCTTCCACACGGCCATCAGCAGCGGGAAGTTCCAGGGGATGATCTGGCCGACCACGCCGAGCGGCTCGTGGAAGTGGTAGGCGACGGTGTCGTCGTCGATCTGCGAGAGGTGGCCCTCCTGCGCGCGGACGGCGCCGGCGAAGTAGCGGAAGTGGTCGACGGCCAGCGGCAGGTCGGCGGCCAGGGTCTCGCGGACGGGCTTGCCGTTGTCCCAGGTCTCGCCGACGGCCAGCAGCTCGAGGTTCTGCTCGATGCGGTCCGCGATCTTGTTCAGGATGTTGGCGCGCTCGGCGACCGAGGTCTTGCCCCAGGCCGGGGCGGCCGCGTGCGCGGCGTCGAGGGCCAGCTCGATGTCCTCGGCGGTCGAGCGGGCCACCTCGCAGAAGACCTTGCCGTTCACCGGCGACACGTTCTCGAAGTACTGGCCCTTGACCGGCGGCGTCCACTCGCCACCGATCCAGTTCTCGTAGCGGGGCTTGTAGGTGACCGGACTTCCCTCGTGTCCGGGCTGGGCGTAGACGGCCATGGGTCACTCCAACTCACTCACGTCCCGGCGCTCTGCTCGGGTCGGGTGTGACGGTAGGCACAGCCACGTTGCAGCAACGTTGCGCCGGCCGCGGGCTCAGTGCGGGCGGCCCAGCTCCCGCTCCAGCGCGTCCAGGTGTGCCTGGACGCCCGGCCAGCGCGACGACATCGGGTCGACGAGGCCGGCCGCCGCCTGCCAGACGTGCCAGTCGTCGCGGCCGTGCTCGGTGTCGCCGAAACGCAGCAGCGCGTCGGGGTCGCGGCTGCCCAGCACCGCGGCGCGCAGGTCCTCGTGCAGCCCGTCGCGGAGCCGGGCGACGCCGGGCGAGTCGGAGGCGGGGAGGAGGGGCCCCCGGTACGCCGCCACGGCCGAACCGACCATGCCGCGGGTGAGCAGCTCCTTCACGTGGTCGGCGTCGGTGCGCAGCGGGGCGTCGAGGCGGTACGGCCGGGCCAAAAGCCGGAGCGGGTCGAGCACGCCGCGCAGCCGGGACATCTCGGCGCGGACGGTGACCGGCGCCAGGTCGTGCTCGTCGAGGGCGACGGCGAGCTGCTCGCCGGTCAGGCCGTGCGGGTGGGCGGCAAGCAGGAGCAGCAGCTCGGTGTGCCGCAGGCTCAGCCGGACCGGTCCGCGCGGCGTCTCCAGCACGCCGGCGCCGCCGCCGAGCACCCGCAGGGTCGGCACGGCGGTGTCGTGGCCGGTGGCGAGGACGGCGCCGGCCGGTGTCATCAGGCGGTGCACGCGCAGCTGGCTCTCCACGGCGGCGACGGTCGCCCGGACGATCGACAGCGTGCGGGGCGCGGCGACGTCGTCGCCACCGGTCACGTCGAGGGCACCGAGGACCGCGCCGGTGTCGGGGTCGTGGATCGGCGCGGCCGTGCAGCTCCAGCCCGTGACCTGCCGGGACAGGTGCTCGGCGGCGAAGATCTGCACCGGCTGGTCGAGCGCGAGCGACGTACCGGGGGCGTTGGTCCCGGCCGCCGACTCCGACCACAGCGAGCCCTCCACGAAGTGGATCGACTCGGCCGCCGACCGCAGCCGCTGCTGGCCCTCGACCCACAGCAGGTGCCCCGCCGCGTCGCTGACCCCGACGAGCAGCCCGGTGTCGGTCGCGTCCTCGACGAGCAGCCGCCGGATCACCGGCATCATCGGCGCGAGCGGGTGGGCGTCGCGGTGCCGGCGCAGCGCGTCGTCCACGAGCGGCACGGGCGCGCTGCCGGCCTCGGGGTCGTGACCGCCCTCCAGCGCGCGCCGCCAGGACTGCTCCACCAGCGGTCGTACGCCGGACGTGGTGCGCCCGGTCGCCAGGAACTCGTCGTGCGCGGCGTGGAGCTGCCGGGCGCGCTCGAGCAGGCCGGAGGGCGCGCTCCACTGCTCCGACGACGGGGTCACCCGGTCACCGTACGGAGCCGCCGTCGCCCCCGGAACTCTCCGAACGGACGGGCGCGTACCCTGACGAACGATCGGCAACGGCGCCGGTCGACGCCACCTCCGGGAGGAACCGAAGTTGCTTCGTCAGCCCCTGCTGATGCTCGCGCGCAGCGACAAGGTCAAGAAGGCCGTCACCGCGATGCCCGTGTCCAGCGGCATCGTCCACCGCTACGTGCCCGGTGAGTCCACCGAGTCCGCGGTCGACGCCACGCGTGAGCTCATCGAGTCCGGTCTCCACGTCACGCTCGACTTCCTCGGCGAGGACACCTTCGACCGCGAGCAGGCCGACGCCACCGTGGCGGCGTACCTCGACCTGCTCCGCTCGCTGACCGAGAACGGCCTCTCCCGCAACGCCGAGGTGTCGGTGAAGCTGTCGGCCGTGGGGCAGGCGCTCCCCGACCAGGGTGAGAAGGTCGCGCTCGACAACGCCCGCAGCATCTGCCAGGCCGCGCGCAACGCCGGCACGACGGTGACCCTCGACATGGAGGACCACACCACCACCGACTCCACGCTCGGCATCCTGCGCGAGCTGCGCAAGGACTTCCCCGAGACCGGTGCCGTGCTGCAGGCCTACCTGCACCGCACCGAGGCGGACTGCCGCGACCTCGCCTACGAAGGCTCGCGGGTGCGGCTGTGCAAGGGCGCCTACAACGAGCCCGAGTCCGTGGCGTTCCAGGACAAGCACGAGGTCGACAAGGCCTACGTCCGGGCGCTGAAGGTCCTGATGGCCGGCCAGGGCTACCCGATGATCGCGTCGCACGACCCGCGGATGATCGACATCGCCGGCGCGCTCGCCACCCGCAACGGCCGCGCGCAGGGCAGCTACGAGTACCAGATGCTCTACGGCATCCGCCCCGACGAGCAGCGCCGCCTGGCCGAGGCCGGCGAGAAGATGCGCGTCTACCTGCCCTACGGCCAGGAGTGGTACGGCTACCTCATGAGACGTCTCGCCGAGCGTCCGAGCAACCTGACATTCTTCCTGCACTCGCTCGTGTCCAAGAAGTAACCACCAGACAGCACAGGGGGTCTCCCCATGACCGTCGCGATCATCGGAGCCGGCGTGATGGGGGAGACCCTGCTCTCCGGGCTCCTCCGCGCGGGCCGGCGCGTCGACGACCTCCTCGTCGGCGAGAAGCGGCGCGAGCGCGCGATCGAGCTCACCGAGCGGTACGGCGTCACCGTGGTGAGCAACGTCGAGGCGGCCGACAAGGCCGACACCGTCGCGCTCGTCGTCAAGCCGCAGGACATGCACGACGTGCTCACCGAGATCGCGCCGCACCTGCGGCCCGGACAGCTCGTCGTGTCGCTGGCGGCGGGCATCACCACGTCGTTCATCGAGTCGCGGCTGCCCGAGGGCGTCGCGGTCGTCCGCGTCATGCCCAACACGCCCGCGCTGGTCGACGAGGGGATGGCGGCGATCTCCCGCGGCTCGCACTGCGACGAGTCGCACCTGCAGGAGGCCGAGAGCCTGATGGCCTCGACCGGGCGGGTGCTGCGCGTGCCCGAGCGGCAGCAGGACGCCGTCACCGCGATCAGCGGCTCCGGCCCGGCGTACCTCTTCTTCGTCGTCGAGTCGATGATCGAGGCCGGCGTCCACCTCGGCCTGCCCCGCGGCACCGCGTCCGAGCTCGTCCTGCAGACCGTGGTCGGCTCCGCGAAGCTGCTGCGCGAGACCGGGGAGCACCCGACCGTGCTGCGCGAGCGGGTCACGTCTCCGGGCGGGACGACCGCCGCGGCCGTGCGCGAGCTCGAGGACCACAAGGTGCGCGCGGCCTTCCTCAGCGCGATCGAGGCCGCCCGCGACCGCTCCCGCGCCCTCGCCGAAGGTCTCGACTGAGAGGGCGCGTCCTCAGCTCAACCCGATGGCGGCGCGCGCTGCCGCCAGCACCGGCGCCGTCACCTCGCGGCAGCGCGCCGACCCCGCCTCGAACACCTCCTCGACCTGCCCCGGGTCGGCGGCGAGCTCGGCGTACCGCCGCTGCAACGGCTCCAGCACCGCCAGCACTGCGTCGGTCGCCACCTTCTTCAGCGCGCCGTAGGTCGGCACTCCCTCGGCGGCGTCCTCGACCGTCGTCCCGGTGCAGGCCGCGACCAGCTCCAGCAGGTTGCTGACGCCTGGTTTCGCCGTCCGGTCGAACCGCACCGCCGCGGGACCGGTGTCGGAGTCGGTGACGGCCCGGGCGATCTTGCGGCGGACCAGGTCCGGGTCGTCGAGCAGGCGGACCACCCCGGCGGCGTCCGCCTCGGCCGACTTGCTCATCTTCCGCGCGGGGTCGGCGAGGTCCATCAGCCGGGCACCGACCGGCGGCACCGTGATCTCCGGGACGGTGAACACCGGCCCGTAGGCGAGGTTGAACCGCTGCGCCACGTCGCGGGCGAGCTCGACGTGCTGGCGCTGGTCGTCACCGACCGGCACGTGTGTCGGCCGGTACAGCAGGATGTCCGCCGCCATCAGGACCGGGTACGTGTAGAGAGACGTCCGGGTCCCGCTGATGACACCGCCGGCCGTCCGTCGCTTTTCCTTGAACTGGATCATCCGGTTCAGCTCGCCCACGTACGTCGTGCACTCGAGCAGGTACGCCAGCTCGGTGTGGGCCGGCACCCGGCTCTGCTGGAAGACCGTCGCCCGCCCCGGGTCGATCCCCGCGGCGAGCACGAGCGTCCGGAACTCGCCGGTGAGCGCGCGCAGCCTCGCCGGGTCGTGGGTGGTCGTCATCGCGTGCAGGTCCGAGATGCCGTAGAAGCAGGTCGCGGCGTCCTGCGCCGCCGCCATCGGGCGCAGCGCGCCGAGGTAGTTGCCGAGGGTGAGGTGGCCGCTCGGCGTGAGCAGGCTGAGCCGGGTGTCGTTCATCGTCGTCCTCCTGGGGTGAGTGGGTGCTCGCCTTCGAGGGGGACCCGCGCCGGAACGCGGAACGGCCGCCCGAAGGCGGCCGTGGTCAGTGCTGGGAGCGCGCTGGAGGGTCCGCCTAGGAGGCGGGCCACCAGAGGTTGCGGGTCGTCAGCACGCGTCGAGTGTACGGCGAAACCCGGGTGCGCGGCAGCGGCCGTTGTGCGACCGTCGTCGCGTGGACCTGTCGTCGGTGCTCACCTTCGTGGTGGCCGTGCTGCTGATCTCCGCCTCGCCCGGTCCGGCGATGGCGCTGATCCTGCGACGCGGCGCCCTGCGCGGCTTCCGCAGCGCGACCGGCACCGTGCTCGGGCTCGAGCTCGGCCTGTACCTCTGGGCGCTCGCCGCGGCGGCCGGGTTCGCCGCGCTGGTGGCCGCGTCGGAGGCGGCGTACCTCGTGCTGAAGGTCGTCGGCGCCGGCGTGCTGCTCTGGCTCGGCGTGAAGGCCTGGCGCACCGCCTGGCGCGAGCGTGGCGCCGGGCCGGCGCCCGCGGCGGCGCACGAGCCGGACGGGACCGGCTGGTGGAAGGCGTTCGGCGAGGGCGTCGTCGTGCAGCTGGCCAACCCCAAGGCGGCCGTGTTCATGCTCGCCTTCTACCCGCAGTTCGTGCCGGCCGACCGCCCGCTGTTCGCGACCACGGCGTGGCTCGCGCTCGTGCAGGTCGCGATCGAGACGCTTTTCTACCTGGCGCTCGCGGCCGGGGTCGCCCGCGCGGGTGCGTGGTTCCGCACCCCGGCGGTGCGCCGCCGGATCGAGGCCGTGAGCGGCACCGTCCTGGTCGGGCTCGGCATCCGAGTGGCCGCCTCCGGACAGTAGGACGGGCGGTAGTGTCCGTCACATGACCGGTGCGGCGTGCGTGGTGTTCGACCCCAGCCTCACCCAGTACGACTTCGGCCCGACCCACCCGATGTCGCCGATCCGCGTCGACCTGACGATGCGGCTCGTGCAGGAGCTCGGGCTGCTCGACAAGACCCTCGTGACCGTGCCGGCGCCGATGGCCTCCGACGAGCTCGTCGGGCTGGTGCACACGCCCGAGTTCATGGCCGCCGTACGCCGGGTGGGGGCCGACCCCTACGACATCGACGAGACGTTCGGTCTCGGCACGACCGACAACCCGGCCTTCGTGGGCATGCACGAGGCGTCCGCGCACGTGGTCGGCGCGACCGTCGAGGCCTGTCGCCAGGTCTGGTCCGGCGAGCGCACCCACGCCGCCAACATCTCGGGCGGACTGCACCACGCGCTGAGGGACCGGGCCAGCGGCTTCTGCGTCTACAACGACGTGGCGGTCGGCATCCAGTGGCTGCTCGACCAGGGCGCCGAGCGGATCGCCTACGTCGACGTCGACGTGCACCACGGCGACGGCGTGGAGGCGATCTTCTACGACGACCCGCGCGTGCTGACGATCTCGCTGCACGAGACCGGCCAGATGCTCTTCCCCGGCACCGGCTTCCCCAAGGACACCGGCGGCCCGGGCGCGGAGGGCTCGGCGGCCAACCTGGCGCTGCCGCCCGGCACGTCGGACGCCGGCTGGCTGCGGGGCTTCCACGCGTTCGTGCCGCCGCTGCTGCGGGAGTTCAAGCCCGACGTCCTGGTCACCCAGCACGGCTGCGACTCCCACATCGAGGACCCGCTCGCGCACCTGATGCTCACGGTCGACGGGCAGCGGGCCAGCTACCTGGCGCTGCACGAGCTGGCCCACGAGGTGTGCGACGGCCGCTGGGTGGCGACCGGCGGGGGCGGGTACGCCGTCGTCGACGTCGTGCCCCGGGCCTGGGCGCACCTGCTGGCCATCGTCGCCGGCGAGCCGCTCGACCCGCAGACCCCGACGCCCGACGGGTGGCGCGCGCACGTGCAGACCCTCCTCGGCCGTACGGCGCCGTTCCGGATGACCGACGGCCGCACCCCGGCGTACCGCGACTGGAGCCAGGGCTACGACCCCGAGACCTGGCTGGACCGGTCCATCAATGCCGCCCGGGAGGCGGTCTTCCCGCTCAACGGGCTTGATCCGCTGCCCTGATTCGGCGACCGTGGCCGTAAGGCCGGAGAGACCGGCCGTAGGGCCGGTCCAGGCGACACGCGGGGTCCAAAGTTAAAACTGGACAAAGGGCAACCCCTTCCCCATTCGTCACACTAGGCTCTATTCTCACGAGAAGCACATACGCATGGTCTCCGGTGGGGAAGCCGGAGGCGGAATGTGCTGCGAGAGAGCGGTGCATGATGGCCTCAACCCCCTCCTCCGGGGACATCTCGGAGGTGAAGTTCCTGACGGTCGCCGAGGTGGCGACGGTCATGCGCGTGTCCAAGATGACGGTCTACCGTCTGGTCCACTCGGGCGAGCTGCCCGCCGTCCGCGTCGGCCGCTCGTTCCGCGTCCCCGAGGACGCCGTCAACGAGTACCTCAGGAAGAGCTTCTTCCAGACCGGCTGAGGCCACGCGCGCAACTCAGCAGGACTCAGCGGAGCCGCCCCTGTGGATCGGGGGCGGCTCCGCTGTCGTTGTGGCTCGTCGCTGCAGGGCCGGCCCCGGAACGCAGGAAGAGCCGCCCTCGTGGATCGAGGGCGGCTCTTCGACGTCCGGGGAGTGCCCCGGGTGCGTCGAGGCCGGACGTCGGGTGCGTCGGGGTTCGGCGCCGGTGCTGCTCAGAACTTGGTGAAGTTGGCGGCGGTCACCCAGGACCCGCTGCCGTCCATGTAGGCGCCGACGCCGATCCGCTTGGCGTACTTGCTCAGCAGCACGTGGCGGTGGGCCGGGGAGTGCATCCACAGGTAGACCAGGCGGTGCGGGCTGATCGCGCCCTTGCCCAGGGTCTCGCCCGCGTAGTAGGCGCGGCAGCGGTCGAGGATGTTGCCCATGCTCTGGTGGTAGAACTCGTTCGAGGCGGCCAGCTTCTGCGCCCACCGCTCGGCGGTGCCGTCGGTGCACGACTCGAAGGCCAGCTTCGGCAGGCCGTGCTCGGCGCGGCGCTTGTTGATGAAGTACTGGACCTTGGCTTCGTAGGTCTCGCTGCTCATCGACATCACGCGGCTGCTCGCGCCCTTGGCGTGGGCCGGGGCGGCCATCACGCTCAGGCCGGCGACGGCCATCAGGGCCACCAGGCCGGCGGCGACGGCGTGGACCAGGGGTCGCACGACAATGCTCGTAACGTTCATGTCCAAGACCCCTCCCAAGGCCTCGAAACCGTGACCGCCTCGTTCCTCCCAGAACTCCGGCGGCGGCCACCGAATATTGATGACATCCTGTCGCCGGGTCCTCCCACGGGTGCGGGTGACAGAAGCCGACACAGGGAGCATCGGTGGGCCGGGCGGCGGACTTGAGGCCCGATTTCGTCCTTTTTGCCTCGGGTTTGCCGCCTGCGGTCCGAACGGGCGGTCCCGAGTCGTCCGTCCGGGCACCGGCGGTTAGGCTGGTCCTTCCGCGCCGGGGGCGTCCATGCCCGTCCGGTCGGTGTCCGTCGTCCGGAGAGAACAGGTAGACCGTGGGTTCCGTCATCAAGAAGCGCCGCAAGCGCATGGCCAAGAAGAAGCACCGCAAGCTGCTGAAGAAGACGCGGATCCAGCGTCGCCGTCAGGGCAAGTAGGCCCGGATCAGGCAGGTCGCTGTGGGGCGCGTCGTGCTCGTCACCGGGGTCTCGTCCGACCTCGGTGGCCGCTTCGCGCGCCGCCTCAGCTCCGACCCCGCCGTCGAGCGGGTCATCGGCGTCGACGTCGTCCCGCCCCCGGGTGACCTGGGGAGCGTGGCCTTCGTGCGCGCCGACATCCGCAACCCGGTCATCGCCAAGGTGATCGCGGGCCAGGAGGTCGACACCGTCGTCCACCTGAGCGTCCGCCCCGGCGGCACCGGCGGCCGCTCCTCCGTCAAGGAGCACAACGTCATCGGCACGATGCAGCTGCTCGCTGCGTGCCAGAAGGCGCCGAGCCTCGAACGGCTGGTGGTGCGGTCCTCCGCCGCCGTCTACGGCTCGTCGAGCCGCGACCCCGCCATGTTCACCGAGGACATGGCGGCCAAGCGCATGCCCCGAAGCGGGTTCGCCAAGGACGTCCTGGAGGTCGAGGGCTACGTCCGCGGCTTCGCCCGTCGCCGTCCCGACGTGTCGGTGACGATGCTGCGCCCGGCCAACCTGGTCGGCCGTCGCGAGCGGTCGCCGCTGCTCGACTACTTCCGGCTGCCGGTGGTGCCGACGCCGCTCGGGTTCGACGCCCGGCTGCAGTTCCTCGACGAGGAAGACTTCCTGAGCGCCCTCGGCCACGCCACCGTCGGCGGCGTGCACGGCACCTTCAACCTCGCGGGGGACGGCGTGCTGACGCTGTCCCAGGCGGTACGCCGCCTCGGCCGGCCGAGCCTGCCGGTGCCCACCATGGCGCTCGGCTCCCTCGGCGGCGTGCTCAAGCAGGCGGGCGTCCCGGCGCCGTCGCGCGAGCTGACCGAGTTCCTGTGCTTCGGCCGCGGCCTCGACACCGACCGGATGCGGCGCGTGCTCGGCTTCGAGCCGCGGCACACGTCCGAGTCGGCCTTCGCCGAGTTCGCCGCCACGGTCACGCCGGGTGTGCTCACGCTGCCGCGACCGGTCACCCCGGTCGCCGGTACCGTCGGGACCGTGGGGAGTGGTGGACATGGCTGACGCCGAGGTGATCCCGCTGGGCACGCGCGGGAGGCCCGGGCGCGGTAGCGGCAGCCGCAACCCGTCGTCCGCCGCGCGCAGCCTGGCCGGCCCGTCCGCCGCCCGCCGTACCTCCGCGGAGCCGCCGTCCGACCCGAAGCCCGAGCACGCCGACGCGGCGACCGAGCCCACGACCGAGGCCTCCACCGAGGCGGCGACGGAGCAGGCAGCGCAAGCCGGGCAGACGGAGCCGCGCGAGGACGCCGGCACGGACGCTCCGCGCGTCGACGTGCGCGAGTCCGGAGCCGGCGCGCCGGGCGACGGCATCCCGGTGTCCGACTGGCTGGCGGCGTTCACGTCGGCCGCGGCCGAGGTGTTCGGCGACCGCTACGAGCAGCGGCTGGCGGAGTTCCTGGCGTTCCTGCGGCGACGGGTGACCGGCGACTACGCCGTCGACGAGTACGGCTTCGACGCCGAGGTCACCGAGCGGTTCCTACTGGCCGCCCTGCGCCCGATCGCCCAGAAGTGGTTCCGGGTCGAGGTGCGCGGCGCCGAGAACATCCCCACCGACGGCGGCGCGCTGGTCGTCTCCAACCACTCCGGCACGATCCCTGTGGACGGCCTGATGACCATGGTGTCGGTGCACGACAGCACCGGGCGGCACCTGCGCCCGCTGGGTGCCGACCTGGTGTTCAAGATGCCGGTGGTCGGCGAGATCGCGCGCAAGGCCGGCGCCACGCTCGCCTGCAACGAGGACGCCGAGCGGATGCTCCGCGGCGGCGAGCTCGTCGGCGTCTGGCCCGAGGGGTTCAAGGGCATCGGCAAGCCCTACTCCGAGCGCTACCGGCTGCAGCGGTTCGGCCGCGGCGGATTCGTGTCGGCCGCGATGCGCACCGGCGTGCCGATCGTGCCGTGCTCGGTGGTCGGCGCCGAGGAGATCTACCCGCTCGTCGGCAACGTGCCGTCGCTCGCCCGGCTGCTCGGCGTGCCCTACATCCCGATCACGCCGTTCTTCCCGCTGCTCGGCCCGCTGGGCCTGGTGCCGCTGCCGTCGAAGTGGCTGATCGAGTTCGGCGAGCCGATCCGCACCGACTCCTACGACGAGGGTGCCGCCGACGACCCAATGCTGGTCTTCAACGTCACCGACCAGGTGCGCGAGACCGTCCAGCAGACGCTGTACACGCTGCTGATGCAGCGTCGCTCGGTCTTCGCCTGACCGTCGGCGGGCCCGTCAGGCCCGTAAGCCCGTCAGGGCAGCAGACCGCCCGTGGAACCGCCGGTGGTGGGGTCGGGCAGGACCGTCTCGACCACGCCGGTGAGCCCGTCGGTGATCGAGCCGACGGTGTCGTCCAGGGTGCCGCCGACGCCGTCGACGGTGTCCTGCAGCGCGCCGCCGGGGCTGGTCACGTCACCGCCGCCGGTGCCGCCACCACCGCCGCCGCCACTGCCGCCGCCACCGGGGAGGCTCGGCGTGCCGGGCAGGGGGACTCCCGTGTCGCCGGCGTCGCCGGTGCCACCGCCGCCGTCGTCGCCGGCCGCGGGCTTCTTCCCGTCGTCACCCCGGCCGGCGGGCACGAGCGACTTCGGCACCACGAAAGGGTGGCTGTTGTCGAGCGCGCCGGCGTCCACGCCGTCGAGCGCCCGGTCGGCCTCGGCGGCGGCCAGGAAGACCGGCGGGAGGTCGAGCGTCGGGGTGCCGGCGGCGCAGGTGTCGCACAGCTGGCCGGCGCGGACGTCGATGTCGCGCAGCGCGAGCGCCGCGTTGCGCAGGTCGGGCTGGACCGACGCGGGTGCGGTGGTCGCGAGGTCGGCGAGGTCGTCGAGGGCGTCGGCGGTGAAGGTGCGTACGTCGGCGACGCGGGCGGGGTCGCGGTCGTCGCGGAACGAGTCCATGAGCAGCGCGGCGCCCTGCTGCGACTGGGCGACGAAGTCGTCGAGCGCCAGCGGCACGCGGGGCTCGCCTCCGAGCCGGTCGGCCGCGAGCAGGCCGCGCACCTCGGTGAGGCGGCCGCTGGCCTGGGCCAGCAGGTCGCGGCCCTTGCCGGCCTTGCTGACCGAGAGGCCGGCCTCGGCGCGCTCGATGCCGCGCTTGACGGGGTACAGGGCGTCGCCGGGCAGTGCGCCGGACGACGCGGCGGCCATGCCCGCCGTACCGCCGACGAGGAGGACGGCCGCGGCGGCCGCCACCAGGCGGCGCTCGCGCCGCCCGACCGGGCGGGGCGGCAGGACCAGGGGTGAGCCGGGCTCGAGCACGTCGACGGCCTCGGCCATCAGCCGCGCCCGCAGGTCGGCGGCGAAGTCGGCGCGCGGCGTCGCGAAGGGGTCGTCGTCGACCGCCCGGCGCAGGGTGCCCACGACACCGACCAGCTCGCGCAGCTCGGCGTCGACGTCCCGGTGCGGGTTGTCGAGCGCGGAGGCGAGCTCGTCGGCGCGCCGGCGCGCGCTGAACAGGGCGGTCATCGGTCTCTTCCGTTCGGCTGTGTGAACTGCATCGTCGCCAGCGTCAACGAGGCGAACCGCACGGAAGTTACGGGCGTGACCGGGCTCTCCTGGGGGCTCATCGCAGCCCCTCCGGCAGGAGCTTGGCCAGGTTGCGGACGCCGCGCAGCTGGAGCTGCTTGACGGCGCCGTCGCTGCGGCCGAGCACCTTGGCGGTCTCGGCGATCGAGAGCCCCTGCAGGAAGCGCATCACCAGGCAGTCCTGCTGCTCGGTGGGCAGCTGGGTGAGCGCCTGCAGGAGGGCCTCGTTGGTGAGCGAGGCGAGCACGGAGGTCTCGGGGCCCTCGGTGGGTGCGTCGTGGGCGCCCATGTCCTCGGTGGCCGTCTCGAGGCGGGTGCGTCCGGCCTTGAAGTGGTCGGCGGTGAGGTTGCGGGCGATGGTCATCAGCCAGGCGCCGAAGTCCTTGCCCTGCCAGCGGAACGAGCCCATGCTGCGCAGCGCCCGGAAGAACGTCTCGGAGGTCAGGTCCTCGGCGAGCGCCACCTGACCGACCCGGTAGTAGAGGAACCGGTACACCGACACGTGGTAGTGGTCGTAGAGCTGCCCGAACGCCTCGGTGTCGCCCGCGCGGGCCAGCTCGACGAGCGCGATCACGCGGGTGGCCTCGGCCTCGTCCTCCTCGGACGAGACGGCCGGGCCGTCGTCGCCGGGTCCGCTGCCGCCCGGGACGACCGACAGGCCCCCGCGGGTCTCGTCGAGCCCGACCGCCTCGCTCAGCAGCCAGGAGTACGACGGAGCAGAGCCGGCGGCGGGACCGGCCGCGATGAGCGCGGGAGCAGGGTCGAGGGCGTGCAGCACCGCCCGGCGCAAGGCCTCCAGGCCACGCCGGTACTGCGCGTCACGCGTCACCACTGCTTCGGACTCCCTCCCCGAACCACACGATCCGGGCTCCGTGATCCCCCTCAGGACCTTCCTGGCAGCGTAGGTAACCCGAGCCGGTTTGTGAACCGGTGAGTAACTACGAGTTGCAATATGAGCGGTGTGGATCGTGTCACAGGATCATCCCAATCGCCCCGGATCGTGAAACCTCGGGGGCGGGCCGGTGCAGACCGTTCGCTGACCGGTCAGCGCACCCGGCGCCGGATCGCGACGGCCGCCGCGGCGGACCCGGTCGCGGCGCCGGCCAGGCCGGCCACCAGGAGCCCGGCGCGGGCGGCCTTGCGGCCGGTGCGGTAGTCGCGGATCCGCCAGCCGTGCGCCTTGGCGTGGTCGCGCAGCTTGGCGTCCGGGTTGATCGCGCACGGGTCGCCGACCAGGCTCAGCATCGGCAGGTCGTTGGAGGAGTCGGAGTACGCCGAGCAACGGCTGAGGTCGAGCCCCTCCCGCTCCGCGAGCGCCTTGACCGCCTCGGCCTTCGCCGGGCCGTGCAGCATGTCGCCGACGAGCCGGCCGGTGTAGACGCCGTCCTCGTGCTCCGAGACCGTGCCGAGCGCGCCGGTCAGGCCCAGCCGTCGCGCGATGATCGTCGCGATCTCGATCGGGGCGGCGGTGACCAGCCAGACGCGCTGGCCCTGGTCGAGGTGCAGCTGGGCGAGGGCGCGGGTGCCGGGCCAGATCCGGTGCGCCATCGCCTCGTCGAAGATCTCCTCCCCCAGCGCCTCGAGCTCGGCGACCTCGTGGCCCTGGATGAAGGCGAGCGCCGACGCCCGGGCCTCCGCGACGTGCTCGGGGTCCTCGACGCCGACCAGCCGGAAGTACGCCTGCTTCCAAGCCGCGCCGAGGATGTCGCGGGTGGTGAAGAACCTGCGCCGGTACAGCCCGCGCGCCAGGTGGAAGATCGACGCGCCCTGCATGACGGTGTTGTCGACGTCGAAGAACGCCGCCGCCGTCGGGTCGGGCGGGGTGAGCAGCGAGGTCTCGACCTCGGCCGCCGCGGCCGACGCCTCGCCGGCCAGCACGGAGCGGCTGCGCAGGTCGAGGGGCGGTCGGTCGGCCCGGGACGTACGGCGTCCACTCCTGCGGTCGGCGCTCACGGAGCCACCCTAGTGCCGTCGTCCGGGCACTTGGCGAGAGCCAGGCGGGAGGGCGCCTGTGCCAGACTCCGGGTCGTGACCGCCCTGCTGCCGGACCTGCTGCGGCGCGCCGCCGAGGCCTCGCCCGACCGCACCGCGCTCGTCGAGGCCGGCGGCCGACGGGTCACCTGGGCCGAGCTCGACGCCGAGGTCGACGCCGTCGCCCACGGCCTCAACGCGCTCGGGCTCGTCGCCGGCTACCGCGTCGTCATCGCGATGGGCAACCGGGTCGAGCTCGTCGCCGCCTACCTCGGCACGCTGCGGGCCCGGCTGGTCGCGGTCCCGGTGAACCCGCGCTCCGCCACCGGGGAGATGGTCCGGGTGGTCGCCGACTGCGGCGCCCGGCTCGTGCTGGCCGACGCCGACACCGTCACCACGGTGCGGCAGGCCGTCGCTGGGCTCGAGGACGCGCTGGTCGGCGCCGACGAGGAGCTGCGCAGCCGGGCGTTCGTGCCCCGTGTGGTCGTGACGGGCGCGCCGACGCTGCCGGGCGAGACGTCGTACGCCGACCTGCTGAAGGCGCCCGCCGCCGCCCTGCCCGAGGTGGCCGACCCCGAGGCGCTGGCCGTCCTCCTCTACACCAGCGGTACGTCGGGCCGTCCCCGCGCCGCGATGCTCACCCACCGCGCTCTGACGGCCAACATCGAGCAGGCGGCCGCCGTCGAGCCGCCGATGATCCACGGCGACGACGTGGTGCTGGGCGTGCTGCCGTTGTTCCACGTCTACGGCCTCAACGCCGTGCTCGGGCAGGTGCTGCACCAGACCGCGCGGCTCGTGCTGGTCGACGGCTTCGACGTCGAGGGGTCGCTGGCCCTGATCGAGGACGAGGCGGTCTCGGTCGTGCCGGTGGCGCCGCCGGTGTTCGCGCACTGGCTGCCGGTCCCCGACCTGCGCGAGCGGCTGGCGGCCGTCCGGCTCGTGCTGTCCGGCTCCGCGCCGCTGTCGCCCGAGCTCGTCGCCCGGTTCACCGAGCTGACCGGGATCCCCGTGCACCAGGGCTACGGCCTCACTGAGGCGGCCCCGGTCGTCACCTCGACGCTGCGCAGCCAGACGCCCAAGCCCGGCTCGGTCGGCGGCGCCCTGCCCGGTGTCGAGCTGCGGCTCGTCGACGAGCATGGACGCGCGCCCGAGCAGGGCGATCCCGGCGAGATCCAGGTCCGCGGCGCCAACCTGTTCAGCGGCTACTGGCCCGACGGGGCCGACGGGCCGGGTGCGGAGGGCTGGTACGCCACGGGCGACGTCGGCATCCTCGACCCCGACGGCGACCTGTTCCTGGTCGACCGGCTCAAGGAGCTCGTCATCGTCTCCGGCTTCAACGTCTACCCGGTCGAGGTCGAGGAGGTCGTGGTCGAGCTCGACGAGGTGGCGGAGGCCGCGGTGATCGGTGCCGCCGACGAGCAGACCGGCGAGACGGTCGTCGCCTACGTCCGCCGTACCCCTGGTTCGTCGCTCTCCGATGCCGAGCTGGCCGACCGGGTGCGCGAGCACTGCGCCACCCGGCTCGCCCGGTTCAAGCGGCCGACCCGGGTGCACGTCGTCGACGAGCTGCCGCACACCGTCACCGGCAAGGTCGCCAAGGGTCGGCTGCGTTCCGCCCTGCGTCGCAACGCCAACCTCCTCGAGGGGCCGGCATGACCGCCCGCGTCACCCTCTACTCCAAGCCGGGCTGCCACCTCTGCGACGACGCCCGCGCGGTGATCGAGGCGGTCTGCGCCGACCTCGGGGAGTCCTTCGACGAGGTCGACATCACCGGCTCGCCCGACCTGATGACGAGGTACGGCGAGGAGATCCCGGTGACGCTCGTCGATGGGAAGCAGCACGACTACTGGCGGGTCGACGAGGCCCGGCTGCGGAGCGCGCTGACCGCTTCCTGACGGCTGGTCTGGTCCGCATACCACACAGTTGGCCCGCCGTTTCCCGTGGGGCAGGTCACAGCGGCGGGCGGTCGTTACCGCTCGGTTTGTTCCCACGTTCACAAACTCCTACAGTGAGCCCTGGTCGTCCCCCCGGAGCGGTTCCGCCCGGCGGTTCCGACGACCTGCCGACGACATCGTGAAGACGGCCAGGAGGAGACGCGTGACCTCTCGCGGCAAGCGGTTCGGAGCCCCCCACGACGGGGCGTCCCGGCCGACCGCCGACAAGAGCGAGCGCGGGATCCCCGAGGCCACGGTCGCCCGGCTGCCGGTCTACCTGCGGGCGCTGGTGACGCTGTCCGACCGCGGCATCGCCACCTGCTCGAGCGAGGAGCTCGCCACCGCGGCGGGGGTCAACAGCGCCAAGCTGCGCAAGGACCTGTCGTACCTCGGCTCCTACGGCACCCGCGGCGTCGGCTACGACGTGGAGTACCTCCGCTACCAGATCGCCCGCGAGATCGGCGTGACCCAGGACTGGCCGGTCGTTATCGTCGGCATCGGAAACCTCGGCCACGCGCTCGCCAATTACAGCGGGTTCAGCTCGCGCGGCTTCAGGATCGCGGCGCTGCTCGACGCGGACCCCGGACGCCAGGGCGAGGTCGTCGGCGACCTGCCGATCCTGGCGTTCGACCGGATCGAGGAGCTCGTCGCCGAGCACGGCGTCGCGATCGGCGTGATCGCCACCCCGGCCCCCGCCGCGCAGGCGGTCTGCGACCGGCTCGTCGCCGCCGGCATCACCAGCATCCTGAACTTCGCGCCGACCGTCCTGGCGGTGCCCGAGGGTGTCGACGTGCGCAAGGTCGACCTGTCGATCGAGCTGCAGATCCTCGCCTACCACGAGCAGCGCAAGGCCGGCCTCCTCGACCGGATCGACCCGGGCCTGCCCGACACCACCCCCGCGATGCCGGGGAAGACCACGACCGCCAAGGCGGTGGGCTGATGAGCGTCCTCGTCGTGGGCGTCTCCCACCGCACCGCGCCCGTCTCCGTGCTCGAGCGCCTCGCCCTCGACAGGGAGGGCGCCGGCAAGCTCGTGCACGACGTCGCCGCGTCAGAGCACGTCACCGAGGCGACGGTCATCTCGACCTGCAACCGGGTCGAGATCTACGCCGAGGTCGACCGCTTCCACGGCAGCGTCGAGGCGGTGTCGCGGATGCTCTGCGACCTCGCCGACGAGCGCCCCGAGGACGTCGTCCCGCACCTCTACGTCCACTACGACGACGGCGCGGTGTCGCACCTCTTCCAGGTCGCCGCCGGCCTCGACTCCATGGTCGTCGGCGAGGGCCAGATCCTCGGCCAGACCCGCGAGGCGCTGCGCATCGGCCAGGAGGGCGGCACGATCGGGCCGGCCCTCAACACCCTCTTCCAGCAGGCGCTGCGCGTCGGCAAGCGCGTGCACGCGGAGACCGACATCGACCGCGCGGCGCCGTCGCTCGTGTCCGTGTCGCTCGACCGCGCCACCGCGCACGTCGGCCCGCTCGACGGCAAGCGCGTGCTCGTCGTCGGCGCGGGTGCGATGGCCGGGCTGGCCGTCGCGACCGTGACCCGCGCCGGCGCCGGCCAGGTGGTCGTCGCCAGCCGCACCCACGCCCACGCCGTACGCCTGGCGGAGCAGTACGACGGGCGCGCGGTCCCCCTCGCCGAGGTCGAGGCCGAGCTCGCGGCCGCCGACGTGCTCGTCTCGTGCACCGGCGCGACCGGCGTCGTCCTCCCGCTCGCCACGGTCGCCGCCGCCCGCGCCGACGCCGGCGGGCCGCTCGCGATCATCGACCTCGCCCTCCCGCACGACGTCGACCCGACCGTCGCCGACCTGCCGGGCGTCGCGCTCATCGACCTGACCCGGCTCGCCGCCGAGCTCCAGGAAGGCGCGATCTCCGACGACGTGGACGCGGTCCGGGCCGTCGTGGCCGAGGAGGTCACCGCCTTCGTCGCCGCCCGCCGGTCCTCCGCGGTGACGCCGACCGTGGTCGCCCTGCGCACCATGGCCACCGGCGTCGTCGAGGCGGAGATGGCCCGGCTCGCCAGCCGGCTGCCCGGGCTCGACCCGGTGGTGCGTGCCGAGGTCGAGCACGCCGTGCGCCGCGTCGCCGACAAGCTGCTCCACCAGCCCACCGTGCGGGTCAAGGAGCTCGCCGACGAGGCCGGAGCCGTGTCCTACGCCACCGCCCTCGCCGAGCTGTTCGCCCTCGACCCCGATGCCGTCGAGGCCGTGACCCGACCCGTGGTCACCGAGGAGCCGAGGCTCGACCCGACCCGACGGGAGGAGTCGTCGTGACCGCTCCCTCTGTCATCCGGGTGGGCACCCGGGCCTCCCGGCTCGCCCGCACCCAGTCCGGCCACGTCGCCGACGCGCTGGCGGCCGCGCTCGGCCGCGAGGTGGTGCTCGTCGACGTGAGCACCGAGGGCGACACGTCCAGCGCGCCGCTGGCGTCGTTCGGCGGGGTCGGCGTCTTCGTCAGCGCGCTGCGCGAGGCGCTGCTGCGCGGCGAGGTCGACGTGGCCGTGCACTCCCTCAAGGACCTGCCGACCGCGCCGCACGACGGGATCGCGCTGGCCGCCGTACCTACCCGCGAGGACCCGCGCGACGTGGTGATCGCCCGCGACGGGCTGACCCTCGGCGAGCTCCCCACGGGCTCGCGCCTGGGGACCGGCTCGCCCCGCCGCGCCTCGCAGCTGCACGCGCTCGGTCTCGGTTTCGTCGTCGAGGGGATCCGTGGCAACGTGGACACCCGGATCCGCAAGGTGACCGACGGTGAGCTCGACGCGGTCGTGCTGGCCCGGGCCGGGATCGCCCGGCTCGGTCGGCTCGACGAGGTCACCGAGGTGCTCGACCCGCTCCAGATGCTCCCGGCCCCCGGCCAGGGTGCGCTCGCGGTCGAGTGCCGGGCCACCGACGCGGACCTGGTCGAGAAGGTGCGCGCCGCCCTCGACGACCCGCGCACCCGGGCGGCCGTGACGGCCGAGCGGACGGTGCTCGCCGACCTGGAGGCCGGCTGCTCCGCCCCGGTCGGGGCGCTGGCCGAGGTGGCCGAGGGAGACGACGGCGACGAGCTGTGGCTGCGGGCCGTGGCGCTGTCACCGGACGGCGGCCTGTCGGTGCGCCGCTCGGCGACGGGTACACCGGGGGATGCGAGCGAGGTCGGGCACCGGCTCGCGAAGGAGATGTTGGCCGACGGAGCGGGCTCGCTCATCGAGGAGAAGGTGTCGTGACGACTCCGAAGAAGACCACGCAGGCGACGACGGGTACGCGGCGGACCGCGCCCCTCAACCAGAAGAGCAAGAAGGCTGTGACCAAGACGGTGACCAAGACGGCGACCAAGACCCCCACCCGCACGCCCGCCAAGGCGCGCACGAAGGCGGCCCCCCCGGAGCCGACCCCGGCTGCCCCCTCCGCGCCGGCCGGGTTCGTGTCCTTCGTCGGCAGCGGCCCGGGCGACCCGGAGCTGCTCACGGTGCGCGCCGCCGACCTGCTCCGCGAGGCCGAGATCGTCGTCACCGAGGCCCCCGAGCACGCCGCGCTCGTCGCCCGGCTCGCCCCGGAGGCGGAGGTCGTCGACGGCGGCTTCGGCACCGATGGCCAGCCGCTGACCCACGCCGGCCGCGCCAAGGTCGTGGTCAAGCAGGCCAAGTCCGGCCGCCGGGTCGTGCGCCTGATGGCCGGCGACCCCTTCGTCTACGCGTCCGGTCCCGAGGAGGCGCAGGCCTGCGTCAAGGCGGGCGTCGCGTTCGAGATCGTGCCGGGCGTCAGCTCCGTCACCGCCGTCCCGGCGTACGCCGGCGTGCCGCTGACCGACAAGAAGCACCGCGAGGTCGCGGTCGTCAACTGCTCCGAGGCCAAGATCGACTGGGCCGCCTACGCCGACGACCGCACCCTGGTGCTGCTCTCCGCCGTCTCCGCGATCAGCGACGTGGCGAAGGCCCTCATCGAGGCCGGTCGCGCCCCCGAGACCCCGGTCGCGATGACCCGGGTCGGCACCACCACCGAGCAGGAGACGGTCGTCTCCACGCTCGACCGGATCGCCGCCGACGCGCGCGCCGCCCGGATGGCCCCGCCGGCCGTCACGGTCGTCGGCGACGTCGTCGACCTGCGCACCACGCTGTCGTGGTTCGAGACCAAGCCGCTGTTCGGCTGGCGCGTGCTGGTGCCGCGCACCAAGGAGCAGGCCGGCTCGCTGTCCGCGCGGCTGCGCGGCTTCGGCGCGGTGCCCGAGGAGGTCCCCACGATCTCGGTCGAGCCGCCGCGCAACCCGCAGCAGATGGACAAGGCGATCCGCGGTCTCGTCGAGGGCCGCTACGAGTGGATCGCGTTCACCTCGGTCAACGCGGTGAGGGCGGTGCGCGAGAAGTTCGACGAGTACGGCCTCGACGCCCGTGCCTTCTCCGGCCTCAAGATCGCCGCCGTCGGTGACAAGACCGCCGCGGCCATCGAGGCCTGGGGCCTCCGCGCCGACCTCGTGCCGTCCGGAGAGCAGTCCGCCCGCGGCCTGCTCGAGGACTGGCCGCCGTACGACGACCTGCTCGACCCGATCAACCGGGTCTTCCTGCCGCGCGCCGACATCGCCACCGAGACGCTCGTCGCCGGCCTGCTCGAGCTCGGCTGGGAGGTCGACGACGTCACCGCCTACCGCACCGTGCGCGCGACGCCGCCGCCGGCGCCGACCCGCGAGGCGATCAAGACCGGCAAGTTCGACGCGGTCGTGTTCACGTCGTCCTCCACCGTGCGCAACCTGGTCGGCATCGCCGGCAAGCCGCACGCCTCGACGGTCATCGCCGTGATCGGCCCGGCCACTGCCAAGACGGCCGAGGAGCACGGCCTCCGGGTCGACGTGCTCGCGTCCGAGCCGTCGGTGGAGGTCCTGGTCGACGCGCTGGCCGACTTCGGCGCCGCCCGCCGGGCGTCGCTGATCGAGGCCGGCCAGCCGGTGACCAAGCCGTCGGAGCGCCGCCCGTCGGCGCGCCGCAAGGCCACCTGAGCCGGCCGCGATGACGACCGAGCCCGGCTTCCCGACCACGCGGCTGCGTCGGCTCCGGCGCACCAGGGCGCTGCGCGACCTCGTCGCGGAGACCACCCTGGAGCCGCGGCAGCTCGTGCTGCCGGCGTTCGTCCGTGAGGGCCTCGCCGAGCCGGCCGCGATCGTCAGCATGCCGGGCGTCGTCCAGCACACGCGGGACACCCTGCGGAAGGCCGCCGCCGAGGCGGCCGACCTCGGGCTCGGCGGGATCATGCTGTTCGGCATCCCCGAGGAGAAGGACGCCCGCGGCAGCGGCGGCATCGACCCCGACGGCATCCTCAACGTGGCGATCGCCGACGTGGTCGCCGAGGTCGGCGACGCGCTGCCGGTGATGGCCGACCTGTGCCTCGACGAGTTCACCGACCACGGCCACTGCGGCGTGCTGACGCCGTCGGGCGAGGTCGACAACGACGCCACCCTCGAGCTGTACGCCGAGATGGCGCTCGCACAGGCGGCGGCCGGTGTCCACGTCGTCGCTCCCAGCGGGATGATGGACGGCCAGGTCGGCGTGGTCCGCGCGGCGCTCGACGGGGCGTCGCGGCAGGACGTCGCGATCCTGGCCTACTCCACGAAGTACGCCTCCGCGTTCTACGGCCCGTTCCGCGAGGCCGTCGCCTCCTCGCTGCAGGGCGACCGGCGCACCTACCAGCAGGACGGCCGCAACGTCGTCGAGGGCGTCCGGGAGGCGCTGCTCGACGTCGCCGAGGGCGCCGACCTGGTGATGGTGAAGCCGGCCCTGGCCTATCTCGATGTGCTGCGCGCCGTGCGCGAGGCGGTCGACGTGCCGGTGGCGGCGTACAACATCTCCGGCGAGTACGCCATGGTCGAGGCCGCCGCGGCCAACGGCTGGATCGACCGCGAGCCGGCCATCCTCGAGACGCTCACGTCCATCCGGCGGGCGGGCGCCGACGTGGTGCTGACCTACTGGGCGTCCGAGGCCGCCCGGTTGCTGCGCCGCTGACCGTCCGGATCAGCCGAGCAGGCCGCCGCCACCGCCCAGGCCAGGCAGACCGAGCCAGCTGAGCACGGCGGCGAGCGTGTCGGGGATCAGCGCCGCGGCTTCCTCGTTGGTCTTGCCGACCACGCGCTGGGCGCAGGCGTTGATCACCGTGGAGTCGCTGGTGATCCCGGCGAGCTGGTTGGCGCAGAACGTCGTCGCCTCGGCCAGGGTCTCGAGCGTCTCGACGGCCGGCTGGGCCGGGGGAGGCGGTGCCGGGGTCGGGGTGGGTGCCGCGGTCGGCAGGCCACCGCCGCCGCCACCCGTGCCGCCACCGTCGCCGGTGCCGCCACCACCGCCACCACCGCCGGCCGGGGCCGGGGCCGGGGCCGGGGCCGTCGTGGGGGTCGGGGTGCCGGCGCCACCGCCACCACCGCCGTTGCCGCCTCCGCCACCGTTGCCACCGGTGCTGCCGCCACCGCCGTTGCCGCCCTTGCCGCCGCGCGGGCCCTGGGCGCCCTGGCCCGGCGCGCCGGCGTCCTTGGGCGAGAAGACGGCGGGCGCGGCGCTGCCGTTGGGCACCGACGAGAAGTCGCCGTCGGCGTAGGCGCGCATGATCGAGAGGACGAGGTCGACGTACTGCTGGCTGTGGTTGTAGCGGTAGACCGCGGCCTGCTGCCCCGCGGCCGTGGAGAGGTCCTCGTCGCCGGAGCACAGGTAGACGGCCGTGGCCAGCGCGGCGTCGTCGATGTCCTGGGGGTTGCGCACGCCGTCGCCGTCGCCGTCGACGCCCACGACCGACCAGGTCGAGGGGATGAACTGCATCGGACCCACGGCGCGGTCGAAGACCGGGTCGTCGTCGAGCTCGCCGGCGTCGGTGTCGCCGATCCGGCTCGTGCCGCTGCTGCCGTCGAGCGGGATGCCGTAGATGCCGGGCCTGCTGACGCCCTTGTCGGTCAGGGTGTTGTTGCCGTAGCGGCCGTGGTCGGACTCGACCCGGCCGATCGCCGCGAGCAGGGTCCAGTCGACCCGGCAGCCCTTGTCGGCGGTGTCGATCACCTGGGCGGCGCGCTGGTAGGCGGCGAGGGCCGCGGCGGGGATGCCGTTGGCGGACGCGCCCGCGACGACCGCGGCAGCGGCGCCCTTCGGCACGCCCGGGGCGATGACGCCGGGCCGGGTGACGCTGGCCGGGGCCTCGATCGGGTCGCTGGGGAGCGCGGTCCCGTCAGGGAGCCTCGCCCCGTCGGCCGCGGCGGACGCCGTGGACGGCACGGTGAGACTCGCGGTCCAGCCGGCGGACAGCAGGGCGAGCGGGACCAGCGCGGTCGCGCGCTGCCACGTCATCAAGCCCTTCGAGCCCTGAGAATCGTCTGTTCTCGACACTTCCCTCTCCCGGTGTCGTAACCCCCCGTGCGCGGCCCGGGTCTGGCTCCCGTCATACCCGTGCCGCTCTCTCGTGACACCTTCAACGAGCGTGGGCGCCCCCAGGTTACGCACCGGTAGGCGACACCGGGTAAAGAGTTGCCGGATCAGCGGGCTGTCCCGGTGGGCAGCCTCACACGGTCCCCGTTCGATCCCTCAGGGGCGGTTCGACAGAATGGGGCGGTGACCCCAGACGACACCCGGCCAGAGACGGCGGAGTCCGCCGCGCTGTTCGCACGGGCGCTCGCGGTGACGCCGGGAGGCGTGAACTCCCCGGTCCGGGCGTTCAACGCCGTCGGCGGCACCCCGCGGTTCGTGCAGCGGGCCTCCGGCGCGTTCCTGTACGACGCCGACGGGCGCGAGTACGTCGACCTGATCTGCAGCTGGGGCCCGATGCTGCTCGGCCACGCCCACCCCGGGGTGCAGGCGGCCGTGCAGGAGGCGGTGAGCCGGGGCACCTCGTACGGCACGCCCACCGTCCCGGAGGTCGAGCTCGCCGAGGAGATCGTCGTGCGCACCCCGGTGGAGAAGGTCCGGTTCGTGTCCTCCGGCACCGAGGCGACCATGTCGGCCATCCGGCTCGCCCGGGGCTTCACCGGCCGGGAGCTGGTCGTGAAGTTCGCCGGCTGCTACCACGGCCACGTCGACGCGCTGCTGGCCGCCGCCGGCTCCGGACTGGCCACCCTGTCCGTCCCGGGCACGCCGGGCGTCCCCGTCGCGTCGACCGCCGCCACGCTGGTCCTGCCCTACAACGACCCCGCCGCCGTCGAGCGCGCCTTCGCCGAGCACGGCGACGAGATCGCCTGCGTCATCACCGAGGCCTCGCCCGGCAACATGGGTGTGGTCCCGCCGTTGCCCGGCTTCAACAAGATGCTCGCCGAGACCTGCGCCCGGCACGGCGCGCTCTTCGTGAGCGACGAGGTGATGACCGGCTTCCGGGTCAGCCGCTCCGGCCAGTGGGGCCTCGACGGCGCCCGCGAGGGCTGGACGCCCGACCTGGTGACGTTCGGCAAGGTGATGGGCGGTGGCTTCCCGGCCGCGGCCTTCGGTGGCCGTGCCGACGTGATGGCGATGCTCTCGCCCGAGGGCCCCGTCTACCAGGCCGGCACGCTCTCCGGGAACCCCGTCGCCACCACCGCCGGCCTCGCCACGCTGCGGCTCGCCACCGAGGAGGTGTACGCCGGGCTCGACCGCGCCGCCGGCCTGCTCGCCGACGAGGTCGACAAGGCGCTCACCGAGGCCGGCGTCGCCCACGTCGTGCAGGCGGGCGGCAACATGTTCAGCGCGTTCCTCCTCGACGAGCCGCCGACCACCGACTCGGTGCGCGACTTCGCCGCCGCCTCGGCGCAGAACGTCGCGCGCTACAGGGCGTTCTTCCACGCGATGCTGGACCAGGGCGTGTACCTCCCGCCCAGCGCCTTCGAGGCGTGGTTCCTCTCCTCCGCCCACGACGACGCCGTGCTCGACCGGGTCGTCTCGGCCCTCCCCGCCGCCGCGCGGGCCGCGGCCGCCGTACCTCCGGTGGAGAAGGAGGCCGGCGCGTGAGCGACACCCGGACCACCGTCCACCTGCTGCGGCACGGCGAGGTGCACAACCCCAACGGCGTGCTCTACGGCCGCATGGACGGCTACCACCTGTCCGACCTCGGCCGGCAGATGGCACAGCGGGTCGCCGACGCCCTCGCCGACCACGACGTCGCACACGTCGTCGCGTCGCCGCTCGAGCGCGCCCAGGAGACGGCCGCGCCGGTCGCGCGGTCGCACGGCCTGGAGGTCGGCCAGGACTCGCGGGTCATCGAGTCGACCAACTCGTTCCAGGGCAAGCGGTTCGGCATGGGCGACCACGTGCTGTGGAAGCCCAACGCGTGGCGCCACCTGTGGAACCCGTTCCGCCCGTCGTGGGGCGAGCCCTACGTCCAGGTGGTCGCCCGGATGAAGGCCGCGGTCGCGGACGCGCGCGACGTCGCGTTCGGGCGCGAGGCGGTCGTCGTCTCCCACCAGCTGCCGATCTGGATCACGCGGCTGCACGCCGAGGGCCGCCCTTACGTCCACCTCCCCACCCGGCGGCAGTGCACGCTGTGCAGCCTCACGTCGCTCACGTTCGAGGGCGACCGGCTCGTCACCGTGCGCTACTCCGAGCCGGCTGCCGACCTGATCCCGGTCAAGGACCGCGGCAAGCCGTACTCCTCGGGCGGCAGCCCCGGCCAGACCGACGAACCCACCTCCTGACCCGATGAACCACGCCCGCCGTACCGCTGTCTCCCTGCTCGCCCTCGCCGCGCTGGGCGGCACGGCCGCGTGCAGCAACGAGGTCGGCAGCTCCGGCGACCAGGGGTTCGTGTCCGGCAGCGGCATCATCACCGCCGTCGACCCGGCCGACCGCGAGGAGCCCGGCGAGGTTGCGGGGGAGACCCTCGACGGCGACCAGGTGTCGCTGGCCGACTACGCCGGCAAGGTCGTCGTGGTCAACGTGTGGGGGTCGTGGTGCGGGCCGTGCCGCAAGGAGGCCCCGATGCTCGCCGAGGCGTCGCGCGACCTCGCGAAGGACGACGTGGTGTTCCTCGGCATCAACACGCGCGACCAGAGCCAGGCCGCCGCCCAGGCGTTCGTGCGCCGCTTCGACATCCCCTACCCGAGCCTCTACGACCCCGACGGCCGCACCCTCCTGTCGTTCCGCGACTCGCTCGCGATGAGCTCGATCCCGAGCACGGTCGTCGTGGACGCCGAGGGTCGGGCCGCGGGCCGGGTGCTCGGCGAGCTGAGCCGTGGCACCCTCGACGGGCTGGTCGAGGAGGCGCAGGCGCGTGGGTGACTGGTTCGAGAGCACGGTGCTGTCCGGCTCGCTGCTGCTGGCACTGCCGGTCGCGGCGGTCGCCGGGCTGGTGTCGTTCTTCTCGCCGTGCGTCGTGCCGCTGCTGCCCGGCTACCTCTCGTACGCCACCGGCCTGTCCGGCGCCGACCTCGAGCGCGCCCGGCGCGGCCGCATGGTGCTCGGCAGCCTGCTCTTCGTGCTGGGCTTCACGTTCGTCTTCGTCGCCCTCGGCACCCTGTCGGGCGCGCTCGGCGACCTGCTGTGGGAGTACATGACCCCGATCACCCGCGTGCTCGGCGTCGTCACGATCCTCGTCGGGCTGGCCTTCCTGGGCCTGGTGCCGTGGCTGCAGCGTGACGTGCGCGTGCACCGGGTGCCGGCCGTCGGCCTCGCTGCCGCGCCCCTCCTCGGTGTGCTGTTCGGGCTGGGCTGGACGCCGTGCATCGGCCCGACGCTGGCCGCGGTGCAGACGCTCGCGCTGACCGAGGGCACGGCCGCCCGCGGCGCGCTGCTCAGCGTCGCCTACTCGCTCGGTCTCGGCATCCCGTTCGTCCTGGCCGGTCTCGCCTTCCGCCGGATGCTCGGCGCGGTCGCGTGGGTGCGCCGCCACCAGGTCTGGGTCACCCGCGCCGGCGGCGTGATGCTCGTGGCCGTCGGCGTCCTGCTCGTCACCGGCGTGTGGGACGTCTGGGTCGGCGACCTGCGCAACTGGGTCGGCGGTTTCGAGGTGGCCGTGTGACCTCCACCCAGACCGATCCGGTTGCCGGCGCCGGCGGCGCCGCGCCCAACCCGACGCCGCCGTCGCAGCCCCCGGCGCTGGCGCCGCTCGAGCTCGCGCGCTGGACCTGGCGCCAGCTCACGTCCATGCGCACCGCGCTCGTGCTGCTCTTCCTGCTCGCGCTGGCGGCCGTGCCCGGCTCGGTCGTGCCGCAGCGCGACATCGACCAGGTCGCGGTCGCCGACTGGGAGCGTGACCACCCCACGCTGGCGCGGGTGTACGACGCCCTCGGACTGTTCTCGGTCTACGACTCGGTGTGGTTCTCCGCGATCTACATCCTGCTGATGGTCTCGCTCGTCGGCTGCGTCGTGCCGCGGCTGCGGATCTACTGGCGGGGCATGCGGGCCCGCCCGCCGCGCGCCCCGCGCAACCTCGGGCGCCTCCCCGAGTCGCGCCGCTGGGTCGTCGACGCTCCGCCGGACGCCGTACTGCAGGAGGCGGCGGGGGTCCTCCGCAAGCGCCGCTACCGCGTCGACTCCGACCTCGCCGGGGACGGCGCGGTCGCCGCCGAGCGTGGCTACCTCCGCGAGGCCGGCAACCTGCTGTTCCACGCGTCCGTGCTGCTGGTGCTGGTCGCGTTCGCGTTCGGCCAGCTCTACGGCTACAAGGGCGGCGTCATCACCGTGGTGGGGCAGGGCTTCTCCAACGCGCTGAGCCAGTACGACGACTTCTCGCCCGGCTCGCTGTTCGCGCCCGACGACCTGTCCCCGCTGAGCTTCACCGTCGAGGACTTCGACGTCTCGTTCCTCACCTCCGGTCCCAACATGGGCCAGCCCGAGGACTTCTCGGCCAAGGTCAGGTACGCCGCGGAGCCCGGCGACGAGCCGCAGGACTACGACCTGAAGGTCAACCACCCGCTCACCCTCGACGGGGTCAACGTGTTCCTCGTCGGGCACGGCTACGCGCCGGTCGTGACGGTGCGCGACGGCAACGGCGACGTCGCCTACGAGGGCCCGGTGACCTTCCTGCCGCAGGACGCGTCGTTCGCGTCGTTCGGGGTGCTGAAGGTCCCCGACGCGGCGCCGGACCAGCTCGGCTTCGAGGGGCTGTTCCTGCCGACGTACGGCTTCACGATGGCGCGCGGACCGTTCTCGCAGTTCCCCGACGACCTCGACCCCGTGCTGTCGCTGGTCCCCTACCGCGGCGACCTCGGACTGGACGAGGGCAGCCCGCAGTCGGTCTACCAGCTCGACAAGGACGACCTGAGGACGTTCAAGAGCACCGACGCCTCGCGTGGCTCGGCGGCCCGGCTGAAGCTGTCGCCCGGCGACACCGTCGAGCTGCCCGACGGCGCGGGCTCGATCACCTTCGACCGCGTCGACCGGTGGGTCAAGCTGCAGGTGTCCGACACCCCCGGCAAGGGGCTCGCGCTGCTCGGCGTGCTGCTCGGCATCCTCGGGCTGATGGGATCGCTGTTCATCCGGCCGCGTCGCGCCTGGGTCCGGGCGTCGGCCGACCCCGAGGACGGACGCCGTACCGTGGTCGAGCTGGCCGGGCTCGACCGCAGCTCGGGCGGGGACCTGGCCGGCGAGATCGACGAGCTGGAGCGACAGCTCCGATCGGATCAGGAGGATTCATGACCACGGCCGACTTCGCGGCGTTCTCCAACAACGCCGTCATGTTCGCCTCGATCGTCTACGTGCTCGCGTTCGTCGCGCACGTGACGGAGTGGGCCACCGGGCGGGCCGTCACGGTCACCGAGGTCACCGAGGTCGCCGAGCCGGAGGCCGCGCTCGTCGGCGGCTCCCCGTCGCCCGCGCAGGCTGCCCCTCGACCGGTCGACGAGGACCACGAGGAGCGGGTCGACAAGTGGGGCCGGATCGGTCTCGCGCTCACCGTCGTCGCCGTGCTCCTGCACGGTGCCGCGCTGGTCACCCGGGGTCTCGGCGCGGACCCGATCCGGGTGCCGTGGGGCAACATGTACGAGTTCACGCTGGCCGGCTCCTTCGGCGTCGGCCTGATGTACCTCCTGCTCGGCCGCCGCTACCACCTGCGCTGGATGGGCCTGCCCGTCACGGCGTTCGAGGTCGTCGTGCTGATGCTGGCCGGGCTGCTGCTCTACGTGCCCGCCGGCCCGCTCGTGCCCGCGCTGCACTCCTACTGGCTGGTGATCCACGTCGCCGCGGCGGTCGTCGCCTCGGGCGCCTTCGCCGTCGGCGCGATCGCGGCCGTGCTGTTCCTCGTCAAGGACCGCGCCGGCCGTCGCGGCTCGCTGCGCCCCGGCGGCTACCTCGACCGGCTGCCCGAGCTGAACGCGCTCGACCGGCTGTCCTACCGGCTGCACGCCTTCGGCTTCCCGATCTGGACCTTCGCCGCCCTCGTCGCCGGGCCGATCTGGGCGGAGTACGCCTGGGGCCGCTACTGGAACTGGGACCCCAAGGAGGTCTGGGCGTTCATCACCTGGGTCGTCTACGCGGCGTACCTGCACGCCCGGGCCACCGCCGGCTGGCGCGGCAAGGCCGCGGCGGTGATCGCGCTGGTCGGCTTCGCGACCCTGCTGTTCAACTTCGTCGGTATCAACTTCTTCTTCGGCGGCGGCAGCCTGCACTCGTACGCCGGCTGACGCCGGATCGCCGAGTCGGCACGTCTTGCCCTCCCACGAGGGTCGAGTCGGCGCGTCTTGCCCTCTCGGACCCGTCGAGTCGGCGCGTCTTGCCCCTCAGGCCCCGGGGGCGTTCGCCGTACTTCCCCAGGCACGTGGACGCTTTCCCTAGGCGCATACGCCTTGTGAAGCGTGCATAACCCCGCGTCACAACCGGCGCCGGGGCCTCGCTGACAGCGGGCGGAGCGGGTCGAGGCGGGTCAGCCGTCGGTGTCGGGGCGCGGCTCGTCGTCGGGTTGGGACTTCTGGCGTCGGCGGCGCTTGCGCTCGAGGTCGCGGAGGAAGTCGGGGTCGTCGTCGGGTGCGACCACCCGGCGCGTCGGCGGCGGCGGGAACTGCGACGAGGGGGAGGGGCGCCGGCTGGCCCGGCGGCGCTCCCACAGACGGAGCAGGCCGTAGATGATGAGCGCCAGCAGCGCGATGATGAGAACGGCCTTGCCCATGTCCCCAGGGTAGGACGGCCCGCCAACTCCGTCAGCGTGTCTCACAACTACCCTGGAGGCGTGAAGGAGTTCGTCGTCTACACGCTCTCGCGCATCGGGATCTTCGTGGCGTCGTACGCCGTGATCGCGGGCGTCTACCTCGCCGTGACCGGTGGCGACTCGATCCCGCTGCTCTGGCCCCTTCTGCTCGCGGCGGTGGTGTCGGCGGTGGCGTCGTACTACCTGCTGCGCGGGCAGCGCGAGCGGTTCGCGGCCGTCGTGCAGCGGCGTGCCGAGCGGGCCACGGCGGCCTTCGAGGAGCGCAAGGCCCGGGAGGACGCGGAGTAGTGCACGTCAGGGCCGGCCGGCACGACCGCGCCTGGGTGCACGACGCGGTCCGCAAGGTCGAGGCCGACGCGAACCGCTCCGCCGACACCCACCTGCACGTCTTCCCGCTGCCCGCTCCGGTGGGCGACGCGGGGATCGACCTGTACCTCAAGGACGAGTCGGTGCACCCGACCGGCTCGCTGAAGCACCGCCTCGCCCGGTCGCTGGTGCTCTACGGCCTCTGCAACGGCTGGATCCGCGAGGGCACGACGCTCACCGAGGCGTCGTCGGGCTCGACGGCGGTCTCGGAGGCGTACTTCGCCCGGCTGCTCGGCCTCCCGTTCGTCGCGGTGATGCCGCGCTCGACGTCCACGGAGAAGATCGAGCTGATCGAGCTCCAGGGCGGCACCTGCCACCTCGTCGACGACCCGTCGGCGGTGTACGACGAGGCGCGGCGGATCGCCGAGGACACCGGTGGCCACTACCTCGACCAGTTCACCTACGCCGAGCGGGCGACCGACTGGCGCGGCAACAACAACATCGCCGAGTCGATCTTCCACCAGCTCTCGCAGGAGCGGCACCCGGTGCCGGAGTGGGTCGTCGTCGGCGCGGGCACGGGCGGCACGTCGGCGACGATCGGCCGCTACGTCCGCTACCAGCGGCACGCGACCCGCGTCTGCGTCGTCGACCCGGAGAACTCTGCCTTCCTCCCGGCCTGGTCCGGCGCCGAGCCCGACTGCACCCGCGAGGGCGGCTCCCGCATCGAGGGAATCGGCCGTCCGCGGGTCGAGCCGTCCTTCGTCCCGACGATCGTCGACGCGATGGTCGGCGTCCCCGACGCCGCGTCCATCGCCGCCGCGCGCTGGTGCAGCGCGGTGACCGGTCGCAAGGTCGGCGGCTCCACCGGTACGGCGCTGTGGGGAGCGCTGCAGCTCGTGGCGGGCATGCGCGACGAGGGCCGGGCCGGCAGCGTGGTGACGCTGCTCTGCGACGGCGGCGAGCGCTACGCCAACACCTACTACGACGACGCGTGGCTGGCCGCGCGCGGGATCGACATCGCGCCGTACACCGCCGCGCTCGAGGAGTTCTCGCGCAGCGGCGACCTCGTCACGCCGTGACGAGCGCCAGGAAGATGCCGGCGCCGTAGACGAGCTCGCTCACGCCGACGGCCTGCAGCACCGGGACCAGGTCGCGTCCCCGCGCGCCGCCGAGCACCGCACGCACGCCCGGGGCGACGGGGATCACGAACGCGAACGCGACCAGCACCCACGCGCTCGTCTCGAGCGCCAGGCCGAGCAGGAAGATGGCGGCGACCCCGATCAGGAACGCGAAGAAGTAGCGCGTCTGCGTGTCCCCGAGCGCGACCGCCAGCGTCCGCTTGCCGTGCTCGCGGTCCGTCGGCAGGTCGCGCAGGTTGTTGGCGACCAGGACGGCGCAGGGCAGCGCACCCACGCCGGCGCCGGCGAACCAGGCGGCGAGCGGCACCGTGCCGGTCTGCACGTAGGTCGTGCCCACGACGGCCACCAGCCCGAAGAACACGAACACCATGACCTCGCCGAGCGCGTGGTAGCCGTAGGGCCGTTTCCCGCCCGTGTAGAACCACGCCGCCGCCACGCAGGCCGCGCCGACCACCACCAGCCACACCGACGTGGCGAGCGCGAGGACCAGCCCCGCCAGGCAGGCGACGCCGAAGCTCAGGAACGCCGCCCGCTTCACCTCCGCCGGCTGCGCGGCGCCCGAGCCGACCAGCCGCATCGGGCCCACCCGGTCCGCGTCGGTGCCGCGAACCCCGTCGCTGTAGTCGTTGGCGTAGTTCACGCCGACCTGCAGCGCGACGGCGACGACCAGGGCGAGCAGGGCCTTCCACCACACGAGGCCGTCGTAGAAGGCCGCGACGCCGGTGCCGGCGAGCACGGGGGCCACGGCGGCGGGGAGGGTGCGCGGGCGGGCGCCGGCCAGCCACTGCTCAGGGGTTGCCACGAGCGGGGATTCTCGCACCACCTAGGTTGTTGAGCGTGAGCAGCCTCCGCCCGGTCTCCGGCACCGCCGACGAGCTGCTCGCCCTGCTGCGCGACTTCGAAGCCGCACGGGACCCGGCGCCGTTGGTCGTCGCGACGTCCGGGTCGACGGGCGAGCCGAAGCGCGTCGTGCTGTCGCGCGGCGCGCTCCGCGCCTCCGCCGACGCGACCTCCGCCCGCCTCGGCGGGCCCGGCCAGTGGCTGCTCAACCTCCCGCCGTCGTACGTCGCCGGGCTGCAGGTGCTGTTCCGCTCGGTCCGCGCCGGCACGACCCCGGTCGTGCAGGACGGCACGTTCGCGGACGCGGCAACGGCGATGACGGGGGAGCGCCGGTACGTTTCGCTCGTGCCGACCCAGCTGCACCGGATGCTCGACGACGAGGAGAACACGGCGGCACTGCGCACCTTCTCGACCGTGCTCGTCGGCGGGGCCGCGGTGCCGCCGGCGCTGCGCGAACGGGCCGCCGACGCAGGTGTGCGCGTGGTGGCGACCTACGGCATGAGCGAGACCTGCGGCGGCTGCGTGTACGACGGCGTCCCCCTCGACGGCGTCGCGGTCGCGCTGAGCGCGGAGGGCCGGGTGCGACTGACCGGGCCGGTGCTCTTCGACGGCTACGAGGGCCGCGACGACCTGACGGCCGAGGTGATGCGCGACGGCTGGTTCGTCACCAGCGACGCCGGCCGGCTCGACGAGGACGGCCGGCTGCAGGTGCTGGGCCGCGTCGACGACGTGCTGCTCTCCGGTGGCGTCAACGTGCCCGCCCCCGCGGTCGCCGCCCGGCTCCGCGAGCACCCCGCCGTGCGCGACGCCGAGGTGGTCGGCGTACCCGACGACGAGTGGGGCCAGCGCGTCGTCGCGCTCGTCGTGCTGGACGAGGGCAGGGACCTGGACCTCGACGCCGCGCGCGACTGGGTCGCGGCCGTGCACCCGCGCTCGTGGGCGCCCCGCGGGCTGCGCCAGGTCGACGCGATCCCCCTGCTGCACAACGGGAAGGTCGACCGTCTCGCCCTCCAGGACGCCGCCCGGTGACCTGGCACGTGTGGTCGGTGCCGATGCGCACGAAGTTCCGCGGCATCACCGTCCGCGAGGGCATGCTGCTGCGCGGCGACGCGGGCTGGGGTGAGTTCAGCCCCTTCCTGGAGTACGACGCCGTGGTGGCCGCGCCCTGGCTGCGCGCGGCCCGCGAGTCCGCCGACGAGGGCTGGCCCGCAGCCGTGCGCGACAGCGTGCCGGTCAACGTCACGGTCCCGGCCGTCGGCCCGGAGCGGGCCGCCGAGATCGTGCGCGCGTCGCAGGGCTGCCGCACCGCCAAGGTCAAGGTCGCCGAGCCCGGCCAGACCCGCGCCGAGGAGGAGGCCCGGCTCGAGGCCGTCCGCGACGCGCTCGGGCCCGACGGCCACATCCGCGTCGACGCCAACGGGCTCTGGGACGTCGACGAGGCCGTCGCCGCCATCGGAGCGCTCGACCGGGCGGCCGGGGGGCTGGAGTACGTGGAGCAGCCCGTCGCCGCGGTCGAGGACCTCGCGCTCGTGCGCCGCAAGGTCGACGTCCCCGTCGCCGCCGACGAGTCCATCCGCCGGGCCGAGGACCCCTACCGGGTGCGCGACCTGGAGGCCGCCGACGTCGCAGTGCTCAAGGTGCAACCGCTGGGTGGCGTCCGGGCCTGCCTGCGGATCGCCGAGGACATCGGCCTGCCCGTCGTCGTGTCCAGCGCGTTGGAGACCTCTGTCGGCATCGCGGCCGGCGTCGCCCTCGCGGCCGCCCTGCCCGAGCTGCACCACGCCAGCGGGCTCGCGACCGTGCAGCTGCTCACCGACGACGTCGCCGCGCACCCGCTGCTGCCGGTCGACGGAGCGCTCCCCGTCGGGCCGGTCACCGTCGACCCGGCCGCGCTCGACCGGCTCCGGGCCGCGCCCGCGCGCGAGGAGCACTGGCGTCGGCGCCTGGCCGACGTGGAGGATCTCCTCTCGTGAGTGCCCCCGCCAACGCCTCGACCGCGATGGCGCGCGCCGTCGTCGACGCGCTCGTCGCACACGGCACCACGCACGCCGTACTCGCACCGGGGTCGCGGTCGGCCGCACTGGCCTTCGCGCTGCACGCCGCGGCGGCCGGCGGACGGCTCACCCTGCACACCCGCATCGACGAGCGCTCCGCCGGCTTCCTCGCGCTCGGCCTCGCGGTCACCAGCCGCACGCCCGTCCCGGTCGTCACCACGTCGGGCACCGCGGTGGCCAACCTGCACCCGGCGGTGCTCGAGGCCGCGCACAAGGGCGTGCCGCTCGTCGTGGTCTCCGCCGACCGGCCCGCCCACCTGCGCGGCACCCAGGCCAACCAGACCACCGAGCACCAGCACGCGATGTTCGGCGACGCGCCCCTCGTCACGAGGGACGTACCGCCCGGCGACAGCGGCGCCGACCAGCAGGCCCAGGTGGCCGGCTGGCACCGGCTGGTCGCCGAGGCCCTGGCGGGGTCCGGTCGACGGGGCCCGGTCCACCTCAACCTGCAGATGGCCGAGCCGCTCGTGCCGGACGACCCCGACGGCTGGACCACCGACCTCCCGCCGGTGGAAGTCACCACCCCTGACGACAACGGACACGGACACGACCACTTCGACCAGTCCAAGCCGACCGTGGTGGTCGCCGGCGACGACGCCGGCCCCCCCGCCCGGGTGCTCGCCGAGGAGGCCGGCTGGCCGCTGCTCGCCGAGCCGACCAGCGGCTCCCGCACCGGGGCGCACGCGATCCGCACCTACCGCCTCCTGCTCGGCGACAGCGGCCCCGGCAACCTCCGCGGTCGGATCGAGCGCGTCGTGGTCGCGGGCCACCCCACGCTGTCGCGCCCGGTGACCCGGCTGATCAGCGACCCCGCCGTCGAGGTCGTCGCGATGCGCAACCGCACCGGCTGGACCGACCCCGGTCACGTCGTCTCCCGCGTCCTCGACGGGCCGGTCACCGTGGACCCGCCCACCGACGGCGCCTGGCTCCAGGAGTGGCTGGCCGCCGACGCCGCCCGCGGCCGCGACCTCGACGCGCTGCTGGCCGGGCGCGGCGCCCTCACCCCGCACCAGGTCGCCGGCGCCGTGGCCCGCGCCCTGCCGGCCCGCGGGCTGCTCTTCGTCGGCGCCTCAAACCCGGTGCGCGACCTCGACCTGATGGTGCCGCGCTACCGCGTCGGCGACCGGCGCATGGTGATCGGCAACCGCGGCCTCGCCGGCATCGACGGCTCGGTCTCGACCGCCGTCGGCGCCGCCCTCGGCCGGCCGCACAGCAGCCGGTCGCTGGCGCTGCTCGGCGACGTGACCTTCCTGCACGACAGCAACGGACTGGTGCTCGGACCCGAGGAGCCGTGGCCGGACCTGACGATCGTGGTCGTCAACGACGACGGCGGCTCGATCTTCGCGTCGCTCGAGCAGGGCGGTCCGGCGTACGCCGACTCGTTCGAGCGCGTCTTCGGCACGCCGCACCGCGTCGACCTCGCCTCCCTCTGCGCTGCCACGCGCACGCCGCACTGGAAGGTCGACTCGCTCCCCGAGCTCGAGCACGCCCTCGCCAACCCGGCCGGTGGCATCGAGGTGGTCGAGGCCGTCGTGCAGCGTGACGACCGGCGCGCCCTCGACGCGGCGATCCGGGCGCTCGGGTCATCGGCACAGGGCTCTTGACCCTGACACCGTGTCCGGCCGGACGTTGACGACGTCACGAATGCACCTCGGCTCGATGGCCGCGATCGGCGGCTGCAGCAGCCGGTGAGCTCACGGCCCCGGACGTGACCGACGCCCGGCAGGCGGGGGTTCCTGTCGGGCGCCGGAGTCTCGGGGTGCTGCCTCCATCGTTCCACCTGACCGGCCGGTTCGGCGTCCCGAGCGGCCGACGCTTCGGACAGAACTGGACGCCCCGCAGGGCTAGGGTCACGCCCATGTGGGTCAGGGGGTGCGTGGAGCGGCTGGGTCACCTTGCCGTGCCCCGTCCCGATCTCGCAACACGACGCGACGTCGCGCGGCCGGCGGCTGCACAAAATCGATCAGGCGCCGCGGGTCCGGAACGGGTGGACTGAACCCATGAGCGCCGCCGCCGACCACTTCACCGGCTTCCTCGACGCGCTGGCCGACCTCCTCGACGAGGACGCGGGCCACGACGCCGGGGACGTCGACGGAGCGTCGATGGCGGGGCGGCTCCACCTGTCGCGGTTCCACCTCGACCGGATCGTGTCGTCGGTCGCCGGCGAGCCCCCGGCCCGGTTCCGCCGCCGGATCCTGCTCGAGCGCGCGGCGTACCGCCTCCTCACCACCCGCAGGACCGTCCTCGACGTCGCCGTCGAGGCCGGCTACGGGTCGCACGAGGCGTTCACGCGTGCGTTCCAGCGGGCGTACGGCGTCGGGCCCCAGGCCTGGCGCGGGCGACCGACGCAGATCCGGATCGAGGCGCCCAGCGACGTCCACTTCCACCCACCCGGGAGCCTGCGGCTCCCTGCCCAGAAGAAGGTGACCTCCATGGACCTGCTCACCTCGATGGTCGAGCACCACGTCTGGCTGACCGGCGAGATGATCGAGTGCGCGTCGCGCCTGTCCGACGACCAGCTCGACCAGGTGATCCGTCTCGACGTCGACGACGACCAGCAGACGATCCGCTCGCTGCTCTCCCGGCTCGTCGGCCAGATGGGCATGTGGAACGCCGCCCTCGACGACCGTGAGTACGACTGGTCGGTCGAGGACCACGAGTCCCTCGACTCGCTCCGGTCGCGGCTCGCCGTGGAGGGGCCGACGTACCTCGGCCACGTCCGCGACGTCGTCGCCCGGGGGCGCCTCGACGACACCTTCGTCGACGCGCTCTGCGAACCCGCCGAGATCTTCACGTACGGCGGGATGATCGCCCATGTCCTGACGTTCGCCGCGCACCGGCGCACCCTCGTCGCGCTGGCGCTCGACGCGCACGGCATCACCGACCTCGGCTGGGGCGATCCCATGCGCTGGGTGGCCGAGCCGCGGGTGTGACCGGCGCGGCAGACTTGCCGCGTGCACCTCGTCCTCACCGTCGCGACCCTGGTCGCCGTCGTGGTCGCGGTCAGCGCGTCCTGCCGCCGCTACGACCTGTCGGCCCCGCTCGTGCTCGTCGCGGTCGGGATGGCCGCGTCGTTCACGCCATGGATCCCTGACGTCGAGCTCACCGCCGAGCTCGCCCTGGTCGGCTTCCTCCCGCCGCTGCTCTACACCGCCGCGCTGCAGACCTCACTGGTCGACTTCAACGCCAACCGGCGGCCGATCCTGCTGCTGTCCATCGGGCTCGTCGCGTTCACGACCGTCGTCGTGGGCGCGGTGGTGCACCTGGTCATCCCGGGCGTCAGCTGGCCGGCGGCGTTCGCCCTCGGCGCGGTCGTGGCCCCGCCCGACGCCGTCGCGGCGACCGCGATCGCCCGCCGGATCGGCCTGCCACGCCGGATCGTGACGATCCTCGAGGGCGAGTCGCTGCTCAACGACGCCACCGCACTGGTGGCGCTGCGCACCGCCATCGGCGTCGCCGGCGGAGCGGTCACCGTGCTGGACGTCGCGGGTGACTTCCTGCTCGCCGCCGGCGGCGGGGTGCTCGTCGGCATCGTCGTCTTCGTCGTCATCGGCAAGGTGCGCCGGCTGGTCACCGAGCCGGTCCTCGACACGAGCGTGTCCCTGGTCACCCCGTTCGTCGCCTACGTCGCCGCTGAGCAGGTCCACGCCAGCGGCGTGCTCGCGGTGGTCGTCGCCGGGCTGCTCCTCGGCCACAAGGCGCCGGTCCTGCAGTCCCCCTCGTCACGCATCTCCGAGCAGCTCAACTGGCGCACGGCCTCCTTCATCCTCGAGAACGTCGTCTTCCTGATGATCGGGCTCCAGGCCCGCGGCATCGTCGACGCGGTGGCCCAGGGCGACCTCGGACCGGGCGTGGTGATCTTCGCCTGTGTCGCGACGTTCGCGGCCGTGATCCTGAGCCGCATCCTCTGGGTCTTCCCGGCCCGGTTCCTCCTCGTCGGGCCGGGCGCGGGCGGGAGGTCCGGGGCGCACCCCTCCTGGGCCTCCACGGCTGTCCTCGGCTGGGCCGGGATGCGGGGCGTGGTGACGCTCGCGGCGGCGTTCGTCATCCCGGTGACCTTCGAGGAGCGCGACGTGCTGATCCTGATCGCGCTCGTCGTGACAGCCGGCACGCTCTTCCTGCAGGGCACGACCCTGCCCTGGCTGGTCCGGCGGCTCCGGCTGCCCGGCCCCGACCCGCGCGAGGACGCCCTCGCCCGGGCCTCGCTGTTCCAGGAGGCGTCGGCCGCCGGCCGGGCCTGGCTCGACGAGCACGCGCACGACGAGGACCCGCACGGCACGATGGACGCGCTTCGCCGCCGGGCCGAGCAGCGCGACAACGCCGCCTGGGAGCGGATCGGCGCCAACGACCCCGAGGTCGAGACGCCCAGCGAGGCGTACACGCGGCTGCGCCGCAAGATGCTGCGCGCCGAGCGCGGCCGGGTCCTCGAGGTGCGCAGCACCGGGCGGATCCCGCACGAGGTCGTGGCCGACGTGCTCGCCGCACTGGACGTCGAGGAGTCGATGCTCGACGATCTGAGCAGCCGTCGTGAGGAGCTGCGCGACGCGACGACCGGCGACCCGGGCAAGGTCACGGGAAGGGTGGGCACCATCGAGCTCTGCGAGCACCTCGAGCAGGCGCGGCCGCACGCACCGCGCGTCGACGGCGTGTGCGAGGACTGCGTCGCGATGGGCGAGCGGGCCTGGGTGCACCTGCGCACCTGCCTGACCTGCGGCCACGTGGGCTGCTGCGACTCCTCCCCGCGCCGGCACGCGTCCGGCCACTTCCGCGAGTCCACGCACCCGGTCGCGCAGTCCGCGGAGCCCGGCGAGCACTGGCGCTGGTGCTTCGTCGACGAGAAGGTCGGCTGAGCCGGGTAACTAGTCCCGAACGTCGGGACGGGGACTAGCCGAACAGGGACCGAGGATGACCGTTCGGGCGAGACCCATGACCGCCATTGGCTACAGACACGACGCGCCGGTGGGGGCAAGGATGGGTCCCGCACCGGAAACCGGGGGTGTGCGACCACGAGTTCTGCCGTGGGCGACGGGTGACCCAAGGGTCCGTTGCCCGCGGCAGTACCCCGGAGGGACCACACCCTCCTCGGGTGCGCACGGCGTGGCTGACCCCGCGGGGGAGGGTCAGCGACCCGCCAGCGCGTCTCGCACCGGGACGAACTTCGCCTGTGCCTCCGCCAGCTCGGCCGCCGGGTCGGAGTCCGCGACGATCCCGCAGCCGGCGAACAGCCGCACCCGCGCGCCGTCGATCTCCGCCGAGCGCAGCGCGATGCCCCACTCGCCGTCGCCCGCCGCGTCCATCCAGCCGACCGGCCCGGCGTAGCGGCCGCGGTCCATGCCCTCGATCTCGCTGATCAGCTCGCGCGCCACGCTGGTGGGCGTCCCGCCGACCGCGGCCGAGGGGTGCAGCGCCTCGGCGAGCGTGAGCGACGAGGCCACGTCGTCGGTCTCGTGGGTCACGCCGGCGACATCGGTCGCCAGGTGCATGACGTTGGGCAGGTGCAGCACGAACGGCGCCTCGGGCACGTTCATCGACGTGCAGTGCGGGGCGAGCGCGTCGGCGACCGAGCGCACGGCGTACTCGTGCTCCTCGAGGTCCTTCGAGGACCGCGCCAGGGTCGCGGCCAGGGCCAGGTCCCGCTCGTCGTCTCCGGTACGGCGGATCGTCCCGGCGAGCACCCGCGAGGTCACCAGGCCGCGCTCGCGGCGCACGAGCATCTCGGGCGTGGCGCCGAACAGCCCGTCCACGTGGAACGTCCAGCACATCGGGTAGCTCTCGGACAGCCGGTGCAGCGGCCACCGCACGTCGACGTCCTCGGACGCGGTGGCCACAAGGTCCCGTGCGAGCACGACCTTCTCGAGGTCGCCGGCGTTGATCCGGCGGACCGCCTCGGCGACCACCGACTCCCAGCCGGCTCCGCTCATCGCGCCGTCGGAGAACGTCACGTTGCTCGGCGGCGCGGGAGGCTCCACCGGCGCGACCTCCGGCGTCGTGGTCAGCGCCCCGGCGCTGGTCGTGGTCACCCACGCGCGGCCACCGCGCCGCCCGACGACGACCTCCGGGACCACCAGCACGCTGTCGCCGGTCTCGTCGGCGAACGCGAACGACCCGAAGCACACCAGGCCCGTGCCCGGCAGCCGCACCTCGTCGCGGACGACCGCCGTACCGACCTGGTCGACCCACCACGCGCGGGCCTGCGCGAACCGGTCCGCGCCGGCCGGGCGCAGCACGGCCGCCGCGCCCCAGCCCACGAGCCCGTCGCCGTTGCGGACCCAGGCCGTCACGTCCGGGGTGGTCGCGGAACCGGGAAGCAGCGCCAGCAGGTCGCCCGGGTCGTCGAGGGGGACGGTGCGCACGACCAGCGGGTCGGCACTCACCTGGGGCTGCGTCACGAGGCGTCAGCCTACGACCGTCTTCCAGCCCTTCCCACATCGAGCCCTAGGCTTCCCCCCGTGACCCGCGCCGACCTGGAGAAGAAGCCCGCCGAGGTGCAGGCGATGTTCGACGACGTCGCGCGCCGCTACGACCTGACCAACGACGTGCTGTCGCTGGGGCAGGACCGCCGCTGGCGCAGGCTGGTCGTCGAGGCGATCGACCCGCGCCCTGGCGAGAAGGTGCTCGACCTCGCCGCCGGCACCGGCACCTCCAGCCAGCCGTTCGCCGACCGCGGCGCGCAGGTCGTGCCGTGCGACTTCTCGATCGGCATGCTGCAGGTCGGCAAGCAGCACCGTCCGCACCTCGGCTTCACCGCCGGCGACGCGACCCGGCTGCCGTTCGCCGACGCGACCTTCGACGCGGTGACCATCTCGTTCGGGCTGCGCAACGTCGTCGACCCGGACGCCGGGCTGCGCGAGATGCGCCGGGTGACCAGGCCCGGCGGCCGGCTCGTGGTGTGCGAGTTCAGCCACCCGACCAACAAGGCCTTCCGCACGGTGTACGTCGAGTACCTCATGCGCGCGCTGCCGCCGGTCGCCCGCGCCGTGTCGTCGAGCCCCGACGCCTACGTGTACCTCGCCGAGTCCATACGCGCCTGGCCCGACCAGCCCGCCCTGGCCGAGCGGATCACCGCCGCCGGCTGGCGCGACGCCGAGTGGCGCAACCTCTCCGGCGGCATCGTCACGCTGCACCGCGCCACCGCCGGCTGACCCGGCTCGAACCTCCCGCGCCGTCCCGCCGACCCGGCTCGAACCTCCTGCGCCGATCCGCCGACCCGGCTCGAACCTCCCGCTGGGAGCGCGAGTCGGCGCGTCTTGCCCTTGCGAGGCGGTCGAGTCGGCGCGTCCTGCCCTGGTCGCCGGCGCCGCCGACCGCCGTACCGGCGGCTCTTCCCCAGGCATGTGGACGCTTCCCCAGGCGCATGCGCCTTGTGAAGCGTCCATAACCCCGCGTTACAGCTGCGGAGACGTTAATAACGCAACATGGACGTTGCGGAAATGGCCAGGTCAGACCCCGTTTTCCGGGGCGGCCGCACGGGCAGGGGGCCGGGTCGCGGGATGTGACCACGGCCTCTAGACTGAGCGACGGTCGGCATTAGTGAAGCAATTCACATAGTCACAAATGCCGCCCGGATACCGAGCTGAGGAGATCCCCCGCATGACCCGGACGCCCGCGGACACGCAGGCCGCCGACGTCATCGTCGTCGGGGCCGGACCGGCCGGATCGTCCGCCGCCTTCCACCTCGCGCAGGCCGGCGTCGACGTGCTCCTGCTCGAGAAGGCGGCGTTCCCCCGCGACAAGATCTGCGGCGACGGGCTCACCCCGCGCGCCGTCCGCCAGCTCGTCGCGATGGGCATCGACCTCGACGCGCCCGGCTGGGCGCGCAACCAGGGCCTGCGGATCGTCGGGGCCGGGCACCGGCTCGAGCTGCCCTGGCCCGAGCTGGCGAGCTTCCCGCCCTACGGCATGGTCCGCACCCGGATGGACTTCGACGAGCTGCTCGCGCGGCACGCCGAGAAGTCCGGCGCGCGGCTGATGGAGCGAACCGCCGTCACCGGTCCCGTCATCGACGAGGCCTCCGGCCGGGTCGTCGGCGTCACCGCCCGCCCGGTCGACGACCGCGGCCGCAAGGTCGGCGACGAGACGACCTACCGCGCCCCGGTCGTGATCGCCGCCGACGGCGTCTCGGCCCGCATCGCGATCGCGCTCGGCCTCGAGCGCCGCGAGAACCGCCCGATGGGCGTCGCGGTCCGCGCCTACTACGAGACCCCGCGCCACGACGACCCGTGGATGGAGTCCTGGCTCGAGCTGTGGGACGGCGCTCCCGGCCGCAGCAACCTGCTCCCCGGCTACGGCTGGATCTTCGGTGTCGGCGACGGTACGGCGAACGTCGGCCTCGGCATCCTCAACACCTCCAAGGCGTTCCAGAACGTCGACTACAAGGACGTCCTCCAGCGCTGGCTGTCCAACACGCCCGAGGAGTGGGGCTTCCGCGACGACGCCCACCGCGTCGGCCGGATCGGCTCCGCCGCGCTGCCGATGGGCTTCAACCGCAAGCCGCACTACACCCGCGGCGTGCTGCTCTGCGGCGACTCCGGCGGCATGGTCAACCCGTTCAACGGCGAGGGCATCGACTACGCCCTCGAGTCCGGCCACATCGCGGCCGAGACGATCGTCCAGGCACTCGCGACGCCGGCCGGCCCGGCGCGCGAGCGCGTCCTGGAGGGGTACGCCGCCGAGCTCGAGTCGGTCTACGGCGGCTACTTCACGCTCGGCCGGATCTTCGCCAAGATGATCGGCAACCCCACGTTCATGAAGCAGGCCACCAAGTACGGCCTGCCTCGCACCGCGCTGATGAAGTTCACGCTGAAGCTCATGGCCAACCTGACCGATCCCCGCGACGGGGACGTGTCGGACCGGATCATCAACGCGCTGAGCAAGGTCGCACCGGCGGCCTAGCCGTCCGGGACAGAGACGCACGAGAGGGAGACGACACGCATGGAGCTCTACGCACCGATCATCGGGCTGGGCCTGATCGCGTTCGGGTTCGCGGCGTTCTCGGTCGTGATGAGCGCCGTGGTCGGGCCGAAGCGCTACAACCGCGCCAAGCTCGACTCCTACGAGTGCGGCATCGAGCCGACCCCGCAGGCGCTCGGCGGCGGCAAGTTCCCGGTGAAGTACTACATCACCGCGATGATGTTCATCGTCTTCGACATCGAGATCGTGTTCCTGTACCCGTGGGCCGTGTACTTCGACGCGATGGGCCTGTTCGGCCTCGTCGAGATGGTGCTGTTCATCCTCACGGTGTTCGTCGCCTACGCCTACGTCTGGAAGCGCGGTGGGCTCGAGTGGGACTGACGACCGGACCGACCACCCAGAGCAAGGAGGCCTGACGTGGGCATCGAGGAGAAGCTCCCCAGCGGAGTCCTGCTGACGACCGTCGAGGGCGTCGCCGGCTACATGCGCAAGGCGTCGTTCTGGCCCGCGACGTTCGGCCTCGCCTGCTGCGCCATCGAGATGATGACGTCGGGCGGCCCCCGCTACGACCTGTCCCGCTTCGGCATGGAGGTCTTCCGGGCCTCGCCGCGCCAGGCCGACCTGATGATCGTGGCCGGTCGCGTGAGCCAGAAGATGGCCCCGGTGCTCCGCCAGATCTACGACCAGATGGCCGAGCCCAAGTACGTTCTCGCGATGGGCGTGTGCGCCAGCTCCGGCGGCATGTTCAACAACTACGCGATCGTCCAGGGCGTCGACCACGTCGTCCCGGTCGACATGTACCTCCCCGGCTGCCCGCCGCGGCCCGAGATGCTCATCGACGCGATCCTCAAGCTGCACAAGCAGGTGCAGACCAGCAAGCTCGGCTCCAACCGCCGCGACCAGATCGAGGCGCTGGAGACCGAGGCGCTCAACGCGCTGCCCACCTCCGAGATGAAGGGCCTCCTTCGGTGAGCGACGAGATCACTCCCGGCACCGACCCCGACGCGACGGACAACGCGCCCGAGAACACGCTTCCCGCCGAGCCGGAGCAGCTCCAGCCCGAGGTGGTCGGCGTGCGCACCGGCATGTTCGGCGTCCGCGGCAGCGGCGACACCTCCGGGTACGGCGGTCTCGTCCGGCCGGTGCTGATGCCGGGCGGCACGCAGCGGCCCTACGGCGGCTGGTTCGACGAGCTCGCCGACTCGCTGGAGGCCGCGACCTCCTCGCAGGGCCTCGACACCGCGATCGAGAAGGTGGTCGTCCACCGCGGCGAGATCACCCTGTTCGTGCGCCGCGACCACCTGCTCGCGGTCGCCCAGCTGCTGCGCGACGAGGCGTCGCTGCGGTTCGAGTTCTGCTCGGGCGTCAGCGGCGTGCACTACCCCGACGACACCGGCCGCGAGCTGCACGCCGTCTACCACCTGCTGTCGATGACCCACAACCGCAGGATCCGGCTCGAGGTCACCTGCCCCGACGCCGACCCGCACATCCCCTCGATCGTGCCGGTCTACCCGACCAACGACTGGCACGAGCGCGAGACGTTCGACTTCTTCGGGATCGTCTTCGACGGCCACCCGTCGCTCACGCGGATCCAGATGCCCGACGACTGGCCCGGCCACCCGCAGCGCAAGGACTACCCGTTGGGCGGAATCCCCGTCGAGTACAAGGGCGCCACCATCCCGCCGCCGGACACGCGGAGGAGCTACTCATGACAACCGACCAGGACCTCTACGCCGGATCCAGCGAGACCTCGCAGGGCCGCGTCTTCACCGTGACCGGCCAGGACTGGGACACGGTCGTGTCCGGCATCGCCGACGAGGGCGACGACCACGTCGTCGTCAACATGGGCCCGCAGCACCCGTCCACCCACGGCGTGCTCCGGCTCATCCTCGAGCTCGAGGGCGAGACGGTGACCGAGGCCCGCTGCGGCATCGGCTACCTGCACACCGGCATCGAGAAGAACATGGAGTTCCGCTCCTGGACGCAGGGCGTCACGTTCTGCACCCGGATGGACTACCTCTCGCCGTTCTACAACGAGGCGACGTACGTACTCGGCGTGGAGCGCCTGCTCGGCATCGAGGACGAGATCCCCGAGAAGGCCGAGGTCATGCGCGTGCTCCTGATGGAGCTCAACCGCATCTCCAGCCACCTCGTCTGCATCGCGACCGGTGGCATGGAGATCGGCGCGCTGACCGTCATGACCATCGGCTTCCGCGAGCGCGAGCTGGTGCTCGACCTGTTCGAGCTGATCACCGGCCTGCGCATGAACCACGCGTTCATCCGCCCCGGCGGCGTCGCGCAGGACCTGCCGCCCGGCGCGCTCGACCAGATCCGCGACTTCATCGCGCTGATGAAGAAGCGGCTTCCCGAGTACGCCGACCTCTGCAACGCCAACCCGATCTTCAAGGGCCGGCTGCAGGACGTCGGCCACCTCGACCTCGCCGGCTGCCTCGCGCTCGGACTGTCCGGGCCGGTGCTGCGCTCGACCGGCTACCCCTGGGACCTGCGCAAGACGCAGCCCTACTCCGGCTACGAGGACTACGACTTCGACGTCGTCACCTGGGACACCGCCGACGCCTACGGCCGGTTCCGCGTGCGCCTCGACGAGATGTGGGAGTCGCTGCGGATCGTCGAGCAGTGCGCCGACCGGCTCAGCGGCCTGGAGGGAGCCCCGGTGATGATCGGCGACAAGAAGATCGCCTGGCCGAGCCAGCTCGCGATCGGCGCCGACGGCATGGGCAACAGCCTCGACCACATCCGGCACATCATGGGCGAGTCCATGGAGGCCCTGATCCACCACTTCAAGCTGGTGACCGAGGGCTTCCGGGTGCCGGCCGGCCAGGCCTACGTGCCGGTCGAGTCGCCGCGCGGCGAGCTCGGCGCGCACGTCGTCTCCGACGGCGGCACGCGTCCGTTCCGCGCGCACTTCCGCGACCCGTCGTTCACCAACCTGCAGGCGACCTCGGTGATGAGCGAGGGCGGCATGGTCGCCGACGTCATCGTCGCCATCGCCTCGATCGACCCCGTGATGGGAGGCGTTGACCGGTGACCGAGCTCCACGAGGGCACCACGCTCGACGACACGACGCTCGCCGAGCTCCGCGAGATCGCCGGCCGCTACCCCCAGGCCCGCTCCGGTCTGCTGCCGATGCTGCACCTGGTGCAGAGCATCGAGGGCCGGATCACCCCGCGCGGGATCGAGGCGTGCGCCGACATCCTCGGCATCTCGGCCGCCGAGGTCTCCGGCGTCGCGACGTTCTACACGATGTACAAGCGCCGTCCCGTCGGCGACTACCACGTCGGCGTCTGCACCAACACGCTCTGCGCGGTGATGGGCGGCGACGCGATCTTCGAGCGTCTCAAGGATCACCTCGACGTCGGCAACGACGAGACGACGGACGACGGGAAAATCACGCTCGAGCACGTCGAGTGCAACGCCGCGTGCGACTTCGCCCCGGTCGTGATGGTCAACTGGGAGTTCATGGACAACCAGACCCCGGAGTCCGCCACGCAGCTCGTCGACGACCTGCGCGAGGGCAAGGAGGTCCGCTCCACCCGCGGCCCGCGCATCTGCACCTGGCGCGAGGCCGAGCGCGTGCTCGCCGGCTTCCCCGACGACCTCGCCGACGAGGGCCCGGCCGCCGGCCCGGCCAGCCTCGTCGGTCTCGAGATCGCGCGCGAGAAGGGCTGGAAGGCCCCCGCGTCCGGCCGCAAGCAGGTGGGCGGCCGCAAGGCCGACACCCCCGTCGAGGCGGCCAAGCAGGCCGACTCCCCGCGCGCCGAGTCCGAGACCCGCGTGGCGGAGTCCGACGCGAAGACCGTCGGCGAGGACGCCGGCGGCAAGAACGAGGAGGGCGGCGCATGACCGACACCCTGACCCCGGTCCTCTCCGACAACTGGGACGCCGAGCGTTCCTGGACGCTCGACTCCTACGCCGACGGCGGCGGGTACGACGCGCTGAAGACGGCGCTGGGCATGGAGCCCGGCGCGCTGATCGACCTGGTGAAGGACTCCGGCCTGCGCGGCCGCGGCGGCGCCGGCTTCCCCACCGGCATGAAGTGGGGCTTCATCCCGCAGGACAACCCCAACCCGAAGTACCTCGTCGTCAACGCCGACGAGTCGGAGCCGGGCACCTGCAAGGACATCCCGCTGATGATGGCCAGCCCGCACACCCTCGTCGAGGGCGTGATCATCTCGGCCTACGCCATCCGCGCGAACCACGCGTTCATCTACGTCCGCGGCGAGGTCCTGCACGTGATCCGCCGCCTCCAGCGCGCGGTCCAGGAGGCCTACCTCGCCGGCCACCTCGGCAAGGACATCCACGGGTCGGGCTACGACCTCGAGCTGGTCGTGCACGCCGGCGCCGGCGCCTACATCTGCGGTGAGGAGACCGCGCTCCTCGACTCGCTGGAGGGCCGGCGCGGCCAACCCCGCCTGCGCCCGCCGTTCCCTGCGGTCGCCGGTCTCTACGCCTCCCCGACCGTGATCAACAACGTCGAGAGCATCGCCTCGGTGCCGTCGATCGTGCGCAACGGCGCGAGCTGGTTCGGCTCGATGGGCACCGAGAAGAGCAAGGGCATGACGCTCTACTCGCTGTCCGGCCACGTCACCCGGCCGGGCCAGTACGAAGCCCCGCTCGGCATCACGTTGCGCCAACTGCTCGACCTCGCCGGTGGTGTCCGCGAGGGCCACGAGCTGAAGTTCTGGACGCCCGGCGGCTCCTCCACCCCCATCCTGACCGCCGAGCACCTCGACGTACCCCTCGACTACGAAGGGGTCGGCGCCGCCGGCTCGATGCTCGGCACCAAGGCGCTGCAGGTCTTCGACGAGACGACCTGCGTCGTCCGCGCGGTGCTGCGCTGGACCGAGTTCTACAAGCACGAGTCCTGCGGCAAGTGCACCCCGTGCCGCGAGGGCACCTGGTGGCTGGTGCAGACGCTGGCCCGGCTCGAGAAGGGCCAGGGCACCGAGGCCGACCTCGAGACCCTGCTCGACCAGTGCGACAACATCCTCGGCCGGTCGTTCTGCGCGCTCGGCGACGGAGCCACCAGCCCGATCACCTCGTCGATCCAGTACTTCCGCGACGAGTACGTCGCCCACTTCGAGCACGGCGGCTGCCCGTTCGACCCGGCCAAGTCCACCCTCTTCGCACCCGCGGGAGCGCACGCATGACGGTCACCAGCAAGGAGGGCCAGGAGGTCGCCAAGGCCGACCTGGTCACCCTCACCATCGACGGCGTCGAGGTCAGCGTGCCCAAGGGCACCCTGGTCATCCGCGCCGCCGAGCAGATCGGGGTGCAGATCCCGCGGTTCTGCGACCACCCGCTGCTCGCGCCCGTCGGCGCCTGCCGGCAGTGCCTGGTCGAGGTCGCGCTGCCCGGCCCCGACGGCGAGCCGCGCACGATGATGGGTCCGCCCGGACGGGTGAAGCCGCAGGCCTCCTGCACGCTCACCGCCTCCGAGGGCATGGTGGTCAACACCCAGATCTCCTCGCCCATCGCCGACAAGGCGCAGCAGGGCGTCATGGAGGCGCTGCTGATCAACCACCCGCTCGACTGCCCGGTCTGCGACAAGGGCGGCGAGTGCCCGCTGCAGAACCAGGCGATGAGCAACGGCCGCGGCGAGACCCGCTTCGTCGAGACCAAGCGCACCTTTCCGAAGCCGATCAACATCTCGGCGCAGGTGCTCCTCGACCGCGAGCGCTGCGTGCTGTGCGCGCGCTGCACCCGCTTCTCCGAGCAGATCGCCGGTGACCCGTTCATCGCGCTGATCGAGCGCGGCGCGCTCCAGCAGGTCGGCATCTACGAGAAGGAGCCCTTCGAGAGCTACTTCTCCGGCAACACGATCCAGATCTGTCCCGTCGGTGCGCTGACCTCGGCGGCGTACCGCTTCCGGGCCCGCCCGTTCGACCTGGTCTCCACCCCGTCGGTCGCGGAGCACGACGCCTGCGGCTCCGCCATCCGCGTCGACCACCGCCGCGGCAAGGTCGTCCGCCGGCTCTCCGGCGAGGACCCCGCGGTCAACGAGGAGTGGATCACCGACAAGGACCGGTTCGGCTTCACCTACGCCCGCCAGGACGACCGGCTCACCCACCCGATGGTGCGGGACGAGGAGACCGGCGAGCTGCGTACGGCGTCGTGGCCCGAGGCGTTCGTCGTGGCCGCCCGCGGCCTGCAGGCAGCCGGCGCGACCGGCGTCCTCACCGGTGGCCGGCTCACCCTCGAGGACGCCTACGCGTACTCCAAGTTCGCCCGCGTCGCGCTCGGCACCAACGACGTCGACTTCCGCGCCCGGGCGCACTCGGCGGAGGAGGAGGCGTTCCTCGCCTCGACCGTCGCCGGCACCGGCCTCGGTGTCACCTTCGAGGACCTCGAGAAGGTCGGCACCGTCGTGCTGGCCGGGCTCGAGCCCGAGGACGAAGCCGGCACGCTGTTCCTCCGGCTGCGCAAGGCGGCCCGCAAGGGACTCAAGGTGGTCAGCATCGCGCCGTTCACCTCGCGCGGCCTGGCCAAGATGCACGGCACCCTGATCCGCACCGCCCCGGGCGACGAGGCGGCCGCGCTCGAGGCGCTCGCCCACGACGGCGAGGTCGCGCTCGACGCGGGCGGGATCCTGCTCATCGGCGAGCGTCTCGCCGCCGTTCCCGGTGCGCTGTCCGCCGCGGCTGCGCTGGCCGGCACCACCGGTGCCCGGCTCGCCTGGGTGCCGCGTCGCGCGGGCGACCGCGGTGCGGTCGACGCCGGCCTGCTGCCGTCGCTGCTGCCGGGCGGCCGCCCGGTGGACGACGCCGCCGCGCGCGTCGACCTCGGCACGGTGTGGGGCACCACGGTGGGGCACGAGCCCGGCCGTGACGCCGCCGGCATCGTCGCCGCCGCGATCGCCGGGGAGATCGGTGGCCTCGTCGTCGGAGGCGTCGACCCCGACGACACCGCCGACCCGGCCGCGACCCGCGCCGCGATCGGGGCCGCGTCGTTCGTGGTGAGCCTCGAGCTGCGTGCGACCGACGTGACCCAGGCCGCCGACGTCGTCCTCCCGGTGGCCGCGGCCGCCGAGAAGGCCGGCACGTTCGTCACCTGGGAGGGTCGCCAGCGGCCCTTCGGCAAGGTGCTGGTCGAGTCCCACGCGCTGCCCGACCTGCGGGTCCTCGCCGGCATCGCCGACGAGCTCGGCACCCCGCTCGGCTTCAAGACCGTCGAGGCCGCCCGCGCCGAGCTGTCCGAGCTCGGCGGCTGGGACGGTGACCGGGTCGCTGCGCCGACGGTCTCGACCGGCTCGACCACCCGGGAGAGCTCGACCACCGACGGGGACGGGCTGCGGCTCGCCACCTGGAAGCAGATGATCGACGACGCCTCGATGCTCGACGGCGACGACTACCTCAGGGCCACCGGCCGGGCTGCGGTCGCGCTCGTGTCGGCCGGTACGCTCGCCGGGCTCGGCGTCGAGGCCGGCGCCAACGTCACGGTCACCGGACCGGGAGGCTCGGCCACGCTGCCGGTCGGTGTCGCCGACCTCGCCGACGGGGTCGTGTGGCTCCCGGCCGGCTCCGACGGCATCAACGTCAACCGCGACCTCGGCGCGACCGCCGGGGCGACCGTCTCCGTCGAGGGAGGTGCCGCATGAACGCGACCCACACCGTCGTGCTGGCGGCCGACGACCTGTCCGTCTTCGGGCAGGACCCGTGGTGGCTGGTCGTCATCAAGTCGGTCCTGATCTTCGCGATCCTCGTCGTGTTCACGCTCTTCAACATCTGGTTCGAGCGTCGCGTCGTGGCCCGCATGCAGCACCGCGTCGGGCCCAACGTGCACGGCCCCTTCGGCCTGCTCCAGTCGCTCGCCGACGGCGTGAAGCTGGCGCTCAAGGAGGACATCGTCCCCAAGGCGGCCGACAAGGTCGTCTTCCTGCTCGCACCGATCATGTCCACGGTGCCGGCGTTCGTCGCCTTCGCGGTGATCCCGTTCGGCCCCGAGGTCACGGTCCCCTTCACCGACATCACCACGCCGCTGCAGCTGACCGACATGCCGGTCGGCGTGCTGTTCATCCTGGCTGTGGCCTCGATCGGCATCTACGGCATCGTGCTCGGTGGCTGGTCCTCCGGCTCGACGTACTCCCTGCTCGGCGGTCTTCGCAGCTCGGCCCAGATGATCTCCTACGAGGTCGCGATGGGCCTCTCGCTGGTCGCGGTCTTCCTGTACGCCGGCTCGATGTCCACCTCCGAGATCGTCGCGGCGCAGGAGCGGCTCTGGTTCGGCCTCATCCTGATCCCGTCGTTCGTCATCTACGTCATCTCGATGGTCGGCGAGACCAACCGTGCGCCGTTCGACCTCCCGGAGGCCGAGGGCGAGCTGGTCGGCGGCTTCCACACCGAGTACTCCTCGCTGAAGTTCGCCCTGTTCTTCCTCGCCGAGTACGTCAACATGGTCACCGTCTCGGCGCTCGCCACCACCCTGTTCCTCGGTGGCTGGCGCGCCCCGTGGCCGCTGTCGCTGTGGGACGGCGCCAACGAGGGCTACTGGCCGGTGCTGTGGTTCTTCGCCAAGGTCCTCCTCTTCATCTTCATGTTCATCTGGCTGCGCGGCACCCTGCCGCGGCTGCGCTACGACCAGTTCATGAAGTTCGGCTGGAAGCGGCTCATCCCGGTCTCGCTGGTCTGGATCGTGGCCGTCGCCACGATCCGGGCGATCAGCCTGGAGGGCGGCATCGACCGCACCTACCTGCTGGCGGCGATCGGCGTGGTGGCCGTCCTCTTCCTGGTGCTGTTCTTCGTCGGCGGCGCCGAGGAGGAAGCGGCGGAGGCCGAGCCCGAGGACCAGCGCCACGGCGACTTCGACGCGTTCGCGGGCGGCTACCCCGTGCCTCCGATGCCCGGCAAGGCCGTCCAGGGCCGCACGTCCGTCTCGCTCTACGAGTCGAGCCCGACCCTCAGCAAGGAGCAGAGCTGATGCCCACGCTCAAGGAGCAGTTCTGGGACCCGGTCGCGGGTTTCGGGGTGACCTTCCGGACGATGTTCAAGAAGGTCGTCACCGAGCAGTACCCGTTCGAGAAGAAGCCGACCGCGCCCCGCTTCCACGGCCGTCACCAGCTCAACCGCTGGCCCGACGGGCTGGAGAAGTGCATCGGCTGCGAGCTGTGCGCGTGGGCCTGCCCGGCCGACGCGATCTACGTCGAGGGCGCCTCCAACACCGAGGACGAGCGCTACTCGCCCGGTGAGCGCTACGGCCGCGTCTACCAGATCAACTACCTGCGCTGCATCCTGTGCGGCCTGTGCATCGAGGCGTGCCCGACCCGCGCGCTGACGATGACCAACGAGTACGAGCTGGCCGACGACAACCGCGCCGACCTCATCTACGAGAAGCAGGACCTGCTGGCGCCGCTTCTCCCGGGCATGGAGCAGCCGCCGCACGCGATGCTGCTCGGCGACGACGAGGGCGACTACTACCGCGGCTCGTTCCGCCCGGCGAAGAACGAGAGCGAGGCCTGAACCCCGTGGTCCTCTTCTGGATGCTCGCGCCCGTCATGGTGCTCGCGGCGCTCGGACTCCTGTTCGTGCGCAAGGCGGTGCACGCCGCGCTGCTGCTCGCCGTGGTGATGGTCTGCCTGGCGATCATGTACGCCATGCAGGACGCGCCGTTCCTGTTCGCGGTCCAGGTGATCGTCTACACCGGCGCGATCCTGATGCTGTTCCTGTTCGTGCTGATGCTCGTCGGCGTCGACGCCTCCGACTCCGTGATCGAGACGATCAAGGGCCAGCGCCTCGCCGCGGCAGTGGTCGGCCTGCTGTTCGGCGTGGTGCTCGTCGTCGGCGTCGCCCAGGTCACGATCACCACCGTGACCGGGCTCGACGTCGCCAACAAGGACGGCAACGTCCAGGGTCTGGCCCAGCTGCTGTTCTCCAAGTACGTCTTCGCGTTCGAGGCGACCAGCGCCCTGCTGATCACCGCGGCCGTCGGCGCGATGGTGCTCGCCCACCGCGAGCGCCTCACCCCCAAGCGGACGCAGGCCGACATCGCCGCCGAGCGGATGCGCGACTACGTCGCGCACGGCAAGCCGCTCGGCCCGCTGCCGTCGCCCGGTGTCTTCGCGCGGCACAACGCCGTCGACACCCCGGCCCTGCTGCCCGACGGGACGCCGGCCGAGACGTCGGTCTCCCGCGTGCTCACCGCCCGCGGCACGATCCGGTCCGCGCCGGACCTGGCCGACGACATCGACGAGCTGACCCGCGGCATGCGCGCGGACGGCGAGGTCCGTCCCGGCGCTCCCGGCGAGGCCGCCGCGCCCGCCGAGAACGACGACGTGAACCCGAAGGAGAAGTGATGGACCCGACACCCTTCATCGGGCTCTCCGCGATCCTGTTCACGATCGGCTGCATCGGTGTGCTCGTGCGCCGCAACGCGATCGTGATCTTCATGTGCGTGGAGCTCATGCTCAACGCCAGCAACCTCGCGCTCGTCACCTTCGCGCGCGTGCACGGCAACCTCGACGGGCAGGTCGCGGCCTTCTTCGTCATGGTCGTCGCCGCCGCGGAGGTCGTCGTCGGCCTCGCGATCATCATGACCATCTTCCGGACGCGCCGGTCGGCCTCGGTCGACGACGCCAGCCTGCTGAAGTACTGAGGAGCGGTCGGTGACCTCCAGCTCTGCCTCCCTGTTCCCACGCCTCGCCGAGGAGGGTGGGCACGCCGTGCCCGTCATCCACCAGGTCCCGGCCGACGGCGTGTTCGCGCTGCTGTGGGTGATCATCGCCCTGCCCGCGCTGGGTGCGGCGATCATCCTGCTCGGTGGGGGCAACCGCACCAAGGGCTTCGCGCACCTGCTCGGCTGCGCGACCGTGCTCGGCTCGTTCGCGATCAGCCTCGTGTCCTTCTTCGCGCTCCTCGGCCGGGACGAGACCGACCGCAGCGTCGGCCAGTTCCTGTGGACCTGGGTCGACGCGGGCTCGTTCCGCGCCGACATGGCGCTGCTCTACGACCCGCTGTCGGCGCTGTTCCTGCTGCTGATCACCGGTGTCGGCTCGCTGATCCACCTCTACTCGATCGGCTACATGGAGCACGACGAGCGCCGGGCTCGCTTCTTCGGCTACCTCAACCTCTTCGTGGCCGCGATGCTGATGCTGGTCCTCAGCGACAACTACCTCGGCGTCTTCCTGGGCTGGGAGGGCGTGGGGCTCGCGTCGTACCTCCTCATCGGCTTCTGGCAGCACAAGCCGTCCGCGGCCGTCGCCGCCAAGAAGGCGTTCGTCGTGAACCGTGTCGGTGACATCGGCATGGCGCTCGGCACGATGCTGGTCTTCGCCACGTTCGGCACGGTCGCCTTCGCGCCGGTCTCCGAGGTCGCCGGCGAGGCGCCCACCGCCACGATGACCGCCCTCGGCCTGCTGTTCCTGCTCGCCGCGTGCGGCAAGTCCGCCCAGGTGCCGCTGCAGTCCTGGCTCCTCGATGCGATGGAGGGCCCGACCCCGGTGTCGGCGCTGATCCACGCGGCAACCATGGTCACCGCCGGCGTGTACCTCGTGGTCCGCTCGAACTTCATCTACGACTACACCGAGGTCGCGCAGACCGCGGTGGTCGTCGTCGGCACCGTCACGCTCCTCTGGGGCGCGATCATCGGTTGCGCCAAGGACGACATCAAGAAGGCGCTCGCCGGGTCGACCATGAGCCAGATCGGCTACATGATGCTGGCCGCCGGCCTCGGCCCCTACGGCTACGCGTTCGCGATCTTCCACCTGCTCACGCACGGCTTCTTCAAGGCCAACATGTTCCTGGGCGCCGGCTCCGTCATGCACGCCATGAACGACGACGTCGACATGCGCCACTACGGCGCGCTGCAGAAGGCCGTGCCGGTCACCTTCCTGACCTTCGCCATGGGCTACCTCGCGATCATCGGCTTCCCGGGCTTCTCGGGCTTCTGGTCCAAGGACAAGATCATCGAGGCGTCCTTCGGCGAGAGCACGCTCGTCGGGCTGTGCGCCCTGGTGGGTGCCGGGATCACCGCCTTCTACATGACCCGCGTGATGCTGATGACCTTCTTCGGCCAGAAGCGCTGGGAGGAGGGCGTGCACCCGCACGAGTCGCCCAAGATCATGACCGTGCCGCTGATCGTGCTCGCCGCGCTGTCCGTGCTCGGTGGCCTGCTGCTGTTCGGTGACTTCGTCACCGACTGGCTGACGCCCGCCGTCGGTGCGGTCGCCCACCACGAGCTGGCGTTCGCGCCCTGGGTCTTCAGCCTCATCGTCACCGTCGTCGTCGCCGTCGGCGTGACGATCGCCTGGCTCACCGTCGGGCGCAACGAGGTCCCGCGCACGGCGCCTCAGAACGTCTCGTTCGTGACCCGGGCGGCGCGCGCCGACCTCTACGGCGACGCGCTCAACGAGGAGCTGCTGATGCGGCCCGGCGACCGGTTCGTCACCGGCCTGGTCGGCTTCGACGACAAGGGTGTCGACGGCGTGGTCAACGGCACCGGCACCGCCTTCGCGGGCATGTCCGGCACCTTCCGCAAGCTGCAGACCGGCTACGTTCGGTCCTACGCCCTCTCCGTGCTGAGCGGCGCCGTGCTGGTCGTGGTCGCCCTGCTGGCGGTGAACCTGACATGAGTGGTTTTCGTGGTCTCGACAGGCTCGACCACCCGGAACTGACCAGAAGGCTGGTGTCCTGAGTGTTTCCCTGGTTGACCGCAGCGCTGCTGCTGCCGATCCTCGGTGCGGTCGTCGTCGCCCTGCTGCCCTCGCCGTCGGGCGACCAGCCGCGTACGGACCTCCCGCAGAAGGTCGCGCTCGGGTTCTCGCTGCTGACGCTGCTCCTGGTCGCGGTCATCGGCGTCGGGTTCGACGTCGGCGGCGAGCGCTACCAGTTCACCGAGACCTACACCTGGATCGAGTCGTTCGGCGCCCACTACGCCCTGGGCGTGGACGGCATCGGCCTGACCCTCGTGATCCTCACCGCGATCCTCACCCCGGTCGTGATCCTCGCGTCGTGGCGCGACGGTGACAACGGCCGCTGGGGCGTGAACTCCTTCTTCGCCTGGATGCTCGCCCTCGAAGGCCTCGCCATCGGCGTCTTCGCCGCGATGGACGTGTTCCTCTTCTACGTGCTGTTCGAGGCGACGCTGATCCCGATCTACTTCCTGATCGGCGGTTTCGGCGGTGCCCGCCGCTCCTACGCCGCGGTGAAGTTCCTGCTGTTCTCGCTGCTCGGCGGTCTGCTCATGCTGGCCTCGGTGGTCGGCCTGTACGTCGTGTCCGCGAGCAGCGAGGGCGGCCCGACGTACCTCCTGACCGAGCTTGCGCCCATCACCGCGTCCATCGACACCGTCACCGGTCGCTGGCTGTTCCTCGGCTTCTTCATCGCGTTCGCGATCAAGGCGCCGATGTTCCCGGTGCACACCTGGCTGCCCGACGTGGCGCAGGAGTCCACGCCCGGCACGTCGGTGCTGCTGGTCAGCATCCTCGACAAGATCGGCACCTTCGGCATGCTGCGCTTCTGCCTCGGGCTGTTCCCGGAGGCGTCGCAGTGGGCCACCCCGGTCGTGCTCGTGCTGGCGGTGGCCAGCGTGCTGTACGGCGGCCTGGTCGCGATCGGCCAGAAGTCCATCCCCCGCCTGATCGCCTACACCTCGGTGTCGCACTTCGGCTTCATCGTGATGGGCATCTTCGTGCTCAACAGCTACGGCCAGATCGGCTCGACGCTCTACATGTTCAACCACGGCCTCTCCACGGCCGCGCTGTTCCTGGTGACCGGCTTCCTGATCAACCGCCGCGGCTCGCAGCTCATCGGCGACTTCGGCGGCGTCGAGAAGGTCGCGCCGGTCCTCGCCGGCACCTTCCTCGTGGCCGGCCTGTCCTCGCTGTCGCTGCCGGGCCTGTCGCCGTTCATCTCGGAGTTCCTGGTGCTGGTCGGCACGTTCACGCACAACTGGTGGTACGCCGTGTTCGCGGTGCTCGGCATCGTGCTCGCCGCGCTCTACATCCTGCTCACCTACCAGCGCACGATGACCGGCCCGACCGTCGAGGCGGTGCGCGGCATGCGCGACCTCAACCTGCGCGAGGTCGGCGCCCTCGCGCCGCTGCTGCTGCTCATCGTCGTGCTCGGCTTCTTCCCGAAGCCGCTGACGGCGATCATCGACCCGGCCGTCGGCCACACGCTCGAGCAGGTCGGGGTCAGCGACCCGCAGCCCGACGTCCCCGCGCCCACCGCGGCCGAAGAGGAGATCAACCAGTGACCACCCTCGCCGTGTCCCCGCTCCTCTCGGAGTCCGTCGGCGACTTCACCAAGCCGAGCATCGAGTACTTCGACCTCTCGCCGCTGCTGATCATCATCGGCGTCGCGCTCGCCGGCGTCATCGTCGAGGCCTTCGTGCCGCGCCGGCTGCGCTACGTGGTGCAGACGCTGGTCGCGGTCGTCGGCACCATCGCCGCCCTCGTGATGACGGTGTTCGTCGCGCTGGGTCTCGAGCCGCGCGGCGACAACGCCGGCTTCGGCGCGATCGCCGCCGAGGGCGCGATCGCCGTCGACGGACCGACCGTCTTCCTGTGGGGCACGATCCTCGTGCTCACGCTGATCAGCGTGTTCCTGTTCGCCGAGCGGCACCTCGAGGGCGGCGTTACCGCGTTCGCCGGCCAGGCGGCCGCGCTGCCGGGCACCGAGGCCGAGCGCGAGGCGTCGACCAAGGGCCTCGAGCACACCGAGGTCTTCCCGCTGATGATGTTCGCGGTCGCGGGCATGCTGCTGTTCCCGGCGTCCAACGACCTGATCACGATGTTCGTCGCGCTCGAGATCCTGTCGCTGCCGCTCTACCTGCTCTGCGGCCTGGCCCGCCGGCGCCGGCTGCTCAGCCAGGAGGCGGCGCTGAAGTACTTCATGCTCGGCGCGTTCTCGTCCGGCTTCTTCCTCTACGGCATCGCCCTGGTCTACGGGTACGCCGGCTCGATGAACCTCGGCGACATCGCCGAGGCCGTCTCCGGCACCATCGGCGCCGACCCCTTGCTGCTCGGCGGCATCGGCCTGCTCGCGGTCGGCCTGCTGTTCAAGGTCGGCGCGGCCCCGTTCCACGCCTGGACGCCCGACGTCTACCAGGGCGCCCCGACCGCGGTCACCGCCTTCATGGCGGCCTGCACCAAGGTCGCGGCGTTCGGTGCGCTGCTGCGGCTGTTCTACGTCGGCTTCGGCGCCGCGCGCTGGGACTGGACGCCGATGATCTGGGTCGTCGCGATCCTGACCATGGCGACCGGCTGCGTCCTGGCGCTGACCCAGTCCGACATCAAGCGGATGCTCGCCTACTCCTCGATCGCGCACGCCGGCTTCATCCTCACCGGCTTCGTCGGCCTGAACGCCGTGGCGACGCCCGGCACGGCCGAGCTCACGTCGCTGCAGGCGGTGCTGTTCTACCTGGTCACCTACGGCTTCATGACGATCGGCGCGTTCGCGGTCGTCACGGTCGTGCGCGACTCGAGTGGCGAGGCGACGCACCTCTCGCGCTGGTCGGGGCTCGGCAAGGAGTCCCCGTTCGTCGCGGGTGTGTTCGCGTTCTTCCTGCTCGGCATGGCCGGCATCCCGCTGACCAGCGGCTTCACCGGCAAGTGGGCCGTGTTCACCTCCGCCTGGCAGGGTGGTGCCTGGCCGCTGGTCGTGGTCGCGGCGCTGCTGTCGGCGGTAGCGGCGTTCTTCTACATCCGGGTCATCGTCCTCATGTACTTCTCCGACCCGGTCGGTGAGGGACCCACCGTGGTGATGCCGTCCGTGCTCACGACTATCGTGATCGCCGTGGGCTTCGCGGCCACGGTCGCGCTCGGCGTCGTACCCGGGCCGGTCCTGGACCTCGCGGCCCACGCCGGACAGTTCGTCCGCTGACCCGAGATCGCAGGAGCACGACGTGACCACCCCCGCCCCGGCCGCGCTGGCGCTGCCGATCCTCGACCCCGAGCTCGAGGACCGTCTCCGGCGCCGGCTGGAGGAGGTGGAGGCGGCCCTCGAGGACTCCGTGCAGAGCGAGGTGCCCTTCGTCACCGAGGCGGCACGTCACCTGCTGCACGCGGGAGGCAAGCGGTTCCGGCCGCTGCTCGTGCTGCTCGCCGCGGAGTGCGGTGACCCTGCGTCCGACGACATCGTCACCGCGGCCTGCGTGGTCGAGCTGACCCACCTCGGGTCGCTCTACCACGACGACGTCATGGACGAGGCCGCGCTGCGCCGCGGCGCCGACTCCGCCAATGCCCGCTGGGACAACACCGTCGCGATCCTGACCGGCGACTGGCTCTTCGCCAAGTCCTCGGAGCTGACCGCCCGGCTCGGCGCCGACGCCGTCCGCATCCAGGCCGAGACGTTCGGCCGGCTCGTGGAGGGCCAGATCCTCGAGACCGTCGGGCCGCGCGACTTCGACCCGCTCGACCACTACCTCCGGGTCGTGGCCGGCAAGACGGGGTCGCTGATCGCCACCTCCGCGCAGTACGGCGCGCGCTTCTCCGGTGCCTCGCGTGAGGTCGAGGAGGCGCTGCGCCAGTACGGCGAGATGATCGGCGCGGCCTTCCAGCTCTCCGACGACATCCTCGACATCGCGAGCGAGTCCGACGAGTCGGGCAAGACACCGGGCACCGACCTCCGCGAGGGCGTGGACACCCTGCCGGTGCTCCTCGCCAAGCGGTCCGGCGACCCCGGCGACGCCCGGCTGCTCGAGCTGCTCGACGGCGACCTCGCCGACGACGCCCTGCACGCCGAGACGCTCGACCTGCTGCGCCGGCACCCCGCGATGGACGAGGCGCGCGCCTACGTCCTCGACCGGGCGCGTGAGGCCCGGCAGCTGCTCACCGTGCTGCCGGAGGGCTCTCCGGTGCGGGCGGCACTCGACGCGTTCGCCGAGATCGTCGCGACCCGCACCGCCTGACGGCTCAGCCCAGCACCAGCGAGACGTCGTCCGCGTCGAAGGACTTGCCCTTCGCAGCGCCCTTGACCGTGGCCGACACCTGGAGTGCCGTCGCTCCGGGGCGGGTGATCTTGAGCGCCACGGACACCTTGGACCACTTCTTGGTGAGCTTCACCGGGCTGACCTTCGTGGCGAGGGTCTTGCCGCTCTGCAGCTCGCGCAGCCGGAGCTTGAGGGTCGACTTCGTGTCGGTCGAGCGCACCCACATCGTCGCCGTGTAGGTGCCGGTCGCGGTCGTGGTCACCCAGCCCGGGACGTCCTTCAGCTGGATCTTCCCCTTGCCCTTGGTGCGCTCGACGCGGGCCGCCCGCTTCCCGCTGTGCCCGCCCTTCACCCGGTCCAGGTCGGACTTGGGACCGGAGTCCCAGCCCTTCAGCGACTTCTCGAACCCGTTGTTGGCGACCAGGTTCTTGCCGCGCGGCTGGTCGGTCGGGGGCGGCGGCGTCGGGGACGGTCCCGTCGGCGGTGTCGTGCTGCCGTCGAGCGAGAAGATGAAGACCGCGTGGGCCAGCGGGTCGCCGGCTGCACGGGCGTCGTACCCGTCCGAGATCCACAGCCGGTCGTCGACCACCTCGGCCCCGCGAGCGTCCAGCACGCCCTGGGAGGACAGGTCGAGCGTCCAGCCGGGGACAACGGTGCGGCTCGGGAAATCGACCCGGGTGATCCTGGCCGGCGGGCTGGTGACGAACAGGTCCCGGCCGTCGGGGGTGAAGCCGAGTCCGTAGATGTTGTTGACGCCCACGCCGAACGCCGGACCAAGCGTGTTGGTGGCGTAGCTGTAGCTGTAGAGGCTGCTGTCGGCGCCGATGTACAGCTGTCCGTCGGCCGGGTCCCAGGCCGCGGCGGCGACCTGCACCTGCGGCGGCAGCGGCTGCCACGAGTCGAGCTCGAGCCGGCCACCGGACCGGGTCAGCCGGTACGCCGTCGGCTGCAGCTCCGGCGCGCAGCAACGGCCGGAGAACACGTAGAGGACGTCCCGGGCCCGGTCGTAGGCGACGGCCTGCAGGTCGTCCGTGCGGGTCAGCCCCGCGGTCTGGGCCCCGCCGAGCTGGGGCGTCGCCGCGATCACCGAGCCGCGGATCCTGCGCCTCAGCTGGCCCGTGGTGGCGTCGACCTCGTAGATCGAGCGGCCGTCGTCGTCGACCAGCCACACGGCGTTGTCCCGCGCGACGTGGACGAGGCCCTCGTGGTCGCGCATGGACACGTCGGAGCCTGGGAAGGGGGACGTGCGCATGGTCTTGACGAGTGTCGGCACCGGCGTCGCCGGCAGTGCCGCCCACGCCGGAGCCACCAGCAGCGGCAGCACCCCCGTGAGCACCGCCAGCCCCCACACCGCGGCCCGCCGGATCCGCCCGCTGCCGCTTCTCGACTCGTCCATATGCACGACCCCCTTCTCACCCCCGAGACAGACTGCTGTGCCCGTATGTCCGGACACGCCCCCCCTGGGGATTAGGTTCCCTACGCCGAACGGAGGACACGGCCGACGTCAGGGTTCGCCGAGCTCCCGGCGAAACGCTCGCTCGAAGCCGATTCCCATCGTCCCCATGACCGCGCGCATGGCCGTCCGGACGGCCGGGCCGGAGGCGCGCGGGAGCGGCAGGTCGGCGGACACCCGCAGCTCGATCAGGAGGTGCGTGCCGCCGCCGCGCTCGGTGAGCCGGTAGCAGCCCTCGACCCCGGCCTGCTCCGGCCGGTCCTCGGGCGGGGCGTGGGTGTAGTCGATCCGGGTCGGCCGGTCGAAGACCATCAGCTCGGTGAAGGACGGCGTGAACGCGCGCCCGAGCACCGGCACGCTGGTCATCTCCCACCGCCAGTGGTCGCCCTCGGCCGTGATCGAGCGGACGAACGGCGTGAGGCGGGCGACGGTGCCGGGGTCGGTCAGCACCGCCCAGACGTCCTCGCGCGAGGCGGACACGACTCCGTCGGACGTCGTCGACGCGGTGAACCAGGCCATGCCCGACCGGGTGCCCAGTTGCGACGCACGTGAAACGGGGACAGCAGGAGGGCCCGCGGGGAGCGTGTCCCCGCGGGCCCGTGCGTCGGATGGCTCGGTGGGTGCGGTTCAGGCGCGGTACGCCGCCACGACCGAGGGCCGCGGGAAGGCGTCGGTGTGCGGCCAGGTGCTGGCCGGCGTCTCGAAGGTCGAGCCGCCCTTCTCGCCCGGGTGCTGCACCGCGACGAACGCGGTGAGCTGGTCCTCGCTGATGAGCGGCCCGCAGGTCTCGGCGCCGGTCGGCATCGAGAGGAACTGCTGGACCTGGCCGCGCTTGGCGCCCGTGAGCGGGACCCGGAACAGGCCGTCGTGGTAGCCGAGCGCGTTGCCGTCGGTCGAGATCCACAGGTTGCCCTGGCGGTCGAAGGCGACGTTGTCGGGGCAGCTGATCGGGCTGACCTGGTCCTTGGGGAACCCGCCGAAGTAGGTGGCCGCGTCGTTCGGGTCGCCGCAGACCAGCAGCAGCAGCCAGGTGAACGCGGTGCCGGTGTGGTCGCCGGCGTTCTCCGTGATCTCCAGGACGTAGCCGTGCTTGTTGCCGGCGACCGGGTTGGCCTCGTCGACCGGTATCGCGCTGTTGCCGCGGTTGGTGTTGTTGGTCAGCGCGGCGTAGATCTTGCCGCTCACCGGGTTGGGCTCGACGTCCTCGGGGCGGTCCATCTTGGTCGGCGCCACCTTGTCGGCGGCCAGGCGGGTGTCGATCAGCACGTCGACGACCGACATGCCCGGCACGAACGACTCCGTGTCGGTGGTGAGCCTGATCCACTCGCCGGTGCCGTCGTGGACGCCGTCCGCGGCGCCGTCGCCGGTGAGGCGGGCGACGTACAGCGTGCCCTTGGTCAGCAGCGTCATGTTGTGCTTCTTGGCCTGCTGGGTCTCGGTGGGGTCGAACCGCTCCGCCGACACGAACTTGTACAGGTAGTCGCCGCGCTCGTCGTCGCCCATGTACGCGACGGCGTGACCGCCCCGGGAGATCGTGACGTTGGCGCCCTCGTGCTTGAAGCGGCCGAGCATCGTGTGCTTGACCGGCGTCGAGGTCGGGTCGTACGGGTCGACCTCGACGACCCAGCCGAACCGGAAGACCTCGTGCGGCTCGGTGGTTAGGTCGAAGCGCGGGTCGGAGAGCCGCCACTTCCGCGAGGAGTCGCCGGTCCGGGAGATGCCCAGCCGGGCGTACGACGCCGTGTAGCGGGTGTCGAGCGCGCCGTCGGTCCCGAAGTACTGGTTGAAGTTCTCCTCGCCCGACAGCACGGTGCCCCACGGCGTGGTGCCGCCGGCGCAGTTGTTGAAGGTGCCGAGGACCTTCTTGCCGGTCGGGTCCGCGGCGGTCCTGAGGCGCGCGTCGCCCGCGGCCGGGCCGTCCACGGTGAACGGGGTGGTGCCGGTGATCCGCCGGTTGTAGGGCGCCTTGCCCACCGGGCGCACGGTGTAGCCGCCCGGCTCGGGGTCGCGCACGATCTCGACGACGGACAGCCCGTGCGACTGGATCGCGATCTTGCGCTTCGCGTCGTCGCTGTAGCGCCCGGCGGGGAACATCAGCTCCTCGTTGGTGTACTCGTGGTTCGTCACGAGCAGGTGCCGGCGGCCGGCCAGCGGCAGCACGCCGACGTAGTCGTTGTTGTAGCCGAACTGCTTGGCGGCCGACTCCGGGGTCTGGTTGTCGGCGTCGAAGCCCGGTGCGCCCGCGACGACGGGGTCGCCCCAGCGGATGACGACGTCGCTCGTGAACCCGTCGGCGGTGGTCACGTCGTCGTGCGTGTTGGGTGGGACCGGCGAGAACTGGGTCGCGCCGAGGTTGCGGCTCAGGCCGGCGCCGGCCGGCGCACCGTTGCCCTTGGCGGCCGCGGGCGCGAAGGAGGAGACGGCGCTCAGGGCGAGCGCGCCGCCACCGACCTTGAGCACCGAACGGCGCGCGAGGGCGGTCGTGATGACGTCTTGGACGTGCTGGTTGGCGGAGGTGTTGGGGACCGGCTGGTCGCACGCGTTGCCGCACTTGTACCGGCAGGTCATGTGGCTTCGGCTGCCGTGCGGGCCGTCCGGCCCGGTCGTGACGAGGGGGAGATGACGGATGGTCACCTGGGCACTCCTAGTGTCGAATGTGCGCTCCGGGAGGAAATGTCTCTTCGCGCGCGACGCTAGGGAGGTACGGCGAGCCCGGCGGGTGCGGCGGGTGAACCCCCGGTGAAAACCAGCGGTCCAGGTGGTCGAGCTGGTCCGGGTGGTCGAGCCTGGTCCGGGTGGTCGAGCCTGTCGAGACCACGGCTCGCCGGCGGGCGGGCTACGGCGCGACGGTCTCCGCGACGAGGCGCAGCGAGCGCCGGCGGTGGTGCAGCGACTCGACCGTGAAGATGACGAGGGCGACCCAGACCAGGGCGAAGCCGACCCACCGGGTCGCGGGCATCGGCTCGCGGAACACCAGCACCCCCAGCGCGAACTGCATCGTCGGCGTGACGTACTGCAGCAGGCCGAGCGTGGTCATCGACACCCGTGTGGCCGCACCGCCGAAGCAGAGCAGCGGTACCGCGGTGAGCACGCCCATCCCGAGCAGCAGCACGACGTGCAGCGGTCCCTCGGTGGTGAAGGTGGACGTGCCGGTCACGGAGAGGAGGACGAGGTAGCCGAAGGCCACGGGGGCGATGACCAGCGTCTCGAACGTGAGGCTCTCGACGGCGCCGGCGTTCGCCTTCTTCTTGGCCAGGCCGTAGCTGCCGAACGAGAACGCCAGGACCAGCGCCACCCAGGGTGGCCGGCCGTACTCGACGGTCAGCCCGACGACGGCGGCGCCGGCGATGCCGAGGGCCACCCACTGCAGCGGCCGGAGCCGCTCGCCGAGGATCACCACGCCCATGAGCACGGTGACCAGCGGGTTGATGAAGTAGCCCAGCGACGTCTCGATCACGTGGCCGTTGTTGACGCCCCAGATGTAGGTGCCCCAGTTGACCGCGATCAGCGCTGCGGCCAGCGTGAGGATCCGCACCTTGCGGCCGTCGACCAGCATCCGGCGCAGCTGCGTCCACCGGCGGACCGCCACCACCAGGACGAGCATCGTGATCAGCGACCAGAACACCCGGTGCGCCAGGATCTCCGTGGCGCCGGCGGGCTCGAGCAGCGGGAAGTAGAGCGGGAACAGGCCCCACATCAGGTAGGCGGCCGCTCCCAGCAGGAAGCCGCGGCTGCTCTCGGACACACCGGCAGGCTACCCCGGCGTCAGGACCAAATGCCCGGTTTACCCGTGACGTGAGACGGGGTCGACGGTCAGGCGACGGTCCACGTGTCGCCGCTGCCGAGCAGCCCCGCGAGCGCCTCGCGGCTCTCCAGCCCGTCGCCGCCGCGGGCGGTACGGACCTGCTCGCGGGCGAGGTCGTCGTACGTCGGGTGCTGGACCTGCCGGAAGATCCCGATCGGGGCGCGGTGCAGGACGCCGGCGTCGGTGAGCCGGGACAGGGCGAAGGCCGTGGTCGGGTCGTTGGCGTGGGCGTCGTGGACCAGCAGGTCGGACTCGTCGACGTCGGCGACCTCGACGGCGAACACCGAGCCGGTGTCCTTGTCGCGCACGACGCCGTACTGCAGCTCCGCTCCGAACCGGATCTGCTCGCCGTGCACCAGCGGGATGATCGCGTCGGACCGGGTCTGGTTGTCCTTGATCGCGTCGAAGGCGCCGTCGTTGAAGATCGGGCAGTTCTGGTAGATCTCGACCAGGGCGGTGCCCCGGTGCGCGGCCGCGGCGGACAGCACCGACGTCAGGTGCTTGCGGTCGGAGTCGATGGTGCGCGCCACGAACGTGCCCTCGGCGCCCAGCGCGAGCGAGACCGGGTTGAACGGGTTGTCCAGCGAGCCCATCGGGGTGGACTTGGTGACCTTGCCGAGCTCGGACGTCGGGGAGTACTGGCCCTTGGTCAGGCCGTAGATCCGGTTGTTGAAGAGCAGGATCTTGAGGTTCACGTTGCGGCGCAGCGCGTGGATGAGGTGGTTGCCGCCGATCGACAGCGCGTCGCCGTCGCCCGTCACGACCCACACCGACAGGTCCTCGCGGGCCGTGGCCAGCCCGGTGGCGATCGCCGGCGCGCGGCCGTGGATCGAGTGCATGCCGTAGGTGTCGAGGTAGTAGGGGAACCGCGACGAGCAGCCGATGCCGGAGACGAACACGATGTTCTCGCGCTTGAGGCCGAGCTCGGGCAGGAAGCCCTGCACCGCGGCGAGCACGGCGTAGTCGCCGCAGCCCGGGCACCAGCGGACCTCCTGGTCGGAGGTGTACTCCTTGCGGTTCTGCGGCTCGTCGTTGGTCGGGACGCCGCGCAGACCCGGGAAGGGCAGCTCGGTCGTGCTCATCGGACGACCTCCTCGGTCTCGATGTCGGTGTCGACCGCGTCGCTGGTGGACTCGATCAGGTGGGTGACGGCCTCGGCGAGCTCGGCGGCGCGCAGCGGCAGACCGCGGACGTGGTTGTAGCCGACCACGTCGACGAGGTACTTCGCGCGCAGCAGCATCGAGAGCTGGCCGAGGTTCATCTCGGGGACCATGACGGCGTCGTACCGCTTGAGCACGTCGCCGAGGTCCTTGGGGAACGGGTTGAGGTGGCGCAGGTGCGCCTGAGCGACGCGCAGGCCGGCGTCGCGGACCTGCCGGACGGCGGCGCCGATGGGGCCATAAGTCGACCCCCAGCCCAGCACCAGGACCCGGGCACCGTCGCCCGTCTCGGCACCGGGGTCGTCGACCTCGAGCGGCGGGATGGTGTCGGCGATCCGCTCGACCTTGGCGGCACGGGTGCGGACCATCAGGTCGTGGTTGGCCGGGTCGTAGGAGATGTTGCCGTGCCCGTCGCCCTTCTCCAGCCCGCCGATCCGGTGCTCGAGGCCAGCGGTGCCGGGGACCGCCCACGGCCGGGCGAGGGTCTCGGGGTCGCGCAGGTAGGGCCAGAAGTCCTCGCCGGTGACGTTGCCGTCCTTGTCGCGGACCTCGTGGTTGGGGCCGGTCGCGAACGACGGGTCGATGGTCGGCAGCTCGTCGACGGCCGGGATCGCCCACGGCTCGGAGCCGTTGGCGAGGTAGCCGTCGGAGAGCAGCATCACCGGGGTGCGGTAGGTGATCGCGATGCGGGCCGCCTCGAGGGCGGCATCGAAGCAGTCGGCCGGCGACTGGGGCGCCACGATCGGCACCGGCGCCTCGCCGTTGCGGCCGAACATCGCCTGCAGCAGGTCGGCCTGCTCGGTCTTCGTCGGGAGGCCGGTGGACGGGCCGCCGCGCTGCACGTCGATGACGAGCAGCGGAAGCTCCATCATCACGCCCAGGCCGATGGTCTCGGACTTCAGCGCGATGCCCGGCCCGGACGTGGTGGTCACACCGAGCGAGCCGGCGAACGCAGCACCGAGGGCGGCGCCGATGCCGGCGATCTCGTCCTCGGCCTGGAACGTCGTGACGCCGAACCGCTTGTGCTTGCTGAGCTCGTGCAGGATGTCGCTGGCCGGGGTGATCGGGTAGGAGCCGAGGAACAGCGGCAGGCCGGACTGGGTCGCCCCGGCGATCAGGCCGTAGGCCAGCGCCAGGTTGCCGGTGATGTTGCGGTAGGTGCCGCTGCGCATCGGCGCGGGCTTGATCTCGTACTGGACGACGAACGTCTCGGTGGTCTCGCCGAAGTTCCAGCCGGCCTTGAACGCCGTGACGTTGGCGTCGCGGATGTCGGCCGCCTTGGCGAAGCGGCGCTCCAGGAACGTGATCGTCGGCTCGGTCGGACGGCCGTACATCCAGGAGAGCAGTCCCAGGGCGAACATGTTCTTGGCGCGGGCGGCGTCCTTGCGGGACAGCCCGAACTCCTTGACCGCCTCGACGGTCATCCCGGTCAGGTCGACCGGCTGCACGTCGTACTCCGCGAGCGAGTCGTTCTCGAGGGGGTTCTCCGCGTAGCCGGCCTTGGTCAGGTTGCGGGCGGTGAAGTCGTGGGAGTCCACGATCACCGTGCCGCCCTTCTTCAGGTCGCCGAGGTTGGCCCTCAGCGCGGCCGGGTTCATCGCGACCAGCACGTCCGGCTGGTCGCCCGGGGTGAGGATGTCGTGGTCGGCGAAGTGCACCTGGAACGACGAGACGCCCGGCAGGGTGCCCTGCGGCGCCCGGATCTCGGCGGGGAAGTTGGGCAGCGTCGACAGGTCGTTGCCGAACGTCGCCGTCTCCTGGGTGAAACGGTCGCCCGTCAGCTGCATGCCGTCGCCGGAGTCCCCGGCGAAACGGATGATCACGCGGTCGAGCTGCTTGACCTGCTTGGTCACGCCGATCCCTCCGACTGAGGTGAGCCTTACCCGGTTCACTCTACGACCGCGACACGCCGCGTTCACGCTCATCCCACATGCCCGACCCGGCCCTGTGGGCTGCCTCACGCCGTCCCGGTGGGCGAAACACGCCGACCAATAACCTTCTTTTCACTAAAGTCGAGTAAGTTACTCGCCAACAGTCCTTCCTGGGTGGGAGGGACGGAGCACAGAAGAGGGTGCAATGAGCATCAAGAAGAAGACCGCTGTCGCGGCGTCCGTCGTCAGCCTCCTGGCCCTCGCCGCGTGCGGTGGTACGTCGGCCGGTGGCAGCGAGGCCGGCGACGGCGAGACCATCGACCTGGTGGCCTACTCCACCCCGGAGACCGCCTTCAACGACATCGAGGCCGCCTTCCAGGCGACCGAGGCCGGCAAGGACGTCGACTTCAGCGCGTCCTACGGCCCGTCCGGCGACCAGAGCCGCGCCGTCGAGGCCGGCCAGCCGGCCGACTTCGTGAACTTCTCGCTCGAGAGCGACGTGACCCGCCTGGTCGACGCGGGCCTGGTGGCCGACGACTGGAACGCCGGCGAGCACGGCGGCATCGTCGCCGACTCGGTCGTCGTGATCGCGGTGCGCCCCGGCAACCCCAAGAACATCCAGGGCTGGGACGACATCGTGAAGCCCGGCGTCGAGATCGTCTCGCCGAACCCCGGCTCGTCCGGCGGTGCGCGCTGGAACCTGCTGGCGGCGTACGGCCACGTGATCGCCAACGGCGGCACCGAGGAGGAGGCCAAGGAGTACGTCACCAAGTTCTTCGAGAACGCCGTGGCGCTCCCGGGCTCGGCGCGCGACGCCCTGACCAGCTTCACCAGCGGCAACGGCGACGTGCTGATCTCCTACGAGAACGAGGCGATCCTGGCCCGGCAGAACGGCGAGGAGCTCGACTACATCGTCCCGGACGAGACGCTGCTCATCGAGACGCCGGCCGCCGTCACCGAGGACGCCCCGGCCGTGGCGCAGGACTGGCTCGACTACCTGTACACGCCGGAGGCGCAGGAGGTCTTCCTGAAGAGCGGCTACCGCCCGGTGGTCGACGGGGTGACCGGCGAGGTCGAGGGCGCCAACGACCCGGCCGACCCGTTCCCCGCTCCGAAGACCCTCCTCACCGTCGCCGACGACTTCGGCGGCTGGCCGGCCGCGACCGAGAAGTTCTTCGAGGAGGAGACCGGCATCGTCCCGCAGATCCAGACCGAGACAGGGAAGCTCGGCGAGTGACCTCGACCGCAACGGTCGGTCAGGGAGGGGTGGCGCGACGGCGCCGCCCCTCTCGGGCTGTCGGGACCCTGAACGGACCCAGCGCGCTCGGCCTCGGGGTCGCGCTCATCTGGTTCTCGTTGCTCGTGCTGATTCCCCTCGCCGCGGTCGTGTCGACGGCCGCAGCCGGCGGGTGGGACAACTTCGTGACGACCCTGACCAACGACCAGACGCAGGCCGCGATCCGGCTCACCGTGGTCCAGTCGCTTCTCGTCACCGCGGTCAACGTGGTGATGGGGACGACGATCGCGTGGGTGCTGGTGCGCGACCGGTTCTGGGGGCGCGGTGCGCTGAACGTCGTCATCGACATCCCGTTCGCCCTGCCGACGATCGTCGCCGGGCTGGTGCTCCTCGCGCTCTACGGCAAGCAGAGCCCGCTCGGCGTCGACTTCGCCAACACCGAGACCGCGGTGTTCCTGGCGCTGGCGTTCGTCACGCTGCCCTTCGTCGTGCGGACCGTGCAGCCGGTGCTCGAGGAGCTCGAGCTCGACGTGGAGGAGGCGGCCGCCTCGCTCGGCGCCAGCCGGCTCACGACGTTCCGCCGGGTCATCCTGCCGAGCCTCGTGCCGGCGATCGCGGCCGGTGCGGCGCTGTCGTTCGCGCGTGGCATCAGCGAGTACGGCTCGCTGGTGCTGCTCAGCGGCAACCTGCCGTTCCGCACCGAGGTGGCGTCGGTCCGCGTGCTGACCTACATCGAGAACGGCAACCCCGCCGCGGCGTCGGCGGTCGCGACCGTGATGCTCGTCGTGGCGCTGCTCGTGATCGTGCTGCTCGACGTGATCCAGAGGCGGGTGTCGCGCCGTGGCTAGGTCGTCGCGTGTCCGCGAGCCGCTGTGGGTGCGGCTCATCCTCCGCACGGTGGTCGTCACCTACCTCGTGCTGCTCGTCGCCTGGCCGGTGGCCCTGGTCGTGCTCAACACCTTCCAGGACGGCTTCGTGCACATGGCCGAGGCCCTGGCCGACCCCGTCGTCCAGAACGCCCTGCGGCTCACGGCGGTCGTCGCGGTCAGCGCGGTGGTCATCAACCTGCTGTTCGGCGTGACCATCTCGCTGCTGCTCGTCCGCTACGAGTTCCCGGGCAAGCGTGCGCTGTCCGCGATGATCGACGTACCGCTGTCGGTGTCGCCGGTCGTGGTCGGTCTCGCGCTGCTGCTCGTCTACGGCTCGCGCACCGGCTGGTTCGGGCCCGCCCTCGCCGACGCCGGGATCCAGATGGTGTTCGCGACGCCGGCCATGGTGATGGCCACGGCGTTCGTCGCGCTGCCCCTGGTGATCCGCGAGGTCGTGCCGGTGCTCGAGGAGGTCGGTGACGAGCAGGAGCAGGCCGCCCGGAGCCTGGGGGCCGGCGGCGCCCAGACGTTCTGGCGGATCACCCTCCCGAGCATCAAGTGGGCCGTGGTCTACGGCGTGGTGCTCAGCCTGGCCCGTTCGCTCGGAGAGTTCGGTGCCGTCAAGGTCGTGTCCGGCAACATCGTCGGGCGGACCCAGACCGCGACCCTGGTCGTGGAGCAGAAGTACCAGAACTTCGAGCAGACGACGGCGTACTCCGTCGCGTTCCTCCTGGCCTTCGCCTCGGTGGTGTGCATCGTCGTCGTCTCGATCCTCCGTCCGAAGGAAGAGTCATGAGTATCGAGGTCCGCAACGTCGACAAGAGGTTCGGCGACTTCGTCGCCCTCGACGACGTCTCCGTGTCCATCCCGACCGGCCAGCTCACGGCACTGCTCGGTCCCAGCGGCGGCGGCAAGTCCACGCTGCTGCGGATCATCGCCGGTCTCGAGAACGCCGACGACGGCACGATCGAGATCGAGGGTGTCGAGGCGACGCACCTGCCGCCGCAGAAGCGCAACGTCGGCTTCGTGTTCCAGCACTACGCCGCCTTCAAGCACATGAACGTCGCGAAGAACGTCGCCTTCGGGCTGGAGATCCGCAAGCGGCCCAAGGCGGACGTCGAGAGACGGGTCGACGAGCTGCTCCGGCTCGTGCACCTGCAGCAGTTCGCGCACCGGCTGCCGGCACAGCTCTCGGGCGGCCAGCGGCAACGGATGGCGCTCGCCCGCGCGCTCGCCGTCGAGCCGACGGTCCTGCTGCTCGACGAGCCGTTCGGTGCGCTCGACGCCAAGGTGCGCAAGGAGCTGCGCGACTGGCTGCGCCGGCTGCACGACGAGGTGCACGTCACGACGGTGTTCGTGACGCACGACCAGGAGGAGGCCCTCGAGGTCGCCGACGAGATCGTGGTCATCAACGACGGCCGGATCGAGCAGGTCGGCACGCCGGACCAGCTGTACGACGAGCCCGCGAACGACTTCGTGATGTCGTTCCTCGGCGACGTCACGCGGCTGAACGGCGTGATGATCCGGCCGCACGACGTGGACGTCAACAGCACGCCCGTCGACGGCGCGGTCGTCGGCACCGTGACGCGGCTGCTGCGCGTCGGCTTCGAGGTGCGCGTGACCGTGACGGCCGAGGACGGTCACGACGTCGCAGTGGTGCTCAGCCGCGCCGAGGCGCGCGGTTCCGGGCTCGCGGAGGGCGCGACGGTGTGGCTGACCCCGCACCGAGGCGCCCTGACGGTCGACGCCAGGCCGGCAGCGGGGGTGTCGGCCTGACGTTCTCGGGGCCCGAGAGGCCACTTTCCCACCCGACACGCGGGGAATGTGGTGGGAAGGTGGCCTCTCGCCGTCAGGACCAGTAGATGACGACCTTGGTCCCGAGGGGGACCTGGTCGAACAGGCTGGCGATGGCGCCGTAGTCGCGGACGTTCACGCAGCCGTGGGAGGCGCCGGCGTAGCCGTTGGCGGCGAAGTCGGGGGAGTAGTGCACGGCCTGGCCGCCGGAGAAGAACATCGCGAACGGCATGGACGTGTGGTACAGCGACGACACGTGGTCGCGGGACTTCCGGTAGACGGAGAACACCCCCTCGCGCGTCGGCAGCTCCGACGAGCCGAACCGGACGTCGACGGTGACCTGGGTCTTGCCGTCGACGACCCAGCGCAGGCTGCTCGACGTCTTGTCGATGCACAGCACCCGGCCGGTCTTGCAGCGCGGGTCGAGCGGCTGGCCGTCGGCCGGGTCGGGCGGCCGGTTGGCGAGCTCGTCCTTGGTCGGCGTGCGGGTCATCCCGACGAGCAGCTCGAGGGTACGGCGGTCGACCTTGCCGGTCTGCGGGACTCCGCGCTTGCCCTGGAAGCCGAGCACGGCCTGCCGGGTGAGCGGCCCGTAACGGTCGGTGACGTCGCCGAAGTACCACGCGATCTGGCGCAGGCGGGCCTGGATCACCCGCACCTCGCGGCCGGTGTCGCCGGGCTCGAAGAGCGGCGGGCCGGCGCGGTTGAACAGCACGTCGCCGGTGGGCTTCCGGGTCATGGCGACCAGGCGGCGCCAGGTGCGGGCGTCGACCACGCCGGTCCTGTCGAACCCGCGCTTGCCCTGGAAGCCGCGCACGGCAGTCCGGGTCGTTCGGTCGTAGTCGCCGGTCATCGGCGGGGTGAACCAGAGCAGCTGGGCGAGCCGCGCCTGGAGGGCGCGCACCTTCCGGCCGTGGTCGCCGGGCTCGAGGACCGGCTCGGGCTTCGCCGACGTCGGGTCGGCGGGTACCGGCTCGGCGTCGGTGCTCGGGTCCGCCTCGGCGCGGGCGTCCGGGGCGAGCGACTCGACCCCGGCGACCTCGGCGGTGACCGGCGCGCGCGGCACCTCCCGGGCGCGCAGGGCGGCGTCGGTGGCGCGGCTCAGCCCGAGGACGCCGTACGACGCCCCCGTGGCGGTCACCAGCACGGCCAGGGTCGCGGTCGTCGCGACGAGTGCGCGGCGCAGCCTGTGCCGGCCGGTCTTCTCCACAGTGCTCACGTCTCCTCAGACGCCGTTCGGGGCGTGGAGGTTGCCTCCCCGGTGGCCCCACTTTTTACCTTCGGCAGATTATCCGCGCGGACGACGCGAACGGTGCAGGCGCGACACGCCCGCCCGATGTGCGTCGAACCGGGTCGACGTGGTTACCTAGAGTCATCAAGTCAAGTAATTCGCTTGTATTACCTGGGTGAGCAGCGGGGACGAGGAGGCCTGGATGGTGCAGAGACCCGTGAGGGTGCTGGTCGTCGGCGGTGGGGCGGCGGGCGTGATCACCGCGGCGACCCTGCTGCGGGAGGCGGCCGACGGTGTGGGGGCGACCCCGCTCGACATCGAGATCGTGGAGCGCGACGTCACCGTCGGCCCCGGTCTCGCCTACGGCACCAGCGAGCGCGTGCACCTGCTCAACAACTACGCCGGCCGCATGAGCGCGTTCGAGGACGACCCCGGGCACCTGGTGCGGTGGTGTCGCGAGCGCGACGAGGTCGTCGGCGCGGAGACGTTCCTGCCGCGGCAGGTGTACGGCGAGTACCTCTCGGGACTGCTCGACGGCCTGCCCGGCGGGGCGGCTGTACGCCGTACCCGGGACGAGGTGGTCGGCCTCGACGACAGCGGCACCGACTACGTCGCCACGCTCGCGTCCGGACGCCGGACGTCCGCCGACCTCGTCGTGCTGGCCCTGGGCAACCCGCCGCCGCGCGACCTGCCCGAGATCCGCGAGGCTGCCCGCAGCTACGCCGCCGACCCGTGGGCCGGCGACCTGACCGACCGGATCGGGCGCGGCTCGCGCGTGCTGCTCGTCGGCACCGGCCTCACCACGGTCGACGTGGCCGCGCAGCTCACCAACGCCCACCAGGACGTCGAGCTCGTGGCCGTCTCGCGGCACGGCCTGCTGCCGCTGCGCCACCACGAGCACCCGCCCGTCGCCACCGGCCGGCCGGTCGCGACCGGCCGCACCCTCGCCGAGGTGCTGTCCGCGGTCCGCGCCGCCAACGCCACCGACCCCGCGGCCTGGCGGAGCCTGGTCGAGACCGTCAAGGCGGGCTTCAACGCCCAGTGGCAGGCGCTGCCGTACGGCGAGCAGCAGCGCTTCGTCCGGCACACCGCCCGCTACTGGGAGGTCGCCCGGCACCGGATGGCGCCCGCGATGGCCGACCTGGTCGAGGGTCTGGTGCTCGACGGCCGGCTCCGGCTGGCTGGGCCCGCCGACGTCGACGTGTCCGGGTTCGACCTCGTCGTCAACTGCACCGGCCCGGCGCCGGCCGCGACGCCCGGCTGGAACCCGCTCGTCGACGGCCTCGCCGCGCGCGGCCTGCTCCGCCCCGGCCCGCACGGCCTCGGCCTCGACGTCGCCAGTGACGGGCGGCTGCTCGACGAGGCCGGTGTGCCGGCGCGGGCCCTCCATGTCGTCGGCGCGGCCCGTCGCGGCGTCGAGTGGGAGGTCGCGGCCGTCCCGGACATCCGGCGTCAGGCAAAGTCTGTCGCGGGGACGCTCTCCGTCGTACCTTCGGACATAGGCAGCCTGGTCGGCTGAGCGGAGGCGGACATGACCATGACGACACCCGGCATCCCGACGCAGCCCGGGATCCCGACCCAGCTGTGTGCCCCGTTGCAGGACCTCGTGACCGGCGTCCGGGCCGTGGTGGCCGAGCGCCTCCCGGAGCAGGAGACGGCCGACCGCGTCGCGGCGCTGCTGGCCCCGGCCCTGCGCCACCCCGGCCTGCTCCAGGAGCACCAGTGCCACGGCGACGAGGAGTGCTACACCCAGCACATCCTGCACGTGGAGCCCGACGGCTCGTTCTCGATCGTCGCGCTGGTCTGGCTGCCCGGCCAGACGACCCCGGTGCACGACCACGTCTCGTGGTGCACGGTCGGCGTCTACCAGGGCCAGGAGACCGAGACGCTGTACCGCGTGGACCACGTCGACGGCGAGGACGACGAGCGCCACCTGGTCGTGCGCGGCGGTGGCGTCAACCCGCAGGGCAGCGTCACCGGCATCGCCCCGCCCGGCGACATCCACGCGGTCTCCAACAGCGGCGGCGACACCGCCATCTCGCTGCACGTGTACGGCGCGGACATCGGCAAGCTGGGCAGCAGCATCCGCCGCACGTACGACCTGGCGCACGCCTGACCTCGGTCCGGGGGACGAGCGGAGATTCGGTCCGCGGGCCGATCCGGTTGAGGCGTGGCGCCGGAAGTCTGGACGAGTCAGATCAACCACTCGTTCCAGGAGCTCCGCATGACCACCATCCCCACCACCCGCCCGGCCCTGCACCGCACCACGACCACCGTCGAGGACGCCGTACGACGTGCCCAGGTGCTGCTCGACCGGCACAGCATCACGCTGCTGAGGTGGAGCCTCGGCTTCGTCTTCCTCCTCTTCGGCGCGCTGAAGTTCGTCCCGGGCCTGAGCCCCGCGGCCGACCTGGCGACGCGCACCGTGGAGGCGCTCACGTTCGGTCTCGTGACCGGCCCGTCGGCGCTGCTGATGACCGCGACCCTCGAGACGTTCATCGGGATCACGCTGCTCAGCGGCCGCTTCCTCAAGGCCGGACTGGCCGTCCTCGGGATGTCGCTGGTCGGCATCATGTCGCCGCTCGTGCTGTTCCCCGGCGAGCTGTTCCCGGCCGGCCCGACCAGCGTCGGCCAGTACGTCATCAAGGACGTCGTGCTCGTCGCCGGCGGCCTCGTCGTGGCCGCACACGCGCTGGGCGCTCGGCTCACTCGACGCGAGGACGTGCGCCACTAGAGTGACCCCGTGGCGGGTTCGAGCACGACACTGCAGACGGCCTATTTCGGGTCGTACGTCCCGCTGCTCGCCATCATCGTCGTCGGCGTCCTGCTCGTGTTCGCCATGTTCGGCGGCAACGCGCTGCTGCGCCCGTCCCACGCCACGCCGGAGAAGCTCCTCACCTACGAGTGCGGAGTGGACCCGGTCGGCGAGGGATGGGCGCAGACGCACGTCCGCTACTACGTCTACGCCTACCTGTACGTCGTCTTCGCCGTCGACGCCGTCTTCCTCTTCCCCTGGGCCACGGTGTTCGCCGGCCTCGGCTGGGTCAGCGTCGCGGAGATGGGCGTGTTCATCGGCTTCATCGCGGTCGGCCTCGTCTACGCCTGGCGCAAGGGGGTGCTGACGTGGACGTAGACCTCGGCATGCCCACCGTCGGCCCGCTGCAGCGGCTGGCACCGAAGCCCGCGCGCTACATCCTCAACTGGGGTCGCAAGTACTCCCTCTGGGTGTTCAACTTCGGCCTCGCCTGCTGCGCGATCGAGTTCATCGCCACGTCGATGGCCCGCCACGACTTCATCCGCCTCGGCGTCATCCCGTTCGCCCCCGGCCCCCGGCAGGCCGACCTGATGGTCGTGTCCGGCACCGTCACCGACAAGATGGCGCCGGCGATCAAGCGCCTCTACGAGCAGATGCCCGAGCCGAAGTACGTCATCTCGTTCGGCTCCTGCTCCAACTCCGGCGGTCCCTACTGGGACTCCTACTGCGTCACCAAGGGCGTCGACCAGATCATCCCCGTCGACGTCTACGTGCCCGGCTGCCCGCCCCGCCCCGAGGCGCTGCTGCAGGGAATCCTCAAGCTGCAGGAGAAGATCGACGGCGAGCGCCTCGCCGACCGCTACCGCGCGACCGACGCCGCCTCCGTGCAGCGCGGGCTGGTCCTGCCTCCAGGAGGGGAGCGGTGAGCGCCGGATCCGAGCTCTGGCCCGGACGCGTCCGGGCCGCCTTCGCCGGGGCGTTCGGGGACGCCGCCACCGTCGACGAGGGCTTCGGCCCGCTGTCCGTCGACGTCCCCACCGAGCACTGGGTCGACGCGCTGCGCCTCGCGCGTGACGGCCTCGACTGCGCGTTCTTCGACTTCCTCACCGCCGTCGACGAGCTGGACGAGGGGTTCCGCGTGGTCTGCCACGTCGCCGACCACCACGCGCCCGGCGCCGGCGGCGTGCGCCACGTCCTCGTGCGCACCCTCGTCCCACGCGACGCCGCCACGCTCCCGTCGGTCGCAGCCGTGTACGCCGGCGCCCGGTGGCACGAGCGCGAGACCCACGAGATGTTCGGCGTCGACTTCACCGACGACGCCGGCGCTGTGCTCGCCCTCGACAAGCTGCTCCTGCCCGAGCAGTTCGAGGGGCACCCGCTGCGCAAGGAGTTCGTCCTCGCCTCCCGGGTCGCCAAGCCCTGGCCGGGCGCCAAGGAGCCGGGGGAGAGCGACCACGACACCGGGGACACCGGACGGGCCGCGCCCGCCACCCGTCGCCGGGTGAAGCCGCCCGGCGTACCCGACGACTGGCGCCACGCACCGTCCGACGGGTCCGACGGTGACGCCGATGAGTGAGACGCTCGAGACCGTCCTCCGCCTCGCCGGGGTGCTGGTCGCGTTCCTGCTCGTGCCCCTGCTCGTCGGGCAGGTCGAGCACAAGGCGATGGCCCACATGCAGGGCCGGGTCGGCCCGATGTACGCCGGCGCCTTCCACGGCTGGGCGCAGCTCGTCGCCGACGGCGTGAAGTTCGTGCAGAAGGAGGACGTCGTCCCGGCGGCCGCCGACCGCATGGTCTTCAAGATCGCGCCGGCCGTCGCGCTGGTGCCCTACCTCGTCGCGATGCTCGTCATCCCGATCGGGCCCGGCCTGGTCGGTCAGGACCTCGACGTCGGATTGTTCTTCGTCATCGCCGTGATGGGTGTCGGCGTCGTCGGCAGCCTGATGGGCGGCTGGTCGAGCGCCAACAAGTTCAGCCTGCTCGGCGGCATCCGCGTCGCCGCCCAGCTGATGGCCTACGAGCTGCCGTTCGTGCTCGCTGCCGCCTCCGTCGCCATGGCGGCCGGCACCCTGTCGCTCACCGGCATCGTGGAGGCCTGGAACCCCTGGTGGCTGCTCTGGCAGGCGATCGCCGCGGTCGTGTTCTTCGTCTCCGGCCTCGCCGAGGTGCAGCGCCCGCCGTTCGACATGCCGGTCGCCGACGCCGAGATCGTCTTCGGCCCCTACACGGAGTACGGCGGCCTGCGGTTCGCGCTGTTCATCCTCGCCGAGTACGCCGGCATCGTCGTGCTGTCCGCGCTGACGGCCGTGCTGTTCCTGGGCGGCTGGCGGGGCCCGTTCGAGGACCAGCTCGGCTGGCTGTGGACGCTGCTGAAGACCATGGCGGTCGCCTTCGTCGTGATCTGGGTGCGGGTGGCCTACCCGCGGCTGCGCGAGGACCAGCTCCAGCGCCTCGCCTGGCAGGGACTCGTGCCGCTCGCCCTGCTCCAGCTCGCGATCACGGCCGTCGGGGCGGTGATGACCGCGTGAGAAACACCCCACGAAACCGCTCTCTGCGCTCGCTGCGCTCACTCCGTTCGCGCTTCCGCGGGGGCCCCGAATGAACTGGCCCGGCAAGGGCCTCGCCAAGGGCCTCGCCGTGACCTTCCGGCAGATGACGCGCCGGTCGGTGACCGCGCACTACCCCGACGCGCTCCCGGAGCTGCCGCCGCGCACCCGCGGCGTGATCGCTCTGATCGAGGAGAACTGCACCTCCTGCATGCTCTGCGCCCGCGAGTGCCCCGCCTGGTGCATCTACATCGACTCCCACAAGGACGTCATCCCGGCCACCACCGAGGGCGGCAAGGACAAGACCCGCAACGTCCTCGACCGGTTCGCGATCGACTTCTCGCTGTGCATGTACTGCTCCATCTGCGTCGAGGCCTGCCCCTTCGACGCGCTGCACTGGAGCCCGGAGTTCGAGTACGCCGAGCTCGACATCCGCGAGCTCACCCACGAGAAGGACCGCCTGCGCGACTGGATGTGGACCGTCCCCGCGCCGGTGGCGCTCGACCCCGGCGCCGAGGAGGCCAAGGAGATCGGCGTCGCCGAGAAGGCGGCCGAACGGGCCGCGGCGGCACAACGGGTGGTCGAGCCTGTCGAGACCACGACGGGTGATCTCGACAAGCTCGATCAGCCGAAGGAGGGCGACACGTGACCGCTGTCCAGGTCGTGTTCGTGCTGCTCTCGCTCGTCGCCGTGGTGTCGGCGCTGCTCGTCGTCACCACGCCGCACCTCGTGCACTCCGCGCTCTGGCTGGTCGTCACGCTCGGCGCGATCGCCGGCGTCTTCCTCGTCCTCGCCGCCGAGTTCGTGGCGTGGGTGCAGGTGCTGATCTACGTCGGCGCGGTGGTCGTGCTGCTGCTGTTCGCGCTGATGCTCACCCGTGCGCCCACCGGGCCGCAACCGGACCTCACCGTGCGGCGCTGGGCGCCCGCGGCCTTCGTCGCGCTGCTCGTCGCGGTGCTTCTCGGCGCGACGCTGGTGGCCGGCTTCCAGGACGTCCGGCTCGACCTCGACCAGGCCGTCGTCGGCTCCGCCGAGGTGACCGGCGAGACCGTGTTCCGGCGCTGGGTGCTGCCGTTCGAGGTGCTCAGCGTGCTGCTGCTCGCCGCCCTCGTCGGCGCGATCGTGCTGTCCCGGCTGCGCTCCGAGGACGGTGACGACTGATGCCGCTCTGGTGGCCGCTGCTGCTCTCGACCCTGCTCTTCGCGATCGGCGTGTACGGCGTGCTTGCCCGCCGCAACGCCGTGCTGGTGCTGATGGGCGTCGAGCTGATGCTCAACGCGGTCAACATCAACCTGGTCGCGTTCGACGCGGCGTTCCGCGACGTCCTGCACGGCGGCCAGACCCTCGCCCTGTTCACGATCGTCATCGCCGCCGCCGAGATCGGCCTCGCGCTGGCGATCGTGCTGCTGGTGTTCCGGCACCACGGCCACATCGACCTCGACCGGCTGCGCAGCCTGGCGGACAGGGACGCCTCATGAGCTGGCTCGTGCTGACCCTGCTGGTCGTCCCGTTCGTCTCGGCGGTCGCGACGCTGGGCTTCGGCCACCGCGCGGAAGGTGCCGGGCGCGGCATCGCCGTCGGCGGGTCGCTCCTCACGCTCGGGCTCGCCACCGCGGTCGCCGTACCCCATCTGGGGGCGGCGGCGCCGCTCACCCACGTCTACGCCGAGACGGCCGCCACGCTGCCGCCCTTCCAGCTCGCGGTGCTCGTCGACCCGCTCTCGGCGGTGCTGCTGCTGCTGGCCGGCACCGTCGCCGCGCTCGTGCAGGTGTACTCCCTCGGCTACCTGCGCGGCGACTCCCGCTACCCGTCGTACGCCGCCCTCGTCTCGATCTTCACCGGCGCCATGTGCACCGTCGTCGTGGCCGACGACCTGTGGGTGCTGCTGGTCGGCTGGGAGCTGATGGGCGCCTGCTCCTACTTCCTCATCTCGCACCACTGGGAGCTCGCCGAGGCGCGGGCCGGCGCGGTGAAGGCGTTCCTGATGACGCGCACCGCCGACCTCGGCCTGCTCTTCGCGATCCTGCTGCTCGGCGAGCGGTTCGGCAGCTACCGGATCAGCACGATCCTCGAGGCCGTCGCCGGTCAGGCGCTGCAGCGCGACGAGCTGTGGCTCCCGGCGGTCCTGGTGGCCGTGTCCGTGATGGGCAAGTCGGCGCAGTTCCCGTTCCACACCTGGCTCCCCGACGCGATGCCCGGCCCGACGCCGATCTCCGCGCTGATCCACGCGGCCACGATGGTGGCGGCCGGTGTCTTCCTCGTCGCCCGCCTGTACCCGCTGTTCGTCTCCGCCCCGGCCGCGCTCACTCTGCTCGCGCTGACCGCCGCCGCCACCATGTTCCTTGCCGCCCTCTACGCCCTCGTCACCGACGACCTCAAGCGCGTGCTCGCCTGGTCGACGGTCAGCCAGCTCGCCTACATGTTCGGCGCGCTCGCGCTCGGCGCCTGGTCGGCCGGCGTGATGCACCTGCTGTCGCACGGCGCGTTCAAGGCGCTGCTGTTCCTCGCCGCCGGCTCGGTCATGCACGCGGTCGGCTCGACGTCGATGGACCGGATGGGCGGCCTGCGCACCAAGCTGCCCGACACCTTCGCGACGATGACGATCGGCTTCGCGGCGCTCGCCGGCGTCGTGCCGTTCGTCGGCTTCTTCAGCAAGGACGCGGTGATCGCCGGCGCCTACGAAGGCGCGGTGCACGGACGCCTGGTCTGGCCGTGGGTGGCGTGGGTGCTCGTCGGGTCGATGGTGCTCACGGCGGTGCTGACGGTCGCCTACTCCCTGCGCGCCTGGCTGCTCACCTTCTTCGGTCCCGAGCAGGAGCACGCCGACGAGCTCGACCTGCACGAGGCGCCGCCCTCGATGCGGGTCCCGCTCTGGCTGCTCGTGGTGCCGACCACGATCGGCGGTTTCGTCGTGCTCAACCCGGCCGCGGTGCTCGGCCCCGAGCACGTCGAGCAGATGTTCCACGTCGGCGAGTCGATCCTGATGACCGCGCTGGTGGCGGTGACGTCGCTGGTGGTGCTGGCGCTCTGGCGCTCCCGCGGCCGCGAGCTGTGGCCCCGGGTCGTCGTACCCCACCCGCCCGTCGACCGGCTGTACGACGCCGCGCTGGTGCGCCCCGTGCGCTGGCTGGCGCGGCTGGTCGTGGCCGCCGACCGGGACGTCGTGGACGGCTACGCCGACGGCGCCGGCGGCACCGCCAGGGGGGTGGGCGGCCTGCTCCGCCTGGCCCAGAACGGCAATGTGCAGTCCTACCTCATGGTCGTCGTCGTGGGTGCCGCCGCGGTCGCGGTCGTGGCCGGGGCGGTGACGACGTGAACCTGTCCGCCCTCGTGCTCAACGGGATGGTCGCCGCGCCCGTCGTGCTCGTCGTGCTCGTCCTGCTGGTGGCTCGCCTGAGCGAGGCCGCGGCCGTCCGGGTCGCCGCGTTCGGCGGCCTCGTCGTGCTCGGCTGGTCGGTCTGGCTGGCCGCGCTGTCGCAGACGCGCCTCGACGGCACCGCCGTGGACGTGCCATGGCTGGCGGCGATCGACGTGCGCTGGCACCTCGGCGTCGACGGCATCTCGCTGCCGCTGCTGCTCATGAGCACCGTCGTCTTCGCCTGCACGCTCCTGGCGTTGGTGCGCAACGCACCCGACTGCGGTGGCACCGCCTGGCTCGCCGCGCTGCTGCTCCTCATCGAGGCGGGCGTGCTCGGGTCGTTCCTGGCGCTCGACCTCGTGCTGTTCTTCGCGTTCTTCGAGGTCGCGCTGATCCCGATGTGGTTCGTGATCGACCAGTGGGGCGACGCCCACGGCCCGCGCGGCCTGCAGCAGCGGCGGCGCGCCGCCACCCGCTTCCTGGTCTTCACCGTGCTCGGCTCGGCGCTGATGCTGGTCGGCTTCGTCGTGGTCCGGTCCGAGACCGGCACCTTCGACATCGTGCGGATCGCGGCTTCGTACGACCCGGTCGGCCCCGTCGCGCTGACCGCTGCCGCCCTCGTCGCGCTGGGCCTCGCGGTCAAGACCCCGCTGTGGCCGCTGCACATCTGGCTGCCGGACGCGCACTCCAAGGCACCGACCGTCGGCTCCGTGGTTCTGGCGGCCGTGCTGCTGAAGCTCGGCACCTACGGCTTCCTGCGCTTCTGGCTGCCACTGGTCGACCCGGGCTGGGACTGGTTGCTGCCGGTCGTCGGCGGCGTCGCCGTGGTCGGGATCGTCTACGGCGCGCTGGCCTGCCTCGCGCAGACCGACCTCAAGCGGCTGATCGCCTACTCCTCCGTCGGGCACATGGGCTTCGTCGTCCTCGCCGCCGCGACCTACACCATCGGCGGCGTGCAGGGCGCCGTCTACGCCAGCGTCGCGCACGGCGTGGTCACCGGCCTGCTGTTCTTCCTGGCCGGTGCGGTCAAGGACCGCTACGGCACCGGCGACCTCCGCGAGCTGCGCGGTCTCTACGGCCGGGTGCCGCGGCTCGGCGGTCTGGTCGCGTTCGGGGCGATGGCCTCGCTCGGACTGCCCGGGCTCGCCGGCTTCTGGGGCGAGATGCTGGCCGTCCGGGCCGCGCTGTTCCCCGCGGGCGTGCTGCCTCGGGTCACGTTCGTCGGGTTCGCCGTGGTCGCCGCGCTCGGCGTGATCCTGGCGTCCGCCTACTTCCTCGCGCTGCTGCGCTCGGCGTTCCAGGCCGGCGAGACCGGCGCCTCGCCGCCGCCCGCCGTCGTCGCCGGTGACGTGAGCCGGTGGGAGTGGCTCGTCTGGTCGCCGCTGGTCGCCGCCATCGTCGTCCTCGGCGTCGCGCCCGGCTTGCTGCTGACGCCGGTGGCCGAGGCGACCGTCGCGTTCCTCGGGGGTGGCCGGTGAACCTCGTCCAGAGCATCGACTGGCTCGCGATCGCCGCGCCGACGGTCCTGGCCGTCGCCGCCGTCGTCGTCCTGCTCGTCGATGCGTTCCTGCCGCGACCCCTGCTCCCCGCGACGCTCACGCTCCTCGCCGTGCTGGCGGCCGCCGTACCGACCTGGGTGCTGTGGGGCGACCCCGCCCAGAGCACGTTCTGCACCGGCGACGCGCTCGAGGGTCCCGAGCTGTGCTCGTTCTCGACCGACGCGTTCACCCTGGTCGTGTGGGGGATCGTGCTGTTCGGCACCGCCGTCGTGACGCTGATCGGCACCGCCGCCGTCGCCGACGGCCGCACGCCCGCGGGGGAGTGGCACTTCCTGCTGCTCTGCTCCGCCGCCGGCGCCGTCACGCTGGCGGCCTCCCGTGATCTCGTCACCCTGCTGGTCGCGCTCGAGGTGGTCTCGCTGCCCGCGTTCGCGCTCGCGGGCCTGCGCCGCGGCGACCCGCGCGCGGCCGAGGCCGCGGTGAAGTTCTTCCTCGTCTCCGTCGTCGCCACCGCGATCACGCTGATGGGCATCTCGCTGCTGTACGGCGTCACGGGCTCGGTGTTCCTCGACGGGATCGCCGCCGGCGTGGCGACCGGCAGCGAGCCGTGGTCGGTGCTCGTCGTGGGCGCGCTGCTCACCGTCGTGGGGCTGGCGTTCAAGGTCGCCGCGGTGCCGTTCCACATGTGGGTGCCCGACACGTACGTCGGCGCGCCCGTCGCGGTCGCCGCCTATCTCTCGGTCGTCTCCAAGGCCGCCGGCTTCGTCGGGCTGATGCTCGTGCTCGGCCGCGGGCTGCCCGGCCTCGCCGACACCTGGGCGCCGGTCGTGGCGATCCTCGCGGCGCTGACGATGACCGCCGGCAACGTGCTGGCGCTGCGGCAGACCCACGCCGTCCGGCTGCTCGCCTGGTCGTCGGTCGCGCAGGCCGGCTACATCCTCGTCCCGTTCGGTGCGGTCACCCCCGACGACGTGGGCCCGGCGCTGTCGGGGAGCCTCGGCTACCTCGCGGTCTACGCGATCGTGAACCTCACTGCCTTCGCTGTGGCCGCCGTGGTCGGCACCCGCCACCCCGCGCAGCGGCTCGCCGACTACCGCGGGTTGGTCAAGGAGGAGCCCGGCGCCGGCTGGCCGCTGGCGTTCGCGCTCGTCGCGCTCGCCGGCCTGCCGCCCGGCGTGATCGGCCTGCTCGCCAAGGTCCTCGTGTTCGACGCGGCCTCCCGCGTCACCTGGCTCGTCGTGGTCATGGCGGTGAACGTCGCGATCGGGCTCGTCTACTACGCCGCCTGGCTGCGTGAGCTCTTCCGGCCGGCCGCCGAGCCCGGCGACTCGACGTACGACGTGCCCAACGGGGTCGGCGTCGCCATCGGCATGACGTTCGTGGCCGGCGTGCTGTTCTCGGTGCTGCCCGGCTGGCTGCTCGACCCGGTCCTGGCCGCGCTCGGGTGAGCGACGACGAGCGCTACCTCGTCGTCGACGGGCGGCGCTGGCGTCGCCAGGACCCGTCGCTCCCGGACGAGGTGGCTGCGCGGCTGCGCTCGCACCTGGGTCGTGGGCGCTCCGGTGTCGCCGGCGCCCGCCGCGCCGGCGACGACCCGGCACCGTACCGGCGGCGCGTCGACCTCGCCAAGCACGGCCTCGGCGAGCGCGGCACGCCCTGGTGGAGCAGTCCGCCTCGGAGCGGGAGGCACGCTGGCGCCGGGCGCTCGAGCAGCTCGACGCACTCGACCAGGACTGATCACCAGTCCGACGGCACCTCACCGCGGAGGTCCTCGGGGGTCAGCGACGCCATCGCCCGGCGCACCCCGGCGACGATCGTGCCGGCGGCGAACAGGTCGTGGTCGGTGCGCACCCGCTCGTCGCGGATCTCGCCCGCCAGCTTGACGACGGAGGCGTCGGTCTCGCGGAGCTCCTTCTCCGCGGCGGTCTCGCCCTCGACCGAGCGGAGCGCCTGGGCAAGGTCCTGGACCACGTGCGCGGCGTGCGGGCGCAGCCGGGGCCCGAGCGCGACGAGCTGCCGGTCGGCGTGCTCCTGGTCGACCACGAGTGCGGTGAGGTCCTCGATGAGGAACGCCACCTGCTGCAGCGCCCTGGCCTGCTGGTAGCGCTGCTCGGCGGTCTCGCTCCACCTCTTGGCTCGCCAGTTGGCACGCCGGCTGTCGGTGGCGTGGCCGACGACGCGTTGCAGGTCCTCGGTGCCGGGCCGGATGGCCCGCTGCCGCTTGGACCACTCGTCCCGGGTCAGCACCTCCTCGCTGAGCAGACCCGCGGCAAGGTCGTCGAGCTGGTCGGCCAGCACCTCGCGCAGACGCCGTACCGAGTCGGTCATCGGCGTCAGCGCGAGCGGGGGGAAGGCGACGTTGAGCGCGATGCCCACGGCCGCGCCGAGGGAGACCAGCCCGACGTACGCCAGCGACATCCCCATCGGGTCCTCCTGGCCGAGGATCAGCACGAAGACACCGGAGACCGGCACGAACGACGCCTGGCTGCCGAGCCGCCGCCAGGCCGACAGCAGGCTCGCCACGAGCACCACGACGACGATGTCGACCACGACCGGGAAGTCCGTCACGGTCATCGCCGTCACCGCGATCACCGCACCGAGCGCGATCCCCAGGACCGCTTGCAGCGACTCGCGCACGGAGCCGGCCACCGTGGTGGACACGGCGATGACCGCACCCAGGGGTGCGTAGTAGGGGTACTCGGCCGCGGCCCCGCCCAGAGGCAGCACCAGCAGCCAGGACAGCCCCGCCGCCGTCGCTGCCTTGAGCGACCGGAGCGTGTGCGCGCGCCAGTCCATGAGCCTCCCTTCCCGGGAGGTCGCTTACCCGTGAGGGCGCGCCGGCACGCCTCAGCGGTAGTTGGTGAACTGCACCGCGAAGTCGTAGTCCTGGCCCTTGACCAGCGCGATCACGGCCTGGAGGTCGTCGCGCTTCTTCGACGACACGCGCAGCTCGTCGCCCTGGACCTGGACCTTGACGCCCTTGGGTCCCTCGTCGCGGATCAGCTTCGAGACCTTCTTGGCGTTCTCCTGGCTGATCCCCTCCTTGAGCCCGACGGTGATCTTGGACTCGCGGCCGGACTGCCGCGGGTCGCCCGCCTCGAGGATCTTCAGCGACTGGTTGCGCTTGATCAGCTTGTCCTTGAACACGTCGAGCACGGCGGTGGCCCGGTCGTCGGCGTTCGCCGAGATCTCGAGGGCGTTGTCGCCCGAACGGCTGATCGTCGCGCCGGTGTTCTTGAAGTCGAACCGCTGCGCGATCTCACGCTGGGCCTGGTTGATCGCGTTGTCGATCTCCTGCTGGTCCAGCTTGCTGACGATGTCGAACGACGAGTCGGCCACGGCGGCATCCCCTTGATTTAGTGCGTCGGTCGGGCTGCGCTATTCTTTCGTGTCGCTGCGCCGGGGACCAACCCGGGGCTCGTACGGCAGGTTGCCCGAGCGGCCAATGGGAGCGGACTGTAAATCCGTCGGCTTACGCCTACGCAGGTTCGAATCCTGCACCTGCCACACACAGAGAAGGGCCTCTGACCTGGGACTTTCCCGGCTCGGGGGTCCTTCTCGCATGTCCGGCTGGTTGCGGCTGTGAACGGTCGTTTGCGGGCAGTTGGAAGGAATATGGAAGGAACTTTGCGCAGTGGGCGCGGTCGGAGCCTCATCTGAGCGCCCCCTCGATGCGCCCGAGGGCGATCTCATCGTCCCCTTCGACGCAGTTCGCGTAGACACGCAGGAGGACGTCGACGCCGTGTCCGGCCCATTCCGCGACCCGTGCGGGCGGGACGCCGGCGTTTAGCCAGGTCGACAGGCAGGCGTGGCGCAGGTCATACGGCCGACGAGCCAGCATGGAGTCGAACTCCCGCGCGGTTAGGGCAGCAGCCCGCGCGCGGTGCCAGGCGCGGTAGATCGTCCCCGTGTCGACGGGATTGGCGTACGGGGGTGAGATCGGGACCCCGGCCCGCCCGGTACGGGCAACGAACAGCTGCCCAGAGGCGCCCGCCTGGAAGTGGTCGAGGTGGCGTCGGAGCGCCGCGACGAGCTCGGGATGAGCCGGGACCAATCGAGTGTCCCGAGTGCTGCGGTGCTTTAGTCCTCGCTCCTCGGTAGGGGTCGCTCCGTCTGTCCAGGCTGACCCCGAGGTCTGTTGACTACCGACCAGCGTGAGCTGACCCCAGCCGGAGTCGGGCAGGGAACAGTCATGGATCGTCAGCGCACGCACCTCAGCGGGGCGCGGGCCGGCGTAATAGATGCAAGCGAAGAAGGCGGCGACCGCGGGATCCTGCTGCCACACGGCCTCGAGTAGTGCCCTCGCTTTGGCCGGATTGACGACGACACGACGGTCCACCACGTCAGTGGCCTTGGGCGCCCTCCACTTCACTTTCTTAAGTGGGTTGCTGTCGAAGTGTTCGAGCTCCACCGCGTACTCCAGGACGTTGTGAAGGGTGGCACGCTTGCGAGCCACCGTCGCGGGGGCAGCGGGCTTGCCGTCCTGCCTCCGGGCGTACCGATCCAATACAGCGCGAAGCCGAGTCGCATCCGCCATGACGGCGAGTGACGGGGAGCTCCGCTCCGCCCATGCGGCGGCCGCCTCAAGCCCCGGAGGCAGCGGACCCGTTCGGGCCTGCGAGTTGAACGCCCAACGATACAGGGCGGATCGCAACTGAGTCGCATCTACACCCGTCGGGTTCACACCTAGAAGGACCACGGTCGCGTCGGTCAACGCCTCCGCGATGCCCTTTCGGTGCCTCGCTGAGGCTGTCGGCCATTTGGCGTCGACGTAAGCCATCGCGTGCTGCAGCCAGGATTGTTCGGGCTGCTTCGCTCGTAGGTTCGCGGGCAGCCCATCGTCGACAAAGAAGGGCATCCCCTCGCGGGTGGCGACCAAAAGACTCGTGCGGAAGGCTTCGGCCAGCTTCGCCGTGGCGAACGTCCGTTGGTGCTTGACACCGCCAACTCGCCACTTGGCCGTGTAGGTCGTCCTGCGCGCACCCTTGTACTGGTGGATGGTCCAGATGCGCACGTCGTAAGTTGTCTCGCTCACGCCGGCTCTTCGCACTCACTCAGCCAGCGCTCGAGGTCGGCACGGCGGACTCGCAGCGAACCATTGGGTAAGCGGATGCAGCACGGTGCCTTGTGGGCTGCGCGCCAGTCGTAGAACGTCGACTTCGATATTCCGAGTTCATCGCAAACATCCGCGACAGTCAGGTGACTCCGAGGACGCCCCGCCGCAGCCGCTGGACGGACATACTGGTGATGTCTGAGCGGACTTTCTTGATCACTGACGGCCGACTCGTTCGCCTGCTGGCTCTGAAAGGGCGCGCGGCTGACTGTGGCCTCACTCATGCTGGCCACCGAGCGCTGCCAGTTCCCGCTGGCTCGGAGTTACCCAGCTGAGGTCTTCCAGGTGCTGTTCACAAACCGGAAGGCAGCGACCGTCGAGATGAGTCATCCCCGACACGGCGTCCGCGCGGCACTCCAGCTTGAAGCAGGTCGGACGTGACAACTCTTTCTCGACGACCAGTCGCTTTTGTGGCGATGCGCGGCGCTCTTGCCAGTGCAGAGGGCAGAGGTCGATTGAGTCATCGCCGAGATGAACTCGCACGGTTGCCAACTCGAAGCAGCCCACACCCCTGCATGCGCTCGCCTGCACGCGATCCCGATTCTTCCTCGTATGCATCACGCCCTCCTCTGACAGCGACGCAGATCCACGCATCCAGAGGATCACCACGAGGTCGATCGCAACAGTTGTCGAGGGTTGTCACGTCGAAGCAACAGGCCTATCGGGTCTCGCGCGGTGTTGGATCACCGTCGTCGCAGCTCCACGCCCATCTCGCCCACTAAGACGCAGGGCCGAGGACGATCCCTACACGGCCGTCTGCCGCGCGGGTGAGTCGCCTAGGACGCTTGCCGAACGCGAGACTGGCGGGAGCACGGCCCGATAGCGTTGGGTCATGGTCGCCCGCGTCGTCCCCGAGTACTCGAAGAGCGCGGTCGGCCGTGCGAGCAAACTTGTCGGCAAGGGCAAGGGCACGCCTGAGCAACTGGCTGAGGCCCGCGCCGTCCTGAGCAACTTTCGAAGCGCGCACGCCTTCCCACTGAACGCGGTGACGGTAACCGTCCGTCAGAAAGCCTTGGCCGTCAACCCGAACGCGGTTGTCGCCCAGCGGCTCAAGCGACTTCCGACCATCCTCGACAAGTTGGTCCGCATCCCGACGATGAGCGTGACCACCATGCATGACCTAGGGGGCTGCAGGGTCGTCTTCGAGTCGGTGAAGGAGGTCGAGCAGCTCGTCGAAGTACTGCGAGACCTCCCGCGCTCGCGCAATCGGGTCACCCGCGTGTACGACTACCTCCACGACGACCCGGGACCGAAGCGCTCGGGTTACCGAGGCGTGCATCTCGCTTATGAGTACGGCGCCTCCAAGCCCGAGTATCACGGACTCAGGATTGAACTGCAGGTCCGTACCCAGTTGCAGCACGCCTGGGCGACCGCCGTCGAGACGATGGACCTGTTCTCAGGCAGTGAGTTGAAGTACAGCAAGGGTGAGGACGACGTCATCCGCTTCTTCGCCCTGGTTAGCTCGCTCATGGCCATCGAGGAGGGCACCGCCCCGGTGCCCGGCGCGGAGTCGCCCGTACCCGAACTGCTAGAGGAGTTGGCGGGTCTAGAAGAGCGGCTGGGCATCGTCGGCCGCTTGCGCGGCTACGCGGCCATCGTGGGCGACCACGCGACAAGCGACCGGCGCAACGCCCTGACGCTGGAGCTTCGCCGCGCGGCCGGGGAACTGACGGTCTCTGTGCACGAGACCATGGCCGAGGCGGAGGCACGCCTGACGGAGTTGGAGGCGCTAAACGACGACGACCTCGACGCCGTCCTCGTGAATATCGCCCGGATCAGCCAACTTCAGGCCGCATACCCGAACTACTACGCCGACACGTCGATGTTCACCGACTTCGTTGAGTCCCGGCTGAACGCCAGAGTGCCCGCCTGATCGGTGCTGTTTGAAGCGACGAGCCCGGCGCCTGCGCCGGTGCGAAGATTGCGTCACTCCCCGCGAGACGACCGATGCTCGGCCCGCCCTCGCGTACCTGGGCGCCAGTTCCCGTGAATGCCAAACACTGGCGGCGTCGAGCGCCGCCCCGAAACCAAGGGGCTCTGAGGTGGCACTATGTGCGGGTGCACCCATGACAACGGTGCAGGATACGTGCGTGAGGTTCTTCGTGCCTGGCGCCGCCGACATCGAGCAAGCGGAACACCTGTGGAACGCCACCCGAACGTTCGCCCAGGATCAGCTCGCTTGGCAGGTGACGGATAGACGCATTTTCCAGCTCAATTACCACCATGAGGGCAAGCCCTTCGTGGCAGAGGTCGGCAAGCCGGACCCCCGGACCGGGGAGACCGTCCTGGTCATCCTGGAGTCGAACGCCTTCCTCGTCTGCACCCGTAATCGCGGAGTCGTGCGCGGGGAGCCGATTCTTGTTGGCGATGAAGAGGTGCGAACCATTACGGAGTTCTCTCGATGAGCGTTCCACGTGCATCGGGACTCATGCTCGTCAACTGGCGACACCTCCTATGACGGTGCTCCATGGGGTCCGAGCGCGGACTTCATCGACAGACATGCCAGGACGACGGACGACTTCCACCGCCGCCTGGTAGCGGATAATGAACCGCGCGATCATCCGAGCGCCCGGAGGTTAGCGAGCGCCTCGATCATTCCGCCGCCAGCGGGTTCACTCACGGACGACAGCTCGCTCTAGATCAAGTGCCCTCGTTGGACAACATCCTCAGCTTTCCAGACAAGTGGATCGTGGCTCGCGCCGTGATGCAGGGACCACTTCAAAAGGACTTCGTCTACGTTGGAGAGCGGTGGCAGCGATTGGGAGACCCGTTGAAAAAGCCTTGCACAAGCGAGAACGGGATCAAATGGCAAGCGAACGTCGACCACGTGATCGATACCGGCCGCGGCCATCACAACTGCCTTGTTGACGGGCGCGCTGAGAAGGACGAGTTCCTCCACGGGTAGTCCGAAAATCCACGATTTCGCAGCGACATCGGATCCATAGCTGTGTGCAAACACGGTTCGTAGGCCATAAGGAGCTAGGTCGGCCGCCCAGTCGAGCAGGTCGCGGGCCGCCAGGGTGCGGTGGGTGTCCCTTAGATACCCGTTCCAGCCAAACCGTGCGCCCCCACGGTAAAGATCTCGTCGCAACTCCGACAACACGAAATGGTGGAACGTCCCTTTCCCTGGTCGCCACCAATCGCCTTGCCACGCGTTGGTTCCATGTATCAGTAGCGAGACGTTTGGAACGGCATGACCGTCCTCAAGTTCTTCCGTCTCGATGTCAGTTGTGTCGTCGGTCAAGAACAAGGCATGGACGAGCGATCGTGTGACTGGGTCGGCAGATCGCAACGCAAGGCGCAGCCGAAGCTCCACCAGCACTTGAGCCCAAAGGAGTGGTTGTCCTGCGAAGGTGCCGCGAACTTGCTCCAGCGTCGAGTTCCATGCGACATCGTCCCACTCGAAATAGTCCCGTAGCAGTTCTGGGTCCGGTAGCTGCCACGGATCCCAATCAGGAAGCGCAAGGTTCAGCCATCCGGACCAAATCAGCCCATCGCCTCCTTGATCGTGGAGGTCCCTCGCGATCGCGACCGCCGCCGCCGCTGACTCGCGTTCAAGCGGGCTCTGAAGCACGGAGAGGAGGAAGTCATAGACCGATGCAACATCGGCGGCCTGGTTGATTGCGGCCCATTGTTCAACGCGTTGCTCCTCGCGGGAGCGGAACGACCTGCCGGCACTCTCCCGCAGTTCCTCAACAGCGGCGTGCCGGAAGGGCACCTCACCCGTGGCAAGCCTCTCGGCAAACCCAAGCGCACTGAGCTCCGGTTGGAGGCCCCTCAGGGGGTCCTCGTCGGCGGCCAGCATGCTCGACAGCGCGGCCACCCGGCAAACGTTGGTCGGCTCATTCGATGACGAAGTTGCGGCGGATTCGGCATCGCGATTCGGTTCGAACCACAGATCGGGATCAAAGTCGTCCGGTCGTTCTGTCATGACGTCCCCCCTCGTTGCCGAGCAACCTAGCGGCTAGCTGGGCTAGTGCGTTGACTCCCTCATCTTGTGTGACCTCCGCCCCGCTGATCGTGAGCGGCGGCCGTCACGGTTCCTCGGCTAACGCTTCTCGATAGGGATCTTGTGATCACCGGTCGAACCGTCGCTCGAGCTCATTCTGAACCCTCCACCGTGGCGAGGCAGTCGTCGTCCTTCGCTGTCAAGACCTTCAGTGCATGGTTCAAGCGAGCGATCGTGCGGTAGTTACGTCACTGTCGAACTCCGCGGCAATTTCTCTCGGCCGTGTGCCTCGTCCTCACGTGCACACACTTTGTGCATGGCCACTTGTGGTGCGTCTTACCGCCGCTAGGCGGGCATGCCTGATTTCCGTCTCGCTAAGGAGACCGAATCGGCGACCCGCGGTATTCCTAGTACGCCGTGTCGCAGAGAAACTGTGGCGTGCCGATCGCTGGGTAGGAACGGACACCATCCAGCGACAAGTTGCGCCCTTGTATGGCGAATCGGTACGGCGCGCTGAGCGGTACCTCAAACACGTGGGCTGCGCCGGGCGTCAGAACGGGCGACTGATAGACGACTGTGGTCTCGTCGGCGATCAGCGTCACTTGACCCGAGGATCCGTCGGCCGATTGATCGGTAACACCCGCCACTCCGCGGAAGGCCTTGCAGTTCCGGCCAGGGGTGAATCGTGTTTCCCACGAGCCGTACCCGCCCATGGTGAGCCAACCCCGGTACTGCGTACCTGCCAGCCCGAACTGGAAGTACTCGTGGTTGACTCCGGACGTGGCGTAGTAGGCAGGGATTCGGGCAAGGTCGGTCCACGCCCAGACCGTCACACCCCGTGCAGTCGATCGAGCCTTCCCAGAGCCGCGATAGGCGACCAACGCGCGAAACCGCTGCTTGCCCACCCCTGTCGCGACGAGTTTGAACGTGTGACGAGCCGTCGACGCAACCCTCCTCGACCTGACGGTGGTCCAGCTCGCGTTGCCGAGAACGTCGACGACCCGCAGTTGCAGCGACAGCGTCTTGGCATTGGCCGGCGAACCCACTCGGACCTTGACCTTGAAGCGCTCGCCCTCCGTCACATCGGACGGCGCGTGGCCAATAGAAACCCCGGTCAGGGCACGTTCCGCTGACCTTGTGCCGGACTCCGCGGCTGCTACGTTTGCCCCCGCCACGATGGGCGAAGCGCCGACAACAATGCTCAGTGTTGCGGCCAATCGGCGCAGGCGTGACTCCATCTAGCATTCCCCCGTTCATGTAACTGCGTTGGCCGAAGATATCCCGTAGCTGAGGCTTCTCGGCGCGAACGTGCACGATTCCCCGGCCGTGGCGAGTCGCTGTTCCCCCGTTTCTGCCGATGACAGTCGCAGTGACCGCACGCTTGGGCCAGTCGCGCCGAACGCAGCGCCACATGCGGCATTTCGCCGCCCACGGGTAGTCACGTTTCCTTGATGCCCGGACAGGCGACGCCAATCCCGGCTAGCCTGCGTGCGCGCGCCGTCGGGAGGCGCATTAAAACGGGGGTGGGGAGTTGCGGGGAATCGCGACCATTGACCGGCAGCCTGGAAGCAACACGATCGCGATCTGGGTGACCAGTGCGTCGGAGGGGCAGCCGCGGCACGTCAACGCGGTAGTGATCGACACCGCAACCGACACGGACGCCGTAGAGAACGTGCGCTCCCTGACTCGCTGCTGCAGTGTCCTTGTCACGAAGGGCACGGACCTCGACGGGCTGCCCATACAAGGGGCGCCGCTCGATGAGTCCGACATCGCTGGCCTGGTGACCGAGACCGAAACCCAGCAGGAAGTGATCGCGGCGGCGGTTGCTGAGCACAAGCGCAGAACGCGCTCCTCTTCATTGAAGGCCCCCAGCTTCCCGACCACGCCCAACCCGGCCGACCACGTGCCGGTGGAGGACACCGCGTCTGGACGGGCCTTCGCCGCTGCGAACTACCTCGCCGCGGCGTGGACGGCCTGGCTTCAGACCGACGAGGAGCGTCGCCGCCGCACGACGCGTCCGCAGACCGGCGAGACGCCATGGATCATGCCCGAGCACATGAACTCCCCGCAGCTCGCAAGGTTCCCGGAGTCTTTCGCGGCACGCGTCCATGAGCAGCCTCTGGTGTGACGGTGCTCGACTACACCGCCATCGACTTCGAGACCGCCAACTCCTACCGGGGCTCGCCCTGCGCCGTCGGGCTGGTTCGTGTCCGCGACGGCCGGCCCGTCGACGAGCAGCGCTGGCTGATCAGGCCACCCGAGCAAGTGGACTATTTCGACGGCTTCAACACCGCTCTCCACGGCATCGACGCAGAAACGGTGCAGGGAGCAGCCCGATGGCGCGCCGTGCTGCCGGCACTCATGGAGTACGTCGCAGACGACGTCGTGGTGACTCACAACGCGGGCTTCGACATCGGCGTCATCCGCTACGCCTGCGCCGTGGACAACATCGAATGGCCCGAGATGCGTTTCCTCTGCACCATGGCCATGTCCCGCCGGGCGCTCAGCCTGCCGTCCTACCGGCTGCCCTACGTGGCGGAATCCTTGGGCTTCGCGATGGGCGATCACCATGACCCCCTGGCGGACGCGCACGGTGTCGTCGGCATCGTCACGGCCTTGGCCGACGCGGCGGGCGTGCAAGACCTGGCTGACCTCGCGGCCGCCCACAGCATGTCCATTGGATGCATGAGCAGCGGCCCCTACCAAGGCAGCGTTGCGACTGGCACCGGCAGTCGTGGCTTCACGCCCATCGAGGTCAACCCGGACGCCGACCCGGACGGCTACCTCTACGGACGCGTCGTGGTGTTCACCGGAACCCTTATGTCGATGACTCGCGACATCGCTCGGCAAGAATGCGCCCGCGTCGGCGCGATTCCCGAGCAGAACACAACGAAGAAGACCAACGTCCTCGTCATCGGCGACATCAACCCGGCCGTCCTGCGCCCCGGCTCCAACCTGACCGGCAAAGCGCGCAAGGCCTTCGAACTGCAGGACAACGGCCAAGCGATCGAGGTCATGACGGAGGACGACTTCCTGCGGTGTCTCGACGGCAAGGCACTCACCGTCATCGAAGACCTCCTGCTCGAAGAGCCGGTTCCCAGCGCTGCGCCGAACCGCAATCCGTTGCGCTCAGTACCCCTCGATCGACGCCCGATCCCAGTACCGCCGAAGCCGCCGAAGCCGCCGAAGCCGCTACGGCGCGAACGAAAGCCCGTGGGCCAGGTCTGTTCGGTTGAAGGGTGCGGGGACACTGCCGCATTCAGGACATGGAGCAGGCCGACGTACTGCGATGCCCACATCGCGGCCATCCTCGATGTCGGTGGCCTTGAGGCGCTGGAGTCGTTCACTCACCCCCAAGACTTCCTGCTGACCCGGTGCAAGGCCTGCAGCAACGTCGCCCACTACCGCTTCGAGTACGTCCTCGAGAAGAACGGTTGTAGCGAGGCAACGTGTCGGGCGTGCTACTGGCGAGCGTGGGCCGAGCAATCGCGGGCACTGGCGGGGCGGTTCGCCCGGTTCGAGCCCGTGCCCTTCGAGCATGCGCAGACCATCGCGAGCGAGAACGGATTCATCTACCTCGGACCGCTCACAAGCCCCTCGCTGCCCGACGACCCGCACCGCACGGAATGCGGCCGATGCGGTCGGATCAGCGCCGAGCGCCTAGGCGACATCGCGTTCGGCTGCCCGTGTCGGCCCGGCAAATAACTCGTCACGCGGTGGCCCTCCGCCCCCACTCGCTGCAGCCAGTAAGAGGCGGAGCAGCGGCATTCGGCTCGGTGCGTGTGGACGGCTGCGGTGACCGCGTCTTACCGCCGCGTGCGCCGCTTCATGGGCGACCATCGGTGAGGACGCCGTAGAGGTCGCGGGCGGTGGGGGTCGGGTCGTCCGACCGAGTGACCGCGCAGACCTCGGACCAGGCACGGTCGTCGCGGAGGCGGAGGTAGTGGACACCGTCACGTCGGAGATGTCGCACCGACGACGGAACCACCGCAACTCCGACCTCCGCCGCGACTAGCGCGAGCAGGGTCGAGAACTGGTTGGCTTCCTGGACGAAGGTCGGGCGCATGCCGCTGGAGTCGGCGAGGATGATGAGCCTGTCCCAGGCTCGCGGAACCCGCTGGCGGGGGAGCGTGACGAAGTCGGAGCCGGCCAGGTCTGACATCTCGATGGTGCGCCGGCGTTGCAGCGGATGTCCCGTGGGAACGACCGCCAGCAGAGGCTCCCGCAGCAGGGCCGTGACCTCGACGCCTTCGCTGGGCTCGAGGTCGCGACTTAGGCCGACGTCCACGTGGCCGTCGTGCAGGGCAGCCATCTGCTCCTCGGTGGTCATCTCGCGCAACGAGAGTCTGACCGCGGGACGGGCGCTGCGATAACGGCGAACCACTCCGGGCAGGATCTCGATGGCTGCCGAGGCCACGAAGCCGAGCGTGACCTGTCCCTGGACACCGCGAGCTGCGTCCAGTGCAGCCGTGCGGCTCACATCGACGGCTCGGAGGGCCAGGCGCGCTGATTCGACGAAGGCGGCTCCGGCGGCGGTGAGGTCCACCCTGCGGCTGGTCCGGTCGAAGAGGGTGACCCCGAGATCCCGCTCGAGGTCGCGGATCTGGCGAGACAGTGACGGCTGCGCGACGAGCAGGTGTTCCGCTGCGCGCCCGAAGTGCAGCTCGTCGGCCACGGCCACGGCGTACCGGATCTGGCGGAGGTCCATGAGGCCTTCTATCACTGATGACGAATCTGAATCAATCAGTGCCAAACAGGTCTTGGACTGAATAGGTACCTCGTTCCTACCGTCAGGTGTGAAGGGCGTCACGGCGCCCGCTGACCTGGGCAACACTGTCCCTAGGAGAGAAGGCACGCATGACCACACCAACCACTGAGGCGGCCGCTTCCGACGTCCGAGGGGGCGTCGACAGGATCGTCGCGGGCGTCAGCGCGGGTGCCCTGACCGCGTTCGTCGTCGCCGCGGTCGCGGGACCCGACACCGTCGGCGGCTGGGTCTCGACCGGATTCACCAAGAGCGCGTCCTGGTTCGGCTTCTACTGGCAGATCCTCATGTTCGCGACGTTCCTCGTCGCGATCGGTCTCGCCCTGACCCCGTGGGCGCGTGCCCGATTCGGCACCAAGGCGCCCGAGTTCGGTCGGTTCAAGTGGGTCGCCATGATCATGTGCACCCTGCTCGCCGGCGGAGGCGTCTTCTGGGCAGCGGCGGAGCCGATGTACCACTACCTCAATGCGCCGCCCTTCTTCGGCGACGTCGAGGTCGGCAGCAACGAAGCGGCACACGTGGCCCTCGCCCAGAGCTTCGTGCACTGGGGATTCCTCGCCTGGGCCATCCTTGGCTCCCTGGCCGCCATCGTCATCATGCACGCCGTCGACAAGGGGATGCCGTTGCGGCCGCGCAGCCTTCTCTACCCCGTGCTCGGCAAGCGCGTCGTGACGAGCCCGGTCGGAGCCGCGGCCGACATCGTCTGCATCATCGCCGTCGTGGCCGGGACCGTTGGTCCGATCGGCTTCCTCGGTCTCCAGGTCTCCTACGGACTCTCCTCGGTGTTCGGCCTGCCCGACGTCTACGGCGTCCAGCTGGCGGTCATCGCCGTGCTGACGGCGGTCGCTGCTGTGTCGGTCGTCTCGGGTGTCAACCGCGGCATCCAGTTCCTCAGCCGCGTTAACGTGTGGCTGGCCCTGGCACTGATGGCGGCCGTGCTCGTGCTCGGCTCCGCCTGGTACGTCCTGCGGGCGTTCGTGGGTGGGTTCGGCGTCTACGTGACTGACTTCGTCGGCACCAGCCTCTACCGCGGCGACCCGGCCTGGCTGTCGGGTTGGACCGTCTTCTTCTTCGGCTGGTTCCTCGGGTACGCCCCGCTGATGGCCATCTTCATCGCCCGCATCTCGCGGGGCCGCACCGTTCGCGACCTGATCGTCAGCACCGCCGTGCTCCCGCCGGTCGCCACCTGCCTCTGGTTCTCCGTGCTCGGCGGCACCGGCATCATGCTCGAGCAGGAGCGACCCGGAGCAGTCTCGGGACCGCTCAACGAGTCGGGGCTGCCGGCCGCCGTGATGTCGATCGCGGAGGGGCTGCCCCTGTCGACGCTCGTCGGTCTCGGATTCCTCGTCCTCACTATCCTGTTCGTGGCCACCACGACCGACTCGATGTCCTACGCCATCGCACAGTCCTGCACCTCCGAGGACCACGCGGGCACCAAGCTGCGCGCGGTCTGGGCGCTCCTCATGGGGGCGGCGGCCGCGGTGCTCATCAGCATCGGCGACGGAGGCATCTCCGCCCTCCAGTCGTTCATCGTCATCACCGCCGTCCCGGTCGGCCTGATCCTGCTCCCGTCGGTGTTCGCTGCCCCTGTCATCGTGCGCAGGATGGCCGCCGAGCAGGGGATCACCGGTTGGCGGCAGTCGGGCGCGACCGCCGAGACTACGACGTCCAGCAGCGCGCCGACCACCGCGGTTGCGGCGAGCACCGCTGCCACCGACCCCGCAGAAGGAGTCTCTGCATGACCACCCACACGATCGCCCTGCGTCACCTGGTCGGCGGCGTCTGGACCGAAGGCCTCGGATCCGCAGCGCACAGTGAGAACCCCGCCGACCCCGACGGTGCCGCCGTCGCGGACTACACCACCGCCACCTCCGAGCAGCTCGAGCAGGCGATGGCCGCCGCCGCAGCCGCGGCTCGCGGCTGGGACCAGCAGGGACTGCTGGGGCGCGGCCAGGTGCTGCGACGCGCAGCCCAGCTCATGGAGCAGCGGTCGGAAGGCCTCGCGATCCTCATGACCCGGGAGCAGGGCAAGTCGCTCGCCGACTCGCGCGGCGAGGTGGGAGCCACGGTCGAGACGCTGTACTACCACGCGGCTGCCGCCCGCCGGCCCGACGGCGCGACCTACCCCTCGGCCCACCCGGACGAGCTGATCCGCACGGTGCGCCGGCCCGTGGGCACGGTCGCGGTGATCACGCCGTGGAACTTCCCGCTCCAGATCCCGGTCTGGAAGATCGCCCCGGCACTGCTGTGGGGCAACCCGGTCGTCTGGAAGCCCGCCAGCGACACCCCCGCGATGGCGGTCGCCCTGGCGGAGATCCTCGTCGAGGCAGGCGTGCCCGACGGCGTGCTCAACCTGCTCCTCGGCCCGGGGCACCTCGGCGCGGAGCTCGTCGCCCACCCGCAGGCCGCGGCCGTGACCTTCACGGGGTCGGTGCCGGTGGGTCGTGCGATTCGCGACGCCGCGCTGCCTCGTGGCGCGAAGCTCCAGATGGAGCTCGGCGGCCACAATGCCGCACTCGTCCTGCCCGACGCCGACCTGGCGGCGGCAGCGGACGCGATCGTAGCGGCAGCGATGGGCAGCACCGGTCAGAAGTGCACGGCCACCCGGCGGGTGATCGCCGTCGGTGACTGCTACGACCGGCTCGTCGACGAGCTCGTCACGCGGGTGGAGAAGCTGTCCGTGGGCAACGGTCTCGAACCCGGGGCCGCACTCGGGCCGGTCGTGTCGGCCAGGGCTCGTGACCAGGTCGTCGCGGCCGTCCAGCTCGCGGTTGACGAAGGCGCCGAGGTGCTGGCGACCGGGACGGTCCCGGCTGGCCCGGGTCACTGGGTGGCGCCCACCCTGCTGGCAGGGGTCTCGGACCTCACGATCTGTCGGGAGGAGGTGTTCGGCCCGGTCACGACCATGCTCCGGGCCGACGACCTGGACGCCGCCATCAGCCTGGCCAACGCCACGGACTTCGGCCTCACCGCCGCGGTCTTCACCCGTGACGAGCGGTCGGCACGCCGTTGCGTGGACGAGCTGGTCGCCGGCCTGGTCAAGGTCAATGCCCCGTCGACCGGGTCAGAGCTGCACGCCCCCTTCGGCGGGCTTCGCGACTCCTCGTTTCCCGCCCCGCGGGAGCAGGCCAGCGACTCCGCGGCTGAGTTCTTCACCATCAGCAAGACCGCCTACCTGCGGCTCTCGCCCAAGGACCCCTCGTGAGCGTCGAAGCGCCGATCGACGCCCGCGTGCTGGAGCTGCGGTCACCCGACACCGTGCTGAGGCCCGAGGACCTCGCCGGCGCACGTGCCACTCGCCACAGCTTCGCCCGGTCGGTCATCAGGCGAGCCAGCGCCGACGGGTGGGATATCGCCCTCGGCCGAGTCGACCTGGACGGCGAGGGACGCGGCGTCGTCGTCTTCGACGTCCTCGCGGGTGCCCACCGCTGGAGCTTCGTGGCCTTCAGCAAGACGATTGCCGACGCCGACCGCGAGGATCGGGTGGTGGCGGCGTCGTGGGACGTGACGGCCGCTCTCGTCGAGGGCGGCGTCGACGACGAGGACGTCGAGCGGCTGCGACCGCAGGTCACCCGTCAGGAACAGGGCCGCGCAGACGAGCGCACGATCATCTGGACGCGCGCCAACCGCAGCGGGCGCTTCTTCGACCAGGTCGTCGACCGTCTGGCTCGGGGCCAGCAGCCCGACCCTCACATGTTCGGCCTGTCCCCCTACCTGTTGCGGAGCACCGCGTTCTACAGCAATGGCAAGTTCGGACTCGCCGACTTCGAGCGGTTCGCGGACGACCACCCCTTTGCGGTGCCGTACCGCGCTCACATGCTCTCTGCGTGGCTGCTTCGGGAGCTGGGCTACCTGCTGGTCGAGACGTGCGCAATCGCCCGCACCCCTGACGCCGCACGGCTGACGGGGAAGTGGCGCCGCTACTTCGGCCTGGGCAATGCCACCGGTCTCGGGATGGTCCCCTACGTGGTCAACCACCCCGAGGTGCTCGACGCGTGGATGAGGCTGCGGGAGCTGCCGCTCGCTGCGGTCGTCGCTCGCACCGCGGAACCCGGCAGTCCCGACGTACGCCGTGTGCGCGAGCTGCTCGACCGCGCCGCCACCTTCCTCCACGAACAGGGTCTTGAGCAGCCGACTCCCTACACCTCCGGCGCAGAGCTCGCGGCCCGGCTGTCCCCGCTGACCCAGCTGGTCGACGAGTACGACGAGCACGGCACCATGCGCGGCCAGCCGACGAACTACCCGTGGCGGTTGCTGCACGACGTCGCGGCACAGGTCGACGCGGAGGTCCGCGGCGTCGTCGCCTCCGTCCTGATCGAGCTGACCGAAGACCTCGACAGCTGGGTCGAGGGGCTTCTCCGCTGCCGCGAGAGCCGCACGGTGCGCGCCCGTGCGCGGGTCCGGGATCTCCTCGAGCTGATCTATGAGCGGTACGACTGGCTCGCGGACTTCGACTTCACCGATCCCCAGCAGTCGGAGAAGTTCTGGTTCTCGTCCGCCAACAACGAGGAGCCCCGTCGGGCGCTGGCGGGCGTCGACCCCGGCGAGCGGGTCCAGCACGCCATCGACGTTGCCCGCGCCATCAGCGCGCTACGCGAGGAACTGGCTGGGACCGAGCCCACGATGAGCATCGGGGAGTTCCTCCTCGGCAATCCGCGTCATCGGGGTGCGGTCATGCGCATCCAGGCCGTGGCTGAACTCGACTATGCCGAGCTGAGGGCCAACCTGCTCGCCAGTGACTTCATGCCCCTGCACGTCCAGCGGCTCCAGCTCGCCGTCTACGGGATGGACAACTTCAACCCGCAGTCGACCGACTGGTTGCGCGTCACTCTCTTCTCCGGCGCGCCGCGCATCGACGACCTCGCTAGAGGGACCGCCGACGACGACTGGTGCTTCACCCCGAGGCCGACGGCCGACAGCGGGAGGACCACACGATGACCCCCCACGCCTCCGACGCCCGCCGGCTCCACGACGACGCCGTCATCGTCGACGGCCTCCAGATCAACAACTGGAACCGCGAGGTCATCCAGGAGCTCCGCACGGGAGGGGTGACCGGCGTCAACGCCACCGCCGCCGTGTGGGAAGGCACCGAGCAGACGCTCCGAGCCGTCGGCGAGTGGTACCAGCTGACACGCAACAACCAGGACATCGTCGTGCTGGCGGAGACCGCGGACGACATCCGCAAGGCCAAGGACGAGGGCCGGGTCGCAGTGGTGCTTGGCTTCCAGAACACCAGCCCGTTCGGCGACGACTACCGCATGGTGGAAGTGTTCCACCGCCTCGGTGTCCGGGTTGCCCAGCTGACCTACAACAACCAGAACGCGGTGGGCGGCTCCTGCTACGAGCCCGAGGACAGCGGCCTGACGCGATTCGGCAGGGTGATCGTGTCCGAGATGAACCGCGTCGGCATGCTCGTCGACCTGTCGCACGTCGGCAACCGGACCTCGCTGGAGGCCGTCGAGGCGTCGTCGGCGCCGGTGGCCATCACCCACGCCAACCCGACGTGGTTCGTGGACAACCCTCGCAACAAGCCCGACGAGGTGATCCGCGCCGTCGCGACGGCCGGAGGCGTGGTCGGCTGCTGCCTCTACCCCATCGTCCTCGGCGGTGCCGCCACCACCGTCGCCGAGTTCTGCGCGATGGTGGCCAGGCTGGTTGACGATCTCGGGCCTGACCAGGTGGCGCTCGGCAGCGACTGCACCCGCAACTGGGGAGACGACTACGTCGAGTGGCTCCGCAGCGGGCACTGGCGCCCGCGCGGGGAGACCGCGGCACAGTGGCCCGAGTGGCCCTACTGGTTCCGGGGACCGGAGGACTTTCCTCGCGTCACCGACGGCCTGATCGACGCGGGGCTTGACGAGAAGACCGTGCGCGGCGTGCTGGGCGAGAACTGGCTTCGCCTCTTCGACGACGTGTTTGCCGGAGGGAGGTCGTCATGAGTACCACGGTCCCGATGACCCACACACCGTTCGATGTCGAGGAGACCGCGATGGACCAGTCGGCGCATCGCGTGCGCATCGCCATCCGTGAAGTGCGCGAGTACGCGTACCGCGCTTTGGTCGTTGCGGGCGCCAGCCCGGGCGAAGCGATGTCGGCGGCCGAGCAGGTGGTGCACGCCGAGCTCCACGAAGGGGACGGGCTCGCCGGGCTCGCCCGGACGCTCACGCGCGGCCCTTGGCCTACCCAGCCCCTGACCATGGTGCGGGTGGCCACCGGTGTGCTCGACGTACGCTGCGGTGACGTCGCAGACGAGCTTCAACTCAGCACGGTGCTCACTGACCTGGCGGCTGGCGAAGCCGGCCGGGTGTGCGTGTCCACCGACAGCAGCATGGACGTGAACGGGCTGTGGGACTCGGCGCTAGTCGCGGCGGCTGTCTCGACGGCGGCAGACGTGGTTGTGATCGGGTACGGCGACCTCGGCCGCGCGGAGGTGCGGCTGGCGACGGCCGCCGGAGACCTGGTCGTCGGTCGCATGCCCGAAGTGCATGGCAGCCCTCGTGCGGCGCGGGTGGAGGTGCGGGTTGGCCCGAGCTCACGGCCGCGGGACCTCGCGGTCCTGTCCCGTTCGACAGTCGCCGAGCGTGCCACGCGCCGCCGTCAGGCTGCCCAGCGCGGCGTCTCTGTCGACTCCTCCACCTGGGCCGTGGTCGCCGACCACGCCAAGCGGTTCCTCGTTCCGGAGGTGGACGCATGACCGGCGCGCAGGTCGACGGTGCGCCAACCCTGACCCGGCTCGACCACGCCGACGGCGTCCCCCGGCCCTACACGGCGTCGGCGTCCTACGGGGGCCTGGTGTGGGCGTGCGGGCAGGTGCCGCGCCGCAGCGACGGGACCACGCCGACGTCGATCGAGGACCAGGTCGCCGTCGCGCTGGACAGCCTCGAGGCCGTGCTCCTGCGGGCCGGGTCGTCGCTCGGTCACCTCCTGAAAGTGACCGTGTTCCTCGCCGACCTCGACGAGTTCGACGCCTACGACGCGGCCTACCAAGCCCGGCTCTCGGGGGTGACGCTCCCACCCCGGACCACGGTCGAGGTGGCCCGCTTCCGCGGCGACAAGCGCATCGAGATCGACGCAGTCGGCGCCGTGGAAGTCACTGATCGCGACGGCACGAGCCGCTGAGGCCGTCGTTTTCGAATTCTAGTCGCGACGTGAGAAGCCACGCTGACCCAGCCATCGGTATGGATATGCCTGCGGCGGCGTCGTCGTAGTTCGATCGCTGGTCGGAAATAGATCAACTGCTTCAATCCGCCGCGAGCCGGGTCTCATCTCTGCGGCCCGTGATGCGCTGGATCGCCGGATGTTCCTGCCCGAGAATCCCTTCATGGCCGACTCTGACGAAGTCTGGACCCGCATTGATCGGCATGCCGGTGAGACGCTTGCTGCCGCTACCGGGCTCCCGTTCACGTATCGGGTGCCCGGCGACTACATCAAGGTGTCCCGCGAAGGGCGCGAGATCAACCGTTCGCTGTCACGTACCAACTTCATGAAAGCGGCTGCCGCCATGCCGGCATCCAGACCGAGCGACATCAAGGAGAGCCAGGGGTCGGCGTACACCTGGGCCATCTTGATGGATCAACGTGTCCGAGGGGACGCCTGGTAGCGGAGCATGACAAGGGTGGTGGCAGGGTCTTTCCGCCGCGTTGAAGCGCGCGACGAACGTAGGCATCGACGGCACGGCGGCAGTTGCGCCCCAGACCGTCCATGCTCTGACACGCTGTCGGCGTGACTGAGAGGGCTCGAGACCGCTGGGAAGAGGCAGCCGAGTGGCCGCTGACCGCGGCCGCGGTGCTGTTCCTCGTGGCCTACGCCTGGCCGATCCTGGACCCGGACTTGGCGCCTGGGGCTGTGCTTGCCTGCACCATCGTGACCTGGGCGGCTTGGCCGGGTTCGCTCTCGACTACACCGTCCGCCTCATCCTCAGCAGAGATCGGTCACGCTTCGTCAGTTCGAATGTGCTCGACCTGCTTGTGGTCGCCTTGCCGATCCTGCGTCCGCTACGACTCCTCCGACTGGTCAGCCTGCTCTCGGTACTCAACCGGCACGCCGGAGCCTCGCTGCGCGGCCGAGTGGCCGTGTACGTCATCGGCTCCACCGCCCTGATCCTCTTCGTCGCCGCCCTGGCTGTACTAGATGCCGAGCGAGATTCGAAGGGAGCGAACATCGTCGACTTCGGCGACGCCCTCTGGTGGGCCATGACCACGGTGACGACCGTCGGCTACGGCGACCGCTTTCCCGTGACTGGGACCGGTCGCTTCGTGGCGGCCGGCCTGATGCTGTCGGGCATCGCGCTGCTCGGCGTGGTCACGGCATCGTTGGCCTCCTGGCTTATCGAACGAGTGACGGAGGTCGAGGAGGAGGGGCAGGCCGCGACGAGCCGAGACCTTAGGGCCCTGACCAAGGAGGTGGCTGCTCTCCGCGAGATGGTTGCCCAGCTGGGCGACGAGAATAGTGCCGGTGAGCTGAACGCGCGCCTCGAGTAGAAGCGCAGGTCTCCCCATCCAGGGGACGTCTTTTCGCCGCGAGGCGCGCGGCTGCCATATCCCGACCTCGCCGCGGGCACCGAATCGGCGACGCACAGGCTTCCTCAGACACCGTGTCGCGGAGAGGCTGCGGCGTGACGGCTTGATGCGCGCCTCACCGCCATCGCCGATCCGTGACCCAGCGGACCTGTCTCGCTGCGGCCAGGCTGCGGTGCTCGCGCCCTTGCTCGAGAGGCCACGGCAGGGAGGGGGCTTCGCCGGGAGCCTGGCACGTCGCGACCAGCTCAGGACCAATCCGGGCATCGGGTCGGGCACGAACACGCACAAGAGGCATAAATCACCATCACTCACTCGGGTGAGAACGGAGAAGGCCATGCAGATGACCACACCGAAGCAGCGCGCAGTTGGCGGAGCAACCCTCCTGGTCGCCGCCGGACTCCTCGGCACGCTGGGAGGGTCGGCGAGCGGTGCCGTGGCTTCCAACGCCGAGGCGGGGACTGCGGTGACGCACGCCGATCTCAGTCCCCTCAACAATGCTGCCGCACACGGGACCGCGGATGTGACGGTCAACGGCCGGCAGATCAATGTCAGTCTCGACGCCAACCGGCTGCTCAAGGGCATGCCGCACGCTCAGCACATCCACTTCGGTGCCAAGGCGCGTCATGAGTGCCCCAGTGTCCGCGATGACGACAACGCCGACCATCGCCTCAACACCGTCGAAGGTACGCCGGCGTACGGGCCCGTGCGGGTCTCACTGACAAAGCGCGGTGATACCTCGTCGAAGAGCACGCTGGCCGTGAATCGGTTCCCGAAGGCTCACCACCGGGAGGTCCACTACGACCGGGACGGCATCCACGTGTCGCGGAAGGTCGCCGACGCGATCCGCGCTGGCAACGCCGTCGTGGTCATCCACGGCATCGACTACAACGGCAACGGCAAGTACGACTTCCGCGGCGCCGGCAAGAGCGAGCTCGACCCGAGCCTGCCCGCCGAGGCCACCGACCCGGTGACCTGCGGTGTGCTGAACCTCGTCTCGTCGAACGACAGCGGCCCCGAGAGTGGCGGCGGCGACGGCGGCACCCTCCCGCTCCCGCTTCCGCTGCCGTGACCCGCGGTAGTTCCCACAGAGGTTGTTGAACGGAAGTCATAGACGCACAGCGAGGACCTCCAGTACGGAGGGGTAAGTCACACCGACCCTTCTACTGGAGGTCCTCGTGACTCACGTTCACGCTCAGCTGACACCGGAAGGCGTGGCGCCGGCCGTCGGTACGGATCGTCGATGGCGGGTTCCGATCCGTCGAGCAGCGGAGCGATCCCGGGTCTTACCCGCGCGGTGAGCCCGCCGCTACCTCGACTGTCTCCGATGACGGACCGCTCGTCTCGGCCGAGGTCTCATCACGGCGGAGCGCTCGCCGACGATTCGCACTCGTGCGATCCCCCAGCGGGGCCGCGTCTCGACCCCGTCAGGCCGAGGCCTTGCCCGCCGGTCGGGGGATGATCCAGCGGGCAAGGCGGACCAATTTTACGTGGAGGTTTGTTCTGCCCCGCCGCACGGGGTACTGCTCAAACACGTCCCGATCTGCCCACCCCACGCCATCGCCAGATGGGGACGCTCCCTGCTTTTCGACGATGGATCGCTGGCCCCGCCGATACGCCGGCGTCCTACCGCCGCGATCCGGACCGGGTATCGCCGCGCCAGGACACCTACACAGCGTCGTCGAGACGCCTTGTTCGAGCGGACGCGGAGTACGCCCAGCAGACTGGTGTGCACGAAGGTCGTCAGCAGCTAGAGGATCTGCCCGAACGGCTCGCCGCTGGCATCGATCTTGTAGCCATGGGAGTCGCCGCAGTCCAAGTAGCCGACATCGGCCGGCCGATAGACAGCCGTGCTCGGCAGTAAGTGCGTTGCACCTGCGAAGTCATCGACGAGAACTTCGTCATCCGGCAGAGCCAGTACTGCGACCACAGTGCCGTAACCACCGAGAAGTTCCTCAATCACGATCGCTCGGTCACCGAGCTCCAAGGGTTTGCCTGCCGGCTTGACGCCTGAAGCGGGCGCAATGGACAGCGGAGCAGCCAGCTCTTCGCGATGCCTGCGTCTCAACAGTGCCTCGCGGAGGCGATTCCACCCATTCACGCCAGCAGTATCGCCATAAGCGCCGCCCCCGAGGCAGCGACATTCCGCCGCGGTCGACCTGAGCTGTGCGAGCGTCGTGTGCTGCGCACCTCTACGGACGAAGTGCGTCGCCGCCTTGACTTCGTAGTTGTCCGGCACGAATTTTTCCTGCCCACAGACGGGCGCGCTGCACGGTCGACGCGAGAGTCGACCAGGTTCGGGATCTCCTGACGCGGACGCCGCGGCTTGCGGCCGGCCCTGGCACGTTCGCGCTATTGCTCCTCCCCGCGACCCAAGGCGACGATGCCAAGCAAGTGCTGAGGAGGGCGGCAGCGGTGGGGACTGTGCGGGTGGCGGCGGTACAGGCGGCGTACGTGCTCATGGACCGCGACGCGAACATCGACCGGATCCGCGCGCTGACGGCGGAAGCGGCGGCGCAGGGCGCCGAGCTCGTGGTGTTCCCGGAGGCGTTCGTGCCCGGTACGCCGATCTGGATCGACACTCGGCCGATCTGGAACGGCGACGACGAGTGGTTTCGGCTGCTCCACGACAACGCGATCGTCGTGGGCAGTACGGCGTGTGACCTGCTCGCCGACGTGGCGTCGTCGTACGGGGTCTGGCTCGTCGTGGGCGTTCAGGAGCGGGAGGCTTCGGGATCGTCGATCTACGGGACCGTCATGTACTTCTCCCCTGAGGGTGAGCTAGCGGAGCGGCACCGCAAGCTGATGCCGACCGGGTCGGAACGCACTGTGTGGGGGCTCGGCGACGGCTCGACCCTCAACGTCGTTCCGACCCCGTTCGGTCGCCTGGGTGGGCTCATCTGCTGGGAGAACTACATGCCGTTGGCCCGATTCCACCTGTACGCGCAAGGCGTTGACGTGTGGCTCGCGCCGACGCTCGCGCCGGGCGATGAGTGGGTCGCGACCATGCAGCACCTAGCGCGCGAGAACCGCATGTACGTCATAGGTGTGAACCCCGTGCAGCACGTCGACATGCTCCCTGCCAATTTCCCGAACCGCGAGGACCTCTACCCGGCCGAGTTCGTAGAAGAGTCCGGGCCTTGGATCGAGCCGGGGAACACCGTCGTCGTAGCCCCGACCGGGAAGATCATCGCGGGCCCGGTTCGGGAGCGTGAGGAGACCGTCATCGTGGACCTCGACCTGAACAAGGTGGCGGCGACGCGGCGTTTCATGGACCCTGTCGGCCACTACAACCGACCTGACGTGTTCCAGCTTCGCGTCAACACCGCCCGCCAGGCACCGGTCGAGGTCATCGGCGAAGCCTGACCCCCTTCCGGGGAGTCGCAACCTGGTAATGGTCGAGCCCCAAGGTTTGGAGGCGACCCGCGTCATCGACGCCGCCCGTGCGAGCACACCCACAGGCGGACCGCGCCTTAGCAGTTATCTCACCAGCCCCCGGTCCGGTCTGCGTCGATCCGCCGCGACGGGGCGCAGACATTCGCTGTCATAGCAGCCGATGAGCGATTGAGCAGCGTGAGTGGGACCTGCTCCCCGGGTCAGCCTTCCGTGTGACGTTCGTGCATCGTCGACGCGTCACATGGGGTGTGGCACCCATGTGACGGGTGTGACTCGCTCGATAAGGTCGAGCTTTCGAGTCTCGATTCAGGGGGAGACCCTTCGATGCAAGCAAGACGCCGATTCGGCGCATCCGCCGCCATGGTCTTTGCCGTCGGCGTGGTCGGCGTGGCCACACCGAGCGCGTCCGCCGGCGACAACGACCGGAGCGACTGGTCCGGCAAGAGAGCGCTCAAGGCGGGCGTGGACGAGGCCGCCCTGCAACTCGCCACCGGACGGTCGGCGTGGGCGCTCATGGCCCGCGAGCTCGGCCGCGACGCCGACGACTCGCAGACCTGGCGGCTGCGGGAACGCAGCAATGACGGCGTGTGGCGCAACCCGGCGAATCTGCCGGCGGCTGTCACAGACCTGACGTACGAAACGGGCAGCACCGGGCACACGTTCGGCGCCTACGTCTCCAACGGGCGCCTTCACGGCTTCACGCACCCGGCGCGTGCGTCGACGGCCAGCGACACCGACCTGGGCGCAGCCGCTGCCGGGGTCCAGCCGAAGGTCACGGTGATGACCGGCGGGTCCGGCACCGGCGGCTTTCTCGGTGTGATCCGCTACGCCGGCAACGTCTACGAGTGGGTCAACGGGCAGACCGGCAACGACGGCTGGCACGCGGGCTGGCGCGCCAACCCGGAGTCGGCGTACGACGTGTCGAAGGGCGCCCCGATCGCATCCGGCCCGTTCTACGAGTACGACAACGACGGCCGCATGCTCGCCTTCTACACCGAGCAGGGCACCGGCGACCTCATGGCGGCCCGCCGCGACAAGCGGACCGGGATCATCGGCTCGAACCCGGGCGCGCAACTCGACTGGTCGGACCCGCAGAAGGTCGCGGACGACGAGCGGTTCGCGGACTTCGCGTCCACGACCAAGGGTGAGCGGATCGTCACTCAGACCGACGACCAGAGCGTGGTTCTGCACGACCTCTCGACCGACGACGCGACCGACACGTTCGCCACCGGCAACCGCCGGGTGCTCGCTGGCCCGCTGCCCCAGCAGGCAGGCGTGACCACGCTCGACGCGCCACGAGTCGTGGTCGACGGCCGCGGTGACCTGACGATCGGGTGGCGCGAGAGGATCGCGGACGACGGCGCCGGTCTGGTGCTGTGGCAGGAGAACCGGCCGCAGGGCAAGTACCTCGAACGGCCGACGTTCATCGGCGGCACCCGCGACTCGCAGATCCACTGGGCGGTCGCGCCGTCCGGGACGATCACCATCGCCACACAGCCGCGCACCGACCGCTGGTCGTCGCCGCGCATAAAGCACCTGGCAGCTGGAAAGTCCGGCTGGACGAAGTGGCTCACGGTCGCCCCCGCGGTCACGGCCGACTCCTGGTCCGACTCCACGCTGGGCGTGCCGCGGGGAAACGGCGACCTGACGCTGGTCACCAACGACGGCCGCGGCGTCTACGCGACCACGTTCGACGCCCCGCGGGCAGTCACGAAGATGACGCGACCGACGAACCGGAAGGTCGGCCCGTCCTACACGATCGCCTTCAACACCACGTGGGCGTACGCCTCCGACTGGCAGGTCCGGGCCCGCGTCGACAACGGAAAGCGGTCCGGCGCCTGGAAGACCGTCGCGGTCAGGGACGGCCAGCGGTTCAAGGACGTGACCCGCAAGCGCGGCGAGAAGCGGTGCTACCAGGCGCGCGGTGAGACCCCAGGCGGCTGGACGAAGTGGTCCAAGCAGAGGTGCGTGACCGTGCGGCGCTGACGTTCACCCCATGGCGCGTCGCTCGTAGCGGCAGACGGCCTGGCACCCCTCACTCGGATGAGGTGCCGGGCCGTCTCGTGTCGGGGGCGCAGAGGTGTCGGTGTGCGCCGGCCTTGCTCGGCGCGGCAAGAAACCCGATCTGCCCATGCGAGTGGGTTTCGACGGCGCATCTTTCCGCCGCATCCGGACCATTTCGTTTGGGTGATCGCTAGCCGCCCACGCTCAGGAACGCCGCATGAGTCCACTCTTCACTCGACAAGGTCTTGCGGTGCTCTCGGCATGCGCGCTGGAGTGCCTCGGCGGGATCTACCTGAGCGAGCAACTCCACGGTGCGCGTCATCAGTGCGCGCGTCCGCTCGTCGTCCACCGCCCATTGGGCGGCAATCACTGACCGCGCCCCGGCCTCCAGCAGCGCCGGGACGAGGCCGTACGGTTCATCGCCTCGGCCAACGCGATAGGCACCACCGTCACAAACGCTCAGGACGACGCAGGACACGCCAGAAAGATCCAGCCGCCTGAGTGCATCGGCGGTGACGGGGCCGGGGTGCTCCAGGTTGGGCGAGAGCAGCAGCTGGTGGTCGAAGAGGGCCGCATCACCAGGGAACGAGCCGTGCGCCGCGATGACTAGGACGTCGCTGGCTGCGCCGGCGTTCGCGAGCGCCTTGTATGTTGCGTCTTCCTGGGGGAACTCCTCGACGTGGAGGCCACGCGACCGCCAGGCCAGCGCGACCGCGGACATCTCGCTCATGGCTCCGGGGAGCTGCGGCAGACCCGCGTAGCCAACCAAGGGGTCTGCGAGAAATCCCAACCTGCCAGTTGACCGTCGGGCGCGTTGTCGCAGTGTTGCCCATACTGATGCGCTAGGAGCCACGGTCACCTTGGCTTCGTCCAGCAGCCAGTGTCCATTGCGGTCGACCAGGGCCATCCACGGGACGAGATGCAAGGACCGCTGCGGGACGAGTACCCAGCGGTCGCAGCCCTCGGCAAGACCTGTTGCGCGCACCGGCGCTAGCAACAAGTCATCGAGCACGGTGAGAAGCTCGTGTGCCTCTGCACCGCGTCCTGAGACACCGGAGACCGCACCGCGCGCGTCGAACAACGCGTCGACAAAGGGACTGACGTCTAGCGGGCTACGGCCGCCGATGACGAACTTGCCGGTCACATCGCCACTCCCCAGCTCAGGCAGCCGCACGAAGACGGCGTCCTCGCGCGTGGCCACAACAACGCCGGGTCGGTAGGCCGGGTGTGACCAGCGGTAGGGCAGCACGTACCGCACCATCAGCTCCCCGGGCGACAGCAGCGCCTGCACGTCGTTAAGGGCGGCCGTTTCCGCGGTGCCGATGAACCCAGCGTCCAGCTGGGCGTAACGGTCCTCCAGTTGGGCGAGAACGTCCGTGGACGCGACCGGCAGCTCGCTCAGTAGACGCATCTCGCGGCGCAGCAGGTCGTCGTGTTCGGGTTGTTCAAAATCGGTGGCGGCGCGCTCCAGGGTTCGACACAGCTCATCGTCAGGAGTCGTTAACAGCCCGTGGAGCCCGTCGAGCAGCGTGCGGGCGGCAGCCGTCTCGGCGAGATTGAAGATCTGCTCCACATCCGGAACCTCGGCGTCGACGAGGTTGCTGAGGTCGGCACCGACGAGCTCATCGAACGATGCTGCACCCGCGAGCCGCCCTAGCCGGCTGCGGAACCGGCCGCGATGGTCCTGGGAACGGTAGAACCGTCCACGCAGTGCAGTTAGCTTGCCCGGGTCGAACGCGTCCCCCACGTCCTGAAGGATTGCTTGGCAGACGATCGCCCATGCGTCGTCTTGGCCGTCCTGCTCGGCGAGGTCGAGCGCCACGCGCAGCCGGTCGACGAGCGTGCCGTCCGGGTTCTCGGTGTCCTTCGTGAGGTCCAGGCCGAGCCTGACGGCAGCCCGAGCGAGACGAGCCGCGATTACGGAGCGGCCCTCGGCGCCGTCTGGGCGATCGAAGACGTCCAGGGGCAGGTACGCGTGCGTAGCCAAGACTATGCGTCCAGCCAGGTCTCGTGGTTCCTCGTCGTAGAGCAGCTCGACACGTTCGAGCCACACGTTCAGGCACTCCACGCTCAAGGACCCGAGGCGTTCCAACTGCATCGACTCAAGAACGTCCCCACCTGTCCACGCGGTCGCAACATCCTTGAGCAGCTGGTGAGCCAGCCGGTCCTTCTCCGGGTCGGGTGACGGCAACGCGTTGAGCGCCCAGTACGAACAGTCCGCCGCGGTGACTCGCGCTTCGGCACTCAAGGTGGGGTAACCGGCACGTTCGGTCACGTCCGCCAGGTTTAGAAGGGCGTCTCGCACGCGGCCGTACTGCTGCGGGTTCTGCGCCGCTGCGTACAGGACCGAGAACCGCAGGAGGGTGGCACTGAGCGACGCCTCGGTGTTGCCGATGAGGTGATACAGGTTCTCCGCGACCAGCGCCCACAGGGTCGCTGTCTGGGGGTCGCCGTGCCCGACCGCGGCTTCGGCGTGCGCCCTGGCATCGTCGGCGTTCGCGCTGGTTGCCAACTGTGGTCGCGCGGCGAGGAGCGCGTCACCGTTGTCACGTGCGAACGCGGCGTACAGCTCTTCGAGGACTGTCATCAGCCGTGACCATTGCCGGGCGCGGCGACGAGTGGTGCGGCGAGCCAGTTGTCGAGTGCCTCCCCTGTGGGCGCCTGGGAGAACATGGCGCAGTGCCACGAGGCCTCCGACTGTCCGAGCGCCACGTGCCGGGCCGGTTCGACGGTGAAGTCGGAGCGGTTGCGGACGCGGGTGACGCCGTTGGTGGGGACCACGATGTCGTTCGGTTCGTCGTCGAAGACGGTGTCAACGAGGCCATCGACACCGCGGACGAGGCGCAGGAGGCGACCCTTTGGTTCGAACTCGACGTCGACGGCGTACTCGGTCGCCCCGAGGCTGCCGAGGAACGGCAGCTCGTTCAGTCGGGGGTTGTCGGGTCGCATCACGGCGAGGCCGGGAAGTTCCTGCACGACACCGGCGAGGAGGGACCGGATGACGGTCAGCAGTCCCGAGAGGGTGTCTGTGACGACGGACCAGGGTCCGTCCGGGACCAGGTTGAGCATGGTGGTGACGCGGTCGAGGTAGGCGCGGATGTGCTCTGGATCAGCGAGCGGGGTGCCGTCGTTGGGGGTGGCGACGTAGACGAGGCTGCGGACGTCCAGCGGCGCGTCACCCTTAGTCATCGCGGCGGCGATGGCGCGCCCGACGAGTCCGCCGCGGCTGTGGGAGATGACGTCGACCGGGATGCGGCGCCCGGTCGGCAGGTGGGTAAGGAGTTCGGTGAGGTTGTCGTCGAGGTCGGCGGACAGAGTGTGGTGGTCGAATGCGAGGACGCGGCCCCCGTAGGCGGTGTGCAGCCGTTGGAAGGTTGCGTCAGGCAGACCTTGGAAGGCGCCGTGGCTCGAGCTGGCCGTTCCGTGCAGGAAGAGCAGGGTGCGTCCTTCGGCAAGCAGGGACCAGTCATGGACGGGGTCGCTGCCGGCGGTTCTGAATCCTGTCGGGGTCATCCACCGCATCCCTTGGGGACGGTTCTTGTCTTCGTAGGCCTTGATGGCTGCCTTGCCGGCGAGGCCGACGGCCTTCTCGAGGATTGGGACCACCAGCACCGTCAGGAGCTTGGAACCGATCTTGGCGACGAGTCCACGGTCGGTGGTCTCGGCGCCACCCGCGCCAACTGCGCCACCCTCAACGTCGGGGAGCGCAGAGTTCTCCGCGACGGTCCGGTCGACGGTGAACGCGATCTGGCCGGGGTGAGCTTCCTCGGTTTCAGGCAGGTGCCACGTTACGACGCCGGCTTCGTCGACCATCATCAAGACCTGCGGCTGGGTGCTGCCAAGGTCCGGTACGCGCAGCACCATTGCTGGGGCGCCGCTGCGGGTGCGGAGCACATCGGTGGGGAACGCGTCCTCTTGGGAGCGCACCTCGACGGCGTGTAGCTGGTAGAAATCCTGCTCCCTCAGGGCAGCCTCGAAGCCTGGGGTGGCGTTCGGTTCGTCCGTGGAGCGTCCGCCGAGGAGGCCGGGCTGTAGTTCAGCGGTGCCGGTGAGACCAGGCGCCTCGAGAGTGACTCCGTCGCCGAGCGGGACAGGCACCGGTTGCAGCGGGACAGCCATCTACTACTCCTTGGGGTCGGTGAGCTCCGGAGCCTCTGGGTCCTGCTTCGGCTCGGTGGTTTCCTGCGGCCTTGCTCGTTTCCTGGGCCGGCGCAGGACGAGGTTCGGGTGGCCGTAGAACGTGTACGCCAACGGCGTCGCGGATGCGGTCGCGTCCGGGTCGGTGAGGAAGCTCGCTCTCATCTGTCGGACCGCCTCGCCCACGCTCACTCCGTCATCGAGCACCTGCTCGTAGAACCGCAGGCTGAGGTCACGGGCCACGTCGTCGTCGACGTTCCACAACGGTGCAAGGAACCCGCGGCAGCCGGACACCAGGAACGCGGCCGCGAGTCCGCCGTACGTGTTCAACACCGTGCTGGCGGTACCAACCTGGCAGGCGTTGAGGAACACGAACGGGCGCGACTCGCGACCGAGCTTGGAGCCCTTGATGACCCACGGGTCGAGGACGCGCTTGTTGCCGAGAACGATGCCGGTGTACTGCTGAGCAGTCAGTCCGACCTTGCCGTGCGCTGCCATGTGCACCACCGCTGGCCGATACGGGACCTCGTCTCGGGTGAGCTGGTCGTCCATGAGGGTGAGCACTTCGCCCTCGTCGATGCCGACCGAGACGGCGTCGTAGATCAGCGTCAGCGCATTGCCCTCGTCGACGGCGTGCACGAGCTTCTCGACGCCCGGGCCCTGGTAGTCACCGATGACGACCGCCATCGTCGTGGCGTCGATGGTCGGCTCGGGAGGTGTGACCGGTCGCGCGGGACCCATCGGTTGCGGCGCCGGCGTTATCCACCGGCCGATCGACCACAACACGCCCAGCTGCCGATGCTCCTCCGAGCCAACATCGGGCAGAAGACTCGACGGAACATGCTGGTCGCCGACAACCCAGGCGAGCTCCCACGGCACGAACGGTTCGCTCGTGATGAACATGAGAGTCGGCACCCGGCCCGGCGACTCCTGCCGCACGCGTACCCACACGTCAGCGAGAACGTGCCAGAACTCCAGCGGGAACACCCCGGACACGTCGAGCCCCAAGCCGCGCACTGCGTTGTCGAGCATGCCGGAACCCTTGAGCGCGGGCAGCTGACCCATCAGCTGGTCAGCGAACGCCTGCGCGTTCGCAGCCGGCAATGCGTTGGTGACCTGGCCATCGGGGCGATCGACGGAATACGGCGTGTGGAACTGCCAGTGAATCTCCGGGCTCCCTTGGCTGGTCAGGATGGTCACGGTGAGGTCGGCGGGTTCACCAGCTGTGCCGATGGCGGTGCCGCCGCCGCTGCCGGTAGCTACCGGCTTCGAAGGAGCAGCATCCGCCGGCGGCTCAAGGGAGGGACCTGGCGCGGTCGGGTGCTGAGCGGGGTGCACGGTCAGGTCACACCAGGCGAAGCCGACAACGCCGCCGCCAATGGAGAACATCACCTCGACGCTCCGATCGACTGGAACTGGCACGTCGTCTGCAACGACGTTGATGGCGACCTTGGCGGTCGTGGGGTTGTCCCGCTCGACGGTGAGCGACAAGCGGATACCGTCGGGAAAATGGAACCCGAACCCATCGGCCTGAACCTCGAAGGTCAGCTCGGGTGCCGCGTTCGCGCGCACAACAGGCTTCGCCCCCGCCGAGGTCGCCTGAGTGGTGAAGCCGACACTGACGGTGAATAACTCTCCCGCTTGAACCTCAGCGGGTCCCGTCGCGCTCGGGAACGCACGGAACCGGGCCCGGTCTTCGGGTTCCCGGTCCGTGCCGGTGTTCCCGTCGCCAACCGGGGCGGGCATCGGGTGGGGGTCAGGTCCGCCGGTAGGCGGCGGGGACATCGGAGCGGGCATGGGCGGTGCGGGTGGGGCGGGCCGCGGTAACCCAGCGCCGGGGGTGTAGCCATATCCGCCAGGGCGCCCACGACTACCTCCACCGCGGTCTGCACCACCGCCTTCCGCGCGGCGGCCGCTACCGCCACCACCTGGCCCGCTGCCGCCCCAGCCGGCGTCACCGTCGACATCGACACCGTCGAGGCCGTCCCAGGGCTGTCCCTCGTCATACTCAAGGTCGTCAGCGCCACCGTCGGCCCCCAAGCCGCCAGCAGTGGCGTCCAGCGGCGAGCCCACAGGTGCCGGTGGTTCGGGCGGCGGGGGCGTGACAGGCACTCCGCGCGTGCCGCCGGCTGCTATCGCCACCCCGAGCACCTGCCGACCCTCGAGCACGACCGTCCCCGGCTCCGCGCTCGCCCAACCATTAGGGGTCGTGAGAACGTCGAGCGTCGGGGCCGCGCGCACACTGCCGAGATTCAGGGCGTGCCGCACGTCGGACAAGTTCTCGTCCCGTTCAAGCGCTCGCCGAACGATTCCTGCCTGAAACTTCAGGAAGCGCGGAGGACGGTGGTCGTGGTCGACGAAAACGACGTGGGCGGCAGGGTCGAGCGCGTTGATTGCCGCTCCGACCACGTCGACGCTCAGGTCGGCGTTGAACACCACCGCCGCGACAATTCCCCCGTTGTCCCCCATGTCCTCATGCTCCGCGGATGAGGTGGTATCGGCAATGGCACTACCGAGTCATGTGCGTGTGACGCCCACGGCTCATCGACGGCACCCCGTCACGTACGCGTTTACCAACTGGGGGCCGCACCAGCAACAAGGTCGGTACCTCGGCGGCTCGGCTGAATTGCCTGGACTTCGTCCGAGCGACTGCATTTCCGGCAAGGCGAATGCGGATCCGCCGATCATCAAAGTCACCGGAGACGATCCCGATCCGGGACGAGGTCGATGTATTTGTCGTCCGCGGTGTGGCCTGCATAGTGACTTGTAGCTGTGACAGATGGTCGCAAGCCCATGGGCTGGAGTCCAAGCAGAGCAGCCCAAGATGACCGTCCAGCCGCGGATAGGCCAGGTTTACTTCCCAAGCTCTTCTCCCACCCTTCAGTGGAACCGGTCTCTGTTTCTTATCTGCTGGATGGTCGACGCCCGAATGGAAGAACTCTCCACACATCCTGATCTATCGCGATGCGCGCGTTGAAAACTGCGTCAATCCGCCGCGATCACTCCTCAGGAGTAGGGCCATCCCTGGTGTCGGGCCCGCCAAAGATCGGTTCTCCTGTGAACTCGGCTGGTCCTCCCGCCATCCGCATGGTCACGGGGTTGGGCTCTGGCAATTCAGCGGGCACGAAGCTCTCGTCGTCGGGGTGGTGGTAGACCCAGAGGCTTGCGGAGCCGATGGTGGTCTGATTGAAGAACTGCTCCATCCTGGCTGTACCGGCTTCTGCGTGGTCAAAGGTGCCGGCGTGCACTTCCTCTACGGGTACATCGTTCTGCGCCAGGAGCATCGGGTCGCTCATGAGTAGGCCGAGTTTCCGCGTGAGCGGGAAGGTGACGCCCCAAGCGGTTCCGAAGCCCACGCCGGACCAAGGCGGGCTATCGCTGTGTGGCACAAGACCAACCGGTGTGTCGCTTGTGACCAATGAGCGTCTGCCGAATCGAATGAGCGTCCATGGGCGCCCAGCGACATAGGGCAGCAGCGCCTCAGAGAGTTCTGCCATCTGCTCGATGTGCGCGATGGCGCCTATCTTGATGGGCGGTCCCTCCGGGCGCGTGGCCTGGTCCCAAATCGATTCCGCTTGCTCCTCTGAGATCGAGATCCCCCTATTGCGTGCCACCCAGTCCCGCACGCTCGCACGCCCGCCGTAGCCAATCTCCATTCGGGCGACTTGCGCGGCGAGGTGTTCCATGTTGCGTCGTTGTTCGGGTCCGCGGACGGTCTGAACAGCAATGAAGTGAGCAAGCGTCCAACGGTCTTCCAGTTCTAGGGGCCAAGTGCCGCTGGAAATACGGGTAAAGACCCGCGAAGCGTCACCTTCAATCGAAGACAACAGTTTCTCGAAGACATCCGGTCCGTCCTCATGGCCAGCCACGGCGTAGAAGTTCGTTTCGCTGGCGGCTTTGCGCACGGACTGCACGAAGCGCTGATCTCCAGGCAGGCGAACGGTCGCGATCCTTTCTCCATTCGCGAACCCACGCAGGTAGAACTGCGGCACGGTGTGGTGTCGCTTGGCCACTGACACTCATGAGCTCCTCGCTGTGAACGGTCCGCGATCCTAGTACCGGGCACTCGCACGCCCCTGGCGATGAGGACGTTCGGGTCGATTCGCGATCTCAGACTTGAGCGGCGCACGTCTGTTCACCGACTCTGGCGCTCGGGCGGCTGTCTGTCCAAGCAAAGGCGCAGAAACCCGCGTCACTCCGCCGCTTGGGCGCGACTTCGGAGCTGCGCCCAGCCGTGGTCAGGCTTTACACAAGTCCTGGAGACGCGCTGCCAGATCCTCCGACACCTGAGCCTTGCTGCCGGTGGCGTAGTCGAAGGTGACGATCAGCGATTCGCCGTCTGCAGCGACCGCACCATGCTGGTGGCTCACAGCCCGGTACCGCATGACGAACCGGTCGTCGCCAACCTCCCCGATCTGCGCGCCCACCGTCACGGTGTCGGGATGAGTCAGCGGGATCCGGAACCGGCAGCTGGCCGAGTGCAGAATTGGTCCGACGCCGTCCGACTGCTCGATCGAGCCCAGGCCGAGCTCCGCGAAGCACTTGATCCGAGCGGTCTCGAAGTAGCGGAAGTAGACGGCGTTGTTCACGTGGCCCATGGCATCCATGTCGCCCCATGCAACGGGAATCTCCACCGTCACAGGGAAGTCGGCGAGCAGCTCGCCGATCCGATCTTCGTCAGTCACCGGCACAGGCTAGCGATGCGCGATGTCCACTCAGCGTCGGCCCTGACGCCTTGCTGAGGCTGATCGCGGACCGCGGCGCGCCCCGCCCCCTTGGGGCGAATCCCGGTCGATTCAAGGGGCCGGCGCGCCAGCTGAGTCTTTCCGCCGCGGTGTTGCCACGGGTGCGCGCCGCGAGCCGCGCGTCCCCGAACGATGCATGTCACGCTGCAGTCGTGTATCGACGTCCCACAGAACCCCACAGACGACTGCAGCTTGCGCCGGTACTGGAGAGTTGGAACGCCCACGACCATCCGGACCAACTCCGTTTGGCTACTTTCCTCGACGAGGTCGAGACCCTTGTCGAACTGGTTCCCGAGGTGGGACATCTGGCCCTCGCCCTGCAAGTCGGGTTGCCCGACACGAAGTCCCTAACTTCGGGGGGCGGGGATCTGGACAACTACCTTTTCCCGATTGCACGCCGCCTTGGAGCCGCGAGGTTCGATGCCGTGTTCGGCGCCAAGACCCACGCGGCCAGCTCGGCGCTGATCGTTGGCCCAGCGGAACGCACGCCCAGTCCTCGAGAACCCGACATGAAGGTCCGAACGACGGCCTCCGCAAGTACCAGGGCCTGGAAAGAACAGGTTCGCGCCGCGTGCGTGGCGGCGGCGCCAGGATCTCGCTAGCTGGCGCAATCAGCATGGATCTCGAGTTTCACGTGAGCTCAGGCCGCAACTGGTCCACTCTCTGGAAACCGGCCGTCGACTCATTGGGCCCGCTGCTGGGCGAGCCGGACCCTCGGCGTCCGTTCATGCCTAACGATGATCGGATCGTCCAGCTGGGTCTGCACCGATCGCTCGACGAATCTCTTGGATGGGACATCCTGGTTAGCATCTGGTGGGATGCCGCCAACAGCTGATGCGCGAAGAGCACCCGCGCCTTTCCGCCGCGTGCCGGGCTTGCTGCTCGGTGATACCGCCCGGACAGCTCAGCTGCGGCTCCTCGGTAGGTAGCCTCGGCGTATGACCAGGCGAGACCTGTACTTGATCGTCGGATGGTCATTAGCCCTGTTCGTGGCCGGGGTGGGATTCCTGCTCATGGCTCGAGCGATCTTCGAGACCTGAGCCCCCGACAGTCGTCGCAGTAAAGCTCGATGCTGAGTGCAAAGCGCAGGTCACGAACGCCGACCCGAGTGCCGGTGCTCTGGCGGTCCTGAGTCATTCCGCCGCTCTCTCGGACGGGCTCACCGCGGGTCCCAGACCACCTCACCACGTCGCTCGGGTGGGTCAACCAGGATGACGGCCTTCTGCCGAAGATGCCATGGAGAACTTCCTGGCTTCCTCACGCCGGACGCAAGCCAGGTTCGTATCGCGTCGGCTGGGTCGTCCTCAGGATCACAGGCAAGTCCGCGCATCATCAAGTCGACCCGACGGCCCACGTGTTCGTTCGACCACCGCGCCATGAGTGCTTTCTGGCGAGGCGATTTCGCCAACTTCAGTTCGTACCGTTGCCGGCCGAGGTCTGAGGGGCCGAAGTCCACGTGCTTCTTGCGCTGATCCTCAGGGAACCGATTTTGTTCGACCGGCAGCGCGAAGAACGACCAGACATCGAGGTCCTTCACTCCGTTGGATCGGTCCAGGTAGTGCAGAGCCGCCCCTTGGGCCAGCACCACCGCTATCAGGCGGCCCTGATACTCCGGTCGGCGAGCGTAGAAACTCTCGTGATCTTCCGCCGCGATCTTCGAGAGCCGAGCAAGATGCCGCTTGTTGAGCGGCACCTTGCTTCTCTTCGAGCGGGTGCTCGTCACAGGCACTCATTGAACCTAGCCAGTCGCGCGGCGCGAGGTCCACTGGCACTCCCTGCCCGGGGACGGCCCCACGACATCCACAGCGTCTTTCCGCCGCGACGATGTCATTTCTAAGCGGTCGTCCCTACAGTTTCCCAGGGTCGAGACCTGAGGACAGCGCGAAGCGTTCGAGATGAGGGCAAGGGGTGGTCATTTCACGGTGACGCAGCGCGCGCGTGACCAAGGGGTCCAATTCCCGCTTGTGGAGATGCGGGCACGAGCTTGGTAGCAACGTTTCTCTCCGCGGGGCCGCGTCACTGTCTGCGAGCGGGACGACGGATCTATGTCGAGCCGGCGCCACCGTGTGTAGCCGCCGGCCTTGTCTGTTCGGAAGTGCACCTGCCACCGGTCCCCGTTTGCCCATGTGGTGTTCCAGGCCAACCGGTACTCGCGTGTCGCGACGCGGTGACGGACCGGTCGCGTCACCTTGGTCACCGGCGCCGGGACTCTGGTGTCGAAGGCCAACACGCCCGCGCGGTCCGACATCGCCGCGACGATGTCCCCGTCGGACGCCGGCGGACCGAGCACGAGCGGTTCGCCGCGGTCGGTCGGCTTCGGGCTGATGACCCGGTGCGTCCGCGTCCACGCGGACTTGCCTGCCGGCAAGTGACGCGTCCTGGCCGGACGCGGCAGCGCATTGTCGAGGTCCTCGTAGGAGATGCTCAGGTTTCCCATCGGGTCGGTCACCAGTGACCATTCGCCCACCGACCGGGTCCCGGGCACCAGCGTCGGATATTCCAGGTGCTGCCCGCTCGGGCGGTCCTCCTGGAAGACCATGACACCGCCGCGCGGCATCGGCTCTCGCCAGGCGACCGTCAGGGTGCCGTCGTCATCGGTTAGCACCACCGGTGAGTGGAACCTCGTCGTCGCGGGCGTTTCCGGGGAAGACCGGGGCAGCTCGCGCAGCAGCGTGAACGCCGGCCGCCCCGCGGCGTCGGTGGACTCGTAGCGGTAGAGCCGGATCGCGTGCCCGGTGTCATCACGCGTGACCAGCCGTTCGCCCAGAGCGGTGGCGGCTAGCTGGGCTGTCCCGGCTGGGCCGACCCTGGTCGGCTCCGACCACGTCGCGCCCGCCGAGTCCACCTTGCGCGAGACCATCAAACTCGGCGCGGAAGGTCCCCAGGACGAGAAGAACACGAGAAGGTCGCCGGCGCGCGTGAAGCCGTGACCGCGTAGGTAGGTGAACTGCTGATCGATGGACGGGGTCCGGTAGGAGGACCACGTCCCGTCGCGCGAGCGTTCATACCACGTCTCCCCGAAGGTCACCAGGACCCGACCACCGGTACCGACCTCGACGGTCGGCGTCGTCTCCCACGACGGCGATACCCGGCCGCGCGCCAGCACGACGGGCTCACGCAGCCGGCGACCCCGCGGCGTGTGCTGGGTTGCCACCAGCCCTTCGCCGGAGTAGTACGCCACCCACGTGGTGCCCTTCGCGTTGCTGCCGGTCGCCAACTTGGACACGCGAGCCGGCACGTTGCGGGGCTTTCCCCAGCCCATGCCCGGTGTCCGCTCACGCAGGACGTGCACCGTCGAGCACTCTTCGCAGGTCGCACGTTGTCGCGCCACTAGCGCCCAACCGTTGCGGCCGGTCGAGACGCGCACACTGGTGTCGCGGTCGTCCTGCTTCAGGATCCGCTGAGCGCCCCACCCGTCCCGTTTGGTCTCCGCGGCCACACCCGGTGTCGTGATGGCTGGCGCGACCGCCAACAACGCGAGAGTGCAAGCAGCAGCAGCAACCTGGGCAATGATCTTCCTGAAAGTCATGTGTCTCCCCCGAGAGCCGACGTCACGGAACTGGCCACCATACGGCACCAGGAAACGCGCTCGCGAGGTCCCGGCGGCAGGGTGTAAGCCCCGCCGACCTGGGGATGTCTTGCCTGAGAACAACATCTGGTTCGCCGTACGCCGAGTCGCTTCCTTCGCGCTCCAGGCGTTCGTGGGCTGTGTCATTCGGCGCCGTCGCACGCCGGCGCCGCTGCTGTCCGTGGACAAACCGCTGCCTCCAGCGGAACTCTCGAGACACGGTCTGTGTGACGTCCTGGGGCGACCAAGGCGTCAGATGGAGAGTGACACCTATGTGACAGGTGTGACCTGCTCGATAACGTCAAGGTTTCCAATCTCAACCACGGGGAGACTTCAGCATGCGAACAAGACGCCTACTCGGCGCGTCACTCACCACCGTGCTCGCGGTCGGCCTGGTCGGCGCAGCCACACCGACCGCCACCGCAGGCGACAACGACAAGGCCGACTGGTCCGGCACGCGCGCACTCCGAATCGCCGGTGACGACGAGGCAGGCAAGACGCTCGTCACCGCCCGCAACCGGTGGGCCCTGCTCGCCCAGGACTACGGCAACGAGATCGAAGAGACCGGCGCAGCGCGGCTCCGCGAGCGCGGCCGCGACGGCGTGTGGCGCAACCCAGAGAACCTGCCCGCCTACGTCAACTGGTTCCGCCACGACACCAACGCGAACGGCTGGACAATCGGCGCCTACGTCAAGGACGGCGCCCTGTTCGGCGTGCTGCACACACCGCGCGGTCGTGTCGCCAGCACGAGCGAGCTCGCGCGCGCGGTCGCCAGCGAGGTGCCGCGCGTGGTCGCGGCCGATCGCCTCAACGGGTTAGGTCTGATCGAGTACGGCGACCGGCTCATCCAGCGCGTGCCCGCCCGCAAGGGCAACACCGACCCCCGCCCGGCGTACTGGACCGACGTGACCGACGCCGACGCCGACGGTGACCCGTCCACCGACCACGACTACTTCCTAGTCAGCGGCGGCGTCCTGGCAGTCAACCCCTCCGCCGACGGACAGAGCCTCGTGCTGCGCAAGCAGGTTCCGACCGCCGACGGCACGGGCACGACCTGGACCGACCCACAGTCCGTCCCGATGCTCTCCGGCATCGACATCGTGCACCGGGCGCCGGGTGTCCAGTCCCTGATCGGGGCGGGCTCCGACGGCGTGACGATGTACGACCTCACGACCCCGGATGTGACCAACCCCGGCGTCTGGACGGTTGGGGAGAAGAGGGTGCTGCACCCGTCGAATGCGACGCCGACGGCGGTCATCGACGGCCGCGGCGACCTCACCGTCTACTGGCGGGAAGACACCGCAGCGGGCGCCGGGACGATCGTGTGGCAGGCCGACCGGCCGCAGGGCAAGTACCTCGAGCGGCCGACGTTCATCGGCGGCACGCGGTCGACCGAGACCAAGGTCACGGTGTCGCCGGCGGGCACCATCACGGTCCTGGCGCAGCCACTCACGGGCCGCTGGTCGCCGTTGAAGGTGAAGCACCTGCCCGCGGGCAAGTCCAGCTGGACGCGCTGGCAGAGCCTGGCGGCCCCGGCGCCGCAGGCATCCACGATCGAGCACAACGCGCTCGGCACCGCGCAGCCCAACGGCGACCTGACCACGATCGTGGGTGACGCGCGCGGCGTCTACGCGTTCATGTTTGACGCACCGAGGCAGGTTTCGAAGATGACACGGCCGGTGAACCGGACGCAGAAGGTCCGCACCTACACGATCGCGTGGAACACGACCTGGGCGTACGCGAGCGATTGGCAGGTTCGGGCGCGGGTCGACAAGGGCAAGCGGTACGGCGCATGGCGCAACGTCGCCGTGCCGGAGGGACAGCGGTTCAAGGACGTGACCAGGCCGCGCGGCGAGAAGCGATGCTACGCGGCCCGTGGGCTCACCCCTGACGGCTGGACAGTTTGGTCGAACCAGAGGTGCGTGACCGTGCGGCGCTGACACTCCCCGTGAGGCGTCGCGCGTAACGGCAGGCGGCCCGGTCCCTCCCTGTCGAGGGCTGCCGGGCCGTCGTGCGTCCGGGTGAGTCTGGTGAGGCGCTGGCGTCACTTGCGGCGGCTACCAGATCTGCCGCTCCGAGTGCGTTTTGACGGCGCGTCTTTCCGCCGCGTTGAGGCGCGCGACGAACGTCCGCAACGGCCGGGCCCGCGGTCTCCATGGTCGGCTCCTTGTCGGAGTGCCACCCATGCTCGTCAAGCTCGAGAACGACGGGATCGCTGTCCGCGACCTGGAAGCGATCGCCTTCGTCGCCGACCCTCGGGCTCACATCCTTCGACCGTGACGCGGCAGTGGAGTGTGGACCGGCACTCGGTCGACGACATCGACGAGGTCCTCGAAATTGCCGCGAAACGCGGCTGCCACCCGATGCGCGGCGTGGCGACCTATCGGGACGTGTCCAAGCCCACCTGTGTTCGCGGCCGGCGGCATCTTGGTGCTACTCGCCGAGGAGCTGACGACGAGCCAACGCTCGCGAACACGGGCACCGACGCGGGCGCTCGGTGTGCGACACGGCTTGAGATCCCGCAGCACGCGCGTGGTTCCGGGACGTCGGGCCCGGAGCTGACCGCGTGACAAGGTCGGCAGGCCGGGCGGATAGTTGTGCGTGGCCTCCTCGACGCGTTACGCCGACAGCGACGGGGTCAGCATCGCCTATCAGGTCCACGGCGACGGGCCGGTCGACCTGGTGTTCGTCGCCGGCTTCGTCTTCCACGTCGAGGCCGTGTGGGAGCACCCACGGGTGGCGCGAATGCTCAACCGGCTGGCCTCGTTCTCGCGGCTGATCCTGTTCGACAAGCGGGGACAGGGCCTCTCCGACCGCCCTGGGCGCCCACCGACGCTCGAGGAGTCGATGGCGGATGTGCGCTCGGTCATCGACGACGTCGGCAGCGATCAGGTAGCGCTGTTCGGCGTCGACATGGGAGGACCCATGTCGACTCTGTTCGCCGCCGCCCACCCTGAGCGGGTGTCGGCCCTGATCCTCTACGGCACATACGCACGGCTTTTGCGCGCGCCGGACTTCCCGCACGCCCTGCCCGAGCAGGTGTTCGACCGGTGGGGCGACCGGGTCCGGGCGGGGTGGGGCGGTGCGGTGGGGATCGACCAATGGGCGCCGAGCGCCCGTGACGACGTCGCCTTCGCCGACTGGTGGGCACGGATGCTCCGCCAGGGGATCGGCCCGCGCGGCGCGATCGAGCTGCTCGACCTCTACCGGGAGATCGACGTACGCGCGATCCTGCCCTCGATTCACGTCCCCACGCTCGTCCTCCACCGTCGCGGCGACCTGATGATCCGCGCCGACCAGGGACGCTACCTCGCCGAGCGCATCCCCGGTGCCCGCTATGTGGAACTCCCCGGTCAGGACCACATGCTGATGGCCGGCGACTACGACGCCGTACTCGACGAGATCGAGGAGATGCTCGTCGGCGGTCACGGGACCAGGGACGCCGATCGGGTGCTGGCGACCGTGCTCTTCACCGACATCGTCGACTCGACCAGGAGCCGGGCCGAGATGGGCGACCGTCGGTACGGCGACGTGGTCGAGAGTCATGACCGCGAGATCCGCCGTCTGCTCGGCGTCCACCAGGGGCGCGAGGTCAAGACGCTCGGGGACGGCTTTCTGGTGACGTTCGACGGTCCCGCCCGCGCGATGCGATGCGCCCTTGCCGCCACTGCCGCGGTGCGACGGCTGGGCATCCAGATCCGCGCCGGCGTGCATACCGGGGAGCTGGCCGTGCACGACGGCGACGTTGCCGGCATGGCGGTCAACATCGGCGCTCGCATCAGTGCTCTCGCTGGTCCGGGCGAGGTGCTTGCGTCGAGCACGGTCAAGGAGCTGGTCGTGGGCTCGGGGCTGCGGTTCGACGACCGCGGCAGCCACCACCTGAAGGGAGTCCCCGGCCGGTGGCGGCTCTTCGCGGTCCACCAGTAGCCGTCTGGGCTGTCGAGCACCTCGTAGAGGGTGCTCCCCAGGAATGCTCGACAGCCCGGCCGCCCTGTGGGGTAGGTGCGTCACTTCGCCGCGTCCGACCTTCGGTCAAACACGTTGGGTCCGTCGGGCTGCTTCACCCCACGAGGCCGTAACGCTTGAGTGTTCCGATCATGTGTTTGCCGTCGGTGACCATCGGGTCCGACTCGCCCAAACGCAGACCCCCGCGAAGCCGAGGAGCCTCACGACGTCGGCGTAGACGCCCCGGCGGGCGGCCGCGAGCTCGTCGAGCTAATCGCGGGTGGGGAATGGCCCCGCGCGGCGGACGTGTCCGGCGGCTGGAGCACGGACCGACGCCGCAGCGTACGTCGTTCCGCAGCCCAGAATGATGCAGCCGGCAACGTCGGGCACAGAGGATGCCGCTCGATCCACCTGCTACCGCTTCGAGCACCGACCGAGTCCGGTGTGTGACTAGGGTGTGGTGGTGGACCCACAGATTGAGTCCGCCCTGAGGTTGTCGAACCTTCGTGACGTGCCACCGGAGGTCCTTGGGTCCATCTTGAGCACCGCCATTGAAGTGAGGCTTCCTGCGGGCTCGGTGAGCACACGAGAGGGCGAGCGCGCGCGCCACGTCGAGCTGGTGATCACGGGCGCCTTGCGACTGTTCGTCGTCGCGTCCGATGGCCGCACCATGACGGTCCGGTACTGCCGCGCCGGCGCGATCATCGGAGCGGTCTCTCTGTTCGCGCCTGAATATGCGACGCCGGTCACCACCCAGGCGTTGGTGGACTCACGGCTGCTGAAGATGCCCGCCGCGGCGGTGACACGGGCGGCCTCTCGAGACGTGCGCGTCGCGGGTGCCTTCCTTAGCGAACTCGGAGAACGGGTGATGAGCTTCATCTACGAGATCCCCGGCAACGCGTTCGCCACGGTCAGGCAGCGCGTCGCCCGGCATCTGCTCGACCTGTCCCTTGGACTGGAAGTCGGCCGGCTGCCCGACCTTCAGCGGCCAGGCGAGCTGGCCGTGAGCCAGAGCCAGCAGGACCTGGCAGACGCGGTAGGAACGGCCCGTGAGGTGGTCGTCCGGGTTCTTCGGGAACTGCGAGAGGAAGGCGTCATCCGGACGGGACGGAATCGGATCGTCATCGCCGATCCCGTCCGTCTTGCTCGCGAGGCCGAATGGAACAGAAGTTCCTGACGGGAGGGGCCAGAGGGAGCGAGTGTTGACACACCCCAAGCAGGCCTGAGTCCAAGGAGGGCACCATGACCGCAGAAGCAGCCGAACTCGTTCGCAAGGCCTACGACGCGCTGGCCCATGGGGATGTGCAGCCGATCCTCGGGCTGCTGGATGACGAGGTCGAATGGCACGAGGCCGAGCACGTGGCCTACTGGCCCGGAGGTCCTTTCACCGGCCCTCAAGCGGTGTTGAAGGGCGTCTTCTCACGGATCGGGGACGACTTCGAGGGCTTTCTCGTCGACGTGGAGCGCATCAGCGAGCTCGGAGAGACCCTCTTGGTGGAGGGTCGTTACCGGGCGACTGCGAAGTCGACCGGGAAGCCCCTGGACGCGCAGGTGGCCCACGTGTGGGACTTCCGCGACGGCAAGGCCATTCGTTGGCAGCAATACACCGACACCTGGCAGTTCGCGGATGTGACGCATGGCGAGCCCGAGGCCTGAGCGCTGCACGTGGCGTTACGCTCCGGGAATCCCGAGGGCTGGTTTCGCGAACGACAGGTCCGCGTCGACACGGCGCCCGATCACCCGGCCTTCTATGGTCTGTCGTCCGTCGGCCATGCGTCACCCAGTGCCGCAGGGCAGCAGCGGATTGGGTGGCCTTGGCCGGCAACCACGTGACAGTCGAAGCGAGCCGCGGCCCGGTGGTTGCGGTGTGCCACCGCCTAGGCCAACGCGCCTTGTCGTGCGTCGTACCGCCGCGAGTTGGTCGCGCTGGAGTGGCGTCCAGCCAACGTCCCGGTCGGGCCGAACGACGCGGCAGCGCACCGCGTCCGGCTGACTAGGCTTCGGCCCAGATGCCGATGCCGCGCCCCGCTGGCCCACGTCCCACGCCCCAGGCGAGGCCCATTGCGTTCAGCGCGCGGATGCTGGAGTCACGGGAGTTCGGCCGGAGCACGTGTGCGGGTGGGATCGGGCCGTCGTCCTGCACGGTGACGCGGGTCGTCTCGGACGTCGGCAGGTCCACCATCACCGACAGGGCGCCGCGTTGGTTACGGATCGCGTAGTTGACGAGTTGGCTGGTCGCGTCGAGCAGCGTGACGTTTGTGGTCCTGCCGAATGCCTGCAGGCAGTCGGCCACGTATTCGCGCGCCACAGTGGGCCTGTCCTGGGCGTCGCCGAGGTGCAGTCGTTCCCAAAGCAGTCGAGTCATCTGTCCCCCTTGCGCACCGTTTCGTCGGGGCCGATACCCACGACCAGGGCTCGTAATCATCATTCAGCGTCCAGCGGGCTCAGTGGAGGGTTGGGAGCCGTGGGTTCCCTGTTGGTACCGGTTTCGGCATGATTGGGGTGATACGTCATGCGTCAGCCGTGCCGCTGCGGTGACGACGGGTTCGGCTCCGCTCGTGGAGGCCTTGGAAGGGCGTTCGTGATGAGGTTCGACCGCTGGTCAGTTCTTCTGGTTGCCGTTGGGGTCCTCGACGTCACGCTCACCGTGATGCTGGCGATGGACGAGTTCGCCGGCCTCAGGCATGGCCGGTGGTGGAGCGCTCCGGTTCTGCTGGCGATCTCCGGCGCCGGCACGGGTGTCGTGCTCATCGCCGGCGTCATGCTCGTCGGGCGTTGGCTCAGCCTCTCCAATCATGAGCTGCAGCGGCGAGGCGAGGAGCTGGACGCCACGGCACGCACCACCGAGGACTGGTTGTGGGAGAGCGACACCAACGGTGTCATCACGTACTCGAGCCCCGGCGTCGAAGCCTTGCTCGGCTACTCACCCAGCGAACTCGTGGGTCGCCAGTCGATGGACCTGCTGGTCGATGAGGACGCGCGCCAACTGGCGGCGGGCGGGCTCGGCGCGGCTGCGGGCGTGGCGAGGGACGACGCGGCACCGTGGGGCCGACTCGAACTGCGGTGGCGCCACCGCGACGGCCATGCGGTGTGGCTGTCCGGTGCCGGGGTGCCGATGCGCGACAGGCGTGGACGCGTCTTTGGATTCCGCGGCACTAGACGCCGCGTGGACACTTCTTCGGCAGGGCACGACGGCGCGCTGAGGGCACGCGGCCGGGTGTTGGATCTGCTGTCCCACGGACGGGTCAGGGTGGCCCTCCAGCCGATCATTGACCTTGAGTCCCGCCGGATGGTCGGCGCCGAAGGACTGGCGCGCTTCGGCGACGGTCGGGGTCCGCGACTTTGGTTTCAAGACGCCGAGGCCGCCGGGCTGACCCGCGAGCTCGACGAACTGACTTTCTTCGCCGCGGTGGACGTGCTGCGCACGATGCGCGGGACCGGCTACCTCTCGGTCAACGCGAGCCCCGCGCTACTCCTCGACGCAACATTTCGCGCCCGTCTGCTCCGCACCCGGGTCGACCTGACTCGGCTGGTGATCGAACTGACCGAACACGACCGGGTCGCGGACTACGCGGAATTGAACACCGCTCTGACCCAACTACGAACAAGAGGAGTGCGGTTCGCCATTGATGACACCGGAGCGGGGTACTCGTCGCTGAACCACGTCTTGAACCTGCGTCCCGACATCATCAAGCTCGACCGAGATCTCATCGTGGACCTCGAGTCCGATCGGGCGCGCAGAGCCCTGGTCACGGCGCTGGTCCTCGTCGCACTCGAAACCGGGTCCGTCGTCCTCGGCGAAGGCACCGAGACAGCCGCTCAGCTCGACCTCCTCAGCACCCTCGGGGTGGACCAGGCCCAGGGCTATGCAATCGCGCACCCCTCGATCAACCCAGCCGAATGGCATGACTGGCTGAACCGACGCTGGTTACCCGACCCGGCGCCCGCAGTCGGGCAACTCGAAACGCGACCCACCCCCGCAGACACCTGAATCGGCGTCGGCCAGTCCTTGGATGCGGAGTCACGGCTCGACCAGGCATGGTCCTGAATCCTTGGCAGAGAGCCGCGGACGCTGCCCCTCAGTCAGTGCGTGTAACCGCCGCGAGCCGGAGCAAGGATCAGCCGCTGAACTACGGGTGCCGACCGGCCGGTGCAGCGCAGTCTCATCCCTTGTGGGATTTGCTTCTTCAGTTGGCGACGTCACCACCATTTCGAGACTTACGAGAACGCTGCACCCGTTCCCAGAAACCAGGACAGAGCCGCGACCGTCTGCCTAACGTGAGTAGATCGTGCATTGGCAGTCAATAGACCCATCGGGGGGAGCCATGAACACCAAGACCAAGTTGAGCGCCGCCGTTCTCGCCATCACCGCCACGACCACACTCTCCATCAGCGGACCGGCCGAGGCGGACCACCAGGGCCAGGACCGTACGTACCCGTCGTGCAAGTCCCTCAACAGGGACTTCAAGCATGGCGTTGGTCGGCGTGGCGCAGTCGATAAGACGTCGTCAGAGCGCGTCACCAACTTCACGCGCAATACCAGGGTCTACCTCCTGAACGATGGTCCACGTACGCCTGGCGCGGCTATGGGCCAGGGTCAGTACGACCTTGACCGCGACAACGACGGCATCGCTTGCGAGAAGCTCTGACCCTGGTACCGCCAGCCAACCGCCGCACAGGACCGTGACACGTCTGGGACGACCACCGGCCATGGCCGGCGTCGCGGTCGGTGACGGGTCGCTTCGCGTGGAGCCGCCGACCGAGATGGTTCTAACTGACTATCAAGATCGACCGTCTGTTCAGAGCTCGGCGTATCCCCGCGTCGATCGCTAAGGCGGCGGTCAAAGCTGCCTATGGTCTCGTCGACCTGACAACCACTCTGCACTTCGGGGGAACCATGACGCGCTCGCGCGCCCTCTTTGCCATGCCCATCCTTGCCCTGTTCGCGGGCATCCTCAGCGTCCTGACGATGGCGCCGGCCCAGGCCTACGACCGGGACTGCGGCGACTTCGCTACCCAGCGCGCCGCCCAGATCTTCTTTCTGAACAACGGCGGCCCCAGCAGCGACCCGCACGGCCTCGACGCCGAGGGCGACGGGATCGCCTGCGAGTCCAACCCATGCCCCTGCCTGTACAAGAGGTCGACCGGCGGCGGAGGCCAGCCCAGCACCGACCCGAAGTCCGGGAGCGGCGGCGGCTCGACCCTGACCCAGTCGGCCATCGTGATCAAGGTGACCGACGGCGACACCATCAAGGTCCGCCTCGCGACCGGCGGCACGCCCGACGTCCGACTGATCGGCATCGACACCCCCGAGGTCTACGGCGGCACCGAGTGCGGCGGCCCCGAGGCGTCGGCGAGTCTGAAGAGGATCCTGCCCATCGGCACCAAGGTCGTCATGTACTCCGACCCGACGCAGGACCTCAAGGACCGGTACGGGCGTCTGCTGCGCTACGTGCACAAGAAGTCGACCGGGAAGGACGTGAACCGTCAGCAGGTCTACTTCGGCCACGCCACGGTCTACGTCTACAACAACAACCCCTTCAAGCGGACCAGCGGCTACAAGAAGGCCGCCACCATGGCCAAGGGCGCCCACCGCGGCATCTGGGGCACGTGCTGAGCGAGAACGTGCACGAATCCACGGACGCGTAAGCGCACCGTCGGGTTCAATTGATCCCGGACGGCCGCTGGTGACCCGAGACGCCAGCGGCCGTCCACTTTTCGTGAGAGAACCCCCGGGGGAGGGCACATGACAAAGTCCGGCGGAGCCGTCAGTACCGGAGCGGCGACCCGACTCGTCTACGTGATCGGACTGCTGAAGTGGATCGCACTAGCCGTCATCGCGGTCGGCGTCCTCGGCGCGACAGCACTCAGCCTGGCGGGCCAGAACCCCTTCGGAGACGCGATCTCCCTAATCATCAGCGTCTACGGCGTGGTCGCAGCAATCTCCGTCTACGTCACCATGGGCTGGCTGCAACAGACACTCCTGATGCTCATCGGCATCGCGAAGAACACCGCGAAGGAAGACATCCTCAGTCGCTTCTAGGCAGGAGCTGAACCAGGGCACATGTTCCGTGCCCTCCGAGAGCCGACCGAGAGTCAGCAGCGCCTGGGGTTCCCGCGCATTCGCGATCCGTGCGGCTGCGTCAATCCGCCGCGAGCGAGGACGTCCCAAGGTAATGACTACGGACGGGGCGGAGTCGGCCCAGTGAGTGTGTCAGCTCGATCGTTGGCGAGCTTTTCCACGGCCTTCTATATTCCTTGACGGGCTCTGCGAGGTTGATGACTGAGGCGAGGCTCTCAAGCAGAGTGTCTGCGTGTCCGAGTGTTTGGCTGAGCCTCTTGAGGGCCCACTTCATCCAACGCGGCCGCCGAGGCGGCAGCGCCGGATCCAGCACGACGGCATGCGCCACCCCCGGGAGCGGGTTGGGCATCGGAGAGGCAGTCAAGGCGCCGACGTCGTAGCCCTCCTCAAACGCCAGCAGAAGCCCTGTTCGTGACTCCCGCCAGGCTGCGACACTGAAGCGGAGTTGCCCGCCCACGAGTCCGGCGTCCGGAAGCCGGCCATCGCCGGGTCGGGGAGACCTCACGGCTTCGATGAGATCCGGAACGAGTGTCCGAACCTCCTCCCATGCCTCACCCATCGCAGGAATCACTTGGTCTCGATCGGACCGATCCGGCGCAAACAGAGGACCCCGCATCCAGGTCACGGTGTTGAGGTCGTCACACACCCTATAGACGAACGAGGCCAGCACCTCCCGGTCTGGGCTGTCGTCGTCGAACTGAGAAGTCGTCATTGGCACTCCTGCACGGAAAAGCCGGTCTAGCTCGCATAGACGTTGATGGTGCCTCGGCAGCTGTTCCGTCGCCACCCTGAAGTGGCCAGGGGCTGATGTTCGAGTGCACAGGCCAAAGTGATGCTGCCGCTTGGCGCGGAACACCCGAAGGCACGGCGATCCGAGTTTGTGTCGTCAGCCATGACGACTTTCGGGCCCAGATCGCCAATCGCAAGGCCTGCGACTGGCCCACTCGGGTCATTGCGTGCGTGTCTTGCCGCCGCGAACCTGAACGTAGAAGCCGCTGTACTTCATCGGACGGGGGAGCCATGGCGCAGCCACGAGTGCGTTTGACCGTTGATGTTCGGCTGAAGCAGGGGGTCCAGGCAGCGCAGGCTGTTGGCGTCGCCATCGAACTGAATTACGTCGCCCACATCGAAGCAGCAGGCGGGGGTAACGGCGGCGAAGATCAGGTCCGTGCTGTGACCCGGACTGGCGGTGCCGAAACGTCGACGATTTCCAGCACCGTTCGAGGTGAGCTCGATGCCAATGGTCGCGGATCGATCATTGTCGAGGACGCGGCCCCGGGGTCCGCCGCAGCCCTCAATGTGTTGGACCGAACTGGACGTGTTGCAGCATCTAAGCCCGTGGGAACGCCCACGGCCGACGGCTCTATCCTGGTTGACCTGGACGCGAATGACCTCGCTGCTGCCACTTCCAGCCTTCCCCAGCCGGCCGCCGGGCCGGACACGATGGAACGAGTTGGTGTGTTCGCCGCGACGAGTGACCTCGCCTACCCGTTCTCACTCGCGACCTTGGTGCTTGCGCCGGTGAAGGATGCCGCCACCTGGAGCGCGCTTGGCTTGGACAAGCTGTTCCAGTCGAACACCGCCCGCACCACCACGATCGTGTGGGTCAACACCGACCAGACGCAGGCGCCCGCTGCCGCCGCATGGGAGGGCGCCACTGTGGGTGTCGATGGCCGGTTCCGCCACCGCTTCATGTCCGAGACGACCTCCGGCTGGCTGTGGTGGCTCATCGGAACACGCGGCGCCATCGGTTTCGTGACCGATGATCTCTCCAAGCCACTCCGCACGCCGCTCATCGTCACGCTGCCTGTCTTCCCTGAACCAGCCACAACCAGCGGCACAGACACAGTTACTGCTCCAGGGCGCACACCGACCGCCACCGACGACGCCGAACTCGCCGACAACCCACAGGTCTTCACCGAAGACCCCGGTGAGTACTGCCGACCGTTCTCCAACCCGGAACGCATTCTCAGCGAGCGAGCGTTCTTTACCATCCTTCGCACCGAACAACCGGCCATTGGCGCCGAGGGCACGGTCCGAACGGGTGCCCTGCCCGTCGTTGACGTCATCCATCCAGTTGCAGTGCCGCCGCGGCCCCGTAACCCACGCGGCCCGCGCGGCATCGTCAGCCGCATCGCACGAGTGGCAACCTCGGCGCGCAGCCGCCTGAGCGCGCTACCGGAGCCCAGCCTCCTATCAACCCTCACCCCCGAGTTCGGCATTCACTCGCTGCCCAAGCCGTACCTCGACTTCCTCTCCAAGTTCAGCCGAGGACGATCCGCGCTGGACGGCGACCACCCACTCGACTGGGAGGGGGACGCGGCCCGCTACCAAGCCGTCACCGTGGCGCGCGGGCACATCATCGAGTTCCGCGTGCGATGGCGGTCCAACGGCTACTCCCTCGGGAATGTCGCCAAGACCCTCACGCTCACACCCCGACAGGTCAAGCGCATCCAGAAGATCGAATGGGAACGACTCGAACGCAGCCGCCGCACCGAGGTCACCGAGGTCACCGAACGGGTCTCTGACGCCACGAGTCGAGAAAGAGACTACGAGAACGCGGTCCGCGGCAGCCTCTCCGAGTGGGCGCGCGGAGAGAGCCATTCCGACGTCACGGCCGCCGCTGGTGGCGCCGGGTTTGCACTCCCCGGTTTCGTCATCGGCGGAGGCGCCGCCCACAGCAACGCGAGCAGCTCATCTGAGCAGCAGGGCGGCAGGCGCACGTCTGCCAGCGAAGAGCAACGACTCCGCGACAGCATCCGGCGCTTCGGAGACTCCCTGCGACGCCAGGAGAGCACCGTCGTCAACGAAGTCGCACAGGAAGAGACGGTAACCGGCACGACCGAAGTCGTGCGCAACCCGAACTACGCGCACTCGCTCACTGTCATCTACCACCAAATCCTCCGGCACCTGAAGGTCACCACCGAGTTCGCGGCGGTCAGGGAGTGCGTGTTTGTCCCGCTGGCCGTCAAACCGTTCACCATCCCGCGCGCCTACCGCTGGCGCGACACACTCGCTACCGGGCTTCAGGACCGCCGGCTCCAGCCGGCCCTCGACAACCTAGGTGACGTCTTCACTGGCTTCGCCTACTCCAGCATCGTGGCCGGGCGCCGCTCCGACCAGCCCGTCCGGCACGTCCACGGGTCGCTGTACGTCGACCTCGCCGTCGAACGCCCCAAGGACAAGGAAGACGACAAATTCGACGATGAAGCCTGGGCAGTCCTCCGCGTCTTCCTGCCGCTGCCCGCCATCGCCATTCACGCGCGGCTGCTCGAACAGGCGCGGGCCGTCCGGGACCGCCTGTTCCAGACCGAACACGCCCCCGGAATTGCGGCCAACTGGGCGAATACTCTCACCCTCAAAGTCGGCAACCAGCCGCTGTTCGCGGACTTCACGCTGGCTAGCCGCTACTCGTTCAACCGCACCGTTCGCATCGACTTCTCCGCACCCATCCCTCCCGGCACAACGCTGACGCGTGAAAGCCTCGCCACCTTGCGCGTCGACGCCACCCAAGGCCTCACGCCCGGCTCCGTCGCCAACCTTGTCCGTATCTCCTTCACCTACCAGACCGACACCTTCGAGCGCACCGTCGCCGTTCAACAAGGCGCCCTGGACCTTATCCAGCCCCTCACCGGCGCCGTCGACGCGAGTGGCGCGACGGTCAGCGCCCCGCCGACAGCCTGGGAACGTGTCGACCTGCGGGCCCAGATCACACGCTCCGTGCAAGAACTCGTCCAGCACCTTAACGAGCACCGCGAGTACTACCACAAGCTCATCTGGTGGACGATGGACCGCGACCTGCTCTACATGATGCTCGACGGCTACTACGTGCCTGGCACCAACGGCGTAAGCCTGGCATCCGTTGTCGAACGCGAGCCAATCGCAATCATGGGAAACGCCCTGGTGTATCGAGTTTCCGCCGGGTCGTTCCTTGGCATGCCCGGTGTCGACACCCCCGCCAACCTGCACAACTACTACGCACAGCAACAAGCCGTCAGCGAACCCCTTTACCTTTCCCTGCCCACCGACGGCCTCTACGCGCAAACCGTCATGGACGAGTGTGAGGCGCTCGAGGAGCACTACGGGTCGACCGACTGGGTCCTCGCGGACCCCGACCCCGCCCTTGCCGACCTCCCACCTGAATTGCTCACGTCGCGGCGTGCCGAACCCCAAGGAACCACGCCAACCGCGTTCCCGGCGACCCTCATCAACCTGCAGAACGCCCCCGAGGCTCCCGCCCCAGCCGGCCTGTCCGAGGTGCTCGGGGCGCTCACCAACGCCAACGCGTTCCGTGACATGGCCGGTCTCGCCGGTACCCAGGCAAACGCACGCGCGGGCCTCGAAACTGCGGCGTCCCTGGCGACCACGTTCGGGAACAAGGCAGCAGAGCTCAAGCTCGCAGAACTGGCCGCACAAGAACACGCCACCAAGACCGCAGACCAGAAGCTCGCGTCCATCGACCGGGCCAAGCAGAAGCAGCTCGTCACACCCGAGCAGGCCACCGAGCAAGCCCAGCACGTCCTCGAAGAGATGCACACCACGCCCCGGCCGACACGACCGCACCAAGAAGAAGCCATCGTCGACGCGATCCACGCCGCCCGCATGCAACCGGGCAGCACCATCGAAGCCAGCACTGCTGAAGGTGAGGTTCGTGTCGCGTTCGGTGACGGCGAGCCACTCGACGAGGCCGCCGGTCCGGCCTTCGGCGACGCCGACATCATCCTCGCCAGCGGAGGAGGCGGCCGGAAGCCGGTGGAACACATCATCGTCGCCGGCGGTCCCAGCAACTTCTACAACGGATTCGGCAAAGACATCGAAACACCGGCGGGCAGCGGGTCATTCACCTTCACGCTGAACACGGCCCCAACCAACATCGCCGGAGTCGCGGCCTTCTGCAACCCCAACCAGGGCAACATCACCCACGACCTGTACTGGGCGAACTTCATCGAATCGATCCCGCGCCTGTACAGCAACAAGATCGCCAGGCTCGCCGACGGCGACATCCTCACCATCCTCGTCTACTACCCGCCCTACGCGGCGCGCTCGGAACGAGACTGGGCTGCGTCCCCATGGAACACGATGAAGTGGCTCGGCTCCCCGTGGGTGGCAAACAAGGACCCCTACGACCCGATGGTGCGGCGCACCGAACAAGGCAACATCCCGGTCATCGCACGTCCAACACCTGCCAGCGCACCCAAACGGCCGTCCACGGCCTTCGTCAGCCAAGCGGTCAATGAGGAACGCATCGACCACGAGATTCTCATGCGCACCACGACGGAAGCGCTTCGCCCCGGGCAAACCTACGAGGCACGCCCGCACGACCCAGACATGTGGCTCACCCGCCTCCACGACCTGCCCCGCCTCATCGTGCACGGCAAGACCCTCGGCGGACCCGCAAAGGTTCCCAACGTCCTCGTCAAGCTGCTCATGGTCACCGACCCTGGCCAGATCCTGTCCTACCTGACCCTCGGCCAGTTCACCGGTGAACACTGGCGGCACCTGCTCGACAAGCACGACGAGGAAGACATGGGCGGGGGAGGACCGACCGCCACCGACCGCACCGGCACTTGGTACGACTGGTACACCCGCATGCCCTCTCGCAAGGCCCCCTCGCAATGGCAGATGCCCCAGATAGACCGCGCCCAAGTCAAGGTCAAGCGGCTCGACTACTTCGGACACTCCAACGACGACAGCTGGTTCCTCCAGTACGGCTGGGAGAACAAGAAGGGCGACGCGAACGAACCAGCCGGCGAAGTCGTCATCACTACCGCCGACCTCGACGCGGCCCTCTCCGCCGCACCCTCAGCGGTGTTCTCCGCGAACGGGAAAGCGCACCTGTGGGGCTGCTCACTGGGACTCGCCATGGCCCCGACGCTGCGCAAGTATGTGGACGTCGAAGCATCCGAAGAACTCACCGACTACGAAAGCCTCGTCCTGAACCCCATCAACATGCCAACGCCCGTGGCCGGAGGCTGGAAGCAATACGCCAAGCCACCCACGCCCGTCCGTATCTGAACGGCCCCGGACTCAATCGCAGGCCTGGTTCCACACCGCGCCCCCGCGCGTCCGTAGCCAGTCGCGCATAGCTTCGGTGCGCCGACCAATGCGGCAATGAGGTGGTCCCCTTTGGGCGCATGACATTGAGTGACGGCCTGCGTTCATCCGCCGCGTCGGGACACGCAGGTTTTCACTCTCATGCCGCTCTCCGGGCGGTCACCGGTTGGGCGGTTGCTGAGGAAGCTCACTCGTTGCATCAATTAAGCCGGCGCCCTGCCCCTGACCGGTTGCTGTCGATCTCAACGACCGTCTCGTGCGCGGAAGGGCTGAATCGTCGGTACGGCAAGTGGCTCTAATAGTATCGAGATTGTTGACTTACCCAGATGGTCACTCTTAGTGTCTTGCTGCCCTACGGAGGAGGTTGGCATGAGCGATCGGCGAGTGAGCCAGGTCAGCAGGCGGACGGTGCTGGCCGGTGGGATAGCCGGGGTCGGGGCGCTAGCCGCGACGAGGCCGATGATGGAGGCGGCTGCCGCCGCAGCATCGCGGCCGAACATCGTGGTTTTCCTGACCGACAATCACAACGCCGAGTCGGTGCGCGTGATGCAGACGGTGCAACGCGAGCTGGCGGACCGCGGCACCACCTTCGCGAACAGCTTCTGCACCACGCCCTGGTGTGCGCCGTCGCGGGCCACGCTGCTGACCGGGCAGTACGCACACAACCATGGCGTCGAGGGCGTCTACGAGGACAACTACGGCCAGCTGGACCACACCAACACCCTCCCGGTGTGGCTGCAGCGGGCCGGATACCACACCGCCCATCTCGGCAAGTACGTCAACCACTACGAGGAGGTCGGCAGGGCCGACCCGTCGCAGATCCCGCCCGGCTGGTCGGACTGGAACGCCTCGGTCAACACCTACAACTACTTCAACACGACCCTGAACGAGAACGGCGCGCTGGTGAACTACCAGGGTCGCTACCAGACCGACGTGTACGCCGAGAAGGGCGCCGACATCGTCCGTCGGGCCGCGGCGACGGGCAAGCCGTTCTTCACTTGGATCTGCTTCACCGCCACGCATGCCGAGCAGGGGGCGGGTGCCTACCGCGAGCCCGACGACCCGGGCACCAGCGGGCCGGGGGTGACGCCGACGGTGGCACCCCGGCACCGGGATGCGTTCGCCTCCGAGCCGCTGCCGGACGACCCGTCGTTCAATGAGCCGGACTTCTCCGACAAGCCCCGTTTCAAGCAGGACGTGCCGCTGCTCCCACCGGAGCGGCAGGCCAACGTTCGGGAGCGCTACCAGCAGCAGTTGGAGGCGCTGCTGTCGGTGGACGAGGCCGTCGGCAACGTACTCCGCGCGCTGGACGAGACCGGGCAGAGCGACAACACCCTGGTGATCTTCACCTGCGACAACGGCTTCCTCAACGGCGAGCACCGGCTCGCCGCCTGGATGAGCCAGTTTTACGAGCCGTCGGTGCGGGTCCCACTGATAGTGCGGGGGCCGGGCGTCCCGGCGGGCGTCACCCGCGGCCAGCAGGTCGCCAACATCGACCTCGCTCCCACGATCGTGCAGGCGGCCGGGGCCACGGCAGGGCTCGACATGGACGGGCGACCGCTGCAGCAGCTGGCCCGCGACCCGCGGGTCGCGCAGGGCCGTCCGATCCTGCTCGAGGTCGAACGCGTGGGGCACTCCAACACCTCGATCCACCCGCGCGGCGCCGCCGTGCGAACACGGCGGTACCTCTACGCCGAGTACGACTACGCGGACGGTGGCCGCGACGTCGAGCTGTACGACCTGGCCAGCGATCCGTACCAGCTGGACAGCCGCCACGACGACGCTGCCTACGCCGGACGGCGAACCGAGCTCGCTGCGCTGCTCCAGGACCTCAAGAGCGCTTGAGGCGCCCGGCCCGCAGCGGCCGCACCCACTCGTTGACGCTCTAGGAGACAGGTGACCGCCGAGACCCAGCCACGTCCTGGGGCAGCTCGCACCGCCGCCTCTCCGGACCGGACCGACCCGGTGGGCGAGGGTGCCTCGGCGTGCTGTGCGCCCGCGCAGGCGGTGAGCACCGCCGCCGGCGACCGGCCCCGCCTTGCCGTCGCGGGCCCGCGGTCGCTGCGCGGGCAAGTGCGACTGCCCGGCGGCAGCTTCGCGATGGGCGACGCGTTCGGCGAGGGCTATCCAGGCGACGGTGAGCTCCCCGTCCACGAGGTCCGGCTGCCGCCGTACCACCTCGACGCCATCGCGGTCACCAACGCCCAGTTCGCGACCTTCGTGAAGGCCACCGGCTACGTCACCGATGCCGAGCGGTACGGCTCCTCGGCGGTCTTCCACCTGCTGCTCGAGGCGCCCGCCGCCGACGTCCTCGGCCGGGTGGCCGCAACCCCGTGGTGGCTGGACGTCCGCCATGCTGACTGGCGTCGTCCCGGCGGTGCCGACTCGACGATCGGGGGCAAGCAGAACCACCCCGTGGTGCACGTGTCCTGGCACGACGCCCAGGCCTACTGCACGTGGGCCGGCAAGCGACTGCCGACCGAGGCGGAGTGGGAGTTCGGCGCCCGGGGCGGCCTCCAGGGGGCGCGCTACGCCTGGGGCGACGACCTGGCCACCGGTGGGCGCTGGATGTGCAACATCTGGCAGGGCGACTTCCCCCACCGCAACACCGAGGACGACGGCTTCCTCGGCACCGCCCCGGTCAAGCGGTACCGGCCCAACGGCCACGGACTGTGGAACATGGCGGGCAACGTCTGGGAGTGGTGCCGGGACTGGTTCTCCGCCGACTACTACGCCACCTCGCCCCGCGAGGCACCCACCGGCCCCGAGCACGGCGAGGCCAAGGTGATGCGCGGCGGCTCCTACCTGTGCCACCACTCCTACTGCAACCGCTACCGGGTCGCCGCGCGCTCGCAGAACACGCCCGAATCCTCAGCCGGCAACATCGGGTTCCGCTGCGCGAACGACTGACGTCCCCCGTCCGCTGGCGCGCTCACAAGCGAAACCTCGTGGCCCGATGCTGGCTTGCGTGTCCGCTGACCGATCCTGGCATAGCAACGACGCCCAAAACGGATGCAGCCGAAGCTGCCGCAGAAGACGTACCCGGCGACAAGCGGGGAATACGGGACGCGCACGGGCCGAGGCAACCGTGCGTGAGGCTGATGAATCGGTCACCGGCAGCCACGCCGCGTGGGACTGCACGGCCACAACCAGCACGACCGCCGACTTCCCGGCCAACTCGACGACTGGACCCGACCGCTACTAGGACCGGGGCGTAGGGCGGGCGTGTTGATCGACAGCCGGTACCGCCTAGGGACGGGGCACTCGTTCCATCCCAGGGGGGGCCGCGTGTCGAGACCGCATCGCCCGAGGCCTTGCCCGCCGGTCGGGGGATGATCCAGCGGGCAAGGCGGACCGATTTATCGTGCTGGTTTCGTTACGCCCCCGCCGCAACGGGGTGTTGCTCAAACGCGTCCCCATCTGCCCACCCCACAGCCATCGCCAGGTGGGTACGCCAATGCCGTTCGAAGCAGGATCGCGGGCCTCGCTGCGCCTGCGTCCTGCCGCCGCATCGAGCGCAGGCTTTCACTCTCACGCCGATGTCTGGAGAACCGGAGCGGCCGCGCTAGTCCTTCAGCCACCAGGCGAGCGACGGAAAGTTCGCGATCGAGAGGTCGCCGTCCTGGGGCAGTTGACCGGGGTAGCGGTCGTCGACCAGTACCTTGCCAAGCCGGTCGTAGAAGACGACCCGCTGCGCGCCCGGAACCTCACCGTGTGCGAGGTCGGCCGCGACTTCGGGCGTCATCTTGCTTCGGTAGGTCCACGACAGATAGCCGTGCGTTACGTCGGCCCAGGACGACACGCCGTCCGGAGCGATGATCCGGACGGCGGCCACGTTGGCCGGACGTCGGTCGTTCCAGTACATCGTGAACTCCGGGCACGCGGCGTGCTCGGCGTACCGCGCAGGCGTCTCCTCGGGCTCGCTGGCGGGGCAGTCGACCTCGAGCTGGGGCACCGGGGGGTCCGCGGTGGCGACCAGCCGGGGGTCGGACGCGCTGTCCGGTTGGTACGCCTCGACCCCGGCCACCGTCGCTGTCGGGAATGCGACTTTGGTCGAGAAGACGTTCATCATGTTCTTGACGTTGGCGTGCGGCTGGTTCCTGAACTGGCACGAGCCCCAGTACTTGCCGTCCGCGGAGAGCAGCGTCGCTACGGTCCGGTCGGCGTCGGACGACGAGCTCATCAGCCGCGGCTCGCGGCCCATCAGCCGCAGTGAGGCCGCCTCGGTCATGTAGTCGTCGCCCTCGACGTGCAGCACGTTCTCCTTGCGCAGGCACGTCGCGACGGTTTCCTCGGCGGAGACGGGGCGCGTCACGCTCTCGCCGTCCGCGGCCGGGCCCACGGTCCGGTTCACACCCAGGGTGGGCAGCATGGTGGTGCCGCCGGCGATGACCGCGATCGCTGCCACGGCCGTCAGCGAGGTGCTGGTCCGGTGGCGGAGCAGCCGGCGGCGCCCGCGCCGCAGGTCGGCGGCCGGGTCTGCAGGCGGCGGCTCCGCACCGAACGAGCGGTTCAGCAGCTCGGAGAAGTCGGTCGGGTCCAGCTCGGTCATCGGGTTCTCCTCAGGGCGGACGCGTCGACGTTCAGCGCCGAGTGCAGGTTGGCCAGACCGCGGGACGTGTGGGCCTTGACGGTGCCGGTTGAGACGCCGAGCTCGGCCGCGGTCTGCTCGACCGACAGGTCCAGCCAGTGCCGCAGCACGACCGCTCTTCGCTGCATCGGGGTCAGCTGCTGCAGCGCGGCGACCAGCTCGCTGCGGTCCTCGACCGAGATATCGGCTGCGACCGGCCGGTCGTGCTGCTCGGCGCAAGCCCGCTCGCGTCGCCACGGACGGCGGGACTCGTCGATGTTGGCGCGGACGATCACCTGACGCGCGTAGGCCTCCTCGGCCCCGGCCTTGTGGATTCGCGGCCACGCGACGTAGAGCTTGGCCAGCGCTGTCTGGACGAGGTCCTCGGCCTGGTGCCAGTCGCCGCAGAGGGCGTAGGCGACCCGTCTCAGGTGCGGGCGGCGAGCCGCGACGAAGGCGGCGAACTCCGCCTCGTTCCTGCGCATGTGTGTCCTCCTGGGTGCGACTCGACAGTCTCACCCGGAAGACGGAGCCACTCCGCTTCCGCGTTGACGTGTCCGACCGGAATCTCCAGACCCGTGTGCTGGACTGTGTCCACAGCGACCACTCGTTCAGAGCCGAGGACGAGCGGTGCTGGTTCCGGGGTCGTGCGGGCTTGACTCGGAGGCGCGTGAGCGTTGAGGACGATCACCAGGGGGCACGCACCGCTACGTGCGAGTCCTACCCATCATGGGTTCACGGAGTGCGTTCGAGGGCTTCCCGTCCGGGTCCCACCGCTCGACGGCGCCGGCAAAGTCGAGTCTTGGGTCGGCACTCAATCGGTCAGGCATGACATGGATCAACCGAGGCGGGCGAGCTCCGTGACAAGCTCCTCCCGGAGGTCGTCGTGCTCGGCCCCCAAACTGGTGGCCGGGTCGGACCAGCGGCCGGCGTCGTACTGCCCGACCGGCCCGTGCGCGAACTCGCCCTCCCAGGAGTAACGCGGCCAGACGTGGGCGTGCAGGAACGCGTCGTGGTTGCCCTGGATCTCCAGGTTGATGCGCCGGAAGTCCGCGTCGCGCCGCCCGCAGACGTTCTCCACCGCCTCGGCGAGCCGCTCCGCGCCGGCCAGGAACGCGAGGCGCCGGTCCCGGGGAAGGTCGGTGAGCCGGTCCGCTCCGGGGGCGTCGCTGATGAAGACGCAGTAGCCCGGCAGGAACTGCACGTCGCCGATCACCGCGAACCCGGCGTCGAGCCGAGCCAGCACGGTGGGGTTCCCGCCACGCAGCGCGGAGCCAACGCGGTCACGCTTCCAGTCCTCAGGCTCAGTCACGGGAGAGGATCCTGCCAGGACGGCCTCAGTCCCCGACATCCGGCTCGAGGAACGCCCGGAGCCCGCGACCCACTGCCAGAGCGCCGCATGCTCATGCCTCGGGCGGGAGGTTCGTCAGGGAGTGCTGGACGCGCTGGACTGGAATCTGGGCATTGCGGACGAGGGGACCGCTGAGTAGTCGAGCAGGATGGCCCGGTGGCCTGGTGTCGGCCGCAGAACCACGTCGTTGTCCCGAACCGTGGCGCTCAACGCGCGGTGGGCCGCGGCGAGACCTGTCCTCGCGATTGCTGCGATCAGGCCGCTGGCGCCGATCACGGGAAAGCGGCGGTCGGCGACGCGGTGGATGTGGCCGAGTGACTGGGTCAGGGTGCGGTCATCGACTGCGGCGATGGCTGGGCGCAGGACGATCGCACCAAAGACGTCGGTGCCGTATACGACAGCGTTGGCGAGGATCGCGAGACCGGCGAGGCTCTCGATGAGCATGGGCATCAGTTGGTCTCCTTGCGAGTAAGCATGCGGTGGACGAGGTCCAGCCGAGCTTGCGCCTGGGCAGGGCGGAGGCGTCCGCCGGCTTGGAGGGTGGCCAGGCCGTGCATCGCCGACCAGGCGACCTCAGCTCGGGTGCCGTCGGCGTCGGGAAATGCTTCGCGAAGACGCGAGAACGCATCGTGGAGTGCGTCTGGTGTGTCTTCGGCCGCGAAGTGCAGTCCTGTGGGTAGCGAGAACATCGCCTCGTACACTCCGGGGTTTGCGGCCGCGAACTCGAGGTAGGCGCGCATCCGCGGCATGGGCGAAGCGTCCACCTTCGCAAGAGCCGCGGCCATGTCCGCGAAGCCGTTGATTGCTACCGCGTCGACAATTGTCTGTCGACTGGCGAAGGCCGAGTAGAGCACGGGTTGGGTGACGCCGAGCTCTCCGGCGAGGCGGCGCATCGTGACAGCGGCCCAGCCATCGGCTTCGGCGATGTCTCGGGCGGTGCGGATGACCTGCTCGCGTCTGGCGTTGAGGTCTGGGGCTGGGCGGGGTGCCATGAGCCTAGGTTAGCATTGTTAGATAACAATGCTAACTTTCGATCATCGAAAGGTGCTCCCATGGAAATCGCAGCACTGTTCGTCGCAGTCATCGGCTGTGTCGCCATCATGGTCCTCGGCATCCGCTTCCTCTTGACGCCTGAGCGTGCGACCCTCGACTTCGGCGTCGCGGCTGACAACTTCCGCGCGCTCACCTCGATCAAGGGCGTCCGCGATGTTGCCTCCGGCGTCGTGGTGCTTGTGGCCTGGGCAGCCGGCGACCGCGAGGTGCTCGGCTGGGCGCTCATCGCCGCAGCCATCACTCCGATCGGCGACGCCATCATCGTGCGCACCAACGGCGGGAGACTCGCCACCGCACTTGGCATCCACGGGCTCACGGCCGCGCTGCTAATCGCAGCAGGCTTCGTTCTGGCGTCGGGCTAAACAACCCCAGCGATCGAGCACGAGCGTGGACCTTGGAGCCGGCGCGTCGTCGCGCCGGTGGCGATTCAACTCACGACAACAGAACCCGCGGAGGCGGGGCCCCTGGTCGGGCTCCGCAGTCAAAGCACGAACTTTGGGGCGCGCCGCGCAAAGCAGCGGCACACGCTCCATGAGCAGCGCGGACGCCTCCGGGTCGTACAAATCCTTCGGATGAACCTTGAGCGGTCCAGCGCGGAAACCGGAAACCGTCGGGTCCGGGTTGTGGCGGCAAGCCCAAGTGGGTTTGCTGGAAGGTCCCCCCAACCCGTCTTCCAGAAGGAGGATCGATGGATTACTCCGCGCAGTTCGAGGAGCTTGAGAAGAGGGCTGCCGAAGGGCTGGCGTCGGTGAAGAGCGCGGCGACCGAGTCGCGCGCCCAGCTCCGACAGCGCATCGACGAGGCTCAGGTCCAACTGGACCTCGCCGGGAAGGACGCCCACGACAAGGCCACCGCGGCCGGTGACAAGGCCCAGAGCAAGTGGGCCCAGATGCGGGCCGACGCATCGGCCAAGATGGACGACGTCAGGTCCAAGGTTGACAAGCGGTCTGACCAGTTGGACGCCAAGATGGCCAAGCACGACGCCGAGTGGGCCGAGATGGAGGCTGAAGACGCGGTGAGTTGGGCCGTGTGGTCGATCGACAACGCCCGGCTTGCCGTCCTCGACGCCATTGACGCACGCGTGTACGCCGATCAGCGCATCGCAGCCACCAAGGCCTGAAGCGCGCATCCGACCATTCCTCACGCGCCGCCCGAGCCGATCGGGCGGCGCTCCGCTAAGGCCGCAGATGGCGTGCGACGCTGCGACTGTCCGCTCATACCGCAGACAGTGTGCGCGTGCAGTACAGCTAACCGAGGGACTGAGTCGTCGCGCGGGTGCGCGCGACGCGTCAAGGGAGCGATTACGTCGAGCGTTCGTTAGTCAACAGACAAGGCCGCGAGACCATGTGACCGCCGCCGCGCGGTCCTTGGCGAAACGTGGGCCGTTCTCCACAGATTCGCAGTGACACCTTGCGCCTCGGCCAGTGTTGGGATGACGTGGTGCATGCCTTCCATCCTGTCGGCGCACTGCGGCAGTCTGCAGGATGTCTCGGGAACGGGGAAGCCACATGAATCGAATTAGGACGGCAAGAGCGGAGCGAGGTTGGTCGCAGTCGCGATTGATCTTCGAGCTCGAGCAGGCGGCAGCTCGTCGGTCGCTTTCCATCCCAAACCGTCAGACGATGAAATCGAGGATCTCGCGGTGGGAGAACGGCCACGCCGCGCCGGACGAGTTCTATCGGCAGCTATTGCGCGAGGCATTCGGACTGGACGACCGCGAGCTCGGGCTAGAGGAGCGGTCGGACGACGAACCGACTGCGGCGGATGACCTGCGTATGCGCCTGCTGTCGGCCCTGGAGTCAGATGGCTGCCTGATCGAGGCACTCAGGTCTCAGACCGATGCCATCCGGATCCAGGATCGCCAGTTCGGTGCCGGCCTGCTGCTCGAGGTGGTTCGCGGGCACGTCGCCAGCATCGACCAGCATCTAGGTCATGCCGTGTTCGAGGTGAATCGCCGCGCTCTCGCCGAGCAGCTGGCCGACGCGGGTGCGCTGGCGGGATGGCAGGCCCTCGATGTGGGAGGTCTTGATCAGGCATGGCGGTTCTTCGAGCTCGCGAGCGCGGCGGCGCTGCGCGCAAACGACTTCTCTATGTTTGCCTTCGCGCGGCTCGAGCAGGCGCACATCGTCCACGAGCTGGCGGGGGCGCACGTAGCGGCCAGGCTGGCTGAGTCGATCTGGACCGAGACCCGGCGACGCGTAAGTGAGCCGGTCCGGTGTTGGATGGCCGCCGCAGTCGCAGAACTGCAGGCGGAGGAGGCCCCGGCCTCGAGTCGGCGCATGCTGGCAAAGGCCGAGTCGCTGGTCGACGCCACCGACAGCGCGCCGGCGTACGTCGTGCTTGACCGTGCGCACCTCTCGCGGTGGCGGGGCCACACCCTCGTCCAGATGCGCGACCCTGCTGCCGAAGCCGTGCTGCTCGAGGCTGAGTCGGAGATGCATCCCAGCTTCATCCGCGCGGCTGCATCTCTTAATCTTGACCTAGCCGCTGCGCAGCTCCAGCGGGGAGGCAAGGACGAGGCCGCGGAGCGCTCGCAGCGAGCGACAGAGCTCGCTCGGCGCGTCGGCTCTCGGCGGATCCTGGCCAGGCTGGAAGCGTTACGCGTCGCGTCGTAACACCAGCAGGTGAAGCAGCGCCACCAGGGTGGCGCCGTCGCGGATCTGACCGTCGCTGATCAACGGCAACAGCGCCGACAGCTGGATCCAGTCGACCTCGGCCGCCTCCGTTCGGTCGGTCGGCGCACCGATCAGGTCAGCGCCTCGTCCCGACAGGACGTCGTGCGGGCTGTCGGCGATGCCGATCGCTGGCTGAAACGAGAGCGACAGCTCGAGACCGCGAGGTCGCCACCCTGTCTCCTCCTCGACCTCGCGCAACCCGGTGTCGATCGACCGCTCGCCGGGCTCGACGATGCCCACCGGGACCTCCCACCCCCAGCTGTCGTCGATGAACCGATGTCGCCGGATCATGAGGACTCGCTCGCCGACCTCGTCGAGCACTACGGAGACTGCGACGCGCTGCATCCGGACAACGTGGTGCTCGAAGGCCTCGCCGCCCGGCGGCGTCACCTGCACCAGCTGCAGGTCGAGCCAGCGACTGCTGTAGAGGGACCTGCTTGTGCCGGTGACCCACTCGGCGTCCGTCTCGCCGCGATCACTCATGCTGCGAACGTACCCCGACCGAAGGCGTCGTGATGGGTTGCTGCGGGTGGCCCGGGCGACGACAACCGCAGACGGCTACCAGACGAGACCTCCGCGGTCGAGCGTGAGCCCATGACAGCACCTACCGACAACAGAACGCTGAACCCGCTTCAGGAAGCCCGCGGCCTGCTCGCGGACCTGGCCGAGCAAGCCCCCGGACTGCTGACACCGGATGACCACATGTCGGTCCTCCTGGCGATGGACCACTTGGAGCGAGCGGGACTCGATGTCTGGGGGCCTCCTCCTCCGCCAACGCGCATCCGTTGCGCGGCGTCCACGCTCGGCACCGTCGCCGCCGACCTCGAGGTCGTGCTCGAGGACGTGACCCGGTTCCGGGTGCTGAGCTTGCCAGTCGGGTTCGCCGCTCACTTCGTGGCACGAGCGAGGGCCGACTCATGACGTACGGCGAGCATCGGGATCGGACCTACTCGGCGCTGAGCTGGCTGCTGAGCAACGGCGCGCCCACCAGCGACAGTGACAGGGCGGAGCTCCTCGCCTACCGAGGCGCAGTCGTGGCCGCGGCACACCAGCTGAGCTACAGGGCGGTGCACGGTGCCGACCCGTTGCTCCGCAGCTACCCCCCGCGACAGCGGGTCGACCTACGTCGGGTGGTGATCAGTGCACCGATCGTCCTGGTGGGAGAGCTCGCCGGCTACCCACGGCTGACGCCGGAGGCTTCAGCGCTGATGGATGCCCTCAGTCGAACGACGACCTCGCCACACCTGCGCGCCTGGGCGGAAGCAGCGAGGCATTGGACGGTTGCAGCTGAGACCCTGCTCGATCGAAGCGAGTGGACGGGCAACCCGAGTCAGGCCTGGTCGGTGATCGCGGACGTTGCCGACGTCTCCGAGGCCCTCTCGCTCCTTGACCGTGACCTGGTTCCGCTCGCAAGCCGCGAGGCATCCTCCAGCGTCGACTTCTGGGAACGCAATGACCGGCTGAGGCTCATGTCTCGCTACGTGGCGACGCTCGCGGAGAGCGGGCAGAACGACGACGCCGTCGCCCACCTCGACCGCCGTTCCCGGTCGACGCGCACGCTCGCAGTGAGCCGTCCACGTGACCTGGAAGCGGCATTAGAACGGCTGGTCGAGGTCGTCGAGCGGCGACCCTTCAGCGCCGCCGAGCTCCGCTCGTTCGCCCTGGCTCAGGCCGTCTTCGCCCGGAGGTGTGGGGACCTCGTCAACCCAACCCACGAGACACTCGTGGAGTCCCTGAGTCGCCGGTTCGACGCCTACCGAATGCTGGCGGCGAGTACCGCCCGCGTGGGCAGCATCAACCGGCCCGGAGGCATGGCTGCTCTCGCCCAGCTCAACGAGATCGCGCTGGGCGTCAGCCGCTTCGCGCGCACCGAGCCGCTGGCAGTCACCGGCCAGATCGCGGCGCTCGAACCCCACCAGGCAGCGATCGGGCGGGCGCTGGGTCGGTCCGTCGTCCATGCGGTCGCGAACGGTAGCTATCTCGTTCTCGACGAGAGCGCCACTGAGGTCGCGTGGCGCCGCGTCAGCCCGACCGAGTCACCCCGGATCGTGAGCGCCTCATCTGATCTCGCCCAGAAGAGCGCCATGGATCTCGGCTTCGCATCTAAGCGCGTCGAGGCGGTCGGCGGTGTGGAACCTGACCCCATGTCGACTGCTGCAGAGCGGCAGACATCCGTGTTGAGACGACGTCTGAATGAACAGGGCTTCCGTCGCTCGTCGGCACCCAACAGGACACTGCGCGCCTGACGGGTCCGTGGCCGTCCCATCGCCCGACGAGGGCGGTGGGGCGGCCTTGTACGTCCCACCGTGCGGTAGTTCGGGCTGGGAGGGGACACAGCGGCAGAGCATCTGCAAGAGGTGTGTGCCTCCGGGTCGTTCACCGTTTCGCAGCGGCGACTTCCCGATGCCTTCTTGCTGTGGTTCTCTGGGGGCAGGAGGCGAAGACCCATGGCTCGGGACCAAGGTGACGCAGTGAGGCGACCTGATCGGGTCGTGATCGTTGACGCGGACGATCCCCTCACCGAGATCCAAGGCGAGTTCGTCTGGCTCGAGGAACACCAGCGCGCCATCTCGGCTGCGAGGGAGAGCGCCTATGCCGAGGGGTACGCCGCCGGCCGCGCGACCATTGACGATGTACGGATGTACGTCGTGCACCGCGGACGTCGCCGCAGTCTCTTGACGATCGCCATGGTCTCGGCACTGGCCCTCATCGTCCTTCTCATGCTGCCTGTTGTCCTTCGCTGACGGGCTCTGCGAGCCGCTCCCGTAGCGCGAGGTTGTCGCGTGCCCCGCAACCCGCGGCACCTTCCTGCGCCGCGTGAACCCGGGTTGCCTGGAGGCGGATGCCAGGCCGGGGCCGGCCCGAGCTGCACCGGGATCGCCGAGCCGGGTTATCCACAGTCGCCGAATTGGTGGTCGGCACAAAGCCGATGAGGCGGCATGGTCGATACCAGTCCCAGGTCCACGAACGGGAGCCAAGCATGACTCGGGTTGATGCTGCAGCAGAGCACATGGTGCTCAGCGCCCGAGCCATGGTCGGCCATCTGCGACGGACCTTCCACACGCAGAGGAGAACCGCCATGGCACCGATCCCCCTTGTCGACATCCGCCCCGACCCCGGGAAGCTCCCCGGCAATAACGTCATCCAACAACTCGCCGACGGTCTCGCCGGCTGGGCACTCTGGGGCTCGCTCTTCGCGCTGTTGATCAGCGCTCTGGTCTGGGGCCTCGGGTCGCACAGCGGCAACTACCACGCAGCAGGCCGCGGCAAGACCGGCGTGCTCATCGCAGGGGTCACGGCCCTGCTCGTCGGCGCGGCACCGGCTCTCATCAACTTCTTCAACGAGCTCGGTCAGAGGGTTTGACCGCGATGCTCCTCGCGCTCGAGCCGGTCCCCTTGCCAGAACAGCCGACCGCAAGAGGCTGCTCATGGTGGGACCTCGTCTGCCAGGGTGGCGAGCAGCTCGCCGACAGCGGTCTCTCCGCCATCACCAGCAGCATGAGCAACGGCCTGGTCGCGTTGTTTGGGCAGATCACGAAGATCGTCGATGAGTCGACGAGGGTCCCTCTCGCCGATCCCACCTATCGCGACACCTACTACGGGTTCGCCGCGCTGGCGGTTCCGGTGGTGAGCGTCGTGTTCCTCGCGGCCCTCATCTCGTCGGCGCTGCGGCGAGACGTCCGAGCGCTGAGCCGCGCCGTCGTCGGGACCGGCGTGGCTGTCATCGGCGGGTCGGTGTACGTCGTCTTCGCCCAATTCCTGATCGCGCTGGACGACTGGCTGGCACACGGGATCGTCGCGGTCACGGGCGCCGACTTCGGAGTCCAGATGGCCGACCTGAACTCCAAGTTCGAGTCGATGGGTGCGAGCGGCTCTATCGCCGCGAACGCCCTGATGCTCATCCTCATGGGCGTTGCACTTGTGGCAGGCGTCGTTCTCTGGATTGTCCTCCTGCTACGGAAGATGGCGATCCTCGTCGTCGTTGCGTTCGCGCCGTTGCTGATCGTGGGATGGCTGTGGGCGCCGACGCGGCCCTGGTCGAGGAAGGCGACGGAGGTCCTCGTCGCCCTGGTCTTCGCCAAGACTGTCATCTACATGATCTTCGCGATCGGGATGAGCATGCTGATCCGTGGCGACCAAACGCTCTCCGACTTCGTCGGGGTGATCGTCCTGCTGTGCGGGGCGTGCTTCGCACCGTTGGTCACGCTTAAGCTCGTCCACTTCGCGGCCGACTCACACCTGGCGAGCGACATGGTCGGCACCATGCGCGCCGGGGCAATGCCGACTGCGCGCAGGGTTGTCGGCAGCACCGGGTCATCGCCGGCTCAACGCCATGTGATGGCGCGTGACTACGCGTCCACGGCACGAAGGTCTACCGCCACGGGTGCAGGATCACGGATGCCCGGACTCGGCGGCCATGCCGCCACCCCGACCGCGGCGGGTGCGTCACCCGCGGCTGCCGGTTCATCGACCGGCGCGGCAGGGGGAGCGGTCGCCGGCGGAGTGGGGGTGGCCGTGGTCGCTGGCGCGAAGCTGGCCCGCTCGGCAGCTTCCGTTCCGACACGTGTCGCCAAGTCGATCGCCACGTCGGGCGCTGGGGACAACACGGCGGCACCTCCGACCGTCCACGGTCCCAGCAGCCAGGAAGGAGCCCATCGTGAGCGGCACGACGGACAGTGAACCGACGTACCTCTTCGGCCCACGCGATCGGCGAACACTTCTGCTGGGGCTGCGGCTGTCGCAGATCCTGCTGCTGGCCATGGGCGCAGCGACGATGCTGACCGGACTGCTGCGGGGTGGTTCTGTCTGGACGGCGCTGGGTGTGAGCGCCCTGGTCATCTCTGCCATGCTCGCATTTCTGCCAGTCCAGGAACGTCCCCTCGTCGATTGGCTCCGCCCCGTTCTGAACCATGCCTACGGGCGGATCACGGGACAGGCGACATATCTGGGAGGCCCGTGGGCCCTGCATGCGCCGACGGGCGGCCTCCGGCAACTGCGTCTGCCCGGGATCGCTGCGCGGTGCTTGGTCCGATGCTTCGACGTCGGACGAGGCGAGGTCGCGATCATTCGGCAAGGCTCCCGATGGACAGCGGTCCTACAGGTCACGGCGCCCGCCTTCCCTCTGGCGGACCGGGGCACTCAGGAAGGACGGGTGCAGGCCTGGGGTTCTCTGCTCGCCCAACTGGGCCAGGAGGGTTCACGGATTGCCTCGTTCCAGTGGCTGGAGCGCACGATCCCCGACACGGGCAAGGGACTCACGGACTGGTGGAGTCGGCACGGCGACCCCGACGCACCAAGCGCTCGCTCGTACGAGCAGCTCATCGCGAACGCCGGGCCGGCCGCAACCAAGCACGAGACGTTCGTCGCCGTCACGATCGACGAGCGTCGCGCTCGACGAGCAATCCGCTCCTCCGGTGGCGGGCCAGATGGCACTGCACGCGTCCTGGCACAGGAGCTCGCGTGGGTCGAGTCGGGCCTGCAACGCAGCGATGTCGAGGTTCAGGCCTGGCTCGGTGCCGCCGAGCTAGGTCGACTCATCCGGACGCAGTACGACCCCCAGGCCAGCCATCACATCGACCGCCGAGGCGCCGACGGGTTGGGCACAGGAGTCCACCTGCGCGCAGCCGGGCCGATGGCCGCCCGCGCGGAGTTCAGCCACTACCGAACTGACTCCGGGTTCCATGCCGTCTACTGGGTGGCGTCATGGCCGCGCATGCAAGTCCAAGCGGCCTGGCTCTATCCGCTCCTGGTCCTTGGAGGTGTCCGGCGCACGATCTCGGTAACCGCTGAGCCAGTCCCGCAGTCCAAGTCGTTTCGCGAGGTTCGGAGCGCCAAGGTGCAGAAGCTGACGGACGAGGCGCAACGCGACCGATTCGGCCAGGTCGACTCCGCTCTCGACCACGAGGAGCACCAATCCCTGCTGAGGCGTGAGCGCGAGCTCGTCCAGGGCCACGTCGAGTATCGGTTCACGGGGTACGTGACTGTCTCGGCAGTCACGCGCAGCGAACTCGAAGACGCTTGCGCCCAGGTCGAGCAGGCAGCCGTCCGCAGTGTCCTCGAGGTTCGCCGCATCTACGGCGAGCAAGACCAGGCATTCGCCGTGGCGGCGCTGCCACTCGGACGGGGATCTGATGAACGACCGGCCCTTGCCGCAGCTCACTACGCGGCACGTGCGACACACAGAAGCGCCACCACCCTGGGTGCGCGAGAAGCCAGTGAATCCAGGTGCAAGACGACGCGCCGACTCCCGCGAGACCCGTGCGGCCCGTCGCCTCTCGCGACAGAGGCGCCACAGGGAACACCTTGGGATCTCACTCTCCGTTTGCGGGGAGCCTCGTGCGAACGCCGGCCGTGTCCTTCTTCCCATGCAGCTCCCGGTCCACCGCGCCACCACGGCCAACCTGCAGGCCCTGTACCCGTTCGTCGTGGAGACCGGTCTCGGGTCCGAGGGATGCTACGTAGGACGCGAGACAGGATCGGGCGCCTCCTTCGTCTATGACCCGTGGCGCCTCTACAACACGCAGGCCATCACCAACGCCAACATCCTGCTCGCGGGCGTCCTGGGGCGAGGGAAGTCAGCTCTCGCCAAGACCATGGCATTCCGGCTCGCCGCCTTCGGGGTCCGCACCTACGTGCCCAGCGACCCGAAGGGGGAGTGGGGCCCCGTCGCCGAAGCCCTGGGAGCGCGACCGCTCGTCCTCGGTCGAGGAATGGCCACACGGATCAACCCGCTTGACCCGGGGCGACGGCCATCGGGCATCGACGAGCCGACGTGGGACCGCGAGGTGCGCGCACGCCGGATCTCACTGCTGCAGGCCCTGACTGAGACTGGGTTGGGACGGCCGCTCCGCCCCGTCGAGCGCAACGCGCTGTACCTCGCGCTGGATCGGGTCGCCCAGTCGGAGGCTGACCTCGAGCGCCGACGTACGCCCGTCCTCCCCGACGTCGTTGACGCCCTCATGAATCCCACGGCCGAGATGGCCAGGGCGATCGGCATCAGGTCCGGCGCCGAGCTGGCGGCTCAGGCGCGCGATGCTGCTCTCGAGCTGCGCCGCCTGGTCGTGGGGGACCTGGCCGGACTCTTCGACGGACCGACGACACACCCGCTCGAATTCGACGCGGCGATGCAGGTAGTGGACACCTCACGCCTCGCGGGTGACGACACTGCCGTGGCCCTGCTCATGACCTGCGCCTCGGCCTGGATGGAGGCGGCGATCGCGGATCCCTCGTCCGGGCGTCGCCTGGTCGTGTACGACGAGGCGTGGCGGATGATGAGACTGCCCGCATTGGTACGACGCATGCAGGCGCACTGGAAGCTGTCACGTGCGTGGGGCATCTCGAACGTCGCGGTCATCCACCGGCTGAGCGACCTCGGAGCCGTCGGCGACGCCAACAGCGAAGCCGTCGCGCTGGCGCGGGGCCTCCTGGCTGACTGCTCTACCCGGATCGTCTACGCGCAGGAGACAGATCAGCTCGCCTCGACCGCGTCGCAGCTGGGGCTGACGGATGTCGAGGCCAGCCTCCTGCCCAACCTGCCGATCGGCCGAGGACTCTGGAAGGTGGGTCGCCGCTCCTTCGTAGTCGATCACCTGCGGTCCCCAGAGGAAGCCGACCTCGTCGACACCGATATGCGCATGCGATGACCGCAGCACATGACCGGAACCGATCGAGCGGCACAGACATGGGCCTGTTGGCCGTCGTCACGTGCCTGGCGCTCGCGTTCGTCGGCGCCGCGCAGATCTGGGCCACCTCGGTCCTCGCGGGCAGAGAAGTGACGGTGACGGCTCGCACGGCCCTCGCCTTCTGGGCCGAACTCCTCGCGGGCGGCTCAGCCAACTCGGCCTGGGAGGCGAGCTTCCACCGTCCGGCTCCACCCAGCTGGCTGTTCACAACGACTGCCTTGGTGGCGATTTCGCTCTGCATTGCGCTCGCTTGGGTAGGCCTCAAGGTTGCGAGCGAGCGTCAGACCGGCACCTCTGAGGGGGCCAACTGGGCGACCCGACGCGAGGAGTCCGCGCTCGTCGTTACCCGTGACACGGACGCTCGCCACTACCGCCTGGTCGCAGGCATCAGCACCTTGTCACGGCGTCTCCTTGCCGGGGAGGACTGCGTCTCGGCCGTGGTCTTCGGACCGAACGGATCAGGGAAGACCGCCGGGCTCGTCGTCCCGAACACGCTTGAGTGGTCGGGAAGCGTCGTCATGACCACCGCAAAACCCCAGGACCTCGACGCTGTCGTCGCGGCAAGAGCAAGGATCGGCCCGGTCTGGATCATTGCTCCCGGCGGCGCGCCGGGACGGCCCACAGCGTCGTGGTCCCCGGTCGACTATGCGACAGACGCCGATGCGGCTGACCGCATGGCCGGGTGGCTGGTCGACTCGTCGGGCATGACCGGCGATCCTCGAGCGCGACCGTGGAACGCCCAGGCACGTAAGTACCTGAAAGGTCTCCTTCTGGCCGCCCGGTTGTCGGGCCGAGGGATGGCGGGCTTCGTTGAGTGGGCCTACGACGGTGAGTTGGCCAGCGAGCACGTCAGCCAGATCCTCGCCGAGCACGGCTACGTCGATGTCCTGCGTGAGTACCGATCCACGTGGCGCATCCACGAAGAGGGGAAGGGGTCCGTCATGTTCACGGCCTTCGGTCTCGCCGACACCTACAACCGCCCCGGCGTCATGCAAGCCACGACGCGAAGCGACTTCAGCGCGGACGACTTCTTCGGGTCAGCGCCCGCGACCCTGTTGCTGGTCACGCCGCAGTCGGACGTCGAACGCTTCACGCCGTACTTCACGTCACTGATCTCCTCGATCGTCCACGCGGCTGAGCAGCACGCGGCTGCGCTCGGCGGACCTGTGAACCCCCGTCTGCTGCTCGCCCTGGACGAGGCCGGCAACGTCTTTCGCTACCCGCGGCTTCCGCACCTCCTCACGACGGCGCGGGGCAACGGCGTGCAGCTCCTGCTTGCGTACCACGACATCGCGCAGATCGAACACCTCTTCGGCGGCCGCGATGTGGCCCGCACGATTCTGTCCAACGCCAAGCTGCGGATGCTGCTGCCCGGTGTCGGAGACGTCGAGACGCTGCGCTACTTCAGCGATCTCCTCGGGCAGACGGCGGTGGCCGTGACGTCCCACCAGACCGGCCCGGACGGACGACGCTCGAGCGCCCAGTCGGAGCACCACGAGCCACTCGCGCCCATCCATCGCCTGCAGCAGCTGCCGCGCGGGCAGGCCCTGCTGCTCTACGAGAACCTGCCGCCAGCGAAGGTGAGGCTGCGCTTCTGGTTCAAGGACCGCGGACTGCGTGACCTGCACCAAGACGCCTCCCAAGGCCGAGGAGACGTCGCGTGATTGAGATCGTTAACCGAGCCACCGGGCAGCTCCTCGATGCCGACTCGATACCGGGACTGGCTGAGATCGCGGCACTTCACGACGAGCAGATCCTCGAGCTGCGGGACCTGATCGAGGGTGACAGTGCCGGAGGCTCCGCGCCTCGCGGACCCGGCTCCCGGCCCGTGGTCTGGGCCCAGCTGTCTGCACGCGAGAGTGCGCAGACCTGGGAGGCACTCGCTGCCTGGGTGGGCTGGCTGAGAGGTCGCTATCCGTTGGCTCAGAAGGTGCCACCGTGTTGGTGGCGACACCCGGAGCTCGTCGAGGAGCTGACCGCGCTCTGGCTCTCCTGGCGTGAGGCGTACGTCGAGAAGGGTGCACCGCTGAGCGCTGGCGCCGACTGGCACGGGAGGTGGCTACCCGAGGCGGTCCGACGCATACGTGCCGGCGGCTGGAACATCGGCTGCGAGGGCGAGCACCGACCTGTCGTGGAGAACCTTTACGACGGCCGCTCCGTCGACGACCGTCCCGCATTTCAAGCAGCAATCACAGGGACGACGCAGACCCATGGAGGAGACAACATGCCTACCGATGACCTCGCGCGCGCTCTCGCCGAGGGTCGCGCGAAGCGGCTCGGCGAACTGCCCGGGACGCCGGTTGAGCTCGACGGCGCCTTCTGGGTGGAAACCGAATCGGGGTGGACGCAAGTCGAGGACGACGAGACCGTCATCTTCCTGCGCGACGCGCAACAGAGGTTGAAGCTCGCCACGGGGGATAGACGAGACGAGGACGGGCGATGAACCTCCAACAGGCGGCGGAACGAGCTGTCGTCGGAGGTCTCCTGAACGAGCCCGCCCGCTACGACGAGGTCGCCTCCTGGCTCGAGGCCACGGACTTCGACGGCGTTGCTGAGTTCCAGGCATTTGGGGCGATTACCCGGCTGCGGCGACGTGCGGCGGACATCTCGGCCGAGACCGTCGAGGCGGAGGTCCGGGAGGACGTCAGCCCGGGTACTCAGGTTGCCGACGCCGCGCACCTCGTCAGCGTCATGCAAGAGACGCCGGAGGCATCGCGGGTCGCCGTCTACGGTCGCATGGTGCTCGAGATGTCGATCCGACGTCGGGTCTCGACGGAAGCGATCGGCCTGCGCCAACGTGCCGAGAAGGCCGACACCACAAACGAGTTGAACCTCGTCTTCGCACACGTGGACAGTCTCCGGCGGGGTGTTGAGGATCTGCACAAGCGGGAGACGGAGGCAGCGCGGTCCCACAGTGTCGCGCCCGCCGTGCTCGAAGGGCTCACGACCCTGACTCGCTTCCCTCGCTACGAGCACAGCATCGTCGAACGCGACGCGATCCTCGCCCTTGTGGATCATCCCGCTGCGATCGGCAACGTGGCCAAGTGGCTGCGGTCAGGTGACTTCGGAGACGAAGAGGCCGGCAGCCTTTTCGGAGAGCTCGTCGTACTTCACGACGCCGGCAACCCCGTCGACCGCATCACGCTGGCGTGGCGGGCCGCCAAGGTCGGGATCGAGGGCCCCATCTCGGACGGCCTCGTCGCTCGCCCGGTTGCGCCGACGGTCGGTCGGGCGGAGTTGGTGGCGCGGCGTGTGCTCGAGCAGTCCGTAAAGAGTGCTGTCATCGCGACCTCCGAAGAGCTCGAACGCGCAGCCGATGACCCGTCGCTCAACACGACGAGCCATGCGTACGCTCGGCTCAACGCGCTCTGGCCACAACAGCGCCGCCTGGTCAAGGCCCGCGTGTCCCTCGCGGAGTAGGTCATGAGACGGGGGAGTGGTGCGCTGGTCGTCGGGTTCGTGGCGTTCCTCGGGGTCTTCGCGCTCCTGGGCACGCTGCTCGGACTTCCGCTGTTCATCAACGATGACGTGGAGTCGTGCAACGGACCCGATGTCAGCCTGGCGTCACCGAGTCAGGTTGAGTCACTGCGCGAGCTTTCGGAGCCACAGCTAGCCAACGCGGCGACAATCATCGGTGTCGGTTACCGCCTAGGTGTCTCGCGCAAGGGCATCGTGGTCGCGCTCGCGGTGGCGCACCAGGAGTCGGGGTTCCTCAACTACGCCAACGACGGCCGCGGAGGGGACCTGATCTTCCTGCAGGCCGGCATCGAGGACTCCCTGGGCCTGCCGCACCAGGCGGTCGGTTCTGACCACGGCTCCCTCGGGGTGTTCCAGCAGCAGTGGCCGTGGTGGGGCTCGATGGAGGAGCTGATGGATCCAGCCAAGGCGGCGGAGAAGTTCTACCGCGCCCTGCTCAAGGTCAGGGGCTGGGAGTCGATGCGGGAGACGGCCGCCGGTCAGGCGGTGCAGATTTCCGCCTACCCGGACGCGTACGCCGACGACGTGCCCCTCGCGGAAGCACTCCTCGCCGACCCTGCGACCGCGGGCGCAGCCGAAGTCACGTCCGCCTCGCTCGAGTCAGTCTCCGGGGGCTGCCTCCTCGGGGACATGCCCCCGGGCACGGTCACCTACCCGCTTCCGGCGTCGTCCGGGTACATCGACGCGCACAACTTCGGCTCAGCCGGCGCGAACTGGTCCAAGGGCCACACCGGCACCGACTTCTCCGCCTCCTGCGGCACCCCGGTCGTAGCGTCGACCGCCGGGACGGTCGTGATCCGCACCGACCAGCCCTGGTCCGGCCGCTGGCTGGTCCAGGTCTCCACCGGCATCGGACGCCTGACCACCTGGTACGGCCACATGCAGTCCCTGACCGTCGAAGACGGCGACCAGGTCCAGCCCGATGACCAGATCGGCACCGTCGGCAGCGAGGGCAACTCCACCGGCTGCCACCTGCACTTCGAGGTCCACTCCCGGGGCGGTTCGATCTACGAGGACGGCATCGACCCCTCCCAGTGGCTCCGCGAGAACGCCGGCCACGAACTCGAGGACCCCGGTCTCGATCCCGACGTCGACCAGGCCGGCGCGTACACCCTCGCGACCTTCAACGTGCTCGGCCACTCCCACACCAAGCCGGGCGGGAACAAGCCCGGCTGGGCCTCGAGCCAGGAGCGCATGCGCGCCACCGTGCAGCTGCTCGACGAGCACGCCATCGACGTCATCGGCTTCCAAGAGCTCCAGCCGATCCAGGCCGAGGAGTTCCGGCGCCTCGCGGGATCCACCTACGAGCTGCACTCCCCGCCCGGCGACACCGAGAACTCCATCGCCTTCCGCACCGCCCGGTTCGAGTTCGTCGCCGCCGACACCGTCGCCATCCCCTACTTCAACGGCCGCATCCGCCAGATGCCGATCGTTCGGCTTCGCGACCGCACGACGAACCAGGACAGCATCTTCATCAACGTCCACAACCCAGCGAATACAAGTCGCTTCCCCAACCAGGCAGCCCACCGTGCCGAGGCGGTCCGCCGCCAGGTCGAACTTGTCCGTTCGCTGCGGCAGCGGTACGCCATTCCTACGTTCCTCACAGGCGATCTCAACGACCGGCGCGACGCCTTCTGCGGCCTGACCGCGGGAGGGGTTCTCGCAGCATCTGCTGGCGGGAACGGTGGATCGTCATGCTCCCCTCCAGCCGATGCCGGCATCGACTGGATCCTCGGTTCACCGGACGTCCGACTCATCGGGCACGAATCCCTGAGTGCTGGGATCCGCGGCGAAGTCAGCGATCATCCCCTTGTCACGACGTCCGTGATTCCGACGGGAGGAGTCCGATGACCAAGCAGGCAAGGTATCCGTACTTCTGAATCACGCCCGCTCGCCAACCACGCTCGGCCGCGGATGAGCCTTCGCTCACCGGCAGTCGATGACGACCATCGAGGGTGTCTCCTCGGCCCTCCCATCCGCCTGGCGCGGCCGCGTGCGGGGCCCGTCGCCCAGGTGCCGTTGCGCGACCAGCGTCGGAACTGCGAACAGACCCGAGTCCATGGTCCGAACGACGCGCCGGGGTAGCGCCACCGACAAGCAATGTTCCGTTTGCGGAGCATTCTGCATACCGACCCCCGGAGGTCGTCCGGCGCTCCTAGATTCCTGCTCGGAAGTTGCCGGGTGCAACTTTCTGGCTGGCACCTTCTCGGGATCCTGGAGCCCCCATGCATCCGTTCGATGCCGTGCGTGCGCGCAGTGTCGTCAAGACCTTCGGCGACGTCATTGCGCTCGACGGTGTCGACCTTGACGTAGCCGCCGGGCAGATCCACGGGCTCGTGGGCCCCAACGGGGCGGGGAAGACCACACTGCTGGGTCTCGTGCTTGGCCTTGCGGCGGCTGACGCCGGCACGCTCGAGATCCTCGGCATGCCCATGGGGCGCGCGCTGTCCGTGGCCGACGGTGTCGCCGGATTCGTCGACGGCCCCGGCCTCTATCCCACGTTGACTGCTCGCCAGAACCTCATGACGCTGCTTGCCCTGCGCGGTGAGCGGACCAGCCGCTCGCGCGAGGTCGACGAGCTGCTCGGACGGGTCGGCCTCGCAGAAGTGTCAGGTGACGCCGTGCGTGGCTTCTCCCTCGGGATGAGGCAACGGCTCGGTCTCGCGGCCGCTCTCCTCGGCGGACCCCGTTTGCTGGTGCTTGATGAGCCGGCCAACGGGCTCGACCCAGCTGGAAGGCGGCAGGTCCACGACGTTCTGACCGATCTCGCGGACTCGGGTGCGACCGTCGTTCTCTCCAGCCATCGGATGGATGACCTGGCCTCGCTGTGCGACGAGGTCACGCTGCTGTCAGCCGGCCGCGTTGTGTTCTCCGGGCCCGTGCACAAGCTGGCCGCGGAGAGCGGCGAGCTCGACTACCGGCTCATCACCTCCGACCCCGAGGGCGCCCGCGGCGTCGCCGACGGGACGCCGTCGCTCCGTCGAGTCACCGCCCGCAACGGATCTCGGCAAGGCGATGAGCAGGCGCTGGTCGTACGGGGACCCGAGGCGGCGCTCGACCGCCTGGTCGCGCAGCTGATCGGCGCGGGGATCGCGATTCGGGAGCTCGGACCGGTTGTGCCACCGCTGGAGGCTGCGTTCCTGGCGCTGACCGGCACTGAAGCCGACATCAATGCCGAGGAGACCACACGATGACCGCCATCGTCGGCGTTCCTCTCGTCCGCACGAACCCGGTGGCGCTCAGCCGCGGCTACCGGTTCGAGATGGTCAAGCTGGTCTCGCAGTGGCGCATCCGGCTGCTCATGGTCGCTTGCCTGATCGCTCCGGCGGCCTACTCCGCGGTGGTCAGTCAGCAGACCTCACTGCCGACTGATGCCGTCTACGGCCGCCTGATGAACCAGTCCGGATGGGCCGGCTCGCTGGCCATCCTCGTCTTCCTGGGCACGCTTCTGTTGCCGCTGCTCACCAGCGTCGTCGCCGGCGACATCTTCGCCGTCGAGGACCGGCTGGGCACATGGCGACACCTGCTGGTCGCCGTACGCTCCCCACGCCGCATCTTCGTCTCGAAGGCGCTGGCCGCGCTCACCGTGATCCTGGTGCTCCTCGTCTGCCTCATGGTGTCGTCAACGACCGGTGGCCTTGTCTCGGTAGGGAGCCATCCACTCCCCGGCCTCGACGGGCACCTGATCGGCTCCGCCGAGCTCGCGCGAACAGTCGTGCTGGCTTGGCTGACGGTCGTCCCACCCACACTCGCTTTCTCCGCGGTCGGACTGCTGGGGTCGGTTGCCCTGGGTCGCTCGCCGTTGGGCCTGCTGGCGCCGGTGGCTCTCGCGCTGGTGCTCATGGGCGTCCAGGTCATGCCGGTGCCGGTCGCGCTCCGGGTCGCGCTGCCGACGAACGCCTTCATCGCCTACCGCGGTCTGTTCACCGATCCCGCCCAGCTCGGGCCGTTCTGGGTTGGGCTCGTCGTCAGCCTGTCCTGGACCGTGCTCGCCACGCTCCTGGCCTACCGCCTCTTCGTGCGCAGGGACTTCACCGACCTGGCCAACGACGGGTCCAGCCGCCTCGTCCTCCGGGGGTTCGCTCCCCTGGCCGTGCTCGTGGTGGTGACGACCGTCGTCGTGGCCGCCACGACCGGCGCCACCGGTTCGGGAATCGAGAAGGCGAAGGTCGAGGCGGCGCTGTCGACGTCGTTCTCGAACCTCTACGTGCTCCAGACCGACCAGCTGAACCGGCCGCCGGTCACCGTCAGCCAGCTGGGCACCACGACGAGCTGCGAGAAGGGCGGCTCCCGGGTGACGGACGAGGGCGCGGGCGCTGGCTGGCGTTGCACGGTCACGTGGACCCTGCCCGGCACGACGGCGGTTGGCACCGCGATCTACCAGCTCGAGATCGCGCCGGAGGGCCGGTACGTCGCCGACGGCGACGGCCCCAAGGAGGTCAACGGGTTCTTCCAGGTGCGCACCCCCGCGGGCGACGCGCCGAACCCGCTGTGGCAGTTCGACGGCGTCGTCGACCTGCTTGGTTCATGACGAAAGGACAGCGATGAATGTCACGCGCAACCGCGTGGTGAAGCCCGCTTCTCGGGGCCTCGTCAGCACACGCGCCGTCGGTGTGATCGCCGGCGGCCTGGCCCTTGCGGTCACCGGAGGCGTCGCCTGGGGCACGACGGTCGGGTTCGGCTCCCAGCAGGTCGGCCAGGAGTACGCCGCCGGCCTGCAGATTTCCTCCAACCAGGTCATCAAGCCCCTCGGCGAGCGGCTCATGACGCCGTACGGAAAGTTCATGGGCTCCACGGTCAGCCCGGACGGCCGCTTCCTGGCCGCGACGTCCAACGACCGCTCGGTCTCGTTGCAGATCTTCGACCTCTCGACCTACCAGTTGATCTGGCGAGGCGGTACCGCCGCTGGCGTCAACATGCGCCTGTCGGACAACACCGTCGGCCAGGAGAGCCCGCTCTACTCTCCTGACGGCAAGTTCCTCTTCATGCCGAACGCGACCGGTATCACCCGGTTCCCGGTCAACGCCGACGGCAGCCTTGCGGCCGGCACCAAGATTCCGATCCCGGACGTGAACGGCCGTCGGGCGCTGACCGCGGGGATGACGTTCTCCGCGGACGGGTCGACCCTGTACGCCGCCGTCAACGGCCAGGACGCGGTCGTCGCGATCGACCCGACTCTCGGGGTGGTCAGGCAGACCTGGAGCGTCGGCATCGCTCCCCGCCAGGTGGAGCTCGTGGGTGACGAGCTCTACGTCAGCGATGAGGGCGGCCGGCAGGCCAAGCCGGGCGAGGACACCATCCCGTCGTACGGCAGCCAGGTCCCGGCCGACCACGAGCTCGGCACGTCGACCACCGGCGTGCTCAGCGTCATCGACACCGCCGACCCCGCCGCTCCGGTAGGCCAGATCGACGTCGGGCTGCACCCCACGGCCATGCACCTCGAGGGCGATGCCCTGTACGTCGCCAACACCAACAACGACACGGTCTCCGTGGTCGACACGAAAACCGACCAGGTCGTGCAGACCATCGAGACCAAGCCGTGGCAGGGCTCCGAGGTCGGCTACGCGCCCGACGCCGTCACCGTGCACCAGGGTCGGCTCCTGGTCAGCCTCGGCCGGGCCAACGCGATCGCCGTCTACAAGCTCGGCGAGAGCGCGCTCGACCCGGTCAGCTACATCGGCCTCGTCCCGACCGACTTCTACCCGGAGGACGTCTTCCCGGTCGGTGACCGGCTCGTCGTGGCCAACCGCCGCGGCATCGACGCTCGCGGGCCAAAGATCACCTTCAACGCGGGCTACGGCACCACGCCGGCCACCGGGTACGGCACCCACGGCACAACCGCCTCGCTGACCCGGTTCGCGCTCCCGACCGACCTCGAGATCAGGGAGAACCACACAGCGACCGTGTTCGCCCAGAACGGCTGGGGCGACGCGAACACTGACGTCAAGCACGCCAGCGGTCAGAAGGCGAACCCCGTCCCCGTGCCGAAGCGGATCGGCGACCCGTCGACCATCAAGCACGTGTTCATGCTGGTCAAGGAGAACCGCACCTACGACCAGGTCCACGGCGACATGCCCGAGGGTAACGGCGACCCCTCTCTGGCGCAGTTCGGGGAGTCGGTGACCCCCAACATCCACGCCTTGTCCCGCCAGTTCGGTCTCTACGACAACACCTACGACACCGGCACCAACTCCGCCGAGGGTCACAACTGGATCATGCAGGGCGACAACCCGGAGTACACGGAGTCCAGCGCGGGCGAGTACGTCCGCAGCTACGACACCGAGGAGGACGTGCTGGGCCACCAGCGCTCGGGGTTCCTGTGGACCGCCGTCCAAGACGCCGGCCACTCGGCCCGGAACTTCGGCGAGTTCGTCTACTCCTCGAGCGGCAAGCCGGTCGGCTCGACCTGGCAGCAGTACTACTGCGCAGCCACCTCCGTCGAGGACGGCGGTGACCCTGCACAGCTGACCACGCCCGAACTCAAGGGCAACTACGGCTCGCCGATCCCGTCGCTCAACGAGATCACCGTGCCCGAGGCACCGCCGTTCGAGATGCAGATCCCGGACCTCTACCGCTACCAGATCTGGAAGCAGGACTTCGAGAAGAACGGTCCGGCCGACTTCAACATGATGTGGCTCTCCGACGACCACACCGGTGGTCCGGTGACGCCACGGTCGAACGTCGCCGGCGGCGACCTCGCACTCGGCAAGATCGTGGACACGATCTCGCACAGCAAGTACTGGAAGGACTCCGCGATCTTCGTGGTCCAGGACGACAGCCAGAACGGTCCCGACCACGTCGACGGCCACCGCGCGCCGATCCAGGTCATCAGCCCCTGGGCCGCGCACGGCAAGACGATCTCGACGTACTACTCGCAGATCAGCATGGTCCGCACCATCGAGCAGATCCTCGGTGCCGAGCCGCTCAACCAGAAGGTGGCCGCGGCGACGCCGATGTACGGCGCCTTCCAGTCGAAGCCGGACCTCACGCCGTACAAGGCTGTGCCGAACCGGGTGTCGCTCACCGAGAACATCGCGGTCCCGCCCGCGTGTGGCCTCGACACCCCGACCGGGGCGAAGGCGGTGGCGCCGGCGCCCGAGACGCCGAGGGAGTACGTCTCCTACTCCTGGGCGTGGGAGAAGTGGGCCGCGAAGAAGCACCTCACCGGCAAGAAGGCGCAGGCCGACTTCGCGAACCCAGAGCAGTTCAACCGGTGGACCTGGTACCAGACCCACCACTGGGACCTGCCGTACCCGGGCGACTCGAGGATCTACCTGCCGAGCGAGGTTCCCGGCGCGGCGCTGCCGGGCTCGGAGGTCGAATGACCTCGTCCTGACGGCTGAGCCTTCACAGGACTCAAGGCCCCACCGGGAGATCCCCGGTGGGGCCTTTCCTTAGCCGCGTTGGCAGCATCTTCTTCCGGGACGTGATGGCGTGCGTCGAGCGCGTCGAGCATGTGAACCCATGACTCGCAGTGTCACGAATGGTGGCCGGCCGCCCGTTGTGCAGGTCGCAGATAGGGAGATCACCGCGCGGGCCGCCGGCATCGTTGGCGGGCGGGCCGGGGTGGGATGTGGGATCAGCGTCAAGAGTCGTACGCCACGCGCCGCCACGAGAGGACGGAAGGGGCGCCGGGTCGACTCACGGTGACTTCGAGGAAGTTGGTGTTGTTGGCCTCGCCGTCGACTGTGACCCGGGTGAGGTTGTCTGCGCTGCCGTCGACGTCGTAGATATCGAGCCAGCGAGAGCCCGCGGAGACGGGCCGGTCGACGTTGTAGACGTGGCTGTCGCCGTCGAACAAGTAGATCTCGCCTTCGAAGGTCGACGCCTCGTCGATGAGCTTCTGCACCAGAGGCCGGAAGGCGCTGACGTCCCAGGCGGGCTGGTAGGACGGGTCGAACATGTCGGCCTGCTGGAAGATCGCCACGGCGCGGGCGTTGGTCTGGCGGGCGCGGGTGAAGGTGTCCGCAACGAGGTCGAGGGTGGCGGTCATGCGGTCGCGCTCCTCGGCGAGCTGCTCCGTTGTCGGCGCCGTGAAGCCGAGGCCGGTCCATGGTGCGCGGTCGTTGTTGCTTCCGACGACGTGAAGGGTGGCCATCTCGACGCCCCGCACGCGGAGGCTCTGGTTCTCGGGGAAGCCAAGATCGGCCTGGCTGTCGACCTTGATCGGGTCGGCGCCGAGGGTGCGTCCCGGCATCGCGAAGAAGGTGTTGCGTACGGCGTCGAGTCGCTCGAGCGGGTCGTACGTGCCGGCGGCTGGGCGGTGGCAGTCGGTCCACTCGTTGTCGCCGGGCGTGTAGAGGAGCGGCATCTGAATGCGTTCGAACTGCTCGCGGATCATGGCGTTGTACTCGTCGGTGCACGGTGACGAGCCGTTCTTGATGTCGCCGACGTGGACGGTGAGGTCGAGGCCGGGCTCGGCGTTGATGCGGTCGATCCAGCCTGGGAAGGCCGCGATCTGCGCAGCGCCGTAGGGCACGTCGCCGATGACGGCGAAGCTCGTTCTCGTGGGCTGGTCCTGGCCGGGTGCGGCGGAGGACGGCGCAGCCGCGAGCGGGGCTGAGACGAGCGTGACTGCGCCGAGGCCAGCGAGGAGAGCGCGGGTAGAGGTCATGGGGACTTCCTCTCGCGGGACGGTGGCCGGCGCTGCGCGGCGTGCGTGAACGGCGGATGCACATCGTGTGTCCGGTGTCGCCATCTTCGGTGCTGGGCGTCCCCCGTGTTCGTGCCCAGTCGGCCAGACCGTGTCGCACGCCCCTCGGCACGGGATCAGCGTTGCGCGCGGTGCCATCCGGGCGTCACCCCGGAGGTAGTCGTGGTCGGTGCACGTCGCCGGCGCGATGGTGCGAGGTCAGCTCAGGGCTGCCGTAGACGTGCTGGATCCCGGGCGCTTGCTCTTCGTCGACATCGGTTCGGGTCAACGAACCATCGGGTGCGCACGGCTCCAGTCTGTCCACGTCACCGCCGAAGATCGTGTCGCCGCGGTCGGAGTAAGCCGCCATGAGGGAGGCGAGCTGAGCGCACTGCTCGTCGTTCGCGCGCTGAACCTCGGTGCCACTGCGCTGCTCAAGTGCGCCGAGCACCCGTCACGTCACGGGCGGTCGTCGCGCAGATCCACCGTCCTTCCTCCACACCTGCCTGCGAGGCGAACGCCTGGTCCTCCGAGTCACGATCCGCTCCGTGGTGAGCACGGCGTTTCCGACAGGCCACGACCGTCCGGCTTGGCGCAGGAGAGTGGAGCGCCTCGGTAGATCACCGTCGCGAACCGGACGTGGTACCCGGTGCGCTCCGCGATCTCGTCCGCGTCGCCGCTGCACGCTTCGTTGACTGACACCGCCTCGGTGTCCTGCGCCTGGATGGTCGCGACCGCGTCGCCCACGACCGCTGGGGCGGATGCGGTCACGTTTCGTCGAGTGCCCCACCTGACCTCGCCCTCCGCCTCCCCTTGACGCAGCGACCCGGTCAGGTGGGGCGCCCTTGCCGTCCTGTCCCCGGCACGGGACCGCAAGCCCGAAACGACGCTAGAGCCGTAACAGGATGCCCGACATAGCCCGTTTGGGCTGGGAACCCGATGAACGGCGCCCGTCCCCGCCGGGTGCCGCGTCATCGTTCATCGGACGTCGCCAGAGTGTTCATCCTTCGGAAGGTTTGTGCTGACGGCCCGTTCCTAGCATCGGGGCCATGTCGTCGATCACCGTGTGGTCGTTGTACCAAGAGTTGTCCGGGGTCGATCCCAAGACGCTGACCCCCGCTCTGCGTGAGCTGGTCCTCATGTGCGACCTGTTCCAGGAGGTCAGCTTCGACGGCTTGGGTGGGTACTTCGGGTCCAGGCGCGGCAACTCGGCGGAGGCCGCACTCCGTGTCCTTCCTGACCTGCTGGGCGAGGAGTGGGCGGAGATGCTCGAGGCGGCGATGCGGCTCCTGGGCGAGGAGTACCCAGCGTCCCCCGAGGATCGGGCCGCCATCATCGAGAAGCGCGGGCTGGCGCGCGCTTGTGGAGCTCGACCAGGTCTATTTCGCACTCGAGTGCGTCACCGACGTCACCGGTGCCCTTGCCAGGCACGTGGGACTGGCGCCTCATGAGGGGATGCGGCGTGCGTTGAGGAAAACTCACCCGGCCGTGGACGGTCCGGGCTCGGCACGCCGTACGCGAGTGCGATGGCGGCCTCAGGCCGCATCAGGGTGGCGAGCGCGCTGACGAACGAGACCAGTGAGCCCGAGGGCGCGTGTCGATCGTTCCGGGACGACCGTGGCCTGATAGTGGGCATGTTCGAGGTGGTCGGCTCCGTCGTGATGGTGTCTGAGTTCTTCACGTTCAGTTGCATGATGTGCCTCCTGTTGTGCCATTGCCTACGACGTAAAGGTGCCGCGTCCTGGTGGGAGTCGCACCCGTGTGCGCCACTGGCCCTGGCCCTGGCGCGAGCCGCAGGTACACCAAGCACATCGACCCGGAGACCGCGGTAATCTGGACCGCGATGCTCGCCTGGTCGTCGGCGCGCTCCTACAGCCCGGCCAGGTCCACCGGATGATGTCGCGGATTGGACGTGGACAGGCGCCGCGCGGCGGTGGCCGCGCGGCGCCCGTCCTCCTGGGTGGTCAACGTTGGGCGCCGATCGGGGCGAGATGTTGGGTGGGCTCCGTCCCGGCCTGCTCGGTCAGGTCGTCGAAGCGGGCGGGTAGGTTCCTGACCTCGAACGCCGCGACGGTCTCCAGGGCGCCGTACAGCATGGTCGCGAACCCGATCGCCAGCACCGTCGCGTTGAGTGTGATGTCCGGCCGGGTCAGCAGGATGAGAGCCACCACGGCCTCGAGGACGCCGGTCACCAGGACCAGACCCCAGTACGGCAGGTACTCGCGGCTGCTGATCGAGCCGGCGGCGGCCAGACTGCCGCGGAACAGCAGCATCCACGCAATCGAGTAGGCCACCACCACCAGCAGCGCGGGCCCGGGCCAGCCCGCGGCGCGGACAGGGCTCGGCGCCGATGAGGGCCATGGATCACGCGGAGTGGCAGCGGCGACGGTGCGGTCGATGTCAGGCGGTTGGTACGACGACCCCGCATGCTCCGCCCTGCAGCGGTCGGAGGTCAGACCCTCCCGGGGATGCGTTCGGTGACTTCCTGGAGGACCCACTGGTTGCCGTCGGGGTCTGAGAAGGCCGCCTGGCTGGAGTAGGACTGACCCCTCGGATCACGGCCCGGCTCCGGGGGCTGTCCGGGTGCAGCGTGCCAGATCTCGCCTACGTCGATGCCGCGGTCGATCAGCTCGTTGCGGGCGGCCTCGATGTCATCGACGACCAGCAGCAGGCGCTGCAGGGGCTTCGGGCCGGCCGGCGCGAATTGGATCGAGGCCGGTGAGCCGGGTGGGGTGAACTGCACACCGCGGATCTGCTCGGTGAACTGAAGGTCGATGTCCAAGCGCCATCCGAGGCGCTGGTAGAAGGCCTTGGCGCGGTCGAAGTCGGCGACCGGGATCGGCGTGGCCTCGAACTTCATCGGGACGTTGGCCAGGTCCTGGCCCGCCGGCGGGGACGGGATCGTGGTGGTGGTGTTCATGGCTACTCCTTGTGACGTTGTCTGGCGGCTTTCTGGCACTCGAGTGGGGTCGTGGCTGGTCCGGCCGAGCCGGAAGTCCATGCCAACACCGGACCCTTCCCAGAGGGCTAGACGCGGCACCGCGCGGTGGGCTTCACCAAGGAGCAGTTCCACTCTGCGTTTGCCAACAGTGGCCACGCTGGAACTGCCAGACTCGCAAACGTCGACGCACGCAGCGCCCACACTCCATCTCCACAGCGGACACCACCGGAGAGGTGAGGCCGCATGAGCAGCACACCGATCGGCGACCACGCCCTGCTGTCGGACTGCCATTCCAGTGCCCTCGTCGACGTCGCCGGGTCGATCGAGTGGCTCCCTTTCCCGCGCTTCGACAGCCCGACGGTGACGGCTCCGTGTTCGAGCGAGCCATCCGGTACGTGAAGGAGGTCGGCCTGCTCGCCGAGGATGTCGACCCCGAAACCGGGGAGCTGCTCAGGGAACTTCCCCCAGGCGTTCAGCCACATCGGCCTGGTGAACGCCGCTTGGGCCATAAGCCGAGCCGACCAGCAAGCGGCCAGCGCCATCCCTCCGACGGGCTGAACTACCGGGCAGTCGGTGGTCAGTCGTCGTCGCGACCACCAGGGCCTGGCCGGGCTGGGACCAGGCGCCCGTGGATGGACCCGTAGGACTCACTGGTGTGACGCGGCGCTCTTCGCGCGAGGTTCGTCCTGTCAGCAACACCCACCAAGGAGGAATCTCGAATGAACAGCACAGAAGTTCGCACCACGCTGGTGAGCAACGCGACCGCGGGTGAGGTCGATCTCAAGCTCGAAGCCGTGGTCATCCCGGTCACCGACGTCGACCGGTCGAAGTCGTTCTACGGCAGCCTCGGCTGGCGGCTCGACGCCGACTTCGCTTTCGACAACGGCTTCCGGGTGGTCCAGTTCACCCCGCCGGGTTCGCCCGCTTCGATCCAGTTCGGCACGAACATCACCACGGCGGAACCCGGCTCGGCCCAGGGCATCTACCTGGTCGCCTCCGACGTCCAGGCGGCCCGGGACGAGCTCGCCGCGCTCGGTGTCGACGTCAGCGACGTCTTCCATGCCCAGGCGCCGGGTGCGCAGTTCCAGGTCGCCTCCAGCGCCGGACGAGTCGACGGACCGGCCGACGACCGAGCCAGCTACGGCTCCTTCGCCACGTTCCGCGACCCAGACGGCAACGGCTACCTGCTCCAGGAGGTCACCACTCGACTGCCCGGCCGCATCGACACCGCCGAGACCGCGTTCGCCTCGGTCAACGACCTGATGGAGGCGCTGATCCGCGCGGCCGTCGCGCACGGCGAGCACGAGAAGCGAAACGGCGGCGAGTACGACGAGCAGTGGCCGGCCTGGTACGCCGCCTACATGGTCGCCGAGCGCTCCGGCTCCGAGCTGCCGCTTTGACACCCACCCGTCCGGGACAACCACCCCCAACACGACTAGCCCCGCCTGGTCGACGGCGACCGCGTGACGCTCCCTGTCCGGTGCGGACCGGCACGATCCGCCGGCCGCACCGGACATCGGCGTCCGGCTCGTGGTGTCGCTGCACCCGGCTCCGGTTCTACTGTGACGAGATGGCGGAACAGGGCCCGACGACCCTGTGGGGGCGTTCAGGCGAGCGCCGACGCCTTGACGACGCGCTGGCGGCTGTCCGTCGCGGTGAGAGCGCGGTGCTGGTCGTGCGTGGCGAGGCCGGGGTCGGGAAGACTGCGCTGCTGCAGTACGCCGCCGGGCAGGCGACCGACTGTCGCGTGGCCCGGATCGCCGGCGTCGAGTCCGAGCTGGAGCTGCCGTTCGCGGCGTTGCACCAGCTCTGTGCACCCATGCTCGGAGGTCTGGCTGCGCTCCCGGAACCACAGGAGCACGCGCTCCAGGTGACCTTCGGGCTCGCCTCGGGTGATGTCCCGGACCGCTTCCTCGTAGGACTGGCGGTACTCAGCCTGCTCGCCGAGGAAGCCGCCAAGCAACCCTTGGTGTGCCTGGTCGACGACACCCAGTGGCTGGACCAGGCGACCCGCCAGGTTCTGGGAATCGTCGCACGACGCTTGCTCGCCGAGTCGGTGCTGCTGTTGTTCGGGGTCCGGGAGACCGATGACGAGCGGCTGCTCCCCGGGCTGTCGGAGCTCACGCTCCAGGGGCTCGAGGCGGAGGATGCTCGGCTGCTGCTCGCCGCTGCCGTCACGGGCCCGGTGGACGACCGCGTGGGTGATCGGCTGGTCGCCGAGACCGGTGGGAACCCCCTGGCCCTGCTGGAGCTCGTGAAAGGAACCAGTGAGGCGGAGCTGGCCGGCGGGTTCGCCATCCCGTCCACCGCGTCATCCGTTCCCGACCAGCTGCACGACCGCTACCTGCAGCGAGTGCGTGCGTTGCCGGAACCGGCTCGCCGGCTGCTGCTGTTGGCGGCCGCCGATCCCACCGGGGACCCGGCGCTCCTGTGGCGGGCGGCGCAGATCCTTGGCGTGGGACGCGACGCGGTCGGCTCCGGGGAGGTGCGGCAGCTGCTCGAGGTCGGTTCGGCGGTGCGCTTCCGCCATCCTCTGATGAGGGCGGCCGCGTACGCCGCCGGTTCGTCGGAGGACCGCCGCGCCGCGCACCTGGCAGTCGCGACCGCCACCGACGCCAAGACCGACCCGGACCGTCGCGCCTGGCACTTCGCGACCGCGGCAACCGCGCCGGACGAAGACCTGGCCACCGAGCTCGAGAGATCAGCGGAGCGGGCGCACGCGCGAGCAGGTCTCGCCGGCTGCGCGGCTTTCCTGGAGCGCTCGGTCGCGCTGACACCCGAGGCCGAGCGTCGTACGGACCGGGCGCTGGCCGCCGCGCACGCGCACCTGCACGCCGGCACGTTGGAGGCCGGGCTCGGGCTGCTGGCGGTGGCCGAGGCCGACGCCGTCACCGACCTCCAGCGCGCCCGCGTGGAGCAGCTGCGCGGGGAGATCAGCCGGGCGTCCACGTCGGGCAGTCAAGCCCCCGTTCTGCTCCTCCAAGCAGCCAGACGGTTGGAGACGCTGGAACCCCGGCTCGCGCGCGAGACCTACCTCGATGCCTGGGGCGCAGCACTCGTCGCGGGCCACCTCGCCGCACCCGGTGGCACGCTGCGTGACGTGTCCGCAGCCGCACGACCAGCCTCGTCGGCATCGGGCCCGGTCGAGCCCGGTGACCTGCTCCTCGACGGGCTTGCGACGGTGATCCTCGAGGGTCCGGAGAGCGCCGAGCCGAGCCTGCGACAGGCGGTGGACGCATTCGTCGGTGACCAGCTGCCGGGTGAGCACTGGCTGCACTGGGGCACCCTGGCCTCGAACGCGGCACTGGCTCTGTGGGACGTCGACTGCTGGGACCGGGTGAGCGCCCGCCACGTCGAGCTGGCCCGCACGTCGGGCGCGCTGGCCCCACTGGCAGCCGCCTTGAACGTCCGCCGGGTCGTGGCCATCTGGTGTGGCGACTTCGAGACCGCGATCACGCTGGGCTTGGAGGAACAGGTCGTGAAGGAAGTGACCGGCGCCCGCCGCGCGTCCTACGGGGGCCTCTTCCTCGCCGCATACCAAGGTCAGCCGGACCAGGCGACGCCTCTGATCACGGCCACCGCCGACGAGGCGCTCGTCCGCGGTGAGGGACTCGGCCAGCAGATCGCCGACCGGGCCACCGCGCTGCTGCAGATCGGGCTGGGGCACTATGCGGAGGGCATGGCGGCCGCGGACCGAGCCGCGACCGGGAACTTCGGACCCTTCACCTGGCAGGCGCTGCCCGACCTTGTCGAGGCCGCCACCCGAGCCGGCCAACCCGACGTCGCGGCCGATGCGATGCGGCGCCTGCAGGCCGCGACCGCCATCACCGGCTCGGACTGGGCCGTCGGCCTCGAGGCACGCTCACGGGCGTTGCTGGCCGAGGGAGAGGCCGCAGAGCAGGCGTACGCCGAGGCACTGGAGCGACTCGGCCGGACCCCCCTGCGACCTGAGCTCGCGCGGGCCCGGCTGCTGTACGGCGAGTGGCTGCGTCGTGAGGGCAGGCGTGTGGACGCCCGAGATTACCTGCATGCCGCGTTCGACGCGTTCTCAGCGCTGGGCGCCGAGGCATTCGCCGAGCGGGCGCGCCGCGAGCTGCTTGCCACCGGCGAGAAGGTCCGCAAACGCCGGCCGGACACGCTTCACGACCTGACCCCCCAGGAGGACCACATCGCCCGGCTGGCCCGCGACGGCCGCACCAACCCGGAGATCGCAGCCGAGCTCTACATCAGCACTCGCACCGTCGAATGGCACCTGCGCAAGGTGTTCGGCAAGCTCGGCATCCGCTCGCGCAAGGAGCTGCGGGGCGCCCTCCCGGCGGGACGCCGATACGGGCACGGAGCTGGCTAGACCGACGGTGGGGTCCGCGGTGTGTCTTGACAGTCATTGACCCCGGTCCTTGGCTGAAATGGCCGCGCCTGGCTGGTGGGCCGCTGAGGAGGCGAAGCCGATGAACAGCACATCGAACGACTTCGACGTGATCGTGATCGGCGGCGGGTCGCCCGGCGAACACTGCGCCGGTGCGCTCGCCGCCGGCGGACTCCGGGTCGCCGTGGTCGAGCGCGAGCTGGTCGGCGGGGAGTGCTCCTACTACGCCTGCATCCCCTCGAAGACCTTGCTGCGCCCGGGCGAGGCGGTGCAAGGCGCACGCGAGGCGCTGGCGAGTGCCGAGGTCGATGTCGACGCGGCGCTGGCCTGGCGAGACTTCATGGTCTCCGACTACTCCGACGTCGGGCAGGAGAAGTGGCTGGCTGACAGCGGCATCACCCTGCTGCGCGGCAGCGGCCGCCTGGCCGGGCCGGGGGCCGTCGAGGTCGACGGAGTGCGTCACACCGCCGACGACGTCGTACTCGCTAACGGCGCCGACGCGGTGATCCCACCCATTCCCGGGCTGCGCGAGCTCGAGGGGGTCTGGACCAACCGCGAGGTGACCGCGATGAAGGCGGTGCCGCGTCGCCTGCTGATCCTGGGCGGTGGGCCGGTCGGCGTGGAGATGGCGCAAGCGGTGCAGCGCCTCGGCGGCGAGGCGGTCCTGATCAACCGGGGCGATCATGTGCTCGCCCGGGAGCCGGCCCCGCTCGGTCGGGCGCTCGGCGAGGTGCTGCGCCGAGACGGTGTCGAGCTCGTCCTGTCCGCCGACACCACACAGGCGCGTCGGGACGACGAGGAGTACGTCCTCGAGCTCGCGGACGGCCGCGAGCTGCGCGGAGACCGGCTCCTCGTCGCCACCGGCCGTCGCCCCCGAGTCGACGGGATCGGCTTGGAGACCGTCGGGATCGAGCCCGACGCACGGGGGGTACCCGTCGACGCGCGGTTGCGTGTGGCCGACCGGCTGTGGGCCGTCGGGGACGTCACGGGAATCTGGCCGCTCACCCACGTCGGCAAGTACCAAGGCCGCGTCGTCGCCGCCAACATCCTGGGCGAGGAACGGACCGCCACCTACGAGGCGGTGCCGCGCGTGGTCTACACGGATCCGCAGGCCGCCTCGGTCGGGGCGGACACCGGGGCGTACCGCAGCACCGTCCCGATCTCCGGCGTCGCGAAGACCGCGACCTACACCCGCTCGTACGCCGAGCACAACGGATTCCTGACCCTGCTGAGTGACGGAGCGCGGCTGACCGGCGCCTACGCACTCGGCCCGGAGGCCGGCGAATGGCTGCAGCAGGCCACTCTCGCCATCCGCGCACGCGTCCCGCTCGAGACCTTGCTCGACACGATCCAGCCCTTCCCCACCTTCAGCGAGATCTACCTCGAAGGGCTCAAGGCGCTCCGTTCCGAGATCGCGGCCGGGGCGGTCGCGGCCGACGCTGGAGCGACCCGCGGAACGTGAGGCGACTCCCGACAGCCGGAGCTCGCGGCTGGGTGTAGGCGCAGGTCGATGCGCCGGCCCAGTTGCCCGGACCGGCGCGCGGCCTGCTTCGGTGTTGCGGGTCGGGATCGCCCGGTCAGCTGGTGCTCAGTACCGGGCTCACGTGGCCAGCGCGGCGACGACGACGGGCGAGCAGCCAGGCCTGCACGGCGAAGTCCACGCCACCGGTGGCCGCGTAGATGACGAGCATGCTCAGCATCGGGGTGCCGACGAGTCCCGCGATCACGAATGCGATGCCTCCGATAGTGGACAAGCTGCCGGCGAGCAGCATCGGCCACTGGTTGCCCAGCTGCGCACGGCGCCGGACGGCGACCACGACCTGGGCTGCACCGGTGACGAACGCCCAGGCGCCGAAGACCGCGAAGGCTTGGGAGACGCCGGCAGTCGAGGCCACGCCGAGGGCGACGGCGGTGGCGGCGCTGACCGCGGCATTCGCTACCAGCAGCTGCCGGACCGAGCCGTGCTGGCTCCGCGCGTCGAACAGGGAGAAGACGACGTCGATCAGCGGATACAGCACGAGGAGGATCCCCGCTCCTACGGTCACGGCAGTCGTGAGCGATCCCGAGACGGCCGCGAAGACGGCCGCCCAGGTGATGGCGACGACGCCACGGACCAGGAAGAGGCGCAGGGTTTCCTTGCTGTGGGATGACGTTGTTGTGGTGGTGCTCATGTCAACCTCCTCAGGTTGTGTTGGTTGCCATCACCATCACTCCGTGGGGTGACCGTCGAACCCGTGTGACGCCCTAGTCACACGCGGGGATACCCGGTCGCCGTGCCGCCTCCGGGCGCCGTCCGACCGGCCGAGGGTCCGCGTGAGCACCCGGAACCGGGCGGTCAGGTGCCGGGCCCGCTCGACGAACAAGTGTGCTGCGTCAAAGACCGCGGCCGCTCATGGAGGTGTCGTTGGCGCGCCCCGGGTTAGCCCTGGACTCGCGACTTGATGGAGTCGAGCCACTGCTGGAGTGTGCCGTCGAAGTGCCATTCGCCGGTGGTGAACCGCGCGGCGATAGTCGAGATGCCCGACCACGCTCCACGCACGACATCGTGGGGGTAGCCCATGGTGCGGCCTGATCGTGGAACTCGGTCTCGTCGTGCAGCAGCAGCTCGTCCCCCTGGACCTCGAAGTCCAGGGCGAGGTCGACCCAGGTGATCTCGAGCGGATTGACCGGCGGATCGAACGGCGCCGCGGCGTGGACCAGGTAGCCGGTCAGGGACCCGGCTGAATCCGTGTGCGCGCAAAGCACCCACCAGGCGCCGGGAACCGTGACCCAGAGTTCGTCACTTCCGATGAGGTCGGTCCTGCCCGAGGCAGGTCGTTCCCTGCGAGTTCCAGCGGCGACCAGCCACGCCCAGCTGTGGCCCGGCACATCCAGCATGCGCGCTACGTCGACGCTGAGACGCGCCCGTTCCACTTGGACTTCACGACTCGGACACTGGTCATGGCCGACCCCGGACGAGGTGACGAAACGGCGCTCCAAGAGGACTGCTCGGGCCACCCTTCGAGTGTGCCGCGGTCGGGTCGTGCCGAACAATGGCCCGGGACGCGTGAGCGCCGTGATCGCCAACCTCGGTACCCGCCGCTGACTCGCCTCAGGTTGCGTCCCGTCGATCGCTGCGCGGGTCCTCGTCCCAACGTTGTCCGCAGCGGGTGCACTCGTAGCCACAGGGACATGGCCCGCTGGGGCAGTCGGGAACGTTGATCGCCCAGATGGTGCCCTCGTGGTCGCAACCCACGTCGACGCGTCTCCATCCACCCCCGAGTGCTGGTGGGCGCTCCGGCTCGTCGGCGCGGGGGACGTCGAGGAGCCGGAGCGGTGCCGTCGGTGCGCGCGCATGGGAGGCGATGCCCCGAGGCGGCACCAAGTATAGGAAGTCCGCCGATCGGGCGCGCGGGAAACGTCGCGTTTGGGGCAAAGTCACTGGCCTGTCCTGGTTCCCTGCGCGCCCGCCGGGGCTCAGTGCCCAACAAGCACGGGAGCGGGGCGTGCGGCCGACCGGGCTGACGCGGGGGCGGCCGGCTGCCTGGCGCGGAGGAAGGCCTCGAGGCCGGCGAGGTCATCGGTGTTGAGGTGGTCGACGCCGGCGTCGAGCAGCTCGTTCCAGACCGCGTCCCGCGCGGCGCCGGGGGTGTCCGGGGTCGCCCAGAACCGAACCCGGTAGCCCGCCGCGTGCGCGCGGCTGACGATGTCGTGGAGCTTGGCCCGCTGGTCGGCGGGCATCGGGCCGACGCCCTGCCACGTGAAGTGCTTGGTCCAGTTGTCGCTCAGGAGGGGCAGGACCGACCCCGGCAGTCCGGATGAGAGGTCGGCCATCCGGCCGTCGTAGCCGGCGTACCTGACGCGCTGCTCCTGCATGGCAGCGAGGTCGCGGTTGCCACTGATGACGGCGGTGACCGCGTCCTGCTCGACCCGTCCGGACTCGAACGTGGTCATGATGCGCCTGTGCTCGGCCAGAGCCTCGTCCACGGCGGCGTAGGTGGGACCGGCCTCGCTCTTGACGTCGATGAGCAGCTGGAACACGCCGCGGTACCCGCTGTAGACCTCGCCACCTTCGCGGCGTACCCGCTCGACGAGCGGATCGAGGTACAGCGACTCCAGGGTGCGACCCGGGACGACTTGGTCGCGGTCGTGCGCGACGAGCAGCTCACCGTCGACCAGCCAGACGTCGGCCTCGACGCTGGTGAACCCGTGCGACAGCGCGTCGTGGAGCGGACGGTCGTGCTCGTAGTCGTTGTGGGCGTGGGCCTGTGGGAGCGGCTCGACGCTGGCCCGCCGGGGCTCGCGGTACGCGCGCGGGAGCTGGTAGCCGCGGTCGGCCATCAGCTCGCGCAGCCGATCCGGGTAGTCGGTGATCAGGCCGTCGACGCCCTTGTCCATGAGCGAGGCCATGGTCGGCTTGTCGTCCACGGTCCACGGGACGACCGCCAGGCCGGCGGCGTGCGCCTCGTCGACCATCGACGTGGTGACGTAGGGCTGGTAGCCGGCGTCGGTGACCTTGCCGTCCTCCGGGAAGCCGTGCACAGGTGAGATCGCGTCGGCGCCGAACGATGCGGCGGCGTCGACGAGCGAGTCGTCGTAGTCGTCGATGTCGATGCCGCCCAGCCACGGCGACGCGCCGGGCTGGTCGACCTGGAGGAAGTCCCGGTTCGTGAGTGCGATCAGCGGGAAGCGGGGCTCGACCTCGGCCATGCGCATGAGTGCGCCCCAGTCGAAGGACTGGATCGTCACCTGGTCGACCAGGCCGGCGGCGCGCACGTCGGCCACGACCTCCTGGACGAACTGCTCGCGGGGAGCCGTCTCCGCCGGCGCGCCCGCCTCCACCTTCGTCTCGATGTTGAGGTCGACGTCACGGGCCCGGTAGTGGTTGACGAGGTCGAGCACCTGGGTAAGCGTCGGCATCCGCTCCCCGGGGTGCAGCTCCTGCTGCGGGTGCGCGGAGAGCCGCTGGCTGCCACAGTCGAGCGTCTTGACCTGGGCGAGGGTCAGGGTGTTGAGGTACTTCCCGACGTAGGGGAACTCCGGGTCGTCAGGGCTGGCCGGAGAGGTGTCGCGACACTTCTGGCCGCTGACTCGTCGGTCGTGCGTGACGACGGCGGCCTGGTCCTCGGTGATCTGCACATCGAGCTCGAGGGTGCTGACGCCGAGCTCGAGCGCCTTGGCGAACGCCGGCAGCGTGCTCTCGACCGTCAGGCCGAGTCCGCCCCGGTGGGCTTGCAGGTCGAAGGCCGGCTTCGGCGCGGCGTGGGCCGGGCCGGCGGTCGCGCCGGCGAGCGGGAGCAGCAGGAGGGTGAGGAGGGGCGCGACGCGCGCCCGGAGGGTCCGAGACATGCGCCCACCCCAACCGGCATCGCCGAACACCGGGTGACGGCCCGGTGAGAACCGGCGCCCGGTTCGGATGAACAACTGGGGGACGGATCGGGCGGCGCCGCCTGGCGTGCGTCATTCGAGCCCGGGCCGGTGGGCCCGACGCTCGGCCCGGCGTCGCCGGGAGACGTGCTACTGGCGGGAATGTTCGAGCAGTACGTCGCGGGCGCGCTTCTCGACGAGGATCGGCACGAAGTCGCGGACGGATGCGCCATCCAGGGCGCGGTGAGCCTCGTCGACGGCCCGGGTGATGAGGTCCTCATCGAGGTCGGGGAAGCGCTCGCGGAGTCGGGCCCGCACATCAGCCACGCGGGTCTCCTCGTCGGGAGCGACCTGGGAGGCGAGGGTCATGTCTTGATGGTGGGTCCGGCGCGCCGTGACCCTCAAGTGAACATTGCGTGAACGAGGCGCCGCCGTCGTGCACTCCGCGCTTGTTGTCCGCTCTGTTCCGGTTTGTCGTCGCCTCAGGACGTTCCTGGGAACTCGTCGTCGCCGCCCCGTTGTCGAGGGGCGCTCGTCAGCGCCTCCCGAGCACCGACGGCGCGAGGTCGATGTCGGGGACGAGGTCGACCACGAGCCGGCGTACGCGGACGTCGAGGTCGCCGACGATCCGGAGGACGGTGGCGTCGTCCTGGCCGCCGGGATCGTCGACGGGCCAGTCGACGTACGTCACGCCCGGGACGTACGGACACTCCTCACCGCATCCGAGCGTGATCGCCATGTCGCTGGCGGCGATGGTGTCGGCGGTCAGCAGCTCCGGTCGCTCCTTGCTGGTGTCGAGGCCGAGGGCTTCCAGGGCCCGTGCGACCTCCGGGTGGATGTGCTCACCGGGCTGGGTGCCGGCCGACACGGCGCGGATGCGGCCCCGGGCGTAGTGCTCGGTGAGCACGCGGCTGATGACGGAGCGGCCGCCGTTGCGGACGCAGGCAAAGACCACCTGAGGGATCGGCGTGGGTGTCGTGGTCATCCGGACTTCCTCTCGGTCCCGCTGGGCGCCGTGGCATGGGGAACGACGGCGCGGGCGGCGGTGTCGGCACCAGGTGTGTCGGGGGTGTCGATGTCGGGGTGGAACCAGCGCACCAGCGCGACGCCGAGGAAGGCACCGACGACCTGGGCTGCGACGAAGCCGGGGACCGACCCCGGCTCGATGCCGGCGAAGGTGTCGCTGAAGACGCGGCCCACGGTGACGGCGGGGTTGGCGAAGCTGGTGCTGGAGGTGAACCAGTAGGCGGCCCCGATGTACGCACCCACCGCGGGTGCGGCCAGGGCGCCACGGCCGGTGCGGGCCAGGGTGAAGATCAGCGCGACGAGCCCGGTGGTCGCAACCACCTCTGCGAGCCAGAGATCGCTCCCCGTGCGCGCCGTGGTCGAGATCTCGACGGCCGGCAGGCCGAACATGAGGTTGGCCAGCACAGCGCCGGCGATGCCGCCAGCGACCTGGGCGAGCGTGTAGGCGCCGACCTCGGACAGGGTGAGCCCGTTGTGGGTGCGGCGGCCGAGGAACCAGCCGGCCAGCGAGACGACGGGGTTGAAGTGCGCTCCCGACGTCGGCCCGAACAGCAGGATCAGAACGGTCAGGCCGAGCACCGTCGCGGTCGAGTTCTCCAGCAGCTGCAGCCCGACGTCGCCGGGAGATAGTCGTTGGGCGGCGATGCCGGAGCCGACGACGACGGTGACGAGCAGCAGGGTGCCGAGTGCCTCGGCGCTGAGTCGCCGGGCCATCGTGGGAGGTGCTGCGGCCGTGTGGGTCACTCGGTTCCTTCGCGGCTCGGGGTCGGCGTGAGAGCAGCACCGGCGCCGAGCTGCATCTCGGCGACGAGCCGCTGGACGCGGCGTTCGAGGTCGTCGCGGATGGGACGCACGGATTCGACGTCGAGGCCAGCGGGGTCTTCGATGGTCCACTCCTCGTAGCGCTTGCCGGGAAAGACGGGGCAGGTGTCGCCGCAGCCCATCGTGATGACGACGTCGGCTGCGCGCACGACCTCGTCGGTCCACGGCTTGGGGTACTCGCCCGAGATGTCGATGCCGCGCTCCGCCATCGCGGCGATCGCCGCGGGGTTGGTGCTGACCGCGGGTTCGGACCCTCCCGACCAGGCGACGGCGGTGTCGCCGGCGTGGCGGGCGAAGAAGCCCAGCGCCATCTGGGAGCGGCCGGCGTTGTGGGTGCACAGGAACAGCACCACGGGCTTGCCGTCGTGGTGGAGGCTCTCGACGCGAGCGAGGGCGTGCAGGCGTTGCCGGGCGAAGCGTTCAGCCAGGAGCGGGACGAAGTTGGTGACGGTGGCGCGGTCGGCGAGCTCGTCGTACGAGCTGACGAGGAACCGCTCGATGGTCTCGGGCTCGAAGATGCCGTGGAACTCGTCGGCGAGGCGGGCCGTCGCGGCCTTGAGGGCGACCTGCTCCTCGAGAGCGACGATCGGTCGCGCGGCTTCCGGGTGGTCGGGCAGGCGCGGCGTTCCGTAGATGGACGACATGGACGGGTCCTGTTCAGCTGGCGGGCTCGAGGCCCGGGATGAGGCGTGGGGAGAGGTGGGCGACTCGGCCGGCGAGATCGTCGTAGGCGACATCGAACGCCGCCGGCGTGTCGGCGGCGACGGGGTCCGGAACGGACCAGTGCGCGTCCGCCGGGCGGGTGCGATCGAGGGCGAGCTCCTCGTGCGCGTGGTCGCAGACCGTGACCAGGTAGTCGGTGTCGGTGACCGGCTGGTCGAGCTGGTCCAGGGAGCGCGGGCGTGCCTGCTCGAGCGGCATCCCGTGGCGACGCGCGACGTCCAGGGCTCCTGGCGCGATGCGGTCCGCGGGATGCGTCCCGGCCGAGGTCGCCGGGACGGGGCTCGCGAGTGTCCAGAGTGACGCGGCGAGCTGGGAGCGGGCCGTGTTGGCGGTGCAGACGAAGACCACCCTGGTCACGGCTCCACGATCGAGGCCCGAGTCGACCGGGGTGAGGTCGGTCAGCGCGGAGGCGGCGAGGGTCAGGTAGGTGCGGCGTCGATCGCCGGACGAGCGGTGCCGGGTCAGGACGCCGGCCGTCTCGAGCGTGCGCAGGTGATGGGCGAGCAGGTTGGACGCCAGCCCGAGGCGGTCTCCGAGCTCGGCGGGCGAGAGGTCGCTCGCGAACAGCGCGTCGACGATGCGGAGCCGGTGCGGGTCGGCGAGGGCGGCGTGGACGCGGGCCCGCTGCTCGACAGTCATGTGGACGGCGGTCACCTGGCTCCCTTCGCTCAGCAAGAATTGACTCAAGCCTGACTGAGTCAATCGAAGGAGTCAAGGAGCGCCGGCTGGACGACGTCCTGGACCAGCACGACCACCGCCGTTGTCCCCGACTTCGTCCGCTGTTCGCCCATTCGTCCCCCGGACGACGGGTATGGGTCGGTATCCGTGGCTTGGCTCGGAACCTCAACACATCTGAAGTGGAGGCGTCCCCATGGATCCACAACTTTCCCGTCGCCAGATGCTGCGTGCCGGGGCTCTC
>NZ_SDPU01000008.1 GCF_004168035.1 Nocardioides iriomotensis | reverse complement strand
CACCCGCCGCTCTGCGGGGTACGGCGCGCTGGTGTCCGACCCCGCCGGGATCCTGTCCCTGCCGCCCGGGTTCTCCTACCGGGTCCTGGCCAAGGCCGGGGAGACGCTCCTCGACACGGGCGAGCCCTCGCCGAGCGACCCGGACGGCGCGGCGGTGTTCGAGCGCCGCGATGGCTGGACCTTGGTGCAGAACCACGAGATCGGCGGCGACGAGACGTACGGCGTTCCTGCTCTTCCCGGTCTCACCTTCGACCCCGGCGCCCGCGGTGGTACGACGACGATCGTCATGGACAAGAAAGGCAACCGCCTCTCGGAGTACGTCAGCCTGGCCGGCACCCACAACAACTGCGCCGGCGGCAAGACCCCCTGGGGCACCTGGCTGTCCTGCGAGGAGACCGAGCAGCGCAAGGGCGGCCAGTTCCTCGAGGACCACGGCTGGACCTTCGAGGTCGACGCCTTCGACCGGCCGGCCAACCAGCACCCGGTGCCCCTGAAGTTCCTCGGCCGCTACTCCCACGAAGCGGTCGCCGTCGACCCGGACGGCACGATCTACCTCACCGAGGACGCCAACGGCCCGCACGGCCTCTACTACCGCTGGACCCCGCCGGCCGGCTTCAAGCCGGGCAAGGGAGCGCTGCGGACGCTCGCCCTCTCGGAGGGCGGCGACACCGCAGGCACCCTGCAGGCCATGCTGTGCACCAAGGGCGGACGGGCGATCGCGGACCTGTCGGAGGCGACCCAGGTCGGCACGACGTACAAGGTCACTTGGGTGGACGTGCCGGACCGGCTGGCGGCGACGACGTCGGTGCGCAAGCAGTTTGCGACCGGCGAGGTGACTGGCAGCCGGAAGCTCGAGGGTGCCTACTGGAGTGATGGTGGGGCGTACTTCGTCGCCAGCTTCGCCCGGACGAGCGACGGCAGCAGGAACGAGCACGACGGCCAGGTGTGGTTCTACGACCCGCTGTCCGAGACGGTCAAGCTCAAGAGCATCTTCGGTGTGAACCCGGACCCGGAGGTGGATGCCGACTACGACGGCCCGGACAACATCTGTCTCGACCCCAATGGTGGTTTGATCCTCGCGGAGGACGGCGAGGGCATCCAGCACCTCGTCGGCATCACCACGGCAGGCAAGGCCTTCCCGCTGGCCCGCAACGACGTCAGCGGCAGCGAGTTCGCCGGACCGACCTTCACCGAGAACGGCAAGGTTCTGTTCGCCTGTATCCAGGGAGATGGCTACACGTTCGCGATCACCGGTCCCTGGGAGTGACAGTCCGCCCGGTCATCGGCGCCTGAGTCCGGTCACGGAGAGCGGGCGGGAGGTTTGTCCCTTTCCAGGTCAAACCAGGCATATCGTGAATAGATTGCGAGCGACCCCGTCCAGGCCCTCCCCCGTTGGGCCCGGGCGGGGTCGCTGCGCGCCCGGCAGCGCACACGACGTGCAGCACATCTGCGCTATTGACTCGCTGGTTGGCCCGTTCGAGCCTGTGATGCGGCCTCGTCAGCTACAGAACCCTGGCGGGGCCGCACCGAACGCCAGTTCATCTTTGTCCTGTAGGACGTCAGGATGACGCACGTCCTCGAGATCGAGCAGAAGTACGACGCGACCGGGGACCTGCCGGCACTCGACGAGCTGCCGGACGCAGCCGCCACGGTGCACGACACCGGCATCACCGAGCTGACGGCGGTGTACTTCGACACCCACGACCTGGATCTGCGCACGGCCGGTATCTCGTTGAGGCGCAGGGAGGGCGGGGGTGACGAGGGCTGGCACCTGAAGCTGCCGATGGGGCGTGACCGCCGGCTCGAGGTGCGCGTCCCCCTGTCGCGCGGGATCCGGACCGTACCGAAAGAACTGCGCTCCGCGGTCCTCGCGTACACGCAAGGTTCGACGCTGACGCCGATCGCGGTCATCGAGACGGTCCGCCGCAGCGTCCACGTGCTCGACCTGGACGGCTCCGTCCTCGCGGAGGTGGTGGACGATCAGGTGACCGCCGGGGACCTGGCGTGGCGTGAGTGGGAAGTCGAGCTCGGCACGGGCGACGAACGACTACTCGCCGCGGTCGCCGCTCGGTTGCGTGACGCGGGCGCGCGTCGATCCAAGGTGGGCAGCAAGCTGGAGCGCGTCGTGGGGACAGGGGTGAGGGAAAGGCCCGAACGGCCTGTCCACAAGGTCGGTCGCAAGAGTCCGGCGGCGAACCTCGTCCGGGAGAGGCTGGCCACGCTGGTCGACGCGATCCCCGCCCGCGACATCTCCGTTCGACGCAACCTGCCCGATGGCGTGCACCGCCTCCGCGTGACGATCCGGCGGATCCGGCAGCTGCTCGCCTCCTTCGAGCCGCTTCTCGACCCGAGCGAGGTGCAGTGGTTCCGCGGCGAGCTCAAGTGGCTCGCCGACTGCCTCGGCGCGGCCCGCGACGCCGAGGTCGTGAGCGCACGCCTGAAGGGTCTCCTCGCCGATCAGTCCGACGAGTCCGGGGCTCCCGCCGCTGCACGCGCGGTCCAGCGGGAGATGACACGCCGCTACCGCGAGGCACACCGCGCCGCCGTCGTCGCCATGGAGTCACAGCGCTACCTCGAGCTCCTCGCCGCCTTGCGCGGGTACGCCGAGGAACCGTCGTTCCGGAAGCGCGCAGCCAAGCCGACCAAGAGGGTGCTGCCCGGAATCGTCGACCGGGACGTCGCGCGGCTCGAGAAGCGGCTGCGCCGGCTCGGCGATCCCGCCGATCCCGACTACGTCGAGCGTCTGCACGAGGCGCGCAAGGCCGCGAAACGAGTGCGATACCTGGCGGAGGCGTGCCGTCCCGTCTACGGAAAGCCGGCGCGTCGATCCGCCCGGGAGATGAAGGCGTTCCAGTCGTACGTCGGGGAGCACCAGGACGTGGCGATGACCCGCACCGCCCTGCGCGTGATCGCCGCCCAAACGGACCCGGCCGGGCGAGTGGCGTTCGTGCTGGGTCGCGTCGACGTGGTGGAGGAGCAGGCCGCCGCATCCGTCGTGCGTGGACTCGGACGCGCGTGGAAGCAGGCCGAGGTCTCGAGGATCAGGAAGTGGGCACGCTGACCGGGAGCTCGCCCCACGTCGTCGTGGCACTCGGCCACGGCCACGACGACATACCTCTCCTCGCCGCCGTGTGCCTGACGCTGCTCGGACGACCGGTGACCGGCGTGAGCGTCAAACGAACATGTCCTCGCTGCGGCGGCGACGACCACGGCCGTCCCTCCCTGAGGATCGATGGCGAGGAGGACCGGTTCTCGGTGAGCATCTCGCGGTGCGACGGCACCACCGGCGTGGCGGTGTCCGACGCGGCCGGGGTTGGCCTCGATCTCGAGAGCCCGCGTCGCGCCGGGTTCGCCGGGTTCGACGACGTGGTCCTGCATGCTCTCGAGTCGGCACCGCAGTCCGAGCGTGACCGCGCAGTCGTGTGGGCGCGTAAGGAGGCCTACCTCAAGGCCGTCGGCACCGGGCTCGACGCCGACCCGCGGGATGTCCGGCTGTCGAGCGCGGACGCGCCGCCACGCGTGCTCGTCGGGGTTCGGTCGGCTGTCGGGATCAGGCTCGCTGACCTCGACGACGAGCTGGTCCCCGCGGGGCTCGTCGGTTGCGTGGCGGTTGCCTCCCCGGCCAGGCCACGCGTCACCGTGGTGACGGCAGGTCCGGAAGGGCTTCCTCGTGCAGCCACGCCTGGAAGAGCGGGTCGAGGTCCGCGTCGCACCGTGTCGCCACGAAGGCGATGAAGCCCTCGGTGGTCACGGTGCCGTACCGCTGCTCGGCCGCCCATCCTCGGAGCATGTCGAAGAAGGCGTTGTCGCCGATCGTGCAGCGCAGGGCGTGCAGGCACAGGGCTCCGCGCTTGTAGACCCGGTCGTCGAACATCAGGTCCGGCCCCGGGTCGGCGAGCAGCAGGTCCTGGGCGAGACCGGAGAGCCGGGTCCAGTGCTCCTCGGCACGCTCCTGCGCGGTCGGCCCGCCGGACGCCTCGGACCACAGCCACTCGCTGTAGCAGGCGAATCCCTCGTGCAGCCAGATGTCCTGCCACGTCTCCGCGGTGAGGCTGTTTCCGAACCACTGGTGGCTGAGCTCGTGCGCCACCAGCCGGACGGCCTCCCAGTCGCCGCGCACCAGGTTGGCGCCGAACGTCGACAGGCTCTGCGACTCGAGCGGGATCTCCAGGTCGTCTTCCGTGACGACCACGGCGTACCCCGCGAACGGGTACGGGCCGAACAGCTCCTGGAACATCTCGATCATCTCGGCCTGCCGACCGAAGGCGTCGTCCAGCTGGTCGCGGAGCCGAGCGGGCGCCACGATCCGGGTGGGGACGTCCGCGTCGAGGTCGTGCACCTCGTACTTGCCGATCTGGACGGTCGCCAGGTACGGCGCCATCGGCTCGGGCTGCTGGTAGGTCCAGGTCGTCGTTCGGCCATGGGGGTTCGTCGAGGTCAGCTCGCCGTTGGCCACGACGACGTAGTCACTCCCGGTCGTGATCTCCAGCGAGTACGAGGCCTTGTCGCTCGGCCGGTCGTTGCAGGGGAACCATGACGGCGCGCCGTGCGGCTGCCCGGCGACGATCACCCCGTCCGTGAGCTCCTCCCAGCCGGCGGTGCCGTGGTGTCGCTTGCGCACCGGCTTGGGGCTGCCGGAGTACATCACCGCCACCTCCGCGGTGTCGCCCGCGGCCAGCTCCTCCAGCAGCCGGACGGAGAGCCGACCCCGTTTGTGGGAGTAGCGCGCCGGTGTGTCGTCGACGAGCACCTTCTCGACGTGCAGGTGGTGCAGGTCCAGCTCGACGCGCTGGATCGTCTCGACGGCTCGCACCGTGAGGGTCGCGCGGGCGTTCAGCCGGTTCCCACGGACGGCGTACGTCAGGGCGAGGTCGTAGTGGTCGACGCCGTAGGAAGTGTCGCCGTGGGCCGTGACGTAGGGATCGGCGCCGGAGGTGCCGAACGTCATGCGTCGCTACGACCGGGCTCGTCCACCCAGGGGCCGATGGGGTTGCCCATCCAGCGAGTCTTGTCCGGCACGGACTCGCCTCTCATCACCAACGACACGGGGCCCACCGTAGCGTGACGACCGAGGCTCGAGGCCGGGAGGATCACGCTGTTGGCTCCGAGGGTGGCGCCCTCGTGCAGGGTCACCGCATCGATGCTGAGCACACGGTCGTGGAACAGGTGCGTCTGCACGACACAGCCTCTGTTGACGGTGGCTCCGTCCGCCAGCCGCACCTGGTCGGACTCCGGCAGCCAGTAGGTCTCACACCACACGCCGCGACCGACCTTGACGCCGAGGAGACGCAGCCAGAAGTTGAGGACCGGGGTTCCCGACGCCGCCCGCGCGAACCACGGGGCCGCGACGACCTCGACGAAGTTGTCGACGAGCTCGTTGCGCCAGACGAACGAGCTCCAGAGCGGGTGGTCCGTCGCCGCGATGCGACCCACCAGCACCCACTTGGCCAGCACGGTGACAGCGGCGGCGACCGCGCCCGCAGCCATCAGCACGACGCCGGAGAGGGCGGCTGCGACCGCCGAGTCGAGGGCGTCGGCGATGACGAGGATCGCGGCGACCACACTCCAGCCGATCGCGGCCCCGACCACCATGGGCACCACGCGGCACAGCTCCACGCAGGCCCGCGCAACCTGCAGGTGGCGAGCCGGCTGGTAGGTGCGGCTGGCGTCGATGCCTCCGGCGGAGCGGCGCAGTGGTACGGGCGGGCTGCCGAGCCAGGAGGCGCCGGCCTTGGCGGACTTGCGCCGCGGTGCAGCGGAGAGCACGGCGACGAGGGCACGCTTCGGCACCTTGCGGCCGGGTGCCGCCATCCCGGAGTTCCCGACGAAGGCGCGCTTGCCGATCTTGACTCGCTCGACGCGCAGCCACCCGCCGCCGAGCTCGTAGCTGCCGATCAAGGTGTCGTCCGCGAGGAAGGACTGGTCGGAGACCGAGGTGAGCCTGGGGATGAGCAGCACCGTCGACGCCTCGACGTGCTTGCCGATCCGGGCGCCGAGGGCGCGGAGCCAGCCGGGTGTGAGCGCGCTGGCGTAGATCGGGAAGAGCCAGGTCCGCGCCTCGTCGAGCACCCGCATCGTGCCCCAGGCCTGCCACGCGGGACGGCTGTGGATCGGAAAGTGGCCGGGCCCGAGCCCGAGGGACAGCAACCGCACCGTGGCCAGCACGAGCACGGCCAGCGCGGTGTACGCGGCGACGACCGCGACGGGCGACCACGCGAGCCCGGCGAGCCAGGCATCGCGCAAGGACGATGCACCGACCACCGGGCGCCACAGCACCAGAGCCGCGACGGCGCCGGCCACGACCGGCAGCAGAGACACAGCCAGGCCCAGCAGCGCGTAGGCGATCGTCCACCGGGGCATGCGGCGGGGCCGCTTCGCTGACCACGGGCCACGCGCCGTACGCGTGACCGGCTCGGCCGGCGAGCCGGACCAGAACGCATGCTTGGGAACCCTGCCGAGGACGGCCGAGCCCGGTGCGACCTCCGACCCCCGGCCGAGGGTGGCGCCGGGGCCCAGGGTGCTCCTCGTGCCGACCCGCGCACCGGCTCCCACCTTGACGTGGCCGATCCGCAGCACGTCACCGTCGACCCAGTAACCGGCCAGGTCGACCTCTGGCTCGATCGAGCAGCCCCGGCCGAGCGTGAGCATCCCCGTGACCGGTGGGAGCGAGTGCAGGTCGACGTCGCGGCCGACCTTGGCGCCGAGCGCCCGGGCGTACCACGGCATCCACGCGGCACCGGCGAGGTTGGCCGCACCCAGCTCGTCCGCCAGCCGCTCCGCGAGCCAGACCCGGAGGTGGATGCGGCCCCCGCGGGGGTAGTCGCCGGGCCGGATCCCGTGCATGAGGATCCGCGCCCCCAGGGCACTGAGTGCCATGCGCCCGGGGGCGAGGACCAGGAGGACCCAGCCCGCGACAAGCCAGGCCCACGGAGTCGTCGGCGCCCACGTCGCGCCCGCGGCTGCGGCGACGTTGCTCCCGGCCAGGACCCACGTCGCCCAGCGCAGTCCGGACAGGAGGCGGAGCGGCACCGTGAACACCACCTGACCCATCTGGGTCTTCCACGGCGTCGGACGGACCCTGCGGTTCGTCGCCGCGACGGGGGTGTCCATCGTATCGAGGAGGTCGGCCAGGCGCTTGACGCTGGGTTGCTCGTAGACGTCGGCCACCGTGATGTCCGGGTGCGATGCCCGGAGCCGCGACACCAGCTGGGCCGCGGTGAGACTTCCGCCGCCCAGGTCGAAGAAGTCGTCCTTGCTGCTCCGGACAACCGCGCCCAGCACCTCGAGCCAGAGATCCGCGACGTGGCGCTCGGTGTCGGTGAGGTCAGCCGCGACATCGGCCACGCCCGCGTCGCCGGCGCCGGGCAGCGGCCACGGGAGCGCTTCCCGGTCGATCTTCCCACTCGTCCGCGTGGGGAGCTGGTCTACCTGTGCGAGCCGGGGAACGAGGGCGGCGGGAAGGTCCCGGCGCAGCTGCTCCGTGGCGGCGGTCGTGTCGAAGTCCTCGCTGACGTTGATGTAGCCGATGAGGATCTGGTTGCCGGCCTGGCTGGTGCGCACGGCGGCCGCGGCGCCCGCGACGCCCGGGAGGCCGAGCAGGGCACTGTCGATCTCACCCAGCTCGATCCGGCGTCCGCCGAGCTTGATCTGGTCGTCGGCGCGTCCGGCGAACACCAGCCCGGTGCCGTCGAAGCGCACGATGTCGCCGCTGCGGTAAGCGCGGTCCCAGCCGAGCGTCGGCATCGGCGCATACTTCTCGGCTTCCTTGGCAGGGTCCAGGTAGCGGGCGAGGCCGACTCCACCGATGATCAGCTCGCCAGGTTGGCCGGCCGAAACAGGCACGCCGTCCGCGTCGACGACCGCGAGGTCCCAACCGTCCAGCGGAAGGCCGATCCGCACGGGACCGTCACGGCTGATCTCAGCCCCGCACGCCACGACCGTGGCCTCCGTGGGGCCGTAGGTGTTCCACACCTCACGGCCGGGAAGCGCAAGTCGCGCACCGATCTCGGGAGGACAGGCCTCGCCGCCCATGATGAGCAGCCGCACCCGGGCGAGCGCCTCGGTCGGCCACAGCGACACCAGCGTCGGAACGGTGGAGACCACGGTGATGTCGTTCGCGACGATCCACGGCCCGACATCCACGCCACTGCGCACCAGCGACCTGGGCGCGGGAACGAGGCAGCCACCGTGCCCCCAGGCCAGCCACATCTCCTCGCACGACGCGTCGAACGCGACGGACAGGCCAGCCATGACCCGGTCTTCTGGACCGAGCGCCGCGCCCTGCAGGAATATCCTCGACTCGGCATCGACGAACGCCGCCGCCGATCGGTGCGACACCGCGACGCCTTTGGGGGTCCCGGTCGAGCCCGAGGTGAAGATGATCCAGGCGTCGTCGGACGGCGACACGGGCGAAGAGGTCGACGCGTGCCGATCGTGACGTCGCGGCGTGACGCGCAGGCCGTTCCCGAGGATCGCGGCAACGTCTGCCTCGTCGAAGATCAAGCGGGCCCGTTCGTCGGGGTCGTCCGCGTCCACCGGCACATAGGCGGCTCCGGCGAGCAGGATCCCCATGATCCCGACGTACAGGTCGAGTGTGCCGGACTTGATGCGGACGCCGACGCGGTCCCCGCGGCCGACCCCGAAGGTGCGGAGGCTGTCGGCCACCTCATCGGCGGCTTCCTCGAACTCGGCGTACGTGAGCACCTCGGCACCGTTGTCGAGCGCGCGACTGGACGGGTGGGCCTGCACGACGTCGCGAAAGATGTCGACCAGCGTTCGAGGTGGAGCAGCGCGCTCGGACCGCAGCAGGGCCGGCTCGAGGCCGAGCGCGCCGACGTCGGCGTCAGGCACGCTCCCAGCCTCGCCTTCCTGGGTGCACGACGGAAGCCCGGAGTCGACCGGTCGAGGGCTCGCGCCACATCCCGACGGTCACACCCGACGGAGACCGCGAGCCGATGCCGGGTCATGTTCCGTGCTCATGGCGCGGAACGTAGTCCCGTGAGGTGAACGACTGATGACGTCGGTACCACCTCGGTCCAGACCAGGGAGGCTCAGTCGAGGTACGCCGTCACGGCGACGCCCGGATCGTTGGACAGAGCACCGCAGTGCCGGCAGCGGTCCACGGTGAGCAACCGGCCGTCGGCGAGCCGAACCCGGGCGAGCTGGAAGAAGTGCACCGCGGTCGGCGCCGTGACGCACTGCGTGTCTGAGAAGCCCATGCTCGTCCCACCGGCGACGCGTTTCGAGTGCGTCGCCTTGTCGCATCGTGCCTTGGCCCTTTGCCCCACGTCATCACGGTAGCCGGGTTTCCCGGTTTCTCATGGCGAACGGAAAATCAGCTGCCCCGGGCGAACTCGACCACCCGCCCAGGTGTCAGACAGGCTGCTCGGGCTGCTCGTAGACACCCGAACGGATGGCTGTGACGGTCTCTTCGGCGAGCGTCCTGCCCTTCAGCTTTTCCGCGGCCAGCTTGGTGAGGGCCCGGAGAAGACGACGCGACCGGCGGACAGCGGCGTGCCCCGATCTCAATCGCGAGCTGCTGACCATTGCGTGAGGGTACGACCAGGGCGATGCCGCGACGGAGGCATGCTTTCCGGGGCCGTGTCGACGTGGTTCGTTGCGTTCATCCCCCGTTCGCAGGGTCGACGTGGCGCAGACACTTTGACGGGTGCAAATACTGGACATGGCAGGTGACGTCGCCCGGATCGAGGCCGCGGGCGGTGTGCTTTGGCGCATGACGGACTCGCGAAGGGGCGTCGAAGTTGTGCTCGTCCACCGGCCCAACAAGGAGGGTTGGTCACTCCCGAAGGGGAAACTGCACGCTGGCGAGCATCCCGTCATCGCGGCCCTACGCGAGGTCCGCGAGGAAACCGGCTTTCGCGCCTCGCTCGGTCCGGCTCTCGGGACGACCAGCTACCTCAAGGGCGGCCAACCGAAGCGGGTTCGCTACTGGTCCATGAGCGCGGTCGATGGTCGGTTCACCCCGAGTGCCGAGATTGATGATCTGACCTGGGTGTCGCTCCGGGACGCTGCTCGACTGACGCGCCGACGCGACCTTCCCGTCATTGCGCGATTCCGTCGTGTGAACGCTTTTCAGACGCGGCCGCTCCTGCTCGTGCCGCCCGTGGGCGTCAGCAGCGAGGATGGGTCGGCTAAGAACCACCGCCGCTCGCTGGGCGGTCGAGAGCAGGCGAAGGCGTTGGGGGAGCTGATCCAGGCGTTCGGGGTTCAACGGGCGCTCGTCGCCGAGGCGCTTCGATGTACTGAGACTCTGCGCCCCTTCGAGCAGGTCATCGACGTCAAGCACGAGTCCGTGCTGGTTGTCCGAGACACCGGCCCACGGGCCCGAGTCGCGGTCGATCAGTTGCTAGAGGTGGCGCAAGAAGGCGTGCCGGCGGTGGTATGTGCCGAGGCGAGTCTGCTGGCCCGGCTGACCGACGAGCTCGGAGCGGGGAAGACGGACTTGCGGCGTCGGATCTCCAGGCTCCAGAACGGCAGTCTGTTAGTGCTGCACTTCGACCGAGGCCCCGGCCGCCTGGGCGGCCAGATTTCGACCACCGAGTGGATCCGCACCGGGGCATGAACCAGAGTGGGTTCGGTCTGTTGGTCAATGCTTCAGGCGCTGTCGGCGACCTGCTTGAGCGCCGCCCCCCGGCAACGCTGGGCTGGCGGTTCGTTATCGGCCGCCCTCGCGCCAACGTCGGTGGGCGGCGGCCTCCTCGTTGACGTGCTCCACGAGCCGGCTCGCCGCCTCTGACTGCTTTCGCCTGACTTTCACGGCGTACGGATCATGTCGATGCCCTGTGGCCACCGTTGCCCCGGCAACGCCAACCCGGACGACGGTGCGTCCTTTCCCAGTTTTCTGCAATTCCGCGCCTGTCACGTCGTCCCAGGCCACGTGAATCAGGCGTCGGGTACGGCGCTGGTCTGCGTCGAACTTGGACCGGGTGAAGGTCACGCCGTCGATCGTGACGTCAATTCGGGCCCCGCGACCCGATGCAGAGATGACGGACACCCGGCAAGTGGAGCACAGCGGGGTGAACTGCCCGCGGACAACGACCGTGATGAACGCTCCAATGGCCTGAGGTGTCTAAACCGCACATGCGCGCGGATGCAGACTGAAGAGTGTGAGCACAGTGAATGCAGCGGTGACGATCGGCGTGTGTGTTCTCATCTCGATTGCTGCTTTCGTGCCGCTTGTCATCGTTTGGCGGGATGACCACAGCTGGCTGGATCGACCGAGGCTCTGACCGATCGAGGTTGGGAAGAGCTCTCTGATTCGGGCCAGGCACATCAGCCAGCGGCCTCCTCGTCGGTAGTCCGCGGGCAAGGCGGCATGGAGGACACGGCCAGTTTCGACTGTCATCGCTCGCGGGCACCTCGAGATCAAGCAGCCTCGTGTAGAAGTCGATCGCCCGATCCAGACTGCTCACGTGGAGGACCGCGCCCTGCAGATGGACCTCTGTGTCGCTCAAGGCGGAGTCACACTCTTGGACACACCGGCGGCGCGGCCCAACTGATCAGGTCTGGGTTCACATCACCGTGGGCGGGTTTGCCGATCGCCGGCATGGAGTGTCGCCCATTCGAGGGCGTAGTCGGCCACCTGTTCCCAGCCGGGCTCGACACCGGTGAAGTGCGAGCGCTCCGGGAACTCGTAGGTCTCGGTCAGGGCCTCGGAGTTGCGGTACTTCTTGGCGTTCGAGCGGATCACCGATGGGGGCATCAGGTGGTCCTTGCCGCCGATGATGAACAGCAGCGGTGCGCGGTCGTCCAGGTCGTAGTCGACCCAGGTGTCCTGGTGGCCCGGCTTCCAGTTCGCGATCAGGCCGTAGGCCCACACCCAGCTGCCCGGCGCCGGGATGTGCAGTCGGTCGTAGGCGGCGTCGGACTCCTCGCGGCTGACCGTGTTGGCAAAGGCGTAGTGGAACTGCTCCTTGGTGAAGCCGACTGCGCGGTGTCGGTTGGCCGGGTTCGCGAGGATCGGGAACAGGGACTTGATCTGGGACGGCGGGTTGACCCGCACGCCCTCGGGTGGTGCCGAGTCGATCGTCACAGCAGCTGCGCCGAGGCCGCGGTTCACCAGCAGCTGTGTGAAAGTGCCGCCGAACGAGTGGCCCATGATGATGGGGGGTGCGTCCAGGCTCTCCACGATGTGGACGAGGTGCTCGAGCGTCGCGGGAACGGTCGCCTCGGCGACGATCTCGGGCTTCTCGCGGAGTGCCTCCACCTCGACCTCGAAGCCCGGGTACGCCGGCACGACGACCTGGTAGCCCTTCGCTCGGTAGTACTCCGCCCAGCGGTCCCAGCTGCGAGGCGTCATCCACAAGCCATGGATCAGCACGATCGGCGGAGATTTGGTCGTCTGCTCGGTCATCGGCTCCTCCTATGCCCCCTCACGTGATACCGCCATCGTTGGAGCCTCTGGTAGCGGTCGCAAGACCCACCTGAACCATGTCGCGCGTCGCTGTCAGGGCCTACGCTGCGATCGTCAGGTCACCGCAGAACCATGGGAGGCCCGATGGCCAAGCCGCGCATCTTCCTGGGTTCGTCGGGCAAGCAGGCCAAGCTCCTCCAGGCGCTGACGCGCGGGCTCGAGGACATCGCGGACGTGGAGCCGTGGACGACGACGTTCAATCCAGGTACCACCACCCTTGGCCGTCTCGTCGAGCTGACGCGCGAGGTCGACTTCGCGGCGTTCGTCTTCGCCCAGGACGATTGGACCAGCGCCGAGCCGGCCACGTCGGAGGCAGAGGCCGTGGCCGGCCAAGCCTCCCCGCGCGACAACGTCGTCTTCGAGGCCGGGCTCTTCGGCGGAGTGCTCGGCATGGAGCGCACCTTCATCCTGCACGCCAACGGGGCGAAGCTGCCCAGCGATCTTCTCGGCCTGACATCTGTCCGGTACGGCGACGCCACCAAGACCTCCGAGCTGAAGGCCGTCAACCAGAAGCTGCGCAAGGCGATCGAGGACATGGGCGGTCTTTCTCGCATCGAGGGGCTGTGGTGGCAGTTCTCGATGACGGAGCGCAGCACCGTGGAGCCGTCCGCGGTGAGCCTGCTTCGCATCTCACGCGATCGCGACTCGATGCTGGAGGTGAACGGCCGGGCCTGGCAGGACGACGGCACCCTGTCCGCCCGCTACTGGAGCGAGGCGACGAGGAGGACAAAGGAACCCCCGGGCATCTTCTATGCCTGGAGCGGCGAGCGCCCGCGCCATCCGAACGCACCCGCGATCCATGGCACCGCCGAGATCAGGCTGGACACCCACGACCGCGCCTCCGGTTACTGGATCACCTGCTCGGACACTGATGCCACCCTCAACGCCCGGACATCAGGTGTCTACCTGCGCGCCGAAGCGGCCGACCTTGCGATCCTGGATGGGCGCGACAACCAGGCCCGCGCCGCCCTGATCGCCAAGCGAATAGAGGACTGGAAGTCGATCGCGAACGCCTGAAGGCAGGGTCAAGCAGGAGGACGGCTCTTGTGCCGTCGGCAATCCTGGACGGGGTATGACCGGTCGGACCTAGTCCGAGGTCAGCAGCGACACCTGGGAGGCAGGACCGTAGCCACACCTGCAAGGCTGAACCGTTGGCGGATTTTTCCACCGCGTTCTGGGATTGGCCTGTGAGAACGTTCATGGAGCGATCCGCTATGCCTGGAGGCCATGGAACGCAGGAGTCCGAGATCGAGGGGTGGCTTGAGTGCGCTGCCGATGACCGGTCTGCCGTTGGATTTCGGTTGCGGTGAGTTCGTTGGCGTCGCGGGTGATGGTCTGGGCGAGTTGTTCGGTGACCTCCTTCGGGACAGCGGGTGGCTGATCTGCGTCGAGTCCGAGTTCGCTACACGTTGGAACGTAGAGCTGGGTGTGGTGGCGGGCCCGGGTTGCGGCGACGTAGAGCTGAGCGCGATCGGTGGTGGTATCGATGATGGCGTGGGTCGTGTCAACGGTGCGGCCTTGGGCTTGGGCGGTGGTGGTGGCGTAGCCAAGGTCGACGTGAGAGTTCACGTAGTGGTGCGGGAGTCTTACGTCTGCTCCGTTTGTGGTGTGCCGGGCGGTGATGTCGCCATTCTGGTGGCGGTGGGTGACGCGCCAGGTGTCACCGTTGCGGACAAACCGGGTGCCTGCGCGGCTCGTGAGGCTTCTGTCGTTGTGGCGGGTGATGATGAGATCTCCGTTGCCGGCGGTTGTGCCGTCGTGGAGCCTGACGCCGTCGGGCTCGACATCGCCGCTGTGGATTCGTTCGGCGCGGGCGCGGCGGTTGAGTTTGGTGACGTCGGCCTTGGTGCCGGCGATGAGCAGGCTGGTGTGTCCGTTGGCGGTGTCGGTGGCCCAGCCTTCGTAGGCGGCGTCGAGGAGAGTGGTTGGGCTTCCACTCGTGAGGCGTGCGTGGCGGGCGTAGTAGTCGATGGCGGTCGGGTCGCCGTTGCGAATGGCGAGGGTGGCGATGGCTTCGTCGGGGTCGGTGAAGCGGTGCAGGTCGGAGAGCTCGACGGCGTCCGTGTCGTGGGCGAGGAGGCGGAGCATGCCGCCGGCCTCGACGGCGTTGAGCTGGGCGGGGTCGCCGAGGAGGCGGACGATGGCACCGCGTTCGCGAGCGTAGGTGGTGAGCCAGTCGAGGTGCCGTGTGCTTGCCATGCCGGCTTCGTCGACGAGGATCAGGTCGCCGGGCTGCAGCGCGAACCACGGGTCACGGCTGGCGGTTGAAGACTGGTCACTGGCGTGGGTGTGGTGGAACTTGTGCAGGTTCTCAGCGCGGCAGCCGAGCTCGTCGCCGAGGACCTCCGCCGCGGTGGCGGAGGGTGCAAGGGGGATGACGCGTCTGCCGGTGGTGCGCCAGGCCTCGGCGACGGCGCGCATGGCAGTGGTCTTCCCGGCCCCGGCGGGACCGATCCCGACGACGAGACGGCGGGGGTCGGCGGCGAAACCGAGGACGAGGGCGCGTTGGCCGCGGTCGAGGCGGAGGTTATAGCGGGCCTCGAATCCGGCGATGAACTCGAGCAACCGCCCACTGTTGATCCCGTGCCGGGTCGGCGTGTGTGCGTGATCGAGAAGGCGTTGCTCGGCGTCAAGGAGGTCTTGGGTGGTGTAGCGGGCGGAGCCGTGCTCGACCAGGACGGACTCACCGTTCGATCGTCGCGGCGGATCGGTCTGGGCGACAGCTTCGAGGGTGCGTTCAGTGCCGTCAGCCGTTAGCTGGACTGCGGAGTCGGGGTGCAGGGAGGCTCTAATGACGGCGGCAGTGGCGGCTTCACGGTCGGCGGGTGTGCTGAACCGAAACGGGCGGAGTTGGCGTTCGGTCTCAGCGGTGATGTTCCATCGGGTCCAGGTCGCCTTTTCCATACTCACAGTCGCGACGACCGCCTCTGCAACCGCCTGCAGGTCGTCTGGTGGTGGAGTCGCGATGTCGCGCCCGAGCGCCTGGGACTCGACGTCGCGGACCGTCCGGTCGGCGAGGACAGTCGTGGCTTCTGTGCGCCAGTCGGCGAGCTTCTCCGCAAGCGCCTTCGGCGGCGCCTTGCCGTCGCGGGTCTCGAGGGTGGCTTGTTGGGCGAGCTTGAGCTGGGCGCTGGCATCCGGTTCGTGGCCGTGGGTGCTGCGGTAGTCGCGGTGCAGGGTGCGGTAGCGGTCCTCGATCGCCGCCCGGCGTTTGGAGAAGTGCTTGAGTAGCCCGACCGGGACTCCGGTGATCTCGCGGATGGGGCGTTTGTCGTCGCGGACGCTGTCCGGCCGCTGGGTGAACGCGACACCGAGCCGGCGGGACAGGCCGTCCTCGAAGCGCGTGTTGTAACGCTCCGAGGCCGCAACCGCGGCGGCGTGGATGACCCGGGCGTCCAGGGACAGCCAGCGCGGGCTGCCGTCGGCATGGTCCTCGCGGGCACGGACCTTGTTCGAGATCGCCAGATGGGTGTGCAGGTCGGGGTCGCCGGCCCGGGAGTCTCGGTGGTCGAAGGCGGTGGCGAGGAAGCCGCGCGTCTCGATCTGCGCCTCGCCCCGATCACCCGTTCGGGCGAACGCGGTCTCGCGTTCAAGCCACGCGAGGGTGTCGGCGACCGCCTCATGGTGCGCAGCCTCCACGGCCTCACGCGTCGAGGTTGAGCCGAGTGCCCACAGCAGCGACGCGGACTTCACCGGGGTGAAGACCAGGTCGTAGCCGGCCACGGCACGGCGATCACGACGGGCTTCCTGAGCCTCGATCTTCGACCGCACCTGCGGCGAAGGGACGCGGCCGTGCTCGTCCTCGAAGTCCCGCAGCCTCGCAGCGACCCGCTCCGATCGCGGCGGGAACGGCTTGTACTTCGGGAACGCCCGGCCCAGCTTCGCCGCCGCCCGCGCGATTGCGGGGTCGGTGCCGGCGGCGGTCTCCAGGGCGATGATCTGCTCGGCGTCCGGGTGCAGGCCGGCGCCGAACAGGGAGCGCATCTGGTCCTCCCGGACCCGTCCTTCGACGGCGAGGTCGGCGGCACCGGAGCCCATCCACCGTCCGGGCGGGTTCCCGGATGCGGTGTAGTAGTCGGCGAGCTGTTGGCCGTGAGAGCGGCTCTCGTCCCCGGCGGCGACCTGGCGGGTGAGATAGGTGTAGCCGTCGCCCGCGTGCAGCTTGTGCAGGGTCATCATGGGAACAGCAGCACCCCGACCCAATGCGTGACACCTGTCCGAGCGACGTCGGCTGGCAACGGCCAGACGCCAGTGGCTGTGCGGAATACGGGAGCAAGTTCAGGCAGACGCAGCCCACGTGCAGGCCACAGGCGCGCAGCCGTCGAACTGTAAATCCGTCGGCTTACGCCTACGCAGGTTCGAATCCTGCACCTGCCACACACAGAGAAGGGCCCCTGACCTGGGATTTTCCCAGATCGGGGGTCCTTCTCGTCTGTCCGGCTGAGGCGCCTGACCCGGGTGGCTGGGGGTGTCCGCGAAGCATGCGTGACGAAGTTTGTCGTCCAACCGATCTCGTGGTTGTCGACAACCGGATCTGCCGCTGGTCGCGCTTCAGAGGGTGCGACGTACCGCCGCGTTGGCGCGGTGCGGACTGACCCGATGAGGCCATCGGTGCACGCGCCCGATGAGGTCATGGCGGCACGCCGGCCCCGTTACCTAGCCTCGTGCCGCATGAGTCCCTTCCCCACCTGGACCGGTCTTGCCGGCGCGTTCTCCCAGGAGACCGCCCGGCGCAACGCCCAACAAGCCGCGTTCGCGTGCGCGCAACGTCGGCGGCAGCGTGAGGACGTCGAACGCTTCCTGGCCCGGCACGACGCGATGGCAGGGGACGTCGTCCGCCGACAGGTCGGCAGCTGATCGGGCTTCCCTTGGTGCCTCAGTCGCCGTCGGCGCCGTCGGCGCCGACGGTACGTGTGGTGGACGTCGTCCGCGGGGGACCATGAAGACGCAGTGGGGCATCGCCTGATGCGCGTCGCGGTTGTGGGCGGCAGCGGAAAGACCGGCCGCGCCGTCCGTCATGCCCTGGCGACTCGGGGCGTGAGGTCGGTGAGCATCGGTCGGGCCGAGTGGCCGAACCTCGCCGCCGCCTCGGCCGATGCGGATGCGGCGTACCTGATCGCGCCGAACATGCATCCCGACGAACCTCGCTACGTCGCCGATGCCCTTGCCGCGATGACGACGGCGGGGGTCACGCGGGTCGTCTACCACTCCGTTGCGTCGCCGTTCGCCCCGCAGATGCCGCATCACATCGGGAAGGCGCGGTCCGAGGACCTGGTGCGGCGGTCGGGCCTTGACTGGACCATTCTCCAGCCGGGCGCATACCTGCAGAACTTCGACCTGACCGCGGACCTGGAGGTGCCGTACGACGTGGAGGCCCGCTTCGGCTTCGCGGACTTGACCGAGGTCGCCGAAGCCGCTGCGGTGGTGCTCACCGAGCACGGACACCTCGGAGCGACGTACGAGCTGGCCTCGCGCGTGGCGACCCCCGCCGAGCTGGCCGCTGAGGCTGGTCGCCGGGCCCGGAAGGTCGAGGCCCCGGAGGGGCATCCCTGGCTCGAGGCGATGTTCGACTACTACGACCGTTACGGCCTGCTCGTGGGCACCCGACCTCTCAGCATGTTGCTCGGGCGGTAGTCGAGCTTCGCTCCACCGGTCGTCGCAGCCCGACGAAGCGCGCGGGGCTGCTAGAAGGACTCCTCGACACCCGGCTGCGCACGTCGCGGGGACGGCAACGTCGAGTCCGGCCGGCGCCGGGGCGTCCCCGACGGGATCGGCGTATGACGTTCGAGGTGCTCGGTCAGCGTCCCCAGGAGCGAGCCTGCGTCCGGGGAGCGCTTCCACCGTCGGGCCAGCTCCAGCCCGGTGAGCAGGTCGAGGGTCGCCGGCGCGGGTCGCGTGCACAGGCAATGCAGGTAGCCGCCCCCTGACTCCTCCCACTCGCAGCACGCGTCCTCGAGCGCAACCTCCACCCGGCGCTCGAGGGCCGGGCCGCCTGGCCCCTCGGGAGCGGTCGCACCGATCACGAACAGAAGCGTAGTCGGGCGGCACACGAGGGCGTCCTCGCCGGTGCCGACGTCTGCCCGTCGTCGTCCAGGACCGCGCCAGGCGGCCGGCCGGGAACCGCCGGCGAGCGTGCGCTCGGGCGACCGGCGTGCTCTGAGGCCTGCTCGCCAGCGCGTGCACGATCTGCAGGCCGTGGCCGCACGGGGCGAGGCCGTCGCCGAGGCCGTCGCACCGATCAGATCCGCTCGGGGAACATCTGGATCGCCCCGGACGGGCACTCGGCGACGCAGAGGCCGCAGCCCTTGCAGTAGTCGAGGTCGATGAGGTACTTCCCGCCCGGGTCGTCCAGCTTGATGACGGCGTTGTCCGGGCACACGCCGTAGCAGTTGTCGCACCCGAAGCAGTTGCCGCAGGACATGCAGCGTCGTGCCTCCATGAGCGCGGTGCTCTCGTCGTGCCCGAGCACCACCTCGTCGAAGGTCGACTCGCGGCGGGCCCTGTCGAGCACGGGCCGGTGCGCGCGGGGAGCGTCGGAGTAGTACCAGGTGTTGAGCGTGTCGAACGTCGCCAGCGCCGGGCGGGCGACCGGCTCGGGGGCCGCGCCGGAGAGCCAGGCGTCGATGTGTCGGGCTGCGCGCTTGCCGTGCCCGACCGCCACGGTGACGGACCGCTCGTGCGGCACCATGTCGCCGCCCGCGAAGACGCCCGGGCAGCCGGTCATCATGTCGCTGCCGACCGCGACGACGCCGTCCTCGACCACCAGGCCGGGGACCCCGTCGAGCAGCGACAGGTCGGTGTCCTGGCCCAGCGCGAGGACGAGCGAGTCGGCGTCGAGCTCCTCCACCTCGCCCGTGGCTCGGGGGAACCCGGTGTCGTCCAGCTCCATCCGCTCCACGGTGAGCCGGCCGCCGTCCACCTGCTTGATCGTGCTGAGCCACTTGAACAGCACGCCCTCGTCCTCGGCCTCGCGGAGCTCGGACTCGTGCGCCGGCATCCGGTCCTTGGTACGGCGGTAGACCACGATCGCCTCGGAGGCGCCGAGCCGCTTGGCGGTGCGGGCGGCGTCCATGGCGGTGTTGCCGCCGCCGTACACGGCGACCCTCCGGCCGAGCAGCGGCTTCTCCCCGGACTCGAGGTCGCGCAGCATGCTCACGGCGTCGAGCACGTGGGCCGCCTCCCCGGCCGGGATGTAGGCGCGCCGCCCGAGCTGGGCACCAACGGCGAGGAAGACGGCGTCGTAGTCCTGCCGGACCGCCTCGAGGTCGCCGACCTTCGTGTCGAGCTCGAGGGTCACGCCGAGGTCGAGGATCCGCTGCACCTCGGCGTCGAGGACGTCGCGGGACAGGCGGTAGCGGGGGATGCCGAAGCGCATCATGCCGCCGGCCATCGGCCCGGCCTCCTTGATCGTCACGGTGTGCCCGCGCAACGCGAGGTGGTACGCCGCCGACAGGCCCGAGGGGCCGGCGCCGATCACGAGGACCCGCTTGCCCGTGGGCGGCACCTCGACGGAGACGGTCCACCCCTGGCGGATCGCCTCGTCGCCGACGAACCGCTCGACCGAGTTGATCCCGACGGCCTCATCGAGCTGCGCGCGGTTGCAGGCGGTCTCGCACGGGTGGTAGCAGACCCGGCCCATGATCGCCGGGAACGGGTTGTCCGCCATGATCTTGCGCCAGGCGCGCTCGTAGCCGGCGCCGCCCTCCTCCGCCTCGTAGAGCCAGGCCTGGACGTTCTCGCCGGCCGGGCAGGCGTCGTTGCAGGGCGGCATCCGGTTCGTGTAGACGGCGCGCTCCGTGCGCCACGAGCCGGTCTTGTTGGCGCGGCTGGTCCCGACGTCGAGCGTGATCGCGAACGGCTTGTCCATCACTCGTCCCCTTCCGGGAGCAGTCCGAAGCGCGCGATGTTGCGGTCGGCCCGGGCCTGCAGGCGCGCCACCACGTCGGGGCGCGGCTGGTCGCCGAAGAGGTGCGCGAAGCGCTTCTGCGGGCGGAGGTAGTCCTCGACCGGAACCTGCCGCCGGATCTTGGACACCTCGGTGACCGTGCCGGCCTCGGCCTCGAACACGGGGAAGAGCCCGGTCTCCTTGGCCAGCCGCGCCAGCTTCACCGTGTCGGCGGACGCCGCGCCCCAGCCCAGCGGGCACGGCACGAACACGTGCAGGTAGCGGGCGCCGCGGAAGGTCATCGCCTTCTCCACCTTGTACTCCAGATCCCGCAGCTCGGCGACCGTGGCGGTGGCGACGTACGGGATCTCGTGCGCCATCGCGATGAGCGGCACGCTCTTGCCCTGGCCGAACACGTTGCCGGGCGTCCCGCCCAGGGCCTTGGTGTTCGCTGTGGTCGCCGCCGGCGGCGTGGCTCCCGACCTCTGGACGCCGGTGTTCATGTAGCCCTCGTTGTCGTAGCAGACGAACAGCACGTCGTCGTTGCGCTCGAACATCCCGGAGAGCGTCCCGAAGCCGATGTCCACCGTCCCGCCGTCGCCCGCCTGGCCGACGACCCGGATGTCCTCGCGCCCCTGGGCGCGCAGCGCGGCCGCGACACCGGCCGCGACGGCAGGCCCGTTGCCGAACAGGGAGTGCAGCCACGGCAGCTGCCACGAGGACTCGGGGTACGGCGTCGAGAAGACCTCGAGGCAGCCGGTCGAGTTCACGGCGACGAGGTTGCCGTCGGTGGCGCGCATCGCGGCGTCCAGCACGTAGCGCGCCCCCAGCGCCTCGCCGCAGCCGCGGCAGGCCCGGTGGCCCGAGGTCAGCGAGTTGGAGCGGCCGGTCCGTGCCTGGACGGAGCGCTGCTCGGGATCGAGCAGCCGGTTGCCGGCGACGAAGGTGCCCGTCTGGTAGAGCTTGATCTGCTGGAACGCCATGACAGCTGACTCCTCCTACTCGTAGGCCCCGGACGCGACGGTGCCGATGTCGCGCAGCATGTTCTCCGCGTGCGGTCCGGGTCGCGCCCCGTGCCGGGCCCGCTCGAGCTCGCGCTGCACGAGCTCGACGTCCAGGTCGAGGAAGTGGAGGCGGCTCGCGTCGACGCGAGCCGCGACGACGTCGTCGAGGAGCCGGCGCAGGGAGGCGCGGGTGATCGGCCGACCGCCCAGACCCGCCACCACGTCGTACACGTCGACCGGCAGGTTGCGGGTGGCGTCGCGCACGTTCTGGCCGACGATCCCGCCAGCCCCCACCGCGAACGCCTTCTCCACGACGACGACCCGCTTGGCCCGCCCCAGCGCCTCGCGCACCTCCGCGACCGGCCACGGCCGGAAGCAGGTGATGCCGAGGGCGCCGACGGACAACCCGTCGTCTCGCATCGCGTCGACGACCTCCTCGACCGTGCCGAGCACCGACCCGAGGGCGACGACCACGGTCTCGGCGTCCTCCACGCGGTAGGGCTTGAGCAGACCGCCCGAGGCCCGGCCGAAAGCCCTGAGGAAGTCCTCGGCGATGACAGGGATCTCGTCGAGCGCCGCCATCTGCTTGACGTGCATCAGGTACTTCACCTCCGCGAACGCCTCGGGGCCGACCATGGCGCCGATCGTCACGGGGTCCGCGGGGTCGAGCAGCTGCTGCGGGACAAGGGGCGGCACGAAGGCGTCCACCTGCTCCTGGCTGGGGAGGTCCACCTCCTCGAAGGCGTGCGTCAGCACGAAGCCGTCCATGCACACCATCACCGGCACCGACAGGGACTCGGCCAGCCGGTAGGCCTGGACGTGCAGGTCCACCGCCTCCTGGTTGGACTCGGCGAAGAGCTGGATCCAGCCCGAGTCACGCATCGACATCGCGTCGGAGTGGTCGTTCCAGATGTTGATCGGTGCACCGATGGCGCGGTTGGCCACCGTCATCACGATGGGCAGCCCCAGCCCCGAGGCGTTGAACAGCGCCTCCGCCATGAACAGCAGGCCCTGGCTCGACGTCGCGGTGTAGGTGCGGGCTCCGGCGCCCGAGGCGCCGATGCAGGCGGACATGGCGCCGAACTCGGACTCCACCATCAGGTACTCGCACGACGTGAGCTCCCCGGTGCGGACGCGGTCCGACAGGGACTCCACGATGTGCGTCTGCGGGGAGATGGGGTACGCCGCGATGACCTGCGGCCGGCACAGCGTCACGGCGCGGGCCACCGCCTGCGAGCCCTCGACCTGCCTAAGCATCGGCGGACCTCCTCATCGTCGTGCGGACGTGCTCGTGCGCGACCTCGGCGGCGCGGACGTTGCCGTCGCCCAGCGCGCCCGGGAACCGGTCGCGCACGGCGTCACGGACCGCGTCGAGCGAGACCTGGCCGGTCAGCGCGGCGAAGGCGCCGAGGAGCGGCACGTTCGGGACCGGAAGGCCGACGTGCTGCCGAGCGATCTCGGTGGCCGGCACGGTCACGACGCGGTCGGGGTCCAGGCGCTGCCCGAGCTCGGTCAGCCCCAGCTCCTCGAGGGTCGAGGAGGTGTTGAGCACCAGGTAGCCCTGCGGCCCGAGGCCGGCGAACAGGTCGACCTGGTGCAGGAGTGTGGGGTCCTGCACGATCAGGGCGTCCGGATCCGTGATGGGCTCCCGCAGCCGGATGGGCTTGTCGTCGATGCGGCAGAACGCCACGACCGGCGCTCCCGTCCGCTCCGACCCGAACGTCGGGAACGCCTGCGCGTGCCGGCCCTCGTCGAAGGCCGCCACCGAGAGCAGCTCGGCGGCGGTGACGGCCCCTTGACCGCCCCTGCCATGGATCCGTACGGCAAACAAGGCACCTCCTCCATTGCTTGGAACGTAGGGCGTGGAGCAGGAGCCCGAGCAGTGTCGTTCGGCCCGTGACGTCGGGACCAAGTGCACCGTGCCACGGGGCCTGCCAGGGCCGTGATCGCCGAAGCGCCTGCGCGCCCGTCGGGGTGCGGCTACCTTCAGCACGAGGGTTGCGAGCGCGCGGGGGTGGGTCCGTGGGTTGGTTGGTCACCGGGGGAGCCGGTTACATCGGGGCGCACGTCGTGCACGCCCTCGCCAGGACGGGGATCGGTCTGGTCGTCGTGGACGACCTGAGCAGCGGGCGCGTGGAGTTCGTGCCCGGAGACGTGGCGCTCGAGGTCGGCGACATCCGGGACGTGGACCTGCTCCGGCGGGTGATCCGCCGGCACCGGGTGGACGGGGTGATCCACCTCGCCGCTTTCAAGTACGCCGGCGCCTCGGTGGAACACCCCCTGCACACCTACGAGCAGAACGTCGTCGGAACCGCGGCGTTGCTCGCGGCCATGACGCAGGAGGGCGTCGATGCACTGGTGTTCTCGTCGAGCTGTGCGGTGTACGGCACGCCGGACGAGGAGCTGGTCGGCGAGGACACGCCCGTGCGCCCGGAGTCGCCGTACGGGCGCTCCAAGGTGGTCGGCGAGTGGCTGCTGCGGGACCAGGCGCGCGCGACCGGGCTGCGGCACACGTCCCTGCGCTTCTTCAACGTGGTCGGTTCGCAGGTCGTGCCCGACACCAGCCCGCACAACCTGTTCCCCCTCGTGATGGACGCACTGGAGCAAGGTCGCCCGCCGCTGATCTTCGGCGACGACTACCCGACACCGGACGGCACCTGCGTCCGTGACTACGTCCACGTGGCCGACATCGCCGCCGCGCACGTCGCCGCCGCCGTGGCGCTCGCTGCCGGTCGTGGGCTCGACCCGGTCTACAACCTCGGCAGCGGCACGGGTGTCTCGGTCAAGGAGATCGTCGCCGAGTTCCGGCGCGTGACCGGCGTGGACATCGAGCCGGTGACCGTCGCCCGACGTCCGGGTGACCCTGCCCGGGTGGTCGCCTCCAACGAACGGGCCGTCCGCGACCTCGACTGGCAGGTGCGCCACGGCCTCGCCGACATGGTCCGCAGCGCCTGGTCCTGCCGCACAGCGTCGGGGACCACTCCGACACCACTCGACGAGGTGTCCGGGACCACACCACCCGGGTGACCCCGAATCGCCCCTCCGTGCCATACCGGACGGGCCGCGCACACCTTGCAATAGGGAGCGGGGGCGTAGGAACACGCGGTCGCGCGGCACGCGCGACCACGCAACGCGGGAGACCTGCTCGGGCGTCACCTCGATGGCGTTGAGGAGGGGGTGCGTCCGTGGAGCGCGTGGTCAGCGACGGCAAGCATCTGCGGGCGGGCAGCGCGCCGTTCCGGGTCAAGGGCGTCACGTACGGCACGTTCCTGCCGCGGGGCGACGGCGCCCGGTTCCCGGAGCCGTCCCGGCTCGAGCAGGACCTGGTCGCGATGGCCGCGTGCGGCTTCAACACCGTGCGCACGTACGACGTCCCGCCCCTGGACCTCCTCGACGGTGCCCGCGCGCTCGGCCTGCGCCTGCTCGTGGGGCTCGCCTACCCCGACTGGCGGTGGCAGCCCCTCGCGACCCGGCGCAGCCACCGCCAGGTCGGCACGGACGCGCGCGCCGCGGCGGCGCACGCGCTCGAGGTGCTGGCGGGACGACCGGAGGTGCTCGCGATCTCGGTCGGCAACGAGGTCCCGTCGGACATCGCAAGGATGTACGGGCGCGCAGCGGTCGAGGACACCCTGTCCGAGCTCGTCGCCCTCGTGCACGCGGGCGACAAGGACATGCTCGCGACCTACACCGGCTTCCCCACCGCCGAGTACCTCCGCGTGGACGGGCAGGACCTGGCCACCTTCAACGTGTTCCTCGAGCGGCCCGGTCCGCTGGCGGCGTACCTCAAGCACCTCCAGCGCGTCACCGAGGGCTTGCCGCTGGTGCTCACCGAGGTGGGCCTCGCGTCGGCGCTGCACGACGACGAGGTGCAGGCGGCGTCGCTGGACATGCAGCTGCGGCTGGTCGACGAGTCGGGGTGTGCCGGCGCCACGATCTTCTCCTGGACCGACGAGTGGGCGACGAGCGCGGGACGGATCGAGGGCTGGGGCTTCGGGCTGACGCGGGAGGACCGCAGCCCGCGCCCGGCCCTGGACGTGGCCACCGAGTGGGCCGGTCGCACGCTGCGCCGCCTGCGCACGTCCTGGCCCTCCCTCAGCGTGGTGGTGTGCGCCTACAACGAGGAGCGGCGCCTCGGTGAGTGCCTGGAGTCGCTGGCCCGGCTCGACTACCCGCACCTGCAGGTCCTGGTCTGCGACGACGGGTCGACCGACCGCACGTTGGAGATCGCCGAGCGCAGTCCCTTCGAGGTGCTGGCCCTGCCGCACGGCGGTCTGAGCGCGGCACGCAACGCCGGGCTCGCCGCGGCCACCGGCGACATCGTCGCCTACCTCGACGCCGACGCCGCCTGCCATCCGGAGTGGCCCTACCACCTCGCGCTGGCCTTCGAGGATCCCGCCGTCGTCGTCGCGGGCGGACCCAACCTGCCCTTCCCGGACAGCGGGTGGGTCGAGCGCGCCGTCGCGCTGTCGCCGGGCAACCCCGTCGAGGTGCTCGTCGGGGACGACCGGGCCGAGCACGTGCCCGGCTGCAACATGGCGGTACGACGTACCGATCTCGAGGACATCGGCGGGTTCGACACCGCCTACACCGCGGCCGGCGACGACGTCGACGTCTGCTGGCGGTTGATGGACGGCGGCGGCCGGATCGCGTTCTCCGCCGCCGCGCAGGTTCTGCACCACCGTCGCGACACCGTCCGCCGCTACCTGCGCCAGCAGCGCGGCTACGGCCGCGCCGAGCGCATGCTGATGGGCCAGCACCGGCACCGGTTCAACCGGCTCGGGGCCGCCCGCTGGGCCGGGGTGGTGTACGGCGGACCGCGGATCCTGCCGCGGATCCTGCGGCCGGTCGTCTACCACGGCCCGATGGGTGTCGCCCCGTTCCAGACCGAGCAGCGCGACCGGGCCGCGTCGGTCGTGACGTGGGCGGGAGCGGCCGTCCCGATGGTCGTCGCTGCCGCCGCGCTGCTGCTGCCCCTCGCCGTCCTCTCCCCTCTGGCGCTCACCGTCCCGGCCGTCCTGCTGCTCCTGCTCGTGGCCTACGCCGCGTGCGTCGCGGTGGCGGCCGACGTCGACGCCCGAGAGCCGTCGCCGTGGCGGTTCCGGCTGCTCGTCGGTGCGCTGCACGTGCTGCAGCCGCTGGCGCGGACCTGGGGTCGCCTGCGCGGCCATCCACTGCCCGCGCGGGAGATCGAGCCCGGGCCGTGGACGGGCAGCCGCGAGCAGTGGCTGCACGCGTTGCGTCGTGACCTGTCCTCGCGCTGGTGCGCGGTGCGGGTCGGGGCACCTGACCAGCGCTGGGACCTCGCCGTGGCCGTCGGACCGCTGCTCCGCTGCCGTCTGCACACGGCGGTCCGGTGGGACTGGGATCCCGTGGTGCGCCGGACGTGGGCGCTGACGGGCTTCGCGAAGGTTGCCCTCGCCGTGACGGTGGTCGGCCTCGTCGTCGTCCCGATGGCGGGCGCGATGCTGGCCTGCATCGTGGTCGGGGCCGCGCTCGTCGAGGCGGCCGTCCTGGTCCGGTTGTGCGGTGGCGCGACGGAGCGCACCACAGCCGCGGTCGAGGCGTTCTCGTGAGGACGCACCGGGCGATCCGTCCCCGCGCGGCCGGGCGGGCGCCGCGCATCGGCCCACGCCTGATGGCGGAGACCCGCGCGTTCTGGCCGGCCGTGCTGCTCCTGTTCGTCGTCGACCTGATGGCCACGCCGCTGGTGCTGCTGGCGCCGGTGCCGCTGAAGATCGCGGTCGACAACGTGCTCGGCGGGGAGCCGCTGCCGCCGTACCTGGACGCCGTGCTCCCGGACCAGGTGACCGGCTCCGAGATCGGCCTGCTGGCCGCCACCGCCGTCCTGCAGGTGCTCGTCGTCGTGCTCGCCCAGCTGCAGCAGATGGGCAGCTACGTGCTGCGGGTCCGGACGGGGGAGCGGATGACCCAGAGCGTGCGGGAGCGCATGTTCGGTCACGCCCAGCGGCTGTCGCTGATGCGGCACGACACCCGCGGCTCGACCGACTCGGTCTACCGGATCCAGTACGACGCCGCCGAGCTCCAGAAGGTCACGGTCGACGGCCTGGTGACCGCCGCCGCCGCGACCGTCACCCTGGTGACCACGCTCGTCGTGATCGTCCGGCTGGACTGGGTGCTGGCCGTGGTGGCGCTCGTCGTGTCACCCCTGCTGGTGCTGCTCATGCGGCGCTACCGGGCCCGGGTGCGGCCGCGCTACCGGCACGTCAAGGGCATCGAGACCGAGGCGATGCAGGTGGTGCACGAGGCGCTCGGCGCGATCCGGGTGGTCAAGGCGTTCGGCCAGGAGGACGGCGAGAACGCGCGCTTCCGGCGCCGTGCCGTCACCGGCGTGGACGCACGCATCCGCCTCGCAGTGGCGGAGGGAACCTTCGGGTTGATGGTCAACCTGGTGACCGCGGCCGGGACGGCGGCCGTGCTCTTCATCGGCGTCCTCCACGTCCAGGCGGACGTGCTGACCCTCGGCGAGCTGCTGATGGTGATCGCGTACCTGTCGCAGCTGTACGCGCCGCTGCGCACGATCAGCAAGAAGGCGGCCTCGCTGCAGTCCTCGCTCGCCAGCGCGGAGCGGGTGTTCGAGTTCCTCGACGAGCCCGACGACGTCGGCGAGGCGCCGGACGCCGTACCCCTGCCGCGAGCGACGGGCGGCGTCGAGTTCCAGGGCGTCTCCCTGCGGTACGGCGGGGGGCCCGAGGTGCTGCACGACCTGACGTTCCGCGCCGAGCCGGGCGCCACCGTGGGGATCTGCGGCGCCACCGGAGCCGGCAAGACGAGCCTGGTCAGCCTGCTCGGGCGCTTCTACGACCCGACCGCCGGGGCGATCCTGCTCGACGGCGTGGACCTGCGCCAGTACCGGTTGTCCGACCTGCGCCGGCAGGTGGCCTTCGTGCTGCAGGAGCCGGTCCTGTTCTCCTCGAGCGTCGCGGAGAACATCCGCTACGCCCGCCCGGAGGCAACGCAGGAGGAGGTCGTCGCCGCCGCGACGCAGGCGGACGCGCACCACTTCATCGAGCGGCTGCCGGAGGGTTACGAGACGCTGGTCGGTGAGCGGGGGATGCGGCTCTCCGGCGGGGAGCGCCAACGCATCTCGCTCGCGCGCGCGTTCCTCAAGGACGCCCCGGTGCTGGTCCTGGACGAGCCGACCAGTGCGGTGGACGTGGCCACGGAGGCGCGGATCCTGGCAGCCATGCGGCGGCTGGCGGCCGGCCGCACGACGTTCCTCATCGCCCACCGGTCCTCGACGCTCGAGGGCTGTGACCTGATGGTCGAGCTGCGCGGCGGCCGGCTCGCGGTGGCCGACGACCCGACCGTGCTCCGCGAACCGAACCTGGGGGATCCCGCATGGACACGCTGACCGACCACCGGCTGACCGCGACCGAGGTCGGGCTCCTCGAGGAGGCGCTGCGCACGTCCCCGTACGGCTGCGTGGGTACGACGGTCAGGGACGCGACGGCCATCCGGCGCCACGTGCACCGCCTCACCCTCGACGGCGCGCGACAGACCAGCGTCGTGGCCAAGCGCCTGGCCGGCCGCCGGTCGGAGCTGGAGCGCCTGGTGACCGGACGCTGGCTCCCGGCCGTCGGCCTGGAGGGGCTCGGCCCGCCGCGGCTCGCGACGGCGGGGGCACCCGACGGTCGGCACGCCTGGCACGTCTACGAGGACCTCGGCCCCGCGGGCCTCGACCGGCCCGACGCCGACCTTCCGTCGATCCGGGCGGCGATGGAGCAGGTGGCCGAGCTGCACGTCGCCTTCAGCCGCAGCCCGCTGCTGCCCGAGGCCCGGTACGCCGCGGGCGACATGGGCGTGTACTTCTACGTCAACAGCGTGCGTGACGCGTTCGACGCGGTCGACCGGCTCCGGCCACCAGACGTCGCGCTGTCCCCCGGGGAGGCGGCGGTCAGGGACCGCGTGCTGGAGCTGCTGGGGAAGCTGCTCGACGACGAGCCGAACCGCGTCCGGATGCTCCGCGAGCAGGCCGGCCCGGAGACGTTGGTGCACGGGGACCTCACGCGAGCGAACGTCTTCGTCCTCGACCACGAGGGCCACCACCGGACCTGCCTGATCGACTGGGACCACTGCGGCGTCGCGCCGGCCGCGTTCGACATCTCCACCCAGCTGGCCTACTACCCGGAGCCGCGGCGGCAGCAGGTGCTCGACGCCTACGCGACGGCGATGGCGGAGCGGGGTCACCGGTTCCCCGCCGACCTCGACTGGGCACGCCTGGTCGCCACGTTCGAGGCGGGCCGGCTCGCCAACCAGGTGATCTGGGTCGCGATGGGCATCCGCGAGGACAACGGCTGGACCGTCGACGACCTGACGATCTGGCGCGACGAGCTCGCCGCGGCCGTGGAGGGACGACCGATCCGGCGCCTGAGCTCCGGGAAGGCGTGATGCGAGTCGTCCTGTCGACCTACTGGGTCACCGAGCACCTCGAGGCCGGTGGGCACTTCTGGGTGTACGCGCAGTACGCCGACGCGCTCCGCCGCCTCGGGTGTGACGTGTGGTGGCTGGAGGAGATGTCGTCGTCGAAGGACGGTCACGCGGCCGACGCCGCGGCCCGCGTGCTCCGGGAGCGGCTGGCCCACCTCGGCCTCGGCGACCGGCTCATCCTGTACCGCTGGGCGAGCGACGGCGACGGGTCGCGAGCCCACCCGTCGTACCTGGACGTCGACGCCGACCGCGCGGAGCAGGTGTTCCGCGGCACCGACCTGCTGCTGAACTTCCACTACGCACTCCCGGCGACGATGCTCGCCCGCTTCACCCGGACCGCGCTCGTCGACATCGACCCGGGACTGCTCCAGCTCTGGTGGACGAACGAGCAGCTCGACGTCAGCCGGCACGACACCTACTTCAGCATCGGTGAGAACCTCCCGGACGTGCCGGCGCACGAGGGCGCGCGCTGGGTCCACACGGCCCCGGCGGTCTCGCTGCCGCTGTGGCCCTACGCGTTCGACCCGGCCGCGTCCCGCTTCACGACCGTCACCTCGTGGGACAGCCACACCTACGTGACGATGGACGGCGCCCTGTTCGACACGAACAAGCGGCGCAGCTACCTCGACCACCACGACGTCCCGCGCAGGACCGGCCGGCAGCTGGAGATCGCGACGATCTTCGGCGCCAGCGAGCTGGCCCATCGTCGCCTGCTGGAGACCGGTGGCTGGTCGGTGCGGGACCCCCGTGTGGTCGCCGGTACGCCGCAGGCGTACCGCAGCTACATCCAGGGGTCGCGCGGCGAGTTCAGCTGCGCCAAGCCGGCCTACGTCGTCCTGCGCAACGCCTGGTTCAGCGACCGCACGGCGTGCTACCTCGCGTCCGGCAAGCCGGCGGTCGTGCAGGACACCGGACCGAGCCGCTACCTCCCGTCGGGCCTCGGGCTGCTCCGGTTCTCCTCGCCCGACGAGGCCGTCGCCGCCGTCGCGGACGTGGATGCTCACTACGAGAAGCACTGCCGGGCGGCGCGCGAGATCGCCGAGACGTACCTGTCGGCGACCGACGTCGTGACGCGGATGCTCGACTGCGCGGTGGCCGGATGAGCGGCCCCGCTGTCGCGGCACACCGCGCCGTCGACGCCTGGCGGAGCCTGCGCCCGCGGCCGGGAGTCCCTGAGGGCGTCGAGCTGCTGGCCCGGCGTCCGCACTCCACGATCTACCGGCTCACCGGCGTCGGCCGTGACGGCGCCCCGGTGATCGCCAAGCTCAGCCCGTCCTCCACCGCGACGATCGAGCGCGCGGTGTACCAGGAGGTCCTCGCCCGCGTTCCCGTGAGCGCACCCCGCTTCTACGGTCTGGTGGCGGAGGGAGACGGGCAGGACTGGCTGTTCGTGGAGGACGTCGGCACCGAGCGCTTCTCGCCGGAGTCCCCGGCGCACCGCACGCTCGCGGCGCAGTGGCTGGGACGGCTGCATGCCACGGCCGCACCCCTGGCGGCCACCACACGGCTCCCCGACCGGGGGCCGGGCCACTACCTGCGCCACCTGCGCACCGGCCGCCGGATGATCGTCGACCACCTGCACGACCCGACCCTGAGCGCCGACGACCGGGAGGTGCTGCTCGGGGTCCGTCGGCAGTGCGACCTGCTGGAGTCGGTGTGGGACGAGGTCGAGCGGATCTGCGCCGACGTCCCGCCCACGTTGGTGCACGGAGACCTGCGGCCCAAGAACGTCCGGGTGCGTGCGACCGGGCGCGGGTCGGCCCTGCTCCCCATCGACTGGGAGACCGCCGGCTGGGGCGTCCCGGCCGCGGACCTGGCCCCGTCCCGTGGTCTCGCGCTGCAGTCGCAGGTCGACCTGGAGGTGTACGCGGCACGCGCGCAGGAGTACTGGCCCGGTGTCGACACGGCGACGCTCTGCCGGCTCGTGACGGTCGGTGGCCTGTTCCGGCGGCTCGCGGCCGTGGACTGGGCGAGCCACGGCCTGGTCCACCCCTGGCCGCAGAAGTCCGTGGCCCAGCTGCGGGTCTACAAGGACGAGCTCGGCCAGCTCACGCGGTCGCTCGGTCCGGCGGCGGAGGCAGCGTCAGCCCTGCGGCCACCGGCTGCTCCGGGATGACGACCGCTGCGGTCGACCCGGCCCGACGGCGGAACCACGCGATCGTGCGGAGCAGGCCGTCCTCGAGGCCCACCTGGGGCTCCCAGCCGAGCAGGTCCTTGGCCAGCGAGATGTCGGGTCGGCGGTGGCTGGGGTCGTCGACGGGACGGTCGACGAAGGTCACGCTCGACCCGGACCCGGTGAGCTCGCGGATCAACGCGGCGATCTCGAGCACCGTGAGCTCCCGCGGGTTGCCGAGGTTGACCGGACCCGGATGGTCGGCGTGCAGCATGGCGACGATGCCGTCCACGAGGTCGTCGACGTAGCACACCGACCGTGTCTGCGAACCGTCCCCGGCAACCGTCAGGGGCCGGCCGGCCAGCGCCTGGTGGATGAACGTGGGGATGACGCGTCCGTCGTTGGCGCGCATCCTCGGGCCGAAGGTGTTGAAGATCCGGATGATCCGGGTGTCCACGCCGCGGTTCGCGTGGAAGGCGGACGTCGCCGCCTCGGCGAACCGCTTGGCCTCGTCGTAGACCGACCGCGGACCGACGGGGTTGACGTTGCCCCAGTAGCTCTCGGGCTGCGGATGGACCAGCGGGTCGCCGTACGTCTCGGACGTGGACGCGAGCAGGAACCGGGCGCCCTTCGCCTCGGCGAGCTCGAGCAGGTTCAAGGTGCCCAGGGCGCCGGCCTTCAGGGTCTCGACCGGGTAGCGGAGGTAGTCCACGGGAGAGGCGGGCGACGCGAGGTGCAGCACCGCGTGGACCGGGCCGTCCACCTCGACGGGGTCGGCGACGTCCTGGACGGTGACGCGGAACCCCGGCCGCCCCGTCAGGTGCCGGATGTTCCTCCGCCGGCCGGTGAGGAAGCTGTCGATGCACAGCACCTCGAAGCCGAGGTCCAGCATCCGCTCGCAGAGGTGGGACCCGACGAACCCCGCACCCCCCGTGACGACGACGCGTCTCCGTCGCATCACACGGCCCCCTCCCGCCCCCGGTTGCCAGCCAGTACAACGGAATCGCGCGACCGGACACCATCGTCCGCCGGGATCATTCCGGACATCCAGGCGTGTCATCGGACGCATGCCGCGGGTGGCCTGCCTGGGGCCCGCCGCGACAGGACCTTCGCCCCTGCAGCGCCGCCGGGGACAGGCCGCACGCTGGTCGGGAGTGACCAGGGAGGTGCCGCCGTGGCCAGGATCCTCGTCGTCTACGGGACGACCGAAGGCCAGACCGCCAAGATCGCCGACGTCATCGCCGACGCGCTGCGGGGCGACGGGCACGACGCCGAGTCCGTCGCCGTCGACAGTCTCGGCGACTCGATCCCGAGCGACCGGGACGGCGTGGTCATCGGGGCGTCCATCCACATGGGCAAGCACGACAAGAGGGTCGTCCAGATGGTGCACAAGAACCGCGACCTCCTCGACCGGCTGCCGTCGGCGTTCTTCTCGGTCAGCCTCGCGGCGCACGGCGACACCCAGGAGGCCGAGGGGTACGTCGACCGCTTCGAGGAGGAGACGGGCTGGCGCCCCGACCAGGTCGCGCTGTTCAGCGGTGCCCTGCTCTACACCCAGTACGGCTTCGTCAAGCGGCACCTGATGAAGCGGATCGCCAAGGACAAGCCCGGCGAGCTCGGCCTCGACACCTCCCGCGACTACGTCTACACCGAGTGGGACGCCGTCCAGCGGTTCGCCGAGCACTTCGCCGAGCAGCTCGGGCCTGGCGCCACCTGACGCGTCCGGTCAGCCAGGGTCCCGGTCCGCCGTGGCGGGGGTCTGCCGTCCCGCGATCTCCTCGGCGCCGGCGACGACGATCGCGCCGAGCTCCTCGAACCGCTGCTCTGTGAGGCGTTCGCTCGGACCCCACACGCTGACGACCGCGACCGGCCTCCCGGTGGCGTCGAGCACCGGCGCCGACACTCCCCACGCCGCGCTCTCGAACTCGCCCCGGCACACCGCGAACGCACGCTCGCGCGTGATCATGAGCTCCTTCGTGAGGGCGGTGAGCGAGGTGATCGTCGTGGGGGTGTGCCGGAGCAGGCGTCCGCCGCGGGACAGCTCGAGGAGCCTGCGGAGGTCGGCGGGGTCGGAGAAGGCCAGCAGGGCCTTGCCTGTCGAGGTCGCGTGGAGGGGGACGTGCCGGCCCTGCCAGCCGGCCGACACCACGGTCCCGGGCGTCGCCTCGGTGACGTAGGTGAGCGCTCCGTCCCGGACCACCGCGAGCGCCGCGGTCTCTCCCGTCTCGGAGGCGATCCGCTGCAGCACCGCCCGCGCCGACCTGGCCAGCGACTCGCGGCCCGCCTGCCCCGCGAGGTCGAGCAGCCCGAAGCCGAGGGAGTACCAGCCGGTCTCGCGGTCGAGGCTCACCAGCCGCTGCTGCTCGAGGGTCGCCAGGATCCGCCACGTGGTCGTGCGGTTCAGCCCGACCGTCTCGGCGAGGGCAGGCGCCGACGCGGACGGACCGTCGGAGGCCGCGACCGCGCGGAGGATGGCCGCCGCCCGCTCGACGGACTGCACGCGCCCGGACGTGGGCCTTCCGTCCGTTGCGCTTGAAGGGGCGTGTTGCGTATCGCGCGTAGACACAGAACCCACTCCTCTGACCATTGACCCCCGCTCCGAGCGAACTTATGTTCCGTAGAACACACCCGGAGTTCGCATCATGCAACCGAGGAGTCACGAAGTGAACCAGATCCGGAACAACGTGCCGGGTATCTCCCGGCGCCAGCTGCTCAAGTACTCCGGCCTCGGTGTCGCGGCGGTCGCGGGTGGTGGCCTGCTTTCCGCCTGCGGGGGCGGTGACGACGGTGGTGGCGGGAACGGCGGCGGCGGCCCGCAGAACAACGGCGGCATCCTCATCCACGGCGCCACCGGTGGCGGCAGCAAGGACACGCTCGACCCGCACCAGCCGGTCACCAACCCGGACATCGCGCGGGTCAGCAACCTGTTCGAGCCGCTCCTGTTCTGGAACAGCAACTACGAGCTCGAGCCCGCTCTGGCCGAGTCCGTCGAGTCCTCCTCGGACGGCTCGAAGTGGACCATCAAGATGCGCTCGGGCGTCACCTTCCACAACGGCAAGCCGGTCACGGCCGAGGACGCCTGGTTCAGCATCCAGCGCGTCGCCGACCCGAAGAAGCCGCTGTCGGCCGGTGGCCAGCTCTCCCAGATCATCGACTTCCAGTCGACGAAGGTGGTCGACGACACCACGCTGGAGCTCGCGCTCAAGGCGCCGTACGCGATCCTCGACTCGCTGCTGGCGGAGTACACCCTGGGCATCATCCCGACCGACTTCGACCTCGCGAACCCGGTCGGCACCGGCGCCTTCCAGTACAAGTCCTTCGAGCCCGGCAAGACCAGCGTCTTCACCAAGTACGCCGACTACTGGGGCGACGCCGCCTTCGTGGACGAGCTGCACATCCAGGACTTCACCGACGACAACGCGAAGGTCAACGCGCTGCAGGCCGGGCAGATCCAGACCGTCGACAACCTGCCCTACAACCTCATCGAGACCATCAAGGGTGCCGGCGGTGGCGTGCTGATCTCCGAGACCGGGGCCTGGGTGCCGTTCACGATGCGCGTCGACGTGGCGCCGTTCTCCGACGTGAAGGTCCGTCAGGCGATGCGGCTCATCGTCGACCGGCAGGCCATGATCGACCAGACCCTCAGCGGCTACGGCTCGCTGGGCAACGACCTCTACGCGCCGTTCGACGCGGCGTACGCGAACGACCTGCCCCAGCGCGAGCAGGACATCGACCAGGCCAAGTCGCTGCTCAAGGAGGCCGGCCACGAGGGGCTGCAGGTCGAGCTCTTCACCGGCGACGACATCAGCTCGGTCGCCCCGGCCGCGGCCAACCTGTTCGTCGAGCAGGCCAAGCTCGCCGGCGTCGACGTGAAGGTCACCAAGAAGACGCCCTTCTACGACGACGACTACCTCTCCTACCCGTTCGCCCAGGACTTCTGGAACACCCGCAACTACATCCCGCAGGCCGCGGTCGGCACGTTCCCGCCCGCCCAGGGCGGCACGTACAACGAGACGCACTGGGACAACGCGGAGCACCGCGACCTGGTCAACACCGCGGCGCAGACGCTCGACGAGGCGAAGCGCAACGACCTGCTCCACCAGGCGCAGGAGATCGAGTACAACGAGGGCGGCCTGATCATCTGGGGCTTCCGGCAGCAGGTCGACGGGTACGCCGCCAACGTCCAGGGACTGGAGCCGAGCAAGTACCTCCCGCTGGGTTCCTACAAGTTCCAGAAGGTGTCGGTCTGACATGAGCCAGGTCGCGACTCTCCCTGATCCGCTCGAGGAGGTCGCACCTCCGCGGGGCCGGCACGGCGGGGCGGCGTGGGCGGTGTGGCTGCTGCGCCGGATCGGGCTGGCGCTCCTGACCCTCTGGCTCGTCTCGGTCCTGGTCTACGTGGCCACCGTCGCGCTCGGCGACCCGGTGCGCGCGATCCTCGGCCGCGACTACAACTCCAACCCCGGCCGGGTGGCCCAGCTCGAGGCCCAGCTGAACGCCGACCAGGGTCTCGTCGCGCGCTACTTCGACTGGCTGGGCGGGCTCCTCACCGGAGACCCGGGCACCTCGCTGGCCAACCAGCAGCCGGTGTGGGGCCAGATCTCCGCGAACGTCCTGAACACCCTGGTGCTGGTGCTGCTCGCCGCCGCCGTGATGATCCCGCTCGCCTTCGGCATCGCCATGATCTCCGCGCACTACCGCCGGCGCCGACCGGACACGGTCATCCAGACGATCCTCCTGGGGCTCGCGGGCGTGCCGGAGTTCGTGATCGGCATCCTGCTCGTCGCGCTGTTCTCGACCACGGTCTTCCACGTCCTCCCGGCGGTCACGCTCGTCTCGCCGACCGGCCACCCGTGGGACCAGCCGGCAGGCATGGTGCTGCCGGTCGCGACCCTGGTGCTGGCCGTGACGCCCTACGTCTCGCGGATCGTGCGCGCGACCCTGCTCGAGGTGCTGGACAGCGACTACGTCGAGCTGGCCCGGCTCAAGGGCATCCCCGAGCCGGTGGTGATGCGCAAGCACGCGCTGCTCAACGCGATCGTGCCGGGCATCCAGGTGATCGCGCTCCAGCTGGCCTGGCTCGCCGGCGGCGTGGTCCTGGTCGAGACGCTGTTCGCCTACCCCGGCATCGGCCGCCAGCTGGTCGACTCGGTCCGCAACCACGACGTGCCGATGGTCCAGGCGCTCAGCATGATCATCGCCGCGGTCTACATCGCGGTGAACCTGGTCGCGGACATCCTCTCCATCCTGCTGACCCCCCGAGCGAGGACGGCGATCTCCCAATGAGTGCCACGACGAGCAGCCCCGCAGCGCCGTCCTTCCTCCGGCGCGCGCTGAAGCAGAAGCGGTTCTCGGTGGGCGGGGGCGTGACGCTGCTGGTCGTGCTGTTCGCGATCTTCGCGCCGTTCTTCGCGCCGTACGGCGAGAACGAGACGACCGGGCCGCCGTACTCGCCGATCGGCGTCCTGGGCACCGACTACCTCGGCCAGGACGTGCTCAGCCGGGTCATGTACGGCGGCTGGGGGGTCCTGGTCATCTCCGTGCTGGCGACCATCGTCGGCATGGTGCTCGGGATCGCCATCGGCGTGGTCGCGGCCTACGGCGGCGGCTGGTGGGACGAGGTGATCATGCGCCTCAACGACGTCCTCCTCGCCTTCCCGCAGATCCTGCTGGCCCTGGTCGTGCTGACCGCGCTGCAGAACCCCGCACCGTGGGTGATCATCGTGCTCGTCGGCACCTCGCACGCGCCCCGCGTGGCACGCGTCGCGCGCGGTGTCGCCCTGGGCATCGTGTCCCGCGACTTCGTCGTCGCCGCCGAGGCGCTGGGCGAGAAGCGCTCCCGGGTGATCCTCGCCGAGGTGCTGCCCAACATGACCGGACCGCTCCTGGCGGAGGCCGGCCTGCGGCTCACCTACTCGATCGGCATCGTCGCGGCTCTCGGCTTCCTGGGCTTCGCGGCCGACCCGGGCGCGGCCAACTGGGGCCAGATGATCAACGAGAACCGGCTCGGCCTGGCCACGCAGCCCTGGGCGGTGCTGGCGCCGGTGATCATGATCGCGATCTTCACCATCGCCACCAACCTGATGGCCGACGGCCTCGCGCAGCTCGCGCAGCGCGGCGAGTGACGAGGGGACGACGATGACGACCACCTCACCCGATGCACCTAATGGCACCCCCATGGCGACCGGGTCCGGTGGGCTCGTCATCGAGGACCTCGGTGTCACCCTGACCGGACGGCCCGTCGACGTCGTCGACGACATCGACCTGGTGCTGCGCCCCGGCGAGGTCGTCGGCCTGGTCGGCGAGTCCGGCTCCGGCAAGACCACCGTCGGGACCTCGCTGCTCGGCTACTCCCGGGCTGGCGCGCTGATCTCCTCCGGCAGGGTCCTGCTCGAGGACCGCGACGTGCTCACGCTCCCGTGGAAGGAGGTCCGCAAGCTCCGCGGTGAGGAGATCGCCTACGTGCCGCAGGACCCCGCGTCGGCCCTCAACCCGAGCATCCGGATCGGCAAGCAGCTCGTCGAGCTCCAGGAGCTGCGCGGCATCGGCACCGCCGAGTCCCGGCTGGAAGGGGCGCGCGCAGGACTGGCCGAGGTAGGCCTGCCCAACGACGACGAGTTCCTCAAGCGCTACGCCCACCAGCTCTCCGGCGGCCAGGTGCAGCGCGTCGCGCTCGCCATGGCGTTCCTGCCCAAGCCCAAGGTGCTCGTCCTCGACGAGCCGACCACCGGCCTCGACGTCACCACCCAGAAGATGGTGCTCGACACGATGGCGGAGCTGTGCCGCACCTACCGGGTGAGCGCCCTCTACGTCACCCACGACCTCGCCGTGGTGGCCAACATCGCCGACCGCGTGGCCGTCATGTACGCCGGGCAGATCGCCGAGCTCGGGCCCAAGGACACGATCTTCGCCAACCCCGCGCACCCCTACACGCGCGCTCTGCTCGACTCGATCCCGCACCTGAGCCAGGCGCGCGCGCTGTCGGGCATCCCTGGCCGTACGCCGGCTCCGGGTGCCCGCCCGGACGGCTGCCGCTTCAACGACCGGTGCGCGTTCGTCGTGGACCGGTGCCGGCAGGAGGTCCCGGCGCTGCGCACCGTCGCACCCGACCACGAGGTGCGGTGCATCCGCGTCGAGGAGATCGGCACGTGGGACATCAACCGCGGGACGGTCCCGGACGCCGACCCCGACAAGGCACGCGACGTGATCATGTCCGTCGAGGGGCTCGACGTCTTCTACGGCCGCAAGCGGGTCGTGCACGGCGTGAGCTTCGACCTCGCCAAGGGTGAGGTGGTCGCGCTGGTCGGCGAGTCCGGCAGCGGCAAGACCACCATCTCCCGGTCGGTCGGGGGCCTGCACAAGGAGTGGACCGGCACGATCAGGTTCGAGGGCCGCGAGCTGGCGAAGAGCGCCCGAAGCCGGAGCGTCGAGGACCGCCGGCGGATCCAGTACATCTTCCAGAACCCCTACCTGTCGCTGAACCCGCGCCTGACGATCGAGCAGATCATCAAGCGTCCGATGGAGCTCTTCGGCATCGCCAAGGGCAAGCAGGCCACCGACCGGGTGGTCGAGCTGATGGAGCACGTGGCCCTCGGCTCCGGGATGCTGCACTACCAGGCCAGCCGGCTCTCCGGAGGTGAGCGGCAGCGCGTCGCGATCGCCCGGGCCCTGGCCGCCGAGCCCGACGTGATGATCTGCGACGAGATCACCTCGGCGCTCGACGTGTCGGTGCAGGGCTCGATCGTCGCCCTGCTCGAGGGCCTGCGGCAGCAGCGCGGCATCAGCATGCTCTTCGTGACGCACAACCTCGCGCTGGTCCGCTCGATCGCCGCGCGCGTGGAGATCCTGCAGGCCGGGCACGTCGTCGAGTCCGGCTCGGTGGTGACGGTGATGGACACCCCGCGCGAGGACTACACGCGCACCCTGCTGTCCAACAGCCCGAGGATCGACTGACGTCGCCCGCGGCCCTCCCCGGCCGCACGGATCCGCCGACACAGAAGGAGTCCTCCCCGTGAACCGCAACGTCATGATCACGTGCGCGCTGACCGGCGCCGGCGACACCGTGGGTCGCTCCGAGCACGTGCCCGTGACCCCCGAGCAGATCGCCGAGTCGGGCATCGCCGCGGCGCGGGCGGGGGCCACGATCGTGCACGTCCACGTGCGCGACCCGGAGACCGGTGCCGGCTCGCGCGACGTCGCGCTCTACCGCGAGGTGGTCGAGCGGATCCGCGCCGCCGACGTCGACGTCATCATCAACACCACCGCCGGGATGGGCGGTGACCTGGTGCTCGACCCCCACGATCCGACGACCTTCCTCGAGGGCACCGACCTGGTCAGCGGCGTCGACCGGCTCCCGCACGTCGAGGAGCTGCTCCCGGACATCTGCACGCTGGACTGCGGCAGCCTCAACTTCGGCGAGGGCAGCCTGGTCTACGTCAGCACGCCCGACATGCTGCGCGAGGGCGCGAAGAAGATCCAGCAGCTCGGCGTGCGCGTCGAGATGGAGATCTTCGACACCGGCCACCTCTGGTTCGCCAACGCGCTCGTCGAGGAAGGGCTCGTGGACGCCCCGGCCATGTACCAGCTCTGCATGGGCATCCCGTACGGCGCGCCGTCCGAGCCGGCCCTGCTGGCCACGATGGTCAACCAGCTCCCCGACGGCGCCGTGTGGGCGTCGTTCGCGCTCGGCGCGATGCAGATGCCCTGGGTCGCCCAGTCGGTCCTGCTCGGCGGCCACGTCCGGGTCGGGCTCGAGGACAACCTCTACCTGAGCCGAGGGGTCAAGGCGACCAACGCGCAGCTGGTCGAGCGGGCGCGCACCATCGTCGAGAGCATGGGCGCGCACGTCGCCACCCCCGACGAGGGACGCGAGATCCTCGCGCTGAGGCCACGATGAGCCGCCCCGCGCCCGCGGACGTCCGCACCGTCGCCTGCATCGGTGCCGGGACCATCGGCGGTGGCTGGGCCGCCTACTTCCTGGCGCGGGGCTACCGGGTCGTCGCCTGGGACCCGGCCGCCGACGGGGCGCCGCGGCTGCGGCACCTCGTGCAGCAGGCCTGGCCCGCGCTGACGGACCTGGGTCTGGCCGAGGGCGCGAGCATCGACAACCTCGAGGTCGAGCCCGGCCTGGCCGCGGCCTGCGCGCAGGCCGACTTCGTCCAGGAGAGCGCTCCCGAGGTCATCGACCTCAAGCGCACCCTCCTGGCCGAGATCGACGCCGCCACCCCGGCCGACGTCGTGATCTCGTCCTCGACGTCGGGCTTCGCCATGAGCGAGATGCAGGACAGGTGCGCCCACCCGGAACGCACCGTCGTCGGCCACCCGTTCAACCCGCCGTACCTGATCCCCCTCGTGGAGGTGGTCGGTGGGAGGGCCACCTCGCCCGACGCGGTCGCGTGGGCCTCGGACTTCTACCGGCACGCCGGCAAGTCGGTCATCACCATGGACCACGAGGTGCCCGGGTTCATCGCCAACCGGCTGCAGGAGGCGCTCTGGCGCGAGGCCCTGCACATGGTGGCGGCCGGTGAGGCCACGGTCGAGCAGATCGACCTCTCCATCACCGACGGTCCCGGGCTGCGCTGGCCGGTCCAGGGTCCGATGCTCACCTTCCACCTGGCCGGCGGGCAGGGCGGGATGGCGCACATGCTCGACCACTTCGGCCCGTCGCTGCAGTCCCCGTGGACCCGCCTCGTGGCCGCCGAGCTGACCCCCGAGCTCCGCGACGCCGTGGTCGAGGGCTGCGAGCGCGAGGCCGGGTCGCGGACCATCGACGACCTCGTCGCGGAGCGGGACCGCGGCGTGATCGCGGTGCTGCGCGCGCTGGGCCGCGCGTGACCGCCGCCCCGGTCGTCTGGCGCGAGCCCGTCCAGGACGCCTGGATCGACTACAACGGCCACCTGTCGGAGGCCTACTACGTGCTCGCGCTCGGGCACGCGACCGACGCGGTGATGGACGCCGTCGGCCTGGGACCGGACTACCGGTCGGCCAACGACGCCTCGCTGTACACCGTCGAGGCGCACGTCCGCTACCTCGAGGAGGTCCCCGCGGGCAGCGATCTCGAGGTCCGCTCGTCGGTCATCGGCGCCACGGCCAAGCTGCTGTGGATCTGGCACGAGCTCTGGGTGGACGGCCGGCTCCGCGCCACCGAGGAGGTGCTCGGCGTGCACGTGCGCGGCGGTGCTTCTGCGCCGTTCCCCGCCGATGTCGCGGCCCGGGCGCGGGACGCCTGCGTGGCCCCGCCCCCGCACGCCGGCGGCCGGATCCAGCTCGCCCCGAAGCCCGTCCCCGAAGGAGGAGCCCGACCGTGACAGACGAGGCCGACCGCACCCGGCTGCCGCTGGACGTCGACACCACGACCCGCCCGATCCGTCCGGTCCACGCCGGGGACGGCGCCCCGAACGTCGTCGTCGTGCTCGTCGACGACATGGGGTTCGGCGCGTCCTCGGCGTACGGCGGGCCGTGCGAGATGCCCACCGCGCGGCGGCTGGCCGACGAGGGGCTGCGCTACAGCAGGTTCCACGTGACGCCTCTCTGCTCCCCGACGCGGCAGGCGCTGATGACCGGCCGCAACCACCACTCGGTGGGGATGGGCGTCACCAGCGAGATGTCGACGCCGCTGCCCGGCTACCACGGCTTCCGGCCGGCCAGCGCTGCCACCATCGCGCAGATCCTCAGCGGCAACGGCTACTGCACGGCGGCGGTCGGCAAGTGGCACCAGACGCCGCCGGTGGAGGTGAGCCCCTCCGGACCGTTCCCGCGCTGGCCGATGGGCGAGGGCTTCGACTACTTCTACGGGTTCATGGGCGCGGAGATGAACCACTGGTACCCGCAGCTCTACCAGGGGCGTTACGCGGTGGAGCCGGACCGGCTGCCGGAGGACGGCTACCACCTCTCCGCGGACCTGGTCGACCACGCGATCTCCTGGGTCGAGAACCAGCAGGCGATCACGCCCGACCGCCCGTTCTTCACCTACCTCGCGCTCGGTGCGACGCACGCGCCCTTCCACGTCGCCCCGGAGTGGCGGGACAAGTACGCCGGCCGCTTCGACGCCGGCTGGGACGCGCAGCGCGAGCAGACGCTGGCCCGGCAGAAGGAGCTCGGCATCGTGCCCGAGTCGACCGAGCTGGCCCCGTGGGCCGAGGGCGTCCCGCACTGGGACGAGCTCGACGAGACCGAGCGGCGGGTCGCGGCCCGGTTCATGGAGACCTACGCCGGCTTCGCCGAGCACGCCGACGTCCAGGTCGGACGGTTCGTCGAGGCGCTCGAGGAGATGGGCGTCCTCGACGACACCCTGTTCTTCTACCTGCTCGGCGACAACGGTGCGTCGGGGGAAGGCGGCCCGCGCGGGACGTTCCGGGAGCACCTCGTCGGGCACGGGATCCAGGACGACACCGCCGACATGGCGGCCCGGCTCGACACGCTCGGCGACCCGACGACGTACGCGATCTACCCCGTCGGCTGGGCGCTCGCGATGAACACGCCGTACCCGTGGACCAAGCAGGTCACCCACCTCGGCGGCACCCGCGACGGGATGATCGTGCGCTGGGGCAACGGGATCGCGGCCCGCGGCGAGATCCGCCACCAGTGGCACCACGTCATCGACGTGCTGCCGACGATCCTCGAGGCCGCCGGGTTGCCCGCGCCCGAGACGTACGGCGGGGTCCCGCAGCAGCGCATCGAGGGGACCAGCCTGCACTACAGCTTCGACGCGCCCGAGGCGCCGGACCGGCACACCACGCAGTACTTCGAGATGATCGGCAACCGCGGGATCTACCACGAGGGCTGGTCGGCCGTGACCCGGCACGGCGTCCCCTGGGAGATGGTGGACACGCCCAAGCGTCCGTTCGACGAGGACGTCTGGGAGCTCTACGACCACAGCGACGATTGGAGCCAGGCGCGCGACCTCGCCGCGCATCAGCCCGACCGGCTGCGTGAGCTGCAGGAGGTCTTCGAGCGCGAGGCCGAGCAGCACCACGTGCTCCCGCTCGACGACCGGGTCACCGAGCGCGAGAACCCGGACGTGGCGGGGCGGCTCGACCTGCACCAGGGTCGCTCGACGCTGTCCTTCGGGCCCAACGTCGGCCGGCTCAGCGAGGAGGCCGCCCCCAACGTCAAGAACCGCTCGCACGTCATCACGGCCGACCTCGAGGTGGTCACCGGCACCAGCGGTGTGGTCGCGGCGCAGGGCGGGCGTTTCGGCGGCTGGTCGCTCTACACCGTGGACGGCGTCCCCCACTACGCCTACAACTTCGTGGGGCGCGACCTGACCGTCGTGCGCGGCGCCGACCCGCTCGTGCCCGGCCGGCACGACCTGGTCGTCCGGTTCTCCTACGACGGCGGGCCGCCGGGCAGCGGCGCTGACGTGGTCCTGGAGGTGGACGGACGAACGGTCGGCTCCGGACGGATCCCCGTGACGACGGCGTACTACTTCTCCTTCGACGAGACGTTCAACATCGGGGTGGACCGCGGCACGCCCGTCGTCGACGACTACCTGCCGGTGCGCAACCGGTTCGAGGGCCTCATCCACCGGGTGCGGTTCGACCTCGACGACGTGGCGGACCCGGGGACCGTCGAGGAGCGCGACCAGGCGGTGCGGGTCCACCAGTGACCGGCCGTTCGGACGAGGTACGGCGTTCCCCCGCCGAGCACCATGAGGGGATGGACGAGCGCGAGGAGCTCATCAACTGGGTGCGCACCGTGCTCACGCCGGCGGAGACGGCGCTCCACAACGGCGACGCGGCGCCGCGGCGTGCCCTCTGGTCACGTCACGACCCCGTCACGGTCCTTGGGGCGTGGCGGAACGCCTCCGGCCAGGCGGAGCTCGACGAGCTCTTCGCCCATCTCGCGGCGAGCTTCTCCAGCTGCACGTCGTACCAGCTCGAGCTGCTCGAGGCCGAGGCGCTCGGTGACGTCGCCTACACCGTCGCGCTCGAGCACACCTCGGCGTCCGTCGACGGCGTGCCGAGGTCCTACACGCTCCGGGCGACGCAGGTCTACCGGCGCGAGGACGGCGAGTGGAAGGTCGCCCACCGGCACGGGAGCGCTCCGCCGGTCTGACCACCGCGTGCGTAGGGCCGGCTACGCAAAGGTGACCATGCGCGTGGTGGTCCCCTGGCCCCATCGGGCCACGGCGCCTGCCTAGCCCGGGTGGAGATGGCGTCCGAGGCTTCACCTACTCGGCGGTCACTCCTAGCGTCGGTGACTTGCGGCGCCCGACCTGGGCGTCGCAGTTCCACGCTCGGGAGGGTGGCAGGAATGGACACCGACAGGATCAGGCACTTGGAAGACCAGGACGTCGACGAGCTGCGGCAGCAGTTCGTCCGGATGTTCCACCGCACGCCGGACGACCGCGACCTGCGGAGGTTCTGCCGCGGGCACGCCTCCCTGGTGCTGCGTCTGCCGATGCGGAGCCGCCGTACCGTCGCGGCGATGATCGCGTCCGTCTGACCCGTCGGGCGAGACGGCCAGGGGTCAGGACATCCCGGCGAGCTCGGCCATCCGGGCCACGCCCGGACCGGCGTGCTTGCCCAAGCGCTGCATCGCGGAGGTCAGCTCGTCGGAGACCTCGAGGTCCGGCGGGATGCGGGCCGGGTTCAGCGGGACACCGTCGGCCCAGGCCTTGATGCCGGGATCGGACGTGAACGACATCGCCGCCCGTGCGCCCAGGACCTGCATCCGGGCCCAGTCCCGAGGTGTGTCGGGCAACGGCGACGGCGGGCAGAGACGGTTCTTCTCCGCGTCGTCGTCGACGGTGGCCTCCGCGTAACCGACGAGAGCCGCGCCGAAGCAGGGGAAGCCGGACCGGATCGGCTGCAGCGTGATGGCCTCGCGTCCCCAGACCGGCACCAGCGGTGGGTACTGCAGCCCGGACGCGGCGCAGTGCACGACCACGGCGTCCGGAGCCGTGGCCACGGTGCCCTGCTCGAGGACCACCCTGCCGGGCTCCACGTGCCGGACGTGTCCGAGCCGGACGACGTTCTCGATGGTCCGCAGCCGGTCCAGCTCCCACTGGGCGAGGGTCGGGGTCTTCGCCATCGTCGGGGTCACCGAGCGGTCGATGCGCAGCATCACTCCCGCGTCCTCGAGGCGGAGGAACAGGTCGTCCGGGGACGCCGCCTCGGCGGCCGCCTCCATCATGTCCGCGGCCATCCCGAGGAACACGGCGGGATCGGGCTGGACGACGGCACGGTTGAGCATCCAGGGCTCGCGGGACCGCACCCAGCAGATCGCGTCGGGGTCGACGCCGTGGCCGAGCAGCCACACGCAGGCGTCGGTCGCCGTCTTGCCGGAGCCGACGATCACGTACTGGGACGGCGCCGCATCGAGATGAACGAGGTCGTTGACGGGCAGCACCTGCACCCCGTCGACCACGCCGAACGGCGCCGGCGTCTCGGCCGGGATCTCCGGTGCGAGGTAGTGGGCGTCGACGACGCGCGGAGTGCCGCGCACCTCGTAGCTCCGGCCCGACAGCCGCGACGCGAACCGGTTGTCGCCGAGGTAGTCGCAGCCCGGATGGAACGACACCTTTCCTGACGAGAGCATGCGCTCGCGCAGCACCCGCTCGTAGTAGACGCAGATCTCCGGTGCCGTTGCCCGCTCGTGCAGGCCGGCCTCGGGACCGTCCTGCTGCACGCGCCCGCCACCCAGGAGCGTCGACGCCACGCCGTAGAACGCGGAGGCCTGGTGGAGCCGGACGAAGGGGTACGCGTCCAGCCAGTGGCCGCCGACGCCGTGCCGGCGGTCGACCATCGCGACGGTGACGTCGGCATGGTCGATCAGGGCGTCCACGAACGCCATCCCCGCCGCCCCCGCTCCGACCACCAGGTAGTCGGCCTCCACCAACTCGACCACGTCTCCATCGTCAGCGCGCCGACGAGACGGGTCAATCGGTCAACCGGGGGAGAGGGCGACCGTCCCTCCGGTGGCCGCGGCCGTGGTGGCCGCCTCGGCGACGACGACGGCCGCCGCCGCGGTCCAGCCGTTGCTGACGGGCACGTCGCCGGATCGTGCGCAGTGCACGAGGTCGGCGACGGCGGCGCGCACACTGGCGGCGTACACGTTCATCTTGGCGGCGTGGCCGCCGAGGCTGAGCTGGACCCGGACGTGGTGCGGGACCTCCAGCGACCGGCCCCGGCCGCGGGCCGACGGGGTGCCGGCGTCGCGCGTGACCACGGGAGTCGCGACGAGGCCCTCCGGTGCCTGGTCGGGCAGCGCCTCGGCGGCCGCGACGCCGGCGTCGTCCGTCCACGCGTCGATGACGCCCTCGACGGGGATCCAGCCCTCGACCCGCACCTCGGCGTTGCCGAAGTCGATCCGCATCAGCTGGCGTTCGCACCGGTGCGCGTGGCTGAAGCCGTGGGTGTGCGTGGCCAGCACGTCGGGGGCGTGCGTCACCGTCGCGCTGACCAGGTCGGGCGGCGCGTCCGCCTTACGCCGGGCGGCACTCGCCTGGACCGACGTGGCCGGGCGGTCGACGAGCATCGCCGCCGCGTCGAAGAAGTGCACCCCGTGCTCGACGAAGATGCCGCCGCTGCGCGACGCGTCCCAGAACCAGTGCCCGGCATGAAGGTCCTCGTCGCTGGCGTCGTTCTCGAAGCAGAAGCGCTGGACCGGGCCGAGCAGCGACCCGCGCAGCGGGAGGAGCGCACGCAGCAGCGGGTTGTAGCGCAGCACGTGGTCGACCACCAGCGCGCGCTGCTCCCGGTCGGCCAGCCTCGCCAGCTCCAGCGCCTCGGCCGCGCCGGTGGCCAGCGGCTTCTCGCAGAAGACGTGCCGTCCGGACTCGATCGCCGCACGGACGATCTCGGCGTGGGTGGCCGGCGGGCTGGCGATGACGACCGCGTCGACCGCCGGGTCGTCGAGGAGGTCCCGCCACTCCGCCACCGTCGGTACGGCGAGCCGGGTCGCCAGGACCTCCGCGGCGGCTGCGTCGGGGTCGGCGACGCCCCGCCAGGCCAGTCCGGGCAAGTCCGCGGCGGCCTCGGCGATGAACGTCGCGAACCGGCCGGCGCCGACCAGCCCGACCCCGAGATCGGTCACTCCGCCACCTCCCCTGGCGGCCGCCGCACGAGCAGCACGCAGGTGGTCAGCAGCCAGACCCAGAAGGCGGCGTACGGGACCAACCAGACCGGGACCGTCCAGACGAGCTGCACCAGCGCGAGGCCGATCCCGGCCACGATGCCCCACCAGCCCAGCCACCGGGGCAGCACGCCCGACGCCACCATCAGCCAGCCACAGGCGAACGCGAAGCCGCCGAGCGGCAGCCAGATGTTGGTGAAGCCGACGGTGGTGACGTCGTAGGCGTACGCGAGCTGCCCCTGGTCGAGGTCGGCCGCCCGGTGGGTGGCGGCCTCCTCGCTGGAGTCGAGGATGACGAACCCGGCCACCAGCAGCGCGGACAGCACGGCCATCGTCGAGCGGACCGGGAGGTCGCCCTCGACGCGGCGCAGGAGCAGGGCGATGCCCACCATGGCCCAGAGCAGGACGAACATGCCGATGTCGGCCGCGGCCTCGGCCGACCGCACCCACGGGGTGTCCAGCCCGCGGAGGAAGCCGGCTGCTGCAGCCGTGGTGGCGTCGGTCGGTGGCTCACCCGGTGACCCGGCGATCAGTCCCGCGAAGAGCACGACGGTGCCGACGAGCCCGGTCACACCGACGCTCCGGGCACGAGGGTCGGTGCGCACCCCGGCGGGTCGCACGGTCATGCGCCCAGGATGGCACCGAACGGCGTGAGCGACGCATGGCTCGACGATGCCGCGCACGATGGCGTCGATGGCCCATTGCCTCCCACGCGGCCGCGGCGTTGACTTGACGGGTTGCACGGGGACCCCAGCACCCACGGGACAGTCCGCAAGGGAATCGACCCACGAGGAGTCCCGCATGAGCATTGGAACCAGTGTCGCCGCCGAGATCGGTCTGCCGGACGGCTACAAGGGGCAGGCGCTACGGCCCGGTGACGCGGAGTACGACGCCGCGCGCGCGGTCTACAACCGGATGGTCGACCGGCGGCCGGCGCTGATCGTGCGCCCCACCGGCGCCGCGGACATCCGCGATGCGGTGGCGTTCGCCCGGCAGCAGCGGCTCCCGCTGGCGGTGCGCTGCGGCGGGCACAGCGTCGCCGGCGTGAGCATGGTGGAGGGCGGCGTACAGATCGACCTGTCCAGCCTCAAGGGCGTGCAGATCGACCCCGAGCGCGGCACCGCCATCTGCAACGCGGGCGTGCTGTGGGGCGAGTACGACCGGGAGGCGGAGATGTTCGGCCTCGCGACCCCCGGCGGCCGCGTGACGACGACCGGCGTCGGCGGGTTCTGCCTGGGCGGCGGGTACGGCTGGCTGTCGACCCGCCACGGCCTGACCTGCGACAACCTCGTGGGCGCCGACCTGCTCACGGCGAGCGGGGAGATGCTGCACGTCACCGACGAGACCAACCCCGAGCTGATGTGGGGACTGCGCGGAGCCGGCGCGAACTTCGGGGTGGTGACCTCGTACGAGTTCCGGCTGCACCCGGTCCGGCCCCTAATGCTGGCCGGTCTGCTCGCGGTGCCCAACGACGGCGACGGGGCGCGCGACGTCGCCCGCGGCTTCCGCGACTACATCGAGCAGCGACCGTCGGAGGACCTCGCGGCGGCCCTGATCACGGCGCTCGCGCCACCGGAGGACTTCGTCCCGCCGGAGCTCGTCGGCAAGCCGGTGCTGCTCCTCGTCGTCGCGTGGCTGGGCGACCCTTCCGCCGCCGAGGAGGCGATCCGCCCGCTGCGGCAGCTCACCGCCGGCGGCATCGACCTCGTCCAACCGATGCCCTACACCGCGCTCCAGGCGCTGCTCGACCCGAACAACCCGCCCGGCATGCTCAACTACCACCGCGGCATGCACCTCACGTCGCTCCCCGACGACGTCATCGACCGCTACCTCGCCAACGGCCGGGAGATCGGCTCGCCGCTGACGGCTGGCGTGATCTTCCACCACGGCGGTGCCATCGCGCAGGTCGGCGAGAACGACACCGCCGTCAGCGACCGGAACGCGCCGTACATGGCCCACCCGATCGCGGCGTGGGAGGACGCCGCCGACACCGACCGGGAGATCGCCTGGGTCCGCGACTTCACCGATGCCGTCTCGTCGGTGCGCACCGGGCGCGTCTACCTGAACTTCGAGCCGGAGACCAGCGAGGAGAACGTCCGCGCGGGCTTCACCGCCGGCAAGTACGAACGACTGGCGGCGCTGAAGGCGCAGTGGGACCCGGAGAACCTCTTCAACGGCAACCACAACATCACCCCTGCCCGGGAGGGCTAGGCCGGGTCGGACGGGCCGCGCCCGGCAGGGGCTCCGCCGGATCCCCTGCGCGCGCGGTCCGTCCGCCCGTACCATGTCGCGACACCACTCACGACCACTCGGGGGATCCTGTGCCTGTCGTACGTACGGGCGCGCGGTACATCACCACGACCACGCGCACCCTTCGCACCGCCACCGTCGCGCTGCTCGCGACCGCCGCCGTCGCGGCTCCGCTCGCCACCGTCACCACGGTGGCCACCGCCTCCTCGGCACAGGCCGACGGCTGGACCGGCCCGGTCATCGAGCTCCACCAGGGCCGGGCCTGGCTGTCCCCGAACGGCGACGGGACCCAGGAGAAGGCACGCCTGACCTTCGACCTCGACAAGCCGGCGAGGGTGACCGTCAAGGTCCGGCGCGACGACAAGGCCCGAACCCTCGTGCTCCAGGAGGAGCTCGGCAGGCTCGACGCCGGCGTCCGTCACGAGTGGACCTGGAAGGGCAGGAACGCCGACCGCCGGGTGGTCCGCGACGGCCACTACACCGCGATCTTCGTCGCCGACCAGGTCGGCCGGGACGGCAAGAAGCGGACCCGCGCGACCGAGCTGTACGTCGACACGAGGTTCGACGCGGTCAAGGCGCCCGCGCTGAGCATCGACACGCTCTACCCGCGAACCACCCTGATCCGCGACGCCCTCGTCGTCACCCTGCCCGGCAAGGGACACCTCGCCAGCGTCGGCCGCGCCGTGATGAAGGTGACCGACGCGCAGGGCCGCGTCGTCCGCCTGAGCAGCGGCGCCTACGACTACTGGCCGAAGCTCCAGTCCCTGTTCGACGGCCGCGACGCGGCCGGCACGCCCCTCCCGGGCGGGCAGTACTTCATCGGGTTCAAGGTCTGGGACAAGGCCGGAAACACGGGCCGGTCCGAGCGCGTCCCGGTGACCGTCTCCGACAAGGCGCTGGTCGAGAGGACGGGCACGCTGGTCGTCCCGCCGGCCGGCAACTGGAAGGCGTCCGGGCTCCCGGCCGGCACGGCGTCGGCCGCCAAGCGCGCGGACGACCGCTCGTCCACGACCGGTGGCGACGACCCGCAGCCCGCTCCGTGCGGCAAGGTCGTGCCCTCCGAGGTGTACGCCAACGCGGGCGCCATGAGCTACCGGTCCGCCGACACCTGCCCCGAGGACTACCTGACCCCGCGGATGGCCTGGACCTCCGGCTACCTGGCGCTGGACAACCTGACCTTCGAGGTCGCGCCTCGCGGCCTCTACTCCGGGCAGGTGTCGATGCGCGGCAGGCCGACGGTGGCCGGCGAGACCGACACCGCGGTCCTGTACGGCGGTGGCCTCGGCTTCGACCTGTCCGGTGCGCCCACCTCGCGCGGCACCGCGTCGCCCGCGGTCGCGCACGAGACGGTCACCTCGACCGACAGAGTGACGGCGTGGCAGCCGAGCTACTACTCCCGGCCGACCAACGCGCCCTCGGTGTACTGGACGATCGCGACCCGGGGTGTGGACTCCTTCGACGTCGCCGACGTCACGGTGCAGTACTCGTACCTGACCCCGCAGCCGTAGCCGCACGTCGGACGACCGCTGCGGCGTACCTCGGTCACCGGACCGACCTGACGCGGCTGACGGCGACCGCCGAGGCCACCGCGCAGCTGCCGGCGACCAGGAACAGGGCCGGGTACCGGCCACCGCTCACGGCGAGGACGAGCGGAGCAACAGCGGGCGCCACCGAGTACGGCAGCGCGTTGGCGACGTTGAAGACCCCCATGTCCTTGGCGTTGTCCGACGCGCTCGGCAGGACCTCGGTGACCAGCGCCAGGTCGACGGCGACGTACACGCCGAACCCGACCCCGCTGATCGCGACACCGACGAGGAAGCCGCCGAAGTCGCCGGCCAGCGCGACCACGAACATCGCGAGGGCGTAGACCAGCGCGGCCACGAGCACGAAGGTCTTGCGGCGACCCCAGCGGTCCGAGAGCCGACCACCGATGAGCGACGCCGCCACCACGCCGACGGAGGAGACGAGCGTCGCGACGAACACCTGGTGCGGGACCAGGTCCCCGCTGCTGCCGAGGTCGGTCAGCAGGTAGTACACCTGGTAGCCGGTCAGGAACGCGAAGGCCATCACGAACAGGAACCGGCTGAGGAAGACCCACGCGAAGTCCCGGTGGCGGCGCGGCGAGACGTAGAACGTGCCGGCGAGCTCCCGCCACGACCACGGTGGTCGGTCCTCGGGCCGCAGCCGCCGGTCGTCGAGGGTCAGTGCGAAGGCCACGATGAAGACGGCGCCGACGCCGACCGGCGCCAGGAACATCGCGGCCGGGTGGCCGGCGAACAGGTTGACCAGGTAGGTGCCCGACACCGACGCCACCGGGACACAGATGCCGAGCACGCCGGACACCAGCCCGTGTTGCGCCGCCGGCACCTGGTCGGGCAGTACCGCCACCTGGACGGCGAGCAGGGCGTTGAAGAACACCTGCGCGACGCACCATCCGACCAGCACCCAGGTGAACGTCGGAGCGAAGGCGATCGTCGCGATGCCGATCGAGCCTCCGATCAGGCCGAGGAGCATCCACGGCCGGCGCATCCCGAGCCGCGAAGTCGTCCGGTCGCTGAGCTTGCCGAACAGCGGGTTCGCGAACAGTGCCAGGAACGATCCGACCGCCAGCACGAGCGCCAGCCTGCCCGGTGCGTCCTCGGGGCCGACCAGGTCGCCGACCTTCAACGCCAGGGTCACCAGGAGCGGTGCGATCAGCATCAGGCAGCTGGCCATGAACGCCAGCGCGTACGCCGTCACGAAGCCCGGACCGACTCTCGCCGGCTCGGCCGGGAGCCCGGGAGCTGCGGGTGCGGTCCGTTCCGTCGTCACCGCGACCCCCTCGGTCCTGCCACCGCACCGGCGGGCAGCGGGCTCACCGTCGGGCAGGACGCCATGGATCGAGCGTCTGGCCGTGTCCACGGCCGGCGCAATGACGGGTCCGGGTGGTTGCAGCCACCCCCCGTGCGAACCACAGAGCTGCACCGCGCGGGTGTGGCACGCTGATGTCCGAACCGGAGGGGACGAGTCGGCGATGTCCAGCCCGTTGCTGGAGACCAAGCTCTACGCGGCGCGTGTACGACGCCGCTCCGTGCCGCGCCCCCGGCTGGCCGACCGGCTGGCCCAGGGCCTGGCCGGCAGGCTCCTGCTGGTGTCCGCTCCCGCGGGTTTCGGGAAGACCACGGCGCTGGCGCAGTGGGTCGAGGGGTCCGCCGGCAGCGCGGAGCCGCCGGCCGTCGCCTGGGTCTCGCTCGACGCCGGCGACAACGACGTCCGCACCTTCTGCCGCTACCTCGTCGCCGCGGTGCACGGCGCCGCCCCCGACATCGGGGCGCGGGAGCTGGACCTGCTGAGCACCGATGCCACCGCGTCGGCGGACGGCGTCACGGCGCTGCTGGCGAGCCTCCTCAACGACGTGGCCGACCTCGCGAACGACCTCGCCGTGGTGCTCGACGACTACCACGTCATCGAGGCTCCCGAGGTGCACGAGGCCGTCACGTTCGTGCTCGAGCACGCGCCGCCGCAGCTGCACGTCGCGATCGCGACCCGCGTCGACCCACCCCTGCCGGTGGCCAGGTTGCGCGCCCGCGGCGACCTGACCGAGGTGCGCGCCGCAGACCTGCGCTTCACGCCCGTCGAGGCGGACACCTACTTCAACGACGTCATGCAGCTCGGCCTCACCGAGCCCCAGGTGAAAGCCCTGGACGAGCGGACCGAGGGCTGGGTCGCGGCCCTCCAGCTCGCCGCCCTCTCGCTCCAGGGGCGTGACGACGTCGCGGGCTTCATCGGGACCTTCGCGGGGGACGACCGCTACGTCGTCGACTACCTCGTGGAGGAGGTGCTCCAACGACAGCCCGGCCCGACGCGGCAGTTCCTGCTGCGCACCTCCGTGCTCACCCGTCTCAGCGGGCCGCTGTGCGACGCCCTGACCGGTCGCGACGACGGGCGGCGCACCCTCGAGTCGCTCGAACGAGCCAACCTGTTCCTCGTCCCGCTCGACGACCGCCGCCAGTGGTACCGCTACCACCACCTCTTCGCCGACGTCCTCCGCGCCCGGCTCCTCGACGAGCAGCCCGACCAGGTCGCACGCCTGCACCGCCGCGCCGGCGACTGGTTCGAGTCGCAGGGCCGGCGCGAGGACGCCATCGGCCACGCGCTCCAGAGCCGGGACCCGGGCTACGCCGCGAACCTCGTCGAGCGGACCGTCGAGCAGTCGCGGCGCGAGCGCACCGAACGCACGATGCGCGGCTGGCTCGCCCGGCTGCCGGCCGAGGTCGTCGCGGAGCGACCGGCGCTCGGAGTCGCGCTGGCCGGCGCCCTGCTGTCCACCGGGACGACGGACGGTGTGGCCCGCGCTCTCGACGACGCGGAGCGCGCGCTCTCCGCGCACGACGGCTCCACAGGGCTCCGCGGCTGGATCCAGGTCTACCGGGCCGGGCTCGCGCAGGCGCACCACGACGCCGCCGGCACCCTCACCCATGCCCGAGGCGCACTCGACACCCTGCCGCGCGACGACGCCGTCGGCCGGGCCGCGGCGTCCGCCCTGCTGGGCCTCGCCTCCTGGGGCGCCGGCGACCTCGACGCCGCCCACGCCGCCTACTCGGCGTCGCAGGCCATCTTCAAGGAGGCCGGCTTCCTGACCGACGTGCTCGGGTGCGCGGTCGTCCTCGCCAACCTCCGCACCTCGCAGGGCCGGCTGCAGGACGCGCTCGACACCCACGTCTCCGCCCTCGACTTCACTGCCGGCCGATCGGCGGCGCCCGGAGCCCTCGTCGACCCGCTCGAGCAGCAGACCCTCCGCGGCGTCGTCGACACCTACGTCGGGATGGCCGACGTCCACCGCGAGCGCAACGACCTCGCCGAGGCGACCCGGCTGCTTCTGGCCGCCGAAGCCGCCGGTGAGCACGCGGGCCTGCCGCAGGCGCGGTACCGGTGGCACGTCGTGATGGCCCAGGTCCTCCAGGCCGAAGGTGACCTCGCGGGCGCCGACCCCTTGCTCGACGTGGCCCGAGAGTCGTACGTCGACGACTTCCACCCCGATGCCCGGCCGGTCGCGGCCACCCAGGCTCGTCTCCGGGTCGCGCAGCGGCGACTCGACGAGGTGTTCGCGTGGGCCCGGGCTCGTGGCCTGGCGCTGGACGACGAGGTCACCTACCTGCGTGAGTACGAGCACCTCACCCTCGTCCGGGCCCACCTGGCCGATCCGGCCCTCGACCGTGCCGTCCGCCACGAGACCCTGGGGCTCCTGGGGCGCCTGCTCACGGCCGCCGAGGCAGGCGGACGCGACGGCACCGTCATCGACGTCCTGGTCCAGCAGGCCGTTGCCCTGGACGGCGCGGGCAGGGCCTCGGCCGGGTCGCTGGAGGCGCTCGAACGCGCGTTGCAGCTGGCCGAGCCCGAGGGTTACGTCCGGACCTTCCTCGACGAGGGCTCCCGGGTCCTCGACCTCCTGTCGGCGGCACAGCGGGCGGGCCTCCGTACGCCGTACGTCCGGGACCTGCTGGCCCGGTCATGCCACCCGCAGGAACCGCCGCAGCCCCGCGTCGACGAGGGCCTGGTCGTCGACGAGCTGAGCCCGCGTGAGCGCGACGTCCTGCGGCTGCTCACCACCGAGCTCAACGGACCCGACATCGCGCGCGAGCTGGTGTTGTCGCTCAACACGGTGCGCACGCACACCAAGAACATCTACGCCAAGCTCGGCGTGACCAACCGGCGCGCTGCCGTCCGCCGGGCCCAAGAGCTCGACCTGCTCCACCCGTCACGCACCACCTGACCGGCGACGCCGAGGTTCACCACCGGATTCACCACATGATGTGAAGCCGGCTCACCACGTCGGTTCCTACGGTGCGGGGCATGAGCACGCCGAACGCCGACCAGCAGCCCCGCGGGGACTGGTACGAGATCCGCCTCCAGGGGCGGCTCGCGCAGCGGTGGGTCGCCTGGTTCGACGGGCTCACGCTCACCGCCGACGACGACGGCACGACCACCTTGCGCGGACGCGTCGTCGACCAGGCGGCCCTGCACGGGGTGCTGCAACGCCTCGGCGACCTCGGCGTACCCCTCATCTCGGTCGCCCAGGTGCCGCCCGACCCCGACCCCGACCACACCACCCGACCCGACCCAGGAGAACCGACATGACCACCACGCTGCGCCCCACCACCCCGCCCACCGCGAAGGACCCCACCCGGCGGTACTCCCTGGCCGGCGGCCTCTTCTACATCCTGACGTTCGCTGCCTCCATTCCCGCCTGGGTGCTCATCCGTACGTCGGTCAACGACGACCTGAGCTTCATCCCCGGACACGAGACGCAGCTGCTGTGGGCGGGCATCGGAGACTGGGTCACCGCGATGACCGGTGTCGGCGCCGCCGTCGCCCTCTACCCGGTCGTCAAGCGGCAGAGCCAGGCCTCCGCCATCGGGTACGTCACCACCCGACTCGTCGAGGCCGCCGTCATCATGGTGGGCGTCTGTGCCCTCCTGGCCGTCGTCACCTTGCAGCAGGACGTCGTCGGCACCCCCGGCAGCGACCCCGCCGCCGTCACGGCGGTCGGCCAAGGCCTGGTCGCGGTCCGGGACTGGTCGTTCCTGTTCGGTCCCGGCTTCATGGCGACGTTCAACGCACTGATGCTCGGCACCCTCATGTACAAGTCCGGTCTTGTTCCCCGCGTCATCCCCGCGGTCGGTCTCATCGGCGCTCCGCTGCTGCTCGCCGCGAACCTGGCCACCTACTTCGGCTACAACGAGCAGACCTCCACCCTCACGATGATCGCCACGCTGCCGATCGCGTTCTGGGAGCTCGGCGTCGGGTTCTACCTGACCTTCAAGGGCTTCAAGCCGTCCCCGGTCACCGCCGGCCTCACCACGGTCGACTGAACGATCCCCCTCACGACCACCGGGAGTCCCCGTGTTCACCGTCGAAGCAGTCACCACGTCCCGCGCGGTCGTCCAGCACCGCTACGGAGCCCCGGACGTCCTCGCCGTCGTCGACCGGCCCGTCCCGTCGCCCGGCGAGGGCGAGCTCCTCGTCGCGGTACGGGCGTCCTCCGTGAACGCTCGCGACTGGCACATCATGCGCGGCGAACCGCGGGTCGCGCGGTTCCTCGACGCGGGCACCTTCACGCCCCGGCGCCCGCGCGTCCCGGTCCGTGGCACCGACGTCGCCGGGGTCGTCGAGGCCGTCGGACCGGGTGTCACGGGCTGGCGCGTCGGCGAGCGGGTGTTCGGGGAGACGGTCGGCGCCTTCGCCGAGCACGTCACCGTGAGCACGCGGCAGGTCGCCCGCATCCCCGCCGGCGTCTCCTTCGAGCGGGCCGCCGCCACACCGCTGGCCGGCGTCACCGCCCTCGCCTGCCTGGACGCCGCCGGTCTCGCTCCCGGCCAGAGCCTCCTGGTCAACGGCGCGTCCGGCGGGGTCGGCACCTTCGCTCTCCAGCTCGCCAAGGCGCGTGGCCTGCGCGTCACCGCGGTGTGCAGCACCCGCAACCTGGAGCAGGCGCGCCGGCTCGGAGCGGACGAGACCGTCGACTACACGGTCGACGACTTCACCCGCCGCGGGCGCCGGTACGACGCCGTCATCGACCTCGTCGGCAACCGCCGGCTGCGCGACCTCGGCCGCGCCGTCGCGCCGGACGGGACGGTCGTCCTCTCCGGCGGCGGTGTCCCCGGCACCGGCCGCACCGTCGGACCCCTGGGGCTGCTCGTCCGCGCCCAGCTCTGGGCCCGCGTCACCCGGCGACGGCTGCGCGCGCCGCTGGGTGTGCCGGACACCGCCGCGCTCGAGCGGCTCGGACGGATGCTCGCAGACGACCGGCTGCACCCGGTGATCGAGGCGACGTACCCCCTCGAACGCGTCGCCGACGCCGTCCGCCACATGGAGACGCGGCACACCACCGGGAAGGTGGTCGTCACGACGGCCTGACGTCAGCGGCGCCTCACTCCGGCGGCCTCCCCGCCGCCTCGAGGGTCGCCGTACCGGGTCCGGCCGCCGACCAGGCGCCGGGCAGGCGCAGCACGGCGATCGCGGACGTGGGCATCCCCGGCATCTCGTCGGTGAGCACGGAGACGAGGTCCTCGAGGCCAGGGTTGTGCCCGACCAGCACGACGGTCTCCGCGTCGTGGGGAAGGTCGCGTACGACGTCGAGCAGCTCGTCGTCCGACGCGGCGTAGACACGGTCGTCGACGAGCACCCGCGGCGGGTCGTCCAGCTCGGCGGCGACCAGCTCCCAGGTGCTGCGGGCGCGGGTGGCGGGGGAGACGACGGCGAGGTCGATCCGGTCGACGTTCGCGGCCAGCCACTGCCCGGCCTCCGGCGCCTGGCGGCGGCCGCGCTTCGCAAGGGGACGGGACCTGTCGGCCCCGCCCGTGGACCAGTCCGACTTGGCGTGGCGGAGCAGGACCAGCGTGCGCGCGCTCATGGCGCCCAGTGTCGCCCCGTTCGGCGTCGGGTCACCACATCATCCCGGGTCCCATGCCCGGCCCGCCCGGATGCCAGCTGGCGTCGAACCACGCGCGGAGCCAGCGTCGCATCTGGAAGATCTCGGCATGCTGGTCGTCGCGGATCGTGCGGGCCAGCTCGGCGACCTGCGGCCTGGCGCTGCCACGGGCCAGCAGCTGCTGCGACATCATGACCGCCGCCATGTGGTGGACCACCATGTCCTGCAGGAACGTCCGGTCGAGCCGGTCGCCGGAGAGCCCGGTGAGGTCCCGCATCATCGGCCGGTACACGACGTCGGTCGACCGGCCCGGGTACCAGTCCGCCAGCCAGCCCTTCATCTGGTCGATCTGGGCGGTCTGCGTGGCCACGATGCCGCGACCGAACGCGCGCATCCGCGGCCGCTCGGAGCGAGCCAGCTGCCGGGCCGCGGCGACGGCCTCCTGGTGGTGGGCGACCATGTGGGCCAGGTAGGAGAAGTCGGTGCGAGCGACGCCCGGCATCATCGGCCCGCCACCCCGCCCGGTCCAGGTCCTGGCAGGGTTCGGGCCGTCCCACGTGCCGGCCCGCATCATCGGGTGGGCGCGGTTGCCGGTCGCGTCGTCGCGGGCCGCCATGGTCACGACGGCCGCGGTGGTCGCCACGACCACGACCGCAGCCAGCGCCGCGGCCAGCGTCACCCAGGGTCTCCTCATCAGCGCACCTGCCTCTGCTCTCTCCTCCAGCCTGGGCCGGGGTGAGCCGGTGGCGTAGAGCAAGGAGACCCCGCCCGAGGGTCACAAGACCCTGGCCACCTTCGAAAGCACAAAGGCCCCGACCGATGGGTCGGGGCCCCCGAGGGCGTGTCTCTCAATTCAGTTGGCCTGCTGCGCGCCGCCCGGA
>NZ_SDPU01000007.1 GCF_004168035.1 Nocardioides iriomotensis | reverse complement strand
GGCGTTGCCGTCACTCGACGGGCCGCCGGCCCGCCTTCGCTCCGGCGCCTTGCCATCGCACGCACCGGACGACGCTCGCGACGGCCAGAATTGAGAGACACGCCCTCTACCTTCAGGCGGGTGCGAGGAGAGTCCGCTCCAGCCAGTCGCCGAGCACCGAGACGGTGCCGGACGTGATGCCGTGCCCACCGGGGTCCCGGTGGGCGGTGAGCACGGCGCCGGAGGCGTCGTGCAGGTAGGTCCACGTGCGGTCGAGCAGCGGCCGCGGGATCACGTGGTCCTGGTCGCCCTGGGCCACCAGCACCGGTACGCCGGCGAGGCGGTCCTCGTCGACCGGCACCCCCGCGTCGAACGGCAGGGTGCCGAACAGCACGGCCGCGCCCGCCCAGCGGCCCGGGTCGGACAGCAGCAGGCCGCCGGCGAAGGCGGCGCCGCCACTGAACCCGACCAGGGCCACGGGGCGTCCCTCGGGTGCGACGTCGTCGAGCCAGCCGCGGAACCAGGTCATGGTCTCCGCGAGCGACTCGGGCAGGGGTCGGCCGATGCCGCGGTTGGCGAACCAGGCGAACCCGGGTCCCTCCGCGATGGGTGCGCGGACCGCGGCGTACGCCGCACCGGCCGGGAGGTAGGGCGCGAGGCCGACGATCTCCCGCTCGTGGGAGCCGCGGCCGTGCAGCAGGACGACGAGCGGTGCCTCCGGGTCGGAGGCACCGTGCGTCGCCACGGTGGCTGCGGGGAACGCGGTCACGAGCGCGGGTCCAAGGGGACCAGCTCGGCGGCCGTGCGGACGCCGGCCCAGCGGTCGACCTCGGCGGCGAGGTCGAGGCGCTCCACGGGTGCGGCGTTCTCGTAGGCGCCCCACTGCGCACGGGGGAGCATCCACATGACCTCGAACTCGTTGCCGTCGGGGTCGTGCGCGTAGATGCTCTTCGTCGCGCCGTGGCTGGACTCGCCGCCGTACGCGCCGAGCCGCACGAGGGTGGCCTTGGCCTCCTCGAGCGCCTCGATCGTGTCGACCTGCCAGGCCAGGTGGTACAGCCCCAGCGAGCCGCGCGGCCGCGGCTGCTGGGACCCGACGCCGAACAGCCCGAGGTCGTGGTGGTTACCCGACCGCGGCAGGCGGAGGAAGGCCGCGTTCGCACGCGGCTCCTCCGCCACCACCTCCATGCCGAAGGCCTCCCGGTAGAACGCGAGCGAGCGCGTCAGGTCCGAGACGAAGAGGACGGCGTGGTTGAGCCGTACGGCGTCGACGCTCATGCCTGGGCCGGAGCGGCGATCGCGGAGATGTCGAACTCGAGCTTGACCTTCTCGCTGACCAGCACGCCACCGGTCTCGAGGGCGGCGTTCCAGCCGAGGCCCCAGTCCTTGCGGTTGACGGTGACGGCGCCCTCGAAGCCGGCGCGCTGGTTGCCGAACGGGTCGGTGGCGGAGCCGGTGTACTCGAAGGTGATGGTGAGGGGCTTGGTGACGTCCTTGATGGTCAGGTCACCGGTGAGCTCCCAGGTCTCGGCGTCGACGAGCACGGCCGAGGTGGAGGCGAAGCGGATCTCGGGGTAGGTCTCGGAGGCGAAGAAGTCGTCGGAGCGGAGGTGCGCGTCGCGGTCGCCCTGGTGGGTGTCGATGCTCGCGGTCTTGACGACGATCTGGGCCGACGAGCCGGCCGGGTTCGCGGAGTCGAACGTCGCGGAGCCCTCGAACTCGTTGAACTGGCCGCGGACCGTGGTGACCATCGCGTGGCGGGCGGAGAAGCCGACCCGGCTGTGCGCGGCGTCGATCGTGTAGACGCCGTTGAGCGGCGTGGTCGCCTCGGTGGCGACGGGGGCGTCGGCGGTGGCGGTGGAGCGGTTGAACAGACCCATGATGTGTTCTCCTCTGTGGCTTGAAGGTTCAATCAATGTAGAGGGAGCAAGATTGAACCGTCAAGTATTCCGGGGTGTGGGCCACCTCACAGCCACGGGTACCCGCGTCGTGCCGGGCTGCACCAGGCGCACGACGGCCGGTGAGGACGGGTGGTGGTTCCGTCCTCACCGGCCGTGCCGGCCGACGCCCTGAGGTCGACCGGGGCCTGGCCCCGGGTCCTGGCCGGGGCGGTCGCGAGCGCTACTGGCTGATGTACATCCGCGAGAACGTCGGCATGCCGCGCACGTTGTCGTTGACCATGCCGCCGACCTTCGAGCCGCGGATCATCGCGGTGCCGCCGTACCCGGTGTTGACCGCGGGGTAGTACTCGGTCTCCATGGTCTTGTCGAACTGGCCCCAGGCCTTGGGCGCCTCCTCCGGAGTCAGGGTGTCGAGGATCCGGTCCTGCTCGGCGTCCATCTCCTTGACCTTGAAGTTGGCCGGGTTGGGCATCCCCTCCAGGCCGACGAGGCTGCCGGACCACTGCGCCGGGAACCAGGTCGCGCCGGCCGGCCAGTCCGAGCACCAGCCGCTGGAGCGGACGTTGATCGGGCTGTTGTAGTCGGTCCGGTCGGTGCGGATCGTCTCGACCGTCGAGGCGATCGGGGTGGCCTTGAAGCCGCCCGCCTCCAGGCCCTTCGCGATCGCGTCCTTGGCGGCGACGGCGGCCTCGTCATCGGCCGCGAAGAGGTACTTGATCTCGTAGCCCTCGGCGCCGGCCTCCTTCAGCAGGGCCTTCGACTTCTCGGGGTCGGTGGTCTGACCGTCCTGGCCGGGCAGCGCCTCGTACTCGGTGCGCCCCGCGGTGCCGGGCGGGAGGATGGAGGTGCCCGGGACGCGGGTGACGCCGACGATCTCGCCGGCGGCCTTCCACGCGTCGACGTACGGGTAGGCCCAGCCCAGCGCCTGCCGCACCTTGAGGTCCTTGATCTTCGTCATGTCGATGAACCACATGAACGTGCAGGGCGAGGTGCCGGTGACGAGCCGGTCCTTGTCCTGCTGGATCTGCCGGTACGACGACGCCGAGACGTTGTCGTAGGTGAGCGTGGTCTGCGCCGAGCCGTTGTCGTTGATGATGACGTTCTCGAGCTTCGCGGTGTCCTGGGCGAACCTGAAGTCCCAGCCGTCGACGGCCTGGATGCGGCCCGGGTCGGTGGCGGGGTCCCACTGGTCGTTCTTGACCAGGGTCAGGCTCGAGCCCGCCTTGTAGTCGGCGAACTTGTAGGGCCCGGTGGCGAGCGGGTGCTGCCCGTAGGTCTCCGGGTTGTCCTTGGCCTCCGGGATGGCGGTGAACTGTGGGAACGACGCGTAGTAGTCCATGTCGCTGAACGGGCGGCGCATCGTGATCGTGATGTCGTTGCCGTTCACCGTGACGCCCTGGTAGTCGTCGCCGTCGGAGAACGGGCCCTTGTACGTGTCGCCGTCGAGGAAGAACGTCGTGTTGTACGTCGGCCCGTCGGGGAGCTCCGCGATCGCGAACGAGCGCTTGATCGCGTACGCGACGTCCTCGGCCTTCACTGCGGTGCCGTCCTCGTACTTGAGGCCGTCGCGCAGCGTGAAGGTCCACTCGGTGTTGTCCTCGTTGGGCCGCCCGAGGTCGGTGGCCATGTCGGGGACGAGCTGCATGTCGTCGCTGGTCGGGTCGTAGACGAACTGCGTCAGGGACCGGGTGACCAGGTCGGAGAGGATCGCGGTCGAGTCGGTGTAGTAGGCCTGGGTCGGGTCCAGGGTCGACGGAGCGACGGCCGTCAGCACCGTGAGCGTGCCGCCCTCGGTGGCGTCGTCCGGCAGTGCCACCGGCCCCTCGGCCTCCGCGTTCTTCGCCGAGCCGGCCGCGCCGCCGGCACGGAACGTCTCGTCCGCCGACGGACCCCCGTCGCTGCCCGACCCGCCGCCGCAGGCGGCCAGCGTCACGAGGGAGGCGGCCGCGAGTGCGGCCGCCGCCCCGCGACGTCGTGCGTTCGTCATGAGTGCTCCTAACCAGTTAGACGGATCTAAACGGTTAGGAGGACACCATGTGCGTTGATAACGAATCAAGGCACAATTGGCGGCGTGCACTGGATCGAGCTGGACGGCGTGACGCTTCCGAAGCGGCTGGGCGGCCACCCCGCGCTCGACTTCTGCAACACCTGGGCCGGCTGGGGCGACGTCACCGAGGTCGAGGACGCGCGGCGCGAGTGGCTGAAGTCGTACGACGTGCTGGTCGCGTGGTCGGTGTACGCCGGGCTGGTCTCCCGCGACGATGCCGACGTGCTGCGCCGACGCGCGGCACGCCGCAAGGCGGAGGCCGCGACGGTGCTCGAGCGCGCCCGCGCGCTGCGCGTCGCCGTGCACGACGCGGTCCTCGACCCTGCCGACGCGGACGCGCTCGCCGCCCTCACCCCCGAGGTACGGCGGGCCGGCGCACTGGTCGACGTCGTGCCGGCCGGTCCCGACGCGGACGCCGGGGCGGACCTCGCCGTCGGCCTGGAGGCCGGTCTGGAGCTGCCCGTCCTCGCGGCCGCCTGGTCCGCGGCGGGTCTGCTCAGCAGCCCCGACGTCGCGAAGGTGTGTGCCTGCCCGGGCATCGACTGCGGCTGGCTGTTCCTGGACACCCGGGGCCGTCGCCGCTGGTGCGACATGGCTGTCTGCGGCAACCGGGCGAAGGTCGCTGCGCACGCACGACGGGCCAGGGAGCGCACCGCCTGAGCGGCCGGATGGTCATGCGACGGCGTCCACGTACGCCACGACCCGGCTGAACAGCGCCGTCGCCGCCGCCAGGTCGGTCTCGGGCGCGGTCGGCTGCGCGGACAGCTCCTCCGCGAGGTCGAGGTCGCCGGCGACGGTCGCGCAGACCCGGGCGGCCGCGCGCACGGCGGAGGGGTCGACGGTCCAGATCGCCTCGAACACCCGGTCGCCGTCGGCGAGGCCGGTCTGGCCGGGCGGCTCCCAGGCGGCGAGGACGGCGCACAGGGCGGGCCCGTCGCAGCCGACCACCCACTCGCGGCGCATCGGCGCGTCGTCGGGCAGGTGTTCCTCGGCCGCGACCAGGACCGTGCGGCGGGCGGTGCGGGCGAGCTCGGTCCAGCGCGCCGCGGCGGCGGCGTACCGGTGGGGCTGCTGGAAGGACCCGAACAGCACCGGTCCCTGCGCGCGGGCACAGCACTCGTCCTCGATCGCGCGGGACAGCGCGACCAGCGTGGCGCGGCGCAGCCGGGTCGGCGTCAGGTGCGGGTGGGTGCGGCGCAGGGTGGCGAACACCGACGGCACGGCCGGGGTGGGCTCCCGGTCCCGGCACGCCTCCGCGACGGCGACCTCGAGGCGGACGCCCTCCGCCCGCCGGCGCAGCACGCGCTCGACGGCGGCCACGTCGGACGGGGCGTACCTCCGGTGCCCGCTCGGCAGCCGCAGCGGACGCGGGAACCCGTGCCGGGCCTCCCAGGTGCGCAGCACCTCGGGCGTGACGCCGGTGCGCCGGGCGAGCTCGCCGATCGTCATCGCCCCCGGCGGGACAGGTTTGGCCTCAGGAGTGACGGGCACGGGAGGAGGGTAAACCTCGACAGCGTGTTGAGGTAAGTGCTGAACTATTCGCGACGACGATGCGCGAGCATAGGGAGGTGGCCGGGTGGCCGCGGAGAAGCCATCGGTGCTCGTCGCCGGCGCCAGCGGGTTCGTCGGCCGCCGGCTGACCGCCGCGCTGGTCGAGGCGGGGCACCCGGTCCGGGCGATGACCCGCCGGCCCGAGCGCTACGAGGGCCCGGGCGAGCCGGTCCGGGGCGACGTCCTGGACCCGTCTTCGCTGGCCACGGCGCTCGAGGGGTGCACGGCGGCGTACTACCTCGTGCACTCGCTCGACTCGCCCGACTTCGAGCGGATGGACGCCGACGCGGCGACCGCCTTCGGCGAGGCGGCGGGTGACGCCGGGCTCGAGCAGATCGTCTACCTCGGCGGTCTCGGCCGCGACCGCGACTTCGAGCACCTCTCCGCCCACCTGCGCAGCCGCCGCGAGGTCGAGGGCCTCCTCGGCGCCGGCGGCGTGCCCGTCACCGTGCTGCGCGCCGGCATCGTCGTGGGCTCCGGCGGCATCTCCTGGGAGATCACCCGCCAGCTCGTGCAGCACCTGCCGGCGATGGTCACCCCGCGCTGGGTCAACACCCGCACGCAGCCGATCGCCGTCGACGACGTCGTCCGCTACCTCGTCGGCGTCCTCGGCAACGCCGACGCGCTCGGCGAGGTCTTCGAGGTCGGCGGCCCGGAGGTGCTGCGCTACGCCGACATGCTCAAGCGGGTCGCCCGGATCGAGGGCCGGCCGCTGCCGATCGTCCCGGTGCCGCTGCTGAGCCCGAGCCTGTCGTCGCGCTGGCTGGCGCTGGTGACCGACGTCGACTCCGAGGCCGGCCGCAACCTGGTCGAGTCGATGAGCACGGAGGTGGTCGTGGAGGACGACAGCATCCGCCGCGTCGTACCGTTCGATCCCATGGGGTACGACGACGCCGTCCGGGCCGCGCTCGCCGAGCACAGGAGCCCGCGCTGAGAGCCCTCGTTGCCCGGCTGCGGGGCCGGCTGCCGAAGCCGATCACCCACGTCGCGCCTGTCGTCCACGACGAGGCGGCGGCGATCGTCCGGCGCCGCCGGCGGATCGTCGCCGGCGTCTCGGTCGTCGGCGCGAGCCTGCTGGGCGCCGGGCTCTCGACCAAGCCCGGCTCGCGGGAGTTCTACGGCACCACGCTCACCGTCGCCGGCGTCTGGACGGTCGGCGGCCTCGTGTCCGGGCCGCTGCACCTCGGCTGGATCGAGGGCCAGGACGACCGGCTCCGCCGGCCCGTGGTCACGCCGGTCGCCACCGGCGTCGCCGCGTTCGGGTTCTTCTACGGCTGCGCCCTGGTCGCCCAGAAGATCCCGCTGCTCGACCGCGCCATCTCGCGGGTGCTCGTCTTCGCCGAGGAGGGCGACGAGCCGCTCGTCCTGCTGACCACCCTGGCCAACGGGCTCGGCGAGGAGGTGTTCTTCCGGGGAGCGCTCTACGCCGCGCTCGGCGACGACCACCCGGTGGTGAAGTCCACCGCCGTCTACGCCCTGGCCACCTCGACCACCCGCAACCCCGCGCTGGTGCTGGCGGCCGGCGTCATGGGCAGCCTCTTCGGCCTCCAGCGCCGCGCCTCCCAGGGTCTGCAGGCGCCGGTGCTCACCCACCTGACCTGGTCGGCGCTGATGGTGCGCTACCTGCCGCCGCTGTTCCGCCGCGCCCACGACGAGGAGCCCCGATGAGCGCGCTCACCCGGGCGCTCGACACCGCGCTCGACCGCACGGTCGTGCCCGGCTACAGCAGCATCGGCTACCGCCTGCGCCGCACCTGGTGGCCCGACGACCCGCGTCCTGAGGCGCTGGCCGGCAAGGTCGCCCTGGTCACCGGCGCCGGGTCCGGGCTCGGGCAGGCGACCGGGCTCGGTCTCGCCCGGCTCGGCGCGACCGTGCACCTGCTCGTCCGCGACGAGGCCAAGGGAGCGGCCGCGGCCGACGCGATTCGGGCCGAGGTGCCGCAGGCGGAGGTGCACGTGCGGCTGTGCGACGTCTCCGACCTCTCCGCCGTACGCCGGTTCGCGGAGGCGTTCGCACGGGAGGTGCCGCGGCTCGACGTGCTCGTGCACAACGCGGGCACCCTCCCGGCCGAGCGCACCGAGTCCGTCGACGGCCACGAGCTGACCGTCGCCGTGCACGTGCTCGGCCCGGTGCTGATGACCGAGCTGCTCCGCCCGGTCCTGGCCGGTCACGACGCCCGGGTGGTGCTCGTGGCCTCCGGTGGGATGTACGCCCAGCGGCTGCCCGCGGACGACCCGGACTACCGGCGCGGGGAGTACCGCGGCACCACCGCCTACGCCCGCTCCAAGCGGATGCAGGTGGCGCTCGCGCCGCTGCTGCAGGAGCGCTGGCGGTCCGACGGCATCGCCGTGCACGTCATGCACCCGGGCTGGGCGGCCACCCCTGGCGTGACCTCGTCGCTGCCGACCTTCGCCAAGGTCACCGGGCCCGTACTACGCGACGCGTCGGCCGGCGCCGACACGGTGGTCTGGCTGGCGGCCTCCGAGCCCGCGCCCCCGGGCGGCCGGTTCTGGCACGACCGGGCACCCCGGACCACGCACTACCGGCGGGGCACCCGGGAGACGGCGCAGGAGCGCGACCAGGTCTGGCGCTGGGTGCTGGACGCCGTCGGCCTGGACTGACCGCGTCCGGGCGGCGTCCCGGCGGGCGGGCCGGTCCGCGTGTTCCGGCGACGCGCAGCGGCCCGCGCCCCTAGCATCGAGGCGCTGCCCCACGCCCTCTCGCGCCCGGAACGGGGGTCATCAGGTGTTGCTGTCCGGCACCGCGTCCGACCGCGTGGTCCGTGTGCTGGTGACAGTCGTCGCCGGCCTCGCGCTCGTCGTGACCGTGCACAACCTCCCGGCGATCCGCCCGTCGCACACCTTCATCCCCTGGGTCGACGGCTGGGTGCAGGGCTCCTGCTTCGTGCTCGCGGCCGTGCTGTGCCTGCTGCGGGCGGCCCGGCGCGACGAGGACGCCTGGCTGTGGCTGTGGATCGGCCTCGGCCTGTCGGCGCGTGCCCTCGGGTTCGTCACCTACTTCGGCTGGGTCCGGTTCGTGGTGCCGCCGGTGTACCCGTCGCTCGCCGACGCCTTCTGGCTGCTCACGCCGGTGCTGATGATGGTCGGGCTGGTGCTGCTGGTCCGGTCGCGGTTCTCCTTCGTGTCCGCCGGCATGGCGCTCGACGGCATCGCGACGGCCCTGTTCGCGGGTGGCGTGGCGGTGGCGCTGCTCGGACCGACCCTGCTGGGGCGGGTGGGTGGCGCACCGTCCGTGGTGTTCACCAACCTCGCCTACCCGGTGCTCGACATCGCCCTGCTCATGGTCGTCGCGTCCGTGCTGGCGGCGTACCGCTGGCAGCCGCCGCTCCCGATCTGGGCGCTCTTCGCCGGCGTGCTGAGCTTCGTCGTGGTCGACACGGTGTTCCTGGCGCAGATCACCGCCGGCACGTGGCGGCCGGGCACCCTGCTCGTCGGGTTCACGTTGCTCACCAACTTCGTGCTCGCCGCGGCCGGCTTCCTCCCGTCCCGGCCCGCGGTCCGGCGCGAGCTGCTGCCGACCCTCGCCGTGCCGGGCGCGCTCGCGCTGCTGTGCGTGACCGCCCTCGTGTACGCCGCCGTGAGCGACGCCCTGGTCGTGGCCAGCGTGCTCATCGGGCTCGCGCTGGTGGTCGTGCTGGCGCGGACGACGCTCACGTTCCGCACCGTCGTGGGCGTGGCCGCGGGCCGCGAGGACCGCGTCGACGAGCTCACCGAGGTGCAGAGCCGACGCGCCTTCCACGAGCACCTCGGTCGCACCCTGCGCGGCCGGTCACGTCAGCTGCCGCTCGCCCTGCTGATCTTCGACGTCGACGACTTCAAGGCGGTCAACGAGGCGCTCGGGCACGCTCACGGGGACCGGGTGCTGCGCCAGGTCGCGGACCGCCTGCTCGACGTCCTGCGGCCGGCCGACCGGCTGGGCAGGATGAGCGGCGACGAGTTCGCGATCCTGCTCGAGGCCGCCGACGCCGAGGTGGCGCTGGCGACGGCGGAGCGGATCACCCTCGCGATGCGGCGCCCGTTCCCGACCGCCGGCCGAGAGCTCGACGTGTCCGCCAGCGTCGGCATCGCGGTCTTCCCCGGCGACGGGACCGAGCCCGGCGAGCTGCTGCAGCACGCCGACCTCGCGATGTACGAGGCCAAGGTCAACCGCGTCGGGCACAGTCTCTACCGGCCCGAGCCGCACCGTGCCAACCTGGTGCGCCTGGAGTCCGTGGAGCGGATCCGCCGGGCGATCCAGGCGGACGAGATCGTCCTGCACTACCAGCCGATCGTCCGCCTCGACAGCGGCGAGGTGCAGGGGTTCGAGGCGCTGTGCCGTTGGCAGAACCCTGATCTCGGGCTCGTGCCACCGGCCGGCTTCCTCCCGCTCGCCGAGAGCGGCGGGCTGATGCGGCTGCTCACCCTCAACGTGCTCGGCCAGGCCGTCCGGCAGGCCGCCGACTGGCGTCGCCTCGGCCATGACGCGACCGTCGCGGTGAACCTCTCGGTCACGAACCTGCTCGACGTCGCCTTCCCCGACCAGCTCGCGATGCTGCTGGAGTCCGAGGGACTGCCCGGCCAGTCACTGGAGCTCGAGCTGACCGAGGACCTGTTCATGGCCGACCCCGACCGGGCCCGCGGGGTGATCCGCGACCTGCGCTGGCTGGGCGTGCGGATGATGGTCGACGACTACGGCACCGGCTACTCCTCGCTCGGCTACCTGCGCGACCTGCACGAGATCACCGGACTCAAGCTCGACCGGTCGTTCGTCACGCACCTCGTCGACGACCAGCGCGCCGCGGCCATCGTCGAGTCCACGCTGACGCTGGCGCGCTCGCTCGACCTGCGGGTCGTCGCCGAGGGCGTCGAGACGGCCGCGGCCCGCGACCGGCTGGCCGATCTCGGCTGCGAGCTGGCGCAGGGCTACCTGTTCGCGCGCCCGGCCCCCGCGGCGGTGCTGACCTTCGACGGCATCGAGGAGGCCCGCGCCCGACCGCGCGGCTAGGTGGTCACCGGGGTGGTCGGCGGGCCGTACTAGGTTCACCCGCATGCTCGTGATCGGCGACGACGGCCTGGCCCGGCCCACCTGGGCCGCGACCGACCCGCTCCTGCGCGACTACTACGACACCGAGTGGGGGATGCCCGTCCGCGACGAGCAGGGGCTGTTCGAGCGGCTCAGCCTCGAGGCGTTCCAGTCCGGCCTGTCCTGGGCGACGATCCTGCGCAAGCGGCCGGCCTTCCGCACCGCCTTCGACGGCTTCGACCCCGACCGGGTGGCGGCCTACGACGCCGGCGACGTCGAGCGGCTGATGGCCGACGCCGGCATCGTGCGCAACCGGCGCAAGATCGAGGCGACCGTCACCAACGCCCGCGCGACGGTGGCGCTGCGCGAGGACGGCGGCCTCGCCGACCTGGTGTGGTCGTTCCGGCCGCCCGCGACGCCCGCCCCCGCGTCGTACGACGAGGTGCCGACACAGTCCGCCGAGTCGAAGGCCCTCGCGAAGGCGCTGCGCGGCCGCGGGTTCGTCTTCGTCGGGCCCACGACGATGTTCGCCCTGATGGAGGCCGTCGGCATCGTGGACACCCATCTCATCGGGAGCCACCGGCGCGGGACCTCGGGCATCTGGGCCACAAGGTAAACAAATAGGTCAAATCCTCGGGTCGCCCTTGAGTCGGTCCTCCCGTTCGACCGATATGTCTCATGTCAGGTGGACGCAGAGATCCAGCGGATCCGGCGGGGGCCGGGAGTTCACAGGGTTCGACGGGACCGGTACGGCCGAAGCGGTGCTTGGGAGGCGATCGCTCCGGTACTGTCACCGGTGTTGAGAAAGGCCTGCACTGTGGATCGTTGCTCGCACTGCCGTAACCGGATCAAGCCCCACCACGCCACGGCGGGGCCGGCCAACGCCGAGAACTCCTACCACGCCGACTGCTGGGCCGAGGCCAAGGACCTAGCCGTCGTGACCTCCGAGCAGCAGCAGCTGGAGTACCAGCGCCGCATCGCCAGCGAGGGCCTGACCGGCCTGCTGTCGCCGTACGTCTCCGTGTTCCCGCAGCAGCGCGAGCCGGGCTCGGCGTCGAACCCGGTCTCCGTCTGAGCCCTCGCGGGCTGCTCGGGGCCGGTCGTCAGCCGGTCAGGTTCTGCAACCGGACCTGACCGCGCGCGACCGTCCGCCCCTCGGCGTCGACGGTCTCGACCACCCAGACCTGCTGGGAGCGGCCGCGGTGCAGCGGCACGGCGGTCGAGGTGAGCTCGCCCTCGCTGACCGCGCGGTAGAAGTCGGTGTTGTTGTTGACTCCGACGACCTTCCCGCGGTCGCCCCACCAGACGCTCGCGCCGACGCTGGCCAGCGTCTCGACGACCCCCGCGTGCGCGCCGCCGTGGACGATGCCGAACGGCTGGTGCAGCGCCTCGGTCGCTGTCCACGTCGCGACCACCCGGTCGCCGGTGGCCTCCTCGAACCGGACGCCGAGGTACTCCGTGAACGCGCCACCGGCGTTGGTCATGCCGACCTCCATCTCGCTGGTCATGATCGCGATCCTAGGCAGCACCGCCTGGCGTCCGACCCTCCGCCCGGCTGTCGGTCGATCACCTTAGGCTGTTCCCGATGGCTCCCACCCTGCTCGCGATCGACGGTAACTCGGTGCTCCACCGGTGCTTCCACGCCTCGGCGCGCACCGGGTTCCGCACCGCCGACGGGCAGGCGGCCTGGGCGGTGCGCGGGTTCCTGTCGATGCTGGGCGCCGCCGTCGACCGGGCCTGTGCCGACGCCGTCGTGGTCGGGTTCGACGACCCCGACGTCAGCCACCGCCGCACCCGCTGGCCGATCTACAAGGCGCACCGCGACCCCAAGCCCGCGACGCTCGACGAGCAGCTCGAGACCGCGGTGCACGTGCTGCGCGACCTCGGCGTCGTCGTCGTCCGTCCCGACGGGCTGGAGGCCGACGACGTGCTCGCCTCGGCCGCCGCGTGGGCGCCGAGCGTCGGCGCATGCACGGTCATCGCGACGTCCGACCGCGACTCGTTCGGGCTGATCGACGACAACACCCGCATGCTGCGCATCCTCAACGGCGGCGTCGACGCCTCGCCGATGCTCGATCCGCACCGGCTGACCCTCGTCGCCGGGGTCCGCCCCGAGCAGTACCTCGACTACGCCGCGCTCCGCGGTGACGCCTCCGACAACCTCCCCGGCGTGCGCGGCTTCGGTCCCAAGACCGCGGCCAAGCTGCTGGCGGCGTTCGCCACCGCCGAGGAGGCCTTCACCGAGGCCGCTACCGACGGCGAGCGCTGCCGGGCGGCCGTGGGCAAGGCGCTCGCCGCGACGCTCGCGACGAGCGAGGCCCGGGCGGCGTTCCAGCTCAACCGGGCGGTGATGACCATGCACCGCGACGTGCCCCTCGGCCTCGACATCCCGCGCGGTGTCGGCCGGCTCCCGCTCGACCTCGAACAGGTCCGCAGCGTGCTGGCGCGGTTCGACCTGCGCACGCCGTCACTGGTCCGGGCGCTCACCGGCGCCGAGCCGCCGGAGCCGCGCCCGGTCGACGTCGACACCGCCTGGCGGCCGCCGCGGGCGCGGTCGGCCGCCCGTTTCCCGCCGCTGCCGAAGCAGCCGGAGCCCGACCCGACGCTGTTCTGAGTCGAGTCGCTACCTGCCGACCGTGCTGGTAGCGGTCGCCCGGTCGTTGGCGGTGTTCCGGTCCCACGACGTGCTCGTGACCGTCGCGGTCGAGGTCAGCGTGCCCTTCGTGGCCGTGACCTTGCCGGTGATCGTGAAGGTCCGGCTCGTGCCGGCTGCCAGCGTGCCGACGGGGCAGGTGAGCGTGGTCGACCCGGTGCAGCCGGTGGCCTTGGCCGAGGTTACGCCGGACGGCACGGTCTGCGCGAGGACGACACCGGTCGCGCCGGCCGGACCGGGGTTCGAGACCACCGTCGTCCACGTGATCGTGCCGTTCTTCCTGACGCTTGCCGGCCCGGTCGTGCTGACGGCCACGTCGGCCGGTGTCTCGACGGTCCAGGAGCGGGTCGCGGGGAAGGGGTCGGCGACGCCGTACGTCGAGACGGCGCGGACGCCGAACGTGTGGGGCCCGGCCGCGAGGCCGTACTTCGTGGCCGGTGAGGTGCACGCGGTCCACAGGCCGCCGTCCCACTGGCACTGGAAACCGGCCGCCGACGTCGTACCGGAGTCGAACGCGAAAGACGCCGTGTCGGAGCGCACCGTGCCGGTCGGCCCGCCGGTGATGACGGTGTCCGGCGCGCTGACCTGGAAGCCCTGGTACTCCGGCGTCGGGTCGACGTTGCCCACCAGGTCGACGGCGCGGACCTGGAAGGAGTGGGCGCCGGCGGTCAGCCCGCTGTAGGTCTTCGGGCTCGTGCAGGTCGTGAACCGCGGCTCCTGGTCGAACTGGCACTCGTAGCTGCCCGCCTCGCTCGACGTGAACGTGAAGGTCGCCGTCGGGTCGGGCGTGCCTCCCGAGGGGCCGCTCGTGATCGTCGTCTGCGGGGGCGTCGCGTCGGTGCCGGCGGGTGAGTGCCGCAGCAGCACGACGCCTTGGTTGTAGTCCGCGATGCCGACGTCCGCCTGCCCGTCGCCGCTGACGTCGCCGACGGCAAGGCCGTCGACGGGGTAGTGGCTCGCGTAGGGGATGGCGAACAACGTCTCCGCCGGGTTGGTGCCGGGGGTCAGGTCGTAGACGCCGAGCCGGTTCCAGCCGCCGTGCAGCACCAACAGGTCGTCCCGGCCGTCACCGGTCACGTCGGCCGCCTCGATCGTCTCGGGGATGTCGTAGCTGGTCAGGGCCTGGGGGGCGCCCAGCACGCCGTTCGGTGTCTGCTCCCGGGTCACCACCCGCGCGGTGGGGGAGTTGCCACCGGTCGTCACGTGCACGTCGAGCCGGCCGTCACCGTTGGTGTCGCCCAGGGCGAGGCCGTTGACCGTCTCCCACCCGGAGACGCCGCCGGACAGGTAGGTGACCGGCGCTGCGAACGAGAGGTCGGGCTGCTGCGCGCGTACCTCGACGGTCCGGCCGAGGGCGCTGACGATGTCGGGCAGTCCGTCACCGGTGACGTCGCCGACCTCCACCTCCGTGGCGTTGCCGGTGCTGACCTCGGCGGTGGGTCTGGCCGACATCAGGTCGCCGAAGATCTGCCAGTACACCCGGATCCCGGCGCCGGTGTTCACGACCAGGTCGGCCTGACCGTCGCCGCTGACGTCGACCACCTCGAGGTCGCGGGCACCGGGCGGCAGGAACGACCAGTCGTAGCGAAGAGTCCCGCCCGCGACCTGGTCCCAGAGCTGCACGCCCGCCTTGCTGGTGAGCACGACGTCGTTGTCGCCGTCCCCGTCCAGGTCCGAGATGCCGATCGCCAGCTCGTTGGCGGAGGTCGCCGCGGCCGCGTGGGCGTACGACACCGGAGCGGCCAGCGAGCCGTCGGCGGACTGCGCCATCACGACGAGGCTGGTGTCGGTGGTCGCGACGACGTCAGCGCGCCCGTCGCCCGTCACGTCGCCGAACGCCACGCCGCGCACGGATGCGGGCAGCGCCTGGGTGACGTGCGGCTGGAAGAGTCCGCTGCTCACGGCGGCCTGCGCGGTGGGTGGCGCCAGCGCCAGCCCGATGAGAGAACCAGCTACCAGCAACGACGACGTACGACCACGACGCATGCGCGCGCCTCCCCCTGACGACGACAGTTCCCCGAGAGTAGGGCCGGACGCAGGGGGACGACATGGGCCAAACGGGTCATACGCGACACGGCCCGGACCAGACCGGTCCGGGCCGTGTGGTCGAGTGGAATGGCTCAGGCGATCCAGACGGTCTTGATGTTGCAGAACTCCCGGATGCCGTGGTCGGCGAGCTCGCGGCCGTGCCCGGAGGCCTTGATGCCGCCGAACGGCAGGGCCGGGAACGACGCCACCATGCCGTTGACGAACGTCTGCCCGGCCTCCAGGTCGCGGATGAACCGCTCCTGCTCGTCGGCGTCGTTGGTCCAGGCGTTGGAGCCGAGGCCGAAGCGGGTGCCGTTGGCCAGGCTGACCGCCTCGTCGATGTCGGCGACGCGGTAGACGGACGCGACCGGGCCGAACACCTCCTCGTCGTACAGGTCCATGTCCTCGGTGAGGTCGGCCAGGATCGTCGGCGGGTACCACCAGCCGCCGCCCTCGGGCCGTTCGCCGCCCAGCACCACGGTCGCGCCCTTGTCGACGGCGTCCTTGACCAGCGTCTCGACGTCCTCGCGGCCGCCCTCGGTGGCCAGCGGGCCGACGTCGGTGCCCTCCTCCATCGGGTCGCCGACGACGAGCGCGGACATCTCCTTGGCGAAGTGCGCCAGGAACTCGTCGTACACGTCCGTGTGCACGATGAACCGCTTGGCGGAGATGCAGGACTGGCCGTTGTTCTGGGTGCGGGAGGTGGTCGCGACCTTCGCCGCCTGGGCCAGGTCGGCCGACGGCATCACCACGAACGCGTCGGAGCCGCCGAGCTCGAGGACGACCTTCTTCAGCGACTCGCCCGCGGTGCGGCCGACCGCGACGCCGGCGCCCTCGGAGCCGGTCAGCGTGGCCGCGGCGACGCGGTCGTCCCGGATGACGGCCTCGACCTTGCCGCTGCCCATGAGCAAGGTCTGGAAGACGTCGTCGGGGAAGCCGGCCTCGCGGAACAGGTCCTCCATGAACAGCGCCGTCTGCGGCACGTTGCTGGCGTGCTTGAGCAGCCCGACGTTGCCGGCGGCCAGGGCGGGCGCGGCGAAGCGCATCGCCTGCCAGAGCGGGAAGTTCCACGGCATGATCGCGAGCACGACGCCGATCGGCAGGTAGCGGGCGTAGGCCTTGCTGGCGTTGACCTTCGACGCGTCGACCGGCTCGTCGGCGAGGATCGACTCGGCGTGCTCGGCGTAGTAGCGCAGCACCGACGCGCACTTGCCGACCTCCGCGGCGGCGGCCTTCTTGGTCTTGCCCATCTCGAGCGTCATCAGGGCGGCGAGCTCGTCGACCCGGTCGTCGAGGATCTGCGCCGCGGCGGTGAGCCAGCCGGCCCGCTCGGCGAACGACGTGAGCCGGTACGACGCGGCGGCGGCCGCGGCCCGGGCCAGTCGGTCCTCGAGCTGCTCGTCGGTCAGCTCGTCGAACGTGCGGAGCACCTCGCCGGTGCGGGGATCGGTGGTGGAGATGGCCATGGGCCCAGGCTTCCACGCATCCGGGCCCGAGAAAAGTGCGGAATCCGTCGCCCTGGGTCGTGGCGGACGCGACACGTGATCGTCACCAGGGGTGGGTACGGTGCGAGCACGCAGCCGCGAGGGAGAGGGAACGCATGGAGATCTGGCCGGGCAGGCCGTACCCGCTGGGTGCGACGTACGACGGTTCGGGCACGAACTTCGCACTCTTCTCGGAGGTGGCGACGAAGGTCGAGCTCTGCCTGATCGACGACGGCGGCCGGGAGCGGCGCGTCGAGATGGCGGAGACCGACGCGTTCGTCCACCACGTCTACCTGCCGGGCGTGCAGCCGGGTCAGCGCTACGGCTACCGCGTGCACGGCCCCTACCGGCCGGCCGAGGGCCACCGCTGCAACCCGACCAAGCTGCTGCTCGACCCCTACGCCAAGGCGGTCGACGGCCAGATCGACGGCGACGAGTCGCTGTTCTCCTACCGGTTCGGCGCCCCGGACAAGTTCAACCGGCGCAACAGCCGCGGCCACAACATGCTCGGCGTGGTGGTCAACCCGTTCTTCGACTGGGGCAACGACCGGAACCCCCACCACGAGTACCACGACACGGTCATCTACGAGGCCCACGTCAAGGGCCTGACCATGCGGCACCCCGACGTGCCCGAACCCATCCGCGGGACCTACGCCGGCATCGGCCACCCCGCGACGATCAAGCACCTCAAGAAGCTCGGCGTCACCGCCATCGAGCTGATGCCGGTGCACCAGTTCGTGCAGGACACCACGCTGGTCGACAAGGGCCTGGCGAACTACTGGGGCTACAACACGATCGGTTTCTTCGCGCCCCACAACGCGTACTCCGCCTCCGGCCAGCGCGGCCAGCAGGTGCAGGAGTTCAAGGCGATGGTGAAGGCGCTGCACGAGGCGGACATCGAGGTGATCCTCGACGTGGTCTACAACCACACCGCCGAGGGCAACCACCTCGGGCCGACGCTCTGCTTCCGGGGCATCGACAACGCCGCCTACTACCGACTCGTCGACGACGACAAGGCCCACTACTACGACACCACGGGCACCGGGAACACCCTGCTGATGCGGCACCCGCACGTGCTGCAGCTGATCATGGACTCGCTGCGCTACTGGGTCACCGAGATGCACGTCGACGGCTTCCGGTTCGACCTCGCCTCGTCGCTGGCCCGTCAGTTCCACGAGGTCGACCGGCTCTCGGCGTTCTTCGACCTGGTCCAGCAGGACCCGGTCGTCAGCCAGGTGAAGCTGATCGCCGAGCCGTGGGACGTCGGCGAGGGCGGCTACCAGGTCGGGAACTTCCCGCCGTTGTGGACCGAGTGGAACGGCAAGTACCGCGACGTGGTCCGGGACTACTGGCGCGGAGAGGGGTCGACGCTGGCGGAGTTCGCGTCGCGCATCACCGGCTCGTCGGACCTCTACGAGCACTCCGGCCGCAAGCCGATCGCCTCGATCAACTTCGTCACCGCGCACGACGGCTTCACCATGCGCGACCTGGTGTCCTACAACGAGAAGCACAACGACGCCAACGGCGAGGACGGCAACGACGGCGAGAGCCACAACCGGTCCTGGAACTGCGGCGCCGAGGGCGAGACCGACGACGAGGAGGTCAACGCCCTGCGCGCCCGGCAGCACCGCAACTTCCTCGCCACGCTGCTGCTCTCGCAGGGTGTGCCGATGATCCTGCACGGCGACGAGCTCGGCCGCAGCCAGGGTGGCAACAACAACGTCTACTGCCAGGACAACGAGACCTCCTGGGTCGGCTGGGACCTGTCCCCGTCGCAGGAGGAGCTGCTCGCGTTCACCCGGCGTGTCGTCGCGCTGCGCCAGGAGCACCCGGTGTTCCGGCGTCGTCGCTTCTTCGCCGGTGAGCCGCCGCAGCACGGTGAGCCGGCCGACATCGCCTGGTTCACACCCTCGGGCACGACCATGGGCTCGGAGGACTGGCAGAACCACCACGCCCGCTCGATGCTCGTCTTCCTCAACGGCGAGGCCATCCCCGAGCCCAACCAGCGTGGCGAGAAGGTCCTCGGCGACTCCTTCCTGGTGGCCTTCAACGGGCACTACGAGCCGCTGACGTTCACGCTCCCCGACGAGGTGTACGGCGAGGGCTGGCTGGTCGCCCTGGACACGGCCGACGACACCGCCGGCAGCGTCTCGATCTTCGAGGACGCGACCACGCTGCTGCCCGGCGTGGAGTTCCAGGTGTCCGACCGGTCCCTGGTCGTGCTGCGGAGGCCGCGCCACGGCTCGTGACCGCTTGCCGGTCAGGCGTAGGTTCGCTCACATGAGCCGACCCACGACGCTGGGTGCCCTCCGCGACACCGGCTACCGCTCCCGGCCCGTCAAGGCCGAGATCCGCGACAACCTCCTCACCAAGCTGCGCGCGGGCGAGCCCGCGTTCCCCGGCATCGTCGGCTTCGACGACACCGTGCTGCCGCAGCTCGAGAGCGCCCTGCTCGCCGGCCACGACCTCGTGCTCCTCGGTGAGCGCGGCCAGGGCAAGACCCGCCTGATGCGCACCCTCGCGTCGCTGCTCGACGAGTGGACGCCGTACGTCGAGGGCTGCGAGATCAACGACGACCCGGTCGCCCCGGTCTGCTCGCGCTGCCGCCGGCTCGCCGACGAGCTGGGCGACGACCTGAGGATCGCGTGGCGGCACCGCGACGAGCGGTACGTCGAGAAGCTCGCCACCCCCGACACCAGCGTCGGCGACCTCGTCGGCGACGTCGACCCGGTCAAGGTCGCCGAGGGCCGCACGCTGGGCGACCCGGAGACCGTCCACTACGGCCTGCTGCCGCGCACCAACCGCGGTGTCTTCGGCATCAACGAGCTGCCCGACCTCGCCGAACGCATCCAGGTCGCGATGTTCAACGTGCTCGAGGAGCGTGACATCCAGGTGCGCGGCTACAGCCTGCGGCTGCCGGTCGACGTGCTGCTGGTCGCGAGCGCCAACCCCGAGGACTACACCAACCGCGGCCGGATCATCACGCCGCTCAAGGACCGGTTCGGCGCCGAGATCCGCACCCACTACCCCGACGAGGTCGAGCAGGAGATCGTGCTCGTCGCGCAGGAGGCCGAGGTCGTCGCCGACGTGCCGGTCCACCTCATCGAGGTGGTCGCCCGGCTGACCCGCGGCCTGCGGGAGTCCCCGTCGGTCGACCAGCGTTCGGGCGTGAGCGCGCGGTTCGCGATCGCGGCCGTCGAGGCGCTCGCCGCCTCGGCGCTCCGGCGCAGCGCCCGCACCGGCGAGGACGACGCCGTCGCCCGCGTCTGCGACCTGCCGGGCGTGCTGCCCACGCTGCTGGGCAAGGTCGAGTTCGAGATGGGCGAGGAGGGCCGCGAGGAGGAGGTCGTCGCGCACCTGATGCGCGTCGCGGTCGCCGAGACGTTCCGCGAGCGGCTGCACGGCCTCGACCTCTCCGGCTTCACGGACCTGTTCGCCGAGGGCGCGACGGTCGAGACCGGTGAGCTCGTCACCAGCGACGAGCTGCTGCGCCAGGTCGGCACGGTGCCCGGCCTCGCCAAGGTCCTCGACCGGCTCGGGTACGGCGACGTCACCAGCGACGTCGACCCGCCGGGGCCCGGCCAGGTGGCCGCCGCGGTCGAGCTCGTCCTCGAGGGCCTGCACCTGACCCGCCGCATCGACAAGTCGCCCGCCCACGACGGCTCGGGCCGGTCGGTCTACGGAGCCTGACGTGCCACGCCACGGCCACGGCACCGGCCGCTTCCGCTACGGCCCGTGGCACGGCGGGCCCGACCCGCTCGCCCCGCCGTACGACGTACGCGCGGCGCTCGACGAGGTCGGCCGCGACGTGCTCGCGGGCGGCTCGATGCGCGAGGCGCTCGCCGACCTGCTGCGCCGCGGCTTCGACGGACGCCGCGGCCTCGACGAGCTCGCCGCCCGCGCCCGCCGGATGCGCAACGCCGCCCGCCGACGGGGCGACCTCGGCGGCACCCTCGACCAGGTCCGGGCCGCGCTCGACCAGGCGCTGGCCGACGAGCGCGACACCCTGGCGGCCGAGGACGGCGAGGACGCCCGCTGGGCCGAGATGGAGCTCGCGACCGTCCCCGACGACACGGCAGGAGCCGTGCGGGCGCTCGCGGACTACCAGTGGCACTCGCCGACCGCGAAGCAGACCTACGACTCGATCCAGGACATGCTGCGCCGCGAGGTGCTCGACGCGCAGTTCGCCGGGATGGCCCAGGCCCTGCAGGACCCCGACCCCGCGATGATGCAGGCGGTCAAGGACATGCTCGCCGACCTCAACAACCTGCTCGCGGCGCACGCCCGCGGCGAGGACACCGAGGACAAGTTCCGCGAGTTCATGGACAAGCACGGCGACCTGTTCCCCGAGCAGCCGGAGAACGTCGACGAGCTGATCGACGCGCTCGCCCGCCGGCAGGCCGCGGCCGACCGGATGATGGCGTCGCTGTCGCCCGAGCAGCGCGCCCAGCTCGGCCAGCTGATGAGCGACGCGCTGTCCGACCCCGACCTCGCCTCGCAGATGGCCCAGCTCTCCGACAACCTGCGCGCGCTGCGACCCGGCATGGACCGCGGCCCGGTGCAGATGCGCGAGGGCGGCGAGCCGATGGGCTACAGCGACGCGGTCCAGGCCGTCGCCGAGCTCGCCGACCTCGAGGCGCTGGAGCAGGCGCTCGCGATGGACCGCCCCGGCGGCACCCTGGACGACGTCGACGTCGAGGTGCTCGAGCAGCAGCTCGGCTCGTCCGCGGCCGCCGACTTCCAGGCGCTGCGCGAGCTGGAGCGCGAGCTCGAGCGCCAGGGATACGTCACCCGCGGCGACGACGGGGTCCGCCTGACGCCGCGGGCCGTCCGGCGGCTCGGGGAGACCGCGCTCAAGCGGGTGTTCGCCCAGATCGACGCCGCCTCCTCCGGTGACCACGCCGACCACCGCACCGGGTCGGCCGACGAGCTCACCGGCTCCTCCCGGGCCTGGGAGTTCGGCGACGAGCTGCCGATCGACGCGGTGCGCACGGTCGGCAACGCGCTGCGCCGCGGCGCCGGCATCCCGGCGCGGCTGCACGTCGACGACTTCGAGGTCGTCGAGACCGAGCGTCGTACCTCCGCCGCCGTCGCGCTCTGCGTCGACCTGTCCTTCTCGATGGTGCAGGAGGGCCGCTGGGGGCCGATGAAGCAGACCGCCCTCGCGCTCTCGCACCTCGTCGCTACCCGGTTCCGGCAGGACGCCCTCGAGATCATCGGCTTCGACCGGACCGCCCGACGGCTCGACCCCGTGCAGCTCGCCGACGTCGAGCCCGAGTGGGTGCAGGGCACCAACCTGCAGCACGCGCTGATGATCGCGGCCCGACACCTGCGCCGGCACCCCGACGCCGAGCCCGTCGTGCTGGTCGTGACCGACGGCGAGCCGACGGCGCACCTCACCGCCGACGGCTACCCGGTCTTCAACTGGCCACCGACCCACGAGACCGTCCGCGCGACAGTGCGGCAGGTCGACGAGCTCGCGCGGTACGGCGCCGGCATCAACTTCTTCATGCTCGGCAACGACCCCGGGCTGGAGCGGTTCGTCGACGCGATGGCACGCCGCGCCGGCGGCCGGGTGTTCACCCCCGACCTGTCGCGGCTCGGCGAGTACGTCGTCGCCGACTACCTGCGAGTCCGCAAGGGCCGCCGGCGGGCCGGCTGACTCACGCCCCGTCGAGCACCTCGCGCAGCCTCGACGCGAACGCGTCGGGGTCGCCCTGCTGGCCGTACTCGCCACCGAGGAAGCCGCCGTGGTCGCTCGGGAACGACACGGCCTCCTGCCCCAGCAGGGCCGCGACCGCGCCCGCCGAACGAGCCGCGAGCTGCTCGCCGGACTCGACGCCGCGGGCCACGACCACGCGGGTACCGCTCGCCCGGATCGCCTCGACGTCGGGGACCAGCCGCACGCAGCTGCGGTTGTTCTGGCCGAGCAGCGCGTCGGTGCGGTCGCCGTCGTCCTCCGCCGGGAGGCCGAACATCGCCGGGTCCGGCGCGGGCTGCTCGAGGTAGGCCGGGGTGATCTCGCCCTGCTGCATCACCAGCGCGATGAACTTGGCCATGGCCGGGCCCATGCCCTCCTTCTGGTACGTCGCGCCGATGTCGTCGTTCGCGGCGAGCGCCCACTCGGCGTCAGGGAGGTTGACCACAGCCGGCGGCTCGTGCGCGACGAGCGTGCGGACCCGGCCCGGGTGCCGGGCGACCAGGGCGAGGCCGTTGACGGCCCCGCCGCTGCTGCCCATCAGGTCGACGTGCTCGACGCCGAGCGCGTCGATGATCGCCGCGATGTCGTCGGCGTGCTCCTCGGGCGTGGACTCCGACGCCGGCTCGTCCTTCACGCTGCGCTCGACACCGCGCGGGTCGTAGGTCACGACGGGACGGTCGGTGAAGTGCGACGCCAGCGTCGTGAACCCGGCGGCGCCCATCGGTGAGCCGACGAGCACGAGCACCGGGCGGTCAGGGGTCGCGTCCGCCACGTCGCCGCGGACGTCGTACGTCAGGGTGACGCCGGGGCGGGACAGCTGGTGGGTGGTCGGCTCGGTCATGGGGTCCTCCTCAGGGGTCTGGTGCAGGTACGACCGCCGGGGGCCCGCGAACTCATCGCGGCACCGGCCACCGGCTAGGAGATGCCCTGCCGGAGCTGCGCCGTCAGTGACCAGTAGACCTCCAGGTCGGTGATCTCCAGGTTCTCCACGTCGTCCTCCCCGCCGAGGAAGACCGGTGTCGTGTAGCCGGCGCACTCGCCGAACGCCAGGGGCTGGGCCGTCGTCTCCCGCCACTCGGCGTAGAAGTCGGACGCGAGGGCGGCGTCCGCGTGGTCGACCGCCTCCTCGTCGTGGAACCGCGAGAAGGGGACCGGGACCTCCAGCACCTCGCCGAACGCGACGTCGAGGAGCAGCACCTCGGGGTCGTCGTCCGCGCCGCGGGTGGGGTCCAGGCTGAGCTGATGGCCGAGCCAGTCGAACCCGAAGCAGGCCACCCGGCCGGCGAGCCCGGGGAACGCCTCGAGCACCATCGCGTCCGCACGGGCGGCCGAGGCCGCGGTGTGGAACCGGTAGAGGCCGTCCGCGAGCGTCGCGCCGGCGAGCTCTCCCACGACGGCTCGCACGCCGCTCGGCGGACGGCCGGCGTCCTCCGGCCCCGGGACGTCGGAGCGGGGGAACGAGCCGAGCAGCCGCGAGAACATCCGCACACCGTAGTGGTGCCCCGTGACCTCGTCCTGTCTTGCGCGTTGTCACTCCCAGTTGCACTGTGCAGACAACCGACCGAGGGAGTACTCCGTGCGCGTCCGCCTGCTCGTCCCCGTCCTCTCCGCGCTGATCGCTGCCGCCGCGCTCGCCGCCCCGACGCAGGCCGCGTCGGAGGACCCGCTGAGGTACGTCGCGCTCGGCGACTCCTACAGCGCTGCCTCGGGTGTGCTGCCGCCCGACCCGACGGCGGCGCCGCAGTGCGCGCGCTCCACGAGCAACTACCCGCACCGGATCGCCCAGCGGACCGGAGCCGCGCTGGTCGACGTGACCTGCGGGGGAGCCGACACGAGCGACTACTTCGAGTCGCAGTACCCCGGGGTCGCGCCGCAGCTCGACGCGCTCTCCAAGCAGGCCGACCTGGTCACGATGACGATCGGCGGCAACGACAGCGGCGTCTTCATCAGCACGATCCAGTCCTGCGGCGTGGCCGGCCTCAGCACGCTCGGGCAGGGCAGCCCCTGCAAGGAGAGGTACGGCTCGTCCTTCGCGGACACCATCCGCACCACGACGTACCCCGACCTGGTGAAGGCGCTGAAGGCGGTCCACCGTCGCGCGCCGAGGGCGGAGGTCGCGATCCTCGGCTACCCGTGGATCATGCCGAAGGCCGTCGGCTGCTTCGACCGGATGCCGGTCGCGACCGGTGACGTCCCCTACGTCCGGCACATCCAGTGGGTGCTCAACGACGCGGTGAGGCGCGCGGCCGCCGCCACCGGCACGACGTACGTCAACCTCAACAAGGTCTCCGAGGGTCACGACGCCTGCCAGCCGGTCGGTGTGCGCTGGGTCGAGCCGGTGCTGCAGGGCACGAACCCGGTCGTGGTGCACCCCAACGCGCTGGGCGAGGCCCGGATGGCGACGCGCGCGGTCCGGGTGCTCGGGCTCGGCTGACCCGCGGGCCAGACTGGCCCGATGCAGCGGCGCACCCACGACTGGCGGATCGACGAGCGGCAGTACGCCCGGCACGAGTCACGCCGCGGACGGCGGCACGCGTTCGAGCAGCTCGACCCCCGCCGGACGGCGCTCGTCGTGGTCGACGTGGTGCCGTTCTTCGTCGAGCAGAACGAGTACGCCTTCGGCCTCGTGCCGCGCGTCAACGCGCTCGCGACGGCGCTGCGCGACGCCGGCGGCACGGTGGCCTGGGTGGTGCCCGGCCCCTCCCGTCGTACGGCGGTCGACCGGGAGTTCTACGGCGAGGAGGTCGCGGCTGCCTACAGCGCGTCCGGCGGGAGCGGCCCGCTGCGCGACCGGCTCTGGCACGAGCTCGAGGTGCGCGAGGACACGGACCTGCTGGTGGAGAAGTCCGCAGCCAGCGCGTTCTTCCCGGGACGCTCGCCCCTGCCGGAGCTGCTGGCCGAGCGCGGGATCGACACGGTGGTCGTGACGGGCACGGTGACGAACGTGTGCTGCGAGTCGACCGTGCGCGACGCGAGCACGCTGGGCTACCGCGTGGTCCTGGTCGCCGACGCCTGTGCGGCGGTCGACGACCAGGACCACAACGCCAGCCTCCACGTGGTGTACCGCTCGTTCGGCGACGTGCGGCCCACCTCCGCGGTGCTGGAGCTGATCGGAGCCTAGGGCGTGTCTCTCAATTCCATTGGCCTGCTGCGCGCCGCCCGGACACGCACGCTGGCGGCGTTGCCGTCACTCGACGGGCCGCCGGCCCGCCCTCGCTCCGGCGCCTTGCCATCGCACGCACCGGACGACGCTCGCGACGGCCAGAATTGAGAGCCACGCCCTAGAACCGCAGGGTGCGGAGGTAGTTGTAGCCGACCTCCGCGGTCTGCAGCGGGGTGACGTCGGGAGAGTCGTTCTCGACGATGTACTCCTCGACGGTGTGCGCGGCGAAGATCCGGTCGAACTCGATGAACCCGGTGCCGAGGTCGACGTGGTCGCCGTCGCTGTTCGGTCGTGCGTACTGCTTGTCCTTCACGTGGTACTGCCGGACGGTCTGCGGCGCGGCCTTGATCGTGTCGATCGCGAACTGCTCCGGGTCGGCCACGCCGTCACCGCTGTTGAGACCACCGGTGACGACCCAGTAGAGGTCCGCCTCGAGGTGCACCAGCGACGGGTCGAGCCGCTCGGTGAACACCTCCCACGGCGTCTGGCCGTTGCTGAGCCGGATCGTGAACTCGTGGGCGTGGTTGTGGTAGCCGTAGCGCAGGCCGTAGCCCTTGGCGACCGCGGCCTCGGCGTTCATCTGGTCGGCCCACTCCTGCCAGGCCGACAGCTCGGCGGAGTTGAGGTACGGGACGTTGACGTAGTTCTGGCCGAGCGTGACGGCGTTCTGGAGCTTCTGGTGCAGAGCGGCCGTGCTCCCGCTGATCCCGTCGTGGCTCGACGAGGCGCGGATGCCGTAGGAGTCCAGCGTCGAGCGGAACGACGACGCCGTCCGGCCGTAGAGCCCGGCGAGCTCGACGCGTGGGTAGCCGTACTCCTCCAGCTTCGCGAGCGTCGCCTCGATCCCGTCGCCGCTCATGATGGAGCGCAGGGTGTACAGCTGGATGCTGATCTTGCCCGGCGGCACCCGTCGTACGGCGTGTACCGCCGCCGACGCGGGGAGCGCGCCGGCCCCGACCGCGGCCGCGCCGGCCAGCGAGGCGGCTGCGCCCTTGAGGAACGAGCGACGGCTGGCGCCGCGCCTCTCCATCGACTCGCGCAAGGCAGCGTGGCCGTCGTATCCGTAACACATGGTGAGTCCTTTCCCGAGGGGACTGGTGTTGTGGGTGGTGCTGGGTCCGGGGTCTCGACAGGCTCGACCGGCCGGACCTAGTCGGAGGTGGAGAAGGCCGCGTCGAAGGCGGCCTCCGGTGCGTCGAAGGCGAGCCGGCGGACGAACTCCAGCGCCTCCGGGGCGCCGAGCAGCCGGTCCATGCCGGCGTCCTCCCACTCGATCGAGATCGGGCCGGTGTAGCCGATCGTGTTGAGCATCCGGAAGCACTGCTCCCAGGGCACGTCGCCGTGGCCGGTGGACACGAAGTCCCAGCCGCGTCGGGGGTCGGCCCAGGGCAGGTGCGAGCCGAGGCGGCCGTTGCGACCGTTGCCGACCTGACGCTTCGCGTCCTTGCAGTCGACGTGGTAGATCCGGTCCTTGAAGTCCCAGAGGAACCCGACCGGGTCGAGGTCCTGCCAGACGAAGTGGCTCGGGTCCCAGTTGAGGCCGAACGCCTCGCGGTGCCCGATCGCCTCCATCGTCGCGACCGTGGTCCAGTAGTCGTAGGCGATCTCGGAGGGGTGCACCTCGTGCGCGAACTTCACGCCGCACTCGTCGAACACGTCGAGGATCGGGTTCCACCGGTCGGCGAAGTCGCGGTAGCCGGCCGCGACCATCTCCGCGGTGGCCGGCGGGAACATCGCGACGTACTTCCAGATGGACGAGCCGGTGAAGCCGACGACGACGTCGACACCGAGGTTCTTGGCGGCGCGGGCGGTCATCTTCATCTCCTCGGCCGCGCGCTGCCGCACGCCCTCGGGATCGCCGTCGCCCCAGATGCGCGAGGACAGGATGTCCTTGTGCCGCTGGTCGATCGGGTCGTCGCAAACGGCTTGGCCCTTGAGGTGGTTGGAGATCGCATAGACCTTGAGGCCGTACTTCTCCAGCAGGTCCAGCTTCGCCTTGACGTAGGAGTCGTCCTCGGCGGCCTGCCACGGGTCGAGGTGGTCGCCCCAGCAGGCGATCTCCAGGCCGTCGTACCCCCAGCCCGAGGCGAGCTTGCACATCTCCTCGAACGGCAGATCGGCCCACTGGCCGGTGAACAGGGTGATCGGTCGTGCCATCTCAGTTCGTTCCTTCCGGTACGGCGGGGGAGGGTGCGGCGTCAGCGCACGCCGAGCAGGTGCTCCATGGCGAGCTGGTCGAGGGCCTCCATGCCGACGCTGCGGCCGGCGAGCGCCTCGATGTCGTGGCTCTCCGCGCGGAGGTCGGCCAGCGACTCGCCGTCGCCCAGAGTGGGCTCGTTGAGCGTCGCGACCTCGGCGGCGGCGAGGGCGGCGGCGACGTCCGGGTCGGCCCGGAACGCGCGCACCTTGTCACGCAGGATCAGGTAGTTGCGCATGCAGGCCCGCGCCGACTCCCAGACGCCGTCCATCGCCTCGGCGCGCGGCGGCTTGAAGTCGAAGTGCAGGTAGCCGTCGTAGCGGTTACCGGTGCCGCTGCCCTCGAGGGCGTCGACCGTCCAGAACGCGCCGCGCAGGTTGCCGGCGCCGAACCGCAGGTCCTGGTCGAAGCGGGGGCCGTGCTGGCCGTTGAGGTCGACGTGGAAGAGCTTGTCGTGCCAGAGCGCCTGCGCGATGCCCTGGGCGAAGTTCAGCCCGGCCATCTCCTCGTGCCCGACCTCGGGGTTGAGGCCGACCATCGACGGGTCGTCGAGCTCGCTGATCAGCGCGAGCGCGTGTCCGATGGTGGGCAGCAGGATGTCGCCGCGCGGCTCATTGGGCTTCGGCTCCAGCGCGAAGCGGATGTCGTAGCCCTGCTCCTTGACGTAGGCGCAGAGCAGGTTGAGCGACTCGGCGTACCGGTCGAGGGCGGCCCGGACGTTCTTGCCGGCGCCGTGCTCCGCGCCCTCGCGCCCGCCCCAGAGCACGAAGGTGTGCGCGCCGAGGCTCGCGGCGAGGTCGATGTTGCGCAGCGTCTTCGCGACGGCGTACCTGCGGACCTCGCGGTTGTTGGCGGTGAACGCGCCTTCCTTGAACACCGGGTGGCCGAAGAGGTTGGTCGTCACCATCTCCACGCCGAGGCCGGTGTCGGCGAGCGCCTTGGCGAACCGCTCCAGGGTCTCCTCGCGCTTGCTGTCCTCGGGTACCAGGTCGTCGTCGTGGAACGTGACGGCGGAGGCGCCGAGCTCGGCCAGGGTGTACGTCGCCTCGACGGGGTCGAGCAGCGGCCGGCTCGCCGGGCCGAACACGTCGACCCCCTGCCAGCCGACGGTCCAGAGGCCGAAGGAGAACTTGTCCTCCGGGCGCGGGGTGTAGTCGCTCATGCGGGGATCTCCTGCCACAGGCGGGTGTCGGAGCTGGTCTCGACGGCGGCGAGCACACGCTGCACCTGCAGGCCGTCGGCGAACGTCGGGGCCGGGTCGGTGCCCTCGGCGATGGCGGTGACGAGGTCGACCACCTGGTGGGTGAAGCCGTGCTCGTAGCCGAGACCGTGGCCGGGCGGCCACCAGGCGGCGACGTACGGGTGCGTCGACTCGGTGACGAGGATCCGCTTGAAGCCGGCGGTCTCGTCGGGCTCGGTGGCGTCGTAGAGGTGGAGGACGTTCATGTCCTCGAAGTCGAAGGCGAGGCTGCCGGCGCTGCCGTTGATCTCGATCCGGATGGCGTTCTTGCGGCCGGTCGCGAACCGGGTCGCCTCGAAGACGCCGACGGCGCCGCCGGTGAACTTCGCGAGGAAGACCGCCGCGTCGTCGACGGTGACCGGGGCGGTCTCGCCCGCACGTCCGGCGGTGCCGGACAGACCGGAGTGCTCGGCCGCGACCGGGCGCTCCTTGACGAACGTCACGAGCTGGCCGGACACCTCGGTGATCCGGTCCTGCGTGATGAACTGGGTGAGGTCGACGATGTGGGCGCCGATGTCGCCGAGCGCACCGGAGCCTGCCCGCTCCTTGTCGAGGCGCCACGAGTGCGGTGCCTCGGGGTCGGCGATCCAGTCCTGGAGGTACTGCGCGCGGACGTGCCGGACCTCGCCGATGCGCCCCTCGGCGACGAGCTGCCGGGCGAAGGCGATGGCCGGGACCCGGCGGTAGGTGAAGCCGACCATGGCCCGCACCCCCGCGGCGCGGGCCCGCTCGGCCGCCTCGGCCATCTGCTCCGCCTCCGCGACCGTGTTGGCCAGCGGCTTCTCGCACAGGACGTGCTTGCCCGCGTCGAGCGCGGCCACCGCGATCTCCGCGTGGCTGTCGCCCGGGGTGCAGATGTCGACCAGGTCGACGTCGTCACGGGTGATCACGGACCGCCAGTCGGTGGCGCTCTCGGCCCAGCCCAGCCGGGAGGCGGCCGCGGCTGCGCGCCCGGCGTCACGGCCGCAGAGCACCGACATCGTCGGGTCGAGCGGCAGGTCGAAGAACCGCGGCGCCGTGCGCCAGGCCTGGGAGTGGGCGGCACCCATGAAGGCGTGACCGACCATGGCGACCGCGAGTGTCCCCGCGGAGGGCGTGTCGTTCATCTGGTGAGGCTCCTGTGGGTGGGCGTGCCCGCCCCGGTCCGAGGAGGATCGGGTCACCGGGGCGGGCACGAGACGTGCGACCGGTCAGAGTCAGTCGGTCAGGACTCGAAGCCGAGGTCGAAGTACTGGTCGACGTTGTCGGCGTTCACGACCGGGGCGTTCAGCACGATCCGCTTCGGGACCTCGACCTGGACCAGGTCGGACATGCCCTTGTCCTGCGCGATGAGCCGGGCGAGGCGGATGCCGTCAGCGGCCTGGGTCGGCGGGTAGAGGACCGTGGCCTCCATCTCGCCGTCCTTGATCCACTGCATGGCGTTCTTGGAGCCCGCGCCGCCGATGAAGAAGAACTCGTCGCGACCGGCGTCGTCGAACGCCGCCTTGACGCCGACACCCTGGTCGTCGTCGTGGTTCCAGATGATGTCGATCTTGTCCTCGGCCTGGAGCAGGTTGGCCGCGGCCTCGTTGCCGGACTCGACGGTGAACTCGGCCGCGACGCGGTTGTCGACCTCCTGGTCGCAGGCCTCGAGGGCGTCCTTGAAGCCCTGCGAGCGGTCCTGCGTCAGCGGCAGCGAGTCGATGCCGGCGATCTCGGCGATGACCGGGTCGGCGATGTCGTTGTCCTCGATCAGCTGGCAGGCGTAGGTGCCGGCCGAGACACCCATGCCGTAGTTGTCGCCGAGGATCGTGGTGCGCGCGGCGAACGGCGAGGAGAACTCGCGGTCGACGTTGATCACCGGGATGCCGGCGTCCATCGCCTTGATGGCGACGTCGGTCAGAGCGGCACCGTCGGTCGGCAGCAGGACGATCGCGTCCACCTTGTTGTTGATGAAGGTCTCGACCTGGGCGATCTGCGCGCTCGGGTCGTTGGTGCCCTCGGCGGTCTGGAAGTCGATGTCCTCGTACTTCTCGGCCTCCGCCTGCGCGCTGCTGTTGATCGCGGCGAGCCAGCCGTGGTCGGCGGCCGGACCGGAGAACCCGATCGTCACGGTCTCGCCGGTGTCGTCGTTCGAGCTCGCTGCGTTCTCCGTGCCACCACCGGTGTCGCCGGTGGGCTCGGGCTCGTTGCTCGTGCAGCCGGTCAGCACGACCGCCGAGACAGCGAGGGTGGCGACGCCGGTCAGCAGCCTGCGCCGGCGCGGCAGGGTGGAAACGGACATGGTTGTTCTCCTCGTGGTGTGGATGGGGTCCGAGATGTGCCGGGGTGCGTGCCGGATCACGGTGAGCTGCTGGACTGCCGGGCGAACCGCTGCTGCAGCAGGACAGCGGCCACGATGATGACGCCCTTGGCGACGGCCTGGGCCGAGCTCGAGAGGTCGTTCTGGACGAAGACGTTGTTCAGGACTCCGAAGATCAGCACGCCGAGCACGGTGCCGACGATGGTGCCGCGCCCGCCGGACAGCAGCGTGCCGCCGATGACGACCGCCGCGATGGCGTCGAGCTCGTAGAGCAGGCCGTGCGTGGACGCTCCGGTCGTGGTGCGCGCCGTGATCATCAGCGCCGCGATGCCGCAGCACAGCCCGAGCAGGGCGTAGAGCATCACGGTGTGGCGCTTGATGTTGATGCCGGCGAGACGGGCGGCCTCGGGGTTGCCGCCGACCGCCAGGGTGCGGCGGCCGAACGTCGTCCGGTTGAGCACGACCCAGCCGATCGCGGAGACCACGACGAAGATCAGCACCAGCATCGGCACGCCCAGGACGTCGATCCGGAAGAAGTCCAGGAACTCCGAGACGCTGACGAGCTGGGTCCGGCGCTGGGCCAGGATCTCGGCGTAGCCGCGGGCCGCGGCCAGCATGGCGAGCGTGGCGATGAACGGCACCACTCCGCCGTAGGAGATCAGGAGGCCGTTGACCAGGCCGCAGCCGAGGCCGACGGCGAGCGCGCTGAACACCATCATCGTCCAGTGGGTGTCCTCGGCCATCCGCTGCGTCGCCAGTGTCGTGCACCAGACCGAGGCGAGGGCGACGATCGCGCCCACCGAGAGGTCGATGCCGCCGCCGATGATCACGAAGGTCATGCCGATGCTGACCACCCCGATCACCGACGCGAGGCGCAGGATCGTCAGGGCGTTGTCGAGGTTGGCGAACTGGCTCCCGCTCGTCACGAAGCCGGCGATGCAGACGAGCACCAGCGCCAGCACCAGGCCGAGGTTGCGACCGGCGCTGGTTCGCAAGAGGGCGAGGCCGCCCTGCTGCTGACCCGCGCGGGCGGCGGCCTCCTCGACGCTCTTGCTGTCGCTCGTCGGCTCCGGCTGCGAGGCGGACGGGGAGACACCGGCGGTGTCTGTCATGCCACTCTTCCTTCCATGACCAGGTCCAGGACCTTGGACTCATCGAGCTCGGTCGCCGGTGCGTCGTGCACGACGGCGCCTTCGCGGACGACGAGCACCCGGTCGGCGAGACCGAGCACCTCCTCGACCTCGCTGGACACCACGACGACGGCGACGCCGCTGTCGGCCAGCCTGCGGATCAGGTTGTAGATCTCGGAGCGCGCGCCGACGTCGACGCCGCGGGTCGGCTCATCGAGCAGCAGCACCCGGCAGTCGCGCAGCAGCCAACGGGCGAGCACGACCTTCTGCTGGTTGCCACCGGACAGGGTGCGGACGGCGCGGGACACGCCCTTGGGGCGTACGTCGAGCGACGTGACGAGCTCGTCGGACCTGCGTCGCTCGTCCGCACTGTCGAGGAAGCCGGAGCGCGAGAAGCGGCTGAGGGACGAGATCGTGATGTTGCGGTAGACGGCCTGGTCGAGCAGCAGGCCCTGGCTCTTGCGCTCCTCGGGGGCGAGGCCGACACCCGCCTTGACGGCCGCGACGACCGAGCCGCGGCTGATCTTCGTGCCGTCGACGGTGACCGTGCCGCCGGTCGCCTTCCGGGCGCCGTACACCGTCTCGATGATCTCGGAGCGGCCGGCCCCGACGAGTCCGGCCAGGCCGACGATCTCGCCCGCGTGCACGGTGAGGTCCACGCCGCTGAAGACGCCGGCCAGGGCGAGGTCGCGCACCTCCAGCACGGCCTCGCCGCGGTCGCGCGGGGTGTCGGGGCGGGGCGGGAAGACGTACTCGATGGAGCGGCCGGTCATGAGCTGGATCAGCTCCTTGGTCGGCGTCACCTTGGCGTCGAGCCCGGTGGCCACCGTCCTGCCGTCCTTGAGGACGGTGATCCGGTCGCCGATCTCGCGGATCTCCTCGAGCCGGTGCGAGATGTAGATGATCGCGACGCCCTCGTCGGTCAGGCCGCGGATGACCCGGAAGAGGTTGTGCACCTCGCCCTGGTCGAGGACCGCCGACGGCTCGTCGAGGATGAGCAGCTTGGTGTCGTGGGAGAGGGCGCGGGCCATGGACACGATCTGCTGGCCGGCCGGGGACAGCGACCCGACCGTGCGCGACGGCGCGATCTCCGGGTGACCCAGGCGCTCCATGATGGCTCGGGTGTTGCTCGCCGCGGCGGCCCGCTGGGTGAACCCGCCCTTGCTGAGCTCGTGGCCGAGGTAGATGTTCTCGGCCACCGTCAGGTCGGGGACCAGGTCGAGCTCCTGGTAGATCGTCGAGATGCCGAGCTTCATCGCGGCGACCGGCGTCGTGAGCGAGACGTACTCGCCCTCCCACTCGATGGTGCCGTCGTCGGGCTGGTAGGACGCGGACAGCACCTTGATCAGCGTCGACTTGCCGGCGCCGTTCTGGCCGAGCAGGCAGTGCACCTCGCCGGCGCGGACATCGAGGTCGACGCCGCCCAGGGCGCGCACGCCCGGGAACTCCTTGACGATGCCCGACATCTGGAGCAGGGCTCCGTCGTGCACGGTGTTCTGGGTGGTCACGGGGTGCCTCCGATCGAGGACCCGACCCGGCGCTCGACGCGGGTCGGGTCGTGGAACACGGACTCGAGCGCCACGGTCGCGGCGCCACGGACGGCGGCGGTGAAGCCCTGGGTCGAGAGCTCGACGCGGGTGCCGCCCGCGTGCGGCGCGAGGACCGCGTCGTGCAGGCGGCGCTCGATCGCGGCGCGCATCCACGAGCCGACCTCGGCGAAGTAGCCGGACAGCACGATCACGCCGGGGTTGAGCGCGTTGGTGAGGACGCCGGCACCGACGCCGACCCAGTCGCCCACGCGCTCCAGGGCGGCGAGCGTGCGGGTGTCACCGAGCGACGCGCGCCGGTTGATCTCGGCCAGGCGGTCCTCGAGGCCGAGCCTCGGGTCACGCACCGGGTCGTCGGGGTCGGCGGCGGCGTCGAGGAGCGCTCGCAGCCCGACGACGGTCTCCCAGCAGCCGGTGCGGCCGCAGCCGCAACGGTGGCCGGTGGGATCCACGATCATGTGGCCGAACTCGCCGGCGTACCCCTGGTGGCCGCGGAGCAGGTGTCCGTCGGCGATGATCCCGCCGCCGACGCCGACCTCGCCGAAGATCACGAGCATGTCGCGGCGCGAGGCGTCGCCGGGCGTCGCCTCGGCGATCGCGGCGAGGTTGGCCTCGTTGTCGATCACGATCGGGTAGCCACCGCTGTCCGTGCTGCCGAGGCGGTCGCGCAGCATCCGGGCGACCGGCACGTCACGCCAGCCCAGGTTGGGCCCGGTGGTGAGCACGGCACGCTCGGCGTCGACGAGTCCCGCGATGCCGACGGTCAGCGCGATCGGCCGCGCGCCGTGGGCCGCGACGTCGTCGGCGGTGCGGGTGACCAGGTCCGCGAGGTGGTCGAGCACCACGCCCGCGTCGAGGCTCGCCGTGTCGAGCGACCGCCGGTGCTCGGAGACGACCGCCCCGCCGAGGTCCAGCGCAAGGGTCGCGACGTGGTGGACGTTGACCTCAGCCCCGATGCCGCAGACGCTCTGGCCGGCGAGCTCGACGGTGAGCCCCGGGCGGCCGATGCCGCCGCGCTCGACCTGACCCTCGCGGACCAGGCCGCGGTCGGTGAGCTCGGCCACGAGGCTGGAGACGGTGGCCTTGTTGAGTCCCAGGTCGGCAGCGAGCCGGGCGCGCGAGCGCGGGCCGGCGTCGCGAAGGGATCGCAGCACGAGCGCCAGGTTCGAGCGGCGCAGCGTCATCTGGTCGGCGGCGGTGGTGCCGACGAGCAGGGTCTCGTGGTCCTGCACGGGCACCTCCTCGCGTGACGGCGGTCATGTGACGGTGACCACTCGTTTGTTCAGATGAGGCACAAACTAAGCGGGCCAGTCGCCATCGTGCAAGCCCTTCCCCGCGATTTTCTGCATTCAGGCTGCAGACTTTGCCAAGTCAATTTCGAAAGTTCGACGGACAAAGAGGCTCATAACGGACCTCCGAGCGACGGCTCCCGAGCCTCAGCCGGCCGGGTAGGCGGCGGCGCGCGCGGCGGCGTAGCGCTCGCGGACCGCCGGCACCGCCTTGCTCCGGTACGACGCCACGTCGGCGAGCGCCCACGCGGGCGGCGCGTCGGTCCCGGCCAGCACCCACGCGGCCTGGCGCGCGGCCCCGTCGGCGACGTACTCGCCGGGAGGTGGCGCGTCGACCGGGACCCCGAGCACGGTCGGGGCGACCTGCCGGACCGCCTCGGAGGCGGCGCCCCCGCCGACCAGCAGGGCCCGGTGCGGGGTGACGCCCTGGGCGACCAGTGCGTCGAGGCCGTCGGCGAGGCCGCAGAGCAGGCCTTCGACGGCCGCCCGTGCGAAGTCGGCCGGCCGGGCGCTGCCGAGCGTGAGGCCGTGCAGGCTCCCGGAGGCGTCGGGCAGGTTCGGCGTGCGCTCGCCCTCGAGGTAGGGGACCAGCACGAGCCCGCCGGCGCCCGGCTCCGCCTCGAGCGCAAGGTCGGACAGCCGCGCGTGGTCGACGCCGAGCACCCGCGCCATCGCGTCCAGGACGCGGGCGGCGTTGAGCGTGCACACCAGCGGCAGGAAGCGCCCCGTGCCGTCGGCGAACCCGGCCACGGCGCCGGTCCCGTCGCGCGACCCGCGGTCAGCGATCGCGGTGACCACGCCCGACGTACCCACGGAGACGACGACGTCGCCCGGTCCGGCGCCCAGGCCGAGGGCGGCCGCGGCGTTGTCGCCGGCGCCGGGTCCGAGCAGCGCGCCGGTGGGGGTGCGGCCGGCGGCCTCGCCGGGGCCGACCACGCGGGGCAGTGCGGGCACGTGGCCGAGCGCGCGTTCCAGCAGGTCGGTGCGGTAGTCGCCTGTCTCGGCCGACCAGTAGCCGGTGCCGCTGGCGTCGCTGCGGTCGGTGACGAGGTCGGCGAGCTCGCGGCTGCCGGACAGCTTCCAGGTCAGCCAGTCGTGCGGCAGGCAGACGGCCGCGGTCGCGCGGGCGTGGTCGGGCTCGTGCTCGGCGAGCCAGCGCAGCTTGGTCACGGTGAAGGAGGCGACCGGGACCGACCCGACGGCGTCCGCCCAGGCCTGTCCGCCGCCCAGCTCGGAGACCAGGTCGTCGGCGGCGGTGGCGGACCGGGTGTCGTTCCAGAGCAGGGCGTCCCGCACCACGTCACCGCGCTCGTCGAGGCAGACCATGCCGTGCTGCTGGCCGCCGACGGCGACCGCGGCGACGTCGTCGAGGCCGCCCGCGTCGGCGACCGCCTTCTGCAGGGCGGCCCACCACGCGGCCGGGTCGACCTCGGTGCCGTCGGGGTGGCCGGCCCGGCCGGACCGGACGAGCGCGCCGGTCTCGGCGTCGCGGACGACGACCTTGCAGGACTGCGTCGAGGAGTCGACGCCGGCGACGAGCGGGCGGCTCACGACCGGTCCCGCAGCGGCGCGTAGACCGAGCTGCTGATCAGCCGGGCGGCGCCGATCACGCCGCTCTCGTCGCCCAGCTCGCTGAGCACGATCGGCAGGTTGCCGGTGGCGAGCGGGAGCGAGCGGCGGTAGGTGACACCGCGGATCTCGGCGAGCAGTGCGTGGCCGAGGCCGGTGACGCGGCCGCCGATGACGATGAGGCCGGGGTTGAAGAACGACACCAGGCTCGCGAGCACCTGGCCGGTGCGCCGGCCGGCGTCGCGGATCAGCTGCACCGCCTGGGCGTCGCCCTGCGCGACGGCGAGCGAGATGTCGGCGGCGGTGAGCTCGCCGCGCTCCTCGAGCAGGGCGGCCAGGGCGGGGGAGCGGCCGGCCCGGGCGGCGGCGGTGGCGTCGCGGGCCAGGGCGGAGCCGCCGGCGAACGCCTCCAGGCAGCCGGTGTTGCCGCAGGCGCAGGTGGGGCCGAACTCCTCGACGCGGATGTGCCCGATGTCGCCGGCGCAGCCGTCGACGCCGCGGTAGAGCTCGCCGTCGACGACGATGCCGCAGCCGATGCCGGTGCCGATCTTCACGAACAGGAAGTCACGGGCGTTGCGGGCGACGCCGGCGTGCTGCTCGCCGAGGGCCATCGCGTTGACGTCGTTGTCCAGCACGGCGGGCGCGCCCAGCTCGCGGGCGAGGGCGTCGCGGACCGGGTAGCCGTCCCACCCGGGCATGATCGGCGGGGAAACCGGGACGCCGCGGTGGAAGTCGACGGGGCCGGGCACGGCGATGCCGGCGCCCATCGGCCGCTCGATGCCGAGCTCGTCGAGCAGGGCTCGGGCTTCCTTCAGCGCGAGCGCGAGGACCGGCTCGGGGCCCTGGGTGATGTCGCAGGGGATGGTGCGGGTCTTGAGCACCGCGACCCGGCCGTCGGTGACGCCGACCGACATGCCGGTGGCGCCGATCGAGACGCCCACGAACCGGATGTCGTCGGCGAGGTCGACCAGGGTGGAGCGCCGGCCCCCGCGGGAGGCGGCCTGTCCCACTTCCTGGGCGAGGCCGAGCTCGGACAGCCGCGCGACCTCGGCCGCGATCGTCGTACGCGAGACGCCGAGGAGGTCCGCGAGCTGGACCCGGGACAGCGGCCCCTCGTCGCGGAGGCGTTCGAGGATGCGCGTCTGCATGGGGTTCTCCGCGCGGCCCGCCAGTGAGTGCAGCACGGTGGGCATCCTTGCACGCATGTCACGGCCGCACGGTTCGTCTTCCCGTACCGCGGGTACGTCTGGGTCATGACCTGGACTCCCGCCGACCTGCCGTCGTTCGACGGCCGCACCGTCGTCGTCACCGGGGGCAACTCCGGGATCGGCCGGCACACCGCCGCCGCGCTCGCCCGGGCCGGCGCCGAGGTGACGATCGCCTGCCGCAACGTGACCGCCGCCGAGGAGGCGGTGGCGGCGATGGCCGCCGACGGTGCCACGGGCGTGCAGGTGGCCGAGCTCGACCTGGCCGACCTCGCCTCGGTGCGTGGCTTCGCCGAGCGCTGGCACGGCCCGCTCGACGTTCTGGTCAACAACGCGGGGGTGATGACGCCGCCGCGCTACCGGCAGACCGTGGACGGGTTCGAGCTGCAGTTCGGCACCAACCACCTCGGTCACGTCGCGCTGACCGCCGGGCTGCTGCCGCACCTGCTCGCGGCCGAGCAGCCCCGGGTCACGACGGTCTCGTCGATCGCGCACTGGCGCGGCCGCCCGGACGTGCTCGACGGCAACCAGGGCGGGACCTACCGGCCGGAGCACGCCTACGGCAACACCAAGCTCGCCAACCTGCTCTTCGCGTTCGAGCTGCAGCGTCGCGCGGCCCTCGTCGGCAGCAACCTGGTCTCCAACGCCGCACACCCCGGTGTCTCGGCCACCGGCCTGGTCACGAGCCCGCAGGGCCTCGGCGCGATCCCCGGCGTGCGCCCGCTCGCGCCGGCCGTGCTGCGCCTGCTCTTCCAGTCGGCCGCGGCCGGCGCCAACCCGACCCTGTACGCCGTCGCCGAGGCCGGCCCGGCGTCGTACACCGGGCCGCAGCGGCTGCGCGAGAGCCGGGGCCCGGTCGGGCCGGCGCGGATGAGCCGCTACGCCCGCGACGAGGCGCTGGCCGGCAAGCTCTGGGACCTCTCGCTCGACCTCACCGGTTCGCGCTTCGACTGGGGCTGACCCGCCGCACAATGGCCGCATGACCATCGTCGTGCGGGACTGTTCGGAGACCGACGACCTCGACGCCGTGCACGAGGGGTGGCGCGGCTGGCTCGGCGAGGGCACCATGCGCGAGCTCCTGGGTAGCGGCGACTTCCCCCGCCGGCTCATGGTGGCCGAGGACGACGGGGTCCTCGTGGGCACCGGCTACGGACTCGGAGTCGGAGCGGGGGACGGGCACCGCGGTCTGGGGCACGTGTACGTGCGGCGCGACCACCGTCGCCGCGGCGTCGGGCGGGCCCTCTGGCAGGCCGTCCTGGAGGTCTGCACGCCCGAGCGCGTGCCCGGCGTCCTGGTGCAGGTCGACGACGGCGACGAGGGCGCCAAGCAGGTGCTGGCGGACCACGGGTTCGAGGACCACGGTCTGCACCTGGAGAGCCAGCTCGAGCTGGCGCGCGCCGAGGAGATCCGCCCGCTGTCGCGGGTGCCGGACGGTGGCGACGTGCGTGTCGCGTCGCTCGCGGAGGGGGCGACGGAGGACGAGTGGCGCGGCGTGCACGCCGCGTACGTGCGGCTCATGGCCGACGCGCCCGACATGGCCGGAGGCAGCGAGCCGATGCCGTTCGCGCTCTGGCGTCGGCTGATCCGTGAGCCCTGGCAGGTGCTCGGGGCCTGGTCCGACGGCCGGCTCGTCGGGCTGACGGTGCTGGCGCCTCGCGCCGGTGATGGCGCGCTCAACACCTGGTTCACGGGCGTCGACCGGGACCGACGCGGGCAGGGGCTGGCAACCTGCCTCAAGGCCGCGCAGGCGTGTGCGTTGGCGGAGGCGGGCTGGGTGCGCATCGTCACCCAGAACATGGAGGGCAACGACGCGATTCTGGCCGCCAACCGCCGCCTCGGCTTCGTGACGACCGGCGGGATGCGGGCCTACGTGCTCGATTTCTGACCCAGCACCGCGGCCAGCGCCGCGATGTCGGCCGGCCCCACCTGGCAGCACCCGCCGACCCAGGCGGCCCCCTGGGCCACCCAGCCGGGCGCCATCGTGACGTCGTACGACGTCGTCCCGGTCCACGTGTGGGTGCCGCTGTCCCAGCCCTGGCCGGTGTTCGGGTAGGCGATGCCGGGCTTGCCGGTCACCCGAGCCGCGACGTCGAGTGCCGGCGCGACGTCGTCGGGGTCGCAGCAGTTGACGCCGACGGCGACCAGCGCGTCGACGCCCGTGGCCACGGCGAAGGCCTCCGTGAGCGGCTGGCCGGCGCGCGTCGTGCCACCGGCGACGCTGTAGCTCAGCCAGGCCGGGAGGCCCACGTCGGCGACGATCTTCACCAGCACCTCGGCCTCGTCGGCGTCAGGCACGGTCTCGACGGCGAGCAGGTCGGGCCCCGCTGCGGCGAGCAGCTCGATCCGCGGACGGTGGAAGTCGCGCAGCTGCGTCCGGGTCAGCCCGTAACGGCCGCGGTACTCCGAGCCGTCGGCGAGGACGGCGCCGTAGGGCCCGACCGACGCGGCCACCAGGCGGGTGGTGCCGTCACTGGCCAGCTCGTCCCGCACCTCGCGGGCGACGGTGACGCTGCGTGCGACCAGCGCCTCCGCCTCGGCACGCGACAGGCCCGAGCGCTCGAAGCCGTCCACGCTGGCCTGGTAGCTCGCGGTCGTGGCCACGGTCGCGCCGGCGGCGAAGTAGGCGCGGTGCACGGCCGCGATCTCGTCAGGTGCGTCGCGCAGCAGCCGCGCGGTCCACAGCTCGTCCGCGAGGTCGTGCCCGCGCTCGGCGAGCGCGTTGGACAGCCCGCCGTCGAGGACGGTCGTCACCGGTGCTTCTCGAGGTGCGCCCGGATCGCGGCGTTGAACGCCTCCGGCCTGGCCACGTTGGAGATGTGGGCCACGTCGTCGATCACGACGAAGTCCGCGTCGGGGATCGACTCGACCATCGCCTCGCCCACCGACGGCGGGCAGGTCGGGTCCTCGGCGCCGGCCACGACGACGGTCGGCACGCGGATCGCGGCCAGCTCGTCGGTCGCGTCGAACCGCGCGATCGCCGCGCAGCAGCCGGCGTAGCCGTGGTCGGGCGTCGCGCGGAACATGTCCATCACCCACGACACCTGGTCGGCGTGATCGGCGCGGAACTCGGGGGTGAACCACCGCTCGACCGTCGCGTCGACGAGGGCCTTGGTGCCCTGGCTGCGGACGGTCTCCGCGCGCTCCTCCCACATCTCCGGGGTGCCGAACACCGGGGCGGTCGAGCACAGCGCGAGCGAGGTGAGCCGGTCGCCGTGGTCGACGCCGAGCCGCTGCCCGATGGCGCCGCCGAGGGAGAGGCCGGCGTAGGCGAAGCGGTCGATCCCGAGCCGGTCGGCGAGGGCCACGACGTCGGCGGCCAGGTCCTCGAGGGTGTACGGCGTCGCCGGGGCCGGCGACTCGCCGTGTCCGCGGGTGTCGAACCGGACGACGCGGAAGTCGCGGGCCAGGTCGGCCGCGAGGGCGTCCCAGATGCGGTGGGTGGTGCCGAGGGAGGCGCCGAGCAGGACCGCGGGTCCGTCCGGCGCCCCCTCGTCGACGTGGTGCAGGTCGAGTGGCTCCGTCATGCCTCCGAAACTACTCAGGCATCCACCAGGTCGGGTTCCCGGGCGGGCGGCTGCGGCGAGACCGGCGGCTCGGGCGCGATGCCCTCACGGTGCCCGTGCCGCTGCCACCAGCGGGCGAGGGGCGCGGGTGCCCACCAGTTCGCCCGGCCGAGCAGCCGCATCGTGGCCGGCACCAGCAGCGCCCGGACGACGGTCGCGTCCAGCAGCACCGCGACGAGCATGCCGATCCCGATCATCTTCAGGAACACGATGCCGCTGGTCGCGAAGCCGCCGATGACGACGGCCAGCAGGAGCGCGGCGCTGGTGATGATCCGGCCGGTGCGCTGCACGCCCGCGGCCACCGCGGCGGTGTTGTCGTGCGTGCGGTCCCACTCCTCGCGGACCCGCGAGAGCAGGAACACCTCGTAGTCCATGGAGAGCCCGAACAGGATCGCCAGCATCAGGATCGGCTGGGTCACGTCGAGGTAGCCGGGGGAGGTGAAGCCGAGCAGCCCGGACAGGTGGCCCTCCTGGAAGATCCACGTCACCACGCCGAACGACGCTACGATCGAGACGGCCGTCATCACGACCGCCTTGAGCGGCAGCACGAGCGACCCGAAGGCGACGAACAGCAGCACCAGCATCACCGTGACCGCGACGAGGCCCATCCACGGCAGGTGGTCGCCCACGGAGTCGATGATGTCGACGGCCTGCGCCGACGGTCCGCCGACCAGCGCGGTCGCGCCGTCGCCGGGGTCGATCGCGCGGATGTCGCGCACCAGGTCCTGCGACGTCTGGGTCTGGCCGTTGCCGGCCCAGGTGGCGTTCACCAGCGTCATCGCGTCGCCGCCGTCGCGACCGGCGTCGACCGGCTGCACGTCCTTCATGCCGGACAGGTCGCCGACCTCGGCGACGTAGTCGCGCACGTCGGCCCGGTCCGCCCCGCGCAGCACGATCGTCGCGGACGACGTCTCGCCGCCGAACTGGTCGGCGAGGAGGTCGGCCGCCACCCGGCTCGGCATCTCCTCCGGCAGCACGCGCTCGTCCACACTGCCCCACTGCGCGCTCGCGAACGGCGAGGCCAGGGCGAGGAGGCCGACGGTGATGACGGCGAGGTAGGTCACCGGCCGGCGCATCACGCTGTGCGCGACCCGCGCCCAGGCGCCGTGGTCATCGGTACGGCGGGCGGCGCGGCGGCGCCACGGCATCCGGCCGAGCTCGATGCGGCGGCCCAGCACGACGAGCAGCGCGGGCAGCACGGTCAGCGCCGCCGCCATCGCGACCAGCACGGCCGCCACCCCGCCGTACCCCATGGACCGGAGGAACGTCTGCGGGAAGATCAGCAGCGAGGCCAGCGAGGCGGCGACGATCAGGCCGGAGAACAGCACGGTGCGGCCGGCGGTCGCCATCGTGCGGGCGACCGCGGCGCGCACGCTCTCCCGGCTGTCGTCGGGCTGGCCGGCGAGCTCCTCCCGGAACCGGCTGACCACGAACAGCGCGTAGTCGATCGCCAGGCCCATGCCCAGCAGCGTGATCACGTTGATCGCGAACACCGAGACGTCGGTGACGCCGGTGATCAGCCGCACGACGGCGAAGGCGCCGAGCACCGCGATCGCGCCCACGAGCGTCGGCATGAGCGCGGCGACGAGGCTCCCGAAGATCAGCAGGCTGAGCAGGAACACGATGGGCATCGACAGCGACTCGGCCCGCGCGATGTCGGCGGAGACCTGCTCGTTCACGTCGCCGAAGACCGCCCACTGGCCCGCGAGGTTCGTCGTCAGCCCGGGCGCGTCAAGCGCGTCCGCGACCTCGTCCCAGCTCCGCGACTTGGCGTCCTGGCCGTCGCCGGCGAGGGTGAGCACGACCCGGGTGGTGCGGCCGTCCTCGCCGACCAGGCTCGGGTCCGGGGTGTCGTAGTAGGAGACGACCCGCTCGACCGCGCCGGCGGGGAGGTCGTCCAGCGTCCCCGTCACCGCGTCGCGGAACGCCGGGTCGTCGACCCGCAGGTCGTCGCTCGAGTAGATGGCGACGACGTCGGCGCCGCGGTCGCCGAACACCTCGCGCTCGGCCGCCAGGGCCCGCGACGACTCGCTGGCGGGGTCGTCGAACCCACCGTCGCTGAGCTGGCCGAACACGCCCAGCCCGTAGGCCGCCGCGGCGGCCACCAGCACCATCCCGCCGACGAGCACCAGCCGGGCTCGTGCGGCGACGATCCGTCCCCAGGTGTACATCGCTCACGCTCGCTATCTGTCGTCATTTCAGTTAACGGGCATAACAGTGAAGGATGTAAACTCCGGTGTCAAGCGTTTATGATGTGCTGGCGGGAACCGGCAGAGAGGCAGGCGCACCAGATGACGAGCACGGCCCAGGGGGCGGGTCCCACCCGGCGCGAGCGCCAGCGCCAGGCGACCTTCGACGAGATCGTCGAGGTGGCCCGTAGGCTGCTGCGCGAGGACCGGGACGTCTCGATCCGGGCGGTCGCCACCGAGATGGGCCTGACCGCTCCCGCGCTCTACCGATACGTCGACAGCCACGCCGAGCTGCTGACGCTCGTGGCGCGGGCGATCTTCGTCGACGTGGTCGCCGCGATGACGGTGGCGCGCGACCAGCACCCCGACGACGACCCGGCCGCGCAGATCATCGCGGGGGTCGCGGCGTTCCGCACCTGGGCGCTCGGCAACCGGGAGGAGTTCCGGCTGGTCTTCGCCTCGCCCCCGTCGCCGGAGGCCGAGGCCAACGCGCACAAGCCGCTGCTGTCCCTGGGCGACTGCGCGCCGGAGGAGATGGGGGCCCGCGAGTTCGGCACGTTCTTCGCCGACATCTTCGGGCGGCTGTGGGTGACGTACCAGTTCCCGGTGCCCGCCGACGACGACCTGCCGACCGGGGTGCTCGAGGCGCTCACCGGCGACGACGCCGAGCACAAGCTCGGGTCGCCGGCCACGGGGTCACCCGTGACGCCGGGCATGCTGTGGCTGTTCGAGCGCGCCTGGGCGCGCATCTACGGCACGGTCACGCTGGAGGTGTTCGGCCACGTGCACCCGGGGCTGATCACGAGCGGCGCGCTGTTCGAGGCGACCGTGCTCGACATCGGCACCGACCTCGGCCTGGCCGACGAGTGGGACCGGCTCCGGGCGGTCGTCCGCTCCTGAGGGTCAGCCGCCCAGCCGGCGCGCGAACAGGCCGAGCAGCGCGTCCCAGTGCCGCTCGGTCGCGGCCTCGTCGTAGACGTGGGTGTCGGCCATCGTCCAGCCGTGCAGCGCACCGTCGTACTGCTCGCAGGTGTGCTCGACGCCGGCCGCCGTCAGCGCGTCGTCGAGCCGCTGCTGCATCTCCGGCGGCATGCCCGGGTCCTGGTCGGCGCTGCCGACGTACACCTCGGCCCGGAACCGGTCGGCGAGCAGGTGCGGGCTGTCCGGGTCGTCGGTCGCCAGCCGGGCCGGGTGGAACGCCGCCACGGCCGCGACGTCCTCGGGCCGCTGGGCCGCCGACCGCAGCGCGGCGGCGCCGCCGAAGCAGTAGCCCACCACGCCGACCGGGCCCGTGACGTCGTCGAGGGCGAGCAGGTGGTCGAGGTACGCCGCGTTGTCGGAGGCCAGCATCGTGGGCGTCAGCTCGCGGATCCACGGCCCGAGCGTGCCGAACAGCGCGTGCCGCTGGTCCGGGTCGGCCAGCCCGCTGAGGTCGAGCAGGGGCGCGCGGCCGTGCCGGTGGAAGACGTTCGGCACGAGCACGGTGTAGCCCTGCTCGGCCATGCGGCCGGCCATCTCGGCCAGGCGTGGGCGCGGGCCGAACGCGTCCATGTAGAGCAGCACGCCCGGGTGCGGGCCCGGGCCGTCGGCGGTGACCAGGATCGCGTCGGCGGTGCCGTCGGGGGTGCTGACGTCGACGGTGCTGGTGGTGGGCATCAGGCTGCGCGTCCTTCCTGCGGGACGAGCTCGTCCGCGGGCGGTGCGGAGGGCGCCGTGCCCTCGCCGAACGGCCGGCCGCCGAGCTGCTCCCGGTGGTGCGGCGTCAGCCAGCCTGCCAGGTCGGGACCGGCGGGGACGATGCCGGTCGGGTTGATGTCCTTGTGCACGACGTAGTAGTGGGCCTTGATCTGGGCGAAGTCCACCGTGTCGCCGAATCCCGGGGTCTGGAAGAGGTCGCGCGCGTAGCCCCACAGCGCCGGCATCTCGCTGAGCTTGTTGCGGTTGGCCTTGAAGTGGCCGTGGTAGACCGCGTCGAAGCGGACCAGGGTCGTGAAGAGCCGGACGTCGGCCTCGGTGATTGTGTCGCCGACCAGGAAGCGCCGGTCGGTGAGCCGCTTCTCGAGCCGGTCGAGCGCGCCGAAGAGCCGGCGGTACGACCGCTCGTAGGAAGCCTGCTTGCCGGCGAAGCCGCAGCGGTACACGCCGTTGTTGACGTCGGCGTACACCCAGGCGTTGACCTCGTCGATCTCGTCGCGCAGCGGCTCCGGGTAGAGGTCCGGGGCGCCGTCGCGGTGGTGCGCCGTCCACTCCGTCGACAGGTCGAGGGTCATCTGTGCGAAGTCGTTGGTGACCACCCGGCCGGTCGGCACGTCGACGACGGCAGGCACGGTGATCCCCTTGGGATAGTCGGGGAACCGCGCGAGGTAGGCCTCCCGCAGCCGCTCGATCCCGAGCACCGGGTCGACGCCGCCCGGGTCGAGGTCGAAGGTCCAGCTGCGCTCGTCGTGCGTCGGGCCGCACAGGCCCATGCCCAGTGCGTCCTCCAGCCCGAGCAGCCGGCGCACGATGATGGCGCGGTTGGCCCAGGGGCAGGCGCGGGCCGCGACCAGCCGGTAGCGGTTCGGCTCGACCGGCCACTCCCGATCGCCCGCGCCGTCGCGGGTGATCCGGTCCTCGATGTAGTCCGTGTCGCGCTGGAAGTCGTCCTCGACGTACGTGCCAGAAGCCATGGTGCGATGCCTCCCGAGAGTCGTGGCGGTCGGTCGCCGGTCAGCTGCCGAGCAGCTGCTCGAACGGTGTCGGGTTGTCGAACGGGTCCGTCGGCGCGGTGCGAGGCCGCTGCAGCACCAGGTCGGCGAGCTCCCGGCCCGCGCGGTCCGCACGCGTCGACAGGGAGGTACCCGCTCCCGCCGTCCCGAAGTCCTCGCTCGCGGCGAAGACCGCGGTCGGTGTGACCGACGCCCGCAGGTAGGCGAACAGCGGGCGCAGCGCGAACTCCAGCGCCAGCGAGTGCCGGGCGGTGCCGCCCGTGGCGCCGAGCAGCACCGGCTTCGCGTCGAGCACGCCGTCGTCGAGCACGTCGAAGAACGACTTGAACAGCCCGCTGTACGACGCCGAGAACACCGGCGACACGGCGATGACCGCGTCCGCGGACGTCACGGCCTCGATCGCCTCGGCCAGCCGCGGCGGAGCGAAGCCGGTGAGCAGGTGGTCGGTGATCTCGTGCGCGAAGTCGCGCAGCTCGACCACCGTCACCTCGGCCCGCTCGCCCTGCAGGCGGAGGGCGCGGTCGGTCGCGTCGGAGAGCCGGTCGGCCAGCAGCCGGGACGAGGACGGCTGGCCGAGGCCCGCCGTGACGACGGCGACGCGCGTCATCGGGTCACCGCCGCGGGGGAGCGGCCGGTCACGTCGTCGCCCGCCGCGTGCACGGTCGTGTCGCGCGGCCCGCCGGCCTCCGCGACCCGGGAGGCGTGGGTGGGTGCCTCCGGGACGTGCGCCGGCTTGAACGCGGCGAACTCCTTGCGGAGCACCGGGACGACCTTCTCACCGAGGATGTCGAGCTGCTCGAGCACGGTCTTCAGCGGCAGCCCGGCGTGGTCCATGAGGAACAGCTGGCGCTGGTAGTCGCCGACGTACTCCCGGAAGCCGAGCGTGCGCTCGATGACCTGCTGCGGGCTGCCGACGGTCAGCGGCGTCTGCGAGGTGAAGTCCTCCAGCGACGGGCCGTGGCCGTAGACCGGCGCGTTGTCGAAGTACGGCCGGAACTCGTTGACCGCGTCCTGGCTGTTCTTGCGCATGAACACCTGGCCGCCGAGCCCGACGATCGCCTGGTCGGCGGAGCCGTGGCCGTAGTGCTCGAACCGCTGGCGGTAGAGGTTGATCATCCGCTCGGTGTGCGACGCGGGCCAGAAGATGTGGTTGGCGAAGAAGCCGTCGCCGTAGTACGCCGCCTGCTCGGCGATCTCGGGGGACCGGATCGAGCCGTGCCAGACGAACGGCGGGACGCCGTCGAGCGGCCGCGGCGTGGAGGTGTAGCCCTGGAGCGGCGTCCGGAACTTGCCCTCCCAGTCGACGACGTCCTCGCGCCACAGGCGGTGCAGCAGGTGGTAGTTCTCGATCGCGAGGTTGATGCCGTCGCGGATGTCCTTGCCGAACCACGGGTAGACCGGGCCGGTGTTGCCGCGACCCATCATCAGGTCGACGCGGCCGTCGGTGAGGTGCTGCAGCTTCGCGTAGTCCTCCGCGATCAGCACCGGGTCGGTGGTGGTGATCAGCGTCGTCGACGTCGAGAGGATGATCCGCTCGGTCAGCGCGCCGATGTAGGCGAGCGTCGTCGTCGGGGCCGAGGCGATGAACGGCGGGTTGTGGTGCTCGCCGGTCGCGAAGACGTCGAGCCCGACCTCCTCGGCCTTCCTGGCGATGGCGACGGTCGCCTTGATGCGCTCGTGCTCGGTCGGCGTGGTGCCGGTCGTCGGGTCGGTGGTGACGTCGCCGACGGTGAAGATCCCGAACTGCATCGCTGCTCCCTGGTCTAATAGTTTCAGATTCAACTATACGAACCAGGGAGAGGGCTCGGCTATTCCGCCCCGCCCGGCACCGCCGTGGCGCCGGTCTCGCCCCCGGTGCCGTCGACGGGTGGCGGCGCGACGTAGGTGGTGTCGCCGGCGTGGTCGACGACGTGCCGGTTGATCGACGCCGCGGCGCTGCCCAGCCCGCCGAGCCGGATGTCGTCGTAGGCGCGGAGCTGGCTCGTCCCCCGGTCGACGTACAGCACCGAGAGGAGGATGTCGGTGGGCTCGTCCGGCTCCAGGGCGCGCAGGCCCGAGCCGCCGGTCGAGCCCTGCGTCATCAGGAACGTGCCGGTCTCGCCGCGCTCGACCTTGCGGTAGTGCTTGTGGCCGAACAGCGCGAGCGGCGCCTGCCCGTCGAGCAGCGAGGCGTCGGTGGGGTCGTGGAAGACCAGGACGTCCACGCCGCCGAGGTTCTCGGCCGCGGCGGCGAGGTCCTCGGTCGCCTCGGTGACCTTGCGCTCGTCGTTGTCGAGCGACTTGTCGGGGGTGAACGTCGGGTCGCCGAGCCCGAGGAAGGTCAGGCCCGCCACCTCACGCGGCTTGCCGTCGAGCACGACCGCGTTGGGGACCTGGCGCATCGCGCGCTGGGTGACGGCGGAGTCGTGGTTGCCGCGCACCCAGACGTACGGCGCGGGCATCCGCCGGACCTCCTCGACGTACCGGTTCTCGGCGCGGCTGCCGTGGTCGGTGATGTCGCCGGAGTCGACGATGACGTCCACGTCGTACTGCTCGGCGACGGTCGCGATCACGTCCCACGACTGCGGCGCGAGGTGCAGGTCGGAGACGTGCAGGATCTTGACGACCTCGTCCTGGTCGGGCAGCAGCGGCAGCGACGACGTCGCGGAGTAGAGGCCGCTGACGTTGCCGACGATCTGCGCGAGCTGGTCGCCGTACGTCGAGAAGTCGGTGACGATGCTCTCGGCCGTGCCCACGACGGAGGGGGCGGTGGTCAGCAGGCCGGTGTAGCGGGGCTCGGCGAGGGCGTTGGGGTTCCAGCCCGTCACCGCGACGGCGAGCGAGCAGGCGGCCGCGACGAGCACGCTGCCGCCACCGATCGCGGCCGACAGCACCCGCCGCGACGCGAGACCGGCGAGCAGCACGGCGCCGACCAGGGCGGCGGCCAGCCCGCGCAGGACGGCCATCTTCACCGCCCACGTGATGTCGGCGACGGCCTCGGGCTTGAGGGTGCTCAGCCGCTCGGGGTTGGTGACCAGGGCCCGGGCCTCCTCGACGTCGAAGCCGTCGAGGGTGGCGTGGATGCCGAGCGGGCCCGCGTGGGTGGCGAGCCGCAGCTCGCCGAGCGGGGCGATCTCGACGACGGTGCCCCCGCCCCACGTCGGCACGATCCGCATCGACGTGGTGAGCGGGCCCACCTCGTGGTGGACGGAGCCGGCGACGCTGAGGCCGAGCCAGCCGCCGGCGAGGCCGAGCAGGACGGCGGCGGTGACCCGCGCGGTGACGGTGAGGGACGGACGACGACCGGCAGCGGGCCGGACCTGGTGAGACGACATGCGACAGCCAAACCGAGAAGGGGGTGGAGCTCATTTGTAGCTCCGGCCGCGACCCGTGTCCGGCGAATCCGGAAGGTCTGGCCGTCCGGCTACTCGGGCTGGTTCTCCAGGGCCCCGCCCACGCGGTACGGCGTGTCGACGCCCTCGTACATCAGGTGGGCGACCAGCCCCTCCTTGGCGTGCGGGAGGTTGTGGCAGTGGTCCATCCAGAGGCCGGGGTTGTCGGCGACGAACGCGATCTCGTAGGTCTCGTCGGGGTCGACGGCCAGCGAGTCGACCCACCACGGGCTGCCGGTGGCGGCGACCCCGTCGCGGCTGAGCACGACGGCGTGGTGGCCGTGCAGGTGCATCGGGTGGTCCTCGCTGGTGCCGTTGTGGATCCGCATCACCACGACGTCGCCCTCGCGCACGACGTACATCGGCACGTCGGGGAACATCTTCCCGTTCACCGTCCACCACAGGCCGGGCCGGCCGTCGAGGAACCCCGGACGGCGGCCGATGTCGTAGTCGAACGTCCGATCCGGGTCGGAGACGTCGAACGGCAGGTCGGCGGGGGAGCCGTAGGAGAGCAGGTCGAGCTTCTCGGTCGGCTGCGTGACCTCGGGCGCCACCGAGCCCTCGGGGCCGAGCACGAGGGCGGTCGCGCCGCCGACGTGCAGCCGGACCGCCGACCCGTCGTCGGGCACCGCCACCTCGATGTCGAGCCGCGCGCCCCCGGTCAGCGTGACGCTCCGGTCGGTCACCGGGGTGGGCTCGACGAGGTCGTAGCCGTCGACGGCGCGGACGACGTACGGACCGCCCGCCCACACCTGCGTCGGCCCGTTGTCGGTGTTGACCACGCGGACCCGGACGCGTTGGCCGGGCTCGGCCACGAAGGGCACGTCGCCCTCCTCGCCGTTCAGCGTGCGGGTGCCGGAGTACGTGTGCGCGACGGCCATGGCCTCGACGGTGTCGCTGTCGGCCGCGTTCCTGGAGCCCCGGGCCGGGTGCACGACCAGCGCGCCGAAGAGGCCGCCGATGACCTGCTCGTGCGAGACCTGGTGGGAGTGGTACCAGTAGGTCCCCGCCTGCTCGGCGACGAAGCGGTAGGTGTGCTCCTCGCCGACCGCGACGGCGTCCTGGGTGACGCCCGCGACCCCGTCATCGGCGTTCGGCACGTCGACGCCGTGCCAGTGCAGGGTCATGCCGTCGGTGACGGACTCGTTGCGGACCGTGACCTCGACGAGGTCGCCCTGCCGGGCGTCGATCTGCGGGCCCGGTGACGTGCCGTTGAGCGTGTAGCCAGGGACCTTCCGGCCGGACGCGAGCGTCACCTCGCCCTGGGCGGCGACCAGGTCGACCGCGACGTCCGGCGGCCCGTCGGCTTTCGTGACCAGGTCCGCGACGCTGGTGGTGGCGCCGTGCTCCATCCCGGCCATGTCCATGTCGCCCATGTCGCCCATGTCGCCCATGTCGCCCGAGGACCCGTGGTCCATGGCGCCGGCCGCTGGCTCCGGCCCGCCGCCGTAGTCGAGCGTGCCCATGTCCATGACGGAGTACGTCGCGGGCACGAGGCTGGCCTGCCACATCCAGGCCAGGGGGATGACGATCGCGAGCGCGGCGAGGCAGGCGAGCAACAGCCGAAGTCGACTCCTGCTCATCTGCCCCGCCGTTTCGCTCTCGTGTGCTGCGCGAGCGGTCAGACCGTCGCGGCGGTGCGCGGTGCCGCCATCGAGTCCGCCTTGGCGGCCGCGCGACCGCTGAACAGGGCGGCGGCGAACAGCACGAGCGCGTTCACGCCGTGCAGCATGCCGATGTAGGCGTTCTCGTGACCGAACAGGCCGAGCGCGACCTGCAGCACGACGAGCCCGAGCACGACGGCCGCGTTGCGGACGCCACCGGGCACCTTCGCGAAGAACGACACGACCAGCAGCGCGACGGCGACCAGCGGGATCAGCATCATCCCGTTCATGCCGTGGATCATGAACCCGAGCGCCCCGGTGAAGGTGGGCTCGCTCTCCATCGTCGCGGCGTCGAGCACGCCGCCCTCCTCGACCCAGATGCCCAGCCCGGCGACGGCGAAGACCATGGCGGCGGACTGCACCACGACCAGGGCCGCGATGAGGTAGGCGAGGACCTTGTAAGCAGACTTCATGTGATGCCTCCGAAAGATGTACGGCCGGGACAGGGTGAGTCCGGACGTGTTCCTGCGGTGGCCCCCGATGACCCCGTGACTGAAAATATGCACTGTCGGCCCGGCTTTGTCCTCCTCATTTGGGACTAGTCCCTCGTGTCCCGCGCGCCGTGGACCCGCCGGTACTGTCGCGGGCGTGCTCAAGCTCGGACGCGGCGAGTTCGACGACACCGCCCTCCTCGTGATGGCGATCGTCAACCGCACCCGCGACTCCTTCTACGACAACGGCGCCACCTGGGAGGAGGAGCGCGCCCTCGACCGGGTACGCCAGGTCGTCGCCGAGGGCGCCGACCTCGTCGACATCGGCGGCGTGAAGGCCGGCCCGGGAGAGGTGGTCGACGCCGCGGAGGAGATCCGCCGCACGGCGCCGTTCGTGGCGAAGGTCCGCGCGGAGTTCCCGGACCTGGTGGTCAGCGTGGACACCTGGCGGGCCGACGTGGCCGAGGAGGTCGTCGCCGCCGGCGCCGACGTGCTCAACGACGCGTGGGGAGGGCACGACCCGCGGCTGGCGGAGGTGGCGGCCGCGACCGGCACCGCGATCGTCTGCACCCACACCAACGGCGCGGTCCCGCGCACGCCGCCGCACCGTCCGTCGTACGACGACGTGGTGGCGAGCGCCATCCACGACACCGTCGCGCTAGCCGAGCGCGCGCTGTCCCTGGGCGTCGACCGGCGCAGCATCCTCATCGACCCGGCGCACGACTTCGACAAGAACACCTGGCACTCGCTCGAGCTGACTCGCCGCCTGGACGAGATGGCCGCGACCGGCTGGCCCGTGCTGGTGTCCCTGTCCAACAAGGACTTCGTGGGGGAGACGCTCGACCGGCCCGTCGGCGAGCGCGTCGTCGGCACCCTCGCCGCGACGGCGGTCAGCGCGTGGCACGGCGCCCAGGTGTACCGGGTGCACGAGGTCGCCGAGACCCGCCAGGTGCTCGACATGGTCGCCTCGATCAAGGGCGACCGGCCGCCCGCCCGCGTCGTGCGAGGCCTGGCATGACGATCTCCACCGCCGTCGTCGTCCCGCACCCGCCGCTGCTGCTGCGCGAGCTCGGCGGGATCGCCGACCCCGTGGCCGACCTGCGCGCCGCCTGCTCCGCCGCGCTGTCCGCCGCCCTCGCGACGGCCCCCGACGGTGTCGTCGTGGTCGGCCCGGCCGAGCCCGGCTTCGACGAGGGCGCACCCGTCGACGTCCGCCGCTTCGGTACGACGTCCGCCCGCACCGGCCCCGGGCTGCCCCAGGCGCTGGGCGTCGGCCGCCGCCTGCTGGACGAGGCCGGCTGGACCGGTCCGGCCGCGCTGCGCGCCCTGCCGCCCGACGCCGCCGACGCCGACCTGGCCGGGCTGGCCGACGAGCTCGCCGCACGGCCCGGTCGCGAGGTGCTGCTGCTGATGGCCGAGGGCAGCGCGCGCCGCCTCGACAAGGGCCCCGGCATGCTCGACGAGCGGGCGTTCGGCTTCGACGACGCCGTGCTGCGCGCGCTGCGCGAGGGGGACGCGACCGCCCTCACGGCTCTCGACGTCGACCTGGCCCGGGAGCTGATGGTCGAGGGCCGCGGGTCGTTCCGCCTGCTCGCCCGGCTCGGCCACCCGGCCCGCACCGAGGTGTCGCACGCCGACGACCCCTACGGCGTGCTCTACGCCGTCGCCACCTGGACCTACTAGGAGCGCCGCGCCACGACGAGCAGCGCCTGGGCGCTGCGCGCGACCAGCCCGAGCTCGTCGTGCACCGACGACGTGGCCAGGCCGACCGACCCGGTGCCGAGCGTCGTGGTCGCGTCCAGGCAGACCCAGTCGCCCACCGGCGGCCGCAGCACGTGCACGGTGAGCTCGGTGTTGAGGAAGCCCCAGTCGGCCGGGTCCAGGCACGCCGACGCCCCGGACGCCGAGTCCACGCAGGCCAGCAGCCGCTGCAGCGGGCTGATCGGCTCGCCGGCGACCAGCTCGGACGGCGGGCGCATCCACACCACACCGGGACCGGGCTCGCCGACCGACCCGACGATCCACCGCCACTCGACGGCGTCGAGGTAGCCGCCCGACCAGCTCGCCGGCCGCGGCTTCTCCTCGCCGTCGGCCGGGCCGTGCGGCAGCGGGACGACCTTGCCCGGCCCGTCCTCGGTGGCCGGGAACAGCCACGCGGCCGCGCGGGCCACCGGCCGGTCCCGCTGCTCGTCGTACAGCGTGGCCTCGACCAGCGACACCGACCGGCCCGGCCGGACCTCCGTCGCGGAGACCCGCAGCGGTCCGACGGGCACCGGCCCGAGCAGCTCGATCGTGACCCGGCCCACGGTCCGCGAGCCGTCCGGGACCAGCCCCTCGATCGCCCGGCCGAGCAGCGCCGCGGGCGGTCCGCCGTGCTGGCTGTCGGGGCCCCACGGGCCCGCCGTCGACGGCTGGGAGAGGAAGCGGTCGGGGCCGTCCTGGAGGTAGAAAGCGGTCACCGGTGACACGATTTCATGTTCCCCGTGAGGCCTGTGTATTCTCTTCCGGCGTTGCCCCTTTAGCTCAGTCGGCAGAGCGTCTCCATGGTAAGGAGAAGGTCTACGGTTCGATTCCGTAAAGGGGCTCTGGGTAGGAAGTCGCGTGAGCCGAGGCCTGCGCGGTGCCCGTCCCTGTGGCGGGGTAGCTCAGGTGGTTAGAGCACACGGCTCATAATCGTGGTGTCGCGGGTTCGAGTCCCGCCCCCGCTACCAACAGAGACATCAGCAGCAGTCGATCCGAAGAAGAGGCACACCGTGGCCAGCAAGAGCTCAGACGTTCGCCCCAAGATCACCTTGGCCTGCACGGAGTGCAAGGAACGCAACTACATCACCAAGAAGAACCGCCGCAACGACCCGGACCGCATGGAGCTGAGCAAGTTCTGCCCGCGCTGCCGCAAGCACACCGCGCACCGCGAGACCCGCTGAGTCGTCGGTCACACCGACCACCGCACCGTCGAGGAGCGGCATCCCTTCGGGGGTGCCGCTCCTTCGCGTTGCGGCGGGTGCCCCCGATAACGTGGTCGCCATGCCAGTCGACCCCACGCTCGCCGGCCGGACCTTCCCGCCGACGGCTGCCTACACCGTGACCGAGGAGCGGGTCCGCGAGTTCGCGGCCGCCACCGGTTCGTCGTACGACGGAGGGGCGGCGCCGGCGACGTTCCCGATCGTCGTCGCGTTCGGCGCGATGACCGGGCTGATGGAGGACCCCGAGGTCGGTATCGCGCTGCACCGGGTGGTGCACGGGGAGCAGCGGTTCAGCTACACCCGGCCCGTCGTGGTCGGTGACGAGCTGACCGCCGAGCTGACCGTCGACACCCTCCGCCAGATCGGCGGCGCCGACATCATCGGCACCCGCAGCGAGATCACCGACGCCGACGGCAAGCCCGTGTGCACGGCGTTCGCGACGCTGGTGCACCGCGGCCCCTCCGACGACAACGACGACACCGGGGGCGAGGCCTGATGCAGACCGGCGACGTCCTGCCCGAGCAGGCCTACACCGTCACCCGCGCCGACCTGGTCCGCTACGCCGGCGCCAGCGGCGACCGCAACCCGATCCACTGGTCCCAGCGCGTGGCCACCTCCGTCGGCCTGCCCGGCGTGATCGCGCACGGGATGTACACCATGGCGCTCGCCGCCCGCGCCCTCGACACCTGGGCCGGCGGCACCGGCAAGGTGCGCGAGCTGTCCTGCAAGTTCACCAAGCCCGTCGTCGTCCCCGACGACGACGAGGGCGTGGTCGTGCGCGTCAACGGCACGGTCAAGCAGGTCACCGACGCGGGCGTGCAGGTCGCGCTCGAGGTCACCTGCGGCGACGACAAGGTGCTGGGGGCACCGAAGGCCGTCCTGGAAGCCTGACGTGCCCGAGCTGAAGGACCACACCACCCTGCGGCTGGGCGGCCCGGCCCGCGACTGGGTCACCGCCACCACCGGGGACGCGCTCGTCGAGGCGGTCCGCACCGCCGACGAGGCCGGCACCCCGGTGCTGGTGCTCGCCGGCGGCAGCAACCTCGTCGTGGCCGACGAGGGCTTCGACGGCACCGTCGTCGAGGTCGCGAGCCGCGGCATCTCCGTCGCCGGTGACACCTGCGGCGGCGCGTTCGTCACCGTGCAGGCCGGCGAGGTCTGGGACGACGTCGTCGCCCGCGCCGTCGAGGACCGCTGGATCGGCGTCGAGGCGCTCTCCGGCATCCCCGGCTCGACCGGTGCGACGCCCATCCAGAACGTCGGCGCGTATGGACAGGAGGTCGCCGACACGGTCGCGTCCGTGCGCTGCTGGGACCGGGTGGCGTCGGCCTACAAGACGTTCTTCGCGGCCGACTGCGGCTTCGGGTACCGCACCAGCCGGTTCAAGCAGGACCCCGGCCGGTACGTCGTCCTCGAGGTCACCTTCCAGCTCCCGCTCGGCGACCTCGGGGCCCCGGTGCGCTACGCCGAGCTCGCCCGCACCCTCGGCGTCGAGCCGGGCGGACGAGCGCCGGCGCGCGACGTCCGCGAGGCCGTGCTCGGCCTGCGCCGCGGCAAGGGCATGGTGCTCGACGCCGACGACCACGACACCTGGAGCGCCGGCTCGTTCTTCACCAACCCGTTCGTCGACCCGGCCGACCTGCCGGAGGGGGCCCCCGCGTGGGAGCAGCCGGACGGCACCGTCAAGACCGGCGCCGCCTGGCTGATCGAGCACGCCGGGTTCGGCAAGGGCTACGGCAACGACCGGGTCTCGCTGTCGACCAAGCACACGCTGGCGCTGACCAACCGGGGCGACGCCGCGACCGCCGACCTGCTCGCCCTCGCCGGCGAGGTGCAGCGGGGTGTGCTCGCGAGGTTCGGGGTCTGGCTGGTCAACGAGCCGGTGCTGGTCGGGTGCGACCTGCCCGTGCCGTCTGCCTGATCGACGTCAGGCCCGGACGCCGCTCTCGGAGAAGCTGCCGCTCGGCATCGCGACCGCGAACAGCAGGACCGCGATGAACGCCAAGATGCCCAGGACCAGCAGGATCGTGGCGATCACGCCCATGACGTAGCCGGCCATGGCCATCCCGCGACCGCCGTACCGCTGCGGCTCGCGGTCGATGTCACGCACCGCGCCGCGGCCGAACACCCACGCCCACGGACCGACCACCAGCGGCAGGCCGCAGGTCAGGCCGCCCACGATCGCGACCAGGCCGAGCACGAGAGCCGTGGTCGCGCGCGGGTGGTCGGCGGGCCGGTACGGCGGCTGCCCGTAGCCCTGCTGCGCGTAGCCCTGCGGCGGCGGGCCGTACGGCTGCTGCGGCGGGTACTGGTAGCCCGACGACGGCGGCGGCTGCTGGCCCGGGGGCGGGCCCTGCGGGCCCTGCGCCTGCTGCTCCCAGTAACCGAGCGGCTGGGTGGGGTCCGGCTGCTGGCCCGGCGGACCCGGCTGGCCCGGCTGACCCGGCTCGCCCGGCTGGGGCTCGGGCTGCTCGTCGCCCGGAGGTGTCGTCATACGGGTGATTCTGCCAACCACGCGTCCACGTCGCGCAGCACCTCGGCCTTCAGGCCGTCCGGCGCCCGCGACGCGCGCACCGACATCCGCGCCAGCTCGGCCAGCGTGCAGTCGTCGAGGTCGTGGGCGGCCCGCATGGTGGCGTACTGCCCGGCAAGCCGCGACCCGAACAGCAGCGGGTCGTCGGCGCCCAGCGCGACGGTCGCGCCCGCCTCCAGCAGGCTGGGCAGCGGCACCGAGGTCAGGTCGCTGTAGACGCCCAGCGCCACGTTGGACACCGGGCACACCTCCAGGGGTACGCCGCTCGCCACGACGCGGTCGAGCAGGGCCGGGTCCTCCGCGACCCGCACGCCGTGGCCGAGCCGGTCGGCGCCCAGGGCGTCGAGGCAGGTCCGCACGTGCTCGGGCCCGAGCAGCTCGCCGCCGTGCGGCGCCAGCATCAGGCCGGCACGCTCGGCGATCCGGAAGGCCGGCGCGAACTCCGTGGTCGTGCCGCGGCGCTCGTCGTTGGAGAGGCCGAAGCCCACCACGCCGCGGCCGACGTACTGCGCCGCGAGCCGGGCCAGCGTGCGCGCGTCGAGCGGGTGCCGGGTGCGGTTCGCCGCGATCACCACGGCCATGCCCAGCCCGGTGCGGGCCGAGGCGTCGCGCACCGCGTCGAGCACCAGGTCGGTGAAGGCGGTGATGCCCCCGAAGCGCGCGGCGTAGCCGCTGGGGTCCACCTGGATCTCCAGCCAGCGCCCGCCGTCGGCGACGTCGTCCTCGGCGGCCTCGCGCACCAGCCGGCGCACGTCGTCCTCGGTGCGCAGCACGGACCGCGCGACGTCGTACAGCCTCTGGAAGCGGAACCAGCCCTTCTCGTCGGCCGCCGACAGCTGCGGCGGCCAGTCCTCGACCAGGGCGTCGGGCAGCAGGATGCCGTCGCGCTCGGCCAGCTCGAGCAGCGTGCCGTGCCGCATCGAACCGGTGAAGTGCAGGTGCAGGTGCGCCTTGGGTAGCGTGGCGACCGGGCGGCCGCCTCCCGAGTCCCCCACGCGGGTCAGGCGAACAGCTTCTGGAGCCGGGTGATCCCCTCGACCAGGTCCTCGTCGCCGAGCGCGTAGGAGAAGCGCAGGTAGCCCGGCGCCCCGAACGCCTCACCCGGCACCGCGGCCACCTCGGCCTTGTCGAGCATCAGCTCGGCGAGCTCGGCCGACGTCGTCGGGGTGACCCCGTCGAAGGTTCGGCCCAGCAGCCCCTTCACCGACGGGAAGGCGTAGAACGCGCCCTTGGGCTCCGGGCAGACCACGCCGTCGATCTCGTTGAGCATCGACACGATCGTGCGGCGGCGCCGGTCGAACGCCTCCTTCATCGTCCCCACGGCGGCCAGGTCGCCCGACACCGCGGCGATCGCGGCCCGCTGGGCGACGTTGGTGACGTTGGACGTCGCGTGCGACTGGAGGTTGGTCGCCGCCTTGACGACGTCCTGCGGGGCGATCACCCAGCCGACGCGCCAGCCGGTCATGGCGTAGGTCTTGGCGACGCCGTTGACCACGACGCAGGTGTCCGCGAGCTCGGGCACGACGACCGGCAGCGACGGCGCCTCGGCACCGTCGTAGGTGAGGTGCTCGTAGATCTCGTCGGTGAGCACCCACAGGTCGTTGTCGAGGGCCCAGCGCCCGATGGCCTCGGTCTCGGCGCGGTCGTAGACGGCGCCGGTCGGGTTCGACGGCGAGTTGAACAGCAGCACCTTGGTCCGGTCGGTGCGCGCCTCCTCGAGCTGGTCGACGGTGACCTTGTAGTCCTGGGTCTCGTCGGCGAGCACCTCGACCGGCACGCCGCCGGCGAGGCGGATCGCCTCCGGGTAGGTGGTCCAGTACGGCGCCGGCAGGATCACCTCGTCGCCCGGGTCGAGCAGGGTGGCGAAGGCCTCGTAGATGGCCTGCTTGCCGCCGTTGGTCACCAGCACCTGGGCCGGCTCGACGGCGTACCCGGTGTCGCGCAGCGTCTTCTCCGCGATCGCCTTCTTGAGCTCGGGGAGCCCTCCGGCGGGGGTGTAGCGGTGGTTCGCGGGGACCCGGCAGGCCTCGACGGCGGCCTCGACGATGTAGTCCGGCGTCGGGAAGTCCGGCTCGCCGGCGCCGAAGCCGACCACCGGCCGCCCGGCCGCCTTGAGCGCCTTGGCCTTCGAGTCGACCGCCAGCGTGGCGGACTCTGCGATACCGCCGACCCGGGCGGAGATCCGGCGGCTGGTGGCGGGGCGTGCGGCGTCGGTCGATGCGCTCATGCGCCTATCGTTCCACTCGGGCCGTCGCGGCGGCACCCGGGTTCTGGCCCGTGGTCGCCGGGCCGGATCGCTCGGTTCGACTTCCCTTCGGCCTTCCCCGTACACTTCACCGTTGGTGGATCTCACCCTTGACTGTCATGCCCACGATCCGCGGAAGCGCACCCTGCCGGCGCGCCACGCGGCGGGGCTGAGGGCACGGATGAGGACCCCTGTAGGGCACTAGCTCAACTGGCAGAGCATCGGTCTCCAAAACCGAAGGTTGGGGGTTCAAGTCCCTCGTGCCCTGCGAGGAGCGGAGTCGGAGACGACCCGACCTGTGGTCGAGTGGAAGTCGAGTGGAGAGGCAGAGCAGTGGCGGACAGCCGTTCGGTGTCGACGTCTGGCGGCAGCCAGTCGCGCGACAGGCGCACCAGCCCTGCCACCTTCTACCGGCAGGTCGTGGCCGAGCTCCGCAAGGTCGTCTGGCCGACGCAGGAGCAGCTGGTCACGTACTTCATCGTGGTCCTGGTCTTCGTGGCCGTGGTCATGACGGTCGTGTCCCTGCTCGACCTGGGCTTCGGAAAGCTGATCTTCGCCGTCTTCGGCTGATCCGCAGGCCGGGTCCCGGCCGCCGGGCAACCCGCAGTTCTTCAACAGTGAAGGTGAATGGATAACCGTGTCGCAGTCGTACGACGAGCAGCCGACCGCCGAGTCCGCCGAGTCCGTCGACGCCGCTGAGGGCGTCGAGGAGCCCGCGGCCGTCGAGGTCGACGAGGCTGCCACCGACGAGCTCGACGCCTCGCCGGCCGACGAGGCCACCGAGGTTCTCGGCGACGACGCCGACGAGCTCAGCGACGGCCCGGCCGAGGACGCCGAGACCGCCGAGTCCGACGCGGCGGACGAGATCGCCGCCGAGGTCGACGAGGCCGCCGACGCCGCTGACGAGATCGACGCCGCCGATGAGATCGACGCGCCGGCCGCCGACCCGCTCGAGGAGTTCCGCGAGTCGCTGCGCTCCAAGCCCGGCGACTGGTTCGTGGTCCACACCTACTCCGGCATGGAGAACCGGGTGAAGGCCAACCTCGAGAACCGCATCACCTCCCTCAACATGGAGGACTACATCCACGAGGTGATCGTCCCGACCGAGGAGGTCGCGGAGATCAAGAACGGCCAGCGCAAGCTGGTCAAGCGCACCGTGCTCCCCGGCTACGTCCTGGTCCGGATGGACCTCACCGACGAGTCCTGGTCGGCCGTGCGCCACACCCCGTCGGTGACGGGCTTCGTCGGCCACAGCCACCAGCCGGTGCCGCTGAGCCTCGACGAGGTCGAGAGCATGCTCGCCCCGGCCATCGCGGCCGAGGTCGAGGCCGCGGCTGCCGAGCAGGGCGGTGCCCCGGCCGGCGGCACCACCGCGACCAAGAAGAAGGTCGAGGTCGCCGACTTCGACGTGTCCGACTCGGTCATGGTGGTCGACGGCCCGTTCGCCACGCTGCACGCGACGATCACCGAGATCAACGCCGAGTCCCAGAGGGTCAAGGCCCTCGTCGAGATCTTCGGCCGGGAGACCCCGGTCGAGCTGAGCTTCAACCAGATCCAGAAGGTCTGAGGCTCGGGTCCTCGCCCGCGAGGACCCGCTGGCACGACGTGGCAGGGGGCTAGCCCCCGTCAGGACCACACGAGAGAAAGAGAAAAGCAATGCCTCCCAAGAAGAAGATCGCAGCGCTCGTCAAGGTGCAGCTGCAGGCCGGGGCGGCCACTCCTGCTCCGCCGGTGGGTACCGCGCTCGGTCCCCACGGCGTGAACATCATGGAGTTCTGCAAGGCCTACAACGCGCAGACCGAGGCCATGCGGGGCAACGTCATCCCCGTCGAGATCACCATCTACGAGGACCGCTCGTTCACCTTCATCACGAAGACGCCGCCGGCGGCTGAGCTGATCAAGAAGGCGGCCGGTCTCGCGAAGGGCTCGGGCGTCCCGCACAAGGACAAGGTCGGCAAGCTGACCAAGGACCAGGTGCGCGAGATCGCGACGACGAAGCTCCCCGACCTCAACGCCAACGACATCGACGCCGCGATGAAGATCGTGGAGGGCACCGCCCGGTCGATGGGCGTCACCACGGAGTAGTCCCTCGGTGGTCGACCCTGTCGACCACCGACGTACTCCGACGCAACTGTGGAAGGACCGCGCTGGTCCGCACCACACCTGGAACACAAGCAAAGGAACCAGACCATGCAGCGCAGCAAGACCTACCGCGCCGCGTCCGAGCAGTTCGACAAGGACGCGCTGTACTCCCCGCTCGAGGCCATCAAGCTGGCCAAGGCGGGCAGCAAGAAGAAGTTCGACGAGACCGTCGACGTCGCCATGCGCCTGGGTGTCGACCCGCGCAAGGCCGACCAGATGGTCCGCGGCACCGTCAACCTCCCGCACGGCACCGGCAAGACCGCCCGGGTCCTCGTGTTCGCCAACGCCGACAAGGCTGACGCCGCCCGCGAGGCCGGCGCCGACATCGTCGGTGGCGACGAGCTCATCGACAAGGTGAGCGGTGGCTGGCTCGACTTCGACGCCGTCGTCGCGACCCCCGACATGATGGGCAAGGTCGGCCGCCTCGGCCGCGTGCTCGGCCCCCGCGGCCTCATGCCGAACCCGAAGACCGGCACCGTCACCCCCGACGTGGCCAAGGCCGTCACCGACATCAAGGGCGGCAAGATCGAGTTCCGCGTCGACCGGCACGCCAACCTGCACTTCATCATCGGCAAGGCGTCGTTCTCCGAGGCCCAGCTGGCCGAGAACTACGCCGCGGCGCTCGAGGAGGTGCTCCGGCTCAAGCCGGCCAGCTCCAAGGGCCGCTACCTGAAGAAGGTCACGATGTCGACGACCATGGGCCCCGGTGTCCAGGTCGACCCGAACAAGACCCGCAACGTCGCGGTCGAGGACGAGGACTGACCCTCGCTTCCCCCCGCAGCGCCGAAGGCCCCCTCCTGTTGGAGGGGGCCTTCGTCGTACCTGCTCACCGCGCCGGGGGCTGCGGCAGGTCCGCGTCCTGCGGGGCGACCGACCTGACGAGAGCGTTGGCGTACTCCTCGACGTTGGTGTAGCCGTCACCGTCGACGTCCCCTCCGCTGTCGTTGCGCTGGGCCGACAGCCCGGCGTTCGCCTCCCAGGTGTCGGGCATGCCGTCCCGGTCCTGGTCGGGACGCGGCTTCCCGGCCGGCAGCGACGGCCACCCGCCGACGTCGGAGGGGTCGTCGACCATCCGGCCCCGGCCCTGGCGCACGTCCTCGATGACCTGCGCGTCGACCGAGTCCAGGTAGGGGACCCGCGCGCCGGCGTGGGCCAGGACCTCGTCGTACGCCTGCTCGGCCCGGACCGTCGTGATGGTCGGGAGCCCGGGTGGGGCGGTGTCCACGATCAGGTTGCGGTCCTCCGGGGTGACCAGGTCACGCTGCGAGCCGATGGTCCGGCTGTGCGGACCGACGTTGCCTTCCAGGTGGATGCTCCACGTGTCCTGGGGCCCCTCGGGGTAGCCGTCGATCTCGTACCGGTCGGGGTCGCTGTCCGGCCCCGCGATGAAGTAGTTGCCCACGATGTCGACGTGCGGGGACCCGTGCGCGTTCGAGGTCTGCAGCGCCGAGTCGACGTAGTTGAACACGACGTTGTTGACGACCTGGACCTTCCCCGGGGCGCTGATCTGCGGGTTGCGGGCGGTGTTGTCGGCGAACAGGTTGTGGTGGACGCTCATGTTGCGCGTCGCGTCGCCGCTGACCAGCAGGCCCTTGCTGTGCTCGCCCTCGGGATGGGTGGCGTACCGGAGCCCCTCGGCGATGATGTTCCAGGAGAACGTGATGTCGCGGGCGTCGTCCCAGGTGCTCACGTTCTCGTCGACCGCCCAGCTGAACGAGTTGTGGTCGATGACAATGTCGTGGCTGCCCTGCTCCCAGATGTTGAGCCCGTCGAGGTTCTCGCCGGACACGCCGTCCGGTGCACCCGCGCGGAAGCGGAGGAACCTGATCACCACGTCGTGGGTGCGCACGTCCACCAGTCCGCTCACGTTGCCGGGCCCCGCCCGGAGCGTGATCCCGCCTCCGGGAGCGGTCTGGCCGGCGACGGTGACGTACGGGTCGTCGACGATGATCTGCGAGCTCACGTCGATCGTGCCGGACACGGCGAAGACCACGAACCGCCGGCCGGGGGACTCGAGGGCCCGCCGCAGGCTCCCGGGCCCGGAGTCGTCGAGGTTCGAGACCGTGACCACGCGTCCGCCCCGCCCGCCCGGCGTCGCGCAGCCGTAGCCCTCGGCACCGGGGAACGCGGGGAGGTGGCCGCCGCACGAGGGCACGTGCCCGTGCGCCCCGCCACTGGTGGCCGTGTTGATCGCGAGGCCGAAGGCGCTGAGAGCGACGACAGCCGAGACCAGCCGGCGCCACCCTGCTCGCGTCGGCATCCCGGAGTTGCTCCCCACCGAGCTACGCACCAACCAACAGAACTACGGGCGCGCGGCGGCGAGCATCGGACGGACGGCGTAGAAGAAGTGAGCAGATCGGCAGGGGTCGTGCCGGACCACGGTCGCTACGGGTCGGGAACGAGCAGGAGGTGTCCGCCTGCGGGTCGGCCGGGACCAGCGCGATCATCGGGACTCGCGGGTCCGGTGACGTCGATCGTGCCGGTGCGGTCGCGGAGGAAGCTGAGTCCGTGCGGGCTGGTCCACAGGTAGCTGCCGCGCTCGAGGGCCTCGTAGCGCCAGGCGGTGTGGGTCTTGAGGCGGTGGTGTCGGCGGCAGAGGCGGGCGATGTTGCAGGAGCAGGTGGGGCCGCCCTCGGCATGGGGCTGGACGTGGTCGCAGTCGGCCGACCGCGCGGGTCGCGAGCACCACGGGAAGACGCAGGTGCCGTCGACGTGGGTGGCTTGCTCGGCGAGCCGGTCGGGGGTCTCGTAGGCGGTGCCGGACAGGTGCTCGGCCAGGTCGAGCACCGGCCGGACGGTGATGGTGGTGCCGGGGGTGCCGCACCAGGTGCGGACCTGGTCGGCGTCGACGAAGGAACGGGTGTTGTCCACCCGCGCGAGATGGGTGCCTGGCTGGTCGGTGATCGCGTCCGGCGTGACGTGGACGTTGAGCACGACCTCGCGGCCGTGACCGTTCATGGGCTTGGCCAGGTCGAGGGTCGGGTCGGTGCCGCGGGCGAGCTCG
>NZ_SDPU01000006.1 GCF_004168035.1 Nocardioides iriomotensis | reverse complement strand
TCGGGCGTCGGCGAGGTCGGGCTCGAACCGGACCAGCGCCTCCTCGACCAGCCGGTCCAGCTGCGCGAGCCCGACCCGGTGGGCGAACGGCGCGACGTGCCGGTCCACGTACCCGGCGCCCTCCCGGGACAGGACGATCGTCGCGCGGGCGACCCGCCGGGCCCGCCACGCGGGCAGATCACCGGCACGGACCCGTGACCACGTCTGCGGTAGCCGGTGGGCCAGCTCGACCGCCTCGGCGAGCAAC
>NZ_SDPU01000005.1 GCF_004168035.1 Nocardioides iriomotensis | reverse complement strand
GACCGGCCGGCGTCCGTGGAGATCCGGAGCGCGGCGGCCAGCTCGGCGACACAGAACTCACCGACCGGCGGCGTCCCTGCCCCAGCAACGAGCGTCGACCGCTCCATGCCCAGCGGATCGAGACCATCGGGAGCGTGCATCGCCGCCCACTCGGCAGCCAGCGCCAGGATCCGGGCTTCCTCACGGTCAGCCCCCTCGCGCGCCGCGCGGACCGCAGCCAGCACTCCGGCGGGGGAGTCCGCCTGCTCGGGTGCCGGGTGCGCTGCCATGACTCATTCGACCACCGAGCACCGACACTTTCCGGGCGCTACGCGTCCTGTCCACAAAGGTTCTCGCAGATGAGTTCAGGGGGCGTTCCGCCGGGCGGAGCGTGCGCCCGATGAGTCGGGTGGACGTGGGTTAGAGCGTCATGCCAGGCGGAAAGCCCGTCCACCGCAGCTCGTCGGGCAGGTGCGACATGTCGTTGAACACCACCACGGTCGGGGGCCGGTCCGTGGAGTACCGAAGTACCGTCAGAGCGGCGTGGCCGTGGTCGAGCCCCAGCCAGCGCCACGGCGGAGCACCGCACGCGTGGCGAACCAGCCACCCGATGGTGAACGCGTGAGTCACCACCAGCTGGTGGATGCCCTCCTCGCCCTGCTCCGGACCGGTCAGCAGCCGGACGGCCTCGGCCGCCAGGGCCGCCCCGCGTGCTGCTTCGCCGGTCGTCACGTCGGCAAGGAATGCCAGCGCCTCGGCGCGGAACTCCGGGTCGACCTGATCGGCGGTGGGTACATGCGGGACGTAGTCGCCGACAGCGTCGCGCTCGGTGACGGGCACCTGACTCGCGAACTGCCCCGCAACAACACGCGCGGTCTCCGCCGCGCGGGGCAACGGGCCGTGCAGCACCGAGGTCAGCGGTACGGCGGACATGCGCTGCCCCAGACGCACGGCCTGCCGGACACCCCGCTCGGTCAGCCCGCCGTGGGCGTCGGGTTCGGCGTGCCGGGTGAGGTAGAGGTGTCGCACGGGCATGCCCGGCATCCCACCACGAGCGCCGACGCCGCCCCTCAGCTCCTACTCGACGAACACCCGCTCGTCGGTGAGCTGCTCGGTCACGATCCGGCCCTCGGTGTCGAACCGGCTGTGCTCGAACCGCTTGAAGAACTCCATGTCGATGCCCGCCTGGCCGTTCCGGTGCTTCTCGACGGTCAGCACCGCCCAGTGCTTGAACCGCTCGACGTTGCCGACGTTGTAGACCAGGTGGTGCCGGGCGACGACGTCGTACTTGTCGTTGAGCAGCAGCACGGTGTCGGCCTCGTAGGCGAGCGCCGAGGAGCCGCGCAGGTTGTTCACCCGCAGCCGCTTGCCGGACTGGATGCCCTCCTTGTCGGCGGCCACGACGGCGAGGATCGGTACGTCGCGGTCGAGCGCGAGGTCCTTGAGGCCCTCGACGACCATCGTGATCCGGTCGGTCTCGTCGGAGACGCCGGGGACGGCCACCTTCTGCAGGTAGTCGACGATGACCAGGGGCAGCTGGCCGGTGTCGGCCTCGACCTTGTCGACGGCCTCCCTGATCGCGTCGAGGTCGGTCTTCGCGCCGGACGAGCGGTGCATGACGAGCCGGTCGGCGTACTCCTGTACGACGTCGAGCGCCTTGGCGCCGCCGTCTGTCTCGGAGAGCCGCTCGCTGAGCGAGCCGGTGAGGCCGTCGGCGCACTCGAAGGACTGCCGGATCCGGTTCATGGTCGGCGCCTCGGGGTGACCGAGCAGGCCGGCCTCCAGCGCGACGAGCCGGATCAGCAGGGTCTGCAGGTCGTGCTCGTAGGAGAAGATGACGACCGAGCGGCCGGAGCGCGCGACGTTGCGCGCCACCTGCATCGCCCAGGTGGTCTTGCCCAGGCCCTGCGGCCCGCCGACGAGCACGAGCTCGCCCGAGCGGAAGCCGCCGCTGAGGTTCAGGTCGAGGATGTCGAAGCCGGTCGGCCACACCCGCGCCACGGCGTGCGAGCCGGCGCGGACGCGGTAGTCGGCCTGCTCCAGGACGCCGCTGAGCTTCTCGAGAGTGAGATCCACGCGACAATGGAAGCACCGACACGCGGTCCGGGGCAGCCGTTCGCCCCAATTGGGTGGCTCCGTCCGACCAGCACGATTTGGTGACCGGTCCCACGGCCCCGTACAGTTCCCTCCTGAAACCAGAGACCGCCGGTCGTCGGCATGCCCGGGCTCGCCCGGACAGGCTGATCGAAGGTCCCGCTCCGCGGGCGGCCTGCGCAGGTGACACAGAAGTGTGAGCGGCCGCCGTGCCCGAGCTCCCAGAGCTGCGGGCGCCCCGGATCCCTGACGCCCCGTGCACCTGCACGGGGCGTTCGTCGTTGATGGGCCCTTCTCGCCGTCCGGTCTCGGAAGAGTTGTGAGTGAGAAGGAAGGAGACCCATGGCGCGGCCAGACAAGACCGGTGCCGTTGCGGAGCTCGTGGAGTCGTTCCAGGAGTCCGCCGGTGCCGTGCTGACCGAGTACCGCGGTCTCTCCGTGAAGCAGCTGCAGGACCTGCGGCGTGCCCTCGGCGAGAACGCTGACTACGCCGTGGTCAAGAACACGCTCACCAAGATCGCCGCGACCGAGGCGGGCGTCGAGGGATTCGACGACCTGCTCACCGGTCCGACCGCCATCGCCTTCATCAACGGCGACGTGGTCGAGGCGGCCAAGGGGCTGCGTGACTTTGCCAAGGCAAACCCCTCCCTCGTGATCAAGGGGGGCGTCCTCGACGGCAAGCCCCTCGACGCGAAGGAGATCGCCAAGCTGGCGGACCTGGAGTCGCGCGAGGTGCTTCTCGCGAAGCTCGCGGGCGGCATGCTCGCGTCCCTCAGCCAGGCCGTCTACCTGCTCAACGCGCCGATCGCCCAGGCCGCCCGTCTCGCGGGTGCGCTGCAGGCGAAGGCCGAGCAGGACCCGTCCGTCCTCGCGGGTGGTGCCGGTACGCCGGCCGCCGCCGACGAGGCAGCGGCTGCCCCGGCAGCCGAGGACACGGCGGAGACGACCGCCGACGCCGGTGAGACCGCCGACGAGACCCCGGCTCCGGCCGAGGCCGCCGACGAGACCACCGAGTCGACCGAGGGCTGAGAGCCCGAGTAACCGAAACCGACACGTTCGGTCCGGGCGCCCGCCCAGACCAGCATGACCAGGAACAAGGAAGGAACGCCACCATGGCGAAGCTCAGCACCGACGAGCTGCTCGACGCTTTCAAGGAGATGACCCTCCTCGAGCTCAGCGAGTTCGTGAAGCAGTTCGAGGACACCTTCGGCGTCACCGCCGCCGCCCCGGTCGCGGTCGCCGCGGCTCCCGCCGCCGGCGGCGCCGGCGCGGCTGCCGAGGCCGAGGCCGAGCAGGACGAGTTCGACGTCGTCCTCGAGGCCGCTGGTGACAAGAAGATCAACGTCATCAAGGAGGTCCGTGCGCTCACGAGCCTCGGCCTGAAGGAGGCCAAGGAGCTGGTCGAGGCCGCTCCGAAGGCCGTCCTGGAGAAGGTCAACAAGGAGGCCGCGGACAAGGCCAAGGACGCCCTCGAGGGCGCCGGCGCCACCGTCTCCGTCAAGTGAGTCCTGCCGGTCGCTGACCGGCTCCTCACGCCCGCTCCGGCGGGCACCTGCACGACCAGAACGGCGGTCGTTCCCCACCCGGGGAGCGGCCGCCGTTCTGCGTGCCTGTGGGTCTCCGCGTGGCCGTCTCCGGGCTCGTGTGGCTTTGCGTCTGACCTTGTGACGACCGTAACCTCCCCGCCGTTTACTCGTTGGTAGCGAAGGGAACGAATGAGCCGGTAGGCCTCGTCGACGACGCGGCGCGCTCTCAGGCTCGTGGACACCAGAGGGAGGGACGCTCGTGGGCGTCGAGATCGAGGTCGAGGGCCTGACGAAGTCCTTCGGCAAGCAGCTGATCTGGGGCGACGTCAGCCTGACGGTCCCCGCGGGCGAGATCTGCGTGATGCTGGGTCCTTCCGGCACCGGCAAGTCCGTGTTCCTCAAGACCCTCATCGGCCTGCTCAAGCCCGACCGCGGCAGCATCATGATCGAGGGCACCGACATCGCGTCCTGCTCCGAGCGTGACCTCTACGAGATCCGCAAGCTGTTCGGCGTGCTGTTCCAGGACGGCGCGATGTTCGGCTCGATGACGCTCTACGACAACGTCGCCTTCCCGCTGCGCGAGCACACCCGCAAGTCCGAGTCCGAGATCCGCGACATCGTCATGGAGAAGATGGACCTCGTCGGCCTCATCGGCGCCGAGGGCAAGCTCCCGGGCGAGATCTCCGGCGGCATGCGCAAGCGCGCCGGCCTGGCCCGAGCCCTGGTGCTCGACCCCGAGATCGTGCTGTTCGACGAGCCCGACTCCGGCCTCGACCCGGTGCGTACGGCGTTCCTCAACCAGCTGATCATCGACCTCAACGCGCAGATCGACGCGACGTTCCTGATCGTCACCCACGACATCAACACCGCCCGCACCGTGCCGGACAACATCGGCCTGCTCTACCACAAGCACCTGGCGATGTTCGGTCCCCGCGAGATGCTGCTGTCCTCGGAGGAGCCGGTCGTCCGGCAGTTCCTCAACGCCCAGCGCGTCGGCCCCATCGGCATGTCCGAGGAGAAGGACGCCGACGAGCTCGAGGCCGAGAAGGACCAGGAGCTGCCGCCGCTGCCGCCGATCCCGATGCAGCAGGAGCCGTCCAACGGCATCCCGCGCCGCAGCCAGCGCGCGCCCGGCGAGTGGTGCCGCGAGAACGGCGTGACCCCGCCCCCCGGCTCGTTCGAGCCCAACATGACGATGGCCGTCGGCGGCTAGGCGGCGCGCATGTCCACCCTGACCTCCTCGCGCGTCCTGGCGCCCATCGGGACCGCGGGCAAGCTCTTCGCCTTCGGCCTCGACGTGTTCCGTGGCCTGTTCCGGCGACCCTTCCAGCTCCGCGAGTTCCTGCAGCAGGCCTGGTTCATCGCGTCGGTGACGATCGTCCCGACGGCGCTGGTCGCGATCCCGTTCGGCGCGGTCATCGCGCTCCAGGTCGGCGGCCTGATCAAGCAGTTCGGCGCCCAGTCCTTCACCGGCTCGGCCGCGGTCCTCGCGGTCGTCCGCGAGGCCGGCCCGATCGCCACGTCGCTGCTGATCGCCGGCGCCGGCGGCTCCGCCATCGCGGCGGACCTCGGTGCCCGCAAGATCCGCGAGGAGCTCGACGCGATGATGGTGCTGGGCATCGACCCGATCCAGCGCCTCGTCGTGCCCCGCGTGCTGGCCTGCATGCTCGTCGCGGTCTTCCTCAACGGCCTGGTCAGCGTCGTCGGTGTCGCCGGCGGCTACGTCTTCAACGTCGTCCTGCAGGACGGCACGCCGGGTGCGTACCTCGCCAGCTTCACCGCGCTCGCCCAGCTGCCGGACCTCTGGCAGGGGATGGCCAAGGCGCTGGTCTTCGGCCTGATCGCCGCGATCGTCGCCGCCTACAAGGGCATGAACGCCGCCGGCGGCCCGAAGGGTGTCGGCGACGCCGTCAACGAGTCGGTGGTCATCACCTTCATGCTGCTGTTCGTCGTCAACTTCGTGATGAGCGCGATCTACTTCCAGCTCGTCCCGCCGAAGACCGGATGAGCGGGAGGACGACGACATGCCCGTGAAGGACCTGTACCAGAAGCCGATGCGCTCGCTCGACAGCCTCGGCGAAGAGCTCGCCTTCTTCATCAAGGCGCTGGCCTGGACCCCGCGCACCCTGCGCCGCTACAAGAAGGAGGTCCTGCGCCTCCTCGCCGAGGTGACGCTGGGCTCCGGCGCCCTCGCCGTCATCGGCGGCACCGTCGGCGTCATTACCGCGATGGCGTTCTTCACCGGCACCGAGGTCGGCCTGCAGGGGTACGCCGCGCTCAACCAGATCGGCACGGCCGCCTTCTCCGGCTTCGTGTCGGCCTACTTCAACACCCGTGAGATCTCGCCGCTCGTCGCCGGCATCGCGCTCGCCGCGACCGTCGGCTGCGGCTTCACCGCGCAGCTCGGCGCGATGCGGATCTCCGAGGAGGTCGACGCGCTCGAGGTCATGGCGATCCCGTCGCTGCCGTTCCTGGTGACCACCCGGATCATCGCGGGCCTGATCGCGATCGTCCCGCTGTACGTCGTCGGTTTGCTGTCGTCGTACTTCGCGACCCGGCTCACCGTCACGCAGTTCTTCGGGCAGAGCGCCGGCACCTACGACCACTACTTCCACCAGTTCCTGCCACCCGGCGACGTCCTGTGGTCGTTCGGCAAGGTCCTGGTCTTCGCCGTCGTGGTGATCCTGATCCACTGCTACCACGGCTACAACGCGTCCGGCGGTCCCGCCGGCGTGGGCGTGGCCGTGGGCCGCGCCGTGCGCACCTCCATCGTCGCCATCAACGTCATCGACCTGTTCCTCTCGATGGCGATCTGGGGCACGACCACCACCGTCAGGTTGGCGGGCTAGCCGATGTCACGACGCAGCAGCAGGACCGTCGTCGCGTTCGAGCACCGTGTGCTCGGCGTGGCGTTCCTGGTACTGCTCGCGCTCTTCGGCTGGCTCACCTACGCCATCTTCAGCAAGTCGTTCACCGACTACGCCTACGTCACCCTCCAGTCCGACAAGGCCGGGCTCCAGCTGCCCGACAACGCCGACGTGAAGATCCGCGGGGTTCAGGTCGGCGAGGTGCGCGACGCAGAGAGCACGCCCGAGGGGGTGCGGCTGAAGCTCGGCCTCTACCCCGACTCCCTGTCGACGATCCCCGCCGACGTCACCGCGCAGC
>NZ_SDPU01000047.1 GCF_004168035.1 Nocardioides iriomotensis | reverse complement strand
GTTGTTGTAGCGCCAGAACGACATCCGCAGCTTGTCCAGGTCGGTGTCCAGCAGCGTCACGTCCGCACCCATGCCGAGCGCGATGTTCGCGGCGTTCTGACCACTGACGCCGGCGCCGATGATCACGACCTTCGCGTTCGCGACCCCGCCGACGCCGCCCATCAGCACCCCACGACCGCCCTGCGCCTTCATCAACGAGTAGGCGCCGACCTGCGGGGCCAGGCAGCCGGCCACCTCCGACATCGGGTACAGCAGCGGCAGCCCACCCGAGGGCAGCTGCACGGTCTCGTAGGCGATCCCGGTGACCCGGCGCGTCATCAGCTCCTCGGTCAACGGCTGGTCCGCGGCCAGGTGCAGGTAGGTGAACAGGGTCTGCCCCTCCCGCATCCGGTGGTACTCCTCAGCCACCGGCTCCTTCACCTTCAGCACCATGTCCGCGCTGCCCCACACGTCGTCGGCGGTCTCCAGCAGCTTGGCGCCGGCCGCGAGGTACTCCTCGTCGGTGACCTGCGAGCCGAGGCCCGCGCCGCGCTCGACGTACACCTCGTGCCCGCGCGCGCTCAGCTCGAAGGCACCGACGGGGGTGAGGGCCACCCGGTACTCGTGGTTCTTGACTTCCTTGGGGACGCCGATCCTCATGGCGTATCTGGGCCTTTCGTTCGGGGGTACGGGGGTGGTCAGAGGACGTCGAGCGCGCGGGTGAGCACGTCGCGGAGCTTCTGCTCCATCTCGTCGAAGTGCGTCTGGTCGCAGATCAGCGGCGGCGCGAGCTGCACGACCGGGTCGCCACGGTCGTCGGCGCGGCAGTAGAGACCGGCGTCGTACAGCGCCTTGGAGAGGAAGCCGCGCAGCAGCTTCTCGGACTCCGCGTCGTTGAACGTCTCCTTGGTCGCCTTGTCCTTCACCAGCTCGATGCCGTAGAAGAACCCGTCGCCGCGGACGTCGCCGACGATCGGCAGGTCGAGCAGCTTCTCCAGCGTCGCGCGGAACGCGCCTTCGTTCTCCAGCACGCGCTTGTTGATGCCTTCGTTCTCGAACGCGTCGAGGTTCGCCAGCGCCACGGCGGTGGACACGGGATGGCCGCCGAAGGTGTAGCCGTGCAGGAACGTCTCGGTGCCCTTGAGGAACGGCTCCATCAGCCGGTCGGTGGCGATCATGCCGCCCAGCGGCGCGTAGCCGGACGTGAGGCCCTTGGCGAACGTGATCATGTCGGGCTGGTAGTCGTAGCGCTCCGCGCCGAAGTAGTGGCCGAGCCGGCCGAACGCGCAGATCACCTCGTCGGAGACGAGGAGTACGTCGTACTCGTCGCAGATCTCACGGACCCGCTGGAAGTAGCCGGGCGGCGGCGGGAAGCAGCCGCCGGAGTTCTGCACCGGCTCGAGGAACACCGCGGCCACGGTGTCGGGGCCTTCGTTCTCGATCGCGACCGCGATCTGGTCGGCCGCCCAGCGGCCGAACGCCTCAGCATCGGCCCGGCCCTGCGCGTCGTGCGGGAGGTAGTCGGGGGCGCGGTAGATGTTGGTGTTGGGCACCCGGAACGTCGACGGCACGAGCGGCTCGAACGGCGCCTTCATGCCCGGGAGCCCGGTGATCGACAGGGCGCCCTGGGGCGTGCCGTGGTAGGCGATGGCGCGGCTGATCACCTTGTGCTTGGTGGGCTTGCCGGTGACCTTGAAGTAGTTCTTCGCGAGCTTCCACGCCGTCTCGACGGCCTCGCCGCCGCCGGTGGTGAAGAAGACCTTGTTGAGGTCGCCCGGCGCGTAGCCGGCCACCCGCTCCGCGAGCTCGATCGCGTTGGGGTGGGCGTAGGACCAGAGCGGGAAGAAGGCCAGCTCCTTGGCTTGTCGCCCCGCGGCCTCGGCGAGGTCCTCGCGGCCGTGGCCGAGCTGGCTGACGAAGAGGCCGGCGAGCGCGTCGAGGTACTTCTTGCCGTGCGCGTCGTAGACGTAGGCGCCCTCGCCGCGCACGATCACCGGCACCTCGGAGGTGGCGTAGGTCGAGTGCCGGGTGAAGTGCATCCAGAGGTGGTCGCGCGCCGACTTCTGGAGGTCGGCGTAGGTCTCGGCGTGCATCGGCTGCGGCGTCTGCTGGTCGGGGCTGGACATGCGTATCGGTCCTCGGCGAGGGGTTCGGTCGGGGGTCCGGCGCGTCGCCGGTACGTCGCCCATCGTGCATGGACGCCGTACCGAATGCAAGTGGATCCGTCGTTACTCGTCGGCACAACCATCGGAATCCGTTGTCAGATCAGAGATTCATGCGCGATCCAGTATTGACTGAGTTTTCAGTTTGGACGAGACTCGGTCCGTCCGTCGCTCCCCTTCCCGTCCCGGAGGTGCCCCGTGCCCGAACCCGTCGAGCGGTCCGAATCCTTCGGGCGCATCGAGCAGGCCGGCGTCGAGCAGATCCCCGACGCCGCCGTGCGCGAGGAGGTGGCGTCCTGATGGGCCGCCGCAGCCAGATCCTCCGCGCGGCCGCCCGCCGCATCGCCCGCGACGGCGTGCGCGGGCTCCGGGTCACCGACGTCGCCGACGAGGCGGGCGTCTCGCCGGGCCTCCTCTACTACCACTTCACCGACCGCTCCGGCCTGCTCGGCGCGACGCTCGACTACATCAACGACCACGCCAACGACGTGCGGGCGCAGGGCGCGCGCGGCGACGCGTCGCCGTACGACGACCTCGAGGCCCAGCTGCTCGCCGAGCTCGGCGACGACGAGGAGGTCCGCGAGAACTCCGCCGCCTGGAACGAGCTCCGCGCGCTGGCGGTCTTCGAGACCGACCTCCAGGAGCCGATGCGCCGCACCACGACGGCCTGGGTCGACGAGGTCGCCCGATCCGTGACGGCCGTCCAGCAGTCCGGCCCCGCCGGGACCGCTGAGGTCACCGACCCGGTCCGGACCGCGACCATCCTCACCGCCCTCGTCGAGGGCCTCTCCAACCGCTGGCTCGCCGGCGGCCTGTCCCTGGAGGAGGCGCACAGCCTGCTCTCCGAGGCGACCGGCCGCCTGGTCCACGCCTCCACCGCGTCACACACTGGAACCGCACAGACTCCCGAGGAGACCCCGTGAAGCTGCTGACCAACCTCACCACGCCCCCGTCGCTCGCGCGCGCCCGCCGACCGCAGCGCCCGCCGCTGCGGGTCGGGCTCGTGCAGCACGCCTGGCGCCCCGACGCCGACGAGCTCGCCGGCGTGCTGACCGACGCGATCGGCACCGCGGCCGGCGAGGGCGCCCAGGTGGTGTTCCTTCCCGAGCTCACGCTGTCGAAGTACCCCGCCCACGAGCGCGCGACCGGCCGTCCCGCCGACAACGCGGAGCAGCTGACCAGCGGTCCGACGTACGCCTTGGCTGCGCGGGCCGCCAAGACCCACGGCGTCTTCGTGCACGCGTCGCTCTACCAGAACGCCGACGCTGCCGGCGCCGACGACGGCCTCGGCCTCAACACCGCGATCCTGGTCTCGCCGGACGGCGAGGTCGTCGGCCGCACCCACAAGCTGCACATCCCGGTGAGCGCCGGCTACTACGAGGACACCTACTTCCGGCAGGGTCCCGCCACCGACCCCTTCCCCGTCTACGAGGTGGCCGACCTCGGCGGCGCGCGGCTCGGCCTGCCGACCTGCTGGGACGAGTGGTTCCCCGAGCTCGCCCGCGCCTACTCCCTCGGCGGCGCCGAGCTCCTCGTCTACCCGACGGCGATCGGCTCCGAGCCGAAGTTCCCAGACTTCGACACCCAGCCGTTGTGGCAGCAGGTGATCGTGGCCAACGGCATCACCGCCGGCACGTTCATGGTCGTGCCCAACCGGACCGGCAACGAGGGCGAGCTGACCTTCTACGGCTCGTCGTTCGTGTCCGACCCCTACGGTCGCGTCCTGGTGCAGGCGCCGCGCGACGAGGAGGCCGTGCTCGTCGCCGACCTCGACCTCGAGCAGCGCCGCGACTGGCTCGACCTGTTCCCGTTCCTCGCCACGCGCCGTCCGGACACCTACGCCGCGCTCACCGCGCCGGTCGACCACGCCAAGCCGTACGGCGAGGTGCCGGCATGAGCGACGTGACCTGGCGGATGCCCGCCGAGACCGCTCCCCACGACCGCACCTGGATGGCGTTCCCGCCGGCCTCCCCCTCGCTCGGCGCCGACGCCGGCGAGATCGAGGTGGCGCGCCGGGTCTGGACCGAGACGGCGCACGCCGTGCTCGCCTTCGAGCCGGTGGCGATCGTCGTCGACCCGGCCGACGCAGCGCTCGCCCGCCGGATGCTGTCGTCGGAGGTGACGATCGTCGAGCAGCCGCTCAACGACGCGTGGATGCGCGACATCGGCCTGACCTTCGTGCTCGACGAGGACGGCAGGCTCGGCGGGGTCGACTGGACGTTCAACGGCTGGGGCGCCCAGGCGTGGGCGGCGTGGGACCTCGACAGCAAGGTGGCGTCCGCGATGGTCGACCTGTCCGGCTGCGAGTACGTCCCCTCGACCCTGGTCAACGAGGGCGGCGGCATCCACGTCGACGGCCGCGGCACCGTGCTGGTCACCGAGACCGTGCAGCTCGACCCCGGCCGCAACCCCGACCTGACCAAGGCAGACGTCGAGCGCGAGCTCGCGGCCCGGATCGGCGTCGACCGGGTCGTCTGGCTGCGCCGCGGCCTGACCCGCGACTACGAGCAGTTCGGCACCCGCGGCCACGTCGACATCGTCGCCACGATCACCTCGCCCGGCACCGTCCTCGTGCACGACCAGCGCGACCCCGCCCACCCCGACCACGCGGTCAGCGCCGAGGTCGTCGACCTGCTCCAGGGCGAGGGCTTCGAGGTCGTGCGCATCCCCGCCCCCTCGACCCTGCGCGACGACGAGGGCTTCGTCGACTACTCCTACGTCAACCACGTCGTCACCAACGGCGGTGTCGTGGCGTGCACCTTCGACGACCCGCACGACGAGGAGGCACGCGACGTGCTGCGCTCGGTCTACCCGGGTCGTGAGGTCGTCGGCGTCGACGCTCGCGAGGTGTTCGCCCGCGGCGGCGGGCTGCACTGCATCACGCAGCAGCAGCCCTCACGGCCGGCTCTCAGCTGAGCTCGTCGAAGACACCGGTCAGCATGGGTGCGTCGCGTTCGCGCACGGGCCAGGCCATCGCGTACCACTCCCGCCCGACGCGCCTCTCCCACTGCGCGGTGTTCGTCGGGTCGTCGGACATGACGTGCAGCTGGCTCTTGTGCTCACGGAGGCCGGCCACGATGCGACCGGCGACGGCCCGACAGTCGACCGTGACCCGGATCTGCTCGTCCGGGATGCCGCGCATGTGGTACGTCTGAGTCGGGTCGAAGGTGTAGAGCCCGAGCTCGGCGCGCTGGCGGTTCCACCGTTCGAACACCGACTCCGGTACGGCGCCGTGCAGCAGCCGCTGGAAGCCGGACCTGCCACCGGAGCGCAGGCGGTGGAACGCCTCGTCGGTGGCCGCACCGATCGCGATGTGGTCCGGATGGCCGAAGACGCCGTCCGGGCCGAACGTGACCACGACGGCGGGATCCTCCTCGTCGAGGATCCGCGCGACGCCCGAGACGACGTCGTCGAAGGGAACCTCCGCGACGCCACCGTCCGGCAGGCCCAGCCACTCGTGTCGGTCAGGAACGCGGCCGAGGGCTCGCCACGCAGCCTCGTCCTCGCCCTGGCGAACCGACCCGAGGGTCTCGCGCGTGGCCGGGAACCCGTCTCGGATGTCCCCCTGCTCGCCGCGCGTGGCGTGGATCAGGACGAACCTGAAGTCCGGGTCGTCGGCGTGCAGCGCGACGCTGCCCGCTGCCCCGTACGCGTCGTCGTCCGGGTGCGCGAAGACGCAGGCAAGGGTCCGATTGCGAGGCACGGATCGAACCTAGCTGTACCCGGCCATCACGTTGGTGCCAGGCGGCTGATTGGCGGGCGTCCTCCGAGTGCGCTGTGGCGTCGGTCAG
>NZ_SDPU01000046.1 GCF_004168035.1 Nocardioides iriomotensis | reverse complement strand
ACCTCCGGGTGGGAGTGGGCCTTAGACAAGCCACATCCCATTCGGGGGTTCTCGTTCGTTCAAGCAGGCGCGCTGCTACCAACCTCGTGGCCGGGTACATCTAGCGGGGCCCCGCCGCACCGGGTGGTCGAGCCCGTCGAGACCACCGCGGACAGGTCGTACGCTCGCGGCATGGACGAGAGGGAGACCGTTCCCGTCGACGGCGCCAAGATCGCGCTGCGCGACCAGCTGTCGACCGCACGGCGCCGGCGCTCGCTGCTCGACGTCGGCGAGTCCGGCCGGGCGATCGCGCAGCACCTGCTCGCGACGCCGGAGGTACGGCGAGCGGCGACCGTGGCCGCCTACGTCTCGCGCGGGCTCGAGCCCGGCACCGGCCCGCTGATCGACGCGGTCCGCGCGTCGGGCCGGCACGTGATCCTGCCCGTCGTGCTCCCCGACAAGGACCTCGACTGGGGCCGCTACACGGGCGCCGACGGCCTCGCCGACGCCCGCTTCGGCCTGCTCGAGCCGGCCGAGCCGCACCTCGGCGTCGACGCGGTGGCCACCGCGGACGTCGTGCTCGTCCCCGCGGTCGCCGTCGACCGGAGCGGGATGCGGCTGGGCCGCGGCGGCGGCTGCTACGACCGCGCGCTGGCGCGGGTGCCGGTGGGCACGTTCGTGTGCGCGCTGCTCTACGACGACGAGGTGCTCGACGCCGTACCGTCCGCGCCCCACGACCGGCGGGTCACCGCCGTCGTCACGCCGTCGGGGGTCACCCGCCTGGCGTGAGCCCTCGGGTGGTCGAGCCCGTCGAGACCACGCACCCGGGTGGTCGAGCCCGTCGAGACCACACTCCCGGGTGGTCGAGCCCGTCGAGACCACACACCCGGGTGGTCGAGCCCGTCGAGACCACGTATCCACAGAGCCGGAACTCGTCAGGCGGGCAGGACGCTCGGCGATCCACCCTGGGGCATGCCCTTCACCTACATCCTGCGATGCTCCGACGGTTCGCTGTACGTCGGCAGCACGCGGTTCGACGTGCACAAGCGGGTGTACGAACACAACCTCGGCCAAGGCTCGCGCTACACCGCGTGCCGTCGGCCCGTGGAGCTCCTCTGGTGCGCCGAGTTCGAGAAGGTCACCGACGCCTTCGGACTGGAGAAGCAGCTGCAGAGATGGTCACGCGCCAAACGCATGGCTCTGATCGAAGGACGGTTCGAGGATCTGCCCCGGCTGGCCCGGTCCCGCACGGATTGACAGTGGTCTCGACAAGCTCGACCACCCGGACACCGGTCACCCGCCTGGCGTGAGCGTCAGCGTGTGCTCGGCGGACTCCTCGACCGCCTTGCGCGACCACAGCCACGGCAGCGTGCGGCCCTCGGCCCACAGTTCGGTCTGGTCGACGTAGTGGTCGTTGAAGGCGTGGCCGGACGTGCCGGTCAGGTTCACCCAGCGCGAGTCGTCGAAGTCGGCCATCGAGACCACCATCCGCATCGACGGCGCGGCGGTGACCTCGTAGGAGTCGCTGGCGGCGTCCCACTTGGTGGCGTCGACGATCTCGGAGCCGCCGCCGACCTCGTAGCCGCCGCGGTTGAACAGCCACTGCACGAGCCCGATGTCGGACTGGCCGACGGTCTGGTTCTCGAGGTTCATCCGGTGGTGGTGGCCCCAGGTCCAGTCGACCGCGCGTCGCGACTGGCGGACGACGAGGTCGTCCCGCGCGGCGGCCATCGCCTCGGCGAGGATGTCGTCGCGCGTCTCGATCTCGGTCTCGGTCTCGGTGTTGTCCCACCAGTGGCTGTCGGGCTCGGCGAGCAACCGGCGCATCACCTCGTACCACTGGCCGCCGCCGTCCGGCCACACCGCCTCGCGCATGTCGTCGTGGAAGGTGAGCGTCAGGGTCTCCTTCCAGACGGCGTTGAAGTACGCCGCCGCGGCGGAGTCGGCGTCCTGGTCGAAGTCCCACGACTTCAGCAGCCGCTGGCCGGCACCGAGGTAGTCCGAGGGCATCAGCACGTCGAGGAGGTAGGGCACCATCGTCGGCGCGAAGCCGTTGCGGTCGTCGAGCTGGATCGACTCCATGTCCTCGACGCTGAGCTTCTCCTTCTGCTCCAGCAGGTCGACGATCCGCTGGCTGCGGTACCCGTAGGCCCAGGAGTCGCCGAGGTAGTACGGGTAGTCCTTGCCGGTCACCGCCTGGTTGGCGGTGGCCACGTAGCCGGCGTTCGGGTCGAGCACGCTGGGCAGCGCGTCGAAGGGGACGTACTTGCCGGTCCAGTCGTTCGACGGCAGCCAGCCCTCGGCCGGGTAGTCGCCGTCGTTGCCGGACTTGCGGATCGGGATCCGGCCCGGCGCCTGGTAGCCGATGTGGCCCTCCCGGTCGGCGTACACCATGTTCTGCGAGGGGGACGCGAAGTCGGCCGCGGCGGCGCGGAACTCGTCCCAGTTGCGCGCGGTGTTGATCCCGAAGATCGCGTCGGCGGTGTTGGCCGGCTCGAGGGCGGTCCAGGCGAGCGCGACGCCGTAGCCGTTGCCGCGCGCGGGGGCGTCGTCGCCGACGGGCGAGTTGGCGCCGACCGTGCTGAGCTCGGCGGACACGTCGGATAGCAGCGGGCCGTGCCGGGTGGAGCGGACCGTGAAAGTGAACGGCTCGTCGCGCCCGAGCACCTCGATCGTCTCGTCGCGGAGGTCGAGGTCGCGCAGCTTGCCGTCGTACTCGTACTGCTGACCCTCGATCTTCTCCAGGTACAGGTCCGTCACGTCGGGGCCGAGGTTGGTGAAGCCCCAGGCGATGTCCTGGTTGTGGCCGATCACCACCCCCGGCAGCCCGGCGAAGGTGTACCCGGTGACGTCGAACGGGCACGCGTCGCCGACGTCGTTGCAGTGCAGGCCCATCTGGTACCAGATGCCCGGGACCGAGATCCCCAGGTGCGGGTCGTTGGCGAGGATCGGCCGGCCGGTGGTGGAGTGCTCGCCGTCGACGACCCAGCCGTTGCTGCCCAGTCCCTTCCCGTGGCCCAGCAGCTCCGGCATGGCGTCCAGGCCGCCCTTGAGGTCGGCCAGCGCCTCGGACACCGCGCCCGACAACGCGGGGCGGGCCGGCTTGCGGGTGCCCGGCCGGGTCGCCTCACCCTCGTAGACGCCGTCGACGACGGCGCCCTGGGTGACGATCGGCTGGTGCCGGTCGTAGGGGTACGGCGGGAACAGCTCGGCGATGTCGGCCTCGCTGTGCCGGCCGGCGAGGACCGCCCGGGTGATCTCGTCCTCCATGTTGCCGCGCAGGTCCCACGACATCGCCTTGAGCCACGCCACCGAGTCGGCCGGCGTCCATTCCTCCGGCGCGTAGTCGAGGCCGTTGAGTGCGAGCACGGAGTACTCCAGCGACATCTCCGACGGGCTGTGGCTGTCGATGTAGGCATTCACCCCGTCGCTGAACGCCTCGAGGTAGGTCAGCGTCTCGGGGTCGAGCAACGACAGCTCCTCCTCCGCGACCCGCCGCCAGCCCATGGTGCGGATGAACTTGTCGGTGTCGAGCGCGTCCTCACCGAGCATCTCCGACAGCCGGCCGGCGGTGATGTGCCGCCGGACGTCCATCTCGTAGAACCGGTCCTGCGCCTGCACGAAACCCTGCGCGTAGAAGAGGTCGTGCGTGGTGTCGGCGTAGATCTGCGGCACGCCCTGCGCGTCGCGCAGCACGTCGACGTCGGCACCGAGGCCCGGCACCTTGATCTCGCCTTCGGTCTGCGGGAACGGCTTCCGCACCACGACGACCCCCGCCACGAGCGCCGCGACGACGACCAGCACGAGCGCCACCGCGACGTACGTCGCCCAGCGGCCCGCGCGGGGCCAGGCCCGGAACTGGGCGAGCAGGCCCGGCCGTCGCGCGTCGTCGGAGGGCACGGACGCGGGGGTGTCGGACACGGCGGACATTGTGCCGCCCGCGGACGGGAAGTTGGCGAACGGGCTCGGTGTTGCGATAATTGGCAGTCGGACCCCCCGAGTGCCAGCCCCGTGGCCGGACCCCGGAGGGTCCCGGCTCGCTCGACCCGACGGAGGACCCCCGTGCCCACCTACCAGTACGCCTGCACCGAGTGCGACAACGCCTTCGAGCAGTTCCAGAGCTTCAGCGAGGACTCCCTCACGGTCTGCCCGCAGTGCCAGGGCCGGCTGCGCAAGGTCTTCAACGCCGTGGGCGTCGTGTTCAAGGGCTCCGGCTTCTACCGCACGGACTCGCGCAACGGCTCATCGTCGTCCGACACGTCGTCCGCCCCGGCCTCGGCGTCCTCCGCGTCGTCCTCGAAGGCCGAGTCGAAGTCGGACTCGACCAAGACCGAGTCGGCCTCGACTAAGACCGAGTCCACCAGCAAGGCCGGCTCGGCCGCCTGAGCCCTGTGGACGACGGCCGACGGCCGCGTCCGCTTCTCCCTAGCCTCGGGGGATGACCTCCGCACCGGTCCCCCGTCCGCGCCGCGGCCGCGGCTGGCGACGTCTCCGTCGCGCCGTGCTCGCCCGCCGTCGCCCGCTCGCGGCGGTCCTCGCCGGGCTGGCCGTGCTCGCCGGCGTGCGGGCGTACGCCGCCCCGCCTCCCCCGACGGTCCCCGTGCTGACCGCCGCGCACGACATCGCACCCGGTGCCACGGTGGGGCCGGGCGACCTCGTGACCCGTCCCCTGCCGCCGGAGGCGGTGCCGTCGGGCGTCGTGCGCTCCGCGGCCGAGGCGTTGGGCCGCACCACCACCGGTCCGGTGCGTGCCGGCGAGCCGCTGACCGACGTCCGCCTGCTCACCGCCGACCTGCTCGCCCACCATGCGGGCGACGTCGCCGCCCCGGTGCGGATCGGCGACCCGGGCACCGCACGGCTGCTCCGCGTGGGTGACCGCATCTCGTTGTACGCCGCCGACCCCCAGGGCGAGCAGGAGCCCGTCGAGGCCGCGTCCCGGGTGCCCGTGATCGCGCTGCCCCGACCGCGCGACGAGGGCGTGAGCGCCGTGTCAGGTGCGCTCGTGGTGGTCGCCGTACCTCCGGAGACGGCCCGTCGACTCGCTGGGCTCGGAGTCTCGTCATTCCTTTCTGCGGTGATTGTCCGCTAGGTTGCGAGACGTTCGGAACACACTCACTGACCGGCCCTCGGGTCCACGAGAAAATCGGAGAACTCCCTTGAGTGGCTTCAAGAGCTTCCTGCTCCGCGGCAACCTGATCGAGCTCGCGGTCGCGTTCATCATGGGCGCGGCGTTCGCCAGCGTGGTCACGGCGTTCACGGCCGTCATCACCGCCAACGTCCCCGGCCTGGAGGGCACCTTCCAGGGGGCCAAGGAGGGCGACGTCGGCTTCTTCTTCAACGCCCTGATCGCGTTCGTCCTGCTCGCGGCGGTCGTCTACTTCTTCATCGTGGTGCCCTACACCAAGGCGAAGGAGCGCTACTTCCCGTCCGAGGCACCCGGGGAGCCCGCTGACGTCGCCCTGCTCACCGAGATCCGCGACCTGCTCGCGCAGGGCCAGGGCCGGTACGCCGACACGTCCTCGACGTCGACCGACGGCTCGCGAAGCCTCTGACCCCCCTCTAGTTGTACCCGGCCACGAGGTTGGTAGCAGCGCGCCTGCTTGAACGAACGAGAACCCCCGAATGGGATGTGGCTTGTCTAAGGCCCACTCCCAC
>NZ_SDPU01000045.1 GCF_004168035.1 Nocardioides iriomotensis | reverse complement strand
CTGTCGGAGGGGCAGATCGCCGAGGCGATGGGGATCAGCCGCGGGACCGTGAAGTCGACCGCGAGCCGCGCCCTCACCGCCCTCGAACGCCAGCTCGGGACCACGCACAGCAACGAGGGGAACGTGCGATGAGCACTCCGACGACCAACCGCGGCATCGAGGAGCGGCTCACCGCCGCCCTGCACGCCCGCGCCGACCAGGTCACCCACGACGACCTCACCACCCTGCTGGTGCCGAGGCCGCACCGCTCACCCCGGCCGCGCCGCGCCGCCGTGACGGCCGTGGCGGTGGCCGCCGCCGCGGCGGCGGTCGTGATCGCCCTGCCGCTCGTCGGCGGCGACGGCGGCGGTGGCGAGGAGCCACAGCCCGCCCCGGCGCCGACCCCGACGCCCTCGCTCGTCCAGCAGGGCCGCGACGAGGTGCTGCTCGACGTCGACGGCGACGGCGAGCCGGACCGGGCGTACCTCGAGGACGGTGAGCTCCGTCTCGTGGCCAGCACCGGCACCCAGGTCGGCGTCCCCGTCCCGGACGGCAGCGTGCTGCTGCCCGCCGTGACCGACGCGGGGACCGAGAACCCCCTGGCCGTCGCCGTGCCCCCGGCCGGCGAGGGTGTCGGCGCGTTCTTCACCTTCACCGACGACACGCTCGTCGCCGAGGACCTCCCGGAGAGCCTGGCGTTCGCACCCGGCAGCACGGTCTGGGTCGACGACATCGGCGCGCTGATGATCGGCGAGTACGACGTCGACGTACCCGGCGACCAGCGCGTCGCCGTCACCGCGACCGTCTACCGCGCGGCGCGCAACGGAAAGCTCGTCGAGTACGGCGCCGGCGACCTGTGCTGGGACCGGGTCGCCGACGCCCACCCCCTGCCGTGCGACCAGCTCCCGGCCGAGCGGGCCGACCCGTCGCTGATGTTCCCGACGGTGGAGACCGGCAGCGGCGTGGGCGAGACCTCGGGCCGGTTCGACGGGGAGTACGACCGCGCCGAGATCGTCCGCCGACCGTCGGGAGCGCTGGAGCTCGTGGTCACCTGGGACGGCGTCGAGCACCGGACGCCGCTGGCCGAGGGTGACGACGTCACCCTGCTCGACGCCGGCATGGTCGGCGGCGAGGCCGACATGCCCACGTTCGTCGTCGCCCAGGACTACGGCCGCAACACGTCGTACACCGTGGTCGCGTGGTGGGACGGCCGCTACCAGGCCATCCCCACCGCCGACGAGGGCGGCTGGCTCGGCACCGGCTTCGTGGACGACGCCGGTCAGGTCTACCAGCGCACCTGGCTCTCGCAGCAGGGCGTCCTCTGGACGGCCCACCGGATCGACCCCGACGTGCCGGACCGCTACGACCTGGTCCGGTGGAGCGACCGGATCGGCCCGACGCTCGTGCCGGTCGACCAGGGTGAGGTCTGCCTCGACCTCGACGCGGGTCGCAAGCTCGCCGACGACGCCTGCAGTGCCCCGTGAGCACCGCGACGATGCCGGACCCGGTGGCGTTGTACGCCGCGCACCGGTTGGGTCTGGTGCGGCTGGCGGTGCTGCTCGTCGACGACGTGCAGTCGGCCGAGGACGTCGTGCAG
>NZ_SDPU01000044.1 GCF_004168035.1 Nocardioides iriomotensis | reverse complement strand
TGTACCCGGCCACGAGGTTGGTAGCAGCGCGCCTGCTTGAACGAACGAGAACCCCCGAATGGGATGTGGCTTGTCTAAGGCCCACTCCCACCCGGAGGTTCTCGTGTCCCACGGTAGTGCCCGGCTGACCGTTCATGGTCGGCTGCTGATCGTGCAACGCCACCAGGCCGGCTGGAAGAAGGCCCACATCGCCGCCGCGATGGGTGTCTCCCGCAAGTGCGTCAAGATCTGGATCGACCGCTACGACGCCGAGGGCGAGGCCGGACTGGTGACCCGGTCCTCACGGCCGCACGCGACGCCGACCAGGACCAGCGACGAGGTCGAGCAGAAGGTGCTGGCCGCCCGCGCGGAGCACCGCGATGGCCCCGACGTCCTCGGGCCGAAGGTCGGGGTGCCGGCCCGCACGGTGTCACGGATCCTGCGCCGCCACGCCGTGCCCTACCTGCGCGAGTGCGACCCGATGACCGGGGCGGTGATCCGCTCCTCGAAGCAGACCGCCGTGCGCTACGAACGCGAAAAGCCGGGCGAGCTGGTGCACATGGACGTCAAGAAGCTCGGCAAGATCCCCGACGGCGGCGGCTGGAAAGCCCACGGTCGCGAGATGAGCAGGACCGGAGCCCACAAGCGCGCCAAGATCGGCTACGACTACGTCCACTCCCTCGTCGACGACCACTCCCGGCTGGCCTACTCCGAGATCCTGCCCGACGAGACCGGCAAGACCTGCGCGGCCTTCCTCGAACGCGCCGCCGCCTACTTCGCCACCAAAGGCATCACCCGCATCGAACGGGTCATGACCGACAACGCCTTCGCCTACCGCCACTCCAACGACCTCAAGCGCGTTGTCGCCGACCTCGGCGCCGTCCAGAAGTTCATCCGCCCGCACTGCCCCTGGCAGAACGGCAAAGTCGAACGTCTGAACCGCACCCTGGCCACCGAGTGGGCCTATCGCCAGCCATTCACCACCAACGCCGCCCGACTCGCCGCCCTTGCCCCCTGGCTCGAGCACTACAAC
>NZ_SDPU01000043.1 GCF_004168035.1 Nocardioides iriomotensis | reverse complement strand
CCGGACCCGGTGGCGTTGTACGCCGCGCACCGGTTGGGTCTGGTGCGGCTGGCGGTGCTGCTCGTCGACGACGTGCAGTCGGCCGAGGACGTCGTGCAGGACGCGTTCGCGGGGTTCCTGGGCCGGGCGCACCGGCTGGACGACCCGGACAAGGCGTTGGCGTACCTGCGGACGGCGGTGCTGAACAACGCGCGGTCGGCGTTGCGGCGGCGCCGGACCGCTCGGGCGTACGTGGCGCCGCACGAGGTGGCCCCGGAGGACCCGTCGTCGCGGGCGGTGCTGGCCGAGGAGCACCGGGAGGTGATCGCGGCGCTGCACCGGTTGCCGGAGCGGCAGCGTGAGGTGCTGGTGCTGCGGTACTGGTCGGACCTGTCGGAGGGGCAGATCGCCGAGGCGATGGGGATCAGCCGCGGGACCGTGAAGTCGACCGCGAGCCGCGCCCTCACCGCCCTCGAACGCCAGCTCGGG
>NZ_SDPU01000042.1 GCF_004168035.1 Nocardioides iriomotensis | reverse complement strand
GTCGACGCTCGTTGCTGGGGCAGGGACGCCGCCGGTCGGTGAGTTCTGTGTCGCCGAGCTGGCCGCCGCGCTCCGGATCTCCACGGACGCCGGCCGGTCACTGATTGCCGAGGCGGTCGAGCTGGCCCACCGGCTCCCCCAGACCTGGCGCCGGGTCCGTGCCGGTGATCTGCCCGCGTGGCGGGCCCGGCGGGTCGCCCGCGCGACGATCGTCCTGACCCGGGAGGGCGCCGGGTACGTCGACCGCCACGTCGCGCCGTTCGCCCACCGGGTCGGGCTCGCGCAGCTGGACCGGCTGGTCGAGGAGGCGCTGGTCCGGTTCGAGCCCGACCTCGCCGACGCCCGA
>NZ_SDPU01000041.1 GCF_004168035.1 Nocardioides iriomotensis | reverse complement strand
GGACACCGACCTGGACAAGCTGCGGATGTCGTTCTGGCGCTACAACAACCGGGTGCACGGCCTGGCGTCGTCGAAGCTGGCGATCGAGCAGCAGGTCCGTGAGGCCGACATGGTGATCGGGGCGGTGCTGATCCCGGGTGCCAAGGCGCCGAAGCTGGTCTCCAACGACCTGGTCGCGCAGATGAAGCCGGGCTCGGTGCTGGTCGACATCGCGGTGGACCAGGGCGGCTGCTTCGAGGACACCCACGCCACCACCCACGCCGACCCGACCTACACCGTGCACAACTCGGTGTTCTACTGCGTGGCGAACATG
>NZ_SDPU01000040.1 GCF_004168035.1 Nocardioides iriomotensis | reverse complement strand
GTGGACCAGGGCGGCTGCTTCGAGGACACCCACGCCACCACCCACGCCGACCCGACCTACACCGTGCACAACTCGGTGTTCTACTGCGTGGCGAACATGCCCGGCGCGGTGCCGAACACCTCGACCTACGCGCTGACCAACGCGACCCTGCCCTACGTGGTGGCGCTGGCCGACAAGGGCTGGCAGCAGGCGCTGCGCGAGGACAGGTCGCTCGCGCTCGGCCTCAACACCCACGCCGGCCGGCTCACCAACGCCCCGGTCGGC
>NZ_SDPU01000004.1 GCF_004168035.1 Nocardioides iriomotensis | reverse complement strand
CGAGTCGATCGCCGCCGGCGACGTCATCCGCGAGTCCGAGGTCTCCATCGAGGTGGAGAAGGTGCTCAACGACGTCTACCCGTTGCTGCGCACGGTCCGCCCGGCCGACATCAACTACACCCTGACGGCGCTGGCGACGGCGCTGGAGGGGCGTGGTGAGCAGATCGGCAACAACCTGGTCGTGCTGGAGGACTACCTGGCGCGCACCAACCCGAAGATCCCGCTGCTGGTCGACGACCTGGAGAAGCTGAGCGACGTCTCG
>NZ_SDPU01000039.1 GCF_004168035.1 Nocardioides iriomotensis | reverse complement strand
GGCCGTTGCTGGCGAACCGGGCGTTGTCGATGCCGAGCATCCCCGCGAGCGCGGCCCACTGCCGGTCGTTGCCGCAGGCGATCTGGATCGGTGCGTCGGAGGGTCTGGAAGAGGCCGTACGGCGCGATCGACGGGTGGTGGTTGCCGATGGCGTGCGGCACCTCGTGCGCCACCGTCCAGCGGGTGCCCTGGAACGCGTG
>NZ_SDPU01000038.1 GCF_004168035.1 Nocardioides iriomotensis | reverse complement strand
CTGTCGGAGGGGCAGATCGCCGAGGCGATGGGGATCAGCCGCGGGACCGTGAAGTCGACCGCGAGCCGCGCCCTCACCGCCCTCGAACGCCAGCTCGGGTCGATGGCGGTGACCGGATGAGCGCCCCGGTGACGCCTCCCGGCCTGGAGCAGCGGCTCACCGCCGCGCTGCACGCACGCGCCGACCTGGTCACCCCGGACGACCTCACCACGCTGCTCGTGCCCGCCGCGCCCCGGCGCCGGTCCCGCCGCACGGCGGTCCTCGCCGGACTGGCCGCCGCGGCCGTGGTCGCCGGGGCCGTCGTCGCGGTGCCGCTGCTGGACGACGGCCGCCCCGAACGCGGGCCGGCGCCCGCCGGACCCACGCCGAGCCCGTCGCCGGACACGGTCGACGGGCAGGCGGTGGACCGGCTCCGCGTGGACGTCGACGGTGACGGCACCCCCGACGACGTCCGCCTCGTCGGCGCCGACCTCGAGGTCGCGCTGGCGAGCGGGACGACGGCGACCTGGCCCGTCGGCGCCGGAGCCCGGCTGCTGCCGTGGGCCGACGTCGGGACCTCCCGCCCCGGCCTGGTGGTCCTGCCGGCACCCGGCGCCGAGGAGGGCGGAGCCGTCGTCACCTGGCGCGACGGCACGCTCACGCCGATCGACGCGCAAGGCCTGCTGGCCGACCGGCCGGGTCGCGTGGTCTGGGTCGACGAGACGCGCGCGCTGCACAGCGGGGAGTACGACGCGGGTGTCCCCGACGACGAGCGGGTGCTCGTCCAGGCCACGTCGTACCACCAGGTGCGCGGCGAGCTCCTCGGCACACCGGTCGGCGAGCAGTGCTGGGACCGGCTGGCCGAGGCCACCCCGGTGGCGTGCGAGCAGCTGCCGGCGATGGACGCCGACCCGTCACTGATGTTCCCGGTGGTCGAGGACCGCTACCCGGTGGGCGAGCCGCACGGACAGCTCTCCGGCGACTTCGAGAAGGTCGTGCTGCGCCGTGCCGGCGACGAGTTCGAGCTCAGCTACACCTGGGACGGCGTCGAGAGCACCGCACCGGTGCGCACCGTCGTCGCGCCGGAGCTGCTCGGCTCGGCGATCGCCTCCAGCCTGGACGCGCCCGCGGTCGTCGTCGGCTACGAGTCCGGCGACAGCACGAGGATGCAGGTCTACGCGCCCACCAGCGAGGGCTTCCGGGCACTGGACGTCGCGGACGGGCGGTTCCTCGGCGACGGCTTCCTCGCCGGCTCCGGGGGGCAGTACCTCCACCAGCGCACCTGGACGTCGCAGCGGTCGGGCCTGTGGTCGGCCCAGCAGGTCTCGGCGGACGAGCCCGACCGGTACCTCGTCACCCGCTGGACGGTCGACGACACCACGCTGGTGCCGGACGACCAGGGCGAGGCCTGCCTCGACTTCAGCCGAAACCGTCGGCTCCCCGACGCAACCTGCGGGGCCTCCTGAGGCGTCAGGAGGGAGAGACCGTCACACGCCGGCGGTCGCCGCGGCGGCTGGGTGCTCGCGGCGACCGCAGGGGCCGTCGGCGCGCACGTCCAGCGTCGACGAGGCGACGTCGATCGCGACGGTGGCGAGCGTGCGGTGCCAGAGCACCGGGTCCATCGCCCGGTCGGGGTGACAGCAGATCCCGCCCACCTCGCCCTCCGGCTCGTGGTCGGTCATCGCCGCGACCACGTCGGCCGGGGTGGCCGGCGGGGTGCCGCCGAACGCCGCGAGCAGCTTGTCGCGCCGGGTCGTGCTGGAGTCGCTGATCGTGGAGGCGAGGCAGCCGGCCTCGCCCTCGGGCGAGACGAAGTGGTTGGTGCGGACCAGCAGGCCATCGGCGGGGTCGAGCCGGCCGGGGCCACCCGGGAACAGCTCGAACGTCGCGCCCGTCCCGGACCGGTCCACGACCGTCAGCGAGGTCGACGCCGAGGTCGGCGCCTGCACGATCCGGACGGCGTCGTCGAACGACGTGGCCTCGTCCATGATCCGGCGGCTGAGCAGGTGCACCGGGTAGCCGATCGTGCCCTCCGCGACCCGGGCCGCGTCGTTGGCGTGGTGCAGCATGTTGAGCATCACGCCCACGCCGTACCCGTTGACGCCGATCTTGCCGAGCATGCCGTACTCCGTGACCGTCTCCACGACGCGGCCGTCGGGCTGCTCGTAGCGCCAGTGGAACCAGCCGTCGCTCATCGCGTCGTACCAGTCCCAGGTCTGCACCGCGAACGGCGAGCCGCCCGGCGGAGCCGACACGACCGACGAGCACTCGCTCTGGCCCGTCGGGTTGGCCGCGACCAGCAGCTCGGTGCGCGCGTTGACCGCCGCGATCTCCTCGACGGGGCGGCCGGCGCCCTCGGCGATGCCGGCGATCTCGTCGGCGTGCACCGGCGCGACCCGGGTGATCGTGTCCCACGCGCGCTCGGCCCACAGGTCGACGTCGAACTCGCCGCCGGCGCGGGTCACCCACAGCCGGCGGTACGACGCCACGGTGGCGGCGATCTCGGCGCGGAACCGCTCGCCGAGCTCGATGCCGCGCTCACGGGGCGGCAGGACCGATGAGGTGAAGGTGGTGACGGGTGCGCTCACCCGGCCACGCTATCCCGCGTCACCGGGGCACGCGCACGAGCAGGCGGCCGTGCAGCACCTCGCAGCACATCTCCTGGCCCGGGCCGATCGCGTCGCCGTCGAGCTGGCGCGGGGTCTCGTCGCGCGCGCGGATCGAGACCTTCTTGCCGGTCATCCGGTTCACCAGCTCGTCGGACCGCTTGCCCTTGCTGAGCACCCGCAGCGCGAGCGGGATCCACGACAGGAACCGGCTCGGGTGCAGCAGCACCACGTCGAGGATGCCGTCGTCGATCGCGGCGTCGGGCAGCAGCGGCATGCCGGCGGTGAGGTAGCCGACGTTGCCGACGACGACGGTGCGGGCGCGGTGCTTGGTCCACGGGCCGTCGTCGACGGAGACCTCGAGCCGGACGGGCGGGAACATCAGGTTCTTCACGCCGGACACGACGTAGGCGAGCCAGCCGACCTTCGCCTTGATCTCCTCGCTGGCGCCCTCCATGATCGCGGCGTCGAAGCCCATCCCGGCCATCACCATGAAGTGGGAGTCCTCGGGGATGCCGTCGCCGCTGATCTTCACCAGGTCGATCGCCCGGTCCTGACCGTTGAACGCCACGTCGATCGCGGCCTGCAGGAACAGCGGGATGTCGAGGTTGCGGGCGAGCAGGTTGCCGGTGCCGGCGGGCAGCACGCCGACCGAGATGCCGGTCCCGGCCAGCTCGCCGCACACCGTCCGGACCGTGCCGTCGCCGCCGCAGACGATGACCAGGTCGGCGCCGTCGATCGCGGCCTGCTCGGCCATCGCGCGGCCGGGGTCCTCGATCGTGGTCTCGTACCAGGACGGGCGGCTCCAGCCGAGCTCCGCGGCGGTGCGCTCCAGCATCGCCTTGAACACCGGGACGTCGTCGACCTTGATCGGGTTGAGCACGACCGCCACCTGCCGGGTCGTCGGCACCGGGCTGGCGAACGCCTCCACCGGGCGCGCCCGCGGCGTCGGGTCGTAGAGCAGGGCACCGGCCAGCACCCAGAAGACCCCGACGGCGTAGCCGGCGACGACGTCGGTCAGGTTGTGCACACCGAGCAGCACCCGGTCGGCGCCCACGACGAGCACGAGCGTGAGCGCGACGAAGACCACGGCCCGCTGGACCGACCGCCGGCGGACCAGGATCAGGCTCAGCATGATCGCCACGCCGGCGCCGGACGCGATCCCCGAGGAGTGGCCCGACGGGAACGAGTAGCTCTGCAGCAGGTGCAGCGGCTGCTCCCACACCGGACGCTCGCGGTCGATCAGGTTCTTCAGGCCGGTGGTCGTCAGCGAGGCCGCGAGCATGACGCCGACGGTCCAGTACGCCGGACGGCGGTGCTTGCGCGTCCAGAGCGCGACCGCTGCGATCGCGGTGTACACCGTCATGGCCACGGTTCCGAAGGCGTGGTCGATGAACAGCAGGACGCCGACGAGCCAGGTCTGGGCCGACGTCCAGTCGAACGCCACCACGCCGACGTCGCTGTCCACGACGTCGAGCCGGTCCAGCTTGACCAGGACGGCGAGGGAGACGACGACCACGGCACACAGCACGGCCCACACCGTCATCGCACGACGGGTGCGTCGGGTGAAGGTCAACTGCTCTCCTGGGTGGTGTGCGCGCCTGCTCGGCCGGTGACGGGTCCCGGGCCGCGTCAAGTATGCCGACGGCTCGTATGCTCGAGAGTGCCCGGCGGCTCCGTGCCTCACGCGTGGGCCGTCCAGTTCGTCGCCGACCGGGGGGGTGTGAGATGTCGCTCGTCGGAACAGTCGCCGCCTCGGTGAGCCTGGCCCTCACCGGCCCGGCGCTGATGATCGGCGGGAACTTCCCCGGCTACGGCACCCTGCGCGGCGACGACCCGCCCGACCAGGTCACCGCGGCGGTGCTGCGCGCCGACCCGGCGCCCGAGACCGGCGGGCACGTGTCCTTCAACGACCCGACCGGCGACCACGACCAGCAGTTCGCGCTCGTCGACCGGATCGACCGGGCGATCGCGTCCTCCAGCCGCGACGCCACGATCCGGCTGGCGGCGTACTCCTTCGCGATGCCGTCGACCTCCGAGGCCCTCGTCCGGGCGCACGCCCGCGGCGTGAACGTCCGGGTCGTCGTCGACGACCACAGCGCCCACTGGGGATCGGTGAGGCGGCTGGAGAAGGCGCTGGGCACGGACACCTCGGCCCAGAGCTTCGTCAAAGTCTGCAAGCTGTCGTGCCGCGGCGGCCGCGGCAACCAGCACGCGAAGTTCGTGACCATCTCCGACGGCACCTGGGGCCGCAAGGGCAACCTGCACGACAACCTCGTGCTGGTCGGCTCGCTGAACCTCACCAACTTCAGCTCGCAGCGGCAGTGGAACGACCTCTACATGGCCTCCGACCGGGAGGCGCACGACCAGCTCGCCGACGTGTTCCGGGGGCTGGTCAACGACACGCCGCAGCCGCGGATGCGGCTGGGCGAGACCGGCACCGGCTTCGCGACCGACGTGGCGCCGTACCGCGTCTCCTCGCGCGCGGACGACCCGATCGAGAGCCGGCTCGCCCGGGTGCGCTGCCAGGGCGCCTCGCTCGTCAGCGGCGACCACGGTCGCACGGTGATCCGGATCTCGATGCACGCCTGGAACGGCGACCGCGGCATCGTGCTCGCGCGGCAGGTCGCCCGGCTGCACCGGCGCGGGTGCGACGTCAAGGTGCTGTACGGCGTGGGGATGGGACGGGTCGTCGCCAACACGCTGCGCGACGCCGGCGTGCCGATCCGGGACAGCAAGGGAGCCGACGGCCGGCGGGTGCACCACAAGGTGATGGTGCTGTCGGGCGTGCTCGGCCGGCAGACCGACGCCAACTACGTGTGGACCGGGTCGCACAACTGGTCCGACCGCTCGCTGCGCAACGACGAGATCATGTTCCGGATCTCCGGCCGCGCCCTGGTGCAGGCCTACCTCGCGAACTTCCGCACGATCTGGAAGGTCGCGAAGCCCTGAAACCCGCTGGCGCGCGCTCGATAGGCTGAGCGGGTGATCGACCCACGACTGCTCCGCGACGACCCCGACCGCATCCGCGCTGCCCAGGCCAAGCGCGGCCTGTCCGCGGACGTGGTCGACCAGGCCCTGGCCGCCGACGAGCAGCGCCGCTCCTCCATCACGGAGTTCGAGCGGCTGCGGGCCGAGCAGAAGCAGCTCGGCGCGCAGATCCCGAAGGCCCAGGGCGACGAGAAGCAGGCTCTGCTCGCGCGCACCAAGGAGCTCTCGGCCGCCGTCAAGGAGGCCGAGGCCGCGCAGAACGTCGCCGAGGAGAGCTACCGGGCCGCGATGTCGGCGATCCCCAACCCGGCCGCCGATGAGGCGCCGGCCGGCGGCGAGGACGACTTCGTCGTGCTCGAGCACGTCGGCACCCCGCGCGACTTCGCGGCCGAGGGCTTCGAGCCGCGCGACCACGTCGAGCTCGGCCGGATCCTCGGCGCGATCGACATCGACCGGGGCGCGAAGGTGTCGGGCGCGCGGTTCTACTACCTCACCGGCGTCGGCGCCGACCTCGAGCTGGCGCTGGTCAACCTCGCCATGGACCAGGCGCGGGCCGCCGGCTTCACGACCGTGATCCCACCCGCGCTGGTCAAGCCACGTGCGATGGACGGCACCGGCTTCCTCGGCCAGGCCGCCGACGACGTCTACCGGATCGAGGGCGAGGACCTCTACCTCGTGGGCACCTCGGAGGTCCCCCTCGCGGCGTACCACTCCGACGAGATCCTCGACGCCGACACGTTGCCGCGCCGCTACGCCGCGTTCAGCCCGTGCTACCGCAAGGAGGCAGGCTCCTACGGCAAGGACACCCGGGGCATCATCCGGGTGCACTGGTTCGACAAGGTCGAGATGTTCTCCTACACCACCGTCGAGGAGTCCTTCGCCGAGCACCAGCGGCTGCTGGCCTGGGAGAAGGAGTTCCTCACCAAGCTCGGCCTGGCCTTCCGGGTCATCGACGTGGCCGCGGGCGACCTCGGCCTGTCCGCGCAGCGGAAGTTCGACTGCGAGGCGTGGATCCCGACGCAGGGCAAGTACCGCGAGCTCACCTCGACCTCCAACTGCACCGACTTCCAGGCCCGGCGGCTCGACATCCGCGGCCGGTTCCCGGCCGACCAGGGCGGCACCCGCCCGGTGGCGACGCTCAACGGGACGCTGTGCGCGATGACCCGCACGATCGTCGCGCTGCTGGAGACCCACCAGCAGGCCGACGGGTCGGTGCTCGTGCCGGAGGCGCTGCGCCCCTACCTGCAGGGCCGCGAGGTCCTCAAGCCGGTCGTCCCGTGACGGGACCGAACGGCGACGGCCGCCGGGGCTGGCAGCCCAAGCTCGTCGCGCTCGACATCGACGGCACCCTCTTCGCCAACGTCCCGGCGACCGGCCAGGTGACCGAGGAGGTCGCGCCGGCGGTGCGCGAGGCGATCCGCCGGGCCGCGGAGGCCGGCGCCCACGTGGTGCTGTCCACGGGCCGGTCGACGTTCGGGATCACCCGGGTCTGGGACCAGCTCGGCCTGCCGATCGACGGCTCCGGCCCGGTGCACACGGTGGCGAGCAACGGCTCGGTGGTGTTCTCCTACCCGCCGGTCGAGGTGCTGAGCACGGTCACCTTCGACGCGAGCCGGCTGGTGCGGCTGCTGCTCCAGGAGGTGCCCGAGGCCGCGGTCGCGGTCGAGGAGATCGGCGTCGGCTACCGGCTCAACCGGCCCTTCCCCGACGGCGAGATCACCGGCGAGATGACGATCCAGTCCGTCGACGAGCTCGTCGCCGAGCCGGTCACCCGCGTGATCATCCGCGACCCGCACTCGTCGGAGGAGGAGTTCGTCGCGCTGGCCGAGAAGCTCGGCCTCCAGGGCACCAACTACTTCATCGGCTGGACCGCCTGGCTCGACCTCGCCCCCGACGGCGTCTCGAAGGCCTCGGCCCTCGCCGAGGTGTGCCAGCGGCTCGGCGTCGCCCAGTCCGACGTGCTCGCGATCGGCGACGGCCGCAACGACACCGAGATGCTGCGCTGGGCGGGCCGCGGGGTGGCGATGGGGCAGGCGCCGCTCGAGGTCCAGGAGGCCGCCGACGACGTCACCGAGACCGTGCACAACGACGGCGTCGCGTTCGAGCTCGCCCGCTGGTTCTAGACGTGGGCCTAGTCTGAGGCTGCCCTCACCCACCGCCGAGGAGACCGAGATGTCGCGCACCGACCAGCCGTTCTCCGTCGCGTACTCGTTGAGCCGGCTCCTGCCGGCCGACCCGTGCGCGGTGTTCGCCGCGTGGACCACCGCCACCGGCCTGGCCGCCTGGCTCGGTCCGGAGGAGTACGACGTACCGTCCGGGCGGGCGGTCATGGACGCCCGCGCCGGGGGCACCTGGGGGCTGGTCATGGTCGCGCCCGACGGCAGCGAGTCCCGGCTCGGCGGCAAGGTCCGCGAGGTCGACCACCCCCGCCGCCTGGTGCTCACCACGGGCGATCCCGCGAACACCGCGGGCGACACCGCCTCGGTGGTGACGCTGCAGCTCGTCTCGGCCGGCGACGGCACGTCCATGCACTTCCACCAGGCGGGGGTGAACACCAGCTCGGAGCACGCCGAGCAGGCGCGCCAGGGCTGGCTGCACTTCTTCGACCGCCTGGAGCGGCACCTGCGCTCCACCTGACAGACTCGACACGTGCTGAGCCTGGTCGCGACCGACCTCGACGGCACCCTGCTGCGCAGTGACGGCACCGTCGGCGCGCGCACGGTCGCCGCGCTGGAGGCGCTCGACGAGCGTGGCGTGCTCGTCGTGTTCGTGACCGGCCGGCCGGTCCGCTGGATGGAGGCGCTCTGGCAGCACGTCGGCGCGCACGGCCTCGCGATCTGCTCCAACGGCGGCGTCGTCTACGACGTCGAGGCCGGCGCGGTGCGCAGCTACCGCACCATCCCGGTCGAGATCGGCCTGGACGTGGTCGAGCGGCTGCGTGCGGGGATCCCCGGCACGACCTTCGCGGTCGAGCGGACCACCGGCTTCGCGAAGGAGCCGGCGTACGTCGAGCGGCACCGGCTGCCGCCCGGCGCGCCGGTCGGGCCGATGTCCGAGGTGTTCGACGACCACACCGTCAAGCTCCTCGCGCGCCACGACGAGCTCGACGCCGAGGCGTTCTGGCAGCGGGCGCAGGAGATCGTCGGCGACGTCGTGACAACGACCTGGTCGTCGACGGGCGCGATGGTCGAGATCAGCGCCTTCGGCGTCACCAAGGCGGCGACGCTCGCGCTGCTCGCGGAGGAGCAGGGGGTCGGTCCCGACGACGCCGTGGCCTTCGGTGACATGCCCAACGACCTGCCGATGCTGGAGTGGGCCGGCACGTCGTACGCCATGGCCGGCGCCCACCCCTCCGTCCTCGAGCTCGCCGAGCACGTCGCCCCGGGCAACGACGAGGACGGGGTCGCCCGGGTGCTGGAGCGGCTGTTCGACCTGTGAGCGTTCCGACGCGGATTTCCGATCCCGGCGTTACGCTCCAGTTCAGGAACCCAACGGGAGATCGGCGGAGCGCCGATGGGACGGCTCGACCAGCAGTGGGACGCGTGGCTCGACCTCACGGCCGAGCTGGTGCGGCGGCCTGCCGCGACCGCGATGCCGCACCAGGAGATCCAGGTCCTGCTCGCCGAGCAGTTCGAGTGCCGGACCTCCTTCACCAGCCTCCGGCCGGACCAGAGCCTCAGCTTCGACATCCTCGGTGGGGCGCCCACCGACGACGAGGAGGAGCTCGACTTCTGGCGGCGGGAGGGACCGCGCTCGCACCCGCTCATCCAGTGGTTCGCCCGCACCGGGTCGACCGACCCCATGACGATGGGCCGTGTGCCCACGGGCTGGGTGTCCGCCGAGGGCCGCGAGCGCGTGATGGCGTCGCTCCGCGCCGTCGACCTCGACGAGCAGCTGTCGATCCCGTGCCGCGCGGGTGCGCAGGGCACCTGGGCGTTCGCGCTCGGGCGGACCGGGGACGACTTCGACGACGAGGCCCTCGCGCTCGCCCACCGCGTCCAGCCGCTGATCGTGCTGGTCGCCAGGCAGGTGGTCGCGGTCGACGGCGACGCGGACGCCGCCGTACCCGCCGACTGCCTGGGGCTCACCGGACGCGAGCTGGCCGTTCTGCGGCTGCTCTGCGAGGGCTACACCGGTCCCGCGATCGCGCGCCGGCTCGGCACCGCGCCCGCCACCGTGCGCAAGCACCTCGAGAACGTCTACCGCAAGCTCGGCGTGCACGACCGGCTGATGGCCTACCGGGTCGCGCAGGAGGCCGGCCTGGTCGACGGTGCCTCGGGCTCCGACCGGACCTCCGCCTGACCCCCCGACCTCGGCTACGTGCTTGTGCGTATGTCGTCCGCTCAGGGGGCTGTCGCACGCTGCTGGGAGGGCCGCCCGTGCGGGGACGGGCCGCGCCCGGGACAGGAGGGCCGGCCGCGTGCCTCTGGGCGGGGGAGGTCGGAGACGGGGGTTGACGACGAGAACGCGAGCCGCCCTCCTCGTCCGGGCTTTCCGGCGCCTCCGGTCCGGGCGAGCCCCCTTCCGATATCGCCCGATCTCGGCAAGAGTGGCCTCCTGCCGGTGTGACCGCAGTCACCCGGCGAGACGGAGTCACCCAGTCACACCCGGAGGTGCGCGATGTCATCGAAGGACCCGGTCGGCGCCACGCGCGAGGCGCTCGCCGCCCTCACTGCTGCGGCCGCCCGCGTGCGTCACGAGTACGGCGACACGCTCGGCGTGCGCCGGCTGACCACCGACGTCGACCGGATCGCAGCCGACCTCGACGAGCTCGGGGAGCCCAAACCCGGCCACGTGCCGGGCGTCGACCGGGGCTCGCTGCTGGAGGTCCCGGACGACCCCTACGACGAGAGCATGTGGCAGGACGCCGAGTCCGAGGGGCAGCACGCCCACTGACCGGTCCGCCGACCCCGCCCCGCACCCGTTGAACGAGAGGCACCCCATGTCGACTGGCGTCCGTAGTACGGGTCGCGCGCGCATCGAGGAGAAGACGCTCAGGCAGGACCGGTGGTGGCTCTACCCCGCCGTCACCTTCACCGTGTTCACGGCGTTCGTCGTCTACGCGACCTGGCGCGCGTTCATGGGCAGCGACTACTACGCCTCGCCGTACCTCTCACCGTTCTACTCGCCCTGCCTCGGCGGCACCTGCGTGGAGGGCTCGGCCGACTTCGGGACGCCGTTCGAGTTCTGGCGGCTGTCCCCGGCGCTGATCATCCTGATCTTCCCGCTGGGCTTCCGGATGAGCTGCTACTACTACCGCAAGGCCTACTACCGGTCGTTCTGGCTGAGCCCGCCCGCGTGCGCGGTCGCCGAGCCGCACGGCAAGTACTCCGGCGAGACGCGGCTGCCACTCATCCTCAACAACGTCCACCGCTACTTCTTCTACGCCGCGGTCCTGGTGGCCCTGGTGCTCAGCTTCGACACGGTGCTGACGTTCCGCGACGCGGACGGCGACTGGGGCCACATGGGCCTCGGCACCGTGATCTTCCTGGTCAACATCGCGCTGATCTGGGCCTACACGCTCGGCTGCCACTCGTGCCGCCACGCGGTCGGCGGTCGGCTGCGGCACTTCTCCAAGCACCCGGTGCGCTACCGCGCCTGGACGCTGGTCTCGAGGCTCAACGCCGACCACGCCCGCTACGCCTGGCTGTCGCTGTTCTCCGTCGCGATCGCCGACTTCTACGTCTACCTGCTCGCCACCGGCACCATCACCGACCCGAGGTTCTTCTAGATCACCCCACGACGCTGCTCGCTCCCCCGCTTCGCTCCTCCGCTCGCACCGCCGCGGGGACCCCGAAAGGCTCTGAATGACTGAGGCAACACATGACGACCGTCATCCGATGACCGGCAACCGCACGGACGCGGGTGTCGACACCGGGATCGAGCGCCACGAGTACGACGTCGTCGTGATCGGCGCGGGTGGCGCGGGCCTCCGCGCGGCGATCGCGGCCCACGATGCGGGCGCGCGCGTGGCCATCGTGTGCAAGTCCCTGCTGGGCAAGGCGCACACCGTGATGGCCGAGGGCGGCATCGCGGCCGCGATGGGCAACCTCTACGCCGACGACAACTGGCGGGTGCACTTCCGCGACACCATGCGCGGCGGGAAGATGCTCAACAACTGGCGGATGGCGCAGCTGCACGCCCAGGAGGCGCCGGAGCGGGTGCTCGAGCTCGAGGAGTGGGGCGCGCTCTTCGACCGCACCGCGGACGGCCTGATCTCCCAGCGCGACTTCGGCGGCCACCGCTACGCCCGGCTCGCCCACGTCGGCGACCGCACCGGGCTGGAGATGATCCGCACCCTCCAGCAGCGGGCGGTCGACCTCGACATCGACGTGTTCATGGAGTTCACGGTCACCGAGCTGTTCCGCGACCCTTCGACAGGCTCAGGAGGGACAGGCGGCCGGATCAGCGGTGCCTTCGGCTACTGGCGCGAGACCGGCCGCTTCGTCGTCTTCGAGTCGCCGACCGTCGTGCTCGCCACCGGCGGCATCGGCAAGAGCTACCAGGTGACGTCGAACTCCTGGGAGTACACCGGCGACGGCCACGCCCTCGCGATGCGCGCGGGCGCCTCGCTCATCAACATGGAGTTCGTCCAGTTCCACCCGACCGGCATGGTCTGGCCCCCGTCGGTCAAGGGACTCCTCGTCACCGAGTCGGTGCGCGGCGACGGCGGCGTGCTGAAGAACGCCGAGGGCGAGCGGTTCATGTTCGACTACATCCCCGAGTTCTTCAAGAAGGAGACGGCCGACACCATCGAGGAGGCCGAGGGCTGGTACACCGACAAGAAGAACCACCGCCGCCCGCCCGAGCTGCTCCCCCGTGACGAGGTCGCCCGCGCGATCAACTCCGAGATCAAGGCCGGCCGCGGGTCACCGCACGGCGGCGTGTACCTCGACATCGCGAGCCGTCGCAGCCCCGACTTCATCAGGCGCCGGCTGCCGTCGATGTACCACCAGTTCAAGGAGCTCGCCGACGTCGACATCACCCAGGAGCCCATGGAGGTCGGGCCGACCTGCCACTACGTGATGGGTGGGGTCGAGGTCGACGCCGACACCGAGCAGAGCATCGTCGAAGGTCTGTACGCCGCGGGCGAGGTGGCCGGCGGCATGCACGGCTCCAACCGGCTCGGCGGCAACTCGCTGAGCGACCTGCTGGTCTTCGGCCGGCGCGCCGGCCACAACGCGGCGTACCACTCCATGCGCACCAAGCAGCGGCCGACCGTCAGCGCCGAGCAGGTCAAGGCCGCCTCGGCGGCGGCGCTGCACCCGTTCGAGGTGGAGGGCGGAGAGAACCCGTACACGATCCAGACGGACCTGCAGGACGTCATGCAGCGACTGGTCGGGATCATCCGCACCGAGGCTGAGCTGCGGGACTCGCTCGCCGAGATCGAGCGGCTCAAGGAGCGGGCCAAGCGCCTCTCGGTCGAGGGGCACCGGCAGTACAACCCGGGCTGGCACCTCGCTCTCGACCTCGCCAACATGCTCGTCGTCTCCGAGTGCATCGCCAAGGCCGCGCTCGAGCGGCAGGAGTCGCGCGGGGGGCACACGCGTGACGACTACCCCACGCCCGACGACGGGTGGGGCGCGCTGAACCTCGTCCTCACGCTGCCGTCGGACAGCGACTCCGTCGACCTGAAGCACCAGCCGCTGCCGGTCATGCCGGACGACCTGAAGACGCTGTTCGAGGAGAGCTGATGGGCTACAACCTGAAGATGCGGGTCTGGCGCGGCGACGCGTCCGGCGGCGAGCTCGGCGACTACAACGTCGCGGTCGAGGAGGGCGAGGTCGTCCTCGACGCGATCCACCGGCTCCAGGCGACGCAGGCCGGCGACCTCGCCGTGCGCTGGAACTGCAAGGCCGGCAAGTGCGGCTCCTGCTCCGCCGAGATCAACGGCCGGCCCCGGCTCATGTGCATGACCCGGCTCTCCGACTTCGACGAGTCCGAGACGATCACCGTCACGCCGATGCGCGCCTTCCCGGTGATCCGCGACCTCGTCACCGACGTCTCGTACAACTACGAGAAGGCCAAGCAGCTCCCCGCCGCCCGGCTCACCCCCCGCGACCCCGACGGCAAGCGCCGGATGAAGCAGGAGGACGTCGAGCGCGGCCAGGAGTTCCGCAAGTGCATCGAGTGCTTCCTGTGCCAGAACACCTGCCACGTCGTGCGCGACCACGAGGACAACAAGCAGGCGTTCGCCGGCCCGCGGTTCTTCCTGCGGTACGCCGAGCTCGACATGCACCCGCTCGACACCCACGACCGGCGCGCCCTCGCGCAGGAGGCCGCCGGCATCGGGATGTGCAACATCACCAAGTGCTGCACCGAGGTCTGCCCCGAGGGCATCAAGATCACCGACAACGCGATCATCCCGATGAAGGAACGCGTCGTGGACCGCAAGTACGACCCGGTCGTCTGGCTCGGCGAGAAGATCTTCAAGCGCTCCGACCGCGGCACCCGCTCCGAGGAGCACGGTCCGGCGTAGGGGCGCGAGAGGCCACATCCCCACCGGCTTCGTCGGCGTGTCGTGCGTCGAGTGGCCTCTCGCCGTACGGTCGGGGCATGGCACTTCTCGACCAGCAGGAGATCGACAACGCATTGTCCGGTGACCTGTCCGCGTGGTCGCAGGACGGCGACACGCTCGTGCGGGAAGTGGAGGCGCCGTCGTTCCTCGAGGGCATCGACGCGGTACGGCGGGTCGCGGAGGTCGCCGAGGAGGCCGACCACCACCCCGACATCGACATCCGCTGGCGGACGCTGACGTTCCGGCTCTCGACGCACTCCGAGGGCGGGATCACCGCGAAGGATCTGGCGCTCGCCGGTCAGATCGACGGGCTGGTCTGACGCACCAAACCCGCGTCACAGGTGCTTCCCGCCGACTCCTCAGAGGTACATCCCGCTGCGACCCGGGTCGTCGCCCTCGTCGTGCGGGTGACCGGCGCGGGCGGCGCGGGCAGCCTGGGCGGCCTGCAGCGCCTCGTCGCTGGGCACCATGCCGGGCGGCAGGGCGCGGCGCATCTGCTCGAGCTGGGCCCGGGCGGCGACCTGCTGGGCGTAGATCGCGGTCTGGATGCCGTGGAACAGGCCCTCCAGCCAGCCGACGAGCTGCGCCTGGGCGATGCGCAGCTCCGCCTCGGACGGGGTGTCGGAGCTGAACGGCAGCGACAGCCGCTCCAGCTCCTCGACCAGCTCCGGCGCGAGCCCGGCCTCGAGCTCCTTGATCGACGAGCGGTGGATGCCGGCGAGCCGGGCGCGGCTGGCCTCGTCGAGCGGTGCCGCCTTCACCTCCTCGAGCAGCTGGCGGATCATGCTGCCGATCCGCATGACCTTCGCGGGCTGCTCCACCAGGTCGGTGATCTGGCGCTCCGTCTCCTCGGCTTCCTCCTCGGACAGCTCGGCGCTGTGCCGGCCGCCCGCGCCGCCGGCGACGGCCATGCCGTCGGGGCCGATCACGACCACGTGCGGGTCGTCGGTCTGCTCGGGGCGGGTTTCGCTCATGGGGTCCACCCTACGAGGCGGGCGTGAGCACGATCTTGCCGCTGTGACCGCTGTCGGCCATCAGCGCGTGCGCCTCGCCGACGCGGTCGAGCGGCAGCGTCGTGTGCACGATCGGCCGTACGGCGCCGTCGGCGACGAGCGGCCAGACGTGCTCGACGACAGCGGCGCAGATCGCGGCCTTCTCCTCGGTCGGCCGCGAGCGCAGGGTGGTCGCGATCACCGCGGCGCGCTTGCGCAGCAGCGTGCTGATGTCGAGCTCGGCCTTGGCCCCGCCCTGCATCCCGATGATGACGAGCCTGCCCTCGAGCGCGAGGGCGTCGATGTTGCGGTCGAGGTACTTCGCGCCCATGTTGTCGAGGATGACGTCGACCCCGCGACCGTCCGTCGCGCGCCGTACCTCCTCGACGAAGTCCTGCTCCCGGTAGCCGATCGCCACGTCCGCGCCGAGCGAACGGCACAGCTCCAGCTTCTCCGCGGAACCGGCCGTGGTGAGCACCGTCGCGCCGAGCGCGTGCGCCACCTGGATCGCGTGCGTGCCGATCCCGCCCGCGCCGCCGTGCACGAGCAGCGTCTCGTCGGCCCGCAGCCCGGCCACCATGAACACGTTGGACCACACCGTGCACGCCACCTCGGGCAGCGCCGCCGCGCTCACCAGGTCGAGGCCCTCGGGCACCGGCATCAGCTGCCCCGCAGGTACGGCGACCTTCGAGGCGTAGCCGCCACCGGCGAGCAGCGCGCACACCTCGTCGCCGACCTGCCAGCGCTCGACCCCCTCGCCGACGGCGGCGACGGTGCCGGAGCACTCGAGCCCGAGCACGTCGGAGGCGCCGGGCGGCGGCGGGTAGTGGCCCTGCCGCTGGAGCAGGTCGGCGCGGTTGACGGCGGTGCCGGCGACGTCGAGCACGACCTCGCCCGGGCCCGGCTCGGGGTCCGGAAGGTCGCGGACGGTGAGGACCTCGGGTCCTCCGGGCTCGGTGACGACGACGGCACGCATGGGGCCGACGCTAGCGAAGCGCCCCAGGCGCTCAGGGACGGGCGGTCACTCGGCGTCGACGAGGTCGTCGTCGACCTCGACCTCGACGTCCTCCATCTCGTCCTTCTCGCCGCCCCACTTCTCGGCCAGCTCGGTCACCCGGCCGGCCAGCTCCTCGAGCTTCTCGGGGCTGGCGTCGGAGAGGGCCGCGGCGTAGCCGAGCAGGAAGGTCGAGATCGGCGCGGCCACGCGCTCGACGGCGTGGGCGGCGTCGCGCGCCACGTCCAGGATGATGCCCTCGTCGATCTCGGCGTCGATGTCCAGCGCGTCGCAGAGCTCGTCGATCCAGTCGTGCAGGGTCACCCATCCAGCGTCTAACGGTCCCTGCCAAGTTGCAAGACCGGTCAGCCCCCCGATGCGCTGAGCGCTCCCCGCACCAGGTCGATCGTCTCGTCGTCGCTCAGCCCGGCGACGCGGGCTGACCGGGCGAACGCCTTCGCCTGGGCCAGCAGCGCCGGCTCCACCTCGCTGCCGCTGCCCGCCTGCACGATCGTGCCGACCCGGCGCCGCGTGGTGACCAGGCCGCCCGCCTCCAGCTCGCGGTAGGCCCGCGCGACGGTGTTGGTCGCCACCCCCAGGTCGGCCGCGAGCGCCCGCACCACCGGCAGCTTGTCGCCGGGCTGCAGCGCCCCCGCGCGGATGTGGCCGGCGAGCTGGGCGCGCACCTGCTCGTACGGCGGGGTGGCGGCGAGCAGGTCCAGCGTCACGCTCACCGCGGGGGTGGCGGTCACACGCGCACCGGGTGCTGCGGCAGCGCCGAGCGGGTGAGCCGCGGGACCGGGAACAGCAGCGCCACCAGGGAGAGCACGCCGCACAGCAGGCCCGCCAGGGTGGCGGCGACGGCGACCGCGCTCGCGAACGCGCCGTCGTGGACCCGCTGGGCGGCGCTCCCGCCGTAGAACAGGTCGGCGGCCAGCGTCAGCAGCACCGCGAAGGTGAGGATCCGGAAGGCGCGTGCGGCCGACGACCGGCGCAGCAGCGCGTCGGTGGCGGGGTCGGCGGTCACGACGGCGGCCCGGTTGGTCGCGGCCCACAGCACCAGGGCGACCAGCGCGACGGCGATGACCAGCGCGGCCAGCTGCGGCCCGCCGTACACGACGCCGGGGAAGGGGCCCGCGGTGGCGGAGACCCGGTTGCCCACCGACGTGGTGGTGATCGTGCGGCCGGACCCGTCGGCGAGCACCGCCCCCACCACGACGACGAGGGCGAGGCCGCCGGAGACCAGGAGCGCCGTCACGGCCCAGCCGCCGCGGGCCAGGTCGCGAACCCTGCGGTCGCTGAGGACGGCGGTGCGCGTGGCGCCCTTCGGTCGCGGCCAGGTCAGCTCCCCCACCAGGAGCACGACGAGCGCGCCGGCCGCGGCGAGCAGGGGCACGGCCGCGGCCAGCACCGGTGTCCCCTGCAGCGAGCGCGCGGTCATCCCGGTGAGCACGACCGCCCCGAGCAGCAGCACGGTCGTCGCCACGACCGAGACCACGACGCCGTGCCGGCGGGCGGACGCGACCTCGTGCGGGAGGGCGGCGTCCGGCGAGTGCGTCGCCGCCAGCACGACCAGCACGACGACGCCGACGAGCAGCAGCCCGAACAGCGGCACGACGAACAGCAGGCCAGCGGCCATGCTCCACCCCCGACGATCCAATGACTGAATGAGTTAGGTCATTGAATCATTGGGGCGCCACGCCCGCAACCGGTTCAGCCGCCGAGGTCGCGCAGGTCTTCCCAGGTGTCGACGTCGCGGGCCTCGTCGCCGACCGGGGCGACGGGCGCGATCCGCAGCCCACCCAGCAGGCGGCGGACCGGCAGGCCGTGCTCGTCCTCACGGGACGCCGGCCGGGCCGCGGTCAGGGACGCGGTGCGGTACACCGCCGCCAGCGGTTGCTCGCGACCGTCCGCGTCGACCAGCCAGGCGCCGTCCACCGCGGCGTCGGCCTCCACCGCCCAGGTCAGCCGCGCGACGGTCCCGGCGTCCACCCGCGGCATGTCGACCGCGAGCACGCAGACCAGGTCGGGCATCCGCCAGAAGCCGTCCAGGCCCGCCAGCAGCCCGGCCGCGGGACCGCCGCCGGCGGGATCCTCCCGGGTGAACGTCACCGGACGGGTGGTCGGCACCTCGGTCCCGACCACGACGACCTCCAGCGCCGACATCGTCGCCGCCAGCGCGCGCTCGAGGAGCGTGACGCCGCCGAGCTCGATCGAGGCCTTGTCGATCCCGTCCATCCGTGCGGCCGTGCCACCGGCGAGGACGACGGCCCCGAGGCGCAGCGGCCCGGGCGTCGGGACGTGGTCGGTCACGCCGGTCAGTCTGGCAGGCTGGCTCGCATGGCCGCAGACAGCACGGAGCGCAGCCCCGGGCGCAGCACGAGGCTGACCGTCGCCCTGGTCCAGCGCGCCTCGAGCCTCGACCCGGCCGACAACCGCGCGGCCCTCTCCGTGGTCGGCGACGCCGTCCGGCACGACCCACGCCCCGGGCTCGTGGTGCTCCCCGAGGCGTTCGCCCGGGACTTCGGCAAGCCGGGCTCGGACGTGTCGGCGTACGCCGAGCCGCTCGACGGACCGTTCGTCGACGCCGTCGCCGAGCAGGCCCGCACGCACGGGGTCACCGTCGTCGCCGGGATGTTCGAGACGAGCGACGACCCCGCGCGCCCCTACAACACGCTTGTCGTGCTCGGGCCCGACGGCGGGCTGCGGGCGTCGTACCGCAAGATCCACCTCTACGACTCCTTCGGCTACAAGGAGTCCGACCGGCTCGTCGCCGGCACCGTCGAGCCCGTGCTGGTCGACGTGGAGGGCGTGCGGGTCGGCCTCACCACCTGCTACGACCTGCGCTTCCCCGAGCTCAGCCGGTCCCTCGCCGAGCGCGGCGCCGAGCTCCTGCTGGTCCCCGCGGCCTGGGTGGCCGGCGAGCGCAAGGTCGAGCACTGGCGCACGCTGGTCACCGCGCGGGCGATCGAGAACACCGTGTACGTCGCCGCGGCCGGCCAGCCCGCGCCCCGCTACACCGGCCACTCGCTGGTCGTCGCGCCGAGCGGCGACGTGCTCGCCGAGACCGACGACGCCGACGGTCGCGTGGTCACCGCGACGGTCGACCTGGGCGAGCTCGATGCGGTCAGGCGGACCAACCCGTCCCTGCTGAACCGCCGGATGTAGCGCTACGCCCCAGCCGATATCCTGCGGGGATCCGTCACCGACTTCTCGAGGGGTTCCGTGCCTGACCAGAAGCCTGGTCGCCGACGCGCGGCCCCACCGCCCAAGCGACGGCTCGAGAAGCCGCCGCGCCGCGGCGGCCGACCCGCCCGCGACCCTTCCCCGGTGACCACCACGCCGCTCGCGGCGCCGGTCGGTGCCACACCTGCGCCGGCAGACCCGGGCCCGCCGCCCGCGCGCGCCGTCGAGCGGGAACGGACGCTGACCGTCCCCTCGGACATCCCGCTCGTCCCCGGGCCGACGACCACGTCGCCGGAGATCCCCGACCTCACCCAGAAGCGCACCGTCTGGCGAGCCGTGTCCCAAGGCACGTTCGCCACCACCTGGCTGCTCGCGACGCTCGCCGCCCTCGCCGCCCTCCTCGCCGGGTGGTTCGACATGGGCATCCCCACCTGGCTCGCCCCCTGGCTCCCGCTCGGTGGCGCGGTCGCGGTCACCACGCTCTACGCCTTCGCGCTCGGCGTGCGCACGGGCGGCCGACCGCTCCTCACCGCCGTGCTGGCGCTGCTGCTGTCCGCCGGCGCCGCGGTCTCCGGCGTCCCCGTCCTCCTCGCCGGCGCGACCGTGGTGACCGCCACCATGGGCGCGGTCCTCGGCGTGATCGTGACCGTCCCGGCGGCCCGGTTCGCCGGCGTGGTGCGCGAGTGCCTCGTCGCGACGTTCGTCGCGTCCGTCGCGGCGTTCGCCGCCAACGCCTACGACGCCAAGGTCTCGGTCGAGCGCACGGAGTACCTCGTCCTCACGCTGTCCCTGCTGGCCACGGTGGCCCTCGTCTACCGGCTCGGCGCGGGCTTCCCGGGCCTCGGCACCCGCGGCGCCGTCGTGGTGGTCGGCGGTCTGCTCCTCCTGGCGCTGTCGCTCGCCTACACCGAGGCACTCACCCGCTGGGGCTCGCCCGAGCTGATCCGCAGCATGGAGCAGGCCTACCGCGACGCCCGGATGACGCTCGGCGGTGTGCCGCGCCCGCTGGAGGCCCTGCTGGGGATACCGGCGCTCGCCTGGGGCGTCTCGACCCGCGCGCGCCGCCGCCAGGGCTGGTGGCCGTGCGCGTTCGGTGCGACCGCGCTCGCCGGCATCGCGACCTCGCTGATCGACCACCGGAGGACGCTGCTCGAGGCCGGCATCACGGTCGGGTACGGCGTGGTGATCGGGCTCGTCCTCGGCTACCTGGTGATCCGGATCGACGCGTTCCTCTCCGGCACGCGCGGCGCCCGGGCCCGGCGCGAGGAGGAGGCGACGGCGCACCGGCCCGAACCCCGCCGTACCGCCGCGCTGCTCTGATCAGCGGGCCTTCGTAGTAGGTTCGCCACCATGGCGCGTGAACCCCGGTCGGCCGACATCGTCGCGGAGATGGTGGCCAACGTGATGACGGTGACCGTCGAGCCCGGCGACACCGTCGCGGCCGGCGACACGGTGGTGCTGCTCGAGTCGATGAAGATGGAGATCCCGGTGCTGACCGAGCACCCCGGGACCGTGAGCGCCGTCAAGGTCTCCTCCGGTGACGTCGTCCAGGAGGGCGACATCCTGGTCTCTCTCGACCTGTCCTGACCGCAGCGCCGTACACTCCCGTGCGTGCACCGGGGCACCCGGTTCACGGAGGGGTGCCGGAGTGGCCGATCGGAACCGCCTTGAAAGCGGTCGCTGGCAGAGATGTCAGCCGCGGGTTCGAATCCCGCCCCCTCTGCGCGACAGCCTGCCCGGCGGTGGTGTGACCATCGGGTGAGCCGTCGTGGCATGGCGCGCTCGGGGGAGTACGCCTGGAAAGGACCAGATGGTACGGCGCCGCATCTTCGCTCTCGGTGGTGGCGGGTTCTCGATGGAGCCCGACAACCCCGCGCTCGACGACTACCTGCTCAGCCTCGTCCGTGACCCCGGCCGCCGGCCGAAGGTCTGCTTCGTGCCGACCGCCAGCGGGGACGCCGCCGACTACGTGCGCACCTTCGAGGAGGCGTTCGCCGGCCGCGCGGACACCAGCGTGCTGCGGCTGTTCACCCGCGAGCAGGCCGACCTGCGGTCGTTCCTGCTGCCGCAGGACGTGGTGTACGTCGGGGGCGGCAGCACCGCCAACCTGCTCGCCGTCTGGCGGCTGCACGGGCTGCCCGAGATCCTCGCCGAGGCCGCCGACCGGGGCACGGTGCTGGCCGGGATCAGCGCCGGCATGAACTGCTGGTTCGAGGCCTCGGTCACCGACTCGTTCGGGCCCGGCCTGGCCCCGCTGCGCGACGGCCTCGGCTTCGTGCCCGGGTCGTCGTGCCCGCACTACGACGGCGAGGAGCTCCGCGCCGGCACCTACCGGGCGCTGGTGGCCGAGGGCTTCCCGGGCGGCTACGCCGCGGACGACGGCTGCGGCCTCCTCTTCGAGGACGGCGAGCTGACCGACGTGGTCGCGTCGCGGCCGGGCGCGGACGGGTACCGCGTCGAGCTCGTCGACGGGCGGGTCGTCGAGACCCCGCTGGAGGCGACGTACCTGGGTGGCTACCGGGGTGGCTACTCCGAGCCGCCGAGCTCCAGCGACACGCTGTCGTAAACCAGGTCGTTGAGCCGCTGCCGGTAGCGCTCCAGCGCGCCGACCAGCTTGGTCAGCTCGCCGCGCACGGTGTCGACGTCGTCGGACTCCAGCACGGCGGGCCCGAGCTCGGTGAGCCGGCGGATCAGCGAGTCCCGCTCACGATGGAGGGTGAGCTCGCGGGACGCCAGCCAGGCGTCTCCGCCACGGGTCCCCTCGGGGGCCAGTGCGTCCTTGACCGCGGCCATGCGGTGTCGGACCAGCCAGCGCCACATGTGCTGCCGGCGGGGTGCGTCGAGGGCCTCCCGGAGTCCCTGGATCGCGTGCTCGAGACCAGTCATCGCAGGCCTCCTCGGGGGGAGGTGTGTGGGGATTCGAGTGTGCGCTCGCGGGGCCGGTGTGACAAGAGCCTCGTGCCGCCCGTTTGGTCCAGTGCGCGCAGGCTGGTTCGATTCCGGGCATGACCTCCGACTATCGGCTGGCGGCGCCCGTCGCCGTCCGGATGATGGGCGCGACCGCGGCCGCGGCCGGACTGCTGGTCGTGCTCGTCGCCGTCCTGGTCGGGGCGTTCTCGTGGCCGCGCGCCGTGCTGTCGACCGCGGTCGTGCTGGCCGTCGTCCTCGTGGTCGGCGGGGGCCTCGTCCTGGTCCGCCGTACGACGATCGTGCGGCTCGACGACGAGGGCTACCGGGTGCGCCTCGTGCGCGGCGTCGGCGTCGCGCAGGGCCGCTGGAAGGACGTCGAGGACGTCGTCGCGACCACGGTCGGCGGCGCCCGCTGCGTGGTGCTGCGCCGCCGCGACGGGAGCACGACCACGATCCCGGTGGGCGTCGTCGAGCGCGGTGAGACCGCCTTCGTGCGCGACCTCCAGCAGCACCTCAACCGGGGGCACGGCTACCGCCCGGTGCCGCCCTCCTTCTGAACCTCCAGCCCGCCCGCCCGGCCGATTGGCCGCGCCCCGGCGGCGACCGGTAGCCTGTCCCTCGCTGTCGGGAGGTGTCGCCTAGTCCGGTCTATGGCGCCCGCCTGCTAAGCGGGTTGAGGGCAAACCCCTCTCGCGGGTTCAAATCCCGCCACCTCCGCCAGTCCGCCGCGGCCCCGCACCCCTCGGGTGCGGGGCCGCGCTCATTCCCGGACGTCCTCGGTCGCGGCGATGTCGTCGAGCTGCAGCGGCGTCCAGTCGCCGACCTCGTACTCCCCCGTCGTGCGCACGACCACCGGCTGGATCCCCGCCGGACGGCCGTCCCGGTAGGTCACCAGCGAGACCTCGGCATCACGACGCAGCTTGCTGCCGATCGCCAGGGCGTACGCCGCACCGCCGGTCGTGCCGTTGGTGTAGGTGTAGCCGGTCCGGCCGTTCTCGCCCACCACCGGCGTCGGCCCGACCTGCACGTGCAGGTGACCCGCGAGCACCAGGTCGACGCAGCCGCGCTCGAGCGCGACCCGGGCGCTGTTGGCGTCGTGCACCAGCAGCGTCGAGATTCGCTCGCCGTCCGCGTCGCGCTCGCAGGCGAGGTCGGCCAGCCGGGTGCTCTGCTCCTCGAACGTCACGCCGCGCTCGTCGCGCCAGCTGCCCAGGCCGCTGCTGCGCACGTCGGAGACGCCGAGCAGCCGGATCCCCTCTGGCCCGTCGACGACCTCGCCGTCCAGCGTGGTGAAGCCGAGCTCGTCGAGCCGGTCGGTGACGAAGTCGCCGTTGTCGTGGTTGCCGGCGATGCCGTAGCGGTCGTCGTAGTCGCCGAACGCCTCGGCGAGCGACTCCAGGCTGAACGACTCCCACGACGAGCCGGTGGAGGTGTCGTCACCGGCGTCGAGCAGGAACGTCGCGCCGCCGGCGTCGGCCACCGCCCGGGCGACCGGGTCCATGCCGACGTTGTCGTGCCGGTCGCTGACCAGCAGGCCGACGACCTCGCCCTCCTCCGGCTGGCGCAGCTGCGAGGCCAGCACGGGCGCGGCCTCGACCAGCTCGCGGTAGAAGTCCAGGCTCGTGCGGTAGGTGTCCAGGGCGCTCTCCACGAGCCGTCGCGTGCCGGTCGTCATCAGCCCGGACTCGACCTCGAGGGAGGCTGCCTCGGCGGGCACGTCGAGGTCGGGCAGCGCCTCCTGCAGCGGCACCCAGTCGCCGCTCTCCACGGGCGGCACCTGGTCGTCGCGCACGACCAGCCCGGCGGCGAGCAGGACCACCGCGCTCATGCCGGCGAGCGCCGTACGGCGGAGGGTCCAGGGATGGGTCAGCTCCCGCCACCGCGACCAGCCGACCAGCAGCACCAGCGCCGGTCCGGCGAGGCCGATCACGGCGCCGAGCACCGCGGAGTCGAGGGCGAGGTCGGCGATCGTCGCGCGGACCTTGGCGACCTGACCCTCCGGCTGGCTGGCGATGAACGCGTAGCGCTCGATCAGCGCCTCGTAGCTGTCGAGCTCGGTCGCCCCCAGGTCGATGGCAGCGCCGAGGCGGGTGCCGGTGGGGAGCCGGAAGCTCGGGATGTACGGGCCGAGGTCGAGGGTGGCGTGACCGTCGAAGGTCGGCCGGACCACCGCGTCGTGGCCCGCGACGACGGTGCTGCGGGAACCGGTCGCGAACAGCGCGGCCGCGACGGGCAGCGCGACGAGCAGCCAGGCGACGACCAGGACGGCGACACGGCGTGGCGTCGGACGGGGGAGACCGCCACGGGGACGAAACGGACGCGACAGCCGCATCCGTCCACCCTAGGTGGGGGGCGTGTATACACCGGTCCGGGTTGTTGCGCGACCTAGCGGACTGGCGTGTATTGCACAACTACGCAACGATGACGTCCGCGGAGGAGGGGCCGGTCAAGACCGGAAACCACCCGATTTGCCCGCTTCGGACGGTTGGTCCGAAGGCCCGGACTGCTCGACGCACTATAGGCCCTGTGCAGCGCATGCGTCCCGTTCTTGTCCTTTTTGCAGGAACATGCAGTGCACATTCTCGCGGCCCGATTCTCTAGCCCGGGTCGCCGCCGGTGACTGACACTAGGGGAACGGCGGGCGACCGCCGCACCCCTGGGACTGAGAACACGAGGTACGCAATGACGAAGCGCAGCGCAGCCAAGCTGGCTGCCGGCGCCCTGCTGGTGGCAGGCGCGTTCGGTGGCGTGGCGGCTCCGGCCTCCGCCAGCGACACCGGTTGGAACGGCACGCGAGTGTCCACCAACTCCGACACGGGTTGGAACGGCACGAAGGCCGTCACGAAGAACACCAAGAACACCAAGATCAAGAAGGCCACCAAGAAGGACTCCGACACCGGCTGGAACGGCACCCGGCTGGGGACGGACTCGGACACGGGCTGGAACGGCACGTGATCCGACCCCGCGGTTAGCGCGGGAGCACACCCACAAATGCGACCGGTCCCACCTCCCCCGGAATCGATCGCCAGACCAGGCCTGAAGACGAGGACGAACGAGTCATCCCCCCGGCAGTTCGATTCCACAGTGCCATCCCCCCGGCCCGTACTTCAGACCTCGTGCGAGGGCAGTTTCACGTCAGGGTGACTGCCCTCGCAGCATGTCCGCCCCATGCCCGCGGGGTGCCCCCGGACGGTTCTCGGGTCCGTCCGGCACCTCGCGGGCGCGGGCCACGGCCGGAGCGCGGTCAGCGCTCGCCGTCGTGCCCGTCGAACTCGGCGAGCGCGCCCAGGTCCGCGCCGGGGGTGTCCGTCGACGGCGCCGAGCGCTGGCTCGTGTCACGGCCCATGGCGTAGCCGAGCTGGAACCGGGTCTGCACGTCGTACTCGTCCTTCAGCGCCGCGATGTAGCCGGCGTAGGTGCGGGTGCTGACGCCGAGCCGCTTGGCGCTGGCGGGGTCGCTGTGCCCCTCCACGAGCAGCCGGATCGTCATCGCCCGGACGTCCTCGGCGATGTGCCGCTCGGCCTGGGTGCCGCTGACGTTGAACGGCTGCGCGCGCTCCCAGGCCCGCTCGAAGATGTCGACGAGGTAGGCGATCAGCGACTTCTCGTGGATCGCGATCGCGACGTGGTGGTTGTCGGAGGCCGGGACCACGGCGACCTGCCGGTCCATGACCAGCAGCCGGCGGAAGAACTCGTCGAGCGTGCGCACCTCGGCGCCGTGGGCGGTGATGTCGGCGACGTACTCGCGCGTCGCGGGGCTGTGCCGCGCCGAGTGCTGGTACAGCGTGCGCATCCGCACGCCTCGCTCGAGCGCCTTGACGTCGCGGTCCTCGACCTTGGCGAGGATGTCGGCCGGGCGGCGGCCGTGCGGCTGCGCGGTGAGCAGGTCCTGCCGGCAGTCGCTGACGGCGGCCGCGATGAAGTTGTTGATGTTCTCGAGCCCGTGGATCTCGGTGATCGGGTTGACCGTCGCGCGTGGCGAGGTGCGGAACACCTGGCCGAGGTCGCTGAAGGTGTCGGCCCAGCGCGCGGACTCGGCGAGAAGGTCGGCGCCCTGCTGGCCGAGGGGTACGACGATCTGCGACTGGACCGCGGCGGGGTCGGTCGGGACGTAGCGGTCGCTCGACTCGTCGTGGCGCAGCAGGCCGATGTCGAGGAGCAGGTCGAGCGCGGGTCGCAGCTTGTCGTCGCGCAGCCGCGGGTCGTCCGCGGGGAGCGAGCCGTGCTGGACGGCGTTGGAGTAGATGCGAGCGGCGCCGGTCTCGAGCAGGCGGCGGTCCTCGGGTCCCCAGGAGCCACGGGACGCGCCGTTGTCTCTGCTCACCGGGCAAGTATGCCCGGTGAGCAGAGACTCATGTCAGGCACCCAGGCGCGCCTTGAGGCCGTCGAGCTCGGTCCAGAGCACGGCCGGCAGCGTGTCGCCGAACTTCTCGAACCACTCGACGATCTGCGGGATCTCGGCCTTCCACTCCTCGACGTCGACCTCGAGCGCCGCGGCGAGCGCCTCCGGCGTCATGTCGAGGCCCTCGACGTCGAGCGACTCCGGCGTCGGCACGTGGCCGATCGGGGTCTCGGCCGCCTCGGCCTGGCCGTCGATGCGCTCGACGATCCACTTGAGGACGCGGCTGTTCTCGCCGAAGCCCGGCCACAGGAAGCCGCCGTCCTCGTCGCGGCGGAACCAGTTCACGTAGAAGATGCGCGGCAGCTTCGCGGCGTCGTTGTCCTTGCCGACCGTGATCCAGTGGTTGAAGTAGTCGCCGGCGTTGTAGCCGATGAACGGCAGCATCGCCATCGGGTCACGACGCACGACGCCGACGGCGCCGGTCGCGGCCGCGGTGGTCTCCGAGGAGAGCGTCGCGCCCATGAACGTGCCGTGCGTCCAGTCGCGGGCCTCGGCGACGAGCGGGATCGTCGTCTTGCGGCGGCCGCCGAAGAGGATCGCGTCGATCGGCACGCCCTGCGGGTCGTCGTACTCCGGGGCGAGGATCGGGCACTGCTTGATCGGCGTGCAGTAGCGGCTGTTCGGGTGGCTGGACAGCTCCTCGCTGTCGGGCGTCCAGTCCTGGCCCTTCCACGAGCGGGCGTGGGCCGGGGTGTTCTCCATGCCCTCCCACCAGATGTCGCCGTCGTCGGTCAGCGCGACGTTGGTGAACACCGAGTTGCCCAGGTCGATGGTGCGCATCGCGTTGGGGTTGGTCAGCTCGTTGGTGCCCGGCGCGACGCCGAAGAAGCCGAACTCCGGGTTGACGGCGTACAGGCGGCCGTCGTCACCGATCTTCATCCAGGCGATGTCGTCGCCGAGGGTCTCGACCTTCCAGCCCGGGATCGTCGGCTCGAGCATGGCGAGGTTGGTCTTGCCGCAGGCGCTCGGGAAGGCCGCGGCGACGTACTTCACGACGCCCTCGGGGCTGGTCAGCTTGAGGATCAGCATGTGCTCGGCGAGCCAGCCCTCGTCGCGGGCCATCACAGAGGCGATGCGCAGCGCGTAGCACTTCTTGCCGAGCAGCGCGTTGCCGCCGTAGCCGGAGCCGTAGGACCAGATCGCGCGCTCCTCGGGGAACTGCACGATGTACTTGGTGTCGTTGCACGGCCAGGCGACGTCCTGCTCGCCCTCGGCCAGCGGCTTGCCGACGGAGTGGAGTGCCGGGACCCAGTGCACGTCGTCGCCGGCGGCGTCGAGCTCCTCCATGCGGCGCAGCACGTGGCTGCCCATGCGGGCCATCACCTTCATGGAGACCACGACGTAGGCCGAGTCGGTGATCTCGACGCCGAACATCGGCTGGTCGGCCTCGAGGTGGCCCATGACGAAGGGGACGACGTACATCGTCCGGCCCTTCATGCACCCCCGGTAGAGGTCGGTCATGACCGCCTTCATCTCGTCCGGCGCCATCCAGTTGTTGGTGGGGCCGGCGTCCTTCTCGTCCACCGAGCAGATGAAGGTGCGGTCCTCGACGCGCGCCACGTCGGTGGGGTCGGACTGGGCGAGGAAGCTGTTCGGCTTCTTCTCCTCGTTCAGACGGGTGAACGTGCCGCTCGCGACGAGCGCCTCGGTCAGCTCCGTCCACTCGGCGTCGTCCCCGGTGCACCAGTGGATGCGGTCCGGCTGCGTGAGCTCCGCGACCTCCTGCACCCAGGACAGGATCCCGGGGTGGGAGGTGGGGGCGGCGGCCGCGGCGCCGGACTGGCTCGGGATGGTCCCCTCGGTGGTGGGGCTGGTGCTCGTGTCGGTCGTCATGGCCAACCGGGTCCTCTCGCGCTTCTCGTCCCTGGGAAGGGGACGGCCACCGGGTCCCGGTATGGGGCCGGTGGTGTGGTCGGGGATTGTCGTGTGTCGCCGCGCCCTTGCAGCTGCTTCGTGCCGCCCGCCGCCCGGTGACTGGAGCGGTCCGGCGAGGTGCTGGTGAATGTACGCACAAGGTCGAGCGCCCGGCTATTGGACCGATCCAAGGTGTGACCGGGGTTAACGCACTTGCGTGGGACTCTCTTCGAACGTGCGAGAGCCGGTGGGAACGTGTGGGAAATCCGTCGCATTTCCGCTGGTCAGCGCGTCGTGCCGTCCCCGGCGGGAACCCGTTCCCACGCAACTTCACATCGCTGCCTCGCCCTGCCGCACGGCCTCCCGGATCCGGGCGTAGGTGCCGCACCGGCAGATGTTGCGGATGCCGTCGAGGTCCGCGTCGGTGATCGACCGGCCCTCGCGCCGTACCTGCCGGACGAGCGCGACCGCGGCCATGACCTGGCCGGGCTGGCAGTAGCCGCACTGGGCGACGTCGCGGTCGATCCAGGCCTCCTGCATCGGGTGCAGCCCGGGACCGGGCGCGGTGCCGGGCAGGCCCTCGATGGTGGTGATCTCGTCGTCGCGGTCGAGGGCGGAGACCTTCACCGAGCACGGGTTGAACGCGCGGCCGTTGACGTGGCTGGTGCACGCCTTGCAGACGTTGATGCCGCAGCCGTACTTCGGGCCGGTCACGCCGAGCACGTCACGCAGCACCCAGAGCAGGCGGACGTCGTCGTCGACGTCGACGGTGACGCGCTCGCCGTTGAGGAGGAAGGAGTGCTTCGGCATGGGTCAGTACCTCCGGAGGCCGTTGGTCGGGGACTGCGGGATGGGCGGGACGGTGGGCTTCGGCTTGAAGGCGAGCGGGTCCCGGTGGTTGATCGGGAACTCCGTGGGCGTGCGGCCGGTGGCGCGCCGGTAGGCGCAGGCCACGGCGGCGAACGTCGACGCGACCCCGAACTCGCCGGCGCCGCCGGGCTCGCCCGTCGTGTCCGGCATGACGACGACCTCGACCTCGGGCGGGACGTTCCACTGGCGCGTGTAGAAGTAGTTGTCCCAGCTGCCCTCGAGGAAGTGGCCGTCGCGCAGGTGCAGGCTCGACGTCAGCGCCAGGGCGATGCCGTCCATGATCCCGCCCTGCATCTGCGCCTCCAGGCCGCGGGGGTTGACCGCGAGGCCCACGTCGACGGCCATGACCACCTTGGTCACGCGCGGGCCGGTGACCCCGTCCCGCACCGGCCGGTCGACCGTCGCGGGTCGGCAATCGATCTCGACGAGGCAGGCGTTGAGGCCCTTGTACTCCTTGTGCAGCGCGATGCCCTGCGCCGTACCGGCCGGCATGCGACGCCCCCACCCGCCGACCTCGGCGACCGTGGCCAGCACCGCCCTGGCGCGGTCGTCCTTGGCGTGCTCGCGCCGGAACGCGAACGCGTCCTGCCCCATCGCCTCCGCCAGCTGGTCGGTGACCAGCTCGCGGGCGGTGCAGGTGTCGGGGGAGTAGATGTTGCGCATGCTGCCGGTGTTGAAGCGGGAGTCGGTCTCGTCGAGCTGCTGGTCGACCAGGCCGTAGTGGTACGGCACCTCCTGGGTCAGCGCGAAGATCGTCTGCGCGAAGCCGATCTCGCCGACGGGGAGCTTGGCCGACATCGCGGTGATCAGCTCGCCGAGGCCGTGGCTGTTGTCGGTGACGACGCTGGTGTGCCGCTGCTCGAAGGACAGCACCTCGCTGCCGGCGTACGTCGCGCGGATCCGCGAGGTCGCCATCGGGTGGGTGCGGCCGACGCGGGAGTCGTCGGTGCGGTGCCACATGAGCTTGACCGGCTTCCGCATCTTCTGCGAGATCTCGGCGGCCTCGAGCGCGGCGTCGAAGAAGAGCTTGCGCCCGAAGGAGCCGCCGCCCTGGACGACGTGGACCGTGACCTGGTCGGGCGTCATGCCGAGCCGGGTCGCGATCTCCTCATGCGCGGTGATCGGCGACTTGAGCCCGGCCCAGATCTCGGCGCGGTCGGTCCGCACGTCGGCGATCGCGCAGTTGGGCTCGAGGGCGCTGTTGCTGCGGAACCAGAAGGTGAAGTCGGCGTCGACCGTCTTCGCGCCGGCCGGCAGCGCGGGTACGGCGAGCGGCAGCTCCGCCGCCCGGAGCTCGGCCAGCACGTCGGCGTCCGACTGTCCCGCGACCGGGCCGTCCTTCCACTCGACGTCGAGGGCGCGCACCGCCCTGATCACCTGGCCGAACGTCTTGCCGCGCACTGCGACGCCGGTCGACACCTTGGCGACGTGGGTGATGCCCGGCATCGCCAGCACCTTCTTCTTGTTGCGCACCCGCACCGGTGTGCCGTTGAGCGTGGGGGCGCGGCAGACCATGGTGGGCCGGGCGCCCTTGACCTGCAGGTCGAGGGTGAACTCCTTGCGGCCGGTGACCGCCTTGCGCGCGTCGGTGCGGTTGTGCGGCGTGCCGATGACCTTGAAGTCGGCACGGTCGGTGAGCGTCACGTCGACGCGCCGGGTCGAGGTGGCGGCGGCGCGCCGCGCCAGCTGCCCGTAGCCGACGCTCGCGCCGCCGGGCGCGGTGATGACGCCGGCGTCGGCCTCGAGGCTCTCGACCTCCGCGGACAGCACGATGGCGGCGGCCGCGAGCAGCTCCTGCTTGGCGATCGCAGCCGCCACGCGGATCGGCGTGAACGTGGAGATCGTCGTGTTGGAGCCGCCGGTCAGCTGGTTGAACAGCAGCTCGGGCCGGGCGTCGGCGAGGGTGACCCGCACCTTGCTGACCGGGAGGTCGAGCTCCTCGGCGACGAGCATCGCGCTCGACGTCATGATCCCCTGGCCGTTCTCCGACCGGGGCAGCTCGAACGACGCGGTCCCGTCCTCGTGCACGACGACGGTGATCAGGTTCGCCGTCGGGCGGGTGGCGTCCGTGAGCATGTCGTTGAGGTCGTAGACCTCGGCCGGCTGCGGCCCCGACGGCAACGCCAGCGCGGGCGGAGCGGTCGCCGTACCGAGGGAGAGGTCGGCGGCGGCCGCCAACGTGGGCGCCGCCAGGAGGTAGCCGAGGAACCTACGTCGCCCGGGGTCCGCCTCCGTCCGTGGTCGTGCTGCGCGTGCTGCCGTCTCACTCATGCGCTGTCCTCTCAACGTCCGAGTCCGTTGCGAGGCAGCCCAGCCGATGTCCTCCCACGACTGAACCCGCATCGGTGGGTCACCCCACTCGATTGGCGGTTCGAACGCTCCCACGGCCGCGGATGGGTGACCAGCGACACGTCTCAGGTTCTGGAACCTGTTGCAGAGGCGAGGGTCACGTCGTCCCGATTTCACCGCCGCTGGACCCGCACGCTAAAGTGTCCGAGGCCTCCGGGCGGACGACGTCCGACCAAGGCATGCGCCCGTAGCTCAACGGATAGAGCATCTGACTACGGATCAGAAGGTTAGGGGTTCGAATCCCTTCGGGCGCGCTAGCGGAACCCCAGGTCATATCCCCCGTTGACCTGGGGTTCTGCGCGTCCGGGCCCTGATCGCGAGCCGGCTCAGCGGACCGTCGAGAGGCGCTGGTTCACGAATGGCGGCACGATGCCCGTGCCGTGTGCCGCCTGGCGGCGACCGCCGGAGGGCATGGCCGTCACGCCCAAGGTCCGGTGATGGCGAACGTGTAGCCGTCGCCCTGGATGCAGGCGAACAGAACCTTGCCGTTCTCGGTGAAGGTCGGGCCGGCGAACTCGCTGCCGCTGACGTCGTTGCGGGCCAGCGGAAAGGCCTTGCCTGCCGTGGTGATGCCGACGAGGTGCTGGATGCCCTCGCCGTCCTCGGCGAGGATCAGGCCACCGTTGGGGTCGAGGCAGATGTTGTCCGGACCGTCGTAGTCGGTGTCCGCGTCGGGATCGGGGTTCACCCCGAAGATGCTCTTGAGCTTGACCGTCTCGGAGTCGGGGTCGTAGAACCACACCTGCCCGTCGTGCTCGTTCTTGCTGCCGTCGCCGGCTCGGGCGAAGCTGGCGACGAAGTAGGCGCCACCGTCCCCCCAGTAGGCGCCCTCGAGCTTGCGGCTGCCGGTCACCTCGCCGGTCGCGAACTGCTTGCGCGCGGAGGTCGTCGTTGCCAGCCGGTCCGGCACGTCGACCCAGGTGACCTTGTACGTCGTGCCCACCTGGGTCGCCTCGGACAGGTCGGCGATCGCCCGTCCGCCCTTCGTGCAGCGCATGGCCTGCAGGGTGCCGGCGGTGTCTCCGCCCTCGGCGAGCGCCAGCTCTCGGAGCGCTCCCTTGCCGGGCTTGAAGCCGGACGGCGGGGTCCACCGGTAGTAGAGGCCGTGAGGGCCGTTGGCGTCCTCGGTGAGGTAGATCGTGCCGTTCGGGTCGACGGCGACCGCTTCATGGGAGTAGCGGCCGAGGAACTTCAGGGGTACCGGGTCCTGGTTGGCCGGCCGGTCGAAGGCGTCGACCTCGAAGGTCCAGCCGTGGTCCTCGAGGAACTGGCCGCCCTTGCGCTGCTCGGTCTCTTCGCAGGACAGCCAGGTGCCCCAGGGGGTCTTGCCGCCGGCGCAGTTGTTGTGGGTGCCGGCCAGGCTGACGTACTCCGAGAGGCGGTTGCCCTTCTTGTCCATCACGATCGTCGTCGTACCACCGCGGGCGCCGGGGTCGAAGGTGAGACCGGGAAGAGCAGGAACGCCGAACGTCTCGTCGCCGCCGATCTCGTGGTTCTGCACCAAGGTCCAGCCATCGCGGCGCTCGAACACCGCCGCGCCGTCCGGGTCGCTCGGCGAGGGCTCGCCCGTGTCGAGGAGCGTCTCG
>NZ_SDPU01000037.1 GCF_004168035.1 Nocardioides iriomotensis | reverse complement strand
CACCAGCGCGCCGTACCCCGCAGAGCGGCGGGTGAGCGCGACCGCTTCCGGAGCGGCGATGGCATCGATGCTGCCGGCCACCGCGATGCCGAGGCCACTCAGAGCCCCGGCACGCAGCATCTGGCGACGGGAAAGTTGTGGATCCATGGGGACGCCTCCACTTCAGATGTGTTGAGGTTCCGAGCCAACCCACGGATACCGACCCATACCCGTCGTCCCTGTGACGAATGGGCGAACAGCGGTCGAAGTCCGGGACAACGGCTGTGATCGCGCGGCGATCGCCCGCCATGCCGGAGTCGGCGACGGATCAGGAGCGAGACGGGGGTCGGCGGGTTGCAGGAAGCGCCTTGCGCGTCGCCCTGACCAGCCGGCTTGCCCGCGGGTCCCACGGCGCGGTGTCCTCGGGGTCCCAGGCGTAGGTGGGAACGCCGTCCCGGACGAGGGTGCCGAGCTCGGGGATGGAGAGCTCGGCCGCGGACCACGCGTAGAGCTCGTCGATGCGGGGCTTGACCACGCCGAGGTCGAGGACCCGTCCGACTCCGTGCTCGTGGTCGATGTACCACTGCAGGGGCTGGTCAAGCGGGTACCGGCCCGGCATCACCCGCGAGAGTGAGACGAAGATGCCCGTGAACGTCAGCCGCGGGTCACCCAGCACGGGCCCGCAAGCTCCCAGCCAGCCCAGCGCCAGTCGGGGAGCGGCCACGAGGGCGTGCGCGAACAGCACCCGGGCCAGGATCAGGTTGAGGAAGAAGCGTTCGGCGTGCGTCTCGGACTCGGCCAGGTCTCCGTGGTCCAGGTACGCCGACACGATGCTGGCGTTGTGGGCTCGGTACCACCGCCGTGCCGACGGGTCTCGAGCGAACTCGGTGCAGCACCTCGCACTCCACGAGGACATCGGGCCGCCCAGGTCGAGGACGTGGCCGCGCGCCTCGGCGGTGTCGGCAACGAGCCTCTCGTTCACCGCTCGCCACCAGGAGCTGCCGGGGACCGGGTCGTCGACGGGGTTGAGGAGACCGCGCCGCAGCTGCCAACGCATGAATCCCGTCGCCGCGCGCCGGTACGGCAGGTGCAGCTCCGGGTGTCCGGGCTCCGCCTCGTACAGGGACCTCATCAAGTTCAGGCGTCCCGCCGGCTCGTCGCGGACGGAGGCGACCACGTCGGCGGCGTACGCAGCGGCGGTCGGCATGGACCATTCTCGCCCCCCGCGCCGGCGGTCGGGACCGTGCCGCACGAGCGCTGTGCGCTTCCCGGTCCCGGGTCAGCTCGTGCAGACACGGTCGGCGGGAGCGTGCGGCCGGACCAGGTAGGCCTCGATGGCGTCGTGCGCGCAGCCGGCGGCGGCGAAGAAGGAGGTGTGTCCATCACCCTCCCGCGTGAGCAGGTCGCTGCCCCGGATCTGACCGGCCAGGCCGAGCGCCCAGGTGTAGGCCGTCGAGGGGTCGTGCGTGGCGTTGACGATCAGCGTCGGCACGTCGCGGACGTCGAGCCGGCGGAAGGGGTTGGCCGCCTTCACCGGCCACCCCATGCACCGCAGGATCTCCCACTGCTCGGTAGCGCCCTGCAGGTGTGGCGCGAGCTGTCGCCCGAGCTGGAGCCGCTGCTGCATCTGCGCCCACGTCCGGATCTCCGAGACGAAGTCCATGCAGGCGATCGACAGGCGTTCGGCGAGCGGAGCGGCGACGCGAACCGGTGGCAGGGCGAACATCGACGCGTCACCCTCGACCGCGGCCTTGATCCCTCGAGACAGCGCCGCCCAGGACAGCTCCGGTCCGAAGACACCCGGCTCCTTGAAGAGCAACCCTCGGGGCGTCCCCATCCGGATGTCCGCGCCGGTCACCGGACGGAGGGCTCCCGGTACGGGGATGGGGTGCCTGTCCGCGCGCGCCACCAGGTCGTCGTACACCGCTCCCACGTCCTGGCCCTTCAGCGCACAGGCGTCCGCCGTGGCGCACCAGGAGGCGAAGCGGTCGAAGGCGTCCTCGGCCGCCAGGATCTCGGTGGCCAGCATGGCCACCTCGGACCCGCTGTGCTCGAGCGCGCCGTCGAGGACCATCGCCCGGGTGTGCCGCGGGAACAGAGCGGCGTAGTTGGTCGCCACCTGCGTCCCGTACGAGATGCCCAGCCAGCTCACCTGCTTCTCGCCGAGGGCGCGACGCAGTGCGTCGTGATCGCGGGCGACACTGATCGTGTCCACGTGCCCCACGAGCGGGCCGGACGCCTTGACGCAGCTCCTCCCGAGCCGAGGGCCGTAGTCGCGCAGCTTCCTGAACTCCTTGGCGGTGCGGGGGAACAACGTGACATCGGCGGGGGCGACCGGAAGGTCACACCGGATGGGCGTGCTGCCCTTCACTCCGCGTGGGTCCATCGCCACCAGGTCGAAGCGGGCGAGCAACGCCGGGGAGAAGACCTGCGCCGCGTGCTCGACGTATGCGACCCCACCGTCGCCCGGTCCTCCCGGATTGAAGAACAGGGTTCCGACGCGGTGCTGCGGATCGTCCGCGCGGTGTCGCGCGATCGCGAGGCTAATCCGCTTCCCCTGCGGTCTCGCCCAGTCCAGAGGGACCGCGAGCCTCGCGCACTGGGCTGCACGTGAGCCGGGGCAGGTCTTCCAGGCCAGGGTGGGTCTGGTCAGGGCACCGGCACCCACCCGTGCGTCGGCCGAGGAGCCGGCCACCGGGACCTGCGTGACACCGAGAGCCAGCAGGACGCCCGCAGCGACCAGGACCATGAGCGCCGTGGTCACACGTGGCCGCCGCGTCGTGCGCTCGCTGTGCGTGGCCCCCGGGGTGGTGTTCCGTCCCCGCATGACTCGAGCCCCCGTAGATCCGGGGCAGCGTCGCGATGGCACTGCCGTCCCGTCCAGCGTTGGTCTCCCCGCCGCCCCGGCGCAATAGCGACGACGGGCCAGCCACGTCATCCCGTCGATGCTAGATCGACCGTGCCTGAAACTTGACACTTCAACTATCGACAGGTACCGTGAGTTGAAAGTTCAAGTTTCAACGTCAAGGGAGCAGATCGTGGCAACTGTCAGCATCATCGGTACCGGCAACATGGGTCAGGCCATCGCGAGCGTCGTCGCCAAGGGCGGCAACGGCGTGCAGCTGATCGGCGAGGCCGACAAGGACAAGCAGGTCACGGGCGAGATCGTCGTGCTCGCGGTGCCGTACCCGGCCGTCCCGCAGATCATCGCCGAGCGCGGCGAGCAGCTGGCCGGCAAGATCGTCGTCGACATCACCAACCCGCTGAACTTCGAGACGTTCGACTCCCTGACGGTTCCCGCGGACAGCTCCGCGGCCGCCGAGATCGCCGCCGCGCTGCCGGAGTCGCGAGTGCTCAAGGCGTTCAACACCACCTTCGCCGGCACCCTGGCCTCGGGCGAGGTCGGCCCGCTCGGCACCACCGTCCTGGTCGCGGGCGACGACGCCGACGCCAAGGCCACCCTGGCCGGCGTGGTCTCCGCCGGTGGGCTGAAGGTCATCGACGCCGGTGCGCTCAAGCGCGCTCGCGAGATGGAGGCGCTCGGCTTCCTGCAGATCAGCCTCGCGGCGAACGAGAAGATCTCGTGGACGGGTGGCTTCGGCGTCGCCGCCTGACGCGCGACCACCGAGTCCCTCCGAGTCCTGGCTCCGCCCGCGACCACCCGGTCGCGGGCGGAGCTGTCTGAACGGACACACTGCGCACAATCCGGTACGAACGGGACGGCGCACCTTCCATACTTCGAACGTGCCCACCCTCCACGAGCCCGTCGCGCGCCTGCGCGCCTACGAGCTGATGGAGCTGGCCCAGGGCGCCGAGCACGAGGACGCGCTCGCCGAGCTCGAGTCGCTCGAGATCGAGGCGGAGGCGCGGGGCTGGTCGGAGGCGGCGCTGCTCGCGGCGCTGGGCCGCGCGCTGCACGCACTCGTGCACGACACCGACCCCGAGACGCTGCCCGACCTGGTGGACCGGCTGGTCGCGCGGGCCGAGGCCCTCGGGCACGGCGGCCTGGTCGCGGTGACGCTGGCGTTCCGCGCCGTCGGCGCGGCTGGCCGGGCGGACAGCGCCTCGCTGCTGCACGACGCCGGCCGGGCCGTGACGCTCGCCGACGACGACACGTGGCCCGCCCTCGACCGGTGCACGGCGCTGGTGATCTGCGGGGCGGCGTACAACGCGCTCAGCCTGTGGGAGCTGGCCAGCGACCTGTACGACGCCGCGAACCGGCTCGCCCCGGAGTGCGAGCGGGCGCTGCAGGACCCCGCGATCGCGGTCAATCGCGTGCTGGTGCGCCTCGAGTGGGCGAGCGGCCTGTTCGAGCTCGGTGACGGGTCCGCGGCGCTCGCGCAGCTCGACCTCGCGGCGCGCGCCGCCGACGAGGCGATGTCGGCTACCGGGCTGCCCGTGCTCTGGCGGCAGGAGGTCGAGGCCAGCCGCGACGTCCTCGCCTTCGCCCGTACGGCGTTCCGCCCCGAGGCCAAGGGCGACCTGGAGGCGCTGCTCGCGACGGCGCGACGGCGCAGCGACGAGCTCGACGGCGCGGGCAGCCGGGAGATGAAGCCGCTGCTCGACGCGCTGGTCGTGCTGGCGCTGCACCGGCTGGGCCGGCGCGACGAGGCCGCCGTCGAGGCGTACCGGCTGCTGCCGCCGGCGTCGTCGTCCAGCGGCGCCCGGACGTTCGTCACCTGGCTGCGGGCGCACGTCCTCACCGGCGCCGACCCGAGCCCGGCCGTCGTCGCGCACCGGGAGTACGGCCTGCAGATGGCACACACCCGGTGGACCGCCCGCGAGGGCACGCTGTCCGCGGCCCGGTCGCGCATCGCGGGGGAGCGCCTCGGCGCCGAGCACGCCCGCCTCGCCCGCGACGTGCTGCTCGACCCGCTGACCGGCCTGAGCAACCGGCGCGCGTTCGACGACTGGCTCGACCGCGAGCCCGACCTGGGTGTCTCGACGGCGCTCATCCTCGTGGACCTCGACGGGTTCAAGGGCGTCAACGACGTCCACGGTCACGGGGTCGGCGACGACGTGCTGCGCCGGGTCGGCGGCCTGATCGCCGCGCACGTCCGCGCCGGCGACCTCGCGCTGCGCCTGGGCGGGGACGAGTTCGCCGTCGTGCTCAGCGGGGAGGCCGCGACGCTCGCGCTCGCCTGGGACCGCGCCCACGTGCTGACCGAGGCCATCGCCTCCGCGGACTGGGAGCCGAGCGCACCCGGCCTGCACGTGCGCGGCAGCGCCGGTGTGGCCGCGGGGATCGTCGGCCGGAGCGGCGGGACGACGGCGACGCGGCTCTACCGCGAGGCGGACGTCGAGCTCTACCGCGTCAAGGCCGCCCGGCCGGAGCGACACAGCCGCGTGGTGCGGCGGTAGGTCGGTCAGACGGCGGCGGTCTCGGCGACCCGGCCGCGGCCGGCCCGTTTGGCCTCGTACATCGCGACGTCGGCGACGCGCAGCAGGGCGTCGTGGTCCCCGCCGTCCTCGGGGAACCGGGCGATGCCGATGCTGGTGCCGATCCTGACCTCGTGACCCTCGACCAGGAACGGCTCCTCGATCGCGCTCAGGACCCGCTGCGCGACGGCCGGGGCCTCCAGCCCGCGCGGCAGGAAGACCGCGAACTCGTCGCCGCCGAGCCGCGCCGCCAGCTCTCCCGCGCGCAGCGTCGACTGCAGCCGCCGGGCCACCTCCTGGAGCACCAGGTCGCCGGCGTGGTGGCCGAAGGTGTCGTTCACCGGCTTGAACCGGTCGAGGTCGAGGTACAGCAGCGCCGCCCGTGTCCTCGGCCGCTCGAGCGCCAGGTCGACGGCGATCCGCAGCGCCTCGCGGTTGGGCAGCCGGGTGAGCGCGTCGGTCAGCGCGCGCTCGTGATGGCGGGCCGCCTCGACCCGCAGCCGCCGGTGGTCGAGCAGCATCGAGCCCCAGGTCCAGCCGAGCACGACGAACGCGAGCAGGAACGCCGTCGGCAGCACCACGGTGAGGCGGTCGATCACGACCTCCTGGTGGTCGACGGCGGCCTTGCCCTCGAGCCGGTGCCCGGTGATGGCCGCGTCCAGCAGGTCCTGCATCGCGTCGAGCGCGGGACCGGCCACGCGGTCCTCGGTGCGCTCGGCCTCCGGGACGTCGAGGGTGTCGCGCACCTCTGCGACGTACCGCTCGTTGAGCTGCTCCAGGTAGGCCAGCGTCGCCTTGTCCTCGCGGTCCGCCTCGGCGCGCACGTCCTCGACGGCGTCGGACACCGCGGCGACCGCCGACTCCAGCCGCGCCCGCGCGGCGACGCTCGGCGCGCGACGGTAGCCCGCCTCGGCCGCGGCCTCGCCCGCGACGGCACGCTGCAGGGTCAGGTACGGCGTGACGACCGCGCGCGTCTCGCTGACCCGGTGGTTCGCGTGCAGGATGGCGACGATGCCGGACGCCGTGGTCACGGCGAGCACGAGCAGGGCAGCACCGATCACCAGCGACGCCACGAGCGACGCACGGTTGCTCCTCACGGGCCCTCTCCTCGAGCCGGTTGCCTGGCCGTTCACTCGGCGACGGCGGCAGTGCTGACATCGGCCGGGTCGCGGAGGTCCTGAGCCCTTCGCGCGAACGCGGCCGCGTCGACCCCTGGCACGATGGGCGCCATGGCCGCACCCCGACTCGCCGTGCTCGACGACTACCAGGGCGTCGCGCTCGACCTCGCCGACTGGTCGCCCCTGGACGGGCGCGCCGACATCACGGTGTTCGACCGGCACCTGGGCGACGAGGAGGCAGCGGTCGAGGCGCTCCAGGGCTTCGAGGTGCTGGTCGCCATGCGCGAGCGCACGCGCTTCCCGCGCAGCGTGCTCGCACGTCTGCCCGACCTGCGCCTGCTCGTCACCACCGGCATGCGCAACGCCGCCATCGACCTCGACGCCGCCCGTGACCACGGCGTCGTGGTGTGCGGCACCGAGCTCGGCGCGCCGTACGACGCCGCCGAGCTGACCTGGGCGCTGCTGATGGCGGCCGCCAAGCGGGTCGACGTCGAGCTCGCCAACCTGCGCGAGGGACGCTGGCAGACCACGATCGGCACGTCGCTCGCGGGCCGCACCCTCGGTGTGGTGGGGCTCGGCCGGCTCGGCGGCAAGGTCGCGGAGTACGGCCGCGCCTTCGACATGGACGTCGTCGCCTGGAGCACCAACCTGACCGACGAGCGCTGCGCCGAGGTCGGGGTACGGCGGGCCGGCTCGCTCGACGACCTGCTCGCCGAGTCCGACTTCGTCAGCCTGCACCTCGTGCTCAGCCGGCGCTCGCGCGGCACGATCGGTCGCCGCGAGCTCGCGCTGATGAAGCCGACCGCCTGGCTGGTGAACACCAGCCGCGGCCCGCTCTGCGACGAGGAGGCGCTGCTCGAGGCGGTGCGCACCGGTGTCATCGCCGGCGCCGCGCTCGACGTGTTCGACGTCGAGCCGCTCCCGGCCGACCACCCGCTGCGCACCGAGCCCAACGTCGTCGCGACGCCGCACATCGGCTACGTCACGAGCGCCGGTCACGCCTACCGCTACACCGAGGCCGTGCAGGACGTCGTCGCGTTCCTCGACGGCGCGCCCGTGCGGGTGCTCACCTGACGACTCGTCAGTCCGTCGGACGTGCCCGCGGCGGCTGGTGCAGTCGCGCGAGCAGCGGCACCAGCAGCAGCGACGCGAACAGCCGCAGCACCTGCAGGCTGAACACCAGGCCGGTGTCCGACCCCGTCGAGATCGCGACGGCGATGACGGCGTACAGCCCACCCGGCGTGGTGGCGAGGTACGCGTCGAGCTGACCGATGTCGGTGAGCTCGGCCATCAGCCACCCCGCGGCGGCACAGGTGAGGATCGTGCCGGCGACCTGCACGAAGGCCAGCGGCAGCAACCGGGCCAGGATGCCCAGCGTCGTCCGGGTGAACTTCAGCCCGACCTGCACGCCGATGACGACGTAGCCGGCGTTGAGGACGGGCGCGGGGACGACGGTGTCGGGGAACCACCCGGTCGCCACGAGGGCCGCGGTCGCGAGCATCGGCACCAGCACCGCGGCGCCCGGGAAGTCGAGGAACCTCAACAGGGCAAGGCCGATCGCGAGGGCGACGAGGGAGAAGCCGTACGCCGCCCAGGTGTTTCCGCCGGCGGACATCCCCGGTCCCGCCGTCGACGCCGCGGGGTCGTAGAGCTTCGCGACGACCGGCATCGTGAACAGCACGACCAGCACGCGGAGGTACTGGATCGTCGCCACGACCGGCTCGTCGGCGCCGACGTCCCGCGCGGTCGCGACCACGCCGGACGCGCCGCCGGCGATCGAGGCGAAGCTCGCGGTCACCGCCGAGACGCCCGGCTGGTAGCGGAGCACCTGGCCCCAGGCCAGGCTCGACACCATCGTGAACAGCAGCGCGAGCCCGATCACCCAGCCGTGCCGGGCGAGGGTGGTGAGCAGGTCGGCCGTCACCAGCGTGCCGACGCTCGCGCCGATCACCGCCTGGCCGACCGTGCCCGCCCGCGCCGGCACCTGCGGACCGCCGACCGTGAGGGCGACGACGAGGGCGCCGACCAGTGCGCCGAGCAGGTACGCCGCCGGAGCGCCGACGAGCGACAGCACGGCCGTCGCCGCGGCGACGCAGGCGACCAGCAGGCTCCAGCGCTTCATCGCGCGTCAGCCTACGCGGGACGGCTTCCCGGGATGTGGGACCGGCCTCCGCGTGAGACGGGTGAGACGGGTCAGCCGACGATCAGCCGGATCGCGACGACGTACCCGAACAGCACGACGAGCACCCGGAACAGCGTCGGCGACAGCCGACGGCCCAGGTGCGCCCCGATCCAGCCGCCGACGAGCGACCCGACGGCGATCAGCGCGACGATCGTCCAGTCCAGCGGCGCCACGAACACGAAGACGACCGTGGCCGCGACGTTGGCGGCGAGGATCGCGAGGTTCTTCAGCGCGTTGATCGCCTGCAGCGGCACGTCGAGGCCGAGGGCCAGGAACGCGACGAGCATGACGCCCTGGCCGGCCCCGAAGTACCCGCCGTACACGCCGACCACCGAGGAGACGGCGGTGAGGCCCGGCCCCATCGTCTCGCGGTCGGCGGCGACGACGATGCCGCGGCGCTCCGCGCGCCGGCGCAGCGCGGCGGAGACGAACGGCTGGATCCCGACGAGCGTCGCGGCGAAGAGGACGAGGTAGGGGACGACCGCCTCGAACGCGCCGGGCGGGAACGCCAGCAGCAGGACGGCGCCGACGAGCGCGCCGACGATGCTGGTGAGGGCGACCCGGCGGACCAGCTGCGGGTAGCCGGCCATCTCGCTGCGGTAGCCCCAGGTGCCGGTGACGCCACCGGGCACGAGCCCCACGGTGTTGCTCACGTTGGCGACGAGCGGGCTGACCCCGACGGCGAGCAGGATCGGGAAGCTGACCAGCGTTCCCGCGCCGATGGCGGTGACCACGATGCCGGCGCCCAGGCCGGCGCCCACCACCGCGAGCATCCCGAGCAAGTCCACCTCCGCACGCTAGCGGCGGTTGCGCGTACCTTGTCGCGGGAACGATGTGACCGCAGTCACTACTCCTCGGGAAAGCAGGACCCTGTCATGTCCCCTGAATGGGTCGCCATCCTGGCCCTCGTCGCCCTGTTCGTCGTCGGCACGCTGCTGCCGATCAACATGGGCGCCCTCGCGTTCGTCGCCGCCTGGCTCGTCGGGATGTACTCACTCGGCCTCGACGAGAAGGAGATCATCGCCGGCATCAGCGGCGACCTGGTCCTCACCCTCGTCGGCGTCACCTACCTGTTCGCGATCGCCAAGAACAACGGCACCGTGGACCTCATCGTGCGCAAGGCCGTGCAGGCCGTCGGGGGACGCGTCGCACTGATGCCCTGGGTGATGTTCTTCGTGACCGCCGTGCTCACCGCCATCGGTGCGGCCAGCCCGGCGGCCTGCGCCATCATCGGCCCGATCGCGCTCGGCTTCGCCGGCCGCTACCGGATCAACCCGCTCCTGATGGGCATGCTCGTCGTGCACGGCGCGCAGGCCGGCGGCTTCTCGCCGATCAGCATCTACGGCACGATCACCAACTCCGTCATGGCCGACAACGACATCGCCGGCGGCGAGATCGCGGTCTTCCTCACCAGCCTCCTCGTCAACCTGCTCATCGCGATCGTGCTGTTCGTCGTGCTCGGCGGCCGCGACCTGATGTCGCGCCGGATCGACACCGACGACCTCTCGTCCGACGGCGGCGGCGGCGCCTCGCCCGCCTCCGGCCCCGGCGCCGCCCGCGCCGCGGGTGCCTCCGGCACGACCGTGACCGAGACGCAGACCGAGACCGGCACCGGTGTCGCCGTCGACCAGGTCGCGACGCTGGTCGCGTTCCTCGTCGTCGCGGTGCTCTCGCTCGTGTTCGACCGCAACATCGGGTTCACCGCGATCACCGCGGCCGTCGTGCTGACCGCGCTGTTCCCGGCCAAGCAGAAGAATGCCGTCTCCCAGGTCGCGTGGGCGACCGTGCTGCTCGTCGCGGGCGTCAGCACCTTCGCGACGGTCCTCGAGACCGCGGGTGCCCCGGAGTACGTCGGCAACTGGGCCGCCGGGCTCGGCGCGGCCGTGCTGGGCGCGCTGATCCTCTGCTACGTCGGCGGGGTCGTGTCGGCGTTCGCGTCGTCGACGGCGCTGCTGCCGATCATCATCCCGATCGCGATCCCGCTCATCCAGGACGGTGGCGTCGGCGCGGTCGGGATCGTCGCGGCGCTCGCCGTCGCGTCGACGATCGTCGACGTCAGCCCGTTCTCCACCAACGGCGCGCTCATGGTCGCGAACCGGCCGGACTCCATCAGCGAGGAGGGCTTCTACAAGCAGATCCTGACCTACAGCGCCATCGTCGTGGCCTTCGGCCCGCTGCTGGTCTGGCTCGCCGTCGTCGTCCCCGGCTGGGTGTAGCGGTACGACGCGATCAGGCGGGCGGCGCCGTCGAGCCGCGCACCGTCATGGTCAGGGGGAGCAGCACCGACCGGGTCGGCCGTTCGGGCTCCTCGATCGACTCCAGGAGCATCCGCGCCGCCTCGACGCCGATCTGGTGGTGCGGGATGGCCACCGACGTCAGCGGCGGCCGCAGCTTGTCGAGGAACGGCATGTCGTTGAAGCCGACGACGCTGACGTCCTCGGGGCAGCGCAAGCCACGCTCGGTGAACACGTCGTAGCAGCCGAGGGCGATCAGGTCGTTGCCCGCCACGATCGCGGTGAACTCCATGCCGCCGTCGAGGAGCTCGCGCAGCGCCCGGGCGCCGGCCTCCTCGCGCCACTCGTGGCAGGCCGTCACGAGTCGCGGGTCGTCGTCGAGGTCGAGGTCGCGCACGGCGTTGCGGAACGCCCGCAGCCGGACGACACCGGTCGACGTCGTCACCGGCCCCGCGAGGTGGGCGATGCGGGTGTGGCCGAGCCCGGCGAGGTGCTCGACGGCCATCTGGATGCCGGCCGCGTCGTCGGGGGTGATCGACGGGACGTCGACGCCTTCGGTGCGGCGGTTGACCATCACCATCTTCACGCCCTCGCGGTGCAGCTGCTCGACCAGCGGGTGGTCGAGGAGCGCGGTCGCGACGATCAGGCCCTCGACCTGGCGCGAGCGGAGCAGCTCGATCTGGGTGCGCTCGCGCTGCGGGTCGTTGTCGGTGTTGACGATCAGCCCGCTGTAGCCGGCAGGCTCGAGGACGTCCTCGATGCCGCGCACGATCGGCGGGAAGAGCGGGTTGGTGAGGTCGGGAATGACCAGGCCGACCGTGCCGGAGCGCTGGGTCTTGAGACCGCGGGCGATCGGGTTGGGCCGGTAGCCGAGCTGCTCGGCGACCTTGATCACCCGGCGCGCGGTGTCGGCGTTGACCAGCCCGCGCGTCGCGGGGTTGAGCGCCCGCGACGCGGTGGCGGCATGGACGCCGGCGGCCTCGGCCACGTCGCGCAGGGTCGGTGCTGGCACGGGTGGCAGCCTAGGGCACTCGGGTCGAGGGGCGGCCGAAAGCGAGCGGCGTCAGACGCGTGCGCTGGCAAGGCGGAGGACGGAAGGCGGGCCGGCGGCCCGTCGACCGACGACAACGAAGCCAGCGTGCGTGGATGGCGGCGCGCAGCCGGCCGAAACCCGGCCCGAGCGCCCTGGACCCGGACCGGCCGTCGGCGGCGAGTCCGCGCGGGGTCACACGACGGGACGGCGCCATCGCCACCTCCCCCATCCGGCGGCCAGGCCGAGCGGCACGCACAGGACGGCGCCGACCAGGTAGATGAGCGCGTAGCGGTCCTGCTCGGCCAGCTCCGCGACGAGCACCGCACCGAGCGCGCTGCCGACGAACAGCGCGCCGGCGAACAGCGACACGACGTTGGCCCGGGCGTTGGGCAGCACCTCGGTGGCCCAGGTCTGCAGCGTCGAGTGCATCGAGGTCCAGGCGAGCCCCAGCAGCAGTGCCGCCGCGACGCCGCCCAGCACCGTCGGCGAGATCGCGACCACCGCGCAGGCCGCGGCGGCCGCCGTCGCGCCGCTGCCGATCAGCCGGGCGGGGTGCCAGTGCTGCGAGAGCCGGCCGACCAGCCGGGCGCAGAAGTAGACGGACGCGCCGTAGACGGCGGCGACCGCCCCGGCGACCGACGCGCTCGTGCCGGAGCTCTCGACGGCCGCCGGCAGCAGGGTCAGCCCGCCGAGCAGGATCATCCCCTCGGTGAACGCCAGCAGCAGCACGAAGAGCGTCGTCCTCGACCGCGCGATCGCCACGAGCGGTGTGAGCACCGAGCGCCGGCCGCCCTCGATCTCCGGCTCGGGCAGCCGGCGCAGCAGCACGGCGAGCACGAGCGCGGCCAGCGCGGTGAGCACGAACGCGACCCGCCACGAGCTCCACTGCGCGAGGACACCCGCGCCGATGGACGCCACGGCGGTGCCGATCGCGACGCCCACCATCAGCCGGGCGATCTCGCGCTGCCGGAACCGCACCGGCACGGTGTCGCCGAGGTAGATCAGCGCCGACGGGTACGCCGCCCCGAAGAAGGCGCCGGTCAGCCCGCGGGCCACGCCGAGCATCACCGGCGTCGCCACGAAGGCGGACGAGAACCCGCACAGCCCGGCCAGCACCAGCGTGAGCCGCAGCGTGCGCACCCGCCCGAGCTGGTCGGAGACGGTGCCCCAGACGGGCTGCATCAGGCCGTAGGTCAGGAAGTACGCGCCCGCGGCGTGCACGACCGAGGACAGCGCCACGTCGAGGTCGAGCGCGATCGCCACCAGCATCGGCGGCATCGCGTAGCGGTCGAGGGTGCTGACGACCGCGACCAGCTGTAACAGCCGGATGGTCGAGGGCGAGCGCGCCATCACGCCCCGGCGGTGACGAGGCCGGGGTCGTCGACCGCTCGGTCGAGCAGGTCGCCGCTTCCGTCGGCGGCGGGCACCGGCAGGTAGCGCCGCCGCAGGTCGACGAGCGTGCGCAGCGCCGCGGGGTCGACCACGCCGTCGGGCACGAGGCCCTCGGCCGGGTCGCGCAGGCGGTCGACGTACCGGAGGGCGGTGGCGTCGTCGAGCCCGAGCCGGCGGGCGGCGGACTCGGCCGCCTCGTCGGTCAGCCGGCCCGCGACGATCTCCGCGGCGACGTCCACGAGGGCGCCGGAGATCCGGCGGGCGACGTCGACGTGGGTGTCGCCGGCGACGGCCACGACGACGCCGAGGTACGGCGTGCACACGTCGGTCGCCGAGACCAGCCGGACGCAGCCGGCGGCCTCACCCGCGAGCTCGTTGCCCGCGTTGAGCATCGTCGCGTCGCACTCCCCGGCGAGGAGCGCCCGCAGCCGCTGAGGTGTCGAGCCGAGCGCGACCAGCTCGTAGTCGTCGCGACCGACGCCGACCGAGTCGGCCAGGGCGTAGAGCGCGAGCGCGAAGCCCGACGTCGGCACGTCCACGCCGACCTTCGCCCCGCGCAGGCCGTCGATGGTGAGCCCGGGCCGGCCGTAGAGGCCGAGACCCATCCCGCGGTCGACCGCCGCGACCATCCGCACGTCGGCGAGCTCGCCCAACGGGTTGGCCGGGTTGTAGCGGTAGGCCAGCACATTGTCGGGGCTGGTCAGCGCGACCTGGATCTCGCCGTCGAGCAGCGACCGGAACTGGCCCGGCGACGACTGCACCGGGACCTCCTCGACCACCACCCCGGCCGCGTCGAGCCGACCGGTCGACGCGGCGAGGTCGAGCACCACGGACGGCGTGAACGAGCCGACGACGACGGCCTGGTCGGACATGGGCGGCTCCTCGGGGCGTGGCGGGACGGGGTCACGGTAGCGCATTTGTGCAGTCGATTGCAGCCGCGTTGCAACGCATGTGGATGGCCTTGACAGCGCGCCGATCGTGCGTGAGGCTGCACTCGATTGCAGTCATGGATCACGGGCTGCCGCGTCCCCACGCCGAGGAGGTGTCCCCGATGGCCGAGCCCGACCCGCTGGTCGCGTCCGCCGTGGCGCACTGGGGCCCCCGGTTCACCGTCAACGGCGTCACCGTCGCCGACTTCGAGCGGGTCACGTCCGGCCTCGCGCGCTGGGAGGACTGGTGCGCCGCCTGGTCGGCGGTCGCGGCCGAGCACGAGGCGCTGGGCCGGGAGGCGCTGGTCGAGGCGCGGACCCGGTCCGCCGGCGAGCACCTCGCCCAGGCGGCGGTCTACCACCACTTCGCCAAGTTCGTCTTCGTCGTCGACCCCGCACAGATGCGGGCCGCGCACGCGAAGGCGGTGGAGTGCCTCGACGCGGCGTTGCCGCACCTCGACCCGCCGGGGCGCCGGGTGGCGGTCCCGTTCGAGGGCACCCACCTCGCCGGTGTCCTCCGGCTGCCCGCCGGCCAGGGTCCGCACCCGGTCGTCCTGCTGCTCTCCGGCCTCGACTCGGCCAAGGAGGAGCTGCGCTCGACGGAGCAGACCTTCCTCGCGCGCGGCCTGGCCACGCTCAGCCTGGACGGGCCCGGGCAGGGCGAGGCGGAGTACGACCTTCCGATCCGCGGCGACTGGTCGCCGGTCGCCGAAGCGGTCTGGGACTTCCTCGAGGGTGTCAGCGAGGTCGACCGGGACCGGCTCGGGGTCTGGGGCGTCAGCCTCGGCGGCTACTACGCGGCCCGGGTCGCGGCCGCCCTCGGCGACCGGGTGCGGGCCTGCGTCTCGCTCGCCGGGCCGTTCAACTTCGGCGAGTGCTGGCCGGGCCTGCCGCAGCTCACGCGCGACACCTTCCGGGTCCGCTCGGGCGCCGCGGACGACGACGCGGCGCGTGACGTCGCCCTGACCCTGGGGATGGCCGACGCGGCCGCCGACCTGGTCGCGCCGCTGCTCGTCGTGTTCGGCCGGGAGGACCGGCTGATCCCCTGGCAGCAGGCCGAGAAGCTGCGCGCCGCGGTCGCCGGCCCGGTCGAGGTGCTGATGCTCGAGGACGGCAACCACGGCTGCGCGAACGTCGCCCCGTGGCACCGGCCGCGCACCGCCGACTGGCTCGCACGGCACCTGCACCGGCTCGCTTGACCGACCCGCCACCGACCCCTACCGTGACCGAAGTACAAACGATTGCAAAGGTTGTCCCGCATGACTGAGACCGTCCCCTCCGCCGACCCCGTCGCCGAGCCGGGCCCGGCCGGCGCCGGCCCCCGCGTCGGCTGGATCGGCACGGGGAGGATGGGCGCGGCGATGGCCGCGCGCCTGGCCCGCGCCGGCACCGACCTGACCGTCTGGAACCGCACGAGGGCCAAGGCCGAGCCGCTCGCCGAGCTCGGCTGCACGGTCGCCGACCGGATCAGCGAGCTGCGCGACCTCGACGTCGTCTTCACGATGGTCTCCACCCCGGCCGACCTCGAGCAGGTGCTGCTCGGCGACGGCGGCCTGATCGCCGACCCCGACCACGTGCCCGCAGCCGTCATCGACTGCTCGACGGTCTCGACCGAGTCGTCGACCGCGATGCGCGAGGCCTGCGAGGCCCGCGGCGTCGACTTCCTGTCCGCCCCGGTGAGCGGCAACGGCAAGGTCGTCCGGGCCGGTGGCCTGACCCTGGTGGTGTCCGGGCCGGAGGAGACCTACCAGCGCTTCGCGCCGCTGCTCGCGCACATCGGCAAGTCGGCGACGTACGTCGGTGAGGGCGACGTCGCGCGGCTGGTGAAGATCTGCCACAACCTGATGCTCGGCGTGGTGACCCAGTCGCTCGCGGAGATCACCGTGCTCGCGGAGAAGGGCGGCGTGCCCCGCCACGCGTTCCTGGAGTTCCTCAACGACTCGGTGATGGGCTCGGTGTTCACCCGCTACAAGTCGCCGGCGTTCGTGAACCTCGACTACACCCCGACGTTCACCCCGATCCTGCTCCGCAAGGACTTCGACCTGGGCCTGGCCGCCGCGCGCGAGCTCGACGTGCCGATGCCGGTCGCCGCCGTCACCGCCCAGCTCGTGCAGGCGAGCGTCGGCAGCGGGCGGGTCGACGAGGACTTCGCGATCCTGCTCGACCTGCAGGCCGCGGCCTCGGGTCTCGAGCTCAAGCCCGAGAACGTCGCCGTCGACGACGGCCTCTCTGCTGCCGACGCGGCCGACCCGGGCGAGACGGCCGACACCGGCAAGGAGGGCTGAGCCATGGCCGACGGGGGACAGTCGCGCGGCAAGGCGCCGCTGCCCGCGCCGGGCCACATGGGTGTCGACTACGAGGAGCGGGTCGACTTCGCCCGGCTGCGCGACTACCGCATCGGCCGCGCGAAGGCGTCGCTGGAGAGCAGCGAGTGCGGGGCGTTCCTGCTCTTCGACTTCTACAACATCCGCTACACCACGCAGACCTGGATCGGCGGGGCGCTCGGCGACAAGATGATCCGCTACGCCCTGCTCGCGCGCGGCAAGGACCCGGTGCTCTGGGACTTCGGGTCGGCGGTCAAGCACCACAAGAAGTACTCCCAGTGGGTGCCCGACGAGAACTACCGCGCCGGCTTCCTCGGCTTCCGCGGCGCGGTCGCGCCGTCGGTCGGCCTGATGGCCGACGCGGTCGCCGAGATCAAGTCGCTGCTCGTCGAGGCCGGTGTCGCCGACCTGCCGGTCGGCGTCGACATCGTCGAGCCGCCGTTCCTGTTCGAGATGGAGCGCCAGGGCCTGCGCGTGGTCGACGCGCAGCAGCTGATGCTCGACGCGCGCTGCATCAAGTCCAGCGACGAGATCATGCTGCTCAACCAGGCGGCCGCGATGGTCGACGGCGTCTACCAGGACATCGTCGAGCGGCTCAAGCCCGGCGTCCGGGAGAACCAGATCGTCGCGCTGGCCAACCAGCGCCTCTACGAGATGGGCTCCGACCAGGTCGAGGCGATCAACGCGATCTCCGGGGAGCGGTGCAACCCGCACCCGCACAACTTCACCGACCGGCTGATCCGTCCGGGCGACCAGGCCTTCTTCGACATCATCCACTCGTACAACGGCTACCGGACCTGCTACTACCGCACCTTCGCCGTCGGCTCGTCCACGCAGCCGCAGCGCGACGCCTACAAGAAAGCGCGCGAGTGGATGGACCGCGGCCTCGACGGCATCAAGGCCGGCGTCGGCACCGACGAGGTGGCGGCGCTGCTGCCCAAGGCCGAGGAGTTCGGGTTCGGCAGCGAGATGGAGGCCTTCGGCCTGCAGTTCGCGCACGGCCTCGGCCTCGGCCTGCACGAGCGGCCGATCATCTCGCGGCTCAACTCCATGAAGGAGCCGGTCGAGCTCAAGGCCGGCATGGTGTTCGCGCTCGAGACCTACTGCCCCGCCAGCGACGGCTTCTCCGCCGCCCGGATCGAGGAGGAGGTCGTCGTGACCGACGACGGCCCGCGCATCCTCACGCTGTTCCCGGCGCAGGACCTGGTCGTCGCCAACCCCTACTGACGCACCCTGACCACCGGAGGAACCGTGGGCGACTTCAGCCTCGACAAGATCAGCGACCTCTCCACCGAGCTGTACGTCGGCGGCGCCTGGACCGCCGCGTCCGACGGCGGTCGCTTCGACGTGCTCGACCCGGCGACCGGCCAGGTGCTGACGACCGTCGCCGACGGCACCGTCGACGACGCGATCAGTGCCGTCGACGCGGCCGAGGCCGCCGCCGCGTCGTGGGCCGCGACGTCGCCGCGTGAACGGTCGGAGATCCTGCGCCGCGCGTTCGAGCTGATGACCGGCCGGGCCGACGAGCTCGCCCACCTGATCTCGCTGGAGAACGGCAAGGCTCTGACCGACGCGCGTGGCGAGGTCGCCTACGCCGCCGAGTTCTTCCGCTGGTACGCCGAGGAGGCGGTGCGCGGCGCGGGCAGCGTGATGACCGCGCCGTCGGGCGCCAACAAGATCGTCGTGCTGCACCAGCCGGTCGGCGTCTGCGTGCTCGTCACGCCGTGGAACTTCCCGGCCGCGATGGCCACCCGCAAGATCGGTCCGGCCCTCGCCGCCGGCTGCACGGTCGTGCTCAAGCCGGCCAGCGACACGCCACTCACCGCGTTGCTGATGGGCCGGATCCTCGCCGACGCCGGCGTGCCCGACGGGGTCGTCAACGTGCTGCCCGCCCGCCGGTCGGGCGCCGTGGTGTCGGCGATGCTGCACGACCCGCGCGTGCGCAAGCTGTCGTTCACCGGCTCCACCGAGGTCGGCCGCATCCTGCTCAAGGAGGCCGCCGACCAGGTGATCAACTGCTCGATGGAGCTCGGCGGCAACGCGCCGTTCCTGGTCTTCGCCGACGCCGACCTCGATGCCGCGCTCGACGGCGCGATGGTCGCCAAGATGCGCAACGCCGGCGAGGCGTGCACGGCCGCCAACCGCTTCTACGTCGAGGCGTCGGTCGCCGACGAGTTCGGCCGCCGCCTCGCCGAGCGGATGTCCGCACTGCGCGTCGGCCCGGGTACCGACGACGACACCCAGGTCGGCCCGCTCGTCAACGAGGAGGCCGCCGCCAAGGTGCACGAGCTGGTGACCGGCACGGTCGACGCCGGCGGCCGCGTGGTCGTGGGCGGGACGCGTCCGGCGCGCGACGGTTACTACTACGAGCCGACCGTGCTGGCCGACGTACCCATGGGGGCGCCGATCCTCGGCGAGGAGATCTTCGGGCCGGTCGCGCCGATCGTCACCTTCACCGACGAGGCCGAGGCGGTGCGGATGGCCAACGACACGGAGTTCGGGCTGGTGTCCTACGTCTACACCGGTGACCTCGCCCGCGGGCTGCGGCTCAGCGAGGCGCTGGACTCCGGCATGGTCGGCCTCAACCGGGGGCTCGTCAGCGACCCGGCCGCCCCCTTCGGCGGCACCAAGCAGAGCGGTATCGGCCGCGAGGGCGGCCACGAGGGGATGCTCGACTACCTCGAGTCGAAGTACGTCGCCGTCACCTGGTGACGCGGACCCGGTCGGGGGCGGCAGGGGGCCGGAGGGTCCAGTCGGAGTCGGTTCGGAGGGCCCGCCGGAACGGGCTGAAAGTCCCTTCATGGGCGGTTCGGGTTCCGATCGAATGTAAGTGTCCACCCGATCCCATCGCGTGGACATCGATCTGGACGGAGATGCCGCCGTCCCCCAACCCGAAGGACATGCCATGCGTTCCGCCCTTGACCGACTCGTCTCCTGGACGGGTCTTGCCCTCGCCCTCGTCCTCCTCGTCGCCGGCGGACTCCTGACCTGGGCCAGCGTCTTCATCGGCGACCAGGTCCAGCAGCAGCTGTCCGCCCAGGACATCGTGATGCCCGAGGGCGAGGCGCTGAGCAGCCTGCCCGAGGAGGACGCCGCCGCGCTCGAGGAGTACGCCGGCAGCCCGCTCGACAGCGGCCCGGAGGCCCGCGCCTACGCCGACCACTACATCCTCGCCCACATGAACGCCGCCTCGGAGGGCCGCACCTACTCGGAGGTCAGCGGTGAGTTCCTCTCGCTGAGCGACGAGGAGAAGGCCAGCGAGGAGGGCCAGGCGCTCGGTCAGCTGCGCCAGACCCTGTTCATGGGCAACACCCTCCGCGGCCTGCTGCTCTACGGCTTCGCCTTCGCGACCGTCGGCACCATCGCCGGCATCGCCGCGGTGACCGCGTTCGTGGCGGCAGCAGCGCTGCTCTTCCTGGCCCTGCTCGGCCTGCGCCACGCGCGTCAGGTCACCACGGTCCAGGCGCCGATCGCACAGCCGGTCACGGTGTGACGCGGACGGTCACCTCGCCGAGACCGGCGAAGGTGACCGCCCACTCACCCGGCACCAACGGAACGGGCGGGACGACGGACCCGGTGATCACCACATCACCGGCGGCCGTCGTCCCGCCCGTTGCCGCGAGCGTGTCCGCCATCGACGCCAGCACCCCGGCGACGTCGCCGGTCAGTGCCTCGGGGTCGTCGGTGCGCGCGACCTCGTCGCCGTCGCGCCGGACCACGGCCGTGAGGGTGCTGGTGGTCCGCACCTCGACCTCGGGACCGAGCACCACGTGGCGGTGGTAGATGTTGCCGCCGACAATCTCCTCGACGTCGCTGGGAGGCACGTCGAGGTCGGCGATCTCGATCGCGACGCTCACCGTGCCGACCGCCGCCTGCGCCTCGGCGGCATCGGCCCCCGCCGGCACCTCGTGGGCGAGGTGCAGGGCGACCTCGGCCTCGAGCACCGGCTGGGTCATGCCGGCGAGCGAGACGGTCGCCCCGTCGTCGAGCAGCCGCTCGCGGGTCAGGTAGCCGACCAGCGGCCGGTCGGTGCCGAGCCGCTCCAGCGCGGCCGGCGCCCCGAAGCCGGCCTTCCAGCCCAGGTGGGTCGCGCCGTCGTCGAGCTCGCCACGTCGCCGCTCGAGCATCCGCGTCGTACCGGCGGCGATGCGGGGGTCCAGCCGGGTCATGCGTTCAGTCCTCGGGATCGTCGAACGTCTCGTCGGGTCCGGGCAGACCGTAGCCCGCAGCGTCGAGCCCGCCGGCGCCGCTCCAGCCCCAGATCAGCAGCACGTCCTCGTCGCCGGTGTTGACGAAGCCGTGGTAGTTGCCGCGCGGGGTCCAGATCACGTCACCGGCCCTCGACGGCTCCCGGCCGGTGTTGGTGTGGATCTCGCCCTCGCCGGACATCACGACGAGGAACTCGTCGGCGTCGGTGTGCAGGTGCCGGTCGTGCCGGGCACCGGGCGGCAGCACGGTGCGGCCGACGACGAGGTCGGACGAGCCGGCGGTGCGCTGGTCGATGAGGTACTGCACCTGCATGTCGACCCAGCCCTCGTCCTCGCGGAGGTCCTGCTCGAGCGGCACGTCGTGGATCGTGGTGCGGTAGGGCTTCCGGGCCTCGGTCATGTGGGGATCCCCGCCATCCGTCGGTAGGTGTCCGCGACGCTCACCAGGAAGTCGCGGTCGGAGAGGTCGGAGCTGCGTGCCGCGCTGAGCATCTCGCTGGCCGCCGAGCAGGTGGGTACGGCGGCGCCGAGCCTGCGGCCCAGCTCCTGGGCGAGCACGAGGTCCTTCTGCTGCAGCTCGACGTCGGCGAACACGTCCGTGTCGTCGACGAGCAGCGGTGCGCGGTAGCCGATGACCGGCGAGGCGATCACGCTCTTCAGCGCCGCGTCGACGACGGCGGCCCGGTTGACGCCGGCCTTCTCGACGAGCGTGACGGCCTCGGCGAACGCCGTGACCGAGACGACCAGCGCGAGGTTGATCGCGACCTTGCTGAGGATCGCGTGCCCGGCCGGTCCGATGTAGGTGACCTTGGGACCGATCGCGTGCAGCACCGTCTCGACGTGGTCGAACGCCGCGCGCTCGCCGCCGACCATCACCGACATCTGGCCGGCCGCGAGGGTCGCGGGGCTGCCGGAGACCGGGGTGTCGAGGAAGTGCGCGCCGGTCTCGGCGACCCGCGCGGACAGGGCGATGCTGGCCTCGGGCGAGATGGTGCTCAGGTCGCACCAGACCGTGCCGGGCCGCAGCCCGGCGAGGACGCCGTCCGCGCCGTCCGCGGTCGCCTCCACCGCGGCGGTGTTGGTCAGCATCGTGAAGAGGACGTCCGACCGCGCGGCGGTCTCGCGGGGCGTGCCGCCCCAGGTCGCGCCGGCGTCGAGGAGGCCCTCGGCCTTGCTCCGGGTGCGGTTCCAGACGACGAGCGGGTGGCCAGCGTCCGTCACCCGTTGCGCGATGCCCGCGCCCATCGCACCGAGGCCGACGAAGCCGACCTGTTCAATTTGGTTAAACACAGACGGAGGCTATCTCAGCGCGCGCGGTTGAACCAGACCGCGCAGGCGGGTTTCTCGCCGGCCGCGCGGAACCGGTGCGGCGTGTCCGAGCCGAACGTGATCGCGTCGCCCGGCCCGAGCTCGAGCTCGTCGTCGCCGACCTCGACCACGAGGCGCCCGCTCACGACGTAGCCGTACTCCTGGCCGGTGTGCCGCGCGAGCGGCAGGCCCTCGTGCTCCTGGCCCGCCCCGCCCGGACGGTAGGTGACGTAGGCGAACACGACATCGGTGTCGTCGGGTGCGTTGAGCTGCTCCCAGCTGACGTCGCCGGAGAGCTCGAGCACCTGGCGCCGACCCGCGCGCTGCACGACCGGTCCCGCCGGCGCGGAGGTCGCCGTCTCCTCGGCGCTCGGGAACACGGCGTCGAGTGACAGCCCGAGCTCGCTGACCAGCGCCCAGAGCGTGCCCACCGACGGGCGGGCGCGACCGTTCTCGATCTGCGACAGCATGCCGGGGGAGAGGTCCACCGCGCGGGCGAGGCTGCGCAGCGACAGCTGCCGGGCCTCGCGGGCCTCGCGGAGTCGGGCGCCGACGGTCAGCGAGAGCGCGTCGTCGGCCATGGCGCGATGGTACGGGCGCGGCGTACCTTCCGGGACATGAGCTTCGACGTCGCCGCGGAGGCCTACGACCGCTTCATGGGTCGCTACTCCGCGCAGCTCGCGGGACCGTTCGTCGAGCGGTCCGGCCTGTCGCCGGGCGACCGCGCGCTGGACGTCGGCTGCGGTCCCGGTGTGCTGACCGGTCCGCTCGTCGAGCTGCTCGGCGCCGACCACGTGGCCGCGATCGACCCGTCCGAGCCGTTCGTCGCGGCCGCCCGCGAGCGCTTTCCCGACGTCGACGTACGGCAGGGGTCGGCCGAGCAGCTGCCTTACGACGACGGGGTGTTCGACGCGGCGCTGGCCCAGCTCGTCGTGCACTTCATGCAGGACCCGGTGGCGGGGGTGCGGGAGATGGCGCGGGTGACGAAGCCCGGGGGGCACGTCCTCATCTCGAGCTGGGACCACGGCGGCGGACGCGGGCCGCTGTCATTGTTCGGGCGTGCCGCGCAGTCGTTCCTGGCCGACCCGCCGCCGCCCGACCGGCGCACCGGCGAGGTCGAGGGCGACCTGGATCGGGTCGCGACCGAGGCCGGGCTCGTCGAGGTCTGGCCGTTCACGCTCACGGTCTCGGTGCGCTACGAGTCGTTCGAGGAGTGGTGGGAGCCCTACACGTTCGGCGTCGGCCCCGCCGGGGACACGGTCAGCGGCCTCGACGAGACCCACCGCGCGGCGTTCGCCGACCACCTGCGAGAGCAGCTGCCGGCGCCGCCGTTCGAGCTGCCCGGGACCGCCTGGTGCGTGCGGGGTGTGGTCCCTCAGCGCGGCGCACCGGCCGCCCAGTAGTCGGTCTTCGCCTTCGACGCGGCCAGCGCGTCGGCGTCCTCGAAGCCCGGCGCCATCGACGCCGACGTGCCGGCCATGTACTGGTGGTGGTCGACGTCGAGCAGCCGGATCCAGCTCTGCTGGCCGAAGGTCAGGGCGATCACGCAGCCGAGCTCGACCAGCTCCGGCTCGGAGAAGTGCGCGTGCAGCCGGTCCCACAGCCCGTCGCGGTCGTCCTCGTTCCACGCGATCGCCTGGGCGTAGGCGAGTGCCGCCTTCTGTCGGTCGTCGAACCTGTCGGACGACTCGAAGTTGAGCAGCTCGTCGTACTGGCCCTCGACGAGACCCTCGTTCGCGCCACGCTCGGAGCGCTGGTTGCCGCAGAACTCGCACGTGACCGTGCGCGAGATGTAGACGCGGCACAGCTCCTTGATCGAGTGGTCGACGACACCGTTGCGGAACATCTGCTCCCACGGCCCGGCGAACGCCCAGAACGCCGCGGGCACGTGCGCGCGGACCGCGTTGGTCTCCGGGCGCGGGGTGCCGTGCGCGGCGGCGCGGTCCATCTCGGCCTGCATGCGCTCGTCCATGTCCTCGTAGGGGACGTAGGAGATGCGGGGCTTGCGGGGACTGGTCGGTGTGGACATGGCGGGGCTCCTCTACTCGGCTTGCTCGATGGCTCGGACGACCGCGTCGGCGGTCAGGGGCAGGTCACGGACGCGGACCCCGAGGGCCGCGTGCACGGCGTTGGCGATGGCGGCGGCGGTCGGGCCCTGGGCGGCCTCGCCGGCGCCGAGCGACGGCTGGTCGGGCCGGTCGATGACGTGCACGTCGACCAGCGGGGCCTCGCTGAACCGCAGGATCGGGTAGGTCTCCCAGTCGTCGCTGGTGACCCGGCGCCGGTCGAAGCGGACCCGCTCCCTGGTGGTCCAGCTCGTCGCCTGGGTGGCGCCGCCCTCGATCTGGTTGCGGACACCGTCGGGGCTGACGGCGAGGCCGACGTCGACGGCGATCGTCAGCCGGCGCACGCGGACCTCATGGTCGACGGTGACCTCGGCGACGACCGCGCACCAGGCCCCGCGGTCCTTGTAGCGGGCGAAGCCGATGCCGCGACCGGTCTCGTCGGGCAGGGGCGTGCCCCAGCCGGACCCGTCGCGGGCGCGCTCGATCACGGCCCGGGCCCGCTCGTCGGCGAGGTGGGCGAGCCGGAAGTCGACCGGGTCGGTGCCGGCCTGCTCGGCCAGCTCGTCCATGAAGCACTCGATCGCGAAGACGTTGAGGTACGCGCCCAGCGCACGCATCGCCGAGGTGCGCAGCGGCGACGCGCTGAGGCGGTGGCCGGCGATGCTGCGGGGGCCGACGTCGTAGATCGGGACGGCGTTGCGGGTCGTGCCGCCACCCCGGTCGGGCGGCGGGTCGCCGGCCGCGGGGGACGGGTCCGGGTCGGCGCGGTGCTGCCCGGCGAGCAGGCCGGGTGTTCCCCCGCCGTAGCCGGGGCGGCTGCTGTGCCCCTGGCTCCACACGTCGTGCCGCCAGCCGGTGACCCGGCCTCCGGCCAGCGTCGCAGAGAGGTCGGCGACCATCGCGGACGCCAGCGGACCCCACGCGAGCTCGTCGCGCCGGCTCCAGCGGACCTGGACAGCGGTGCCGGGCACGCTGCGGGCGAGCAGGACGGCGTCGAAGGCGGCGTCGTCGGCGGCGTTGTGGCCGTAGCAGCCGGCGTTCTCGACGTGCTCGACGGTCACGGCCGCCGCGTCGAGGCCGAGCGAGGTCGCGATCGCGGCGCGCAGGTTGTGGATGCCCTGGCTGTGGCTCCACACGTGCACGGTCGTTCCGTCGTCGCTCCACCGGGCGAGGCCGCAGCTCGGCGCGATCGACGCGTGCGCGAGGAAGGGGCGGGTGTACGTCGCGGTGTGGGTCGGTGCGGGGGCGTCGGGTTCGTCGAGGACCGGGATGTCGTCGTGGGGACCAGCCTTGAGGAACGTGGTCAGGTCGTGCTCGTCGGGCAGCAGGTCCCGCTCGTCCCAGGTCGTCGCCTCGCGCAGCCGGACCAGAGCCGCGTCGGCCTCCGCCTCGGTGGCGGCGACGACGCCGACGAACGACCCGTCGCGCACGAGCTGCAGCCCCTCGACCTTCGCCGCGTCGACGTCCACGAGGGTTGCGCCGAAGGACGGTGGGCGGAGGGCGCGGCCGTAGCGCAGCCCGGCCGGGCGCAGGTCGGCGAGGTAGCGCGGCCGGCCGAGCACCTTGTCGGGCAGGTCGAGCCGCGGCAGGTCGGTGCCGACGACGCGCCGTACGGGCGGCTGGTCGGTGCGCGGCTCCCACGTCGCGAGGTCGGTTGCCGGGTCGAGCGTGCGTGCGACGTCGACGAAGGACGCGCCGGGGTGGTCGTCGGCGACCCGGGCGACGAGGTCCCGGACGACGGCTCCGACGTACCGCAGTGCCGGACCCGCCTGCACCATCGACAGGCTGCCCGCGGTGAGTCCCTCGTCGGGGCCGAGACCCGTGTGTGCGTTGAGCATCCGCACCTGCGCGACCGGAAGGGCGAGGGCGTCGGCGGCGACCTGGGCGAGGGCGGTGACGATGCCCTGGCCCAGCTCGACCTTGCCGATGCGGACGCCGACGGCGTCGGGCGAGAGGTCGTCGGGGAAGGAGATCCACTGGCCGAGGCGGGGGTTGTCCGCGACGTGCGGAGGTACGTCGACCGTGCGGAGGGGCTCGGTGGTGGTCACGACGAGGCCGCTCCGGACCGCGCCGCGAGCACGGCGTCGACGATGCGCCGCTGGACGCCGCAGCGGCAGAGGTTGCGGTCGAGGGCCGCGACGACGTCCTCCTCGTCGGCGTCGGGCTGCTCGTCGAGCAGGGTGGCGGCGTTGACGACGATGCCGCTGATGCAGAAGCCGCACTGCGCGGCCTGCCGGTCGAGGATCGCCTGCTGGACAGGGTGCGCGTGTCCCGGCTCGCTGAGTCCCTCGACCGTGACGACGTCCTTGCCCTCGGCCTGCCACAGCGGGGTGTCGCACGCCGGTACGACGTGCCCGTCGAGCCGCACGAAGCACGCGCCGCACAGGCCGAGGCCGCAGCCGAACCGGCTGCCGAGCAGGCCGAGGTCCTCGCGCAGGACGGTGAGCAGCGGCGTGTCGGGCTGGGCGTCGACGGTGACGTCGCGGCCGTTGACCGTGAAGGGTGTCGTCATCCGAAGACCTCGGGGTGCTTGGCCAGCTCGATGCGGGTGCGCCGGATGTGGCCGGACAGGTACCGCTCGGCGTCGACCGGGTCGCGGCGCTCGACGGCGTCGAGGATCAGCCGGTGCTCGGCGTTGACCACCCACATGCGGCCGGGACCGGAGAGGGCGACGAAGGCGCGGCGGTAGTGCTGCGTGGAGTTCCACAGCCGCCGGACGTTCGACATCAGCGGGTCGATCGCGCAGGCGGAGTAGGTCGCCATGTGGAACTCCCGGTCGAGCTCGAGGAAGCGCGCGACGTCGATGCCGTCACCGTCGGCCTCGATGTGCTGCTGCACCTCCTCGATGCGGGCGACGTCGCCGTCGGTGAGCGCGGCGATGCTCTCGGCGAGCGCGAGGGGCTCGAGCCGCTCGCGCATCTGGTAGATGACCTCGACCTCGTGCTGCGACAGCCGCGGCACCCGCGCGCCCTTGTGGGTCTCGTGCTCGGTCAGGCCCTCGGCCTCGAGGATGCGCAGCGCCTCGCGCACCGGCAGCCGGCTCGCGCCGAACCGCTCGGCGACCTCCTCCTGCCGGATCCGGTCGCCGGGGCGCAGGTCGCCGCGGAGGATCTCGTCGCGCAGCCGGCCGGCGATGCGGGCGCTGGCCGCACCCGTGGGGACCTCGATCGTCTGCGTCACGTGCCCGATCCTCCAGTGGTCTCGACAAGGGGTTCCTGAGGAGGCGAGGAACGAGCCGTCTCGAAGGTCTCCACCGCCCCGTGCCGGTCGAACGCCTTGCCGCCCGGGTAGGAGACCAGCTCCATCTGCAGCCCCCACGGCGCGCGGAAGTAGATCCACCGGTTGCCCTCGGCCGGCCCCTTGCTGGCCGTCGGACCGTCGAACACCTCGACGTCGTGCGCCCGCAGGTGCTCGAGCGCGGCGTCGATGTCGTCGACGTACAGCGCCACGTGGTGGCCGCCGACATCGCTGTTGCGGGGGATCGCGTCGCGCTGGTCGGGGGAGGAGTACTCGAAGACCTCGAACATCGTCTCGCCGCCGACGCGGTACCACTGGTTGCGCATCGTCGCGCGCGGGTGCACGCGCAGGTGGGTGGCCATCCAGTCGTCGTCCTCGTCGGGGTGGGCGAACGGCCCGAGCGCGTAGAGGTACTCCGCGCCGAGCACGTCGACGAGCCAGGCGTGGGCGGCGTCGAGGTCCGGCACGGTGAACCCGACGTGGTCAATCCGGCGCATCCCGGGCAGCCCCATGCACGTCCTCCTGGTCGTCGCTGGGTACCTCGTCGGTACGGCGTACTGGATCCAACCACTGAAGCACATCGCCGTGCTTGTGTCGACGGCCCGGGCCGATCTCTCGACATTGGATCCAATGGTGTGCCATCGTGGAGGTCTCGACAGGCTCGACCACCCGGAAGCCGACCACCCGAGGGAGTCCCATGCCCGAGCACCGCCGGCTCGTCCCCGACGCCCCCTGGGTCGAGGTCGTCGCCACCCAGGAGGACTGGGACGCCGCCGACCCCGACCTGCTGCGCACGATGCACGCCCAGCTGGTGTGGGTGCGGACGTTCGAGGAGTACGTCCTCGAGCTCGCCGGTGCCGGCCTGATCCACGGGCCGGCGCACTCCTCGATCGGGCAGGAGGGCGGCGCGGTCGGGTCCGTGCTCGCGCTGACCAGCGCGGACTCGGTCAACGGCTCGCACCGCGGGCACCACCAGTTCCTCGCCAAGGCGCTGCACCACGTCGAGCCCAAGCTGCTCGACCCACTCGCCGAGCCGACCGACGAGGTCCGCGAGGTGCTGCTGCGCACGCTCGCCGAGATCTGCGGGCTCGACCGCGGCTGGAGCCACGGCCGGGGCGGCTCGATGCACCTGCAGTGGAAGGACGCCGGCGCGATGGGCACCAACGCCATCGTCGGCGGAGGCGTCCCGCAGGCGGCGGGCTTCGCGTGGTCGCACCGGCAGGCCGGCACCGACGCGGTGTCGGTGACGTACTTCGGTGACGGCGCGATCAACATCGGCTCGACCCTGGAGTCGTTCAACCTCGCGGCCGCGTGGAAGCTGCCGGTCTGCTTCTTCGTCGAGAACAACCGCTACGCCGTCTCCACCAACGTGGAGGAGGCCACCGGCGAGCCGCGGCTGTCCGCGCGCGGCGCCGGGTTCGGCCTGGCCAGCTGGAAGGTCGACGGCATGGACCCGCTCGCGACGTACCTCGCGACGAGCGAGGCCGTTGCGCATATGCGGTCGGGCAAGGGCGCGACGCTCGTCGAGGCCGACACCTACCGCTTCTTCCACCAGAACGGCGGCTTCCCCGGCAGCGCGTTCGGCTACCGCGGCAAGGACGAGGAGAAGCAGTGGCGCGAGCGCGACCCGCTCGCGCTGACGGCCGCGCACCTCGAGCGACGTGGGCTGCTCACCAGCGACGAGCTCGCGCGCAGCGTCGAGATCGCCAAGGCCACGATGGCGTCCATCGGTGACGTGCTGCTCGAGCCCAAGCCCGGCGGGAAGCCCGGTGAGCGCCAGATCCGCGCCGAGGAGTGGCCCGACCCGTCGTACGTCGACGTCGGCGTGCGCGGCGACCTCTCCGAGCTCGACGACGCTCCGACCGTCGACCCGGCCGGGCACGCCGTCGCCGTGCAGGACACGAAGCTCATCGAGTCCGTCGCCGCGGTCATGGGTCGCCGCATGGAGACTGACGACCGCATCGTCGTGATGGGCGAGGACGTGCACCGGCTCAACGGCGGCACCAACGGCGCGACCCGCGGGCTGCCCGACCGGTTCCCCGGCCGCGTCCTCGGCACCCCGATCGCCGAGAACGCCTTCGCCGGCCTGGCCGGCGGCATCGCGATCGACGGGCGGTTCCGGCCGGTCGTGGAGTTCATGTACGCCGACTTCATGTGGGTCGCGGCCGACCAGCTGTTCAACCAGATCGCCAAGGCCCGGCACATGTTCGGCGGCGACGGCGCGGTGCCGCTCGTGCTGCGCAGCAAGGTCGCGATGGGCACCGGCTACGGCTCCCAGCACTCGATGGACCCGGCCGGCGTCTTCGCGACCTCGGCCGGCTGGCGGATCGTCGCGCCCACCACGCCGTACGACTACGTCGGCCTGATGAACACCGCGCTCCGTCTCGACGACCCGGTCGTCGTGCTGGAGCACGTCGACCTCTACAACGCCACCGGGCCCGGCCCTGTCGACGACCTCGACTACTGCCTGCCGGTCGGCAAGGCCGCGGTCCGGCGCGAGGGCTCCGACGTGACGGTGATCAGCTACCTCGCGATGGTGCCGTACGTCCTCGAGGCCGTGGAGCGCTACGGCGAGCTCGACGCCGAGGTGATCGACCTGCGCTGGCTCGACCGGGCGAGCATCGACTGGGACACGATCGAGGCCAGCATCGAGAAGACCAACCGCGTGCTGATCGCCGAGCAGGGCGCCGTCGGCACGTCGTACGGCGGCTGGCTCGCCGACGAGATCACCCGGCGGTTCTTCGACCTCCTCGACGCGCCGGTCTGGCGGGTCACGGGCGGCGAGGCGTCGCCGAGCATCAGCAAGGTGCTCGAACGGGCCGCGATCGCCCAGGCCGACGAGGTCGTCGCGGCGCTCGACGAGATCGCGAGGTACTGACGTGGCCCGCCTGCTGCGGATGCCCGAGGTCGCGGCCAACGCCACCGAGGCGGTGCTGTCGGACTGGACCGTCGCCGAGAACGCGTCGTTCGCCGCCGAGGACACGATCGCCACCGTCGAGACCGAGAAGGCCGTCGTCGACGTCGAGGCGGAGGAGCCCGGCGTCGTGCTCAAGGTGCTCGTCCCGCCGGGCGCCCAGGTCGAGGTCGGCGCCCCGATCGCGGTGCTCGGCGACCCGGGGGAGCAGGTCGCCGACCTGGCCGCGCTGCTGGCCGAGCTCGGCGTCGCCGAGACGTCGCCGGCCGACGCGGTCGTGCCGGAGCGGCGGGACGTGCCCGACCCCGCTCCCCGGGTGGTCGAGCCGTCCCGGCTGGTCGAGCAGTCCCGGCGGGTCGAGCCTGTCGAGACCAATGGCCGGGTCTTCGCCAGCCCGCTCGCCCGCCGGCTCGCGAAGGACGCCGGGATCCCGGTCGAGGAGATCGACGGCACCGGCCCGCGCCGGCGGATCCTGCGCCGCGACGTCGAGAAGGCCGTCGCCGCGCGCGCCGCGACGCCCGCCCCACCGCTCGCCCCCGCCGCCGCACCGCCCGCGGGCGCGCCGTACGACGACGTGCCGCACTCCCGGATCCGCCGCGCCACCGCTGCCCGGCTGACGCAGAGCAAGACGACCGCGCCGCACTTCTACCTGCGCGCGACCGTCCGGGCCGACGCGCTGGTCGCGCTGCGCGCGGAGGTCAACGAGGGCCGCGAGCAGAAGGTGTCGCTCAACGACCTCGTCGTGAAGGCCGCCGCCGCGGCCCATGTCGCCGTGCCCGACATGAACGTCATCTGGACCGACGACGCGATCCGGAGGTTCTCGACCGTCGACCTCGCGGTCGCCGTCGCGACCGAGCGTGGCCTGCTCACCCCGGTGGTCCGCGACGTCGGCAGCCTCACCGTGACCGCGCTGGCCGCCCAGGTCCGGGACCTCGTCGCCCGCGCCCGCACGGGCAAGCTCCGCCAGGACGACCTCGAGGGCGGCTCGATGAGCGTGACCAACCTCGGGATGTACGGCACCGAGGAGTTCGCCGCGATCATCAACCCGCCGCACGCCGCGATCCTCGCCGTCGGCGCCGTCACCGAGGAGCCGGTCGTCGTCAACGGCGCGCTCGCGGTCGGGAAGGTCCTCCGGCTGACCCTGTCGGTCGACCACCGCCCCGTCGACGGCGTCGTCGCCGCGCAGTGGATGAGGGCGCTCGTCGACCTGCTGGAGCACCCGGTCCGCATCCTCGCCTGACCCCGAACCGGTGCGCGGACGGCCCCAGGCGGACTACCGTCCTCGCAAGGGGGTCCGATGGGCACTACGCGGAGATGGTGGCTGGTCGCGACGCTCGCCGTCGCCGCGAGCCTCGTCGCCGGCTACCTGCTGGGCGGCTTCGGCGGTCTCGGTGTCCTGCTCCTGCTGGGCGAGCTGGTGGGCGCCACCGGGCTCGACCTCGGCCACGCCGGGCCTTTCCTCCTGCTCGGCGCGGCGATCCCGTTGACCGCCGCGCTCACGTCCGTCCCCGCGATGGTCGTGGTGCGGTCGTTCCGCGGCGCGCACCCGGTGCTCGGGCCGTTCGCCGCCGTCTGCGCCGGGCTGCCGGTGGCCGGGTTCGTCGGCGGCGTCACCGGCACGTTCACGGCCGGGACGCTCGTGGCTGCCGTCGTCGAGGTCCTCGTGCTCGGCCTGCTGATCCGTCGGCCGGTCGGCGTACCCGCGCCGGCGCCGGAGCCGGTCGCATGAGGGACACCGACACCAGCTGGCGCTGGCGCGGTGTGGGCACGACCGCGGTCGCGGTCGGCGCGCTGTTCGCGACGGTGGTCGGTAGCGCGCTCGCCGTGCTGTCCGCCGCGGTGGTGTACGCCGTCGCGATGGCGACCGACGACACCGTGTCGCTCTCCACCCTCGTGGGCCTCTGGCTGGGCGGTGCCGTCGCGGCCGTGGCGCTGAGCCTGCTGCCCGCCGCGCTCGTGGTGCGGCACTTCGGCGGCGGGCACCGCGTGCTCGGGCCGGTCGTCGGGGTCGCCGCCTGCCTGCTCACGTGGACGGTCCTGTCCGTGACGACCGACCACCCGGTCCTGACCCTCGTCGCGGGGCCGGTCGTAGGGGCCGTCCTCGCCGGCGGGACGATCCGGCCGCGGCTGGTCTAGGTCGGGCCCATCACCTTCGCCGGGTCGAGGCCGAGCCCGGACAGCACGGCGCGCGCGGCGTTGCGGCCGGGCCGGCCGGACACCGAGCCGCCGGGGTGCGTCGTCGCGCCGGTCAGGTAGAGCCCCGGCAGGTCGGTCGTGTACCTCGGCCAGCCCGCGACGACGTCGACGTCGGCGCCCGGCCAGTGGAACTCGCCGCCGTGGCAGGAGCCGCCGAGGTTGTGCGGGTTGTGCGCGGCCACGTCGACCGGGGACTCCGCGCGCCACGTCAGCACGTCGCCGTCGCCGAGGCCGCCCGCGCGAGAGGCGACGATCCCGATCAGCCGCTCGCCGAGCTCGTGCTTGGCGTCGGCCCAGTCGCGCCCGTCGGCCAGCGTGTACGGCGCGATGGTGAGGATCTTGAACGTCGCGCCACCCGACGCCGGCGCCCGCGACCGGTCGACCACGGTCTGGTCGACGACCAGCAGCCACGGGTCGTCGACGGACCACTCCCCGCGCTCGTGGGCGTCCACCTGGGCGGCGTACCCGGCGGCGGTGCCGAAGCCGGCCGCCGTGCTGCGGATGCCCGCCGAGCCGAAGGTCAGGTCGTCCCTCAGGGCCGCGTGCACGGCGAACACCGACAACCCGGGCCGCCAGGCGTCGCGGGCACGCGCGAGGTCGGCGGGGACGTCGACGCCCTCGAGCATGCCGGCGAGCTGCTGGAGGTGGCCGCCCGCGACGACCGCGCCGGTGACCGCCACCGAGCGGCCGTCCGCCGTCCGCACCCGGCGCACGCCGTCGCTGCCGACCTCGATCGCGGCGACGGGGGAGGAGCAGGCGACCCGGCCGCCGTGGTCCTCGAGCAGCCGGACCAGCGCGTCGGGGAGCGCCTGGCTGCCGCCGACCGGCGTGGTCCACCCGAACGACAGCCGTCCCGCGGTCAGCGACGACGGCAGGAAGCCCGTGCCGGGGCGGCGCGGGTCCTGGATCGTCGCCATCGCCAGCCACAGCACGAAGTCCCGGACCACCGGGTGCTCGAACCGCTCGTGCACGACGTCCCACGCGCTGCGCGAGCGCAGGGCGGAGTAGCGCCGGGCCACGTCGTCGTCACCGGGAGGGAGGTTCGAGCTCCAGCGACCGTGCGCGGCAGCCAGGCCGTCCTGCCACTCGCCGATCATGGCGGTGAGCTGCCGGGCGTCGGCGGGCGAGAAGCGCGCCAGCTCGTCGGCGGTCGCCTCCAGGTCGGGCCGCATCACGAGGGTGTCGCCGTCGGGCAGCGGCATCACGACCGCCGGGTCGGTCGTCAGGTAGGTGAGCCCGTAGCGCGCCACGAGGTCGAGCTCGTCGTCGCGGATCAGCGGGTTGTTCTGGATCAGGACGTGCGCGCTCGAGCACGAGTCGTGGGCGAAGCCGGGCAGGGTCAGCGGCTCGGTCCGGGTGTTCCCGCCGTACGTCGGGGACGCCTCGAGCACGAGCACCTCCAGGCCGGCGCGGGCGAGGTAGCCGGCGCAGACGAGCGAGTTGTGGCCGGCGCCGATCACGACGACCTCGACCTCGTCGGGGAGCGGTGGCGGGTCGGCGACGGGCTGGTCGGGCATGGCCGTAATCTGCACCAGTCCTGCACTCGTTTGCAATAGCCCGACGGGACCCGATGGGTTGCTCAATTCGTTGTCGCTGGGTGCTTGACAGAGTGTGGCGCCACTCACAAGACTGCGGCTAACCGCAATCGATTGCGGATCCCCGAGGAGGAAAGATGTCGCAACTCTCGACCCGGCGCGGGTGGAAAGCCGCTGCCCTGGGCGGTGCGCTCGTGCTCGCCCTCGCCGCCTGTGGCGGTGGCTCCAGCGGCGACGGCGACGGTGGCGAGCAGTCGTCGGAGCCGATCAAGATCGGCACGTCGCTGCCGCTGACCGGTGAGTTCTCCCAGCCGGGCCAGGCCGCCAAGGAGGGCTACGAGGTCTGGCAGAAGATGATCAACGACGAGGGCGGCCTCCTCGGCCGCCAGGTGGAGCTGGTCGTCAAGGACGACGCCTCCAACCAGAACACCATCGTCGCCGACTACAACGCGCTGATCAGCCAGGACAAGGTCGACCTCCTTCTCGGGACGTTCTCGTCGCTGCTGAACCTGCCCGCGTCCTCCGTGGCCGAGCGCAACCAGATGCTTTACGTCGAGCCGGCCGGCGGCTCGCCCGAGATCTTCAGTCGCGGCTACCAGTACCTCTTCTTCGCCCAGCAGGCCACGGCCGACAAGCAGGGCAAGGTCTTCGCCGAGTGGGTGGCGAGCCTGCCCGAGGACCAGCGGCCCAAGACCGCGGCGTACCCGACGCTGGACGACCCGTTCGCCGGCCCCGTCGTCGACGGGATCCGCGCGATGCTCGAGCCGGCCGGCGTCGAGACGGTCTACCAGGAGACCTACGCGATCGACACCAAGAACTTCGACACGATCGTCAACGCGATGAAGAACGCCGACCCCGACCTGGTGGTGAACGGTGCGCAGTTCGAGGACGGCATCGGCATGACCCGCTCGATGCTCAAGGCCGGCTTCACCCCGGACATGTTCTTCCAGACCAACGCCCCGTCGTTCGGCGACCAGTTCACCGAGGGCATCGGCGAGGAGAACACCGAGGGCATCATCTACGCCGTGAGCCACTCGCCCGAGGCGGACACCCCCGGCAACGCCGAGTTCGTCAAGAAGTACGAGGAGATGTTCGGCACGAGCGCCGTCCCGGAGGACGCCGCCGACGCGTTCGCCGCGGCCCAGGTGTTGCAGGCGGCCGTCGAGGCCGTGGGCAGCATCGACGACCAGCAGGCGCTCGCCGACTGGCTGCACGCGAACGAGGTCGAGACCATCCTCGGTCCGCTCTCGTGGGACGAGACCGGCGCTCCGCAGGGTGAGTTCCTGATCGGCCAGTGGCAGGACGGCAAGGCCGAGATCGTGCTCCCCGAGGACGCCGCCACGGCCGAGATCGAGGCCGGCTGGAGCCCGGGAGGCGCCGGCTGATGGAACAGCTGGTCCAGAACCTCGTCCTCGGCCTGCTCCTCGGCGGTGTGTACGCCCTCGCGGCCGGAGGCCTGACCCTGATCTTCGGGGTCATGCGGGTGATCAACATCGCGCACGGCGCGTTCCTGATCCTCGCGGCCTTCATCACCTACTCGCTGTGGAGCGGGCTGGGGATCGACCCCCTGCTCGCGATCGTCATCACGACGCCGGTCATCTTCGTGGTCGGCTGGGTGACCTACAAGCTCTTCGTGGCCCCCATCCGCACCGCGCCGATGGCGTCGACGGTCCTGCTGACCTTCGGCCTGGCGCTCGTGCTGGAGGCCGTGATGGGCACGATCTGGGGGAACAACTCGACCGCCATCCGTCCGGCGTACGGCAACGAGTCGTTCATCGTCGGCGACCTGTTCCTGCCCAAGGCGCAGGTGTACGGCGGTCTGGTCGCGGTCCTGGTGCTGGCTGTGCTGTGGGTGGTGCTGACGAAGACCTGGCTCGGCCGGGCGATCCGTGCGAGCGCGGTGAACCCGGCCGGGGCCGAGCTGGTCGGCATCAAGATCGGCTCGGTGGCGGCGCTCGTGTTCGCGATCGGCATCGCCGCCGCGGGCGCCGGCGGCGCGATCACCGGCATCCTCTACCCGTTCGTCCCCGGCGCCCACTACCAGTGGATCGCCCGGCTGCTCGCGATCGTCGTGCTCGGCGGCATGGGCAGCCTCAACGGAGCAGTCCTCGGCGCCGTCCTGTTCGGCGTCGCGGAGACGATGACCGCCGCCTACGTGTCGCCCTCGTGGGCGACGGCGGTGCCCTACGCCATCGTGTTCGCCGTGCTGCTCATCCGTCCGCAGGGCCTCCTGGGCTCCCGACTCCGTGAGGACGCCGTTCCAGCATGATCACCCCACGAAGCTGCTCGCTGCGCTCGCACCTCCGCGGGGACCCCGAGTGAACGCCGCCGCTTCCGCCGCTCCCGCGCCCGCCGCCGCGTCCTCGCGGTGGACGTCGCCCCTGTGGATCGGCCGCGCCGTCGCCGCTCTCGGGGCGGCGCTGCTCCTGCTGTACCCGGTGCTCAGCGACGACGCCTACTACCAGAACATGGTGATCCTCTCGCTGGTGTTCGCCGTCGGCGCCAGCGGGCTCAACGTGATCACCGGCTTCGCCGGCTACGTCTCGCTGGGGCAGGGCGCGTTCATCGGGCTCGGCGGCTACACCATCGGCGTGCTCGCCACCCGGTTCCCCGACACCAACCCCTGGCTGTGGGTGCCGGTCGCCGGCGTCGTCGCGGCGCTGGTCGCGCTGGTGCTCGGCTTCGTGTCGCTGCGCTCGCGCGGCCCGTCGTTCGTGATCATCACCGTCGCGTTCCTTTTCCTCGTGCAGGTGGTGGCGGTCAACTGGGTCTCGCTCACCAACGGCACGGCCGGGCTGACCCTGCCGCTGCCCACCTGGGACCGCGAGATCATCAACTGGCCCTTCTACTACGCGCTGGTCGTGATCCTGGCGCTGCAGCTGCTGATGACCTGGTGGATCCGGCGCACCAAGTTCGGCATGGGCCTGATCGCGATCCGCGAGGACGAGACGAAGGCCGCGACCATCGGCATCGCGCTGCCGACCGAGAAGATCCTCGCGTTCGTGGCGAGCACGGTCTTCGTCGGCATGGCCGGCGCGGTCTACGGCTACTACCTGACGTTCATCGACCCGCGCGGCATGTTCTCGATCCTGATCAGCGTGCAGATCGTGCTGTCGCTGCTGATCGGCGGCAAGGCGACGCTGTGGGGACCGGTCGTCGGCGCGTTCCTGATCGAGCCGCTGAACGAGATCGCCAACAACAACCTCGGCGGCGGCAACACCCGGCTGTTCCTCTTCGGCGGCCTGCTCGTGCTGGTCGTGATCTTCCTGCCCAGGGGCCTGCTGCCCGCCATCGAGTCGTTCCTGGAGCGGCGCCGTACCCGCGGCAAGGCCGGGCTCGTCGGCCAGCGCATCGGCACCGGCGGCAGCCTCGCCTCGCTCACCGACCGCGTGCAGGTCGTCGACCGGTCGCAGATCCCCGACCGGCCGCTGCTCGAGGTGACCGGCCTCACCAAGCACTTCGGCGGGCTCAAGGCCGTCGACGACTGCTCGTTCACCGTGCCCGAGGGGTCGATCACCGGCCTCATCGGTCCCAACGGCTCCGGCAAGACCACGGTGTTCAACCTGCTCACCGACACCATCCGGGCCGACAGCGGCACGATCGTCTTCGACGGCAAGCGCCTCGACGGCACGCCGCCGTGGAAGCGCGCGCACGCCGGTCTCGGCCGCACCTTCCAGATCACCCGGCTGTTCGGCGAGATGACCGTGCTGGAGAACGTCGTCGCGGTGCAGCGGTCGTTCTCGGTCGGCCAGCTCGGCCGGATCGCGGTCAGCGGCAAGGAGGCCGCCGCGGCCGAGGAGCTGCTGGAGTTCGTCGGCATGCGGGCCTTCCGCGACCAGCGGGCGCACGCGCTCTCCTACGGCCAGCAGAAGCTCGTCGAGCTCGCGCAGATCCTCATGCTCGACCCCAAGCTGGTGCTGCTCGACGAGCCCGCGGGCGGCATCAACCCGGTGCTGATCGAGCGGATGGGCGAGATGATCCGGGAGCTCAACTCCTACGGGAAGACGTTCCTCATCGTCGAGCACAACATGCCGTTCGTGCTCGGCCTGTGCGACCCGATCAACGTGCTCGCCCGCGGCCGGACGATGGCGACCGGCACGCCCGACGAGATCCAGCGCGATCCGGCGGTCATCGACGCCTACCTCGGCGACGACTTCCGGGTCGAGCCGGCCAAGCCCAGGAAGGCGGTGTCCTGATGCTGACCCTCCAGGGAGTGGTCGCCGGGTACGGCGGCGGTGACGTCCTCCAGGGCGTCGACATCAGCGTCGAGAAGGGCGCGGTCGCCTGCATCGTCGGGCCCAACGGCGCCGGGAAGTCGACGGTGCTGCGCACCGTCAGCGGGCTGCTCACCCCACGGCTGGGTGAGGTGCACCTGCTCGGCGACCGGATCGACCGGCTCGACGCCGCGCAGATCCTGCAGAAGGGCGTCTCCCAGGTGCCGCAGTCCAACGCGCTGTTCCCCAACATGACGGTGCGCGAGAACGTGCTCATGGGCGCCTACATCATCCGCCGCGACCGCTCGCTGGTGCGCAAGCGCTACGACCAGGTGGCCGAGCTGTTCCCGATCGTCGCCGACCGCAGCCACGACAGCGCCGGCAACCTGTCGGGCGGCCAGCGCCGCATGGTGGAGTTCGCCCGGTCGCTGATGCTCGACCCGGTGCTGCTGCTCCTCGACGAGCCGTCCCTCGGCCTCGACCCCAAGGCGCTGCAGACGCTCTACGAGTCGGTGATGCTGATGAAGGAGAGCGGCAAGACCATCCTGATCGTCGAGCAGAACGTCCGCTTCGGCATGCGGATGGCCACCGACGGCATCGTCATGGAGTCCGGTCGGGTGGTCACCCAGCGCGCCGCCCAGGCGATCCTCGACGACGAGGACATCGCGCAGATGTACTTCGGCGGCACGGTCACGCCCACCCCCGGCAGCGTCACCCCCGAGGCCCCCGTGACCCCGTAGCGGTCAGTGGGAGGCGCGCTCGCGCTTCCTGGCGACGCGGCGGTCGCGGAGGAGCGCGAGGGCGTTGAGGCTCGCCCAGCCGAACGTCACCGCGAGCACCTGCTGCCGGGTCTCGTCGTCCTCGGCGCGCCGGGCCAGGATCAGCCCGTCGGAGACGTCGAACGCGATCCGGGCCAGCATCGCGGCGGAGACGGTGCGCTCGGAGCGTCCGAGCAGGGCGATGCTGCCGACGGCCAGGTCGCGGGCGCCGTACGTCGTGGCGAGGACGTCGTAGCCGGCCTGCTCCGGCTTGTTGCTCGTCACGAAACGGCCGAGGTGGCGCGGCTCGGCGAGGGCGTACCCGCCGTAGACCATCGTCGCGGCGGACATGAGGCGGCTCCAGGTCATCGACATGCAAGCGGCGTACCCGTGAACGCGATCCTCGACACGTCTCGGACACCCCGTGGACACGTCTGGAACAACGGGGCCGGGGGTAGGGGTTGTGCGAGGAGTACCCGCACCCCAGCCAGAGGAGCGACATGCCCACCGGCACCACCGGCACCACTGTCCCGACCGTCACCCTCAACAACGGCGTGGAGATCCCGCAGCTCGGCTTCGGCGTCTTCCAGGTCCCGCCGGAGGACACCCGCGACGCCACGCTGGCGGCGCTGGAGGTCGGCTACCGCCACGTCGACACCGCGCAGATGTACCAGAACGAGAAGGGCGTCGGCGAGGCCGTGCGCGACTCGGGCCTGGACCGCGAGGACGTGTTCGTGACGAGCAAGATCAGCAACAAGCACCACACCCGCGACGACATCCTCGCGTCGTTCGACGGGTCGCTCGACGAGCTCGGCTTCGACCAGCTCGACCTCGTGCTCGTGCACTGGCCGCTGCCGACCGTGCGCGACTTCGTCGTCGCCTGGCAGGCCATGGAGGAGATCTACGCCTCCGGCCGCGCCCGCGCGATCGGCGTCTCCAACTTCCAGGTGCCGCACCTGCGCCGGCTCGCGCAGGAGACCACGGTGACGCCGGCGGTCAACCAGATCGAGGTGAACCCCTACCTCACCAACGACGAGGTCCGGGCGTACGGCGCCGAGCACGGCATCGCCACCGAGGCCTGGTCGCCGATCGCGCAGGGCAACGTGCTCGACGACCCGACGATCGTGCGGATCGCCGAGCGGCTCGAGCGCACACCCGCGCAGGTGACGCTGCGGTGGCACCTGCAGCGCGGCGACATCGTGTTCCCGAAGTCGGTGACGCGCAGCCGGGTCGAGGAGAACTTCGCGCTGTTCGACTTCGAGCTCAGCGACACCGACATGACCGACCTGACCGCGCTGAACAAGGACGAGCGCACGGGCGCGGACCCGGACACCATGGCCTGGATCCCGAGCTGAGCCCGCGATGACCCGGCTCGTCGTCCTCGACGTCAACGAGACGCTGTCCGACGTCTCCGCGCTGCGGCCGGTCTTCGCCGAGGTGGGTCTCGGCGAGGCCGCCGCCGCGGCGTGGTTCGCGGGCGTGCTGCGGGACGGGTTCGCGCTCACGGCGGTCGGCGCGACGGCGCCGTTCGCCGACCTGGGCCGCGATGGGCTGCGCACGATGCTCGCCGACCGGCCCGACGACGCCGACGCGGCCGCGGACCGCGTGCTCGAGGCGTTCCGCACGCTGCCGCTGCACCCCGACGTCGCGCCCGGCCTCGCCGCGCTGCGCGACGCCGGGGTCCGCGTCGCGACGCTCAGCAACGGGTCGGCCGCGGTGGCCGAGTCGCTGCTGTCGCGGGCCGGGATCGCCGACCTCGTCGAGGCGTTCCTGACCGTCGAGGACGTGGGCGTCTGGAAGCCCGCCGAGGCGGCCTACCGGCACGCGCTCACCACGTGCGACGTACCGGCAGCAGAGGCGACGATGGTCGCCGCGCACGCCTGGGACGTCGACGGTGCCCACCGCGCCGGCCTGCGCACGGTGTACGTCGACCGCGCGGGCGCGCCCTACCCGGCGTCCTTCGCGACACCCGACGCCACGGTCCGCGGGCTCGACGAGCTCGTCGCGCGTCTCACCTGAGCCGGGCGGTCAGCGCCGCACGACGACGCGCGTGCCGACGCCGGCGAACCGCCACAGCTGCCGCGCCAGTCGTTGGCTGAGCCGCAGGCAGCCCGACGAGGTGCGCGCGTCGGTGCCGAGCAGCCACTCCGGGTGGATCGGTGCGCCCGTGGAGCGAGCCAGCGGGATCCGGTGGAATCCCACGCCACAGTTGGCGAAACGCGTGAAGTAGGGCAGCCACAGCCGGCCGCTGTAGTCGGTGTTCATCCGGATCTTCGCGCGCCGACCGCACAGCGACCCGACGGTGTAGCTGCCGGCCCGGAGCTCGCGGGGGTCGTCGACCATCCCGCCCTGGCCGCGGACGGACCCGTCGGCCCGGACGAGCCACACGTAGTTCTGGCCCTGGCTGACCACGACGCGGCGGCCGTCGCCCGAGGCCGGGACCGGGCGCCGGTCGCACCGCACGGCCCGGTCCGCCCGGTCGGCCACGAGGAGGTGCCGGGTGCGGGCGGTGAGGCGACCGCTCTGGTGCAGACCGTTGGCCGCCTGGAACCGGACCACCGCGGCCCGGGTGTGCGGGTCCCGCGTGGTCGGCCGGCCGGCGTCGCAGCCGAGCCGGTCGAGCTGCCGCCGCGCCTCGCGGGCACCGTCGCCGGAGGCCTGCGCCGCCGAGGGGACCGTGGCCAGCAGCAGGGCGAGCACGACGGCCGCGAGGGTGCGCATGGCGAGCAGTATGCCGACTCAGGGCTTCCGGGTGTCGGTGTCGGAGGCGTCAGTGGCCATGGTTGCGCAGGCGACGTTCGACGGCGACGAGGAGCCAGACCGCGCCGGCGCCGATGGCACCCCACAGCACGGCCAGGCCGAGGAAGGCGTCACGGTGCGCCTGCGGCCCGGTCGCCGCGAGCACCACCAGGACCACGACGCCGAGCACGAGGACGGCGACGAAGGCCCGGGAGTACGCCCGCACGCCGGGCGGCACCTGCTCGCTGCTCATGCGCGTCCTCCTCCCCGGGCCCCGCCCGGCGGAAACCTGGGCAGGAACACCCACGCCGCGGCGAGACAGATGGGTATCCCGTCCGATGCGGGGGCGGGCCCGTCGTTCCTAGGTTCGACGCATGACCAGTCAGCACATCGAGACTCTCGTCGTCGGAGCCGGCCAGGCCGGCCTGGCGACGGCCTACCACCTGCAACGCCGCGGCCGCCCCGTCCTGGTGGTCGACGGCAACGAGCGCGTCGGCGACAACTGGCGCTGCCACTGGGACTCGCTGCGGCTCTACTCGCCGGCGCGGTACGACGGGCTCCCCGGACTGCCGTTCCCGGGCCCGGCCTGGCACTGCCCCGGCAAGGACGAGGTCGCCGACTACCTGGAGCAGTACGCGCTGCACCACCAGCTGCCGGTGCGGATGTCCACGCGGGTCGACCGGCTCGCGGCCCGGCCGGGCGGCGGCTTCGTCGCCTCGGTGGGGCCTGACACGATCACCTGCGACAACGTCGTGGTGGCGACCGGGACGTTCGGCCGGACGCCGTACGTCCCGGCCTTCGCCGCCGACCTCGACCCGTCCGTGCGCCAGCTGCACTCCAGCGAGTACCGGCGGCCCGGGGACCTGCCCGACGGTCGGGTCCTCGTCGTAGGCGCGTCGCACTCCGGCACGGAGATCGCCCACGAGCTGGCGCCCACCCACGAGACCGTGCTGGTCGGCCGAGACTGCGGCAAGCTGCCGTTCCGCATCGACTCTCCACACGTCTCGCACCTGATGGTGCCGATCGTGTTCTTCGTCTTCCGGCACGTGCTCACCCGGCGCACGCCGATGGGGCGCAAGGAGATGCCGGAGGTCCGCGCGCACGGCGGGCCGAGCCTGCGGGTGATGCCCGACGACCTCGCACGGGACGGCGTCGAGCGCCGCACCGTGCGCGTGGTGGGCACGCGCGGCGGGCTTCCGCTGCTCGACGACGGCACCGTCGTCGACGCGAGCACCGTGATCTGGTGCACCGGCTTCCGGCAGCGCTTCAGCTGGATCGACCTGCCGGTCATCGACCCGGACGGCTGGCCGCAGGAGTACCGCGGCGTGGTCGAGGCCGCCCCCGGTCTGTACTTCTGCGGCCTGAGCTACCAGTTCGCCTTCAGCTCGATGCTGGTGATGGGGATCGGCCGCGACGCCGAGCACGTCGCCCGGCGGATCGCCGAGGGGGCCCGCCGGGCGACGCCGGTCGCCGCCTGAGCGACCGGGGGTGCGGGACGCCCCCGCGGGCCTATCCTCCGAGAAGAGGTGTTCGCGATGGGCGTGGTGGACGGACTCAGGGCGGCTCGGGAGGCCTACGAGCGGCGGGACTGGCTGGCGGCGTACGACGTGCTCTCCGACGTCGAGCCGGAGGACCTGGGCGCCGACGACTTCGCCCGGCTGGCCACCACCGCCCACCTGCTCGGCCGGCGCAACGACGCGGTCCTCGCGATGCAGCGGGCGTACCAGGCCCACCTGGGGGCGGGCGAGGTCCTGGCCGCGGTGCGATGCGGCTTCTGGCTCTCGATGGTGCTCTCGTCGGCCGGCGAGGGCGCCGTCGCCGGTGGCTGGACCGCCCGGGCCGACCGGCTCCTCGCGGACGTCGACGGCGACGTCGTGGAGCGCGGCTACCTGCGGGCGCGGCACATGTTCGAGGCCATCGAGGAGGGCCGCTTCCCCGACGCCCTCGCGGACGCCGTGGCGGTCGCGGACTACGGCCGCCGGTTCGGCGACCCGGACCTCGTCGCGCTCGGCCTCGTCGCCCAGGGCCGGATGCTCCTGTACGCCGGGGACGTCCCGGCCGGGCTGCGGCTGCTGGACGAGGCGATGGTCGCCGTCGCGACGGGCGAGCTCGCCGCGATCTTCGCCGGCGAGGTCTACTGCACGATGATCGAGGGCTGCCAGGAGGTCTCGGACTTCGGCCGGGTCGCCGAGTGGACCGAGGCGCTGCACGCCTGGTGCGAGGCCCAGCCGGACCTGGTGCTGTTCACCGGGCAGTGCGCGGTGCACCGGGCCCAGATCATGCGGCTGCGGGGCGCGTTCGCCGACGCCGTCGACGAGCTCGACCGCGCCGAGCGGCGCTATCTCGCGGCCGGCTCGCCGGCGCCCGCCGGGCTGGCGATGGCCGAGCGCGGCGACGTGCTCCGCATCGTCGGCGACCTCTACGGGGCCGAGCTGTCCTACGCCGCCGCCGACCGCTACGGCCACGAGCCGCAGCCGGGTCGCGCCCTGCTCCGGCTCGCGCAGGGTCGCGTGGAGGAGGCCGTGAGCACGGCCCGGCGCCTGCTCGCCGAGCCACGCGACGACGTGCACCGCTCGCAGCTGCTTCCCGCGGCGGTCGAGGTGCTGCTCGCGGCGGGTGCGGTCGACGAAGCCGCGACCCACGCCGGCGAGCTCGCCGACCTGGCCGACCGCTTCGGCTGCCCGGGCCTGGTCGGCTGGGCGGGCCACGCCGTCGCGGCCGTCGCGATCGCCACGGGCGACGCCGCGTCGGCGCTGCCCCGGCTGCGCCGGAGCCAGGGCGTGTGGGCTGGGTTGGGTGCGCCCTACGAGGCCGCCCGCTGCCGCGTCCTCACCGGCCGGGCCTACCTCGCGCTCGGCGACGAGGGCTCGGCCGAGCTGGCGCTGACCGCCGCCCGGGAGGCCTTCGACGCGCTGGGCGTCCCGGCCGATGCGCCGGACACCGGCGCCGCGGTCCCGGCCGACCTGCCCGCGGGGCTGACCGCGCGCGAGGTCGAGGTGCTGCGGCTCGTCGCCGCCGGTCGCAGCAACGCCGAGATCGCGCTCACCCTCGTGCTGAGCGAGAAGACCGTGGCGCGGCACCTCTCCAACATCTTCGGCAAGCTGGCCGTGCCCTCGCGCACGGCCGCGGCCGCCTACGCGTTCGAGCACCGGCTGGTCTGAGCCTGCCTCCACGCCGGCCGCCCGCCCTACCCTGGCCGCGTGCGGATGTTCGTCGCCCTGGTCCCGCCCGACGACGCGGTCGAGGACCTCGCCGAGTTCCTCGGCCCCCGCCAGGAGGCCGGCGGCGGGCTGCGCTGGACCGTGCCCGAGCAGTGGCACGTGACGCTCGCGTTCCTCGGCGACGTGCACGACCGGCACCTCGACGACCTCGTGGAGCGGCTTGGCCGCGCCGCCGCCCGCCGTACCCCCGTGGACTTGGCGCTCGCCGGGGCGGGCGCGTTCCCGAACCCGGCCCGCGCGAAGGTGCTGTGGACCGGCGTCGACGCCGGCGGCGACCCCACCGCCGAGGAGGAGGTACGGCGGATGGCGACCGGCGCGCGCGCCGCCGGCGCCAAGTCCGGGGCCGGCGAGGACGGCGGCCGGTTCCACCCGCACGTCACACTCGCCCGCGTCGGTCGCCCGATCGAGGCGACTCGCTGGCTGCGGGTGCTCGACCACTACAACGGCCCGGTGTGGCCCGCCGACACCTGGACGCTCGTCGAGTCGCACCTGGGGGAGGGTCCGCGGCGGCGGCCGCGCTACGAGGTGGTCGAGACCTTCCCGGTCGGCCGCGCGGCACGGACGGAAACCCCCGCGTAACCCCACCGTGAGAAGGTCACCGCGTGCACGTCACGCGGATCGGCTTCACCCCCGTCAAGGGCGGTCGCCACGTCGCGCACCCGCGCGCCGAGATCGGTCCTGCCGGGCCGGAGGGCGACCGGGTGCTGTGCCTGCTCGACCCCGCCCGCGACCGCGTGCTCCGGACGGTTCAGCACCCGGCACTGCTGCGCACGGTCCCGACGCTGGCCGGTGACCGGCTCGACGTCGAGCTCGACGGCGCCGTCGTGTCGGGGCCCCTGGCGCCGGGCGGGGAGGTGCGGAAGGTCGACTACTGGGGCCGGCTCGCCGAGGTGGAGCTGCTCGACGGTCCCTGGAACGCCCTCTACGCACGCCTCACCGGGGTCGACGTCGCGCTCGCTCGGGTGGTCCGGGCCGGCGACGTCGTCTACGGGGGTGGGGTCAGCCTCGTCACGTCCGGCTCCCTGCACGCGCTCTCCGCGCGGGTCGGGCAGCGGGTCGCGGGCGAGCGCTTCCGGCCGACCCTGGTGGTCGACACCGGCTCCCTCGCGCCCGGCGCCGAGACGTCCTGGGCCGGCCGTGAGGTGACGGTCGGCTCCGCCGTGCTGCGGGTGCGCGGCGCCGTACCACGCTGCGCGGTGATCGACCTCGACCCCGTCTCAGGCGTATCGGACCTTCCGGTCCTCCGCGCCCTCGCGGGTTATCGTCAGGGCCAGGGAGAGCCGTGCTTCGGGGTCGACGCCGACGTCGTCCGCCCCGGCCGCGTGACCACGGGGGACGCCCTCGTGCTGGGAAGGAGCTGACGCCGTGCCGTTCCTGCTGCGCGTCGAGCTGCCCGACGTGCCGGGCTCTCTGGGCCGGGTCGCGACCGCCATCGGTGAGGCCGGCGGCGACATCGAGGCGATCGAGATCGTCGAGCACAGCCCCGACGGGACCGCGGTCGACGACGTGCTGCTCGAGACCGCGCACGGCGTCATGCCCGACTCGATCGTGTCCGCCTGCAACCAGCTCGACGGCGTGCAGGTGCTGTGGATCTCGCGGTACGCCGCCGGCGGCAACCTGTTCCTCGACCTCGAGGCCGTGGAGACGCTGACCCAGACGCCCGCCACCGCGTGCGACGAGCTGGTCGACCTGCTGCCCATCACGTTCAGGGCCGACTGGGGGATGCGGGTGCGCAGCACCGACGGCGGCCCCAAGGTGCTGCACCGCACCTCCGCGGCGCCCGACCTGCTGGTCGGCGACGCGAGCTGGTTCCCCCGTCCGCACGCGGCCCGGCTCGCGCTGCCCGAGGAGTGGAAGCACCTGGAGTCGGTGCTGGTCGCGGGCGCGCCGCTCAACGACGTCGACGAGATGGTGCTGTTCGGCCGCCGCGGCGGTCCGGACGTGCTCGACTCCGAGCTCGCGCGCCTGGAGCACCTCGCCGCGCTCGCGGTGTCGATCACCAACGCCGGGTGACCTCAGTCCGCGGGCTCGAACCCCGGTGAGTGCTCGCCGTCGATGAGGTACGTCCCGTTCTCGTAGGCGAGGTCGAGCACGGTGGGACTGCTGCCGTCGCCGAAGTTGTCGAACTTCACGTAGTAGGTCACCGTGAGGTTCTCCGGGTCCGGCTGCACCTCGAGGACCTGGCCGTTGGTCTTGCCGGACCAGAACGCCCGGTAGTTCTCCCAGCCACCGCTCTCGCGCTGGAACTTCGGCGTCAGCATCGTCCACGAGCGGCTCGGGTCGCTGGACACCGCGGCGACGTACCCGCGGATGAACTGGTCGATCCCCTCCGCGGTCGGAGCGGTCGGCGCGGCGCTCGGGGAGGGTGACGGCGACTCGCTCGGGCTCGGCTCCGTGCTGGCCTGCGTCGGCGAGGGCGACGGCTCGGGCGCGGCCGCGGGCGGCTCGTCGTCCCCGGACGGCCACACCGTGAACGCCACCAGGGCGGCGACCACGACCAGCGCGGCCGCCACCAGCGCGGCGACCAGGCCGCGTCGCCCGGCAGCCGGGCCCCCGGCGTTCCGGTCGTCGGCCGGGGTGGGCGCGAGCACGACCGGGGCGGCCTGCGGGTCGGCCAGGAAGTCGCGCACCTGCGCCATCGACCACCGGTGCGACGGCTCCTTCGTCATCGTCGCGGCCAGCATCGGCGCGAGCACGCCGGCGTCGTCCAGCCGTGGCGGCTCCTCGTTGACGATCCGGTAGAGGCCGCCGAGGACGTTCTCACCGATGTCGTACGGCGGCCGCCCGGAGAGCAGGTGGAACGCCGTCGCGCCGAGCGACCACACGTCGGAGGCGGCGGTCGCGCCGTGACCTGCGGCGACCTCCGGCGCGAGGTAGGCCGGTGAGCCGCTGAGCAGGCCGGTCTGGGTGATCGACGGGTCGGCGCCGAGCTTGGCGATGCCGAAGTCGGTCAGCTTCACCTCGCCGCGCCGGTCGACCATGACGTTCGACGGCTTCACGTCGCGGTGCACGATGCCCGCGGCGTGCGCCGCGGCCAGGGCGTCGGCGCACTGCCGCAGCAGGGGCGCCGCCTGCTCGGGCGTCAGCCGGCCGCGCCGCCGGACGTAGGACGAGAGCGTCTCGCCGTCGACGTACTCCATGACGAGCCAGCGCTCGCCGTCGTCCTCCTCGACGAAGTCGTAGACCGCGACGATGTGCGGGTGGTAGAGCCGGGCGGCCATCTGGGCCTCGCGCTCGGCCCGGGCGGTGTCACTGCCGGCGCCTCCCGGCAGGTGGCCGACGCGCTTGAGAGCCACCGGACGTCCGAGCACCTCGTCCTCGGCGAGCCAGACGGCACCCATGCCGCCGCGCCCGACCTCACGCTCGAGCGTGTACCTGTTCGCGATCACCGTCGGTCCGTACCCCTTTCACCCGTGTTCGATCGTAGGCTGCGGCTGTGCACGAGGTCGTCGCCGCGCAGACCGCGCTGGCCGCCCTGACCGGCCGGGACCGGCTCGACGCCCTGGTGGTGCTGGGCAGCGGCTGGGGTCCCGCGGCGGACGCGTTCGGCACCCCGGAGAGATCCTTCCCGATGGTCGACATCCCCGGCGTGCTCGCGCCCACGGCGGAGGGGCACGGCGCCGAGGCCCGCGTCCACGACGTCGACGGCGTCGCGACGCTCGTGCTCCTGGGGCGCACCCACCTCTACGAGGGCCACGGCCTGCGACCGGTGGTCGCGGCGGTGCGCGCGGCGGGCGGCGCGGGTGCGCGGCTCGCGCTGCTGACCAACGCCAACGGCTCGCTGCGCGACGACTGGGCGGTCGGCCGGGCCGTGCTGGTCAGCGACCACCTGAACCAGACCGGCACGTCGCCGCTGGAGGGCGCCGCCCGCTCTCGACACGTCGACCTCACCGACGCCTGGTCTCCGCGGCTGCGCGCGCTGGCCCGCACGCTCGACCCGACCCTCGACGAGGGCGTCTACGCCTGGCTGCGCGGGCCGCACTACGAGACCTGGGCCGAGGCGGAGTGGCTGCGACGCGTCGGGGCCGACATGCTGGGCATGTCGACGGTCCCGGAGGCCATCGCCGCGCGAGAGTGGGGGATGGAGGTGCTCGGGCTGTCGACCGTGACCGCGATCGAGGGACCGGGCGCCGAGGGTACGCAGGGCATCGACCCGAGCGAGGTGGTGGCGGTCGCCGAGCGCACCGCCGCCCGGCTCGGACCGCTGCTGGTGGATCTGGTCAGGAAGGGTGCACGCACATGAGCAGCAGCACGCAGGTCGAGAAGCCGGGCTCGGGGTCGACCCTCGGCGTCGAGGCCAACGGCATCAACGTCATCGACGAGTCGGAGCGCCACGGCCGCCCGTTTGACCTGTTCTGGCCCTGGGCGGCCAGCAACATCTCGATCCTCGGCATGTCCTGGGGCGCCTACGTCCTCAGCTTCGGCATCTCCCTGTGGCAGGGGGTCGTCGCCGGCCTGGTCGGCGCGATCGGCTCGTTCCTCCTCGTCGGGCTGGCCGCGATCGCGGGCAAGCGCGGCTCCGCCCCGACGCTGACGCTCTCCCGTGCGCCGTACGGCGTCCGCGGCAACGTCGTGCCCGGCATCGTGTCCTACCTGCTGCTCGTCGGCTGGGAGATCGCCCTCGTCGCGATCGCGACGTTCGCCTCGGACACGGTGTTCACCCGGCTCGGCTGGGGCGGCGGCAACGCCACCAAGGTGGTGGCGTTCCTCTGCGTCGTCGCGGTGATCGTCGGCGCGGGCATCCTGGGCTTCGCCGCGATCATGAAGCTGCAGAAGTGGCTGACCATCGCCACCATCGTCGCGACCGTCGTGTTCATGGCGCTGACGCTCGACCACATCGACCTCGGCGCCGCGGCCGACGCCGCGCCCGGCGGCGGGACCGCGTGGATCGGTGCGATGCTCCTGGTGTTCACCGGCTTCGGGATCGGCTGGACCAACTGCGCCGCCGACTACTCGCGCTACCTGCCGCGCTCGGCGTCCAGCACCGGCATCGCGACCTGGACCACGGTCGGCGCGGCGCTCCCGGTCTGCGTGCTCATCGTCTACGGCCTGCTGCTGTGCGCGTCCGACCCGCAGCTCACCGACAAGATGTTCACCGACCCGGTCGGCGCGCTCACCACGCTGGTGCCCGACTGGTTCCTGGTGCCGTTCTTCCTCGTGGCGGTGGCGGGCCTGGTCTCCGGCGCCGTGCTCGACATCTACTCGTCCGGCCTGAGCCTGCTCGCGATCGGCCTGCGCGTGCCGCGCTGGGTGGCCGCCGGTCTCGACGGCGTGCTGATGATCCTCGGCTCGATCTACGTCATCTGGTTCGCCGCCGACTTCCTCGGCCCGTTCCAGGGCTTCCTGATCACCCTCGGCGTGCCGCTCGCCGCGTGGTGCGGCATCTTCCTGGCCGACCTGCTGCTGCGGAAGCGGGACTACGACGCCGAGGCGCTGTTCGACGCGGGCGGCCGCTACGGGTCGGTCAACGGCGCCGCGCTGGCGCTGCTGGTCGTCGGCAGCCTGCTCGGCTGGGGCCTGGTCACCAACACCTACGCCGCCTGGCTGTCCTGGCAGGGCTACCTGCTCGGCCCCTTCGGTCTCGGCGGCAAGGAGGGCGACTGGGCCTTCGCCAACGTGGGTGTCGCGGTGGCCCTCGCGGTCGGCTTCCTCGGCTACCTGCTGCTCTGCGCCGGCCGGGTGCGCCGGCAGGAGGACCGGTGACCGCCCCGGTGACACGTCTCGGCGTCACCGGCTCGACCGGGCGGCTCGGCGGCCGCGTCGCGCGGCTGCTCGCCGGTTCGGGCGTCGAGCAGCGGCTCCTCGTGCGCGACGCGGCGCGAGCGCCCGACCTGCCCGGCGCCACGACGGCGGTGATGTCCTACGCCGACGGACCGTCGGTCGAGGCAGCCTGCCGGGGGCTCGACGTGGTGTGGATGGTGTCCGCCTCCGAGGACGAGCACCGGCTCGCGGAGCACCGGTCGTTCGTCGACGCCGCCGTCGCCGCGGGTGTCCGTCACGTCGTCTACACCTCCTTCTACGGCGCCTCGCCCGACGCGACCTTCACCCTCGCGCGCGACCACTTCCACACCGAGGAGCACCTCAAGGCGTCGGGCCTGACCTGGACGATGCTGCGCGACAACCTGTACCTCGACTTCCTGCCGTTCTTCGCCGGTGACGAGCGGGTGCTGCGCGGCCCGGCGGGCGACGGGCGCGTCGCGGCGGTCTCGTTCGACGACATCGCGGCGGCGCTGCACGCGGTGCTGTCCGACCCGGACGCTCACGCCGGCGCGACGTACTCCCTCACCGGGCCCGAGGCGCTCACCCTCGCCGAGGCGGCCGCGGTGATGAGCCGCGCGACCGGCCAGGAGTACCGCTTCGTCGACGAGACGCGCGACGAGGCCTACGCCTCCCGTGCGGCCTACGGCGCGCCCGACTGGCAGGTCGAGGCGTGGGTCAGCACCTACACCGCCATCGCCGCCGGCGAGATGGCCGGCGTGACCGACCACGTGGAACGGCTGGCCGGCCGTCCGCCGCTCTCGCTGGCGAGGCTGATGCGCGGGGATGCCGCTCAGCGCTAGCGTCACGTTCATGGCCGAGCAGCTGACGATGAACCGAGTGATCCATGCCGCCGTGCGCCGGGACCTGACCCGGCTCGACGCCGCCCTCGGCGCGGTGGCCGACGGCGACACCGCGCGGGCGCAGCAGCTCCAACGGGCGTACGCCGCGCTGCACGAGCAGCTCTCGCACCACCACCGGCAGGAGGACACCTACATCTTCCCGACGCTGGAGCGGCTCGGCCTCGACCCCACGCTGGTCGCCGAGATGGACAGCGAGCACCACAAGATGGCCGAGGCGCTCGACGAGACCGCGACGGTGATGCGCCGCTACGCCGCGAGTGCCTCCGCCGCCGATGCCGGCTCCGCGCTGGCGAGCGTCCGCTCGACCACACAGGTGGTCGAGCGGCACCTCGCGCACGAGGAGGCCGAGCTCGAGCCGCTGATGGAGCCGTACCTCGAGGACCCGACCTTCAAGCAGGCCGAGAAGGACCTGCGCAAGGGGCCGGTCACGCAGTCCGGCGTCTTCTTCGCCTGGCTCACCGACGGGATGGAGCCGCACGTGGAGTCGTCGCTCAAGTCCTACGTGCCGGGGCCGGTCGTCCTCGTGCTGAGCAAGGTGTTCGGCCGCCGTTACTACCGCGAGGTGGCCCCGGCCTGGAAGGTCTGACGCCGGGACGTCGCGGCGCCCCGGATAGCCTGCGCGCATGCCCGAGCAGCCCGAGCAGGTGTCCGAGATCTTCGACCCGACCGCGTGGCGCGCGGTCCCCGGCTTCGACGACCTCACCGACCTGACCTACCACCGCGCCGTCGACCACGGCACGGTGCGGATCGCGTTCGACCGGCCCGAGGTGCGCAACGCGTTCCGCCCGCACACCGTCGACGAGCTGCTCCGGGTGCTCGAGCACGCCCGCACCTCCAGTGACGTGGGCTGCGTGCTCCTCACCGGCAACGGGCCGTCGCCGAAGGACGGCGGTTGGGCGTTCTGCTCCGGCGGCGACCAGCGGATCCGCGGGCGAGCGGGGTACCAGTACGCCGACGGCGAGACCGCGGAGTCGGTCGACAAGGCGAAGCTCGGCCGGCTGCACATCCTGGAGTGCCAGCGCCTGATCCGGTTCATGCCCAAGGTCGTGATCTGCGTGGTGCCGGGCTGGGCGGCCGGGGGCGGCCACTCGCTGCACGTGGTGTCCGACCTGACGCTCGCCTCGCGCGAGCACGCGCGGTTCAAGCAGACCGACGCCGACGTCGGGTCGTTCGACGGCGGCTTCGGGTCGGCGTACCTCGCCCGCCAGGTCGGCCAGAAGTTCGCCCGCGAGATCTTCTTCCTGGGCGACGACTACACCGCCGAGGACGCCCACCGCATGGGCATGGTCAACAAGGTCGTCGACCACGCGGACCTCGAGCGCGAGGCGCTCGAGTGGGGGCGGAAGATCAACGGCAAGTCGCCGACCGCGCAGCGGATGCTGAAGTACTCCTTCAACCTCATCGACGACGGGCTGGTCGGCCAGCAGCTGTTCGCGGGTGAGACCACCCGACTCGCGTACATGACCGACGAGGCCGTCGAGGGCCGCGACTCCTTCCTCGAGAAGCGCGAGCCCGACTGGTCCGCCTTCCCCTGGTACTACTGAGCGGCCGCAGGTGGGGGCGACGACGCACGACCTGACGATCGGCGACCGCGAGGTCGTCAAGCGCTACCGGTCCTGGGACCGGGGCGAGCCGGACCGCGAGTGGGCCGGCCTGGTGCTGCTGCACGAGCACGCGCCCGGTCTCGCGCCCGAGCCGCTGGCGCGGCGCGAGGTCGACGGGGTCCCCGAGGTGGTGATGACCCGGCTTCCGGGCCACGCCCTCGGTGACGGGCCGTTGTCGGAGGGCGAGGCCGACGGGCTGGCCGCCGCGCTCGACCGGCTGCACGCCGCCGTTCCCGAGGCGGCGCTCGCCGGGCAGCCCGAGCGGCTGGCCGGGCCCGCCGAGCTGCGGGGCTGGTTCGGCACCTGGGACCTCGGCGACCCGGCGACGTACGCCGGACCGGTGGCCGAGACCGTCGATCTCGCGCGCACGTGGGTGGAGTCCGACGAGGCGGCGCGGCTGGGCGGCCCCTTGGCCGAGCGCAGCTTCGGGTTGGCCGACGGCAACCTGGCCAACGCGCTGTGGGACGGCGCGACCTGCCGCTGGGTCGACTTCGAGGACGCCGGCGTCAGTGACCCGGCCTACGAGGTCGCCGACCTGCTGGAGCACATCTCCGTCCGGCTGCCGGGTCTGCTCGACCCCGACGACGTCGTGCGCCGGCTGGGCTGGACCGGCGAGCGCGCGGAGCGCGTGGCCGGCTTCCGGCGGATGTTCGGGGTGTTCTGGCTGTTCATGCTGCTGCCCGGCGGTCGCGCCCACCACCGCAACCCGCCCGGCACGCTGGAGGACCAGGCGGCGTGGACCCGCGGGCTCCTGGAGGGCGCGTGAGCGACCGGCGGTCGCGCTCGGCTACCGCGATGGCGCGGTAGCGGCGATCCCGTCGAGGATGCGGTGCAGGCCGAACAGGTACTGCTCGCGCGAAACGTACGCCGCCATCACGTCGGTCACCGCCGCCGACCGGGGGTAGACGTCGGCCGGCGTCTGCGCGAAGGCCTCGCGCCGCGCGGCGACCCGCTCGCGCTCCGGTGGGAGCGGCCCCGGGCCGCCGGCGCTCGGGTCGGCGACGTCGAGCGCCATCGAGCCGAAGGCGTAGGTGATGAGCAGGTACGACGACCGGGCGGCGTCCTGCGGCGACAGCCCGGCCGCGTCGAGGAGCTCGAGCAGCCGCTCGCCCAGCGCCAGCGCGTGCGGGCCGTCGATCGGGCCGCCGATGGTCAGCGGCACCGCGCCCGGGTGCCGGGCGAGCACGTCGTGCAGCGCGACCGCCAGCACCTCGACGCCGCCGCGCCACGACTCGCCCGCGCGGGGCGGAGCGGCGGCGCGGACCTCGCCGAGCAGCCGCTCGACCACGCCCTTCTCGACCGCGGCCTTGTCGGGGAAGTACGTGTAGACCGCGTTGGGCGCGACGCCCACCCGGCCGGCGATCCCGCGCACCGACATCGCCGCGGTCCCGCCCTCCTCGAGGAGCGCCAGCGCGGCGTCGACGATCTGCTCCTCCGACAGCGCCCGCTGGGGTCCGCGCCGGCCCCGCTTCGGCCGGGCGGTGCTCTCCTGCGGCATCCGGTCCAGTCCTCCCTTGACAAGTTATTGGACACCGTACAGCATTCTGGTATCGACAAACTGTACGCCGTACAAAAACTGGGGAGGGGCCATGACCACGACCACCACCGTCCGCACCGTCGACCAGACCTCCGACCGCGGCCTGCGCCGCGTCACCGGGGGCCTCTTCGTCGTCGGCGCGCTCGCCTTCGGCGGGGCCGCCACCGTGCTGTCCTCGACCTTCGAGTGGCCCGACATCCTGCGCGAGCCGGCCTCGGTGGTGCTGCCGGCGTTCGTCGACGGCGGCAGCACGCTGGTGTGGACGTGGTTCGCCGTCGCGTGGACCTACGCCATCATCGCCGTGCCGATCCTGCTGCTCCCCGCGGCGCTCGGCCGGCGCGGCGACGTCGCGCTCCGGACCGCCACGACGATCGGCTTCGCCTCGGTGGTGCTGTCGGTGGCCGGCTTCCTGCGCTGGGTGTTCGTGGTGCCCCCGCTCGCGGCGTCGTACGTCGAGGGCGACGCGACCACGAAGGCCGCGGTCGACGCCGCCTGGACCGCGCAGCACCAGTTCGGCGGTGCGCTGCTCGGCGAGCACCTCGGCGAGATCCTCGCGATCGCCTGGTCGGTGACGGTCGCGGTGGTCGTGCTGCGCAGCGGCGTGCTGCCGCGCTGGGTCGGCTGGACCGGTCTGGTGACGAGCCTGCTGTACCTGCTCAACCAGGGCGACGTGATGGCGACCGCGCTCCCGGACTTCCCCGTGTGGGACCTGGCCGGGCTGCTCGGCAGCACGACGTGGGGGCTGTGGGTCGCGGCGCTCGGCGTCGCGGTGTGGCGACGCCGTGACACCATCGGGGCGTGACGCGCTGGAGCCGGCTCAGCGGAAAGGTGGGCGGCGAGCAGTACGCCGCCCGCTTCGCCGCCCTCGCCGCCCGCGGTGAGGACGTCCACGGCGAGGCGGCGTTCGTCGACGGGCTCGTCGAGCCCGGCTCGCGGATCCTCGACGCCGGCTGCGGCACCGGCCGCGTCGGGATCCGGCTGGCAGAGCTGGGTCACACCGTCGTCGGTGTCGACGTCGACGCCTCCATGCTCGCCGTCGCGCGCCGGGAGGCGCCCTTGCTCGCCTGGCACGAGGGCGACCTCGCGCACCTGCCGGAGCCCGTCGCCGCCGACGCGCCGTACGACGCCGTGGTGCTGGCGGGCAACGTCGTGCCGCTGCTCGCCGAGGACACCCTGCCCGCGGTGCTCCCCGGCCTCGCCCGGCTGCTGCGTCCGGGCGGGCTGCTCGTCGCCGGGTTCGGGCTGGACGACGCGCACCTGCCGCCCGGATGCCCGGTGACGCCCCTGGCCGACTACGACGCGGCCGCCGAGGACGCCGGGCTCACCCCGGTCGACCGGTTCTCGACCTGGCAGGCCGCGCCGTTCGACGTAGCCCAGGGCTACGTCGTGGTGGTCTATCGAGCCTGACCCGTCCGGGTCTTGTGGGAGGTCGCCGTGGCGGCGCATCGTCGCGCCATGACGGACGTCGACCTGGACTTCAGCGACCTGCGGGCGCTCTACCTCAACTGCACGCTCAAGCGCTCACCCGAGCTCAGCCACACGCAGGGCCTCGTGGACATCAGCACCGCGATCATGCGCAAGCACGGCGTCGACGTCGAGGTCCTGCGCGTCGTGGACCACGACATCGCCACCGGCGTCTACACCGACATGACCGAGCACGGCTGGGCCAGCGACGAGTGGCCGGCGATCCACGAGAAGGTCATGGCCAGCAACATCCTGGTGATCGCGGGCCCGATCTGGCTCGGCGACAACTCGAGCGTCACCAAGCGCGTCATCGAGCGGCTGTACGGCGCGTCGGGCGACCTCAACGACGCCGGCCAGTGGGCTTACTACGGACGGGTCGGGGGCTGTCTCATCACCGGCAACGAGGACGGCATCAAGCACTGCGCGATGGACGTCCTGTACTCGCTCCAGCACGTCGGCTACACGATCCCGCCCCAGGCCGACGCCGGCTGGATCGGCGAGGCCGGCCCGGGTCCGTCGTACCTCGACCCCGGCAGCGGGGGACCCGAGAACGAGTTCACCAACCGCAACACCACGTTCATGACCTGGAACCTGATGCACCTGGCCCGGATGCTGAAGAACGCGGGCGGCATACCGGCGTACGGCAACCAGCGCGCGGAGTGGGACGCGGGTGCACGGTTCGACTTCGTGAACCCGGAGTACCGGTGACCTACCACCACCCCTGACGCTTCGCCCAGATCAGCAGCAGGCCCGAGATGGTGACCATCGTGACCAGCACCAGGAGCAGCTGGGTCACGTGCGTGTGCTCGTTGACGATCACGTTCATGCCGTAGACGGACGCGATCGCGGTGACGGGCAGGGTCACCGCGGCGATCACGGCCAGCCGCTCCATGGCCACCGTCATCTTGGTGTTGACCTTGGTCTGGTAGAGCTCGATCACGCCGAACAGGAAGTGCGACTCGCCGTCGGCCACCGACCGCACCCGGTCGAACTGGTCGGCCAGGTCGCGGGCCAGCGCGCGGCTGGCCTCGGGCACCCACCGGTCGAGTGCGCCGATCCGGGCACACACGTCGTGGGTCTGGGCGGCCATCGTGCGCGCGGTGATCAGCTCGTGCCGGATCAGGAACATCTTCTCCAGCAGCGCTTCCGGCTCGGTCAGCTGCGACTGCATCACCTGCTGCTCGAGGCCGGGCAGCCGTTCCGCGACGTCGCGGACGAGGTCGCGCTGGCTGCGCGCGACCCCGGACGCCACGGCGTACGCCACGTCGGCGGGGCTCGTCGGCCGGAACCGGCCCTCCTCGATGCGGTGCAGCACGCCGTCGGTCTCGACGAGGGCGTGGGCCGGGTCGACGATCGGGTTGAGCGGTCCGTGCACGGTCACGAGGTAGTGCTCGCCGACGATCAGGTCGAGCTCCAGCAGGTGCACGTGGCCGGCCTCGCCGAGCAGCGGCGTGTGCATCGTGAGGAACCAGTGGTCGGGGTAGCTGTGCACCGTCGGCACGTGGTTGCGCACCGTGCAGGCCTCGATCACCTTGGGGTGGCAGCCGAGCCCGTGCAGGAAGCCTTCGGTCTCGTCGTCCCAGTGCGGCACGTCGACCCAGAGGAAGCCGTCGTCGCGGCCGAGCAGGACGACCACGTCGTCGCTCGGCCGGTCGTGCGCCCCGTCGGCGTCGATGAACCGGACCCGCATGTGCACAGCGTGGCCCGACGACCGTCGGCCGTCCAGGCTCTCCGGGTGGGCAGGTGCGGCCGGGCCCTGGGTCGAAGGGGTGAGACACGGCTCATAGTTCGTGGCCGCGTCGTGGCGGGTGCCCTAGGTTGCCCAGGGTGAAGATCGCAGTCGCCAGGGAGACCCGTGAGGGCGAGGCCCGTGTCGCGTTGGTGCCGGAGCTGGTGAGCAAGCTGACCACGCTCGGCTGGCGCGTCGCCGTCCAGCCCGGGGCGGGAGCCGGAGCGTTGCACGACGACGAGGAGTACGTGGCCGCCGGCGCGGAGGTGTCCGAGGACGCCCTCGCCGACGCCGCCCTCGTCGTGTCGGTCGGGCCGCTCGACGTCGGTACGGTCCGCTCGCTACCGGCCGGCACCGCCACGGTGTCGTTCCTGCCGACGGGCCAGAACCTCGACCTGGTGGCCGACCTCCGCGACTGCGGGATCACGTCGTTCGCGATGGAGCTGGTGCCGCGCATCTCGCGGGCGCAGTCGATGGACGCGCTGTCGTCGCAGGCACTCGTGGCCGGCTACCGCTGCGCGATCGTCGCGGCCGGGATGCTCCGCTCGTTCTTCCCGCTCAACATGACCGCCGCCGGCACCGTGCCGCCCGCCCAGGTCGTGGTGCTCGGCGCCGGTGTCGCGGGCCTGCAGGCGATCGCGACCGCCAAGCGGCTCGGCGCGGTCGTCAAGGCGTACGACGTGCGCGCCGCCGCGGCCGAGGAGATCCGGTCGATGGGCGCGGTGTCGATCGACCTCGAGCTCGAGACGCTCGAGGGCGCGGGCGGCTACGCGCGAGAGATGACCGAGGAGCGCGCCGCCCGCCAGCGCGAGCTGCTCACGCCGTACATCGCCGCCGCCGATGCCCTCATCACCACGGCCGCCGTACCCGGGCGGCAGGCGCCGATGCTCGTCACCGCCGCCATGGTCGAGCAGATGGGTCCCGGCTCGGTCGTGGTCGACCTCGCGGCCGAGAGCGGCGGCAACGTCGAGGGCTCCGTGGCCGGCGAGATCGTCCGTGTCGGTCACGCGCAGGTGTGGGGCGGTCTCAACGTGCCCGCGCAGATGCCCGGCCCGGCGTCCCGCCTGTACGCGCAGAACGTCGTCAACCTGGTCACCCTGATGACCCGCGCCGGCGGTGACGGCGACGACGAAGCGGCGTTCGCCCCCGACTTCGACGACGAGATCGTCGCCGGCTCGTGCGTCACGCACGGCGGCGAGGTCCGCCACGAACCCACCCGCCAGGCCCTGGAAGGGACCCCCGCATGAGCGAGCCGATCGTCTGGCTGACCGTCTTCGTGCTCAGCGTGTTCGTGGGCATCGAGGTGATCTCCAAGGTCTCCTCGACGCTGCACACGCCGCTGATGTCCGGAGCGAACGCCATCCACGGCATCATCCTGCTCGGCGCGATCATCGTGACGGGCGCGGCGGACTCGACCCTGCCGCTCGTCGTCGGGCTGGTCGCCGTGGTGCTCGCGACGGTCAACATGGTCGGCGGCTTCGTGGTGACCGACCGGATGCTGCAGATGTTCACCCGCAAGAAGAAGCCCGTGGCGGCCGCGTCGGGTGAGGGGGCCGGCCAGTGACGACACCGGTCTGGGTGCAGCTGGTCTACCTGCTCTGCGCCGTCTGCTTCATCCTCGCCCTGAAGGGGCTCTCCGGCCCGCGCACCGCGCGGTCGGGCAACCTGATCGGTGCCGCCGCGGCCGTCGTCGGCTGCACGGTCCCGTTCTTCTACCTCGACCTCGACCACGTGGCGCTGATCCTCGGCGCGATCGCGATCGGCACCGCCGGCGGTCTCGTCGGTGCCCGGCGCGTGCAGATGACCCAGATGCCGCAGATGGTCGCGCTGTTCAACGGCGTCGGCGGCGGCGCGGCCGCCCTCGTCGCGCTGCTCGAGCTGCAGCACCTCGGCGACGACGCGGGCTGGTTCGAGCTCGCGGCGACGGCGTTCACGATCGTGGTCGGCTCGATCTCGTTCTCCGGCTCGGTGATCACGTTCCTCAAGCTGCAGGAGCTGATGACGTCGCGGCCGGTGATCTTCCCGGGTCTCCCGGTCGTGTTCGGCGGCGCGCTGCTCGCCGCGGTCGCGCTGTCGGTGGTCACCGTGACCGCGCCCGCCGTCGGCGTCGGCGTGATCCTCACGTTGCTCGGCCTGCTGATCGGCGTGCTGCTGGTGCTGCCCGTCGGCGGCGCCGACGTACCGATCGTCATCTCGCTGCTCAACGCCTTCACGGGCCTGACCGTCGCGGCCGGCGGTTACGTCCTCGGCAACACGCTGCTGCTCGTCGCGGGCACGCTCGTCGGCGCGTCCGGAACGTTCCTCACCAAGCTGATGGCCGCGGCGATGGGCCGCTCGGTCGCCAACATCCTGTTCGGGGCGCTGAAGGGTGGTTCGACGCTGGGTGCCGGCGAGATCTCGGACCGGCCGGTGAAGTCCGCCGGGGCGGAGGACGTCGCGATCCTGCTCGGCTACGCGTCCAAGGTGATCATCGTCCCCGGCTACGGCCTCGCCGTCGCCCAGGCGCAGCACACGCTGCGCGAGCTCGTCGACGTGCTCGGCGAGCGCGGCATCCACGTCGACTACGCGATCCACCCGGTCGCCGGCCGGATGCCCGGTCACATGAACGTGCTGCTCGCCGAGGCCCAGGTGCCCTACGAGCAGCTCAAGGAGATGGACGACATCAACGGCGAGTTCAAGCAGACCGACGTCGTCCTCGTCGTCGGCGCGAACGACGTCGTGAACCCGGCCGCCAAGACCACGCCCGGCGCCCCGATCTACGGCATGCCGATCCTCAACGCCGACGAGGCGCAGCAGGTCATCTTCATGAAGCGCTCGATGCGCCCCGGCTTCGCCGGGATCGAGAACGAGCTGCTCTTCGACCCGCGCACCACGCTGCTCTTCGGCGACGCCAAGGACTCGCTCGGCAAGCTGCTCAGCGCCGTGAAGTCGCTGTGATCCCCGACGAGGACGCGGGGCGGGTCAAGGTCTGGAGCCGTGTCGAGGTGAGCGCCAACCTCTACCCGCTGTTCCGCGGCTGAGACGTGTGACCACGCTCATGTAACAGCGAGTTACATGGAACGGCGGGATCTGGGTACGCTCGCAGCCGGGAGGGGACCCGAGCACGGACAGCCGCTGGAGGTCCTGATCATGGCTGCACACGACCGCGATGACGACACCGTCGACGAGACCGTCGACGAGCCGATGGCCCGACCCGACGGCCACCGCTACGAGAGGCCCGAGTCGGCCGACGACACCCGCTCGAAGAGCTGGGACTACGCCGTCCTCGGCATCCTCGTCGTCGTCATGCTGGTGCTGGTCGCGACCGGCACCGTCCCGATCTTCGACTTCTGACCCCGATTCGTCCGCAGAATTGCGTCCGTCCCAGGCGTGGTCGTCGCGGACGAATCGGGGTGCGGCGTCAGCCGACGACGCCGTACAGGCGGTCGCCGGCGTCGCCGAGACCCGGCACGATGTAGCCCTTCTCGTTGAGCTTCTCGTCCATCGCGGCGGTCACGACGGTGACCGGGATGTCGAGGCCGTCCAGCTCCTTCTCCAGCCGGTCGCAGCCCTCGGGCGCCGAGAGCAGGCAGATCGCGGTGATGTGGTCGGCGCCGCGGTCGACCAGGAACCGGATCGCCGCGGCCAGCGTGCCGCCGGTCGCGAGCATCGGGTCGAGCACGTAGCACTGCCGGCCGCTCAGGTCGTCGGGCAGTCGCTCGGCGTACGTCGACGCCTCCAGCGTGTCCTCGTTGCGCACCATGCCGAGGAAGCCGACCTCGGCCGTCGGCAGCAGCCGCATCATCCCGTCGAGCATGCCGAGCCCGGCGCGCAGGATCGGCACGACCAGCGGCTTGGGCGAGGCGAGCTTGGTGCCCTTGGCCTCGGCGACGGGGGTGGTGACGGTGACCTCGTCGACGCGCACGTCGCGGGTGGCCTCGTAGGCGAGGAGGGTGACCAGCTCGTCGGCCAGCCTGCGGAACGTCGGGGAGTCCGTCGTCTCGTCGCGCAGCGCGGTGAGCTTGTGGGCGATGAGCGGGTGGTCGGCGACGTGGATGCGCATGGGTGGAATCTAGTAGGGGATTCGTCCCTGGTGCGAGGCCGGTCGCTCTGCCACCATCGAACACGTACGCGGACCGGTCGCGGTGCGCGCGAGGCGACGAGGAGGCGGGGATGTCCGACGAGTTCGACGCGAACGCCGAGGGCGTGGACTTCGCGCTGGTGGCGTACCGCGAGGAAGGCGTGTGGCAGCTCCAGGAGCTGGCCCCCGAGACCGCGGGCGACCTCGACGGGTTCGCGCACGAGCTGCGCCGCTACCCCGGCGACGGTGGGTCGCTGGGCTTCGTCTCGGTCGACGAGGACTTCTTCCTGATGCTGCGGGTGCGCGGCGAGCGCACCAAGATCCTGCTCTCCGACATCACCGCCGCCACCGACTGGCCGATCGCCAAGGAGGCCGTCGAGGAGCTCGAGCTGCCGCAGCCCGACGACGAGGACGACCAGGTGCCGGCCGGCGACCTCTCGATCGTCGCCGACCTCGGCATGGGCGCGATGGACATGGGGGCGCTGCTCGACGACGTCGACCTGTACCCCGACGAGATGCTCGGCGACATCGCCAGCCGCCTCGGGTTCGGCTCGCTCTACGACCAGGTGCTCGGGGTCCCCACCCCGTGAGCGCCTGGTGATCCCCGCCGACCGGTGGGCCGTCCCGATGCGGGCGGCCCTCGACGAGGCGCGCGCGGCACTCGCCACGTCCGACGTACCCATCGGCGCCGTGGTGCTCGACGCCGACGGCACCGTGCTGGGCCGCGGCCGCAACGAGCGCGAGGCGTACGCCGACCCCACCGCGCACGCCGAGGTGGTCGCGCTCCGTCAGGCGGCCTCGGCGCGCGGCGAGTGGCGCCTCGAGGGGTGCACGCTGGTGGTGACCCTGGAGCCGTGCACGATGTGCGCCGGCGCGAGCGTGCTGGCCCGCGTCGAGCGGGTGGTGTTCGGGGCGTTCGACCCGAAGGCGGGTGCCGTCGGCTCGCTCTGGGACGTCGTGCGCGACCGTCGGCTCAACCACCGACCCGAGGTCGTCAGCGGCGTGCTCGCCGACGAGGCGGAGGCGCTGCTCCGGGAGTTCTTCGAGGGCCACCGGACCCCTTGAGGCGCTGTCCGGCAGGGTGGCACCGATTTCGGGCCGCGCCTGGCGTTCCGGTACATTGCTCCGCGGTGGCGTGTCCGAGCGGCCTAAGGAGAACGCCTCGAAAGCGTTTGTGGGCGCAAGTCCACCGAGGGTTCAAATCCCTCCGCCACCGCCAGCCCGTCCCAAGGGACGAAGCGCCGTCGCTGCGGCCCCGAGAGGGGCGCAGCGGCGGCGCTTCACATGTCACGGCCTGGCGCGTCGTCACGCCACCTCGCGAGAACCCGGCCCGGACGTCTTGTCGATTCGCCACCGGCTCGATCGTCATCGGGGTGGAGTCGCGGACGCGGCTCCGTCCGCACCCGTAGGAGGATGTGCCGATGAGCAAGTACCTGATGCTGCTTCCCGCCCCTGAGGCCGAGTGGGCCGAGCTGCCCGCGTCCGAGCACGAGAAGGGCATGCGGTCGCACGGACAGTTCCACGAGGACCTCGCCGCCGGCGGGCACACGCTGATCGCCGTGAGCCCGCTGGAGCCGTCCGCGAAGGCCACGTCGATGCGCCCGGACGGCACCGGAGGCGCCATCGTGACCGACGGACCTTTCACCGAGTCGGTGGAGCAGATCGTCGGCTTCTACCTCATCGAGAGCGACGACGAGCCCGACCTCCGGGCGGCGTGCGAGCGCTTCGCGGCGCGCGGCGAGCACATCGAGCTCCGCCGGCTGGAGGAGTGAGCGCGGGTCCTGACCCCCTCGGACCAGGGTGTGCTGACCCGTCCGGGCCCACCTTCTGCGCCATCGCGACATAGCGGTGCGCTGGGTCTAGCCCGGTCGTTGCCGGGCCATGGCCACCGGCGCAGAGTGCGAGGTCCGGGTCGTGCCCGCACCCGCGACCGAACCCCCGAGGACCGAAGGAGGCCCCCATGGCACAGTTCCTGTTCCAGGTCGCCTACACCAGCGAATCCTGGAGCACCCAGGTCCGCCAGCACGGCAACGTGCTCGAGCGGATCCAGCCGTTGATCGACGGCTGCGGCGCCAGCATCACCGGCTGCTTCTACGCCTTCGGCGACTACGACCTCGTCCTGCTCGCGGACTTCCCGAGCTCCGAGGACGCCGCCGCCTTCTCGCTGGCAGCAACGGCCGGCGGATCGCTGAAGTCGATCAAGACGACGCCGCTGCTGAGCGTCGACCAGGGCATCGCGGCGATGCGGCGTGCGGAAGAGGTAGGCCGCAGCTACCACCCGCCGGTGTCCAGCCCCGCCGAGCGCCGGTAGCGCCCGAGGACGTTCCACCGAGGCTGACGCCGCCGCCAGCGGCGCCGGCCTCGCGGCACGTCGAGAACAGGCGGCGAGGGGCTCAACCCGGACGGTCCCGCTCCCGATACTCCAGACGCCCCGTCGTAGCGTCCTTGGAGTCCCGATGCGCCTTGCCCTGCCCCTGCCGGTCCGCGTGGTCGTCGCCGCGCTGCTCGCCACCCTCGCCGTCGTCACCGTCGGCGTGAAGACCGCGGACGCCGCACCGCCGGCCGACCACGGCACGAAGCAGCTGGCCAAGCAGGTCGCGAAGGCGGAGCGTGCGCTGGACCGCGCGCTCAAGACCCAGCGCACCAAGAGCCTCTCGGCCGAGACGGTCGCGGCGCTCCAGGCCAACGCGGAGGACGACAAGGAGCTGCTCGCGACGTACACCACGCGCAAGGAGCTGAAGGGCTTCCGCACGGTCAACTACGTCCTCGTCGTCAACGTGCTGCGCAAGGCCGAGAAGCTCGGGCTGACCGACGTCGTGACGCAGGCGGTGACGGTGACCGCCACCAGCAGCAAGGCGGACGTCCGGGCCGTTGTTGCCGCGTTCGAGGCGGCCGCTCCTGCCGATGACGAGGCGGACGAGCCCGTCGAGGGCTAGCCTCTCCGGCGTGGAGGGACAGCAGCAGCCGCCGACCGACTACCGCTTCCTTCTCGCCAACGAGCGCACCTACCTCGCCTACGTCCGCACCGGGCTCGCGCTCCAGGTCGCCGGTCTCGGCGTCCTGCAGTTCCTGACCCAGGGGCACGACGCGCTGCGCCTCGTGCTCGGCCTCGCGCTGATCGGCGTCGGGTCGTACGTCGGGGCGTCCGGCTACCGGCGCACCCGCCAGGCGGAGGAAGACATCCGGGCCGGACGCGAGCTGTCGCCCCCGCACGCCAGGGCCACCACGACCATCGTGGTCGTGGTGGCCCCGCTGCTCGTCGGGCTGCTCATCGCCCTGCGCTGACCAGCTCCCGTTCGTCGGCCGCCTCGTCGTGGGCGGTGGTGTCGAGCGCGTCGTCGCCGAGCACGTCCCGGCCGCGCGGAGCGTGGTACGCCTCGACGTCGAGGATGCCCTCGCGCTTGGCCACGATCGTCGGCACCAGCGCCTGGCCGGCCACGTTGGTGGCGGTGCGCATCATGTCGAGGATCGGGTCGATGGCGAGCAGCAGCGCGACGCCCTCGAGCGGAAGGCCGAGCGTGGACAGGGTCAGGGTCAGCATGACGGTCGCGCCGGTGAGGCCGGCGGTCGCGGCGGAGCCGATCACCGACACGAACGCGATCAGCAGGTAGTCCTGGATGCCGAGCGGCACGCCGAACACCTGGGCGACGGTGATCGCCGCGAGCGCGGGGTAGATCGCCGCGCAGCCGTCCATCTTGGTGGTCGCGCCGAACGGTACGGCGAACGACGCGTAGTCGAGCGGCACGCCGAGGTTGCGCGTCGTCACGCGCTGGGTGAGCGGCATGGTGCCGACCGACGAGCGCGACACGAAGGCGAGCTGGATGGCCGGCCACGCGCCGGAGAAGTACTTCGCCGGCGACAGCCCGTGCAGCCTCGCGATCACCGGGTAGGCGACGAAGAGCACGATCGCGCAGCCGACGTACACGTCGACGGTGAAGATCGCGAGCGGCGCCACGAGGTCCCAGCCGTAGGTCGCCACGGCGGAGCCGATCAGGCCGAGGGTGCCGACCGGGGCGAGCCTGATGATCCACCAGAGCACCTGCTGGATCACGGCGAGCGCGGAGCGCATGAAGGCCAGGAACGGCTCGGCCTTCTCGCCGGCCTTGAGCGTCGCGGCCCCGATGGCCAGCGCGATCACCACGATCTGCAGCACGCTGAACGAGGCGCCGTCGGCACTGGCGGAGAGGCCGAGGAAGTTCACCGGCACGAGCCCGGTGAGGAAGTCGAGCCACGAGCCGGTCGTGCCCTCGTAGGCCGCGCCCTGCGAGGCGGTGACGTCGGCGGAGGCGCCGGGGTTCGTGAGCAGGCCGAGGGTGATGCCGATCGCGACCGCGATCAGCGAGGTGATCATGAACCAGAGCAGCGTCTGGACGGCCAGGCGCGCGGCGTTGGCGACCTGGCGGAGGTTCGCGATGCTCACGACGATCGCGACGAACACGAGCGGCGGCACGGCGGCCTTCAGCAGGCCGACGAAGACGCCGCCGATGGTCTCGAGACCGGTGGCGAGCCACTCGACGGAGTAGACCCGGGCGACGAGCCCGAGCAGGACGCCGAGCACGAGACCGGCGACGATCTGGACCCAGAAGGGGATCCGGCGGAGCGCAGACATGGCGAGAAGCCTTTCCGAGAGGGAGGTGCGTCAGGCAAATGTCTATAACAAAAGTGCACTTTGATTCATGCCCGGGTGCGGGCGTGAGTCCGCTCACGCCCGGGGCAGCCAGGCCTCCAGCCGATCCAGCGCGGCGCGGATCTCGTCGGGCGAGCTCGCGAACGACAGCCGCACGAACCGGTTGCCGACGGCCGTGTCGAAGTCGATCCCCGGCGCGGTGGCGACCCCGGTCTCGGCCAGCAGGCGGTGGCAGAACGCCATCGAGTCGTCGGTGAGGTGACCGACGTCGGCGTACACGTAGAACGCGCCGTCGGCGGGCGCGAGCCGGTCGATGCCGAGCCGCGGCAGGCCCTCGAGCAGCAGCGCGCGGTTGGTGGCGTACCGGGCGACGTGACCGTCGCACTCCGCGTACGACGCCGGCGTGAACGCCGCGACGGCGGCGCGCTGCGCGAGGGCGGGCGGACAGATCGTGAAGTTGCCGGTGAGCACGTCCACCGGGCGCCGAAGCCGGTCGGGGACGAGCATCCAGCCGATCCGCCACCCGGTCATCGAGAAGTACTTCGAGAACGAGCTGAACACCACGGCCTCGCGCGACGTCGCCCACGCGCTCGCGTGCCGGGCGCCCGGGCCGGAGCCGGTGCCGGCGTACTCGATGCCGTGGTAGATCTCGTCGCTCACCAGCTGCACGCCGTGCTCCTCGCACCAGCGGGCGAGACCGGCCAGCTCCTCGGGCCGCAGCATCGTGCCGGTCGGGTTGGCCGGGCTGGCCACGACCAGACCCTGCACAGGGCGGTCCAGCTCCTCCAGCATCGCCACGGTCGGCTGGAACCGACTCTCCGGTCCGGCCGGGAGCTCGACCACCTCGCAGCCGAGCGCGGTCAGCACGTTGCGGTAGCACGGGTAGCCGGGCCGCGCGATGGCGACGCGGTCACCGGGCTCGAAGGCGGCGAGGAACGCCAGCAGGAAGCCTCCGGACGACCCGGTCGTCACCACCACCTCGTCGGCGGAGACGTCGAGGCCGTGGAACCGGCGGTGGTGCTCGGCGATGGCGGCACGCAGCTCGGGCGTGCCGATCGCCTCGGTGTAGCCGAGCACGTCGGCGTCCAGCGCCGCCTTCGCCGCCTCGCGCACCGCGACCGGCGCCGGGGTGGAGGGCTGGCCCGCCACGAGGTTGAGCAGGTCGCCGTGGGTGCGCCGGCGCTCGCCGGCCGCCGCGAGCAGGTCCATCACGTGGAACGGCGGGACGTTGGCGCGGCGTGCCACGGCGAGGCGCTGCTGCATCGGGTCACGGTAGCCGCCGTGGAAGCATGTGGCTCATGAGCGTCCAGGGGTCGGTGGCCGACGGGTTCGAGCCGGTGCGCGAGGTGTTCACGGACTGGGTCGAGGCGTCGGCCGGCACCGGTGGCGGCTTCGCCGTCTGGCACGACGGGCGCTGGGTCGTCGACCTCGTCGGTGGGTACGCCGACGCCGCGCGCACCCGTCCCTGGCAGCCCGACACGCTGGTGATGCCGTACTCCGTCACCAAGGCCTTCGCCGCGGTGACCGTGCTGGTCCTGGTCGACCGCGGGCTGGTCGACCTCGACGCCCCGATGACGACGTACTGGCCCCGGCTCCCTGGCGGCGCCACCGTCCGGCAGGTGCTCAGCCACACCTCCGGGCACGTGCTCCTCGACGAGCCGCAGCCCGAGGAGGCCTTGTACGACTGGGACCTGCTGTGCGACGCCCTCGAGCGCCAGCAGCCGGCCTGGCAGCCCGGCACCGCCATCGGGGAGTCCGCGCTGTTCTACGGCCACCTGCTCGGGCAGGTCGTCCGGGCCGTCGACGGCCGCACGCTCGGCACCTTCCTGTGCGAGGAGGTCTGCGTCCCGCACGGCCTCGACTTCCACGTCGGCGTTCTCGAGGCGGACCTGCCGCGGGTCGCCGACCTGACCGGGTACGACGCCGCGCTGCGCGCGTACCTCGAGCAGCGCGAGGGCCTGATGGTGCCCGCGCTGTCGAACCCGCCCGGTGCGCTGGACCCCGACGTCGTCAACGGCGACCGCTGGCGGCGCGCGGAGGTCCCCGCCGTCAACGGGCACGGCACCGCGCGAGCGGTCGCCGGCCTGCACGCCGCCCTGGCCGACGGTCGCATCCTGTCCGAGGAGCTGCTGGCGGAGATGACGCGGGAGCAGGCCGTCGGTGCCGACCGGGTCGTCGGTGCGGAGGCGCGGTGGGGGCTCGGTGTCGGTATCGAGCCGACCGACGGCTGGGGGATGGGCGGGCTCGGCGGCAGCTTCGGCTGGTGGAGCCGGGCCGGCGGCTACGCCGTCGGCTTCGTCACCGGCACGATCGGCGCGCGCCCGGACGACGAGGACCCGGGGACGCGCCTGGAGAACGCCGCGCGCGGGGTGCTCGGTCTCGCGCCGGTCTGACGCGATTCGACCAAGCGCGACCAGACCCTGTTAGCGGGACGTATCGCCCGATCGTGCTATGGCCCGCAACCGGGGTCGGGCGGAAGCCTGGTGACCCAAGAGAGCGGGTCGCCACGGGTCGGCTGGCCTCGTGGCGACCCGATATCGCGGCCGCCCTGGGTGCGATATCCCGCTCTCACACGGTTCGCGGTCGTCCTCGTCCATCCCCCGGCGGGGGCGACCGCCCCGGACCGTCCACGTCCCACTGCGACGCGCGTCGGCGTGCCGTCCTCACCACTAGGATGAGACCCCGCCGCCCCCCACGCCGAGGTGATACGTGACCTTCGACGCCCAGCAGCTGGACTCGGTCCTCCTGGTCGGCGCCGTGGTCATGCTGGTCGCGATCCTGGCCGTGCGCGTCTCGGTGCGCGCCGGACTCCCCAGCCTGCTGATCTACCTGCTGATGGGGGTCGTGCTCGGCGAGTCCGGGCTCGGCATCCGCTTCGACGACGCCAACGTCGCGCACGCGCTGGGCTTCGCCGCCCTGGTGCTGATCCTCGCCGAGGGTGGTCTCACCACCCACTGGCCCGACATCAGGCCCGCGATGCGGATGGGTGTCGCGCTCGCGACGCTCGGGGTCGCGGTCAGCGTCACCGTCGTCGCCGTCGGGGCGCACGTGATCTTCGGGATGGACTGGCAGCTCGCGATCCTGCTCGGTGCGGTCACGTCGCCGACCGACGCCGCGGCGGTGTTCTCGGTGCTGCGGCGGGTGCCCCTGCCGCGCCGGCTCACCGGTGCCCTCGAGGCGGAGTCGGGTCTCAACGACGCCCCGACCGTGCTGCTGGTGGTGCTGGTCAGCTCGGGCCACGCACTCGACTACGGGGTCGCCGGCTTCGTCGGCATCGTCGCCTACGAGCTCTTCCTCGGTGTGGTGGGCGGGCTGGCCGTCGGGTTCGGCGGGGCCTGGGTGATGCGCCGCGTCGCGCTGCCGTCGTCCGGCCTCTACCCGATCGCCGTGCTCGCCCTGACCGTGCTCGCATACGCCGGCACGGCCGCCCTGCACGCCTCGGGGTTCGCCGCCGTCTACACCGCGGCGCTGGTCCTCGGCAACAGCGAGCTCCCGCACCGGCAGGTCACCCGGTCGTTCTCCGAGGGCGTCGCGTGGCTGGCCCAGATCGGGCTGTTCGTCATGCTCGGCCTGCTGCTGTCCCCGGACCGGATCGGCTGGGTCCACGTCGGTACGGCGATCACGCTCGGCCTGCTGCTGACGCTGGTGGCACGCCCGCTGTCGGTGTTCGCGTGCTCGCTGGCCGAGCGCATGCGCTGGAACGAGCTGCTGTTCCTCTCGTGGGCCGGCCTGCGCGGCGCCGTACCCATCGTCCTCACCACGATCCCGCTCGCCGCGAACGTGCCCCGGGCGGAGGAGCTGTTCGACATCGTCTTCGTGATGGTGGTCATCTACACCCTGCTCACCGGACCGACCCTGCCGTGGGTCGCCAAGCGGCTCGGGGTCTCGCGGCAGGGCGAGCTGCGCGACCTCGAGGTCGAGGCGGCGCCGCTCGAGCGGGTGGCCGCCGACCTGCTGCAGATCACGATCACCCGGCACTCCCGGCTCCAGGGCGTGGAGGTCGGCGAGCTGCGGCTGCCGCCGGGCTCGTCGGTGTCCCTCGTGGTGCGCGACGGGCAGACCCTGGTGCCCGACCAGCGCACCGTGCTGCGCGCCGACGACGACCTGCTGGTGGTCACGCCGCGCAAGGTGCGCGAGGAGACCGAGCAGCGGCTGCGCGCGGTCTCGTTGCGGGGCCGCCTCGCGCACTGGCTCGAGGAGTAGCGCTACAAGGGCGCGTCTCTCAATTCAGTTGGCCTGCTGCGCGCCGCCC
>NZ_SDPU01000036.1 GCF_004168035.1 Nocardioides iriomotensis | reverse complement strand
GGCGTTGCCGTCACTCGACGGGCCGCCGGCCCGCCTTCGCTCCGGCGCCTTGCCATCGCACGCACCGGACGACGCTCGCGACGGCCAGAATTGAGAGACGCGCCCTACGGCGCGCAGACCTGCTGGTCGGTCTTCACCCGGACCGCGCGGACCGGGCGGGCCAGGGGGGCCAGACCGTTGCCGACCACCACGTCGACGCCCTCGGCGAGGTCCTTCGCTGTCTTCACGGTCCGGACCGGGACGCGCGGACCGAAGTTGCGCGCCAGCAGCCGGCCGGCCGCCTCCTCGCCCTCGACGACCCACACCTGCACGCGGCGCACGCGCGCGTCGGCGTTGCCGGTCACCCCGGCCCGGAAGCCGCGGCTCGTCAGGGTGTCCAGGGTCTGCCCGGCGAGACCCGCGCGGCTGCCGGCGTTGTAGACGTTGACGGTGACCTGACGGCTGGTGAGGCGGCTCCCCGGCTGCACCGACTCGGGGTCGCAGCTCGGGCTCTCGGCGGCAGTCGGCTCGTCGGCGCTGCCCTCGCTCCCGGGCAGCGGGGCGAACAGCTCCTTGGCCCCGACCACCACCCCGAGGACGAGGATCGCGACCAGGACGAGCAGCGTGACCGCGGTCGTGACGTGCCGGCTCGCCATCTCAGGCGGCCCCGGCCACGGTGTGCACGCGGGCGTGCAGGACGAGCCGCTGCTGCAGGGCGGCGCGGAGCGCGCGGTGCAGGCCGTCCTCGAGGTACAGCTCGCCCTCCCACTCCACGACGTGCGCGAACAGGTCGCCGAAGAAGGTGGAGTCCTCGTCGAGCAGCGCGGCGAGCTGGAGCGTGTCCTTGGTGGTGACCAGCTCGTCGAGCCGCACCTGGCGTGGCGGCAGCGCGGCCCACTCCTTGGGGCTCAGGCCGTGCTCGGGATACGGCCTCCCGGCACCCACGCGCTTGAAGATCACGCAGGTCAGCATAGAGAACATCGCCGAGCTGTCCCCGCCCGAGCGCTCCCGGGCCCGCCGTACGGCGGCTAGGGTCGGCGCATGACTGAGGCGTCAGCACCCGCCGACGAGAGCCCGATCGCCGCAGCGGTCCGGACTGGCTACCAGTTCGAAGGGCCGGCCCTCGAGCTCGGCGGCCTCATGCTCGACGCGACCACGCTGTCCGACGTCCCCATCCGGATCCCGCTCGGGATGCTCAACCGGCACGGCCTCGTCGCCGGCGCCACCGGCACCGGCAAGACCAAGACGCTCCAGCTCCTGGCCGAGCAGCTGTCCGCCCAGGGGGTGCCGGTCTTCGCCGCCGACATCAAGGGCGACCTGTCCGGGCTGTCGACCCCGGGCGCGGACAACCCCAAGATCTCCGAGCGCGCCGCGTCGGTCGGGCAGAGCTGGACCGCGCAGGGCTTTCCCGTCGAGTACTTCGCGCTCGGCGGCCAGGGCACCGGCATCCCGCTGCGCGCCACGATGTCGGCCTTCGGGCCCACGCTGCTGTCGAAGGTGCTCGGCCTCAACGACACGCAGGAGTCGTCGCTCGGGCTGGTCTTCCACTACGCCGACAGGGCCGGGCTGCCGCTGCTCGACCTCGCCGACCTGCGGGCGGTCGTGCAGTACCTCACCTCCGACGAGGGAAAGGCCGACCTCAAGGAGCTCGGCGGCCTGTCGCCGGCGACGGCCGGGGTCATCCTGCGCGAGCTTATCGCGTTCCAGGACCAGGGTGCCGACGCGTTCTTCGGGGAGCCGGAGTTCGTCACGAGCGACCTGCTGCGCACGACGCCCGACGGCAAGGGGCTGATCTCGCTGGTCGAGCTGCCGAACCTCCAGGACCGTCCCGCGGTGTTCTCGACGTTCCTGATGTGGCTGCTGGCCGACCTGTTCCACGACCTGCCCGAGGTCGGCGACCCCGACAAGCCGACCCTGGTCTTCTTCTTCGACGAGGCGCACCTGCTGTTCGCCGACGCGTCGAAGGACTTCCTCACCGCGATCACCCAGACCGTCCGGCTGATCCGGTCCAAGGGCGTCGGTGTCTTCTTCGTGACGCAGTCGCCGACCGACGTGCCCGACGACGTGCTGGCCCAGCTCGGCTCGCGCGTCCAGCACCAGCTGCGCGCGCACACCCCCAACGACGCCAAGGCGCTCAAGCAGACCGTCAACACCTATCCGACCAGCGAGTACGACGACCTGGGGGAGGTGCTCACCTCGCTCGGCATCGGCGAGGCGATCGTGACGGTGATGAACGAGCGCGGCGCCCCGACCCCGGTCGCGTGGACGCGGCTGCGCGCGCCCGAGTCGCTGATGGGGCCCGCCGACCCGGCCGCCATGCAGGCGACGGTCACCGGCTCGCCGCTGCACGCGAAGTACGCCGAGGCGCTCGACCGCGAGTCCGCCCGCGAGCTGCTGGCCAAGCGGCTCGAGGAGGGCGCGGCCAAGGCCGAGGCCGAGCGCGCCGCGAAGGAGGCCGCCGAGCGGGGAGACGACCCCGACAAGATCGAGTACCCGAAGTCGTCGCGGACCGGCCGCTCCACCTCGACCCGCGACAGCACCGGCGACACGATCTCCGACGTGCTCAGCTCACCGGTGGCGAAGGACCTGATGCGGACGGCCGCGCGCGAGATCCTGCGCGGGGTGTTCGGGGTCGGCCGCCGCTAGGACGCCCGACCCCGACACGGTCAGGCGGGCCAGGTCGCCTCGGCGACGACGCCCCCCGTCACCTCGGTCACGAGCCGCACGTCGTGGGTGCCCTTCTCGTACAGCTGGTAGCGGCCCTCCCTCAGCTCGGGGAACACCAGGGACGGGACCGTGGACGTGCCGACCGGGCGACGCACCACGGCGACGTGGGGCAGGTGCCCGCTGCCGTCGTACGTCGTCGGGCGGATCTCGACCTCACGGCCCTCGAGACCGTCCGGCATCGTGACCACGAGCGCACCCACGTCGCCGCCGATGTCGAGGAGCACGGAACCCTGGCCGGCGTGCGGGTTCTCGGGATGCACGTGGGTCATGACACGGCCGAGTCGCCGGGGGTGGTCTGGTAGCCACCGTTGGGGTTGCCGAGGTACGGGAACCCGTTGAGGTACGCCGGGTTGTCGTTGGTCGTGCCGTCCTCGATCCCGGCCGCGGCCTTGTCCGGGGTGAACGACGGGTCGACCAGCGGGATCGTCACGCCGGCGATGGCGCGGAGCTCGATGGTGGTCACGTCGTCGGTCACCCGGCGGCCGTTGGGGAAGCCGGCGGCATCACCCGCGACCAGCCCGAGCTTGTTCGGCTCGGCCGACGGGGGGATCGCCACGTTCAGCCGCAGCATGTCGGACGGGACCGGCCCGGTGAAGTTCTGGAACCCGTCGACCACGCCCTCGGGGATGCCGGTGAGCAGCACCGCGTGCAGGTCGGCCCGCGGCTTCGTGTACTTCGCCAGGTTCGGGAACACGCCCGGGTAGAGCGCCGGCAGGAGCTTGGCGAGCTCCGGCTTGTTGACGTACTTCTCGTAGCGCTGGTCGCCGTCGGGCGCGCGGAAGTTCCACTCGTCCTTCTCCGCCATCGGGGTGATGACCTCGTTGAACAGCGGGTTCCCGAGGCGGGAGACCTGCTGCCAGGGGCCGTGCCCCACGGTCCTGCCGGTCTCGGGGTCGAGCATCCTCGACTTGCGACGGCTGGCCGTCGCCCAGACGCCGATGACGGCCCGCTTGGACATCGGGTCGGTGGGGCGGCCCTTGCCGCGGGTCACCTCCTTGATCGGCACCTGCAGCGCGATGCTGTGCACGTTGAACGTCTTGGTGGCGTTGACGCCCATCGCGTCGGCGGTCGGGATCAGGTGCAGCGACTGGAACGGCCGCAGCGTCCCCAGGTCGAAGATGCTGCCGAGGTCCACGTGGAAGCCCTCGGCCCGCTGGCCGGCGAACACTTTCCGGCCTCCGACCATCCTGTGCACCGACTGGTTGGCCAGCTTGGGGTAGTCCGGCGTGCTGCGCGGGCCGATGTTGACCGGCGCGCAGCGGAGGTTCTCCGCGATGACCTTGCGCTTGCCGTTCTTGACCCGGACGACGTCGTAGAACTGCGGTCGGTTCCAGTTGGGGTCCTTGATGTCACTGATCGGACCGATGTTGTAGAGGAACGTCTTGTCGTTGCGGATCTTGGTGTGGAACCGGAACTGGTAGCTGATGTCCGCCTTCGCCGTGCCCTTGTTGGAGACGTGGATCTCGTAGAGCACGTCCTCGCCGAACTCGTAGAAGTTCGGGCCGCCGTCCGGCTTCTGCAGCGGGATGAAGTTGGCGATCAGCGTGACGGACTTGGGCCGCTGGGGACTGACGAACGCGTAGACGTCGGTGTTGTCGGCCACCGGGTCCTTCGCGATCTCGGGTGCTTCTCGGTGGGAGGACATGGTCACTCCTTCCCGGCAGCGTTGAGGATCCGGGTCACGAGGTCGCGGTCGCGGACGACCACCTCACGCTCGCCGACCATCAGGGTGAGCTCGTCGGAGTCGGCGTCGCTGACGTAGGCGACCACCGGCTCGTGCGCGGCGGTCCTGCTGCGGGTCGCCCGGTCCTTGGCGTACGCCGTGACCGGAGCGACGGCCACGGCCGCGGCTCCCGCCCCCGTGGCGCCGATGAAACGGCGCCGAGACGTGTCGTGCATGTGATGCCTCCTCGTCGAAGACGCGTGCGAGGTGACGCGCGTCACGACGAGTTCGGTGCGCGACGCGATCCGGATGGGTCGCTGCGCGGCGCGTCCGGTGCCGACCGACGATCGTGGCTACGCCCGGTCGCGCCCCGGCACCGGCTCCCGACCGCGCGCCGGCGCGCTCAGCAGCCAGGCGGCCCAGGTGGCGACGCCGAACCACGACGCGTCAGGATCGCCGGTGACCAGCACGAGCACCGCGGCGGTGAACAGCACGACCTCCACGCCCATCCGGCGCGGGTCGGCGAGGCGGTGGCTGGCCCGGGGCGCGACCCAGCGCCCCCACACCAGGGCGGCCGCGAGCGGCAGGCCCACCGCGAGGGCGAGTGAGACGAGGACGTCGTCGCCGAGCCCCCAGCCGCCGTACGCCAGGCAGCCGAGCATGGCCAGCTCCGCGAGGAAGCGGAGGACGAGGAGAGCCGCCACGTCGCCAGCCTAGAGCGGTCGATGCAACCGAGGAGACGCGTTGTGCGTCCTGGCGTTATGAGAAGCACGAACCGGGTCCTCGCCACCGCCGCCGCGACGGTTCTCACCACCCTGCTCGTGGTCCCCGCGCACGGCGAGGCCGTCGTCTACGAGACGCAGAACGTGAAGGCTGAGAAGCCGGGCGAGTACCTGGCGTACGCGGCCATCGACATCCCGACCGGCTACACGCGCGACCGGGTGAGCTGGCACCAGGTCGAGTGGATCGAGAACGTGCGCGACGGCCGCACGATCAGCCTCGACCTGCACCCCGACCACGGCACCGTCGAGGAGCTCGCCGCCGAGCGCGCGGCACGCGCCACCCAGCCCGGGTACGTCGAGCACGCCTACGTCGTGAACACCCCCGACGACCGCGTGACGGCCCGCTGGGTCTACTCCCTGCCGGACGCGCGGCCCGGGAAGCCGACCCGGTTCGTCAGCGTCGTCCTGCTCAGGGGCAACCGGTTCGAGATGGACGGCCGGCTCGACGAGAAACCCTTCGTGCAGCGGATCAGGCGGCATATCGTCCGTCACCTGGTGTTCCCGAGCTGACGGAGGATCCGTGACCGACCCGACCGCCACCACCGAGGCCGCGCCCTGGCTGCCCGCCGACTTCCGCCACCCCGAGCGGGTGGAGCTGCCGACCGGCCACCACCTGCGGCCGATCCGCGCCGACGACACCGACCTCGACATGGTCGCGGTGATGGGGTCGCGCGAGCGGCTGTGGCAGCGCTACGGGCCGATCTGGGGCTGGCCGCCGGCCACGATGACCCACGAGCAGGACCGCGAGGACCTGCAGCACCACGCCGACGAGATGGCGGCCAACGAGGGCTTCAACTTCGCGCTGTTCGACGCGGACGAGACGGCCCTGCTCGGATGCGTCTACCTGGAGCCGACGGACAAGCCCGGTGCCGACGCCGACATCTCCTGGTGGGTCGTCGACGACCTCGTCGGGTCGGAGGTCGAGCGGGCGCTGGACGCGTTCGTGCCGGCCTGGGTGGCCGCGGACTGGCCGCTGGAGCGGCCGCGGTACGTCGGCGTGGACTGCTCCTTCGAGGAGTGGCACGCGCTGCCGCGTGACGGCCGATGACCGGGGTCGTCCCCCCGGTCGGCTAGGGTCCGGTGAGCGGTCAAACCACGGCCGCCCCGACCTCCCCAGCAGGAGATGTCGTGTCAATCGACATGAACGGCCTCACGGCCGACGTCAGCACCCACGGGACGCAGACCGTCGTCGCGCTCGCGGGCGAGATCGACCTGTCCAACCACGTCGCGCTGCGGACCGCGCTCAACGACCTGATCGTCGGCGGCTCCGTCGACCTGGTCCTCGACCTGACCGACGTCACCTTCATGGACTCCACCGGGCTCGGCGCGATGATCGGCACGCGCCGCCGGGTGCACGCCTTCCAGGGCTCCCTGGCGATCGTGCTCACCAACGACGCAATCCTGCGGGTCTTCGAGGTCACCGGCCTCGACAAGGTGTTCGACCTCTACGACTCCCGGGCCGCGGCGCTTCGCAAGCCGGACACCAACCTCTCCCAGGCCTGAGGGTCACGCGAGGAGCGCCGGCGTCACGCGCCGGGTCGCCGGCGACCGGTGGGCCGGGCCCGAGCCCGGGGCCCAGGACAGGTCAGACGGCCCAGCGGAGCGCGTCCGCCGCGAAGTCGGCCGGAGCGTACGCCTGCACGAGCTCGGGACGCTCCCGCTGGAGGTCGACGAGCTCCTTCGAGCGCTCGGCCCGGCGGCGCTCGGCCATGAGGGCGAGGCGCTCGGCGCGCTCGGTGCGGACGTTCGGGTCGGCGGCGACGACGTCGGCGACGGTCGCGGCCGGGATGGCGGTGCTCTCGGGCAGCAGTGCGGTCATCGAAGGCTCCCAGGGTGAGGGTGTCGAAGGGTGCGAGACGTGCCGGTCCGGCACACCCCGATCCTGTCCGGGCGATGAGTCGCGACGGTTACGTCGTGTGACATCCAGTTGAAATCTGCACGTCCTGTGTGAACGGGGCGGCACGTTCCCCCGACCGCCTCCTGCGCGGCACCCGCCGCACACCTTCCCGTCACCTGTCGCCCCGACCGTCGATCGTGTGCTGACGACAACCGACGGTCCCCGCGTGATCGCCCACCGCGGCGCGAGCGCCGCGGCCCCCGAGAACACCGTGGCCGCGTTCCTCGAGGCCGCGCGCCAGGGCGCGGACGCCGTCGAGCTCGACGTACGGCGTACGCGGGACGGCGTGCTGGTCGTCGCCCACGACGCGACATGGGCCCGGACGACGGACGCGGCCGAGCTGCTGCCGGACCGGGCGCCGTGGCGGGTCGAGGACCTGACCCTGGCGGAGGTGCGCCGTCTCGACGCCGGCTCCTGGGCCGGTCCGGAGTTCGCCGGGCAGCGGGTGCCGACCCTCGCCGAGACCTTGGAGGTGCTGCGCCCGACCGGGCTGCACGCGCTCGTCGAGCTCAAGGCGCCCGACCGGCACACGGTCCCGCTCGTGGTCCGCGACCTGGTCGCGACCCGGCTGGTGCCGGGACGGGTCACCGTCCAGTCGTTCGACGCCGGAGCGGTGCGCCTGCTGCGGCAGGAGCTGCCCAGCGTCCGCGTCGGCGTGCTGTTCCGCCGGGTGTCGCGCTCGCGTGTGCGCGAGGTGGCAGGCTGGGCCGACCTGGTGAACGTGCACCACGCCTGGCTGCACCGCGGCCTCGTCGAGGAGGCCGACGCGCACGGGCTCGCCTGCTACGCGTGGACGGTCAACCAGCCCGGCGCGGTCCGCCGCCTGCTCGGCCTCGGGGTCGACGGCCTCGTCACCGACCGCCCGGCCGAGATCCGGCGGGCGGCGGCGCGGGTACCGGCATGACCGGTGGGTGGTGCCCGAACGGCACCTCCGCGCGGTAGCCCAGCGCCGCGAGCACGCTGGGCAGCAGCGCCTTCGCCGTGCGCCGGTACCCCGCGCCCGACGGGTGGAACTGGTCCAGCGCGAACATCTCATCCGGCTGCGCCGCGAAGAACGGGCCCACCACGGTCGCCAGCGACACCGCGTGCGCGCCGAGCTCGGTGGCGACCTGGAGCTGCGCGGTGGCGAGCTGCCGCGAGGCGCGGCCGGCCAGCCGGCGCAGCGGTTGCGGCACCGGCAGCAGCAGGCCGAGGTCCGGACAGGTGCCCACGACCACCTCGGCACCGCGCGCCCGCATCGCCTCGATCGCGGCGGCCAGGTGCCGGCTCGACTCCGACACCCGCACCCGGTGGGTGACGTCGTTGCCTCCGACGACGATCACCGCCACGTCGGGGCGGTACCCGGACGGCAGCACCCCGAGCTGGGCGGCGAGCACCGAGCTCTCCGAGCCGACCACCGCCTCGGTGCGAAGCCGGACCGCGCGACCGGTCGCCTTGGCGGTGCGGCTCGCGAGCTGTGCGCCGAGCGTGTGCGACGGCTTCTCCGCGCCGAGCCCGGCCGCGATCGAGTCGCCGAGCACCAGCAGGTCCAGCGTCGCGCCGTACTTCTTCTTGTAGACGCGGTCCGCCCGGTGCGCCTCCTCGCCCAGCGGCTTCCCGATCGCCCGCCGGGCAGCGCGGGCCTGGCTGTGCAGCACCTGGCGGGCGCCCGCAGCGCCGATGGCCGCGCTGACCAGCACGCCGGCTGCGACCGCGGCCACCGGTCTGAACCGGCCGCGCGGGAGTCTCATGCGAGCAGGTCAGCAGCCGATGGGAACCGGGACGGACCGCAGACGTGGACGGCCGGTGTCGATCGGGCGTCCAGCGGGGTGTCCGTCCCTGACGAGCGGAGGACGATGGCGCCGAACTCGGGGCAGTCGCCGCGGTCGGCGCGCGTCCTCCTGGCCAACGCCTTGCCGCTCGCCGTCGCCGGGTGGGTCGTCGCGGTCGCCGTGCACGGCGTGCACCCGCTCGACCACCCGGTCGTGACCTGCGTGCAGCTCGCGACGACCGCCGTCCTGGTCGGCGCCGTCCACCGCGTGCGGTCCGCCGGCCTGGCCCGGTTGAACGCCGCGCACCGCCGGTTCCGGAGCGTGTTCGACGACAGCCCGGTCGGGATCGGGCTCTCGGACGAGACCGGGGTGTTCGTCGAGGCGAACGCCGCGCTCTGCGCGCTGCTCGGCCGCCCCTGGGCCGACATCGAGGGCCGGTCGTCGGCGGAGTTCACGCATCCCGACGACCTGCACACCAACCGCAACGCCGGCCGCATGCTGGCCGAGGCCGAGGACGGTGTCGTGCGGCTCGAGAAGCGCTACGTCCGTCCGGACGGCGAGGTGCGCTGGGCCTGGCTGACGGTCCGGCACGTCGCCGGCCCGGCCGGCGAGCCGTGGACGCTGGCGCACGTGCAGGACGTCACCGAGCGCAAGCGCACCGACGAGGAGCTGCTCCGCTCCCGCGAGGGTCTGCGCGCGTCGGTGGAGATCGCCCGCGCCGCGCAGGAGGGTGCCGACCCGCGCCAGCTGGTGCTCAGGTCCATCGCCTCCCTCGCCCACGCCTCGACCGTGTCGCTGCTCGAGCCGATCGGCGACGACCAGCTGGCGGTCACCGCGACCTCCGGTCTGGAGCACCTGGTCGGCGTCACCGTCGACCTCGACGAGGAGTCGGCCACCGCGCACGTGTGGCGGACCGGGCAGCCGCTGTTCGCGTCCGTCGCCGAGGACAGCCCGCACGTGAGCCGCGACGTCCTCCGGCAGTCCGGGGCGACCAGCCTGCTCTGGCAGCCGGTCGGCCTCGACGGCCGGGTGATCGCGATCCTGGCCCTCGGCTGGCGCGACCGGCTCGAGACCGTCTCGGGGACCGGGCGGGCCGCCGTCGAGGCCCTGGCCGCCGAGACCGCGATGGCGCTGCACAGCGAGCGGATGCGCCAGCAGCTCGAGCTCACCGTCGTCACCGACCAGCTCACCGGGCTGCTCAACCGCCGCGGCTGGGACGAGCAGACCCTCGCGCTAGTGCGGCAGTCCCGGCGCAGCCGCGAGCCGTTCACGATCGCGCTGGTCGACCTCGACCACTTCAAGGCCTACAACGACACCCACGGCCACGTCGTCGCCGACCAGGCGCTCGTCGCGTTCGGCCGGCAGGCGCGCCGCTCGCTGCGCGTCGTCGACGTGGTCGCGCGCTGGGGCGGCGAGGAGTTCGCGGTCGCGCTGCGCGACACCGACCGGGTTCAGGCGGCCGCCACGCTCGAGCGGCTGCGGATCTCGATGCCGGCCGGGCTCACCTGCTCGATCGGGTACGCCGAGGTGCGGCCGGACGAGTCCGTCGGCGACGCGCTGTCGCGCGCCGACGCCGCGCTCTACCGGGCCAAGGCCAACGGACGCAACCGCGTCGAGGAGGCGGCGGACCTGCCTGGCACACCCGCCCTGGTGGACGCCGCGGTCAGCTGACCGGGAGGTCGAGCTGGGCCAGCACGTCGGTGCGGCCCTCGACGCCGCTGCCCTCGGCCGTCCAGGTGGCGCCCGCCGCGGTGCCGCACGAGACGAGCATCCCGTCGTTGCCCGCGCAGCCGAGGTTGCGCACCTTCACCGAGTCGACGCTGACCCGCCAGGGCGACCCCTCGGCCTGCGCCACGACGACGGGCGTGACCAGCGCCAGCGCGCGCGTCGGCTTCGCCGGCGTCGTGTGCAGCGTGACGCCGGTGGCCGTGTAGGCGATCACGACTCGCGTGCTGGGCTCGACGAGCTCCACGGTCGCGTCGCGCCCGGGTTCCGGGCGGTCCGGCGCCTCCACGGCGCGCCCGTCGGCCTCGACGGTCAGCGCGGACAGCCGCGGGTTGGTGTCGGCGGCGGCCCCGCGGCGGGCCGGCACCGACAGGTCGAGCCGGTCGACCGGCTTCGCGAACGTCAGGATCAGCGACATCCGCGCCGAGCCGTCGTCGCCGAGGCTCACCCGCCCGTCCGTCGTACCGTCCGGGACGCCGCCCGTGAGCGCCGCGCTGCCGCTGCCGCCGCCGGGGGCGGCCGTCGGTTCCTGCGCCCGGGGCGTCGGCAGCCGGGTGGACCACCAGAAGCCGCCCGCGACCAGGGCGGCCAGGACGACGAGGGCGAGGAGCAGGCCCGGGCCGGGACCGCGGGCCGGCGCGGCGTGCGATCCGCCGGACACGCCAAGAATTTTACTGTCCAGGCGACCCGCGCGGCTCCTAGAGTGCGAACGGACCTTCGACCCACCGGGGGACTGTCGGGCCGACCGCTTCCCTGCCTGCAAGCGCGGCGACGTCTCCACCGTCTTCACCGTCGCCGCTGCCTCGTCCGCCTTCCCCCGCACAGACGTGGAGTCCAGCAGCGTCATGTCCATTCTCCCTACCCCGCGGTGCGCAGCAGTGCTCGCCACGGGAACCCTCCTCCTGATGACCACCCTCCCGGCCGCCCAGGCGCAGCCGCCGACGGCCGCGGCCGTCTCGACGACCACGTACGTCGTCCAAGGTGTTCCCGCTGTCGACGTCGACATCTCGATCGACGGTGCGCTGGTCCAGTCCGGTGTCGCCGCAAAGGAGGTCGTGCCGCTCGACGACCTGCCCGCCGGCATCCACGAGATCGAGCTCAGCACCGACGACTGGTCGGTCGGCACGGAGTTCGAGGCCGGCAGCAGCCAGGACGTCGTGCTGCACTGGCCCGCCGACGCAGCCGACGAGCCCGTGGTGACGACGTTCGCCAACGCGGTCGGCCCGGTGTCCTCCGGCGAGGGTCGGCTGACCGTCGCCCACACCGCGGTCGTGCCACCCGCCGACATCACCGCGAACGGCGACACGCTCTTCACCAACATCGCCAACGGCGAGTTCGTCTCCGCCGAGGTCCCGGCCGACACCTACTCCGTGGCGGTCGTCCCGACCGGCGGCGGCGACCCGCTCCTCGGCCCGGTCGACCTGCCGATCGCCGACGGCTCGCTGACCCGGGTCTTCGCCATCGGCGCCCCGCGCGACGGCAGCATGGACGCGGTCGTCCAGGTGCTCCCGCTCGGCAGCACGGGCGCGGCACCGACCTCGGTCGACACCGGCTCCGCGGGCCTCGTCGACCCGGCGGGCCCGCCGACGGACGTGCCGGTCGCGCTGCTCGTCGCGCTCGGCGTCACGCTCGCCGGTGCCCTCGCGCTGCGCCGTCGGCTCGTGCGGCACTGAGCCGCTCCTCGGGCATGCGCACCCGCCGCTGCCTGTCCGCCCTGCTGCTGGTGACGGTGGCCGGGTGTGCCGCCGCGCCTGCCGGATCGACCGCGCCGCCCACCCCGCAGGCGGAGCCCCCACGGGTCGCCACCACGACGCTGCCGCCGTCCGTCGCGGCCCCGGCCGCCTCGCAGGTGGTCCCACGCCGGCCGGCGCTCGCCGTACTCCCGGACGGGACGCGGATGCCGGTCGACGTCGCCGGTACGACGCCCGCCGGGGCGCTGCGCGTGCCCGACGACGTCACCCGCGCGGGATGGTGGCGGGGCGGGTCGCGGCTCGGCGACGGGTTCGGCAGCGTCGTGCTCGCCGCGCACGTCGACTCCCGCACGCAGGGTCTGGGGCCCGCCGCGTCGCTGCTCGGCGCCGCCCCGGGCGACGTCCTGCTGCTCGTCGCCGGGCGGCACCGGCAGCGGTTCGTGGTCGTGTCGGTGACCCGGGTCGCGCGCGACCGGTTGCGGGAGCGGGTCGACCTGTTCTCGGCCCGTGGCCCGCTGCGGCTGGTGTTCCTGACCTGCGGCGGGCCGTTCGACCCCCTCCGCGGCTACCGCGACAACGTCGTCGTGGTCGCGCGCCGGACGGGGTGAGCGAGGCCCGGATCAGGCGGCGTGCCGGCCCGCGAGCGTCGCCCCGGCCTCGGTCGCGGCCTCGACGGCCGTCTTGTGCATGAGGGTGGCGAGCTCGGTGAACTCGTCGAGGGCCGGGTTCACCCCGACCAGGGTGAACTCGCGCTCGACGACCGTGAGGTCCGCACCCCAGATGTCCGCGAGGACGCGGCGCAGGTAGTCGGTGTTGTGGTCCCAGCCATCGCGCGGCGTACCCGGGCCGTACGCGCCGCCGCGCGTGGTGACGAGCACGACCGGGGTGCCCTCCAGCAGGCGGGTCCCCGTCGGGGCGCCGGCCATGGCCAGGTCGATCCAGGTCTTGACGTGCTGGGAGACGCCGAAGTTGTACAGCGGCAGGGCGAGCAGGGCGCCGCTCGCCTGCTGCAGCTCGGCCGCCAGCCGGCCGGCGAGCGCCAGCGCGTCCCGCTGGTCGGCGGTGCGGTCCTCCTCGGGGGTGAACCCGCCGGAGACCGCGGCCTGCCACGCGGCAGCGGGCAGCGGGTCCCGGCCGAGGTGGCGGCGGACCACCGGCACCTCCGGGCGGGCGGCCACGAACTCGTCGAGCACGTGGTCGGCGAGCGCGCTGCTGGCGGAGCGGTCGCCCTGGATGGTGGCGTCGACGCGGAGCAGGGACATGAGGTTCTCCTCGGGGGTGGGTGCGACTTGAATGTTCAAGTCGAGGGTAGAGGGAATCGACTTGAACATTCAAGTCGCCCGGTAGGATCGGGGCATGCCCGCCGACGCCACGACTCGCGACGTCCCCGACGACGTCACGGGCGACCGGTCCTCGGTGCCGTGGCTGTCGTCCGACCAGCTCCGCGACTGGCAGGCCCTGGTCCGCCTGCTGATGACGCTCCCGCCGGCCATGGACGCGCAGCTCAAGCGCGAGGCCGGCGTCAACGTGTTCGAGTACCACGTCCTCGCCGGCCTCTCCGACGCCCCGGACCGCACGCTCGTGCTCAGCGACCTCGCCGTCCTCGCGCAGGGCTCACTGTCCCGGCTCTCGCACGCGATCACCCGCCTCGAGCGCGCGGGCTGGGTCGTGCGGCGCGCCTGCCCCGGGCACGGCCGCCGGGTCGAGGCGAGGCTCACCGACGCCGGGATGGCGAAGCTCGAGGAGATCGCCCCGGGCCACGTCCGCGAGGTGCGTCGGCTCGTCGTCGACCGGCTCAGCCCGGAGCAGCTGGTCGCGCTCGGCGAGGTCGCCCGGGCGATCACCGAGGCGACGATGGCCGACGCGGCGGAGGCCTGCCGGGAGCCCGACGGCTGCTGACCCCGGTCGTCCGGCGTAGGACTGCTCATGCGGGTGACGGGTGACTCACGCTGTCCGGTTGCGGAGTCTTTCGAGATGGCCCGTTCTCGGTATCTCGTCCTCCTGGCCCTCGCTCTCGTCGTTCCGGCGATGTCGATCGTCGGCGTCCCGCCCGCGGCGGCGACGCTCCCGTCGAAACCGGAACTGACGCTGGACAGGATCGTGCGGACCACCCCGTTCGCGGGCGGCACCCGCGAGGTGGACGACGTGGAGGGGATCGCGTACGTCGCCCGCGACGACGCCGTGTGGCTCGCCGACGACAACGGCAACGCCCTCTACGAGGTGGACGCCGAAAGCGGGAAGCTGCGCCGCACGATCGGTGCGGCCGAGTTCTCCGAGGTGCCCCCGCTGGGCGGCGGGGAGCTGGCCACGCTCCCACGCTTCGACGACCTCGAGAGCCTCGCCTACGACACCGCCAACGACCGCCTGTACGTGTTCTCGGGCAGCTGCTGCACGACTGCGGTGCAGCCCACGGCGTTCCGGATGGACCGCGTCGACGGTGATCTCGAGCTCGACTCCTACCAGCCGCTCACGAAGGGCACGGAGTTCACCGCCGCCGGGTGGAACCCCGACGACCGGAAGCTCTACGTCGGCTCCGGAAGTCAGCTGCAGACCTACGACTTCGCCACCAACACGCCGGGCGTCCCGATCAAGGTCGGGGGGCTCTCCGGGATCCTCGGCCTGGACTTCACCGACGACGGCAAGGACCTGTTCGTCGCGCACTCCGACACCGTGGTGTCGCGGGTGCGCTGGGCGACCAAGGCGCGCGTCCCTGACTGGGACCTGCAGCTGGCGCGGTTCGACGTGCGGGACGCCCGCGGCGTCGAAGTGGTCGACGAGCAGCTGTGGGTGCCCGACGGGGCCTCTCGGCCCAGCACCGACCCGAACGACCGGGCCGTGTTCGTGTTCGACGTCGGGGGCACCGGCTCGACGCCCGCACCCCCGCCACCATCGCCGCCGCCCCCGGCCCCGACCGCGTCGTTCACCGCGTCGGCGACGTCCGGCACCGCGCCTCTCGCGGTGACCTTCGCCGACACCTCGACCGGTGGCCCGACCGCGTGGTCGTGGGACTTCGGGGACGGCGCCACGGCCGGCACGCAGACGGCGACGCACACCTACGCAGCCGCCGGCAGCTACACCGTGCGGCTGACGGTCGAGAACGCCGGCGGCGCGAGCAGCACCACGGTCGGTGTCCAGGTCGCCCCGGCTCCGGCGCCGCCTCCGCCGCCGCAGGCCAGGGAGCTGGTCGGCAACCCCGGGTTCGAGAGCGGCCTCGCCGGCTGGCGCAGCGCGAGCAAGGCCACGACGCTCGAGCGGGTCCGTGGCGGCCACTCCGGAGCGTGGGCGGCGCGGGTGACCGGCCGCGGCGACCGCCGTACCGTCGGCCTCGAGGACGCCAGGCGCGGCTGGGCCGGGACCACCGCCACCGGCACCTACACGGCCTCGGTCTGGGTGCGCACGAAGGACGTCGGCGCCCGGCTGGTCCTGCGGCTGGTCGAGCGGCGGTCCGGCAAGGACATCGGCACCGTGCGCACGAAGCGGACGCTGACGCGCGGCTGGCAGCAGGTGCAGGTCGGCTACGTGGCCCGGGCCCCCGGTGCCTCGCGGCTCGACCTCGCGGTGGTCCTGCACGGCACCGGTCCGAAGGCGTGGTTCAAGGCCGACGACGTGAGCCTGCGCGTGTCCTGAGCCCGGTTTGTCCGCGACGGGACGTTGTCCCTTGGACTCGATGACATCGGTCCCTGGTCGCCGGCGTTGCCGTGACCGACGGTCGGACGTGGGGCACCACCGCGCACGGTGGGAGGTGACACCGCGATGTCCAGCTCTCCTGAGCACCAGACGTCTGCAGACGTCCCGGGGACGGCGACGTCGTCGCAGACCGCGGCCACGCAGGTCGAGATACCTCAGTACAGCGTCCTCGCGGTGCTCGGCGTGTGGGCCGCCGCGGCCCTCCCGATGGGGATGCTGGCCTGGCTGGTCGCTCCGGCCCTCGCGGACCGGCTGTCCGGGACGGACGGCGTACCGCTGTTCAAGGCCCTCATCCTGTGCCTGACGGCCGGGCTGGTCTGGCAGTTCGTGATCGTGGTCGTGCTCGTCCGGACCGAGCAGGGGACGCTCCGCTGGCGCACCGTGCGCGAGGCGCTCTGGCTGACGTCGCCGCGGAGCCCGCGCAGCGGCCGGGCCGGCGGCCGCGTCTGGCTGGTGCTCGTGCCGCTGGTGCTCCTGTTCGCGGCCGAGGACCTCTTCCCGGACCTGGGCGCGCCGTACGACCGTGACCTGGGTGCGTTCCTGGGGTCCGACGCGGGCCAGCACTTCTTCAGCGGCAACTGGACGTGGTTCGCGGTCCTGGTCGTGCTGTGGGTGTTCAACACCGTGCTCGGTGAGGAGCTGCTGTTCCGAGGACTCCTCCTGCCGCGCATGAACGGCGCCTTCGGCCGGGCGGACTGGGTCGCGAACGGCGTGCTGTTCGCCGCCTACCACCTGCACATCCCGTGGAGCATCCCGGCCACGCTGCTCGACACGTTCCTCCTGGCCTACCCGTCGAAGCGCTACCGGAGCGCCTGGATCGGCATCGCCGTGCACAGCTCGCAGACCCTGTTCTTCGGCGCGCTCGTGCTGGCCCTCGTCCTCCGCTGAAGGGAGGAGCCGTGCCCACCGCGACCACACGGGTCCTCACCCCCGCGCGCATCGTCGCCCTGGTCATCCTCGCCCTGCTGGTGGCGGGTCTCGGCTACCTGCGCCTCTCCCAGGACGCGTCGACCGTCACCGTCCCGACGGGGGCGCGCGCCGGCGACCTCTCCCTCAGGCCCTGCACCTACGCCACCGAGGACGGCGACCGCGCCGCCGACTGCGGCACCCTCGTCGTCCGCGAGAACCGCGCCGACCCACCGTCCCGGTTGATCGCCCTGCCGGTCATCCGGGTCCACGCCCGGTCGGCGCGGCCGGCGGAGCCGATCTTCTTCCTCACCGGCGGGCCCGGCGGGACCAACCTGGACTTCCCCGCCGCCAGCCGGTTCGCCGACGACCACGACTTCGTGCTCGTCGGGTACCGCGGGGTCGACGGCTCGGTCAGCCTCGACTGTCCCGAGGTGGAGTCGGCGCTCGCGGCGTCGGACGACTTCCTCAGCACGGCGTCCTTCGAAGGGTTCGCGGACGGCTACCGCGCATGCGCGGCGCGGCTCACGGACGAGGGGATCGACCTCACCCGCTACGGGCTGGTGCAGCAGGTGGACGACCTCGAGGCGGCGCGGATCGGGCTCGGCTACGACCGCATCGACCTGCTCGGCGAGAGCGCCGGGACGCGGACGGCGATCATCTTCGGCTGGCGCCATCCCGAGAGTGTCTTCCGGACCGTGGTGCTCGGCGTGAACCCGCCCGGCAACTACCTGTGGGACCCGACGGCGTCGAGCGAGCAGATGGCCCGGTTCGCCGCCCTCTGCGCCGCGGACCGCTCGTGCAGCGCCCGCACCGACGACCTCACGGCGGCGGTGCGACGTGCCACCACCGACGTGCCCGACCGCTGGTTCCTCCTGCCGATCAAGGAGGGGACCGTGCAGACGGTGTGGTTCTTCAGCCTGATGCAGTCGACGGAGCAGCAGGGCGTCACCTTCGACACGCTGCTGTCGGCCGACGAGGGCGACGCGAGCGGGCTCTGGCTCCAGTCGCTGCTCGGTGACCTGATCTTCCCCGGACTGCACAACTGGGGCCAGTACGCCGCCGCGGGCAGCGCGGACTCGGCGGCCTCGCGCGACTACTTCGTCAGCGGGCAGGCGCCCTACTCCAGCCCGGCGTACGGCGGGACGTCGTTCGCCTGGGGCGGCGGGCGCCTGGCCGACGCCTGGCCCGTCGCAGCCGGCGTCGACCGGTACAGCCGGGTGCGCCCGTCCGACGTCGAGACGCTGCTGGTCGGCGGGGAGCTGGACACCTCGACGCCGCCGCAGGTGGCCACCGATCAGCTCCTGCCCTCCCTGTCGAACGGGCAGGAGGTCGTCCTCCCGGGCTTCGGCCACACCGCCAGCCTCTTCGACGACCAGCCGGACGCGATGGCCCGCCTGGTCACCTCCTACCTCGCCACCGGCGTTGCCGACACCTCGCTGTTCCGGCCGCAGACCGTCGACTTCACCCCGTCACCCACCGGGACGGCCCAGGCCAAGCTGCTCGCCGGCGCACTTCTCGGTCTGGCGCTCCTCGCCGTCGCCTCGCTGGCCTGGATGGCTCGCCGGGTGCGGACCCGCGGCGGCTTCGGCGGCCGGGCGAGCGTGGCCCTCCGCTCGGTGGCTCCGGTCGTCCTCGGTCTCGGCGGGTGGTCGCTGGCCCTGCTGCTCGTCCTGGTGACGGAGGTCGACCTCCCGCTCGACGGCGTGGTGATGACGCTCGCCGGCGTCGGGATCCCGGTCTCCGCCGGCGTCCACCTCGCCTGGGCGCACGGCACCCGGGCCCCGGCGGATCGGGCCGCCGGGTGGGCGGCGGCGCTCGCCGGAGGCCTCATCGGCGCCTCGCTGGGCGCGGGCGCCCTGCCCGGGCTGCCGTCGGTGCTCGTCGCCGTCGTGGGCGCGGGCGTTGGGGCGAACCTCGCCATGCTGGTCCTCGACATGACGAGCGAGGCGTCCGCGCGGACCGGCACCGGTCAGCGGGTGCGCTCCAGGACGGACCAGTCGCCGCTGGTGAAGACCGTCCGGTAGTCACGGTCCACGACGCGCTGGGCCCGGCTGCTGTCGAGGCCCCAGCTGGCCAGGTCGCCGTGGGCGGCGACCAGCCAGCGGGGCCGGTCCGTGGTGAGCACCCGGCGGAAACGGGCGAGGTGCGGGTCCCGCACCCGGACCGGGAGGCTCCACAGGTCGGGGTACGGGCTGCTCAGACCGGCCTGCTCGAGGATGTCGGGATGGCCGTACGCGACCACGCCGGTGTCGCCCGGTGCCGCGTGGACGCGGAGGTACGTCGACACGGCCGCGTCGTCGCCACGGATCGCCGGCATCTGCGACACGGCCACCGGCACCGCCACGAGCGTCGACGCGACGGCCGCGGTGACCGCCCAGGCGAGCCCGTCCTGGAGGCGGCGCCCGAGTGCCGGCCGGGTCGCGGCGGCGGCGACGAGGAGCGTGATGCCGGGGACCAGGCCGACGATGTAGTGCAGCCAGTAGCTCCCGCCGCCGCCGACGGCGACCGCCTCCCAGGCGAGCAGGGTCAGCAGCGGCCAGGTCGGCCCGCCGGGGCCGAGCGGCCGCACGACCGTGCCGCGCAGCGAGCGGGCGGCGTACCAGATGACGAGCGGGGCGCCGCTGAGGACGAACGCCGCCAGCAGCATCCAGAACCGCTGGGGCGTCGCGCCGCTGGAGGACCACGCGATCACCTCGCTGGCCCGGAACCGGAAGGTCACGACGGCCGACCACAGGGCCGCCGGAGACGTGCCGTGCTGTGCCGCGACGACGAGCGCGCCGCCGACGCCGGCGACGAGGCCCGCGGTCAGGCAGGCGAGGTCCCCGAGCGCCTGCCGCAGCGACCGGCCGTGGTGGAGCCGTCCGGCGACGGCGAGGGCCGCGCCGAGCACGAACACGTCGGCCACGTCCTGCTTGGTCAGCCAGGCGGCGCTGCCGACCAGTCCGGCGAGGAGGACGAGCCGGGCGCGCCGGGGGCCGGTCGTCCGTTGCGCACGCAGCAGGAGGAGGCAGCCCGCCAGCACGGCGGGCACGGCCAGCAGCTCACCGTCCACCTCCATCGCGCCGAACAGCGGGGAGGTGAGCAGGGCGGCGGTGGTGAAGGCGCTGAGCAGCGCCGCGCGGCGCCGCGCGCGCAGGGGAGTGCCGGCCGGGGCGAGGGCGGACGGCAGCGCGGCGCCGAGGAGCACGCCGAGGACGACACCGGCCACGCCGACGAGGCGGAGCCCGATGACGCCGCCCAGGGCGTCCGCGAGCTGGAACAGCAGGATGAGGACCGGCGGCCGGTCGACCCAGTAGCTGCCGTACAGCGACGTCCCCGGGTGCCACTGGGACGCCAGCAGCAGGAACCCGCCCTCGTCGGAGCTCGGGAAGACGGTGAGGGCCGGGACCCAGGCCACGGCCGCGGCCAGCGCGACCGCGCCGACGACGACCCAGGTCGGCATCCGACGGGGCTCCGGGCCGGGCGGAGGGGTGGGCGCGCCGGGCGTCCCGTCGATGCGGTCGAGCGTCGATGTCACGGTCGTCACCTCCCGAGCCGGGCAGTGGCTGCCGGGTCAGGGGGACCGTAGGTGCGGGCCCATGAAGGGACGATGAAGCGCCGCTGCGGCCCCGGGCTACGAGGTCCGGGCGGCGCGCAGGGCGTGGCGGAGGGGCACGTAGGACAGTGCCTGCACCAGCACCGTGCCGACGCTGAGCGCGACCACGTGGTCGCGGTAGAGCAAGCCCGCCAGCGCGCCGCCGACCAGGGCGGCGACACCCTGGATCGCCGCGAACACGCCGTACGCCGTACCGCGGTTCGCCGACGGGACCAGGTCGGCGACCAGGGCCTTGACCGTCGAGTCCTGCACACCCGTGGCGCCGCCCCACAGCAGCAGGCCCAGCAGCACCGTGGCGAGGGAGTCGCCGAGTGCCAGGGCCGGGACGGGCGCGACGAGCAGGGGGAGCACCAGCAGCACCCGGTGCGAGTGCCGGTCGTATACCCAGCCGGAGGCGAGGGCGGCGAGAGCGCCCACCGCCATCGCACCGGCGTACACCACCGGGACCGCGGCGTCCGTCACCAGCCCCGCGTCGACGAGGTGGAAGCCGAAGATGCCGAACGTCATGAGGCCCGCCGTGCTGGCGGCGACGGCGAGCGCGAACGCGTAGAAGCCGACCGGCAGCCGTCGCGCGCCGATCGCCTCGGGCGTGACCGTCGGCGCGTCGACGCGGTGCGGACGGGTCGGCAGGTCGGTCTGCAGCCGTCGCCGCAGGAAGAGCAGCAGCACGAGGGAGATCGCGCCCGGGACGGCGAGCACCAGGAACGCCGGCCAGATCAGCCCGGTGACCGCGGTGACCCCCGCGACCAGCAGAGGACCGCTGAAGGCGCCGACCTGGTCCAGGGCCTTGTGCGCGCCGAACCCCTTGCCGCGGCCGATCGACCGGGCCGCCGAGGCGAGCAGCACCGACTTCGACGGGCTGCGCACCGCCTTGCCCGTGCGCTCCAGCAGGATCAGCACCGTCGCGAGCGCCAGGCCGGCTGCGCCGACGTGCGGCGCGAGCGCCAGCAGCGGGACGCACACCGCCGTCATGGCGTACCCGAGGATCGTCAGCGCCCAGTGCCGCTGGGTCCGGTCGGCGAACGGTCCGGCCACGAGCCGCAGCACCAGCGCCATCGCCTCGCCCGCGCCGGTCACGACCCCGACGACCAGGGCGGACGCGCCGAGGGACGCGAGGAACGGGCCCGACACCGAGCGCATGCCCTCGTAGACCATGTCCGCGGCGAGGCTGACGAACCCGAACGCCAGCACCCCGCGCCACGGGGTCAGCGGTCGTGGGGAGCGTCGTGACGACACGCGTCCGACCCTAGTTGCCCAGAAACCGTTACCAGCCTCACGTCGCGCGCCGCCCACTCGGCGAGCAGCATCTCGGTCGCGGCGAGGGTCTGCCGCCACGAGCCGGGTGCCGAGGTCCGGTCGGTGTCGTGCAGCAGCACGGTGCCGCCGGCGCCGAGCTGGCGGCGCACGGTGCCTGCGATGCGAGCGCCGGTCGCGCCCGCCACCCAGTCCCGGCCCCAGGCGCTCCACAGCACGGTCTCCATCCCGGACCGCCGGGCGGCGACGATCGTCCCTGTGGTGAGCACACCGTACGGCGGTCGGTACCAGCGCACCTCGCGCCCGCTCACCCCCTCCACGACGTCGCGCGCCCGGCGGAGCTCGTCGGCCAGGACGCCGGGCGGCTTCCAGGCGGTGCACCTGTGGTCCCACCCGTGCACGGCGAGCTCGTGCCCGGCGGCCGCCATCTCGGCGACCAGGCCCGCGTTCGGCCCGACGTGCTCGCCGAGCAGGAAGAACGTCGCATGCCGGTCGTGCCGGGCCAGCAGGTCGAGGAACGCCGGCGTGCTCGCCGGGTCGGGCCCGTCGTCGAACGTCAGCGCGACCCGGCCGGTCCGGCCGGCCCCGGACAGGCCGGCGGGCAGCACCCGCGGCGTGAGTGCACGCCGTACCGGGTTGACGGAGGCCAGCGCTGCGAGCGGCGCGCGCATCACGCCACCCCCGCCGGGACCCGCGCGGCGGCGCCGGTGAGCAGGGCGACCAGGTCCGGTGCGCCCGAGGGGAGCCGGCTCGTGGCGGCCGTCAGTGCGTGGTCGACGGCGGCGGGAAGCTCGCCGGGGCGCCGGACGAACGGGACCAGCCCGGCCCGCTCCAGGGCCTCCGCGTTGGCGCGGCCGTGGCCGGGGATCGGGCGGTAGGACAGCAGCGGCACGCCCGAGGCCATCGCCTCCAGCGACATGAAGCCGCCGGCGTTCTGCACGACCACCGAGGCGACCGCGAACAGGTCGGGGAGGTCGTCGCGCCAGCCGAGCGCGACGATGCCGGGCCGGGCGGCCAGCCGCTCGCGCAGACGCTGGTTGCGGCCGCAGACGACGACCGGGGTGACCCGGCCGGTGCCGAGGAGGTCGATCGCCGCCTCCTCGAGCTCGCCGATGCCCAGCGAGCCCCCGACGAGCACCGCCAGCGGTCGTCCCTCGGGCAGGCCGAGGTCGCGCCGGTCCACCGACGTACGGCGGGTGGGCACGGGCACCAGGGGCTCGACGACGCGCGTCCGGCAGCCCCAGCGCCGCGCCTCGTCGGCGGCGACGTCGTGCTGGGCGAGGTGCAGGTCGACCCCGGGGTGCACCCACAGCGGGTGCACGGACGCGTCGGTGAGGTAGGTGACCACGGGGCACCGGAGGTCACCGTCGACGCGCAGACGTCCCAGGGCCTGGCTCGCGAACGGGTGGGTGCTGACGACCAGGTCCGCGTCCGCGGCAGCGCGCAGCAGGCGGTGGCCGGCCAGGCCGACGAGCTGCCTGGTGAGGCGGTACGTCCGGCTGCCCGGCTGCAGGCGGCGCAGCGTGACCTCCCACGAGCCGGGGAGGTGTCGCAGCTGCGCGAGGTAGGCGACCTTGAGCAGCCGGCCGGTCCGCGCCGGGAGCAGGTCGACGACGTCGTACGTGTCGACCGCGCAGCCGATGCCGCGCAGCCGCAGGGCGATCTCGCGGGCGGCCGCGTCGTGCCCGGCGCCGTAGCTGCCGGTGACGACCACGACCCGGGACCCGGGCCCGAGGCCAGGCGCGAGCGGACGAGGGGCGCCCCCCAGCTCGCTGACCGTCGCGACCCGCGTGGGCCGTGCGCTCCACCACCCTTGCTCCATGCCTCGCACGGTAGGAGCGGCTTCGTGAAGCGAGGGTTAACGCCGGGACGCCGGGTCAGGTCAGCGGGGTCGGCGACGGCGCTGCGGCCGGTGCCCAGCGCGGCGGCTCCGGGTGCCGGCGCAGCCGGGTCCGGATGAGCCACTCGGCGAAGAGCGCGTTGGGGACGAAGCAGGCCCACGCCACGATCTGGTAGCCGAGCTTCTCGCCGAAAGCGGCCTCGAGGAACGGCAGGTAGAGCCGGAGCGTCACCGCGGCGAAGATCAACGCGTAGCTGCGGGTCATCCACTCGCGGTGGCTCTGCACGTCGCCGCCCCGGATGCGCACGAACGCGATGCTGGTCGTCGCCAGCACGCCGGCTCCCAGGATCGTGAACGCGAGGTGGGTGCCCAGCCCGTAGGCGGAGAACGGCGCCATGTAGAGCCCGCCCAGGCCGCCGAGGAGCGCGCTGACGACGTACACGGTGCCCAGGGCCCGGTGGAAGCCGAAGTGCCGCTCCCGCAGCGACCGGAGGAGCTGGAACGGCCCGGCGAGGACCGCGACGCTCATCGCCGAGATGTGCAGCAACAGGCCCGGCATGTGGCCGTCGTAGCCCTCGGGCTGGAAGCGTCCCTCCGGGCCGACGAAGTAGTACCGCGACGAGGCCCACACCAGCAGCAGCGCGCCGAGGAGCACGAAGCCCCACCCGACCTTGGTCCTGGTCGTCCACATGGGCACCCCTCCCCGCGGAAGCTGCTTGCCGCACCGTGGTCCTTCGATCCAACGGAGAGACCGTCGGTGCCGCAATAGTCCGTCGGAGCCAGCCGTCCCGGGCGTTCGGAAGCCGCGGGTCCTCGACCGTGGACGGCGGGGTCCGGGCGCGACACAGTGTCGGCATGCCCCTCCGGACGCAGAAGACCTGGTTCGGCGTCGTCCTCGACGCACCCGACGCCCGCGAGCTCGCGCACTTCTACCAGCGGCTGCTGGGCTGGACGATCTTCAACGAGTCCGACGGGTGGGTGGACCTCGCCCCGTCGGAGGACGCCGGCTACAACCTCGCCTTCGCCACGGAGGAGCACTACGCCCGACCGGTCTGGCCGACGGTGGACGGTGAGCCGCAGATGTCGCTGCACCTCGACCTCGAGGTCGACGACCTCGAGCAGGCGGTGGCGTACGCCGTCGAGGTGGGCGCCGAGCAGGCGGCGTACCAGCCGCAGACGAACGTCCGGGTGATGCTCGACCCGGCGGGGCACCCGTTCTGCCTCTACACCGAGTGAGCGGGTTCAGGTCCCGAGAGACCGAACGCCGGGTCGGGCTCGACGAGCCCGCCCGGCGTCTTCGCTGGCCAGCGGTGGCGGAGGATAGGGGATTCGAACCCCTGAGGGCGTTAACCCAACCCGCTTTCCAAGCGAGCGCCATAGGCCACTAGGCGAATCCTCCGCCGGAGAGGGTACCGGTGAGCGGTCCCGACCTGGAAATCCGGTCGGGAGGACGCCGACTTGGGTGGCCCCGACGGCGTCACCTAGACTGCTCCGCAACCCCCCGTGTGGCGGCATCTCGCCCAATCCCCCAGGGCCGGAAGGCAGCAAGGGCAAGTGAGCTCTGTCGGGTGCGCGGGGGGCCTTTTCATGCCCGGTTCGTGCCGCCTACCGACTGTCAGAGGTGGCGGTTAGGGTTCACGACGTGGACGCACCCCTGGCCCTCTACCGCCGCTACCGGCCCGAGTCCTTCGCCGAGGTCATCGGCCAGGACCACGTGACCGGTCCGCTGCGGGCGGCGCTCACCAACAACCGGGTGCACCACGCCTACCTGTTCTCCGGCCCGCGCGGGTGCGGCAAGACCACCAGCGCGCGCATCCTGGCCCGCTGCCTCAACTGCGAGCAGGGCCCCACCGACACCCCCTGCGGCACCTGCCGGTCCTGCACCGACCTCGCCCGCGGCGGGCCCGGCTCGATCGACGTCATCGAGATCGACGCCGCGAGCCACGGCGGCGTCGACGACGCCCGCGACCTGCGCGAGAAGGCGTTCTTCGCGCCGGTCAGCAGCCGCTACAAGATCTACATCATCGACGAGGCCCACATGGTCTCCTCGGCCGGCTTCAACGCGCTGCTCAAGCTCGTCGAGGAGCCGCCGGAGCACATCAAGTTCGTGTTCGCGACGACCGAGCCCGAGAAGGTCATCGGCACGATCCGCTCGCGCACCCACCACTACCCCTTCCGGCTGATCCCGCCGCGCACGCTGTCGGACTACCTCCAGCAGCTCTGCGACCAGGAGGGCGTCGAGGTCGACCCGGCCGCGCTCCCCCTCGTCGTGCGCGCCGGCGGCGGATCGGCCCGAGACACGCTCTCGATCCTCGACCAGCTGATCGGCGGATCCGGGGCCGAGGGCGTCACCTACTCCCTGGCCACCGGCCTGCTGGGCTTCACCCCCGAGACGCTGCTCGACGAGGTCGTCGACGCGTTCGCGGCCGGCGACGGCGGCACGGTGTTCGGCGTGGTCGACAAGGTGATCGAGACCGGGCAGGACCCGCGCCGGTTCACCGAGGACCTCCTGCGCCGGCTGCGCGACCTGGTGATCATCGCGGCGGTGCCCGACGCCCCCGCGACCGGTCTCATCGACGTCCCCGAGGACCAGGCCGAGCGGCTCGTCGCGCAGGCCGCGCGGTTCGGCCGCGCCGACCTCAGCCGGGCCGCCGACATGGTCGCGACCGGCCTCACCGAGCTCAAGGGCGCGACCGCGCCGCGGCTGCTGCTCGAGCTGATCTGCGCGCGGGTGCTGCTGCCCGGCGCCGACCACGACACCGACGGCGTGATGGCCCGGCTCGACCGGCTCGAGAAGCGGATGTCGATCGGTGGCGTCGCCGCCGCCCCGGCTCCCGCACCCGCCGCCGCCCCGGTGGCTGCGCCCGCTCCGGCCGCCGTCACCCCGGCTCCTGCGCAGGCCCCCGCCCCGGCGCCCGCGCCCGAGATCGCCCCGGTCGAGGCTCCCGCGGCGCCCGCCGCCCGCGACGACGCCCCGCCGCCCGTGCCGGCCGAGCGGCCCACACCTGCCGC
>NZ_SDPU01000035.1 GCF_004168035.1 Nocardioides iriomotensis | reverse complement strand
GTGGGAGTGGGCCTTAGACAAGCCACATCCCATTCGGGGGTTCTCGTTCGTTCAAGCAGGCGCGCTGCTACCAACCTCGTGGCCGGGTACAACTAGAGGCCTCACCGGTGCGCCCCGCCACGCCCGGAGCCGCGGGTAAAGGTGACCCGGGAGCGACCCGGCGCCTACCCTGGACGACTGACCGTGCCGTCGACCCCTCGGGATCTCCCTCTATGCGCCTGTCCCCCACCCTGACCGCCGCCGTCGGCGCGCTGTCCCTGCTCGCGACCACGCTGCTGCCGGTCGCGACGGCCGGCAGCGCCGCCGCGACCCCGTCACTGGTGGCCCAGGACCCCGACTCCGTCCTGACCGTCGCTCACCGCGGCGCCCGGTACGTCGCGCCCGAGAACACCCTGGTGGCGCTGAAGGCGGCGATCGACAGGGGCGTCGACTTCGTCGAGGTCGATGTGCAGCGCAGCAAGGACGGCCGGCTGGTGCTGATCCACGACAACGACCTGGCGCGCACCACCAACATCGAGAAGGTCTTCCCGAAGCGGAAGTCCTGGGCCGTCGGCGACGTCACCTACGGCGACATGAAGAAGCTGGACGCCGGGTCCTGGAAGGCCGAGAGGTACGCCGGGACGCGGATCCCGAGCCTGAAGCAGGCGCTGCGCCTGGTCCAGCGCACCGGCACCGGGATCATGATCGAGCTGAAGTCGCCGAAGCTCTACCCCGGCATCGAGTCAGAGGTCTCGGTCGCGCTGCGCCAGGTCGACGGCTACCTCGGCCGGGCGATCCGGACGGACCAGCTCGTCGTGCAGTCCTTCGACTTCGACTCCGCCCGCGCCTTCAAGGAGCTCGAGCCGCGGGTGAAGCTCGCCCTGCTCGGCACGCCGGACCCGTCCCAGCTGCCCGACCTGTCGCGCTGGGCGGACGAGATCAGCTCGCGGCACAAGACCGTCGACGCCGAGTACGTCGCGGCGGTGCACGCGCTCGGGATGGACAGCTCGGTGTGGACGGTCGACACCGAGGAGAACATGAACGCCAACCTCGACAAGGGCGTCGACGCCGTCGTCACCAACCGGCCGAACATCCTGGGCCGGGTCCTCCAGCAGCGGGGCGCCGAGACCTCCTGACCTGCGGACGGCCACGGCCCCCGTGGCAGGGACGCGAGGTCCACACCACGAGGGCCGTGCGCTGCGAGGGCCCGGACGCCCTCACCGCTCGGACGGCGGCTCAGGCCGCTGCCCGTCGACCACCTGGAGCGACGTTCCCCCGTCTCCGCTCGCCGCGCTGCCGAGCGGACCGGACGTCGCGACCACGCGGCCGCCCATGCTGTCGTCGTACGACCATGGTCCCTGCATCAGAATCTCCCCCGGTTGTCCCGAACTCCTCTGCGGTACCCGAAACGGTACGGCGATCCGCGACCCGACGGCGCAAGTTCCGGGCAAAACCCGCAACGGCAACAAAGCATGCCCCCGGTCCCGACCCGCGGGGCACGCCGCGCGCCACGGACGCGCCCGAGACGCCGGCGCGGCCGGACTAGGCTGCGGGGGTGGACGTACTGGCTCGGCACAACGTGACGGTGCACGGGCCCTCCGACGGCCGGCCGCTGCTCTTCGCGCACGGCTTCGGGTGCGACCAGAACATGTGGCGCTACGTGACGCCGGCGTTCACCGACGAGTACCGCGTGGTGCTCTTCGACCACGTCGGCGCCGGTCCCGTGGACCCGGCGGCGTACGACGTCGAGCGGCACGCGACCCTGCAGGGGTACGCCCAGGACGTGGTGGAGATCTGCGACGCGCTCGACCTCCACGACGTGGTCCTCGTCGGTCACTCCGTGTCGGCGATGATCGGCGTGCTCGCCCAGGCCGCCCGCCCCGACCGCATCGGCGCCCTCGTGCTGGTCGGCCCCTCGCCCCGCTACATCGACGACGACGACTACGTCGGCGGCTTCTCCGAGGCCGACATCTTCGAGCTCCTCGGCTCGCTGGAGAGCAACTACCTCGGCTGGTCGAGCGCCATCGCCCCGGTGATCATGGGCAACGACGACCGTCCCGAGCTGGGACAGGAGCTCACGGCGAGCTTCTGCCGCACCGACCCCGACATCGCGAAGCGCTTCGCGCGCGTCACCTTCCTGTCCGACAACCGCGCGGACCTGGCGGACGTTTCCGTGCCCACCCTGGTGCTGCAGTGCCGCGACGACGTCATCGCCCCGATCGAGGTGGGGCGCTACGTCCACGAGACGATCCCGGGCAGCGTCCTGACCGTGCTCGACGCGACGGGTCACTGCCCCAACCTCAGCGCACCCGAGGAGACGGCCGCGGCGATCGCGGACTTCCTGCGCTCCGTGCCGGCTCGCTCATGAGCGGTCCTCCCACGAGCCGGCGGGACCTGGTACCGCCGGTGTCCGAGGACGACGCCGAGGAGCTGTACCAGAACGCTCCCTGCGGCTACCTGTCCGTGACGCCGACCGGCACGATCGTCAACGTCAACGACACCTTCCTGCGCTGGACGGGCTGGGAGCGCGACGACCTGGTCGGGCGGCGGCGGTTCGCCGAGCTGCTCAGCCCGGGCGGACGGCTCTACCACGAGACCCACTACATGCCGCTGCTGCAGATGCAGGGTCAGGTGCGCGAGATCGCGCTGGAGGTCATGGTGCCCGACGGGTCGCGGCTGCCCGTGCTGGTCAACGCCGTCCTCGAGCGCGACGAGGTCGAAGCCGCCCGCGTGATCCGCATCGTGGTGTTCGACGCGACGGAGCGTCGCGCCTACGAGCGCGAGCTCCTGCGCGCGAAGGAACGGGCCGAAGACTCCGAGCGGCGGGCTCGATCGCTCGCCCGGACGCTGCAGCGCACCCTGCTGCCCCCGAGCACGCCCAGCATCCCGGGCCTCGAGTTCGCCGCGGCCTTCCGGCCCGCCGGCGAGGGCGCCGAGGTCGGTGGCGACTTCTACGACGCCTTCCAGGTGGCAGCGGACGACTGGGTGGTCGTGCTCGGCGACGTCTGCGGCAAGGGCGTCGAGGCCGCCATCGTGACCGCCCTCGCGCGGCACACGATCCGGGCGGTCGTGGTGGGGATGCACGCCCCGAGCCAGGCGCTCTCGGCGCTCAACGAGGTGCTGCTCCGCCAGGACGGCTACCGCTACTGCACCCTCGCGATGGCGCGCCTCCAGCGCCGACCGGACGGGACCTGGCACGCCACGCTGGGCTCCGGCGGGCACCCGGCGCCCCTGCTCTCCCACCCGGGCGAGGACGCGGTCCCGGTGGGAGGCGTCGGCCCGCTCGTCGGCGTCCTCGACGCCGTGGAGTTCGTCGACCGCGAGATCGACCTCCGCACCGGCGACGTGCTGACGCTGTTCACCGACGGCGTCACCGAGGCACGACGGAACCGCGAGCTGTACGGCGAGGACAGGCTGCGGCGCTGCATCCAGCGCCACAGCGAGTCCGCCGCCGCGGTGGTCGACGCGGTGCTCGCGGACGTGGTCGCCTTCCAGGGCGACAACCTGCGCGACGACGTGGCGATCGTGTCCCTGCGCCTGCTGCCGACCTGACCGGCCGCTCTCAGCCCAGCGCCAGGAGCCGGTGCACCTCGATCGGCTCGGTCTTGCCCTTGAGCTCCATCGGCCCGAGCGACTCCGTGCGCGCGGCCGGCAGCAGCGCCTTGGTCGCCGGGCCGATCGCGACGCCGCCTCCGGGCGCCTTGCCCTCGATGCGGGAGGCGGTGTTGACGGTGTCCCCGATGACGGTGTGCGTGCGCCCGCCCTCGGTGCCGAGCAGCGAGACCAGCACGGGGCCGCTGTTGATGCCGACCCGGAACCGCGGCCAGTCCGGGTGCTCGGCCAGCACCCGCGACGTCGCCTCCTGCAGCGCCAGGCCGGCCCCGGCCGCACGGGCGGCGTGGTCGGGCTGGTCGCCGCGCTTGTTGAACGTGACCATCAGCGCGTCGCCGATGATCCGGTCGATGTCACCGCCGTACTGACGCACGACCGGGGGTACGGCGACCTGGAAGAAGGTGTTGAGCATGGCCGTGACCTCGGCCGGCTCGTGCGCCTCGGAGAACGTCGTGAACCCCTGCAGGTCCGCGAACAGCACGCTCATCTCGCGCTCTCCGGCGACGGTGTCCTGGAGGTAGAGGTCCGCGAACCGCTCCTCGTGCCACTGCAAACGGGCCCCGAGGGCGACGAGCGCGAACGCCGCGAGCATCAGGACGTGCCACTCCCACCAGGACAGCTGCCAGTTGCGGGCGAAGACGACCGCCACCATCGCCTCCGCGAGCAGCACGAAGGCCGAGAGCATCGACAGCAGCATGAGCGAGGGCCGGAGCAGCCACAGCCGCAGGTAGCGCGCGGCGGCGACGCCGTACAGCAGGATCGCGACCAGCGCCAGCGGCCCGAGCAGGCCCCCCGCCTGCTCGGGCACGACCTGGTCCGCCTGCAGCGGGGGCAGCTGGGCGAGCGACGCGACCGCCCACGCCGCCATCACCACGAGCAGGACGACGCGGGCCCGGCGAGCGAGCACCACCGCGCGCACGGCCCGGTCGCCGCCGAAGTCGGCCGACGACGCCACCGCGAACAGCGAGCCGATCGCGATGCCGACCGGCGTCGCGACCGCGAAGCCCGCGTTGGCCTCGTCGAGCAGGACGCCCGGCGTGGCGAGGGCGTGCAGCCCCAGGAACCCCGCCGCGGAGAGGAACGCGAGCGACACCAGCATCACGCGGGCGTCGCCACGCCGCTGGGCGGCGGTGCCGGTCGCGTAGGCGAGCACCGCGCTGAGCGCCGCCGTCGCGAGCACCAGCCAGAAGTGCGAGGGGTGGTGCTCCCAGTGCAGGTCCAGCGCGGGGCGCCGCATGAGGAGCACGAAGCCCAGCAGCGGCAGCACGAGCACGCCGGCCGAGAGGACCAGCATGCGGCGGGACGACGCGAACGGCTGCTCAGCCATGCGGCTCCTTGAACAGCTGGTGCACCTGCGAGACCACCACCGAGCCCTCCCCGACCGCGGACGCGACGCGCTTGACCGACCCGCAGCGGACGTCGCCGACGGCGAACAGCCCGGGCACCGTCGACTCGTAGGGGTACGGCGCCCGCGCGAGCGGCCAGCTGCCGGCCGACGCGGCGTCGGCGCCGGCGAGCACGTAGCCGAACCGGTCGCGCCCGACGTCGTCGGGCAGCCATGCGGTGCGCGGCTCGGCGCCGATCATCACGAAGAGGCCGTCGGCCCGGATCGTCTCCTCCGCACCCCCGTTGCGGTCGCGGACGACCACGTGGTCGAGGCGTGGCGACCCCCCGCCGCCCACGACCTCGCTCGCCAGGCGGACCCCGATGTTGCCGGTCGCGCCGACCGTCTCGACCAGGTAGGACGACATGCTCTCGCCGAGGTCGTCGCCCCGCACCACGAGCGTCACCTGCTCGCAGTAGCGCGCGAGGTGCAGCACCGCCTGGCCGGCGGAGTTGCCGCCGCCCACGACGACCGCGTGCAGCCCGGTGAGACCCTGCGCCTCGGACACGCTGGCGCCGTAGAACACGCCGGCGCCGGTCAGCGCCTCCAGGTCGGGCACCCCGAGCCGGCGGTAGCTCACACCCGTGGCCAGCACGACCGCCCGCGCGGTGACGTCGCCGACGCCGCCGATCGTGGCGGTGAAGACACCGTCCGGGCCGGGCTTGAGCTGCTCCACCTCGCGCATGAAGAGGAAGTAGGTGCCGAACACCCAGGCCTGCTGGTAGCCGCGCTGGGCAAGCTCTGCGCCGCCGATCCCGCGGGAGAACCCGAGGTAGTTGCGGATCAGCGAGGACGACCCCGCCTGGCCGCCGAGCGACTCGCGCTCCACGACGAGCGTGCGCAGCCCCTCCGACGCGCCGTACACGGCGGCGGCCAGGCCCGACGGTCCCCCACCGACGACCAGCAGGTCGAAGTCGCGCTGGTCCCGGGGCAGCGTCGTCGCGACGCCCCACGCCTCGGCGACCTCGACGTCGGTCGGGTCGAGCAGCACCTTCCCGTCGAGGGCGGCCATCCAGACGAGCACCTCGGCGTTGGAGCGGTCGAAGCCGACCAGGTCGACGTACCGGAGGACGTCCTCGGCGTCGGCCGAGCCCTTCTCGCGGAAGGCGTGCGGGATGCCGTTGCGGGTGAGCAGGCTGCGGATCTGCGACGCGCGCACCGACGTGCGCTCGGCCACGACCACGACCTCGCGGAGGTTGGTGGGGTCGCTGCGCGACCACTCCTGCACGAACTCCGCGACCGTCCGGTGGAACAGCTCGTCGCGGTTGATCCACGGCTTGAGCACGTAGTAGGAGATGTCGCCGACCGCCATCGACTGGAGGATCGTGCGGGCCGCGTCGCGGTCGGCCCACGAGCCCCAGTCGACGAGCATCGCGCGCCGCGCGTCGGGGTGGTCGCTGCGCAGCCGGGTGAGGACCTCCGCGCGCGGCCCCTCATCGAGCGCGTAGTCCACCAGCGCCACCGCGACGCGCTGGCCCAGGTCCCGGCAGTCGTCGAGCACCCGCTGCGCGTCCGCGCAGGTGCGCTCGCCGCGCACCCGGAACTCCGTGCCGAAGGCCTGCTGCAGCTCGTGCTCGACGCGGTCGAGCTGCTGAGGGTCCGGCACGACCGCGAGCAGCACGGGCCGCAGCCGCGCCGTGCCCACCTGGATCTCCGACGCGTCCATGGCGCGACGGTAGGGCGGCCGGCCCGGCGCGGGCGACGCGTATTTTTCGGGCGTTCCCGCTGAAACCGGGGTGCATGGCGCAGCGGGTTCGCCGAAGCTTTACCCCTGCTGCTCGAGCAGCCGGACGCTGTGGACCAGCCCGGTCGCCGGGCGACCGGCCAGGCGGGCCAGGTCGTCGCCGGGCAGGTCGAGCGCGCCGTCGCGGATGTTGCCGTCGAGGGCGACGACGAACCCGGCGGTGCCCTCGTCGAGGCCGGCAGCGATGAGCGCGGCCAGGTGCTCCGCGGGAGTCAGGTCCTGGTGGACGACGTCGCGGCCGAGCACCTCGGCGAACGCCGCGGCCAGGTCGGCATAGGTCCAGGCGGTGTCGCCGCCGAGCTCGTACGTGGCTCCCTCGTGGCCCTCCGTCGCCAGCGCGCCGGCGATCGCGGCGGCGTAGTCGCGGCGGGTCGCCGAGGCGACCCGACCCGCGCCGGTGCTGGAGGCGACGACGCCGGTCTCGGCGGCCCGGGCCAGGTCCTGGGCGTAGTTCTCGATGTACCAGTTGTCGCGCAGGATCGTGAACGGTAGCCCGCTGGCGCGGATCTCCTCCTCGGTCCGCGCGTGGTCGGGCGCGAGCACCAGCGGGGTGTCGCCGGCGCGCGGCGCGCTGGTGTAGGCGATCCGGGCGACGCCGGCCTTGCCCGCCAGCGCGACCGCGTCGACGTGCTGCTGGACCCGGTGGGCGATGTCGTTGGTGGAGACGAGCAGGAACACGTCGCCGGCCTCCAGGACGTCGGCCAGGGTGTCCGGCTCGTCGAGGTCGACGTGCGCGACCCGGACGCCGCGCTCGGCGAGGTCGGCGACCTTGGCGAGGTTGCGGCCGGTGGCCACGACCCGATCGGCCGGGACGCCGCGGGCGAGCAGCTCCTCCACGACGAGGTGGCCGAGGTGGCCGGTGGCGCCGGTGACGACGTAGCGGGGAGACGGTGCGGACATGGGTCCTCCGGTGGGATGGAAGGGGTGGACGGGCTTTCACCCGTGCCCAACCCCGGCAGACGGAGTACCCTTCCCGATGTCCGGTACCCACTTCCAAGTGCGGTACCCACCTCCAGGTAAGTAGGTACGCCATGGCCGCCCGGACCGTCGAGCCCGCCGCGTCGACCCCGCCGCTTCCGTTCATGGCGGCCAGTGCCGACTGCCCCTACCGCGCGATGTTCGAGCACATCACCAGCAAGTGGGGCGTCCTCGTGCTCGTCCAGCTCTCGCACGGCACGCTGCGCTGGGCGGAGCTGCGGCGCTCGATCGAAGGTGTGACCGAGAAGATGCTGGCCCAGACGCTGCGCACCTTGGAGGCCGACGGGCTGGTCCGGCGTGAGGCGCTGCCCGTCGTACCCCCGCACGTGGAGTACTCCCTCACCGCCGACGGGCACGACGTCGTCGCCCGGCTGACGCCGGTGCTGGAGTGGCTGCACACGTACGTCGACCGCCGGGACTGAGCGCGGCCGTGGCGCTCTCCGTCTGCCTGTTGCTCGACGAGCGCGCCGACCGCGCCGTCCGGGCGCTGTGGCAGCGGCTCGAGGACGTCGGCGTCGGCTCGCTGCTGACCCACACCCACGGCCGGCACCGGCCGCACCTGACCCTCGCGTCCCTGCTCGACGCCACACCCGCGACGCTGCCGGTGCTGCGGGACCGGCTCGCGCCCTGCCGTGACGCCGCCTCCCTGACGCTGCGGTTCGACGCCCTCGGCATCTTCCGGCGCAGCCGCTGCTGGTTGGTGCCGGAGGCCTCCCGGCCCCTGCTCGACCGGCAGGAGCAGGTGGCCGGCATCGCCGCCTCGACCGACGCCATGCTGCACCGCAACTACGCGGCCGGCGCCTGGACCCCGCACCTCACGCTCGCCCCGCGGCTGCACCTCGACCGGCTGCCGGTCGTGGCCGGGCTGGCCTTCGACATCCTCCCGGTCGACGCCGCTCTCGGACCGCTCGTCGTCGTCGACACCACGACGGGCGACGTGCACGCGGTGTGAGGCCGGTTCCTACGATGGCCACCGTGCGAGCGGTCCGGTACGACGCCTACGGCGCGACGCCCTGCGTGGTCGACGTCCCCGACCCGGTCTGCCCGCCCGACGGCGCGGTCGTCGAGATCCGGGCGACCGGCGTGTGCCGGTCGGACTGGCACGCCTGGCAGGGGCACGACCCGGTGCCGCTGCCGATGGTGCCGGGGCACGAGCTCGCCGGCGTCGTCGTCGAGGTCGGCCCGGAGGTGACCACGCGCCACGTCGGCGAGCGCGTCACCGTCCCGTTCGTGTGCGGCTGCGGCCGCTGCGCCTGGTGCGCGGGCGGTGACGCGCAGGTGTGCCCCGACCAGCAGCAGCCCGGCTTCACGATGCCCGGCTCGTTCGCCGAGCGGGTCGCGCTGCCGGCCGCCGACCTCAACCTCGTGGTCCTGCCCGACGCGATCGGGTTCGTCGCCGCGGCGTCGCTGGGCTGCCGGTTCGCCACCGCGTTCCGCGCCCTCACCGCGCACGGCCAGGTCGCGCCCGGCCGGCACGTCGTGGTGCACGGCTGCGGCGGCGTCGGGCTGTCGGCGGTCCTGCTCGCCAAGGCGCTCGGCGCCCACGTCGTCGCCGTGGACCTCTCCCCCGCGGCGCGCGACCTCGCCCGCGACCTCGGCGCCGACGTCGTCGTCGCGGCCGGGCCGGACGCCGTACGCCGGGTGCACGAGGCCACCGACGGTGGGGCCCACGTGTCGCTCGACGCCGTGGGCTCCTCGGCCACCGCTGTCGCGTCGGTCGACTCGCTCCGCCCGCGCGGCCGGCACGTGCAGGTCGGCCTGCTGCTCGGCGAGCACGCCGCCCCTCCGCTGCCGATGGGCGCGGTCGTCGCCAAGGAGCTCTCGATCCACGGTTCGCACGGCATGGCCGCGCGCGACTACCCCGCGATGCTCGACCTCGTCTCGTCCGGCGCCGTCGACCCGCTGCGCCTCGTCGGCCGCACGATCCCGCTCGCCGACGCCGGCCACGCGTTGGCCGCCATGAGCGCCCCCGCCGCAGGCGCGGGCATGACCGTCGTCGACCTGGACCTGGCGTGAGCGCCCCGTCGCGGCCGTCGTTCGTGCTGCACGACCACCGCAAGCCGCAGCCGCACTTCGACCTGCGCCTCGAGGCGGACGGGGTGCTCCGCTCGTGGGCGGTGCCCAAGGGCCTGCCGACCGACCCGCGCCGCGACCGCCTCGCGGTGCCCGTCGACGACCACGAGCTCGACCACCTGACCTACGAGGACGACGAGAAGACGATCGCCGACATCGGCTGGTGGGAGGACGAGGGCAGCAACGACAAGCGGCTGCTGTTCACGCTGCACGGGCGGGACGGCTCCGTGCGCTACGCGCTGATCGACACCGGCTCCGACTGGCTCCTGCACCGCACCAAGGACCAGCCGGGACACTAGGCTCCCGGCATGGGACGCAGCGTCTACGTCGCCTCCGCCGAGGGCTTCTCGGGCAAGTCCACCGTCGCGCTCGGCCTTCTCGAGCAGCTGTCGCGCCGGGTCGGCAAGGTCGGGGTCTTCCGGCCGGTCGTCCGGTCCGGCAGCGACTCCCCCGACGGCCGCGACTACGTGCTCGACCTGCTCACCTCCCACGAGGCGGTGACGCTGAGCTACGAGGAGTGCGCCGGGGTCACGTACGACGACGTGCACAAGGACCCGACGGCGGCGCTGGACCGGATCGTCGAGCGCTACCACGAGGTCGCCGATGTGTGCGACGTCGTGGTGATCGTCGGCACCGACTACACCGACGTCGGCAGCCCGACCGAGTTCTCCTACAACGCCCGGCTGGCCGCCAACCTCGGCGCCCCGGTGCTGCTGGTGCTCAACGGCTACGGCCGCACCCCCGACGAGCTCCGCACGATGGCCGCGGTCGCGGTCGCGGAGCTGCGTGCGCAGCACGGGACGCTCCTCGCCGTCGTCGCCAACCGGGTGGACGCCGCCGACGTGCTGGCCGACGCCGAGGCGATCACCGTCGACAGCGCGCTCGCCTACGCCCTGCCCGAGCAGCCGCTGCTCAGCGCTCCGTCGCTGGCCGACCTGATGCGCGCGTGCGGCGGCAGCCTCGTCAGCGGCGACGAGAACCTCCTCGGCCGCGAGACCACCGGGCTCGTGGTGGCGGCGATGACGCTGCCCAACGTGCTCGACCGGTTGTTCGAGGGCGCGGTCGTGGTCACCCCGGGAGACCGGCCGGAGATCGTCCTGGGCGTGATCACGGCCCACCTGTCCACCGGCTTCCCGCAGATGTCCGGCATCGTCCTCAACGGCGGGCTCAGCCTCCACGAGCAGGTGTCCCGGCTGCTCGACGGACTCGGCACCACCATGCCGATCGTCGAGACCGACCTCGGCACCCACGCGACCACCACGGCGCTGAACAGCGTGCGGGGCCGGCTCACCAAGGACTCCCCGCGCAAGGTGCAGACCGCCATCCAGCTGTTCGCCGAGCACGTCGACGGCGAGACGCTGCTCGACCGGTTCGAGGTCGCGCGCACCGACGCGGTCACGCCGCTGATGTTCGAGCACCAGCTCGTCGACCGGGCCGGCGCCGACAGGAAGCACATCGTGCTGCCCGAGGGTGACGAGGAGCGGGTGCTGCGCGCGGCCGACATCCTGCTGCGACGCGGCATCGTCGACCTCACCCTGCTCGGCGACCCGATCCGGGTCAACGCCGCCGCGGCCGGTCTCGGCGTCGACATCTCCGGCGCCCGGCTGGTCAGCCCGCAAAACGCGGAGCTCGTGGACCGGTTCGCGCGGGAGTACTACGAGCGCCGCAAGCACAAGGGCGTCGAGCTCGGTGACGCCCGCACGCTGGTCACCGACGTGTCCTACTTCGGCACGCTCATGGTCGAGCTCGGCCTCGCCGACGGCATGGTGTCCGGGGCGGTGCACACCACGGCGCACACGATCCGGCCGGCGCTCGAGATCGTGAAGACGACGCCGGGGGTCTCGGTCGTGTCGTCGGTGTTCTTCATGTGCCTGGAGAACCAGGTCCTCGTCTACGGCGACTGCGCGGTCAACCCCGACCCGACCGCCGAGCAGCTCGCCGACATCGCCGTGTCGTCCGCGCGCACCGCCGCGGCCTTCGGCGTCGAGCCTCGCGTGGCCATGCTGTCCTACTCCACCGGTACGTCGGGCGCCGGGACCGACGTCGAGAAGGTCTCCGCGGCCACCGCACTGGTCAAGCAGAAGGCGCCCGACCTGCTCGTCGAGGGACCGATCCAGTACGACGCCGCCATCGACGTCGCGGTCGCCCGCACCAAGCTGCCCGGCTCGGAGGTCGCCGGCCGCGCCACCGTGTTCGTCTTTCCCGACCTCAACACCGGCAACAACACCTACAAGGCCGTGCAGCGCTCGGCCGGCGCCGTCGCGATCGGGCCGGTGCTCCAGGGTCTGCGCAAGCCGGTCAACGACCTGTCCCGCGGCGCCACCGTGCGCGACATCGTCAACACGGTGGCGATCACCGCGATCCAGGCCCAGGGAGAGGGGCACGACGCATGAGCGACCTCGTGCTGGTGGTCAACGCCGGCTCGTCCTCGCTGAAGTACTCCCTCGTCGACGCCGCCACCGGCGACGAGCCGGCCGACGGGATCGTCGAGGCGATCGGCGAGGACCGGGGCGCGCTCACGCACCGCGGTCCGTCCGGCGAGCACACCGACAAGCGCGCCTTCACCGACCACGAGGACGCGCTGCGTGCGGTGCTCGACGCGTTCGAGCAGCACGGTCCCGCTCTCGCCGACGCCGACATCCGCGCCGTCGGGCACCGCGTGGTGCACGGCGGCGAGCTGTTCTCGGAGCCGACGGTCGTCGACGACGCCCTGCTCGCCGCCGTCGAGGAGCTCGTGCCGCTCGCGCCGCTGCACAACCCGGCGAACCTCGAGGGCCTGCGCGTCGCCCGCCGGCTGTTCCCGGACCTGCCGCAGGTGGCGGTGTTCGACACGGCCTTCCACGCCACGCTGCCCGAGCACGCCTACACGTACGCCGTACCCAAGGCGTGGCGGGACGAGCACCACGTCCGCCGCTACGGCTTCCACGGCACGTCGTACGCCTTCGTCTCGCAGGCCGCCGCCGACCTCCTCGGCAAGCCGGTCGAGGACACCAACCTGGTCGTGCTGCACCTCGGCAACGGCTGCTCGGTCACGGCCGTCGAGGGCGGCCGCTCGGTCGAGACGTCGATGGGCCTGACCCCGCTCGAGGGCCTCGTCATGGGCACCCGCTCCGGCGACCTCGACCCGGCCGTGCCCGCGCACCTCAACCGCCAGCTCGGCTGGTCGCTGCTCGACATCGACCGCGCGCTCAACAAGGAGTCCGGCCTCAAGGGCCTCTCCGGGGTCAACGACTTCCGCCGGCTCACGGAGCTGCGCGACGCCGGCGACGAGGACGCGCGGCTGGCGTTCGACGTCTACGTGCACCGGATCAGGAAGTACGTCGGCGCCTACTACGCCGTGCTCGGCCGCGTCGACGCGGTGGTGTTCACCGCCGGCGTCGGCGAGAACTCCCCCTCGGTCCGCGCCGCCGCGCTCGCAGGACTCGACAGGCTGGGCATCGTCGTCGACGACGGCCGCAACGAGGCCCGAAGCCGCGACGCCCGCGCCGTCTCCCCCGACGGCGCCGACGTCGCCGTGCTCGTGGTGCCCACCAACGAGGAGTGGGAGATCGCCCGCCAGACTCTCGCCGTCATCTAGCGCGAGAGGCCACTTTCCGACCGACACGCCCGGCGTGTCGGTCGGAAAGTGGCCTGTCAGCGTCCTGCGAGCTGCACCGACAGCACCGGCGCCAGCGGCCGGCTCGCGAGCAGCAGCGCCTGGTAGGCGTGGTACACGTCGGGCTTGCCCTGCCAGGTCGTCGCGGCCGGCCGGTTGTGCTCGTCGAGCTCGTGGTGCCACGAGCCGAGGTCGCGGTCGACGAGGTACGTCGCGACGTACTCCTCGAGCACCCGCTGCCAGTCGGCGTACGACGCCTCACCCGTGCGCCGGTGCAGCGCCGCCGCGGCCGCGAGGCCCTCGGCGTGCACCCAGTGCATCCGGCTGCGGACCACGGGGTGCCGCTGCCAGTCGACGGTGTAGACGAAGCCGGGCTCGAGGTCCACGGTCCATCCGACCTCGGTGGCGGACTCGAACAGCGACACGGCGTCCTCGAGCAGCCAGGCCGGCGGCTCCGCGACGGTCGCCTCGAGGTGCAGCAGCAGCCGCGACCACTCCAGCAGGTGGCCGGGCGTGCAGCCGAAGGGGCGGAACTGGTCCGCCGGGTCGTCGGCGTTGTAGTCGGGCAGGGCGACCCAGTCGGCGGTGAAGTGCTCGGGCAGCAGGAAGTCGTGCTCGCGCGCGACGCCGTGGACGAGGTGCTCGGCGATGCCGAGCGCGGTGTCGTGCCGGCGCCGGTCGCCGGTGACGTCGCCGGCGGCGAGCAGCGCCTCGACCATGTGCATGCTGGAGTTCGCGCCACGGTAGGCCTCGCCCGGCCCCATGTCGGGTGCGAGCGCGTCGACGACCCGGCCGTCGCCGTCGAGGAAGTGCGTGTCGACGACCTCCAGCGCCTCGTCGAGCAGCGCCTCGCCGCCGCGCACACCCGCCACCGTCGCGCTCGACCCGGCCAGCACCACGAACGCGTGCGCGTACGCCGCCTTGGTGGCGTCGACGACGCGCCCGTCTGCCGACACCGCGGCGTACCAGCCGCCGTGCTCGGCGTCGCGCAGCGGGCCGGCGAGCGCACGGACACCGTGCGCCGCCAGCCCGGCCGCGTCCCCGACCGCCTGGAGGTGGGCGAGCGAGAACACGTGCGTCATGCGCGTCGTGATCCAGGTGTGCACGTGCTGCGCGAGGTCGGGCACCCCGCGGTCGTCGAGCCACGCGAACCCGGCCGGCGTGGCGGCAGCCCCCCGGGCGAAGTCGAGCAGCCGCAGCAGCTCAGCGGCGGCGTCGACCCGCGCCACCTGCGCGGTCATCCCTTGACCGAGCCCGCCATCAGCCCGCCGACGAAGTAGCGACCGAGCAGGATGTAGACCAGCAGCGTCGGCACGGAGGCGATCAGCGCTCCCGCCATGCTCGCCGAGTAGTCCTGGAGCTGGCCGCTGGCCAGGAAGTTCAGCGAGATGGTGACCGGCCCGTTGCGCGAGTTGGAGAAGAACAGCGCGAACAGGTAGTCGTTCCACGCCGACGTGAACTGCCACATCAGCACGACCACGAACGCCGGCATCGAGATCGGCAGGATGATCGACGCGTAGGTGCGCAGCAGCCCGGCCCCGTCGACGCGGGCCGCCTCGATCAGCTCGTGCGGCACGCCGGCGTAGTAGTTGCGGAAGATCAGCGTCGTGATCGGCAGGCCGTAGACGACGTGGAGCAGGATCAGGCTGGGTACGCCGGACGGCACACCGAGCGACTGCACGAGCTGCACCAGCGGGATCATCACCGCCTGGTACGGGATGAACATGCCGAACAGGATCAGCGTGAACACGATGTCGGCACCCGGGAACCGCCAGCGCGACAGCACGAAGCCGTTCATCGAGCCGATCAGCGCCGAGATGATCGCGGCCGGGATGACCATCGAGAACGTGCGGACGAGGGCCGGGGCCAGCGTCTCCCACGCGCGCTGCCAGCCGGCGGTCTCCCACTCGGTGGGCAGCCGCCAGGCACGGGTCGGCGTCGCGTCGCCGATCCCCTTGAAGCTGGTGACGAACAGGACGTACGCCGGCATCAGCACGATGCACAGGAACACTAGGAGCAGGGCGTACTTCAGGGTGCGCATGGCCACGGCGTTGCCGGAGGCGGGACGGACGGGAGCGGTGCCCTTGGCCTCGGGCAGCGCCTCGGTGGTGACGGCGGTGCTCATCGGCGACGCTCCTGTCGGTAGGTGGCCACGAGGTAGGGCACGATCAGCACCGCCACGATGAGCAGCAGCACCGTGCCGATGGCCGCGGACTTGGCATAGTCGCCGCGCGTGAACTCCACCCACATCTGGGTGGCCGGCACCTGGGTCGTGTAGTTGGTCTGGCCGGCGATCGCCATGATCAGGTCGAAGACCTTCAGCGACATGTGGCCGATGATGATGGTCGCCGAGAGCGCGACCGGGCTCAGCTGCGGGAACAGCACGTGCCGGTAGAGCTGCCACTCCGACGCCCCATCGATGCGGCCGGCCTCGCGCAGCTCCTCGGGGATGCCCCGGAAGCCGGCCAGGAACAGCGCCATCACGTAGCCGGTCAGCTGCCACACCGCCGGGAGCGCGATCGCCATGATCCCGAAGCGCTGGTCGGTCCACCACGGGTTCTGCAGGAACCCGAGCCCGAGCGACTCGAACAGCCGGTTCAGGCCCGACGCGCGGTCGCCCTCGGCGTTGTTCAGCAGCCACCGCCACACCACGCCCGAGGCGATGAAGGAGACGGCCATCGGGAAGAGGTAGACGGCGCGGAACAGGGACTCGCCCCGGGCGCCGCGCTCGAGCAGCCACGCCCACAGGAACCCGAGGACCAGCGTCCCGACCAGGAACGTGCCGGTGTAGAGGACCAGGTTGCGCAGCGAGTAGATGAACGTGTCGTCGGAGAACAGTGCGGTGTAGTTCTCGAACCCGACGTAGCCCTCGGCCGGACCGCGGGTGTGCCGGTCCTGGAACGAGGTGTTGAGGTTGGCGCCGATCAGGCCGTAGACGAACACGCCGAGGACGATGATCGTCGGGGTGATCAGCAGCAGGGGCGGTCCCCAGGTCCGGTACCCCTGCCGCGGCTTCGCGGGGGTCTGGGTGCTCATGGGTGAAGCCTTTCGTCGGTGGTCGACCTTTGTCGAGACCGCGCCGGTAAGGCGGCGGAAGGACGGTGGCGGCCGTTGCGCGAGGCAGACGACCGCCACCGTGTTCCTGGGGTCGTGCCCCCGGCAGCGCTGGGCGGCGCCGGGGTCACGACGGCGTCAGCCGGTCAGGACTGGTTCTTCTCCGCCGCGGCGGACAGGCCCTCCTGCAGGCTGGCCACGTCGCCGTCGGATCCGAACTTCGCGACCGCAGCCGTGACGTCGGTCAGCCAGCTGACGGACGCCGCCGCACCGTGGGCGAGCGACGACACGATCTCGTCGTTCTGCCACGACTCGATGGCGGTCTGCTGGTAGTCACCGAAGTCGTCGGTCTTCGCCTCGAGGTTGGCCGGGATCGAGCCCTTGGCCTTGTTGAAGGCCTCCTGGCCCTCGGCGCTGGCCACGGTGTCGAGCCAGGCCTCGGTGCCGTCGGGGTTCGGGCCGTTGACCGGCATCGTGAACGAGTCGGCCAGGAAGTCGAAGACACCGTCGGTGCCCGGCACCGGGAACGCCATGTAGTCGGTGCCCAGGGTCTTGTCCTGGCTGGCGAAGGCCGCCTCGGCCCAGTCGCCCATCACGTTGAACGCCGCGTCGCCGTCGATGACGAGCTGGGTGGCGTCGGGCCAGTCGAGCGACTGACGGTCGGTGTTGGTGAGGTCCATCAGCGTGGCGTAGTCGTCGAGCGCGTCGGAGACCTCGGGACCGCTCCAGTCGGTCGACCCGTCCCAGAGGCCGCTGTATCCCTCGGGACCCAGGTCGGCGAGCAGCACGGTCTCGAGCAGGTGGACCTGCGTCCAGTCGGTCGCGACGGACAGCGGGATCTTGCCGGCCGCGTCGACCTTCTTCAGCGCCGCGATCCAGTCGTCGAGCGTGTCGTAGGTGGCCTCGGGGTCGAGGCCGGCGTCCTTCAGCACGGCCGGGTTGGCCCAGACCACGTTGGCCCGGTGGATGTTCGAGGGGACGGAGTAGATCTCACCGTCCTGCTGCAGCCGCTCGAGCAGGCCCTCCGGGAAGAGCTCGTTCCAGCCCTTCTCCTCGTACATGTCGGACAGGCCCTCGATCTGGCCCTGCTCGATGTAGTCGGTCAGCTCCGCACCGGCGTGCGCCTGGAACGTCGCCGGCGGGTCGTTGGTCTGCAGGCGCGAGGCGAGGACGTTCTTGGCGTCGGAGCCGGCGCCGCCGGCCACCGCGCCGTTGACGAAGTTGAAGTCCGGGTTCTGCTCCTCGAACACCTTGACGAGGGCGTCGAGGCCCTCCTTCTCACTGCCCTCGGCCCACCAGGTGAAGACCTCGACGTCGGCGCTGTCGCCGCCTCCGCCGCCGCTGCCGCTGTCCCCACCGCACGCGGCGGTCAGGGTCAGCAGGCCGGCGGTGGCCAGCACCGCGACCAGCTTCTTGGGGGTTGCTCTCATGACGTTCCTCCGGTTCGCACGAGCTCGACCGCCGGCAGCAGGTCCGCGGTGGTCGCTTTCATTTCGAGTCAACGTATGACGGGGTTTCTGACCAGTCAATGCAGAAACCCGTGTCTTTACCGAGTTGTTTCTGTTCAACTTCGGCATAATTCGGTTAGCCTCGTCACCATGACCGAGGCGGGCGGTGCGCGTGGTGCCGTAGATACGGACGAGACGGTCGGAACGGACGAATCCGGACCGAGCGCTCTTCGGACCACGAACCGTGCCCTCGTGCTGGACCTGCTCGGCCGCTCCGAGCCGCTCAGCCGCAGCGAGCTGACCCGGCGCACCGGGCTCTCCCGCAGCACGGTCTCGAGCATCGTCAAGGAGCTGATGACCGAGGGCCACCTCGCCGAGACGTCCGGCGAGCCCGCCCCCAAGGGCACCGGACGCCCGCCGACCCGGCTGACGCTCGCCGGCGACCCACGCGTGCTGGTCGGGGTCGACATCGGCCACCGGCACGTACGCGTCGCGGTCAGCGACCTGGCCTCGGACATCCTCAGCGAGCGCGAGGTCGCCTACGACGTCGACCGCGAGCCGGCCCCGCCCACCCTCGACCTCACCGCAAAGATGGTGCGCGAGTGCCTGGCCGAGGCCGGCGCTGACGAGTCCCGGGTCGTCGGCGTGGGCATGGGCGTCCCCGGCCCGATCGACCCGCGCACCGGCACGATCGTCTCGCCGATCCTGCCGGGCTGGGTCACCCTGCAGCCGTCGGTCGAGCTCGCGGACCGGATCGGCCTCGACGTGCGGACCGACAACGACGCCAACGTCGGCGCGCTCGGCGAGCTCGTGCACGGCGCCGCGCGCGGCCACGACGACGTCATCTACGTCAAGGTCGCCGGCGGCATCGGTGCCGGGCTGATCCTGGCCGGCCGGCTGCACCGCGGCGTCACCGGCATCGCCGGCGAGATCGGGCACGTGCGCCTCGACGACGACGGGCCGGTGTGCCGCTGCGGCAACCGCGGCTGCCTCGAGACGCAGGTGGCCGCGCCCCGGCTGGTCGAGCTGCTCCGTCCGGCGTACGGCGTGGAGCTGGACGTCGAGCGGATGCTCGCGCTCAGCCGCGCCGAGGACGCCGGCGTCAACCGGATCTTCGACGACGCCGGACGGGCGATCGGGCGCGTGCTGGCCGACCTGAGCAACCACCTCAACCCCGCGGTCATCGTGGTGGGCGGCGCCGTGGGCGTCTCCCCCTCGCTGCTGCGCGGCATCCGCGACTCGGTGGCCCGCTACGCCCAGCCCGACACCGCCTCGGCGCTGCGGGTGATCCCGGGCAGCCTCGGCGAGCACGCGGGCGTCATGGGAGCGCTGGCGCTCGCCAAGGACGTCCCCGCGGTCGCCGGGCTGCCCACGGCTGCGGACCACCGGTCAGCCTGAGCCGTTGCGGCTGTTGAGGGCGTAGACCTCCAACCGCGGGTCGTTCGGCAGCCGCAGCGACACCGGCTCCTTGGCCGGGTCGAGCGGTCGTCGGCTTCGACGACTTCGAGCTCGCCGACCTGCTCGTGCCGGCGGTCACCGTCGGCGCGCAGGACCCCGCCGCCCTCGGCGCGCAGGCCGCGCACATGCTGTTCCATCGGCTGGCCGGCGACATCAGCGCGCCGAAGACGATCACCCTCCCCACCCGGCTCGTCGTACTCCACCTCGGCGCGCTGAGCAGCCAGCTCTGGCCGAGGAGTCACATCTTCGGGCTCGTCGCCGGCGAACGGGTGCACAAGGACCCCTCGATGGTCGGCCTTCGCGGAACCGCTCCGTTGGTCGGTCACACCAGCGCGCCGAGGCCCTCACCCTCTGACCGACGGGTGCGGGCCCTCGACGCGCTGGCGCGAGGCGATCAGGCCTTCTCGCAGGCGATGCCGTCCTTGTCGCGGTCGCTCTTGGTGTTGAGGCTGTAGACCTTGTTGTTGCGGGTGAACGTCGTCACTCGGGTGCCGGACGTCTTGTCGCGCGCACCGAGCTTGCCGACACCGTGCGGGTAGACCTTGTTCAGCGCGGTGCAATTGGCGTACTCCCGCGGCGCCGGGCCGGCGGCCTGAGCGGTGCCGACTCCGACGGGCAGCGCGATGACAGCGGCGACGGCCGACACCGCGAGCGAGCGCGTGATCTTCTTGGACATGGTTCCCTCCCAGGGATCGCGCGTGGCCGAGCGCCACGCGTGGCTTCAGTCGAGGGCGCACTCGTCGACGAGTGCGCGCAGCTCGGGTTCCTTCGCAAGGTTCAGCGGCGACAACGCCTTGCTGATGCCGCGCAGGTTCACCGTCGTGTCCCGGCCCGCGTGCTCCAGCACCGCCCACGGCGTCCCCTCCGGGATCCGGGCGTGCCGCTCGATGCGGGTGGCCAGCAAGGCACTCAGTCCGCCATCGGCCTCACGCCGGACAGCGACGACCGCGGCCGCCTCGAGACCGACGCCGACGGCAAGGGCCTCCTGCGCGGAGAGCAGTACGTGGCCGGCAACGAGGTCGCGGTACACCGCGGCCTGGGTGGACTTGGGCATCGCCTTGAGGCTGAGGTTGCCCGCCTTCGTGACCGACGGCATCCGGTCCGGCAGCACGTCGAGGCCAGGCACGAGCACCACGACGTTGACCGTGTCGATGTCGACGCCGAGCGCTGCCGCAGGCGCCTGGTTGTCCTCGAACGCCGCCTCGAGCGCGGGCAGCAACGTGTCCTCGTCGTTGATCATGAGGAGGCGCCAGGACTCGTCCATCGCGTCCTGCGCCCGCCGCTGCTCCGCTCGCGCCTCTCCCAGGAGGCGCTGGGCGTGGATCTCCGCGTCTGCTCGCGCGCGGTTGCGGGCGGATCGCCGCTGCGCTCGCCGGAACAGGCTCGCGGCGCGCACGTGATGCGCCTCGGCGCGTTCGACCAGGGACCGGAACGGCGGCAGCGACGGAAGCGGTGCCGTCTGCTTGACGGGCGACGCGAACTCCGCTCGGTGCAACGTGCGGATGCCACGCAGCACGGCCTCGATCCGTTGCGCCTCGCGAGCCTTCTGCTCCGCTGCCGAAGGGCCGGAGGCCGGCCGTCGGCCGGACGAGCCTCGACTCAAGGACTGGTAGTGCGTGAACGGGCCTGCGCCGGTGGAGACCCCGGTGCCGCCGCCGCCAACGTGCAGCCGGGCGGCGCGAGGACCGAGGTGAGCCCGTACTCCGCGACCGGACGCGGAGATGCGGACGCCGGGTGCGACGCGGAACGAGAAGAAGCTCGGCACGGACGTCTCCCCGTCACTCGCAGACGACGCCGTCGTTGTCGGCGTCGTCGTACCAGGCGTACTCGGGGTCGACACCACGGCGGTACGGCCCGTAACCGTTGTCGTTCGCCTCGTAGCAGTAGCTGAAGCGCGGGTCCGTCGCACCACCGCCGGACGACGAGCCACTGGTCACACCACCGAGCGCGGCAGGAGCGGTGGCAGCGAACTGTGTGCGCATCTGTCGCTTGGTGCGCTCGACCGCCGCCGTAACGGCGCGCGTCCTGGCGGCCTTGGCGGCGCGCTGGACGCGGCGCAGGTCCTGACGGAGGTCCTGCTTGACCTCGGCGACGCGGTCGTCCGCGCGCTCCTGCTCGACGGCGACGGCGTCGTCCACGGCCTCGTCGACTGCCGCGTCGACGGTTTCCTCCACGGCGGCTTCGACCTGGTGGTCGATGTCCGCCTGGTCGACGGCGGCGGAGATGTCAGCCGGCTCCGGCGTCGCCGTGGCCGAGGTCGACCCACCTGCGCCCACGAGCAGCCCGAGCACCACACCTGCGACCGCGGCACCGCCGACCTGGGTTCCACGGCGGCGCAAGATCGGCGGCTTCCGGCTGAAGTAGCCCGGGTACTCGTGGACAGGCGGCAGCGACTGCTCGGACATGGATGACTCCCCCGTTGAGACGAACAGTCCCAGTCTCGCTACCGTCCCGGCCGCGCGTCCTCGGAATGTCCAAACCGGCTTGCGCTGCATATCACACCGGCCGCATCCCCTCCGCGAGCCGGCCGAGCAGCCCGGCCACCAGCGCGGTCTGGTGCGGGACCGTGGCGGGGTCGATGTACTCGCCCCGGGCGTGCGCGCCTTGTCCGACCGCACCGAGTCCACAGAGGACCGGCTTGCCGAGGGCGGCGACGAAGTTTGCGTCGCTGGCACCGCCGACGCTGACGTCGCGCAGCGGCGAGCCGAGGTCGGCCGCCACGGCCTGGGCCAGGTCGAGGAGCGGCCGGCTCGCCGGCCCGAGGGTCATGGGCGGCCGGTTCCAGCCGTGCTTCACCGTCAGGCTGACCCGGTCGTCACCGGTCTCGAGCGCGTCGAACTCCCGGTCGACCCGGTCCTGCTCGGCGACGTCGGCGACACGTACGTCGACCAGCGCGGAGGCACGGCCGGCGACCACGTTGGACCCCGAGCCGCCCTCGACGAGACCGACGTTGACCGTGGTGCCCACCTCCGGCCGGGCGATCCGCGCGGCGTCGCCGATCACCCGGGCGAGCGAGTGGATGGCGCTCGCACCGGCCTCGGGGTCGAGCCCGGCGTGCGACTCGACGCCCGCGGTCTCCAGCCCGAAGATGCCGATGCCCTTGCGGCCGGTCTTCACCGCACCGCCGACGCTCGGCTCGAGGACGAGCGTGGCGTCGGTGCCCGTCGCGACGGCCTCGATGACCTGGCGCGAGAAGATCGAGCCGATCTCCTCGTCGCCGTTGAGGACGAACGTGACGGTCGGGGTCGGGGCGCCGCTCTCGCGCAGCAGCCGCAGCGCCCAGATCCCCTGCACCAGGCCGGTCTTCATGTCGAAGATCCCCGGCCCGGTCGTGCGGAGCCCGCTGTCGACCTCCTCGGTCGTGACCGGCCACCCCGCGAGCGTTCCGGTCGGCCAGACGGTGTCGTAGTGCGCGAGCAGGGAGACGTGCCCGCCACCGCTGCCTGCGTACGTCGCCGTGAGGACGTCGCCCTTGTCACCGCCGTCGTGCCGGCGGGACTCGGAGGGGTCGCCGAGGTGTTCGTGTAGCAGCCCGTCGACGTGGTCGAGGCCGCGGTCGAGGGCGGCCTTGTCGTAGCTGGACGTCTCCACCTCGACGAGGGCGACGACGTCGCGCAGGATCGCGTCGACGCGTTCCGTGGCCTGGGTCAGCAACGCGCGGCTCACGGCATCGCTCCCACGGGCGCGCCGGGACCGAGGGGCAGCCCGACGAGGTACCAGGCGAGGAAGAAGAGCACCCACACCACCCAGATCACCGCTGCCAGCGGGATCGTGTACGACGCCAGCGTCCCGATGCCGGCCGAGCGGCGGAAGCGCTGCACGAAGCCGAGGGCCATCACGAAGTACGGGCTCATCGGCGTGACGCAGTTGGTCACCGAGTCGGCGACGCGGTAGATCGCCTGCGTGGTCTCGGGGTTGATGTCGAGCAGCATCAGCATCGGCACGAAGACCGGGGCCGCCAGCGACCAGAGCGCCGACCCGCTCGTGATCACCAGGTTCATGAGGGTCACCAGGACCGCGATACCGAGCAGGACGGCCCAGCCGGGCGCGGAGATGTCGCGCAGCGACTCGGCGCCCTTGATCGCGAGGATCTCCCCCAGGCCCGTCCACTTGAAGTAGGCCAGGAACTGCGAGATCGCGAAGAACAGCACCAGGATCGGCGCCATCGAGCGGATGCCGTCGACCATGGCCTCGACGACCTCGCGCGGGCGGCGGATGGTGCCCGCGGCGGCGCCGTACACCGCGCCCACGAGCGTGAAGAACACACCCAGCACGAACGCCATCCCGACGAAGAGCGGGGAGCTCACGACGGCGCCGTCCTCGCCGCGCAACGGCGATCCGGGAGGCGCGACGGCCACGACCAGGAGCAGCACGTAGCCGAGCGCGACGAGCCCGGTGATCCGCAGGGCACGACGCTTCGTCGGGGTCGACTCCAGGCTGGCCTCGTCGGCGGCGATGTCGGCGTCGTCGTCCTCGGTCTCGAGGTCCGGGCGGCGCGAGAGGATCTTCTCGGTCACCAGCGTGATCACCAGCGCGATGAGCACCGACGACGCCAGCCCGAAGAAGTAGTTGTCGACGGGCGTGACGACGTAGGACTCGTCGATGGTCTGGGCCGCCGCGGTCGAGATGCCCGACAGCAGGACGTCGGTGGTGGTCAGCGACGGCGACGCGTCGTACCCGGCACTGATCGACACGAAGGCCACGATCGCGCCGAGCGCCGGGCTGCGCCCCGCGGCCTTGAACACGAGGGCGCCGAGCGGGATCAGGGTGACGTACGCCGCGTCGCCCGCGACGTGCCCGACCATCGCGGTCATCGACAGCGCGAAGGTGAGGTAGCGCCCCGGGACGCGCGAGACCATCGCGTGCAGCAGGCTGGTGATCAGGCCGCTGCGCTCGGCCACCGCGATGCCGAGCATGACGGTGAGGATCGTGGCCAGGGGCGGGAAGGCGGCGAAGTTGGTGACCGCCTCCCCGATCATGTAGGCGATGCCCTCCTGGCTGACCAGGCTCTTGGCCGCGACGACGTCGTCGGTGCCCGGCGCGGTCGCGCTCACGTCGAGCGACGCGAGCAGCCAGCTCAGTGCGATCACGACGACGGCGAGCAGCCAGAACAGCCAGAACGGGTGCGGCAGCTTGTTGCCGACCCGCTCGATCGCGCTGAACGAGCGGAACGCCGCCCGCATCGCCCGCGACTGCGGTTCGGTGGCAGTGGTGGTGGACATGCACGTCCTTCCCGAGATGTGGTGTGCAGGTTGAGGGGCGGTGGGCGGTCAGCCCAGGTGGGCGGCGAGGTCGACCAGGCGGTCCTCGCCCATCGGGCCGCCGCCCTCGAGCTCGCGGATGTGCCGGAGCAGCCGCTCGGTGAGCGGGGTCGGAACCCCGAGCCGGCCGGCGACCCGGATCACCTCGCCGTAGTGCGTCGGCACCTCGGTTCTCCGGCGCCGCACGGCCAGGTCGCGCCAGATGCCGCTGCGGTCCTTGGACTGGGTGCGCAGCCAGGCGACGAGGCGGTCGGTGGCGGCTTCCCGCGCGCCGGCGTCGCTCCCGGCGTACGACGCGGGGTCGAAGGCGTCGAACTGCTCGAGGGTGATGCCCTCCGCAGCGGCGACCGCGAAGATCTCGGCGGCGAGTGCGTGCATGACCGGGCGGTGCCGGTCGATGAGGTCCGCCATCGGGGCGTCGGCGAGCGCGGTCGCGGTGAGCATGGCGCCGAAGCCGAGCTTGGACCAGAGGAAGCCGTGGACGTTGCCCGTCGCGCGGGCCGGCCCCCAGGCCTGGAGGTCGTCGACGACCGACCGGACCCGTGCCGACCCGGTGCCGTCGAGCTCGCCGATCACGAGGGCACCCAGTCCCCCGTCGCGGATCTCCCCCGGACCGGTGACGTCGGCGAACAGGTTGACGAAGGCTCCGACGGTGCGGTCGGCGCCGACCCTGTCGGCGATGGCGGCCTCGTTGAGGCCGTTCTGCAGGGACACGACGAAGCCGTCGGCGGACAGCCGGGGGACGACCCACGCGAGAGCGGCGTCGGTGGCCTGGGCCTTCACCGCGAGGATCACCCGGTCGACGACCTCGGGTCCGCCTTCGTCGGGCGTGACGGCGGCGGCGACGGGCACGACCGAGCGCTCGCCGTCGCGGACGATCGCCAGCCCGTGCTCCCGGATCGCCGCGACGTGCCCCGGGTCGGCGTCGACGACGGTCACCCGGTGGCCCGTCCGGGCCAGGTGGTGGCCGAGGGTCCCGCCGATGGCACCGCCTCCGACGATCGCGTAGTCGTGATGGCTCACGAGGCGAGCTCACCTCCGACCTGCAGGGGTGTCGCGTGGTCGTGGTGCAGGGGCAGGTCGGTGGTGCCGGCCGTCGCTCCCCCGTCGACGCGGAGCACGGCCCCGGTGGTGAACGACGCCGCGTCGGACGCCAGCCACAGGGCGGCGGCGGCGACCTCGTGGGCCTCACCGGGCCGGCCGAGCGGGTTGCGCGACACGGCGTCGCGGTAGGCGTCGGTGACCGGGTTGACCGGGCTGTCCACCGTGATGAAGCCGGGCGCGACCGCGTTGACCCGGATCCCGGAGGACGCGAGCTCGACGGCGCACGCCTTGGTCGCCATCTCGAGGGCCGCCTTCGAGGTGCAGTAGTGCGCGGCGCCGGGACGGGCCCGGGTCGCGGCACCCGAGCTGATGTTGACGACCGCACCGCCCCTGCCCTGCGCCGCGAACGCGACGGTCAGCAGGACCGGCGCACGGACGTTGACCTGCTGCACCCGGTCCCAGGCCGCGGCCGTCATGTCCGCCAGCGGCGTCGCGGGGTAGATGCCGGCGGCGTTGACGAGCACGTCCACCGGGCCGAGCCGTTCGGCGGCCCGCGCCACGACCGCGCCGCACTCCGGGTCGGCCAGGTCGAGGACCTCCGCCGCGGTGCGCACTCCGTGCTCCGACGCCAGGCGTGCCATCAACGCCTCGAGCTGCTCGGCCCGCGCGTCGACGCCGGTGACGTGGTCGCCGTTCGCCCCGAAGGCTGCGGCGCAGGCCGCGCCGACACCGCCCGCGGCGCCCGTGACCAGCACGTGCCTCGCGACGGTCACGCGGGTGCTCACGCGAACTCCTCGTCCTTCGTCTCCGGCATCGTCGCGTAGACCACGCACCCGATCAGCGCCGCGGCCGCGACGTACATCCAGGTCAGGTCGCGGTAGCCGTTCTCCGCCATCCAGGTCGTGATGTACGGCGCGGTCCCGCCGAAGAGCGCGACGGCGGCGGCGTACGGCAGACCGATGCCGGTCGAGCGCACCTCCGGCGGGAACTGCTCGGACATGATCACCGCGCAGTTGGCGGAGTAGCCGGTGAGCAGCGCGACGCCGATCAGCTCGACGACGAGCAGCGTGCCGAAGCCGGCGCCGTCGAGCAGCTGGAACGCCGGGTAGGCGAACAGCAGGAACCCGAACGCGAAGCCGAACATCGTCGGCTTCCGACCGATCCGGTCCGACAGCAGCGCCACGAACGGCAGCAGCACCATGAAGAACGCGACCGCGATGAAGTTGGCGGCCAGCCCCTCCTGCAGCTCGACGTCACCGGTGGTGCTGGCGTAGCCCGGCATGTAGTTGAGCCAGATGTAGTACAGCAGCGTGCCGGCGATGGTGATCCCGACGACGCGCAGCGCAGCCAGCGGGTGGTCCTTGAGGATGCCGACCAGCGGGTGCTTCCGCTGCGTGCGCCCCGACTCGGAGGCGCGCGTGAAGCTCTCGGTCTCGGAGACGGACACCCGCAGCCACAGCCCGACCAGGCCGAGCAGGCCGCCGACGGCGAAGGCGATCCGCCAGCCGTACGACGCCATCGCCTCCTCGCTCAGCGTCGAGGTGAGCACGTAGCCCGTGCCGGAGGCGATCAGCACGCCGGAGGCCACCGACACCTGTTGCCACGAGCCGGCGAAGGCCCGGCGTCCCGGGGCGGCGGACTCGACCAGGAACGACGACGAGGACCCGAACTCGCCACCCGCCGAGAACCCCTGCACGAGGCGGGCCAGCAGGAGGACGAGCGGTGCGGCGATGCCGATCGCGGAGTACGTCGGGACCACGGCGATCACCAGCGCGGCGCCGGCCATCAGCGCGATGGTCAGCGTCAGGCCCTTCTTGCGGCCGTTGCGGTCGGCGTAGGCGCCGAGCACCGCGCCACCGATCGGGCGCATCACGAAGCCGACGGCGAAGATCGCCAGCGTCGACAGGAGGTTGACGGCCGGGTCGTCGCTGCCGAAGAACTGGCTCGCGAAGACCGGGGCGAGCGTGGCGTAGAGCGCCCAGTCGACCCACTCGACGGCGTTGCCGATCGAGCCGGCGACGATCGCCTTGCGTTGCTCTCCGGTGAGCTTGGGACTGGCGGCCGCGGGCGCGGTGGACTGCGTGGTCATGACGGGTCTCCTCCCGAGGTGGACGGACCGGGGCGCAGCAGGTCGGCGACGTCGGCGTGGGTCGCCCACCAGACGTCGTCGTGGGCACGGATGTGCTCGAGCAGGGCACGCAGCACGACGAGCCGGGACCGGTGCCCGATCACGTGCGGGTGCAGGGTGAGCTGGAAGAGGCCGCCCTCGGCGCGGGCGGCGTCGAACTCGTCGATCCAGATCTGCAGCGCCGACCGCGGCGGCATGTAGGGCCGGAGGCCGGAGTAGCGCTGCATCATGAAGTACGGCGCGTCGTCGCGGATCCACTCGACGGGGATCTCGACGACGCCGGTGTCCTGGCCGTCGGCGAGGATGAGGTAGGGCTCGTCGTCGGCCATCAGCGACGAGTCGTAGGTGAAGCCGAGCTCGCGGATCACGTCGAGCGTGTGGTCCGAGAAGTCCCAGCTCGGCGTCCTGATCCCGGTCGGCCGGGTGCCGGAGAGCCGCTCCAGGGTGTCCATCGCGCGACCGGTCAGCTCCAGCTCGTCGGCGTGGCCGAGCAGGGTGTTGCGCTCGTGGATCCAGCCGTGCACCGCCACCTCGTGACCTCCGGCGGCGTACGCCTCGACCTCGGCGGGGTGCAGCAGCGCGGACACGCCCGGCATGAAGAACGACGCGGGCACCTCGAGCTCGGCGAGCAGGCGGAGGATCCTCGGCGCGGCGGCGCGGGCGCCGTACTCCCCCGCCGCCAGCAGGCCGGGGCTGGTCTCGCCGTCCCGCAGCGGAATGGTCTCGTGGTCGGAGTCGAACGAGATCGCCACGGCCACGGAGGTGTCGCCGGGCCAGCGGTCGGGCGTCAGCGAGGCACCCGCGCGCACGCGTTCGACGTGACCGCGCCAGGTCGGCTCGTCCCACTGCCAGGGCTCCGCGCGCGTCGCCGAGTCGCTCGTCATCAGTGCACCCCTTCGGGCCGCGGGCGGCCGTCGTCGTCGATGGGCACCCAGGCGCGCTTGAGGGCCTGGACGTGGAGGGTCAGGTCCGCGGCCTGCACGCCGGGCAGCCGGCCGACGATCTCGGTGGTGTACGGGTAGAGGTCGCCGTACCCAGGCAGGACGCCCTGGGCGATGAGCGTGTGCCGGCCGGTGGCGGCGGAGACGTAGCGGGTCGAGGGGTGCTTGGCCAGGCGCTCGCCGACCTCCTCGATGTGGGCCGGGTCGACGGTGAGCCAGAGCAGGAACTCGACGTCGTAGCCGAGGACCGGCGACTCGAACAGGGTGCGGAAGCGCAGGCAGCCGCGCTCGACGAGCGACTCCACCCGGCGTGCGGCGGTGGACTCGCTGACCCCGACCTGCTGGGCGATCGTCGCGTAGCTCGCCCGCCCGTCGGCGGCCAGCACGTGGGCGATCGCCAGCTCGGACTCGGTGAGCCGCTCGGGCTCGGTCCAGGCGCGGTGCGCGTAGTCCACGACCTCCCGGCCGGCGCGCAGCTCGTCGACGGCTGCGCCGTCGAGCAGGTGCGGCGACCACTCCTCGAAGGCGCTGAACTTGCGGATCACGAGGACCGACTCGGTCTCCACGACGTCGTCGATCGCCTCGAACTCGCCGATGACCCGGAGGATGTCGCGGTGGCTGTCGACCACGACCTCGGCGGTGACGTCGTAGGAGCCGGTGACCACGGCGACGAAGCGCGGGCGCGGGTGCGCCGCGACGGCGCGGGCCACCTCGAGCGCGCGACCGGGCCGGGCCCGCAGCCGGACGTAGACCGACACCCCCAGGCCGCAGCGCAGGTGGTCCAGCACGCCGGTCACGGCCACCGCCCGGTCGGCGAGCAGCTGCTGGCCGCGCCGGGTCACCGTCGACTCCGGCGCGTGCAGCGCGGAGGCGATCCGGCGCCACGACGCGCGGCCGTTGACCTGCAGCGCCGCCGCGATCTGCCGATCGGCGGCGTCCAGGTGGGGATAACCGGGCATCTCTTTACCTTGGGTGACTGGAATCCCCATTGTCAATGCTCAGATGCGGGAAATCGTCGCGCGGCCCTCCGTGACTGAGGCGTGCCACCGCCGTGCCACGATGGGCGCGTGGACGACGTCGAGATCCTCACCGCCCGCGACGTGCCCCTCGGCGGGCCACGCGCGATGACGGTGCGCCGCACCCTCCCGCAGCGCGCCCGGTCGCTCATCGGCGCCTGGTGCTTCGTCGACCACTACGGTCCCGATGACGTCGCGACCACCGGCGGCATGGACGTCCCGCCGCACCCGCACACCGGCCTCCAGACGGTGAGCTGGCTGTTCACCGGCGAGATCCAGCACCGCGACACCGTCGGCGTGGTCGCGACCGTCCGGCCCGGCGAGCTCAACCTGATGACCGCCGGGCACGGGGTCGCGCACTCGGAGGTGTCGACCGCGGGCACGACGGTGCTGCACGGCGTCCAGCTCTGGCTCGCCCTGCCTGCGGCGGCCCGCGGCGTGAAGCGCGACTTCGCGCACCACGTGCCGCAGGCCCTCGAGGTCGACGGCGTGACCGTGCGCGTCCTGCTCGGCAGCCTGGCCGGCTCGACGTCGCCGGTGCCGACGCACTCGCCGCTGCTGGGCGCGGAGCTCGTGCTGCCGCCGGCCGCGGCGGTGACGTTCGAGGTCGACCCGGCCTTCGAGCACGGGCTGCTGGTCGACGCCGGCGACGACGTGCGGCTTCAGGACACGACCCTGGAGCGCGCCCAGCTCGGCTACCTGCCGGCCGGCCGGGACCGGCTCACCGTCGCCAACGACGGGCCGGAGCCGGCCCGCGCCCTGCTGCTCGGCGGGACGCCGTACGACGACGACCTGGTGATGTGGTGGAACTTCGTCGGCGGCTCCCACGACGAGGTCGTGCAGGCACGTGAGGACTGGGAGAGCGAGTCGGACCGGTTCGGCCGGGTCGAGGGGTACGTCGGCGGCACCCAGCGGCTGCCCGCTCCCCCGCTGCCGGGCGTGCGGCTCAAGCCGCGCGAGCTGCACCCGGCCGCGACGGACGCGAGCGCCTGGGGCTGATCAGCCGCGTTGCACGTGGATGTCGTTGCCCGGCCCCAACGGTAGGTCGAAGCCGTAGAAGACCAGCAGGATCACCGCCCACACCACCCAGAACGGGATGACGAACGGGAACAGCCGCGCCATCAGCGTGCCGAGCCCGGCATCCGGCTCGTAGCGGCGGACGAACGTGAGCAGCACGATCATGTACGGGTTGAGCGGCGTGATGATCTGTGTCGCCGAGTCGCCGATCCGGAACGCCGCCTGCACGAACGCCGGCTCGTAGCCGATCAGCCCGAACATCGGGACGAACACCGCCGCCATCAGCGTCCACATCGACGACCCGGACACGATGAACAGGTTCAGCACCGAGCAGAGCAGGACGAACAGCAGGATCACCGGTACGCCGGTCAGCCCGATCGACTGCAGGCCGTCGGCGCCCGCGACGGCGATGCCCGACCCCACGCCCGACCAGTCGAAGAGCGCGATGAACTGGCCGAGGATGAAGGCCAGCACGATGAACGGGACCATGTCCTTCACCGCGGCGCCCATCAGCCGCGGCACGTCCCCCAGCCCGTCGATCGTCCGCGCGACCTTGCCGTAGACGAAGCCGCCGACGGCGAAGAACGTGAAGACCACGAAGACGATCGAGTCGAGCAGGGGTGACTCCGGCAGGTAGTTGCCGTCCTCGTTGCGCCACGGCGACATCGGCAGCAGGACCGCGACGACCATGACCACGGCAACCACGACGAGCGCGACGACGGCCGCGACGAGCCCACGGCGCTCCTCGCGCGTGAGCGTGGTGGTGACCTCGTCGGTGTCGCGGATCGCCGTACCGTCCTCGTCCTCGTCGACGATCTCGTCGCGGGGCACGTCGAGCCGCGTCATCCGGGGCTCCAGCACGCGGTCGATCAGCAGCCCCGCGACGAGGGCGAGGACGACCGAGGCGACGACGTTGAAGAAGTAGTTCGAGAGCGGGTTCACCGGCGCGGCGAACTGCTCGAGCAGCGGGACGGTCGGCACGACCGCGGTGGTGATGCCCGCGAAGAGGGCGTCGAGCGACGTCGGGAAGATGCTGGTCGAGTAGCCGGCGCCGACGGCCGCGAACCCGCCGAGCAGGCCGGCCATCGGGTGCCGGCCCGCGGCCTTGAACGCCATCGCGGCCAGCGGCGGGACCACCACGAACGCGGAGTCGGCCATGATCGAGCCGACCACGCCGACGAAGCCGACGGCGTACGGCAGCATCCAGCGCGGCGAGGCGCCGATCGCGGTGCGGATGCCGGCGGAGAGGAAGCCGGTCTTCTCGGCGATGCCGATGGCCAGCAGGATCGTGACGACGGTGACCAGCGGCGGGAACTCGATGAAGTTCGGGCCGAGGTTCGCGGTGAACCAGGCCAGGCCGGGGCCGGTGAACAGCCCCTGGATCGCGACCGGGTCGTCGGTGCCGGGCACGGTGACGGTCACGTCGGCCCAGGCCAGCACCGTCGAGACGACGCCGACGAGCAGGAACAGGTAGAGGAACAGGTTGAACGGCTGCGGCAGCCGGTTGCCCGCGCGTTCGAGGGCGGAGAGGAACCGGTCGCCGAAGACCTTCGGCTCGGTGTCCGGGCCGGACTGGTTGAAGCGTGTGTCTGACATGTGCGCGTCTCCCGAGATGGATGCGGTGCGTCAGTCGACTGCCAGTCGAGGGTCAGTCGAAGTAGTGGGCGACGTCGATGGCGCCGCCGGCGCTGTCGAACTCCTCCTTCACTGCCGTGGCCAGGTCGTCGTCGAGAAGCAGGTCGAGGGCGGTGACGGCGAGCCCGTAGGCGCCGTCGGTCGCGGCCCGCTCGGCCTCCGGGGAGCCCGCCGCCTCGGCGAACTCCGGGGTGTGCAACGCGGTGTCGAGGCCGGCGATCTTGATCAGCGGGTGGATGCCGGGCACCCGGTAGCTCACGTTGCCGAAGTCGGTCGAGGCCGCGATCGTCTCGGAGATGACGCCGGCGGGCAGCGGCGCGCGGCCCCGCGCCTGCTGGGTCAGCGCCCACCGCTCGGTCAGCGGGTCGTTCGCGCGGACCGGCAGCGAGGGCGGGTGGGTGTCCCAGTCGATCTCGACGTCGACCCCGGCCATCAGGGCCGCGCCGCGCAGCACGTCCTCGACCCGGCGGCTGAGGTCCTTGAGCGTCTCGGCGTACTTCGACCGGACGTAGAGGTCCATCCGGGCGGTCCGCGGGATCACCGAGGGACGGGCGCCGCCCTCGGTGACGATCGCGTGCACCCGGTCGACCGGCGGGACCTGCTGCCGCAGCACGCCGATGCCCTGGTAGGCCAGGCTCGCCGCGTCGAGGGCGTTGCGTCCCATGAACGGTTGCGCGCTGGCGTGCGCCGAGACCCCGGTGTACGTCGCCGTCAGCACGCGCCGGCCGAGCCAGACCTGCTCGGCGACGTCCTCGCCGTACGGGTGCACCATGATCGCGGCGTCGAGGCCGTCGAACGCGCCCTCGCGGGCGAGGTACTCCTTGCCGGTGTGGCCCTCCTCCGCGGGCGTGCCGAGGAAGACCACCCGGCCCTGGAACGCCGACGGGTCCTGGTCGAGCAGCCGGGCGAGCGCGATGGTCGCGCCGACCGCGGTCGCGGCGATCACGTTGTGACCGCAGCCGTGGCCGATCTCCGGGAGGGCGTCGTACTCCCCCAGCACCGCGACGGTGCGGTGCCGGGCCGGGTCGAACCCGGCGCTGGTCACCTCGGCGCGGACCGCGGTCTCCAGCCCGTGCACCCCGGCCGTCGCGTCGATCCCGTGCCGCCCGAGCAGGTCGGCGATCCGCCGGGCGGAGGCGTGCTCGGCGAACGCCGTCTCCGGCTCCGCGTGCAGCGCGTGGACCAGTGCGTGCAGGTCCGCGGCCAGGTCGTCGACGTGGCCCGCGACGGCCTTGGTCAGCGGCTCCGGGGCGCCGGCGTGCGGCGACGTCAGCGGCGCCGTGCGCGCGGCACGGCGGGCGGTCTCCTCCTCGACGCGGTCGAGGTAGGCGGTGGAGGGGGCGAGCGGTGCCGGCACGCCGAGTTCGTGGTCGGACATCGCCGCCACGCTAGGAGAGATGCCGCCGAACCGCCACCCGTCCGCCCGACCTAGGCTGGGGACCATGCCCGACTGGTCCCTCGTCGCCCGCTCCCACGTCGCCGCCGTCCTCGCCGAGGGCGTCCGGTTGGGGCCGTCGGAGTTCCTGGCGCGCTACCGGTTCCGGCGGGCCAAGGCGTCGACCCTCTGGTACGGCGGGCAGGAGTTCGACCCGATCGCGGTGCTGGGCGTCGCGTACGTCCAGGCGTCCGGGCGCGGGGTCGACGCCGCGGACCTCGACGAGCCGGCCGCGGCCCAGGTGCTGAAGACGCTCGGCTTCGACGTGGTCGTGGACGAGGACGCGATGGCGAACCTGCCCCGCCCCACCCGGCGCGCGTCGTCGAGCACGGGGTCGAGCGGGTCCGGCGGGTCCGGCCGGGCGAGCGGGTCGGCCTCGTCGGGAGCTGCCAAGACCCCGCGTGCTCCCCGCGCGACGCGCACGGCGGCGCCCGCGGCCCCCAAGCGGGCCAAGCCCGCGGACGCGCCGGCCAAGATCTGCCCGACCTGCTTCATGGCGCTGCCGGCGACCGGCATCTGCGACAACTGCGACTGACGTCGGCCGGTCAACCGGTCAGCTCGCCGACCCGGTCGGCGAGCCCGGACGCGGCCAGCGCCATCAGCGCGACGAGCACGACGACCAGCGCGGCCGCGACCACGGCCGGCACCCGGGACCGGGTCTCGTCGGCGGACCGCCCCGTCGCGCTCTCGCGGTGGTCGGCGAACCCGGTGTCGAGCGACCGCAGGGCCGCCTCGACGCGCACCCGGGCCGCCTCGACGTGGGCCTTGTCCAGCACCGCCGGCAAGCCGGCGAGCGTCGAGCCGAGGTCGGTGGCCGCACACGTCGTGACCGGCTCGTGCCCGAGGTCGGGATGCGCCGCGAACGACGGCTGCGCCTCGGCCACGACCACGACGCCGCCGGGCCCGACGAGCACCTGGTCGACCCGGGCCGCGCGTCGCTGCGCCGCGGTCACCCGGACGCGCGACCAGCCGTCGGGGAGGTCGCGGGCCTTGTGTTCCGGTCCGGGCACCCGCTCGCGCCGGGACGCCCGCCCGCGGATGCGGTCGGCCTGCTCGCGGGCACGACGGATCCGTTCCTCGTCGTCGCGCCCGGCCATGTGTCGACCCTAATCCGCGGATGCGCCGTGATCAGGCCGGTGACGCCACCCAGCGGTTGCGGCAGCGCAGGCAGTGCCGGTCCTCGGGACCGTCGACGACGCAACCGATGAACCACACCCACGGTGGGGCGGCCGCCACCTCCTCGGGGAGCGGCATCCCGAAGGCGAGCACGTGGACGTCACCGCTGCCGCAGGCCGGACAGCTGCCGGGCAGCGGCCACTCGGTCACGCGCGACCACCCTCGGACCAGGTGGTGCCCGCGCCGAACAGGCCGGGCCCCTCGGGCGACACGTCGTCGAGGCCGGGCAGCGTCACGTCGGGCTGCCGGTGGCGCCGCGGGCGGTCGCCGGTGCGGCGGGCCGCCTGGCGCTCGAGGACGTGCCGAAGGGTGCGCCGCAGCAGCCGCAGCCACGCGGCGGCCTCGTCGTCCTCGGACGCCTCGCACCACTCGATCACCGCGAGCACGGTGGAGCGGTCCCAGTCGCACACCTCGGCGACCAGGCTCGGCGTGAGGGTCCCGGGCGCGTCGAGGTCGAGCTGCCGGAGCAGCCGCACCGCCTCGGGCTCGGGCGGCGCGAGGTCGAACAGGTCGGCCAGGACGTCCTCGTCGAGCAGGACGTCGTCGGTCAGGCCGTCGTCGGGCTCGAGCTCCGGGTCCGCCTCGGCCTCCGGCTCGCGCTCGACGCCGCCGCCGACCCGGCGCGCGAGGGCCGGCGCGACGCGGTCCACGGTGCCGCACATCACCTCGAGCATGTCGCGCAGGTGCGCGGGCGCGAACGGCAGCGCGGGGACGAGGATCTCGGCCATCACCGCGTCGCCCACCACGGCGAACGAGATCAGCCGGTGCTCGTTGTTGAGCTCGTTGACCTCGAACAGCGCGGCGTCGTGGTCCTCGATCCCGTGCACCACACGGCAGAAGATCTCCACGACGGGCATGTCGTCGCGCACCCGCACGAACACCGTCGCGGTGCCGGCCGTCACCGGGATGTCACCGTCGTCGTCGCGGTGCGGCTCGTGTCCGAACACGGGCGTGAGCGCGCCGTCGACGAGCGCGACCAGCTCGTCGCGGTCGGCCGGACGGGTGGCCGTCGGCTCGTCGCCCGTCGCGGGTACGTCGTCGGGGTCGTGCTCGACGTACCGGGTCGCGCCCCGCTCCACCTCCAGGCCCTCGGCCAGCAGGAAGGCCGGGTGCGGCACGCCGAACACGTCGCGCAGCGCCGCCACGGCCATCACCGCCAGCCGGTCGGCCTCGCCGGTCGGCGCGTCCTCGGTGAAGTTGGCGTCGTCCTCGTCGCCGGGTGCCGTCCAGCCGAGCGCGACCAGCGCGTCGACCGACGCCGCGTCGAGCAGCCGCCCCGGGCGGAGCCAGGCGTTGGACGACACCTCGGCGTGCACCCGGCCGTCGCCGTGCCCCAGGAACTGCACGTAGGGCTCGGCCCCGCCGAGGTCGTCGGCGAACGGCACGTCCTCGCCGCGCTCGGCCTCGACGACCAGGATGTCGTGGTCGGCCATCGCGGCGACGTGGTCGGCCAGCCGCCGGCGGAAGGCCGCCCAGGCGTCGTCGCCGGCACCGTCCAGGGTCCAGAAAACGCTCATCGATCCCCCCGATCGACCCCGGGCCGGTCCCCCCGACCGGCCCTGATGGTTACACCGTAGGCCCGACCACCGACAGTTTCGGGCAGGCGGGCCGACCGTGGACGGGGTGGGTCAGCGGGTCAGCCGCCGCGCAGGTGCCGGAGCACCGCCGGCCCTCCGACCTCGGCGACGAAGTCGGGGTCGCCGACGACGAGCAGCTGGTCGCGGGCCCGCGAGAGCCCGACGTAGAGCCGCTCCTTCGACCGCTCGCTGATCGTGGTCTCGTTGAGCGCGAGGATCACGGCCGGCCGCTCGAGCCCCTTGAACCCGAGCACGTGGCCGTAGAACACCTGCTCGTGGTCCCAGAAGGTGCTCCAGTAGGCGTCCGCACCGGCCTCCTGCCGGAGCCGCTGCTCGGCCGAGCGCGACCCGGTCGTGAGCAGGGCGAGGTCCTCGGGCCGCCAGCCCGCGTCGAGCATCCAGTCGACGTGGTCCTCGGCCACGTCCAGCGCGTCGGTGGTCGGGCACTCGACGAAGGTGACGTCGGGACCGTTGGCGGTGCCCAGCCGCATCCGGATCGGCGCGAGCGTCGAGAAGCTCTCGGCGATCTGGCGGGTGTTGCGCAGGTTCTGGTCGAGCACCAGCGGGACCAGGCCGGGCGGCGGGCCGCCGTACCGGGAGAAGACCCGCTGCCCCTCGTCGGTGCACACGAAGAGGCCGCCGGTCTCCTCGTCCTTGAGCGCGGCCAGCGCGGCCGGCCACCAGAGGTCGGCGAAGTCCTGCGCCTCGTCGATCACGAGCGCGTCGTAGAGCCGGCCCTCGGGCTGCTCGCGGCCGAGGTCGACCATCCGGGTGGGCAGCTCGACCTCCCAGAAGTGGCTGTCGTCCTCGCTGCCGGTCGGCGCGCCCCACTCCACGCCGAGGTTGTGGAAGGTGCCCACGTACGCCGGACGCTCCCGGCGCGGCAACGTGGCCACCCGGCGCTCGAGCCAGGCGGCCAGGCCGCGGGAGTAGCAGGTGAGCGCGACCCGCTTGCCCTCCCGGCTCAGCCGCCGCGCCTGCTCGACGGCCAGCCAGGTCTTGCCGCTGCCGGCGCCGCCGCGGACCTCGACCCGGTTCAGCAGCCGGGCCGCCCTCAGGATCACCGCCTGCTCGGCGCTGAGCCGTTCGACCTCGTCGTCGCGCTCGGCGGCGAACCCGATCAGGTCGCGCTGCGGGAGCCCGCGACCGGCCAGCGCCTCGCGGAGCGCGTCGACGTCGTCCAACGTCAGCATCCGCTTGTTGTTGGTCTGCCCGGTGACCACGCGACGGAGGAAGTCGGCGAGGCCGTCCATGTCGTCGCGGCCGGCGACCTGCCAGCGCTGCGCGTCGGGCGTGCCGAAGTCCTCGGCGATCTTGGTGTGCGGCAGCACCAGGGCGTGGCCCCAGCGCAGCCCGGACCGGGAGCCCCAGCGGGGGTCGCGGTCGAGCCAGCCGCGCAGGGCGTACTGCGCCTCGCGGGCCTGGGTGATCGGGTCGATGCGGTCCTCGCGCCCGCGCCGGTCGATCCACCAGCCGTCGTCGTACCAGACCTGGCCGCCCTTGACCTCCACCACGACGATGCCGGCGTCGGCGAACGCCACGCAGATGTCGATCTCGTGGTCCTTGTCGCGCGCCGAGATCCGCTGCCCGCTGATCAGCAGGTCGTCGTCGCCGAGCTGCTCGCGGAGCAGCTCCCAGACCTCGCGCTCGCTGGAGGTCGTGAACGACGGCGCCTCCGGGACCATGATCGGCACGACCCACCTCGTTCCCCCGTCGCGAGGCCCGTCCTCGCGGACCGCCGACGCTACCGGCCGCGACCGGCCGGCGTCCGGTGAACCGGCTCGCGTAGGTTCGGCCGGGTGAGCGCACCCACGAGCCTGAAGCGGACCGAGGCGGCGGAGCGCGCCGCCGGCCTCGACGTCGGGAGGTACGACGTCGAGCTCGATTTCACCGACCTGCTCGACGGGGACGCGCTGCGCACCACGGCGCGCGTCACGTTCGCGGCCACCCCGGGCGCCACGACGTTCGTTGACTGCCAGGCGGAGGTCGTCGATGCGTCGCTGAACGGCGCACCGCTGCCGGCCGGCGCCGTGGAGGGTGACCGGATCCGGCTCACCGACCTGGCCGCGCACAACGAGCTGGTGGTCCGCTCGGTCCAGCGCGAGACGTCGAGCGCGCTCGGTGTGCACCGCGTGGTCGACCCGGTCGACGGGGAGGTCTACGTGTGGACCACGTTCGAGCCGGACGAGGCGCGGCGGGTGTTCGCCTGCTTCGACCAGCCGGACCTCAAGGCCGTCTTCGCCGTCACGGCCGTCGTGCCGGAGCGATGGGTCGCGACGAGCAACAGCGGCGCCGCCGAGGTGACGGGCGAGGGCGCGACGCGCACCTGGCGGTTCGCGGACACGCCGCCCCTGTCGACGTACAACGTCGTCTGCAACGCAGGCCCGTTCCACGAGCTGCGCAGCGAACGCGGCGGCTACGACCTCGGCCTGTTCTCGCGTCGCTCCCTGGTCGAGGCGCTGGAGCGCGACGCGGAGGAGCTGTTCGCGACGACGGCGGCGGGGCTGACGTTCTTCGGCGAGCAGTTCGCGCTGCCGTTCCCGCAGCGCCGCTACGACCAGGTGTTCGTGCCGGACTTCGGCGCGGGCGCGATGGAGAACTACGGCTCGGTCACCTGGGTCGACACGTTCCTCTACCGCACCCCGCCGACCGCGGCCGAGCGCGAGCGACGCACCCGGGTGCTGCTGCACGAGATGGCGCACATGTGGTTCGGCGACATGGTCACGATGCGCTGGTGGGACGACCTGTGGCTCAACGAGTCGTTCGCGGAGTGGGCCTGCCACTGGGCCGCCGAGCGGGTCACGGAGTTCGCCGACGTGTGGGCCGCGGACGCCGTGAACGACAAGGTCCGGGCGTACGCCGCCGACCTGGCACCCACCACGCACCCGATCCAGCGCGACATCCCCGACGTGGAGGCGACCCGCAGCACCGTCGACGCCATCACCTACCCCAAGGGCGCCTCGGTGCTGCGCCAGCTCGTGCACCTGGTCGGCGAGGACGCGTTCGTCGCCGCCCTGCAGGGCTACTTCGCCAAGCACGCCTGGCAGAACACCACGCTCGACGACCTGGTCGGCGCGGTCGAGGACGCCACCGGGCGCGACCTGACCCCCTGGGTCGACGGCTGGCTCGGCACCGCGGGCACGGACCTCGTGGTCGCGTGTCGGGACGGCGAGAGCGTCGCCCTGGAGGTCGAGCCACCGGCCGGCCGCGGGCCGCTCACGCACCGCCTCGACGTCGCGGTGTACGACGTCCGCGACGAGGTGCTCACCCTCCGGGCCCGGCACGACGTGGAGCTGTCCGGGCAGGTCCGGATCGACGACGTACCCACCGACGCGCTGGTGCTGCTCAACGCCGGCGACCACACCTTCGCGGCGACCCAACCGGACGACTCGTCGCTGGCCCTGCTCACCCGGCACGCCGGCGCACTCCCCCGGCCCGTCGACCGCGCGCTCGCCGTCACCACCGCCTGGGGCCTGATGAACCGAGCGCTCCTCGGCGCCGACGCCGTCGTCACCACCGCGGCCGGCGTGCTCCGCACCGAGACCGCCGGCAGCGTCGTCGAGCCCGTCCTCACCCTCGCCCGCCAGACCGCCGAGCAGTGGGCGCCCGCACCCGACCGTGCGCGCCTCACCACCCTGCTCGCCGACGCCTCGACCGGTCTGCTCGACCATCCCGACCACCGGCAGACGGCAGCCCGCGGCCTGGCCGCCACCGCGACCACCGAGCAGCAGCTCGCCACCCTCGACCGCGTCGCCGCCGACCGCCCCGACGACGTCGACCTCCAGTGGCGCCGGCTCACCCGGCTGGCGGAGCTCGGCCGGCTCGACCTCACCGAGGCCGACGCGCTGGAGCGTCGCGACCGCAACCCCGACGCGTGGCAGTCCGCCCTCGTCGCGCGGGTCAGCCGGCCCGCCGCCGCGGCGAAGCGGGAGGGCTGGGAAGCCGTGCTCACCGACCCGACCCGCCTGGGCTTCCCGGGTGTCCGCGCCGTGGCGCACGCCGTGTGGGTGGCGGGCCAGGAGCCCGCGGTGGCCGGCCTGCCCGACGAGTTCCTCGCCGCGCTGCCGGGGCTGGCGCGGTTCGGCTCGAAGTACGCCGGGTTCATCACCGTCACGCTGTTCCCGGTCGTCGGCGTCGACGCGGCGTACCTCGACCGGCTGCTCGACGCCGCCGCGCGCCCGGATGTCCTCGACGTGGTGCGCAACCGCGTGCGCGAGCGCGCCGACGTCGTACGGCGGATGCTGGCGGCCCGGGCGATCGGTCGGTGACGACCCGCTCGATCGGGCCATTCCGCCGACCCGCTCCGGGGTGCGACCGTGACGCATGCTCACCCCTGCCGACCTCGACGAGCTCGCGCGGAACCGGACCCGGCTGCGCGACGAGCACCTCCGCACCGACGACCGACCGGCGTCCTCGGCGCGCGGACTGCACCACACCGCGCTGATCTGCGCCGACGTCGCGCGCACGATCCGCTTCTACCAGGGCGTGCTGGAGTTCCCGCTGACCGAGGTCGTCGAGAACCGGGACTACCCCGGCTCCACGCACTTCTTCTTCGACATCGGCAACCGCAACCTGCTGGCGTTCTTCGACCTGCCCGGCCTCGACCTCGGGCCCTACGCCGAGGTGCTGGGCGGCCTGCACCACCTCGCCATCTCCGTCGAGCCCGAACGCTGGGAGCACCTGCGCGGCAAGCTCGACGAGGCCGGCGTCGGGTACGTGCTGGAGAGCGGCACGTCGATGTACTTCACCGACCCCGACGGTGCCCGGATCGAGCTGATCGCGGACCCGCTCGGGGAGATGTACGACCTCGTCGTCCTATGACCGTCCCCGGTCACCGCTAGCCTCTCCCCAGGTCACGAGCCCCAGCGCGAAGCCCCGGCTGGCTGGGCGGCAACCCGCACCGCTGCGGGTGCCCCGGAGGACGACCCGCCGCGGCCGCCCGGCCGCGGAACAGCGGACCCTCCCTGCGCGGGTCCACGAGACCCGGAGGTCACCATGCGTCGCTGCGCACACTACGGACCCGGCCACCAGGTGCAATTCCTGCACCTGCGCGAGCTCGGCCGCCGGCCCTGGGGCTGGCGGGCGGGCACCGTGGCGGAGGTGCTCGGCCGCGAGGTCGTCGTCGTCGCGTACCTCGACGGCGGCGATGCCACCCTGTGGCACCACGAGGCGCTGGACCACCTGCCGGTCGGGTACCCGGTGCGGTTGCACGAGGGGCTGCACGCGCTCGAGACCGGCGCGGCGGTGCTCAACGTCGCCCTGGCCGACGGCGTCGGACCCGTGCCCGCACCCGAGGACGTCGACGCCTGGCTGCGCCAGCACACACCGGCTCCGGTCGTGGTGGCCGACCTGGCGACCGGACGCGGGGTGCGCGACGTCCCGGACGCGCCGGACGGGCCGTGAGCGGCTGAGGTCGCGCGGGCTCAGGAGCCCAGTCGCTGGCGCAGCCCGCTCGCCCGCAGCGCGCGTCGCCCGACGGCGGCGCGCACGGCCTCCTCGGTGCCGACGACGCGGACGGTGTCCTGCGCCCGAGTCACCGCGGTGTAGAAGAGCTCGCGCGTGAGCAGCCGCGACTCCGGGGGCGGCAGCAGCACGGTCACCTCGCGCGCCTGGCTGCCCTGGCTCTTGTGGATCGTGGTCGCGAACATCGTCTCGACGTCGGCCATCCGGCTCGGCGCGAAGTCGGCCAGCCCCTGCGCCCCGTCGATCACCGCCCGCGTGCCCTCGGCGGAACGGACCACGACGCCGGCGTCGCCGTTGTAGACGCCGAGGCCGTAGTCGTTGGCCGTCACCAGCAGCGGCCGGCCGACGTACATCCGCTCGTGCAGCGGGTCGCCGGTGGCCTCGGCCAGCCAGTGCTCGACCTGGCGGTTCCAGTGCGCGACGCCGTAGGGCCCGTCGCGGTGCGCGCACAGCAGGCGGTGGGCGTCGAGCGCACGCACGGCCTCGGTCGCGTCGCCCGCCTCGGCGTGCCGGCGTACGGCGAGCGCCGCGTCGACCACGCGCGCCTGGACGTGCGCCGCCGGGTCGTCACTCTCGACGTACTCCACCCCGGATCCGCCCGCCCGCAGCCGCTCCATCACCAGATCGGCGTCGCCCGCTCGCAGCGCGTCGGCCAGGGCGCCGATCTCGGCCCCGAACCGGTGCGTCGTCGCCAGTCGCACGACCGGGCTGTCGTCGCGGTCGGCGAGGCCGGCCACCAGGTCGGACAGCACGGCGCCGGCCTCGACCGACGCTAGCTGGTCGGGGTCGCCGACGAGGACCAGGCGCGCCTCGGGGCGCACCGCCTCGACCAGCCGGGTCATCATCGTCAGGGACACCATCGACGACTCGTCGACCACCACGACGTCGTGCGGGAGCCGGTTGCCGCGGTGGTGCCGGAACCGGGTGCCGTTGTCGCGCCGGGTGCCGAGCAGCCGGTGCATGGTCACGGCCTGGACGGTGCCGACCCGCGCCTGGTCCTCCGCCGGCAGCGCGCGCAGCTCGCGCGCGACGGACTCCTGCAGCCGGGCGGCCGCCTTGCCGGTGGGCGCCGTGAGCGCGATCCGCAGCCGCGGATGTCCCACGCGTGCTGCCTGTTCGGCCAGCAGCGCGAGCAGACCGGCGACCGTGGTGGTCTTGCCGGTGCCCGGTCCGCCGGTCAGCACGGTCGTCCAGGCGGCGGCCGCGCGGCGGGCGGCGGTGCGCTGCTCGCCGTAGGTCTCGCCGGGGAACACCCGCTGCACGCCGGCGTCAAGCGTGACGGGGTCGACGGTGGGCGCCGGGCGGGTCAGGCGCGCGTCGAGGTCCGCGACGAGCTGGCGCTCCTGGTGCCAGTAGCGGTCGAGGTACACCAGGTCGTGCTCCCACCGCAGCACGCCCTCGGCCACCAGCCGGGAGTCCGAGACCGCCGTCGGCCAGTCACCGGCGTCGGGCCACGGCAGGCCGGGCGCCGCGGCCACCAGGTCGTCGAGGGCGGTCAGGTCGAGGCTGACCGAGCCGTGCCGGACCGCCCGGACCGCCAGCGCGGCCGCCAGCAGCGCGCGCTCGTCGGTCTCGCCGGTCAGCCGGCCGGCCTGGATGGCGACGTGCACGTCGGCGGCCTCGAGCACGCCGGCGTCGTTGAACGCGCGCAGCACGCCGTCGGCGGACAGGGCGATCCGCCGGTCGGCGGTGTCGAGCGGCTCGAAGAGGTCGGTCATGCGGGGTCCCCGACGCGGCGCGAGCGCAGCGAGTGGCGTGGTGGGGTGCTCATCCCTCACCGTCCAGCAGGTCGGACAACGCCTCCACGAGCGCCGCCGGGGGCTGCCACGCGAACACCCCGCACGGATGACCGTCGACCCGCGGGGTGTCGGGTCCGCACATGCCGCGCAGGTAGAGGTACAGCACGCCGCCGAGGTGCCTCGCCGGGTCGTAGCCGGGCAGCCGCCAGCGCAGGAACCGGTGCAGCACGACGGCGTACAGCAGCGCCTGGAGGGGGTAGTCGGAGTGCCCCATCGCGGCCGCGAGCACCGACGGCCGGTAGTCGTCGGAGGTGAGCACGGGTCCGTCGTCGCCGGCCTCGCCCGGGACCCCGCCCAGCCAGTTGGTCTTGTAGTCGACCACGAGGTAGCGGTGTCCGTCGGCGCCCCGACCCGACGGCACGCGCAGCACGACGTCGACGGAGCCGGTGAGGTAGCCGCGCAGGTCCTGGCCGCCGAGCGCCGGGTCGGCCAGCGCGTCGGCGTAGCCGAGCAGCGGGTCACCCTCGGGCAGGTGCTTGCGCAGCAGCGGCGCCAGGTCGCCCAGCACCACGGCGTCGCGGGACCCGCCGGATCCGCGTGCGTAGCCGCGGACGTCGCCGCCCGACAGCGGCAGCTCGAACTCCATCTCGCGCAACCGGTCGCCCAGCCCGATCTGCCGCAGCGTCGCCTCCCCGGCGAGCGGGCCGAGCGGGCTGTCGCACACCGCCACCAGCGCGTCGGCCAGCTCGTCGCGGTCGAGCTCGACCGGCCAGAAGACCCACTGCTCGTCGATCCTCGCGCGCAGCTCGGCCCGCCAGTCGGGCGCGGCCGGATCGGCATGCTCCAGCACGGCGTGCACGAGCGAGCCGAACGTCGCGCCCACCGGCAGGTCGGCCATCGGCGACGGCACGCCCTGCGCCGCACCCGGTTGCTCGCCGGACCCGTCGGCGACCGACACGGCGAGGTCGGGCTCGTCGTCGCGCGGTGGCTCCTCGGGCTCGCTGGTGGCGGCCGCGCGGCCGGCCACGGGCTCGGTCGCGGCGGCGGCGCTGAGCGAGGAGTACGACGTGCGCCGCCACGCGGTGTCGACCTCACGGGTGAACGAGCGCACGGTCAGCGGCCGGGTGTCGACGGGGAGGTCGGCGTCGGGGAGGTCGGCGAGCCGCGACTCCTCCCAGCAGGCGCCGCCGAGCTGGCGGACCAGGTCGAGGATCCGGACCACGTCGGCCTCGTCGTGCAGGTCCTGCGCCGGCTTGACGGTGAGGTCGCCGGGGCGGCGGCCGAACAGCATCCGCTGGAGCGGCGACCGCGGGGTGTTCTTGGGGGCGGGCGCCCACCACGCCACGACCTGGGAGCGGGCGCGGGTCATCGCGACGTAGAGCAGCCGCAGCGACTCGCCGTCGTCCTCCGCCTTGGCCCGCGCGACGTTGGCGGACCACTGCGGCCCGCTGCCACCGACGTCGATGCAGCGCCGGCCCGGCGCCTCGGGGTCGTCGGCGTCGGCGTGGAACAGCGGCACGTCGGGCTCCTGCGGGTAGCGGTCCCACAGGGTCGGGAGGTAGACGACGGGGTACTCCAGGCCCTTGCTGCCGTGGATCGTGACGAGCTGGACCGCGACCGCGTCGCTGTCGAGGCGCCGGGTGCGGTCGGAGGCGACCTCGAGCTTGTCGTCGGCCATCTGCTCGCGCAGCCAGGTGAGCAGCGCGAGCAGGCCGAGCCGGTCGTCGGTCGCCGCCTCGTGCAGCGACTGCCCGACGTGACGCAGGTCGGTGAGCAGCCGCTCGCCGTCGACCCGGGCGAGCACCCGTGCGGTGAGGCCGTGCGTGACGGCGGCCTCGAGGACGGCCGCGACCCCGCGCGCGGAGAACAGCTCGCCCCAGTCGCGCACGGTCTCGGCGACCCGGTCGGTGAGCTCGTCGCCGCCGCTGTCGAGCGTCGCGGCGTCGTACCCGAAGAACGACGTGAGCGCGGCGCTGCGCACGCGGGACGACCGGTGCGGCTGCTCCAGCGCCTCGAGCAGGCGCAGCCACTCGGTCGCGGCCGGGGTTGCGAACACGCTGCCGCTGCCGGCGACCACCGCCGGGACACCGACGTCGGCGAGGGCACGCTGGACGGCCTGCAGGTCGTTGTTGCGATAGGCGATGACCGCGACGTCGGCGGGCTGCAGCGGGGCGCCGTCGAAGGTGGCGCCGGAGGTGAGCAGCCGCTTGATGTCGCGGGCCACGTCGGCGTACAGGTGCGGCCGGATCTGCGCGACGGTGAGGTCCTTGCGGGCGCCGAGCACGTCCTTGCGCACGACCCGCAGCCGGAACGGTGCGCCGGCGCCGGCGAGCCGGGTGCCGGGGTGCTCGGCCTCGACGTCGCGCACCACGATGCGCTCGTCGCCGAGCGCGGCACCGCCGAGCATCAGCTGGAGCGGCGCGATCAGGTCGGCGTCGGAGCGCCAGTTGCGACCGAGGGTCTGGTGGGTGGTGGCGGTGGCGGCGGCCTGGAGGTACGTCGTGACGTCGCCGCCGCGGAAGGCGTAGATCGCCTGCTTGGGGTCGCCGATCAGCACCATCCGGGCGTGGCCGGTGAACGCGCGGTCGAGCACCTGCCACTGCACCGGGTCGGTGTCCTGGAACTCGTCGACCAGGACGACCTTCCAGCGCCGGCGCATCCGCTGCCGCGCGGGGGCGTCGTCGTCGGCGAGGGCGTGCGCGAGCTGGGACAGGAGGTCGTCGTAGGAGAGGACGCCGAGCCGCCGCTTGCGGCGGTCGAGCTCGGCGCGGACGGCAGACGCGAACGCGACCCGCTCCCCCGCCGTGTGGTCCTGCGGCGCGTCCGTGGGCTCGAGCCGGGCCTGCGGGTCGTTGGCCGCCGCGCGCGCCAGCTTGCGGGCGAAGGCGTGGTCGAACGGCGGGTCGGTGTCGCGCGCGCCGTAGCGGGCGAGGTAGAGGTCGTCGACGACCTCCCCGAGCAGGTCCTCGAGGTCCTCGACCAGGGTGGCGTTGGCGTCGGTGTCGCCGGCGACGCCAAGGCTGCGCAGCACGAGGTGGCAGAACTGGTGGGTGGTGGCGATCGTGGCGCCGTCGAAGTCGCCGAGCGCCTGGCGCAGCCGCAGCCGGCGGCTCTCGCGGGTGGCGTCGTCGGCGTCGAGCAGCAGCTCGACCAGGTCGCTCGGCTCGGTCACGGACGCCGGGTCGGCGAGGGCTCGCTCGGCCTCGACGAGCTGGGCGCGGACGCGCTCGCGCAGCTCCTGGCTGGCGGCGCGGCCGAACGTCACGACGAGCATCTCCGGCAATCGCGCCTCGCCTTCGGCGACGAACCGGGTGACCAGCGCGCCGATGGTCCAGGTCTTGCCGGTGCCGGCGCTGGCCTCCAGCAGGGTGGTGCCGGTGGGCAGCGGGTCGCGGATGTCGAAGACGCTGGGCACCTGGCTCTCGTCGCTCACAGGTGGCTCACCCGCTCGGCGCCGCCGAGGAGCGGTCCCCAGAGACGCAGGGAGTACTGCCCGAGCCTGTGCGGCGCGTTGCTCCAGTCCTCGTCGGGGCGCGCCGGCTCGGTCAGGACGTCGAACGGCGCGTGCTCGCCGTACACCTGGACGTGGGCGGGGTCGGCGTCCTCGCCGGGGATGCCGGTGGGGCTGAACCGGTCGGTGACCCAGTCGCGCTTCGCCTTCCACTCCTGGCCGCCACCCTTGAGGCGTTCCTCGGCCCAGGAGCAGGCGGTCTTGACCGGCAGCGGGAGCGGCTCGCGCATGCCGCGGTCGTAGAGGGCGACGATCTCGCGCAACCAGGTCTCGGCGCGGTGGTCGATAGGGCCGGCCTCGGCGACGGTCGTCGCGGCGCGGCCCCGGCCGAGGGCGTGGGCGGTCCAGCTCTCGTCGGGGCGCCCGGCGCTGAGGGCGAGCAGGTCGAGCCAGGAGGCGAGCCGGTGCTTGGCCGCGAGGCGGGAGTAGGTGACGGTCACGTGGCGGTTGCCCCAGACGTTGCCGACGGTGCCGGTGAGCCGGCGGCCGTCGCCGAGGTCGATGTCGACGTCGAGCGTGCGCGGCTCTCCCTGGCGCAGGCCGAGCGCGGAGCGCACGATCGGGCGGAGCTTGGCGTCGACGTCGACGAGCGTGCGCTCACCGAGCGGACCGGGCGGGACGACGCCGCGCAGCCGCTCGGCGTGGGCGGCCGTGAACGGGTTGACCCCGGCGAGGACCTGGTCGAGGAGGCGGTCGCCGATCGACCAGGTCTGCAGGCCGTCGAGGGTGATCGGGATGGCGTCGAGCGTCTCGTCGGCCTCCAGCGGCGCGGTGACGTCGAGCCGCTGGCGCAGGAACGCGCGCACGGGGTGCGCGAGGAAGGCGTGCAGGTCGGCGAGGGCGACGTCAACGTTCGGCGCCGCGGGCAGCGGAGTGGTGACGAGCCGGGTGACGGCCACGCGCGGACGGCGGGCGGCCGTGGCCCCGTCGAGGGCGGCCCGGTCGAAGCTGAACGCGCGGTCGGGCACCAGCGCACCGGCCTCGAGGTTGCGCGCGTCGAACGGCTGCAGCGGGTGGTGCACGACCACGTGGTCGCGGACCCGGCGGCCGGTCGAGCCTGTCGAGACCTCGCCGGTGGCCGCCGTGGTGTCGAGGGCGTCGAGCAGCTCGCCGAGGGGTACGGCGGGCGGCCGCTCCGCCCCGGTGTGCTCGTTGGCGCCGGTGTAGGTGACGACGAGCGTCTCGGTCGCGGCCATGATCGCGTCGAGGAACAGCTGGCGGTCCTCGCTGCGCACGTCGCGCTCCCCCGTCATCGGGTGCCGGGCCAGGACGTCGTCGCCGTCGACCGAGGTGCTGCGCGGGAACACCCCGTCGTCGAGGCCGAGCAGGCAGACCACCCGGTGCGGCACGGAGCGCATCGGGACCATCGTGCAGACGGTGAGCGTGCCGGTGCGGAAGTTGGCGCGGGTCGGCCGGCCCCCGAGCCGGTGCGCGAGGAGCTGCCGCACGTCGGCGAGCAGCAGGCCGGTGGCGGCGTCGCCGTCGTCCCCGCCGGTCGCGGCGTCATTGCCACCGCAGCTGTCGCTGCCGCGGGCGGAGTCGACGATCCGGGCGAGCTCGCGGTCGAACTGGGCCTGCTGCCACAGGTCGCGAGTGCCGACCGCGGTGACGCCGTGCACGCCGTCGGCCAGGGCGCGGACCCACTGGCCGACGGTGGTGGCGGCGTCGGCGGCCTCGACGAAGGTGCGCAGCCGGTCGACGTACTCCGCGAAGCTGCCGGCCAGCTCGATGCCGCCGCTGGAGACGCCGTCGACGGGGAGGGTGTCGCCGACGACGCGGTGCTCGCCGCCCTCGTGCTCGGCGACGGCGGCGCCGAGCAGGATGCGGCTGAGCCCGGCCGCCCAGGTGTTGTCGGCGAGGTCGAGGTCGTAGGTCCGCCGGTGGGCGGCGTCCACGCCCCAGCGGATGCCGGCCTGCTCGACCCACACGGCGAGCTGGGCGACGTCGTCGTCGCTGAAGCCGAAGCGCCGGCGGACCGGCTCGGCGGTCGCGAGGTCGAGCACCTCGGTGGCGGTGACGCGGCCGCCGGCGAGCTCGGTGAGGGTGGCGGCGACGGCGAGCCGCGGGTTGGTGCTGGCAAGGGCTCGGTCGGCGAGCCGCAGGCGGAGCCGGTGACCGGGGTGGCCCGGCCGCTCACCCGGAAGGTCGGCGAGGCCGAAACCGGCCTGGACGAGCGGGGCGAACGCCTCGATGTCGGGACACATCACGAGGATGTCGCGCGGCTCGAGGGTGGGGTCGTCCTCGAGCAACCCGACGAGCACCTCGCGCAGCACGTCGACCTGCCGGGCGGCGCCGTGGCAGGCGTGCACCTGGACCGACCGGTCGGCGGGGTCGAGGATGCGGGCGGTGCGAGTGGCGGCGTCGGGCTCGGCGTTGGCGCGCAGGTCGTCGTGCAGCCAGCCGAGCAGGTCGGTGCCGGCCGCGCCGGTGGTGGCCGCCGCCGCGGTCGTGGTGGTCGAGGGGGTGTCGCCCAGGGTGCGCTGCAGCTCGCGTGCGTCGCGGCCGAGCGACCCGAGCAGGGGGTGGCCGACGCGCAGGATCGACCGGTCGTCGGCGCGGGCCACCGGACCGCCGGCGTCAGGGGCGAGGTCGTCCCACAGCCGCGAGGAGACCTGGGGCAGCCACAGGTGCACGTCGCGCAGCACGCCCAGGGCGGTGAGCAGCTCGACCTCGGTGCGGGGCAGCCGGGTGTGCCCGAACAGCGACAGCCGCGGCGGCAGGTCGAGCCCCTCGCCGCCGGCGCGGAGCCGGTCGAGCGTCTCGGCGTGGCGGACGTCGGGTGGCGCGGCGTCGACGCGGGCGACGAGCCGGCGCCACAGCTCGGGCTGCCAGGCCAGGTCGTCCTCGACCGGGTGGCCGACGCCGTCGGTGTCGCGTCCCTCGCGCCAGTCGGTGACGACCTGCGGCCGTTGCACGGCGTACGACGCGAACAGCCCGGCCAGCCGGCGCGCGACGGAGTAGCGGCGGCTGCGCCGCAGCGTGCCCTCGTCGCCGGGGACGCCGTGCCCGAGGTGGGTCGCGAGCGTGCGGCACCAGGGCTCGTCGAGGGAGCCGTCGACGACCTCGAGCAGCGGCCACACCAGCCGGTCGGGGTCCCACGGGTCGTCGCGCTCCTTGCCGAGCAGCAGCGCCACGAGGGAGTGCGGGCTGAGGAAGCGGACGCCCGCGCAGACGCCGTCGCCGCCGCGCTCACCGACGCCGAGCCGGTGCGAAAGCCGCTGGGTCAGCCAGCGCTCGACGCCGCGGGCCGGCACGACCACGAGCTCCTCGGCGAACGGGTCGTCGAGGGGCGTGGCGAGGAGGCCCGCCAGCCCGTCGGCCAGCAGGTCCGTCCGCTCGGCGCGATGGATCTGCAGGGTCACGCCCGCAGGATGTCACGGGCCGCCGACGGTACGGCGGTTGGCCGCGCGGGGCTGCGCGCGGAAGGATGGGACGGTGCTGGACCGCTGGCGACACCTCGGGAGGCGGGAGCTCGATCGGCTCCGCCGCGACGGTCGCGCCGCCCTGCTGTGGTCGCTGCGGATCACGGTGGCGGCGACGGCCAGCTACGTGGTCGCCATCCTGATCTTCCCCGGAACGCAGCCGTTGCTGGCTCCGCTCACCGCGATGCTCGTCGTCCAGGTGACGCCGGTGTCGCTCCTGGCCAGCGGCCTCGACCGGGTGGTGGCGGTGGTGTCGGGGGTGTCGCTCGCGGTCGTGTTCGCCACCTTGGTGCCGTTGACCTGGTGGACGCTCGGGCTGCTCATCTTCGTGGCGATCACGCTGGGCCAGGCGCTCCGGCTTCGCTCGAACCTCGTCGAGGTGGCGATCAGCGGCATGCTCGTCCTCGGCGTCGGAACGCTCGGGGCCGAGCACGCCGCGAGCCAGCGCATCGCGGAGACTCTGGTCGGCGCCGCGGTCGCGATCGTCGCGAACCTGCTGTTCCCGCCCCAGGTGGTCAGCAGCGACGCCGGCGCGGCCATCGACGGACTCGCGGACGACCTCAGCGAGCTGCTCGGCCGGGCTGCCGACGAGCTCGGCGAGCTGGCCGAGCGCAAGGGCGACCTCGCCGCGGCGGCGCGGGGCTGGCACGACGAGAGCCGCGCCATCACCCGCGACGTACCCCGCATCGACGAGCTCTTGGTGCGCGCCGAGGAGGGCCGACGGCTCAACGTGCGCGCGGTCGGCACCGCCCGGGTCGAGCCCGGGCTGCGCCAGGGGCTCGAGTCGCTCGAGCACACCGCGGTGGCGGTGCGCGCGATGCTGCGGGCGCTGGCCGACACGTCGTACGGCGCGCCGTGGCTGGACGACGAGGTGGCCGAGGACGTGCTGCTCGGCCTGGCGGAGACGTTCCGCGAGCTCGCCGGCGGCATCGACGCCTTCGGCCAGATGGTGCGTGACGACGCGGACCCGACCCGGCGGCCGTCGCCCGAGGACGCCGAGGTCGTGCGGGCGGCCCTCGACGGCGTGCACGAGGCGCGTGCCCGGCTCGAGGAGATGATGGCCGCGGACATCGGCCGCGACCTCCTCGAGCTGCACGCCGCGGTGCTGTCCACCGTGCGCCGCACGCTGCGCGAGCTCGACCTCGACGAGCGGGTGCGGCGTCAGGTGCGGCTCGCGCTGCCGGCGACCTCGCTGCGGCCGCCGGTGGTGCCGGCTCCCCCGGGCGCGCCGGAGCCCGGCCCGGAGGACGAGACCCAGGTGCTGCCCACCACGCGGCGCCGTCGGCCCCGCCGGTAGCTCACCCGAACCGGCGCCGCTGCAGCTCCTTGATCTCCTCGACGAGCTCGGGGGCCGGGCCGTCGACGACGGCGTCGCGCACGACGTCCTGGACGGGCAGCGGCGCGACCGGTCCCGGCGCGACGCCCCACTCGGTGAGCCAGCCGGTCAGCATCGCCGAGGAGGCGACGTAGACGATGCGGCCGAGGCCGACCCAGCCGTGGGCGGCCGAGCACATCGGGCAGTGCTCGCCGGAGGTGTAGACGGTCGCGGCCGCGCGCTCGTCGGGCGTGAGGTGCTCGGCGGCCCAGCGGGCGATCTCGAACTCCGGGTGCCGCGTCTCGTCCCCGCCGGCGACGCGGTTGCGGTCCTCGAAGCGCACCTCGCCGTCGGCGTCGACCAGCACGGACCCGAACGGCTCGTCGCCGGCCTCGATCCCCTCCCGGGCGAGCTCGACACAACGCCGGAGGTGTACGAGATCCTGCTCGGTGATGCTCATCGCGCGGGCACCTGGCCGTCGCGGGCGAGGACCGGGACGACGACGCCGACGGTCTCGGGGTACTTCAGGCCGGTGCCGGTGTTGAGCACGACGACCTGCTCGTCCTCGCGGATCCAGCCGTCCTCGCGCAGCCGGCGCGCCGCGGCGAAGCAGGCAGCCCCCTCGGGGCACACCCACGACCCCTCGGCGGCGGCGAGCGTGGCGAGCTCGGCCAGGATGTCGTCGTCGGTGACGGCGACCGCCGTACCGCCCGACTCGCGGACGGCCTGGAGGACCAGGAAGTCGCCGAGCGCCTTGGGCACGTTGATCCCGAACGCGAGCGTGTGCGTGCCGTCCTTGAGCTCGGACTCGTCCTTGCCCTGCTCGAACGCGTCGACGATCGGCCGGCAGCCCTCGGCCTGGACGGCGACGAGGCGCGGCAGCTTGTCGCCGATCCAGCCGAGCTGCTGCATCTCGAGCATCGCCTTGTGGATCCCGATGAGGCCGACGCCGCCGCCGGCCGGGTAGAGGATCACGTCGGGCACCTGCCAGCCGAGCTGCTCGGCGATCTCGTAGCCCATCGTCTTCTTGCCCTCGATGCGGTACGGCTCCTTGAGGGTGGAGACCTCCTGGTAGCCGGTGCGCTGCTCGACCGCCGCCTTGACCAGCGCGCCGGCGTGGTTGATCAGGCCGTCGACGAGGTACAGCTCGGCGCCCGAGACGACGCACTCGCGGCGGGTGATCTCCGGGGCGTCCTGCGGCATCACGATCAGGCTGCCGAGCCCGGCGCGGGCGGCATACACCGACCACGCGGCGCCGGCGTTGCCGTTGGTCGGCATCGCGACCGCCTTGACCCCGAGCTCGCGGGCGCGGGACACCCCGACCGCCGCGCCGCGTGCCTTGAAGCTGCCGGTGGGGACGAGGCCCTCGTCCTTCATCAGCAGGTGGGGGATGCCGACCTGGCTGCCGTACGTCGTCATCGGCAGCAGCGGTGTCATCCCCTCCCCCAGCGTCGTGACGTGCCGAGCGTCGCGGACCGGGAGCAGCTCGTGGTAGCGCCACAGGTCGTGCGGGCGGCGCTCCACCTCGTCGCGGCTGACGGCCCCGCGGGCGGCCTCGAGGTCGTAGCGCACGAGGAGCGGGGCGCCGACCCTGCTGACGCCCTGCACCTCGTCCGCGTCGTACCGCTCGCCGGTCCGCGAGCACTCCAGGTGGGAGAGATAGGAGTAAGTCACCCGATCAGCATGCCTTGGCCCACGAGCACTCGATGTCGGCGGGTCCGTAGTCGGTGCTCCGGCGCAGGCTGCGGGAGTCCGCCGTCGGCGGCGCCGCACCGTCGGCCTCGCTCCACTGCGCGAGCGTGACGCCGAGCGCGTCCTCCTGGCTGCGCGGGCTCGCCAGGTAGTTGTTGCTGATCATCGAGAACACCAGCTCGCGGCCGTCGGCGTTGGAGACGTAGCCGGACAGCGCCGTCACCGAGGTCATCGACCCCGTCTTGCCGTGCAGGTTGTCGGTGGCCGCGGTGTTGCGCATCCGGCTGCGCAGCGTGCCGCCGGTGAACCGGTCGGCGTTACCGGCGATCGGGAGGGCGTCGTACCAGGCCTGGAACCAGGGCTCCTGCTTCGCCGCGACCAGCAGGTCGGCCACGGCGTCCGTGGTCAGCAGGTCGAACCGGCTCAGGCCAGAACCGTCGGAGATCCGGATGACGTTCGTGTCGACGCCCTTCTCCTGGGCGTACGCACGTACCTGGGCGAGCCCGGCCTGCCAGCTGCCGGTGCCGGTCGCCTCCGCGCCCAGGGTCTTGACGAGCGCCTCGGCGTGCATGTTGTTGGAGAGCTTCATGAACGGGACGAGCAGCCCCGACAGCGCCATCGAGTCGTGGCTGGCGAGCACCTTCGCAGCGCCCGGGGTGGCGCCCTCCCTGACCGCGCCGCTGACCGTGATCCCCTGGGCCCTGAGGGCGCGGGCGAAGACGTCCGCGGCGTAGGTCGTCGGGTCGGGCACCGTCACCCACTCCTGGTTGATGCTCGCGCCGGCCGGGATGCTGCCGGTCACGAACACCTTGTCGCTTGCGTGCTCCCGCTCGACCGACAGCGTGTTGGCCGACCCGGCCGCGCCGGTCGTCGCGTTGTTGACGATCGTGACCGCGTCGGTCGCCGGCTGCAGCGCGACCGTCGGCTTGGCGCCCGGGCTTCCGGGGCTCGTCTCCACGATCGCCGTACCGGAGTCGTAGTCGGTGTCCGGCGCCACGGTCAGCGCCGACGTGACCGCGCTGTAGTAGTAGGGCTCGTCGTCCCAGCTCCACGCCGTCGCCAGGGGTACGTCGTCGAAGTAGGAGTCGTCGGCCACGAGGTTGCCGTCGACCCGCTGCACCCCCGCCGCCTTGAGCTGCGCGGCCAGGTCGCGGTAGTCCTCGGCCAGCATCGTCGGGTCGCCACCCCCGCGCAGGAACAGGTCCGACCGCACCTTGCCGCCCACCACCGGAGCCGTCGCCAGCACGTCGGTCGTGAACCGGTGGTCCGGCCCGAGCGCGTCCATCGCCGCCGCCGAGGTGAACAGCTTCATGTTCGACGCCGGGTTGAGCCGCTGGCCCGTGTTGCGCTCGTAGAGCGCCTCGCCGGTGTTCGCGTCGCGCACCGCGACCGACACCATCGACCCGGTGAACCGCGGGTCGGCGAGGATCGTGTCGATCGCCAACGTCAGCGCCGGGTCGGCCGCCTGCGTCTGCGCGACCTGGGCGGCCGGTGCGGTGGTGAGGTTCGTGGCGACGAGGCCGCTGGTGGCCGTGACCGCGGTCGTCACGGCAAGGACGAGTCCACTGATCCTGGACAAGGCATCTCCCGAGAAGGTCAGCCCGGGCCCGAGCGCCCGAGGAGGCTCCATCCTGGGCCACGGACGGCCTCAGGTCGAGACCTGGGAGTCGACACGGCGGCAGCATCGTCCGAGGCGGATGATGCGCGAGGGCATCGGTGAGAGCGAGACTGGGTCAGGAGCGGAGTCGCGCCGCTGCCCTGGGCCCTCCGCGGAGGAGGGACGATGCCGACAGTCAAGCAGCTGTTCCGCCGCAAGCCGGTTCCGGAGATGTCAGCCGAGTCCGGGGCCGACACCGGCGGTAGCGAGCTGGCCAGGTCGATCGGCCTGTTCCAGCTCTCGATGTTCGGCGTGGGAGCCACGATCGGCACGGGAATCTTCTTCGTGCTCTCGCAGGCGGTACCCGTCGCCGGCCCCGCGGTGATCATCTCCTTCGTGATCGCGGGCACGGTCGCCGGTCTGACCGCGGTCTGCTACGCCGAGCTCGCCAGCGCGGTGCCGGTGTCCGGCTCGTCGTACTCCTACGCCTACGCCACGCTCGGCGAGCTCCCGGCGGTCGGCGTCGCCGCCTGCCTGCTGCTGGAGTACGGCGTCTCGGCCGCCGCGGTGGCCGTGGGGTGGTCGGAGTACATCAACGCGCTCGTCGACAACCTGTTCGGCGTCGCTCTCCCCGACAGCCTCTCGCAGGCCCCCGAGCAGGGCGGCGTGTTCAACCTGCCGGCGGTGCTCCTGGTGCTGCTGTGCACGCTGCTCCTGATCCGCGGGACCAGTGAGTCAGCCAAGACCAACGCGATCATGGTGCTCATCAAGATCACCGTCCTGCTGATGTTCATCGTGATCGGAATCGGTGGCTGGAACTCCGCCAACCTCGAGCCGTTCGCACCGTTCGGCCTCGCCGGCATCACGTCGGCGGCGGGAATCATCTTCTTCTCCTACATCGGTCTCGACGCCGTCTCGACCGCCGGCGAGGAGGTGAAGGACCCACGGCGGACGTTGCCGCTGGCCATCCTGATCGCGCTGGTGGTCGTCACCACGCTGTACATCGCGGTCTCGGTGGTGGCGGTCGCCGCCCAGAAGTACACGGACTTCGAGGGCCAGGAGGCCGGGCTGGCCGCGATCCTCGAGGACGTGACCGGGTCGAGCTGGCCGGGCACGGTCCTGGCGGCGGGTGCGGTGATCTCGATCTTCAGCGTCACGCTCGTCGTGATCTACGGACAGACCCGCATCCTCTTCGCGATGTCCCGCGACGGCATGCTTCCCGAGCTGTTCCACAAGGTGAACCCCCGCACGCTGACACCGGTGCCGAACACCATCATCGTCGCGGTCGTCATCGCGCTGCTCGCCGGGCTCATCCCGATCAACTTCCTGGCCGAGATGACCAGCATCGGCACGCTGGTCGCCTTCCTGGTCGTCTCGATCGGCGTGATGGTGCTCCGCCGGACGCACCCCGAGCTGCCACGCGGCTTCAAGGTGCCGTTCTACCCGGTGACCCCGGTGCTCTCGATCGCCGGGAGCCTCTGGATCATCCTCGACCTGCGGGCGGTCACGATCTGGGTCTTCCTGATCTGGGTCTCGGTCGCCCTGGTGTGGTACTTCCTCTACGGCTTCAAGCACTCCCACCTCGGTCGGCACGAGCACGTCGGGCTCATCCACGACTAGGAGACAACGGCCATGACGATCATCGTGGGCTACGCCACCGATGAGCGGGGTGGCGCCGCCCTCAACCTCGGCGTCATGCTGGCGCGCTCGTCCGGCGAGGACCTGCTGGTGACGTGCGTCGTGCCTGCGCCCTGGGTCCCCGGCATGGCACGGATCGACGCGGAGTACCGCAGCGCCCTGAACGACACGGCGGACAGCGCGCTCGACCAGGCGAGAGCCGGCATCCCGGCCGACGTCCCGGCCAGGTTCGTCAGGCACAGTGCCCGCTCGGCGCCGGTCGGCCTGCTGGAGCTCGCCGCACGGCGGGCGGCCGACCTGGTCGTGCTCGGCTCGTCCTCGGCCGGCGGGTTCGGGCACATCGCCCTCGGGAGCGTCAGCGACCGCCTCCTGCACAGCTCCCCGGTCCCCCTCGCGGTGGCACCGCGGGGGTACCGCTGCCGGCCGGGCGGCACGGTGGACCGGGTGACCGTTGCGTACGGCGAGTCGAGCCAGGCCGAGAGCCTCGTGGTGGCGGCCGGCTCCGTCGCCGCTCTGATGCATGCCGCGCTGCGGATCGCGTCGTTCGCGGTCTGGTCGCGACCGGACTACACGACCACGCTCGGCACCGACTCCGAGGACCTGGTCCTGCAGGAGTGGACGGAGAAGGTCAGGCAGTCCGCCGGCGCCGCACTCGCCCAGGTCCAGGAGCTCGCGGAGGTGCCGCACGACGTCGAGACCGTCATCGGCCGGGGTCGCAGCTGGGTGGAGGCGATCGACGACGTCGGTTGGCGCGACGGTGACGTGCTGGTGATGGGATCGAGCGAGCTGGGGCCGGCGGCACGCGTGTTCCTCGGCTCGCGGGCGACCAAGATCATGCGCCACTCCCCCGTCCCGGTCGTCGTCGTACCGCGGCAGAAGGCGGAGGAGCTTGCCGACCGGGCGGTCCGGACCTGAGCGCCGGTGACGGCCGACCTGCTCTCCCTGTTCCCGCCCGGCAGCTCGCTCGCCGCGGACGGGACGCTGGTCGTCGGAGGCTGCCGCGCCGACGCCCTCGCCGACGAGTTCGGCACGCCCGTGCTGGTCGTCGCGGAGCAGGCCCTGCGCGAGCGCGCGCGTGAGTACGCCGGCGAGCTGGCTGCCCGGTGGGCGAGGTCCCGGGTGGTCTTCGCCTCCAAGGCGTTCCCCAGCACCGCGGTGCAGCGGGTGATGGTCGAGGAAGGACTCGGTCTCGACGCGGCGGGTGGCGGCGAGATCCTCAGCGCCCTGAAGGCCGGCGTGGACCCGGGACTGGTCGTCCTGCACGGGAACGCGAAGACCGACGAGGAGATCGCCCTGGCGATCGAGCACCGGCTCGGCCTCGTCGTCGTGGACAACGCCGACGACGTGGACCGGCTCGAGGCCATCGTCAGCGCCGGCGCCCGCCAGGAGGTCCTCGTCCGAGTCATCCCGGGCGTCACCGCCGACACGCACAGCCACGTGCAGACGGGTCACGTCGGCTCCAAGTTCGGCCTCGCGCCGACCCAGGCCGCGCCGCTGATCGAGCGCATCTCGCGCAGCCCGAAGCTGCGGATGCGCGGGCTGCACGTCCACGTCGGATCCCAGATCCTCGACGTGGATCCCTTCGCCCGGTCGGTGGCACCGCTCGCGGCGCTCGGCGACTTTCCGGTCTACGACCTGGGCGGGGGTCTGGGCGCGCGCTACACCTGGTCCGACGACCCACCGAGCGCGGGGAGCTACCTCGACGCGCTGGTCGGTGCCGCCGAGCAGCACCTGCCCGCCGACGCGGAGATCATCATCGAGCCGGGGCGCAGCATGGTCGCGACCGCCGCGTGCACGCTCTACCGGGTCACGACCGTCAAGCGCGGCGGAAGCACGTTCGTCGCCGTCGACGGCGGCATGGGCGACAACCTCGAGGTCGCGCTGTTCGGGCAGCGCTTCGAGGCCGGCGTCGTCGGCCGCTTCGACGGCCCGGACCTCGAGCGCGTCACCGTCGTCGGCCGGCACTGCGAGAGCGGCGACGTCCTCGTCGACGGGGTCGACCTCGCAAGCCCTGCGGTGGGTGACCTGCTCGCCGTCCCCGCGACCGGGGCCTACTGCTTCACGATGGCCAACAACTACAACGGCAACCGGAGGATCCCGGTGGTGTTCGCGGGCGACGGGCGGGCGCGCCTCGTCGTACGTAGGGAGACGTGGGACGAGCTCCTGGCGCGGGACGTGGACTGACGCCGTTCGACCTGTTGCCGGCACGCGAGAAGCTCTCCACGCTACGCCGCACCCCTGCCCTCCGCAGTAGTCACTTCGGACGACTGGACGGTCCGTATCTCGCGGGGTCGACTGAGTCCATCTGTCGACGACCGGGAGAGATCATGGTGCGCTCGAAGTCTCCGATCCAGGCCCTTCTCATCGCGGGGGCGGCGATAGCCCTCCCCCTGGCTGTCGTCCCTGCTGCTTCGGTGGCAGAGACCGCGCAGCCGCGGTCCTCCGCCCCGGTGAGCGTGGCCTCCGGGCTCGACAACCCCCGCCAGATCACCTTCAAGAAGGGCGTCGGCTTCCTCATCGCCGAGGCCGGCGTCGGCGGGAAGGGCCCGTGCATGCCCGGTCCCGAGGGGTCACCGGTGTGCTTCGGCAAGTCGGGGGCGATCACCCGGCTCCGCGGAGGCAACCTGGAGCGCCTGGTCAAGAAGCTCCCCTCGTTGGCGGACAAGGACGGAGCCGGAGCCATCGGCCCGTCCGACGTGATCCCGTACGGCGACCACCGCATCGCGTTCACGGTCGGGCTGGGCGCCGACCCGGCGGTGCGCGAGGACCTGCCGAAGAAGGGCCGGTGGATGGCCATGCTGGTCGCCGCGAACCTGCGTGGCGGCCACCAGGACGGTGAGCTGAAGGAGATCGCCGACCTGGGCGGCTTCGAGGCCAGGGAGAACCCGCACCCCACCGCGCCGGACAGCAACCCAGTCTCCGTGCTGAAGAAGAAGAAGAAGTTCCTGGTCACCGATGCCGGCGGCAACGACTGGCTGAAGGTGCACCGCGACCGCGGGGTCAAGGTCCTGGCCGTCTTCCCCGACCGGTCGTACGCCGGCTCGGACGAGTTCCAGGCCGTCCCCACCTCCGTGGTCAAGGGGCCCGACGGCGCCTACTACATCAGCCAGCTGACCGGCTTCCCGTTCGTGATGAACGCGGCGCAGATCTACCGCGCGGTGCCCGGTGAGGCGCCGACGGTCTACGCGAGCGGGCTGACCAACGTCACAGACCTCGGTTGGCACAACGGGACGCTCTACGCGGTGCAGATCTCCGACGCCGGCCTCGCCTCGGGCGGTCCGCCGATCGGGTCGCTGCGGCAGGTCGTGCCCGGCGGGACCACCCACCCCGCGGTGGCAGCGGGCCTGTTCGCGCCGTACGGCGTGGCCTTCAAGGGCTCCAACGCCTATGTCACCACCTGCGCAGTGTGCCCGAACAAGGGCGAGGTGATGTCCGTCCCGCTGGGCTGAGCCGGCGGACGGACACTCGGGTGAACAGCCGACTCCAGATCCCTGGCTAGTCTCGAACACGTGGAAGAGATCAAGGCTCGCCGTGTCGTCGACGCGCTGCGCGACCGCGGCACCAACGCGGACCTGGCCCGGGTGGGCGTCTACCAGTTCGGCATCGTCGTGAAGCTCCCCGACGGCCGCGAGGCCACGTGGGACTCCGACAACACCGCCGAGCTCGAGGCGCAGGTGATGCGCAACGGGATGCTCGTCGGCTACGTGCCCGTTATCGAGGGCTCGGCCGACTACACCGACGAGCAGATCATCGAGGCGATCGTCCGGACCGACTACGACAAGCCCATCGCGACCCGGAAGGCGACGACGCCTCCACCAGCGCCGCCGCTTGCCCGCCGTGGCGGTCTCTTCCGCCGCTTCATGGGCGGCTTCCGGCACGACTGACCGATCGTCGCAGCAGAAGTGCGACGGCCGGCGACTCTGCTGAAACCGGGCATACCGTGCGCGGGCTCGCGCAGGAAGCCCTGTGAGAACGGGCACACGCCTGGGCACTGCATGGCGCGTGAAAGCGGGCGATCCGCGACAAAGCGGGGTCCGACACGCCCCGGGGAGTCGTGCAGCAGCCCCCTCTTGGCCTTTGCTGATTTGGCTGACCCCGGCATCTCTCGCACTCTGGATGGGTCCCCGCGTTACTGCCGGGGGTGGCCACCGGACGCCGAATCCTGCCTGCCGGTGCGCCCAGTCCACCGTTGACAGGCAGGAGCGGGGGACCCAATTCCCGGAGCCGGCCAGATCGGTTCCTTGGGGTGAAGCCGCCTCACGCGCGGCCGGGCAACTTCCGCCCGAACCCGACAGCTCACCTCGTAGGCGTGGAAGGGATCAACCATGTCCGAAATGAGGATGACGCGCGCCGGTCTGCTGATGCTGCTCACGCTGCTCGTGGCGAGCGCGCTCAGTGTCGTGGGGCCCGCGAGCTCCGCCAACGCGGCGTCCGGACGAGTCTGGGACAGGCTGGCCCAGTGCGAGTCCGGCGGTCGATGGCACATCAACACCGGCAACGGCTACTACGGCGGCCTGCAGTTCAGCGGCTCCACGTGGCGCGGCTACGGCGGCGGCAAGTTCGCGCGGTTCGCGCACCGAGCCACGAAGGGCGAGCAGATCCGCGTCGCCGAGCGCGTGCAGAACAGCCAGGGCTGGCGAGCCTGGCCCGCCTGCTCGGATCGCATCGGCTTGCGCTGATCATTCCCCCCGCGAAGACTCGGCGATCGGCCCGGCCCGCCCGCCGGGAAGGCCGGGCCGATCTATGCATGCCTGTCAACTGCAGCCCTGCTCGAACCGCGCAGTTCGGGGACGCAGCGGCAAGACGAAGAGCGCATGTTGGTGCCCATGTGACCAGCTGATCGAGCGATCACAGAACGCTGACACCGACGTCACCCCCTGCGGTCTACCTGAACGTCGGCGAGGGCACGCTCGTCCCGCTCAGCTGAGCCAGCGGGCGGACACTCTGATCGACTACAGCTCGCGCATCCATGGATAGCCCCGGACACGGTGGAAGAGTCAAACTCGCCGCTGCGTTGACGCGCTGCGCGACCGCGGCACCGACGCGGACTCGCCCGCGGCGGCGTCTCTCCGCAGAGGGTCGGGCGGCGGCAGGACTCCGCTCGCCCGCAGTGTTGGCACCCTCCGCAGGGTCGCACCTCACAAGTCTTGGACGATTCTTCGGGCGCCGACGCGACGTCAGCCTGCACGCGCGCGACGATGGGTCCTGTCCTGGGCTCAACAGAGACCACGTCACGACGACAGGTCGTGCATACCATCGAACAACTCCCCCTCGTCGGCTCGGCTCCACACTTCACGATGTGCGTAAGGTCGGGCTCGTGGAGCTCGACCAGCCGTGCGCCGCGAAAAATGTGGTCGCTGAAAGCGGGCTATCCCCACCGGCAGTCGTCATTCGGCCGCGTTTGATAGGGCTGACGGTCCGGCCGGATCGTTTCGAGTTTCCGCGATGTCGGGGTCCGGTCCGGCACACCTTCTGCCCGATGTTCGGCCCCTGAGCTTGGCCAGGCCCTGACCCAACGCGGCTGGTTACGGGCTGACGAAGCACGCTGGCAGGAAGTATCTCCTGAATCACGCGGAGAGATCAGCGAAGTATCCAAGCAATGGGTCCTCGAAAGTCCCAATCACCATGCCCCGGTCGAGGAATCGATTGAACTCCTCACAGCTAGTCTCCGGCAGGAGCGCGCAGCCGTGACAAGCCGCGAGGTTGCAGGAGTCAGGGCCTTGCCCCTTCTCCCCGGCATCCATACAGACCGGGTCAGTTGAGCACCAGCGCGCGTCTGAAATCGCTGAGGCGAAGACAGACCGCAGGTTGTCCGGGCGCGCCATGCGCACCAGACCGCCCATCGTGCCTTCAGAGTCGCCGGCTGCCGTGTAGATCAGCAGCCCTGCCATCTCTCGGCCATCCGCCGTGGACACGTAGAGTCGCTCGCGGAGTGAGGCCGAGCTGTATCCACAGGCGAAGACAAGCTCATTTATGAGCAGGTGCCCGAGCGTGTGGAGGAGTACAAAGCGCGGGCGCAGCGTCCGATCTTGAAGTCCGCGCTGCGAGGCGACCTGCCCGTAGTGGTCGGTGATCTTCTGGGCGCGGGCTTGTACCTCGGCTCGGGCTTCCCAGGCTGCCAGGCGCCCAGGATCGAGTTCGAAGTAGATGCCCTCGCCCTTGACGACGTAGGCGGGCAGCCAGTCTTGGACCGGCGGAAGCGGCTCTCGCCGCAGCAACTTCTTGCCTACACTTAGCTTCAGCACATCGTCCCGGACCCGGGTGAAGCCGCGCAGCGCTCTGGTTTCGCGGAGGACATCGACCGAGCGGACCCGCTCCAGATGGGGGTGGAGGTCGGCGTGGATGCCGGGGTTGGTTGCCGTCAGGTAGTCGTCCTTCGGAGTCTCGCGGATGTGCTGGAACTCCGGGTAACGCCACTCGTCGTCGCCGGTGAGCAGCTCGGCGTCGGACTCCTCGCCCGACTTCGGTTCGTCCTCGCCGACGCCAAGGAGATCGCAGTAGCCAGCGATTAGCTCTTCGTTGGAGATCGGGCCGAAGAGCTCGGGCGGAACGTTCTTGAGCAACTGGGCACGGAGCATCTCGACGTCGAGTTCGGCACCAAAAATACTGTGGAGGGTTCGCATAGTGCCGCTAACAGCCGGGTGGCGCATCAGCTCGTGCATTTCCTCGCTGACTGCACCCTCCTTGCGCGGCAGGTAGATCGAGGACTCAACCTTAGGGAAGTAGACGTTGCCCGCCGCGCGCAGGGCTCCGCGCGTGGGCTGGCCGCAGGCACCTTCGAGCTTCGCTAGCCAAGGCCGGGCTCCCGTGCAGAGGTACGGATCGTCGGGCGACGAGAGCTGGTCGCTCAGGTTGCTGTGTTCTTCGCCGTTGACGAAGCGAGCTTCGGTGATGCCTCGCAGCGTCCTCTCCCTCTGGCAGCCATCGCACACCACGCGCTGACCCTCAAGGCCACCGCCCCCGAGGGACTTCAAGCGCAGAGTCCCATTGCACGACGGCCGATGTGCTCGGTGCACCCATTTGTCGAACGGGAAGTCATCCAGGTGCCCATCAGCGCAGACCGCGACGAACGGAACCTGCGACATGCGGGGCTTGTACTTCCAGTCAGCGTGCTTCTTGTCCTTGCAGACCATGGGCTGCTGCATGGTGAGGGTGGAGAGTTCCATTCGCTTGCAGAACATGCAGAAGCACCAGCGGGGAAAACGCAGCACCGGCACGGTCAGCTTGACGTTTCGGTTGTCGTTGCCCTGTCCCTGGTAGCGGAAGTCTGGGGGCAGCCGGAACTCCGAGACTCGGAGGCGCGCTTCGAGCCGCCAGTCGTGCTCCTGGTACTCCTCCAGAGCGAGCGAGCTGGCGTCACCGGACTCATACCAGTGATCGAGCCCGGCGGTGATCACCGAGGTGCCGTTGACGAGCACGCTCATTGCACCGACGCCGAAAGGGGTGACGAGCTGGGCTCGCCGCATTGCTCCGGTGCTCATAGTCCGTCCTCCGTGGCGGCATCGGCGTAGATGTAGGCCATCGAGATTGCTAGTCGGCACTCAGCATCGACGTTTCTCATGCTGGTTGGCACATCCCATATGGTGGCTTTGCTGTCGAGATCTGGGAGCGTGCCGGCGTAGCGCATGAGCCCCTGCTTGGGGTCACCCCACGGTGCGGGGTTGGCTTCCCAGATCGTCCGCTCCCAGCCGTCCCACTGGCGGGCGCGCTTTTCAGCCATGCGCTCCAGCACAGGCACTTCCCCCTTGTCGGCAATAAGCGCGCGTTCGCGGAGAAGCTCGATCGCCTCCCGGTACCCGTTGGCGGGAAACGGGTATGGAGGAAGGTCCTCGGGCGAGGTCTGGCGGACGTACGCCACGGCGGCTGCGTGGAGCGCCCGACGCAGGACCGGTGTAGCGAAAGGCGTCACTGAGGTCGGCTCGACCTGGGCGTAGAGCTGCTGATGGTATGTCCGGAAGCGCTCGTAATGGCTGCGGTCACGGGGCTTGGCGGCACCGTAGACGGTGATGACCAGTCCGGGGCTGACATCCGCACGTCGACCGACGCGGCCGCTGACCTGGATGTACTGCGCGGTGGTCTTTGGCTGGCCGACGATGGTCATCAGGCCGAGGCGGTCGATGTCGACCCCGACCTCGATGATGTTCGAGGCGAGGCAGATGTCGACAGCGTCCTGGCGCTGCTGGTCCGGCACATAGCGAACTTGAAGCTGCTCGATCGCCTTGGGGATCTCATCCGAACGGCGCCGGGACGTCAGCTCCATGGTGCGGTTCGGCCAACGCGGATCGATGCCGTCGCGGCGCACGAGGCCAGTCAGATAGTCAGGGACGTCGGACTCCAGCAGGGAGACGGTGTTACCGAGCTCGCGCAAGGAGTTTAGGAAATTGAGGTTGGTCCAGTATCCATCGCGGTCTTCCTCGGGCACCTTGGTGGCACCCTGGAGGGTGGCTGCGGCAACGCGGGTCTGGACAGTCTGCAGTGAGCCGAGCGAGGCGCTCATGACGCCGATATAGCGGCGTCCCCGTTCCAGCGTGCCATCCGGAAGCCGAGCCGGTTCGGCGAAGAAGGAGTGTCCCTCCTCCAAGCCATGAGGCGGGAATAGCGCCACTTCTTGACGACCGAAAAGTCCCTTGATTTGGTCCTCAAACCGCCGGATGGTGGCGGTCGAGGCGATGATCTTGGGCGGGATGGGTGCCTCGCCGCGACGGTCGGTGCACAGCTCGTCGATGACGGGCTCATACAGCCCCACCATGGAGCCGAGTGGCCCGGAGATGAGGTGCAGCTCGTCTTGGATGATCAGGCCGGGCGGCGAAAGCACCCGCTCGCCGTGGTCATCGAAACCGAAGAGGTTCCGCGCCTCAGGACGCCAAGCCATCATGGCAAACTTGTCGACGGTGCCGATCACAATGGAGGGGCGCACTGCGTAGATGTCTTCGTCGACCACATGAACGGGCAGACCGGATCTCCGGGAGTAGCGACACTGGGAGTCGACGCAGCGCAATGAAACCTTCTGCCCGACTTGCTCGTACCCGATGACGTCCTGTCCGCCTCTGCCCTTCGGCTTCGTGCCCATCTGAGTCCCGCACCACGGGCAGCGCAGCAGGAGAAAGAGGTTCTGCTCGTGTGGGTTGCGGCGGAGCTTGGCCAGCACATCGACGGCCTTCTTCCAGCTGTTGGGGGTCGATGATCCACCGAGCCAGATTCCGATCCCGAACGGCGATTCTCCGAGCGTTTCTGCGTTCTGGTCGCGAATGTCTTCCAGAACGCACACCAGCGAGGCAGCGCGCAGGAACTGTTGCGCGGTCAATAGCCGCAGCGTGTACCGCATCAAAGTGTCCGTGCCGACGTCCTCCGGATTCCTCAGGCGCCGAGCTAGCAGGCTGATCGCGCACGCGCCGAGATATGCCTCGGTCTTACCGCCACCAGTCGGGAAGAAGATTAGGTCGACGAGCGAGCGAGTCTTTCGAGTCGGCTCGACCAACTCCGGCAGACTGGCGAGGATGAAGGCGATCTGGAAGGGACGCCAGGTCCCCCTCCCCTCGGGGATGGTCGGCTGGGGGTGAACGCCCTTGACTCGGAGCACGTCGTCGCGGCCACGCTCGACCTCTCGCAGCGGGAAGTTGGAACGAACCTGCTGATAGAACATCGCCTCGTTGGCCCAACGGAACGCCCGGGCCGCGACGTCGTTTGAGCCCACCAAGTCCCAGCCAACCTGCATCCGCTTGAGTGCGTCACCCGCCAGTTCCATGTGACGTGTAGCCGCCGGGCGGAATCGCTCGGGGAGGTCGTCGATCTCAGCCCTCCTGGCTTCGATCCACTCGTCGTAGAGCCGGAGCACGGTCTCTACCTGTTCCGCGCCCTCGTTGGTTCCGTCAGCCAAGGCCTTCATGCTGACCGTTACCGACTGGCGCTGACCTTTGGTGTCCAACAAGTAGTTGCCCTCTGCATCCGTGCGGTAGATGTTCGGTGTCAGGCTGACCACCTCGAAAGCCGGCATCGCCACCGCCCGAACGTGTGGCACCGGTGACCGTGCACCACCGTCCCATTCAGCAGCGCACCCATGCCCAATCGCGTAGGTGCGCTTGTTGCGGTACAGCAGATCGATGGATTGGTCCTCGTCGTTTCGGTCAGGGAGCTCGACTTCGGGGTATGGCTCGATCACGAGACCGTCCGCTGGGGTGACGGTGAAGCCCATCTGGAATAAGGCGCTGCTCGGCCCGGTACCCAAAACGTTGTTGACCACCGCGACGGTCACGAGCCGCAGGTCAGGATCATGCTCCCCTGGAACGGGTCGACTGAAGATGCGCGTCGTGGGGGCGATGCCCGGTACGTCGCCCTCCGGGCTGGTACTCACGATCTTCAGACGGTTGATTTCGTCCCGGAGCACGCGTCCCGGCACGGTGCCGACGAGCGCGAAGGGGCGGCGGCGCCACCAGTCAACTGGCTTGCTGACTCCGGGGATGTGGACGCTTAACTTTTCGTAGTGGGCGCCGACAACTCTTACGTGCAGCGAGCCGGTAGCGGGGACGCGGCACTGAAAGGAGATGGCCATCGCGGACGGCTTGAACCTGTTAGCGTCCGTCAGGTCGAAATCGTCGGAGTCGGCTACGTCATGGCGGAGCGATCCCTTGATCTCGACCGGCGGGCCGTCGGGGTCTTCTTCGCTAGTGGCTACGCCCGGGAAGCCGGTCAGGTCGACGTCGTATCCATTAGCCTCGCCTATGGCCGTACCGCCCACGGCTGCTCCGCTGTAGAGCACGCCGATGCCGTACCGAGACAGCGGCGTCCCGATTGTGAGGATCTCCTGCTTACTGGTGCCGTCGTGGAACTGGCCCCGGCTCTCCTCGGCGGTGGCGAAGGTGATCGTGCCGCTGGAGCAGTCGACCGGCCTTCCAGCGGGTTCCTCGTCTCCGAGGGGTCCGAATAGCTCGCGTCGCAACTCGGCTTCGATGATGGCGCGGGCTTCGAGTCCGCTCATGCGGTGCCTCCTACAGCTCTCCTGAGCGTGCTTCTTTCGATGAGGGCGATGAGTCGATCAGTTGCTCGCGTGAGTCCGACGTAAAGCAACGAATCGAAGTTGTCTGTGGTCGCAGATTGGTCGAGGTCGGTGACGACAACCGCCGGCGCTTCCAGCCCCTTGAAGGCATGGATGGTCGAGTACTGAACCTGTCCAGCCCGGGAGGGCAGCCCGTCGGCGGGCTTCAAGATCTGCCGGAGCCACGGGTCTTGCGTGGTAGTCGCTGTAGAGCCGTCGCGCTGTGGGCTGAGCACGACGATCTCGTTGAGCTCGTATCCCTCGTCCTTTAGGCCGCGGATGGCCGAAACAAGCAGGGCGGACTGGTCCTGCTTTGCCCGGTATTGGCGAAACTCAGGGTCCACGCCATCGTCGAGGCGGCGGAACTGCTGATAACCCGGTTCGAGGTGGCTGAGCAGGTTCACCTGGTAGCCGATGCGCGGCAGATTGCGGCAGTTCTGCATTAGCTTGTGACTCGTCATGTACGGCGCACGCGCGCGGAGGCGCTCGCGCCCCGTCTCATTCTCAAAAATCGCCTGCCGCTCGAAGTCCCCGAACAGCAGCACCCGTCCTGCCTTCAGCCCGCCATCGACCATTAAATCCATGATGTCCAGGTAAGGCTCGGTGGCGATGTCCTGAATCTCGTCGACGATCAGGAAGTCGCTGGTCAGCGATGCACCACCGTCAATGAGTGCCTCCATGGCCCGCTCCGGCAGTACCTCGTTCCAGAATTCGGAGGTCGGGTTGTCGGGCGCACGGGCGAGCCCGGCGAGGCGGAGCAACTCCTGGTGGAAGGTGCCAACCGTCAGGCCGTCGAGGTCAGCCATGTCCTGCTTCAGGCGGTGGCCGAGGAAGCGGTTGAAGCAGAGAAGCCATCCTTGCTTGCCAGTCGCCAGTTCGCGGCGGGCAGACTCCATGGCGAGGAAGGTTTTCCCACACCCGGCTGGCCCCGAGAACAACACGCTGCCGTTCTCGGCCACGGCGTCGAGGGCGAGGAACTGTTCTTCGATGAAAGAGATCAACTGAGACTCGCGGGCGCGCCTGCGGTCTCCGGCGACGGTGGCCAGCTCGAACTTGGGGCGAAGCATTCTGGCAATCTTGTCTGTAGCTTCTCCGTCCGGGCCGACGCCGCCGTACGCGAAGTACTTGATCTTGTCGTCGAGGTGCTTGGTCCCGGCGGCGAGCGTCCGCAGGATTGCGCTCGATGCCGTCTTTAGGTCTTTCGAGTCCAGTACCTGCCAGTCGTGCCACTCCGGGTTAGGCGGCAGCATCGCGCGGGCGCGGACACCGGTGAACCAGACAGCCGACAACATCGGCACTGACCGCAGGTCGACGCTCATCTTTTCCAGATAGTCGCGCAAGCTGTGCATCGCGCCACTGGCCTGCTGGAACGGTCCCCGTGCGGTGGGTGCGTCGTTCCCGAGCTTCCAGGTTCCGTCACTGCGGCGGTCAATTGATTGATGGGACTTTACCTCGATGACGAGGATGCCAGCACCAGGGACGATCACGACGAAGTCAGCTTCACCCTCGACTTGGCGGACGTGGGCGGCGATACCGAGCGAGTGGAGCACCATCCAATCGCCGGTTTCGCTGCTCTCCTGTAGCGCCGCGTAGACGGCCTTCTCCCCCGGTGGCGCATCGTCCGGGCAGAAGGCGGGCATCATTCGAGCCACTGTCCACTCCGATCTTCAAAAGGCACCCTCGCATCGTGCCGGGGCACGATTTCCGTAAAGGGTGAAATCGCCAGGACGCGGGTGGCCAGAATGCCCCGGAAGCCCTCTGCTTTGACATCGAGGCTGAGGTACCCGGTGGTCTCCAGCTCCGAAAGGTCAGCGGCTGAAACGGCTGCTTCAAGTTGCTTTCCGATTTCAGCACTCACCTGATAGAGGGTCTTCCGCAGCATTGACGCATATCCGAACGTCGGCTGGGTGTTGATGCCGAGCCACTGCAGCAAGCGTTCGAAGTCCTGGTCGCTGTGCGGCCGGATGAGGTGTGGGGTCGTCCACGCACGCGCCTGGTCAGCTGCCATGACCCCTGCAGTCCGCAACTGCTTCACGACCTGCCGGTAGCCGGCCTCGTGCAGCCTGTCGGTGAGAAGGTGCTTCCACGCCGCCTGAGCCTGGTGTATGACCTCACCGCGGGCTACCCGGGCGATGGCGGCCTGGTACAGCGCGCCACGCTCGGTCGCGCCTTGGCGCAGGAGCAGATAGGTGCCCGCTCGGACAGCGGGAACCTCCGTGTAGGTGACGCGCTCGCCGACTGGCTGAGCAGGGTCGAGCGAGCGGATGCGCTCCCCATCGTCGAGCCACATCGCGAGGTTGCCGCTGAGCAGCACCTTGCGCGCTTCTACTTCCTCGCTAGTCGGTTCACGGTCGCCTGATTGCCGATGACCCCACGCCGGCTGCGGAAGGAACTCATTCTCGTCCTCGGCGTCGCCTGGGAGATCCAGCTCCGGCTCGGTCGTGTCGCCCTCGGTGAACACGCGTGCCTCGATGCGGATCGCTCCTTCGGCATATGCAGCGATCGCCGATCGGGGCACGCCCCGGTCGCCGAACCACGCGGGCAGGATGAAAGTGATCCCACTCGTCACCGGCGCCGTCACCAACGACGACCGAAAGAACCTCGGAGGGCCGATGACGTATGCCTGTTCGCTCTTGGGTTGGTCGCGTTCGAGTTCACCCGCCGTGAGCACCAAGACGCCGTGGTCGCGCAGCCAAGGCTTCAGCCCTGCGGCGGCGGCCTTGCTAGCGGCGATCACGACGCACGATTCGGAGCCAATCTCCTCGCATGAATGCAGTAGCAAGGTGCCGGCGACGGGGTCAGTCGCAGCCACCTCGACGGCCGCTGCCGCGAGCTCATCAAGCAACGCCTGATCGCCGATTGCCCCCCGAAGCCTCGCGGTGTGTTTGCTCACCTCGCCTGCCAGTTCGAGCATTCCGGGATTGAAGTCAAGGGGCTGGGGCTGGGTGATCTGCCGCCAGCGCAGCGCCTTCGCGGCGCCAACGACATCATCCAGATAGCCGCCACCCTCGTCCTTGAGCAGCACCAAGAGACGGCGGACGGCGGCGTTGAATCGTGCGCCGGCCGGGTCGCCGACGGCAACGATTTCGACGCCGCTTTCCGCGAGGTTGGCGCATGCGGCGTAGCGCTGGTTCAGCGCATCGATTCGGCTCACAGCGCCACCGTGAACGCGAGGGCTTCGACCCCAGCTGGCGGGCGCCAACGAAGGTCCTCGGTAAGGGACAGTGGCTCCCCACGGGTGTTGCGCAACTGCACCACCATCTCAGCTGCCGTCTCGTCGGCAACAGAGCGGTCCAGGATGCAGATCACGACAGACGTCTCGATCTCTGCCACATATTTGATTGCACCGCTGCCATCGAGGATTGCCGCGCTGAGTGCGCTTGGGAGCGGTAGCATGTCGGCTAGCCGGGCTGCTGAATAGACCTTGGTGAAACTTGTCGCCGACTTCCCCGACTCGGGCAGCACCACGTCGAGCAGGGCACCGTGCCCGAACCCCACCTTGTACGGCTTGCCCTTCTCTTTCGCTTTGGCAAGATCCTCGACCAGCTCTTTGGGCTTCTCTGCCTCCGCTTCTCCTTCGCGACTTAGGAAGGCGTCGAGATCCTCGTGAAGCCAGATGCGGGTGCCAATAATGGCGAGGTCTGTCGTGGGGGCCGCCAAACAGGAGTCCCAGCCATCCGTCATTCGTGCGAGTCGCCCCATCGCGCCTGGCTGGGGACGCGCCATCCGAAGCGGCTTGTCGAGCAGAACGCCGTTGACGACCTGAAGTGCCCGGATCTTCGGCACCTGCCACTGCGAGCTCGACAGGTGGAGACGCGGCGGGGTCTTCGCCTCGTCGAGACACCTGAATTGATCCAGGATGACGTCGCGCTCAGTGACGACTCGCAGGACCGTGCCCGGCTCGATCGCCCGCAAGATCTCCAGTGGATCCGGCAAGTCGGGCGCCGGTTGGGCCATTACCCAGCCAGCGGCGATAAGGGTTGCCGCGAAGTCACGTTGAGGAAGGGAAACCGCCACGACAAGTTGGCGATTCGTGACCTTGGGGGCAAAACGCGCCGCCCGCGCCCCGAGAGCGATCAGCGGTCCGATCCACGGCGCCGGCATGCTCTCCGCCACCGGGTCCTCAGCCAGCGAAAATGCAACTGTCATGTGGATGCTCGTGACGCAGTCAAAGGCATATTCCCCCGCGGTACACAACCTTCGTAAGGCTTGAGAAGGCAAGGTTAGACCAACGCGGCCTGAATCTCCGAGGAACGCGCGAAAGCGGTTCGGAGGGTCACTTCAATCACCTCACGTGGACCCTCATTGGCTCGCCGGCGGTGTGTAGCGGTGCGTCGTTGGGCGTTGCCCTGGACAGAGCCAGCTAAGCTCACGTGCGTCACGTTCACTTGGCGACTTTGCAGTCTGCATGCGTCCAACGAGGGGAGCACGATGTCGGAGGGTGAAGATTGGGTTGCGAGCGACGAAATCGACGACCTAGATGAGGCCACGCCGACAGAGTTTGACATCCTGTCATCGCCCAACGACTGGAACGTTCTGACAATCGGCAACTACATGGAAGCCGGGGCCATCCAAATCCCGTACTTTCAACGCAATTATGTGTGGGACATAAAACGAGCGTCACGACTCATCGAATCGCTACTAGTCGGGCTTCCCGTACCTCAAATCTTCCTCTATGAGGAAGAACGAAATCGATACCTCGTGATCGACGGGCAACAGCGCCTTCTGACTATCTACTTTTACCTGAAGGGACGCTTTCCGCGTCCTTCCAGGCGTGGTCATCTGCGTGCCCTTCTTCGCAACGGGCCACTTGATGAAGCCGCGCTGGCTGACGACTCCGCTTTCCAAGACTTCGCGCTGAATCTTTCAACACCCGAATCGCAATCCGTGAACCGATTCCACAAATTGAAGTACACGCAGCTTGACACATATAAGCCTACGCTTGATCTTCGAGCGTTGCGCAATGTCGTCGTGAAGCAGGTCAGCCCCCGTGGCAATGACGCCATGTACGAGATCTTCAACCGCCTCAACAGCGGCGGCGTAAACCTAGCCCCCCAGGAAATTCGTGCATCGCTGTATCGCTCTGAGTTGATGAGTCTCATTGATGAAATCAATCACGATTCTTCCTGGCGCAAACTCATTGGAAGGCAAGAGCCCGACTCTCGAATGCAAGATGCCGAGATCCTCCTGCGTTCGGTCGCTCTAGCGATGAAATCCGACATCTATTCAAGCCCTATGACGACTTTTATCAACTCGTTTTGCGTAGCGGCACGAGGATGGCCGCAAGATCGGGCAGCAGACGTCGAAAAGCGGCTTCGCCACGTAATCGAACAGTGCCACCAGGCGGGGCCAGAGGCATTTCGACGAAGTGGTCGATTTAGCCCGCTTCTTTTCGAAGCGGTCGTCGCAACCTTATGGGCTAATTCCAGAGCATCCGTTACCTACGAGCAGGTGATCCAACTCGCCGCCGATGAACGCTTTGTCAACTCGCTGCAAGAAGGAAGTACTAAGACGGTCAACGTTCGCGCCCGGCTGCGGGCCGCCGCAGAGCATGTCGGATAGGCCACGGCATGGACTTCCCGCCATCCGCCGGCCCAGTGGACCAACTCTTTAACGACTACCATTCTCTCTCGAACTCGCTAGGAGCCGACGCGGTTAGCGACCACGTCGCCCTGGACACACACTTCCGCAAATTGTTCGTACTTGCGGCGGCGTCGCACCTCGAATCGCTAATGTCCTTTCACATGCACGAGTATTTCGCGGGACTTGGCAGCACGCCCTACGAATTCATCCGACGCGAGTCTCTGGAGCGCAAGTTTTTTCGATGGTTCAATTTCGATTCGCCTAAGCCGACAAGCTTCTTCAAGAGCTTCGGGACCGCCTGCCATGAATTGTATGCTGCTCAGGCAGCCGATAACGAACCATTTGATAAAGCTGGTCAGAGCTTCATGTTTCTTTGTACCGCCCGAAACACTATAGTGCACGAAAATCTCGCTACAGCCACGCTCGAGGCAACCGCCTCCGAGATCGAGAAGCATTTTCGGTCCGCTGTTGAGTTCCCAGACATGGCAATGCGAATTGTTAGGCAAGCTGCCGGATAGCGGAGCTGTTCGCGGCCCCGGCTATTAGCGGGATCGTGCCCGGACTGCAGTCGTAACGATGTCGGCCCACTCGGCGGGGTCGTCATGCGCCCACAAGCGGATGGGCAGCCAGTTGATAGCCCTCAGGCGACGGTCAGTATCAGCATCTCGATCCCGGTTGCGCTCGATCTTCTGCGGCCAGTACCACGTATTGCTCTTGACCTCCGGGTTGCCATGAAGTGGGCATCCGTGCCAGAAGCAGCCATCTACGAAGACCGCGACTCTGGCAGGACCAAAGACGATGTCGGCGCGTCGGCGGACCCCAGGCAGTGGCAAGACGCGATCCACGCGGTACCGCAGCCCCCGGCTGTGAAGAAGCCGACGAAGGGCGAGCTCAGGCTGCGTGTCCCTCGCCTTCTGGCGACGCATGCGAGACGCAACGCCCGGGGAGGAGGCCCAAGATCCGGACCTGGGCGCGTCCGTGTTCACCTCGTTGTCCCCGCCCTTACTCGTCAATTGGACCGAACCACACTTTCGTCAACTTCCACGATGACCCCCGGAGTCACGACCTCGACTTGACCGACCTGTGCCCTGGGGAACTCAGTCACGAGCCACTGCCTAACTGCCCTGAGAGACCCCCAGCCCCTGCGCTTGAGCACCTCCACGATGTCACGGCCTGAAACGATGGCGATAGGGTGGCCATCGTCGCGGACCTCCTGGTACGCCTGCCGGTTGACGTACGAAGTCGTAACTAGCACGCCGAACTGGCGATGCCTCAGCCGGGAGATCAACCGACTCATCTCGCGGACGCCCACGGAGTTGAGAGGTCCGTAACACTTGGCCTCGAGAGCGAAGTCGATGCGCACTAGATCGCCGGGTGGACCGATCGCGTAGCGTCCGACCGCGTCCCGGCCACCGTCGCGAGAAGGCCGCGTTACTTCAATTTCGTCTGTTGCAGGGGCGATCATCATCCAAATCTGGGCGGCGAACTGCTCGAAGTCATGCGGCCGGCCAGCGAAGTGCTCATGAATCGCCGCGACGATCTCACTGTCGTCCCCGGGCTTGGGGATTTGATCTTCTCTCGTCCTGAACGCCAACGCTTTCGGCGCTTGCAAACGCTCAATGACACCAGTCCGCACCCATTTCTCCCACGCAGGGGGTGCCAGCCGAACCGGGTCTTCGCCACTGACCACCGCCGTGATCCATTCCCGAGACACACATGGGACGTCTAGCACCGAGAACGTTGCGCGATAGTTCTGAAACCGCTGGTCTCCGGCACTCCGCCAGATCGCGACCAGCTGCTCGTCAACCGGCACCAACGGAGAACTTGGCACCAAGAGCCCACGAAAATGGACGTCTGCGCCGCGGCCACCCTTGGCGAACAGCAAGATCGGAGGAACCTGGCGTCGGCCAAGAACGCCTTCGCTAACCAACGCGAACGCAAGGCTCAGGAACAAGTTGCCTTTGCGGGGCGTGTCATGAAGCTGCCGACCAGGTGCCTTGTTGTCCCCGTAGTAAGAGAAGGTGCCAGTTGCTGCATCCAGACGATCGGGCCAATCAGCGTCGGCGTTCGAGGTGTAGAGCGCCAACGCTCTGACCGTGCCTGCCGTCGGGCTGCCTACGAAGCGGAATCCACCCGCGTTACCAACGGGCAAGAGCTTCGCGATCGGATCATCGCCGCGGTTCCCCCTTCGTCCGCCCTCGTACAGCGCGTCAACGACCAGATCACTGGTAGCCAGATCGTCAAATGACACGGAGATGTGTTGAGACACGGGCTAAGGATTTCACCGGTTCCGGCTTCTGCGCAGCCCGATGCGTCTAGCTCACTCGAGCACGCGTTCTTGCATCAGCAAAGTGTGAGTGCCGACCGTGGTCTTCCTGGCCGCGGAAAGCCTTGAACTCACCAAGTCCATATGCGAGTCCCTGCGACGTCTCCATCTCATGGAGGACGAAGTCCTCGCTGAGCGTTTGGAGTCGTCGAGCGATGGAGGATAGGTCGTTTCCAAGGCCGAGGGACTTTACGATGTCGTTCATCGTAAGCAGTTTCGATGACCCCTTCAGAAGTCTGTAGAGGTCATCGTGAACAGTCGACTCAAGTCCACCGCTAGCCGCCGCCGACTCGTTGAGCGCAGCGTTGATCGAGTTGCCGATCGCCTCCGCAACGGGCGGAGGGAACGCGTTGCCAATCTGGCGATATGTGGACGTCTTCCTGCCGAGGAACTCCCAGTCCTCACCACCGCGATGCCACCCTTGGATCCGCGCAACCATCTCGTTGGTCAGCTTAGGCATTCGTGTTCGGAACGAGGGGTCGTTGCGCGTCGGGGCATGGTCTGCAACACCGTGCCCGTCGACCATCAGCTGCGCCCAAGCACGCTTAGCCCGAGTGGGACCAAGGTCAGCACCACCGTGCTTCTTGCTCCCCCCCACGATCGTGGGCGCGATCGTCACGGCCTGGTCTGCCCACCGGTCCGCGTAGCGCCATCCCCGTTCGCCCATCGACTCCCGCAGAACGTCCCCAACGCTGGGGCAGTCCTCGAGGGGTGTCGGCCACGAGAAATGCGCTGCAGAATCTGGTCGCATCGCCACGAGGACAAAACGCGGACGAAGCTGTGGAACACCGAACTCGTTGGCGTGCAGCATGCGCCACGCGGACGCGTAGTCGAGCTCCTCCAGGCGATCCGCGATTGCCTGCCGGTACCCCGCAAACCGTGGAGCTGACAGACCACGGACGTTTTCGAGAAGCAATGCCCGGGGCTGGATTCGGCCGGCGAGTTCGACTGCCCACGCGAAGAGGTCTCGTTCGTCCTGACTACCTAGCTGCTTGCCCGCCACAGAAAAGGGCGGGCACGGCACACCACCCGCCAGTAGGTCGACGCCTTCGTAGTCCTCGGGCCTCCACAGTCCTTGGTCCGCCACGTCGCCGACGCGAACGTCCGGCGAGCGATCCTGAATTCGCTCGAGGTTATGCCGGAGCGTGGCGGCGGCCTGCGGGTCGATCTCTAGAGAGAGCATGTGGTCGAAGCCGGCTCGATGCAGGCCAAGCGACTGGCCGCCAGCGCCTGCACAGATCTCAACAACACTCAGCTCAGCCACTCTTCTCCTCCGTATCCCGACCCCGGATAGTTAAAGGCATCGTTCACCACGCCGCCGACACTGGTGGGAGCGTTGGCGCCGTGACGACCGGATCGTGTGCATCGGCGACGCGCCACAGCCGTCCGTCGATCTCGGCGGTCCAATAGTCGGCTTCGTCGGCAGGCACAACTCGGACACTCATGCTTTCGCCTGCCAACAGCTCCTCGAGCCCGAGACACCGTCCGACTGCCCGATGTGCACCGTAGTGACCCAGAACAATGATTCCCTCGGGTGCGAGCGAACTCCTGGCCCCGCCGTTCCCGCGTACGCGCTTCATGTAGTCAGCCTGCTGGGCGACCGTAGCTACCACTCCACGGGTGATGCGGCGACCTTGCGCCCTCCGGAATAGTTCGTTGACGCGCCGCTGCCCGGATTGAGGAGCGAAGATCGCCAGGATGTCATCGGCCGGGAGCCCCAGCAGAATGTTTGGAGGCAATTGTGCGTTACGCGCTAACCAGAGGATGTTTTCTCGGCCGGCCTTGCTCAGGGTCGCCTTGGCGTCGCGATTACGTCCCACATTGAGCCATTCGCGGCGAGCCCGCACAATTCCGGCGCTAAAGGTCGACTTCGCGTCGTCGGCTGTCACTAGCAAGCACACCTGCGCGTGCGCCTCGTTTGGGATCATCCAGCCACCACTGGATTGGCTGTACTTGCAGTCGACCTGATGCTTCGCGATCTCGTAGTCGAGGAGGACGCCGTCCTTGAAGTTGAACTCCCGCTGCAGGTTGATCTCGACCAAAGTGCCGCAGTGCGTCTTTTCGGTCTTGTGGAGCTGATCCCAGCGGTAGCGACCCGTGTTTTGACCGTCGTACAACTGATCGATGGTGCGGCGCAGCGCTGCAGCGATTCGAGACTGATCCGGATCGAGCGCGATGAGCGTTTCAAAAACCTCTTCGAGTGCACGGTCACGCTCCTCCCCCACAACCGGCACGGCCACGACTCAATTACCTTTCAAAGTGATAGGTGGAGGCATCGACGCCCGACGCCTCCACCTCAAGTGCTCTGTCAGCTGCAGCCGCTGGTGGAGCCGCAGCCCTCGCAGACGTAGCAGCTACCGGCGGGACGCATCTTGGTGCCGCAGGTGAAGCACAGCGGGCTGTCGACCGCCGTACCCGTGATCGCCTCGAGCAGCTCGGCGGAGGTGTGGGCGCCCTTCGGGGCCTCTTTCACCGCGGCCGTCTCGACCTTGGCCTCGACCTCCTTGACGGCAGCCTCGACGGCCTCGGTCACGGACGCCTCGAGGTCGACCGAAGTCTGGTCGACGGCGACCTCCTCGATCGGCTCGTAGGAGCCGGTCTCGAGCTGGCGCTGACGCTCCTCGGCCGAGTAGATGCCCATCGCGGAGCGGGTCTCGAACGGCAGGTAGTCGAGGGCCAGGCGGCGGAAGACGTAGTCCATGATCGACTGGCTCATCCGGACGTCGGGGTCGTCGGTGAGGCCGGCCGGCTCGAACTTCATGTTGACGAACTTCGAGACGTAGGTCTCCAGCGGGACGCCGTACTGCAGCGAGATCGAGATCGCCATGGAGAAGGCGTCCATCACGCCGGCCAGGGTCGAGCCCTGCTTGCCGAGCTTGAGGAAGACCTCGCCGAGACCGTCGTCGGGGTAGGAGCCGGCGGTCATGTAGCCCTCGGCGCCACCGACGGTGAACGACGTGGTGCGCGACGGACGCGACTTCGGCAGCCGCTTGCGAACCGGACGCTCGACGACGACCGTCTCGACCTTGGACTCCGCAGCCGCGGCCGCATCGGCGGCGTCCTTCTTGGCCTTGCCGCCACCGTCGGCGAGGGGCTGACCGACCTTGCAGTTGTCGCGGTAGATCGCGGTCGCCTTGAGGCCGAGCTTCCAGGACTGCAGGTAGACGTCCTCGATCTCCTCAACCGTGGCCGTCTCCGGCAGGTTCACGGTCTTCGAGATCGCGCCGGACAGGAACGGCTGCGCGGCCGCCATCATCCGGACGTGGCCCATCGGCTTGAGCGATCGGGCGCCCATCGCGGTGTCGAAGACCTCGTAGTGCTCGGTCTTCAGGCCGGGCGCGTCGATGACGTGGCCGTGCTCGGAGATGTACTCGACGATCGCCTCGATCGACTCGGTCTGGTAGCCGAGCTTCTTCAGCGCACGCGGGATGGTCTGGTTGACGATCTGCATCGAGCCGCCGCCGACGAGCTTCTTGAACTTCACCAGCGAGAAGTCGGGCTCGATGCCGGTGGTGTCGCAGTCCATCATGAAGCCGATGGTGCCGGTCGGCGCGAGCACGGAGGCCTGCGCGTTGCGGTAGCCGTTCTTCTCCCCCGTCTTGACGACGGCGTCCCACGCCTTGGTGGCGAGCTTGTGCACGCGGGCGTCCTCGACGTGCAGGGTGCGCACGGCGTCGTTGGCGGCCTGGTGCTTGCGCATGACCCGCTTGTGGGCGTCGGCGTTGCGGGCGTAGCCGTTGTAGGGGCCGACGACCGCGGCGAGCTCCGCCGAGCGCTTGTACGACGTGCCGGTCATGAGCGACGTGATCGCCGCGGCCATGGAGCGGCCGCCGTCGGAGTCGTAGCCCAGGCCCATCGCCATCAGCAGCGCGCCGAGGTTGGCGTAGCCGATGCCAAGCTGGCGGTAGTCGACGGTGGTCTGACCGATCGACTCGGTCGGGAAGTCCGCGAAGCAGATCGAGATGTCCATCGCGGTGATGATCACCTCGACGGCCTTGGCGAACAGCTCGGCGTCGAAGGTGTCGTCGTCCTTGAGGAACTTCAGCAGGTTCAGCGACGCCAGGTTGCAGGAGGAGTTGTCGAGCGACATGTACTCCGAGCACGGGTTGGACGCGGTGATCCGGCCGGTCTCGGGGTTGGTGTGCCAGTCGTTGATCGTGTCGTCGTACTGCAGCCCCGGGTCGGCGCACTCCCACGCCGCCTGCGCGATCTTCTTGAACAGGTCGCGGGCGTCGACGGTCTCGATGACCTCGCCGGTGCCGCGGGCCTTGAGGCCGAAGGAGGTGCCCTCCTCGACCGCGCGCATGAACTCGTCGGTGACGCGGACGGAGTTGTTGGCGTTCTGGTACTGCACCGAGGTGATGTCGGCGCCGCCCAGGTCCATGTCGAACCCGGCGTCGCGGAGCGCGCGGATCTTGTCCTCCTCGCGCGCCTTGGTCATCACGAACTCCTCGATGTCCGGGTGGTCGACGTCGAGGACGACCATCTTGGCCGCGCGACGCGTGGCGCCACCGGACTTGATGGTGCCCGCGGACGCGTCGGCACCGCGCATGAAGGAGACCGGGCCGGACGCCGTACCGCCGCTGGAGAGCAGCTCCTTGGAGGACCGGATGCGGGAGAGGTTCAGGCCGGCACCGGAGCCGCCCTTGAAGATGAAGCCCTCCTCCTTGTACCAGTTCAGGATCGAGTCCATCGAGTCGTCGACGGAGAGGATGAAGCACGCGGAGACCTGCTGCGGGCTCTGCGTGCCGACGTTGAACCAGACCGGGGAGTTGAACGAGAAGTACTGGTTGACCAGGAGCCAGGTGAGCTCGTGCTCGAACAGCTCGGCGTCGGCCGGGGTCGCGAAGTAACCGTGGTCGGCGCCGGCCTTGGTGTAGGTCTTCACCACCCGGTCGATGAGCTGCTTGAGGCTCCACTCGCGAGCGTCGGTGCCGACGGCGCCGCGGAAGTACTTGGTGGTGACGATCGTCGAGGCGTTGATCGACCAGGTGTCGGGGAACTCGACGCCCTTCTGCTCGAACACGGTGGCGCCGGTCTTCCAGTTGGTCTGGACGACGTCGCGACGCTCCCAGGTGAGCTCGTCGTAGGGGTGCACACCCTCGGTGGAGAACACGCGCTCCATCTTGATGCCGCCCTTGGCACCGGCCTTCCGGCTCCCGGCGGTGCTGCGTGCCGGGCCGTTCGCGGTCTCCGTCATGTGGTGCTTCCTTTCCCCTGTGATTCTCGGTGGTGCTGCTGGCTTCTGCTGTTGGTGCTTGCCGCGGGTCGATCGCGGCGAAGTCTGCGGAACAGGTGCTTCAGATGTGACTGGTGGGAAGTTGGTTTGCCCGACGCGCCGCTTCCCCACGACGCGCCGGGCAGTCTGTGGGTTACCCGGTGGGTACGGCGGTGCCGTCGGCCGACCGGGCGGCCGACGCGTCGTCGGCGGGTTCGGCCGCGGTCGGCGGGCGCTCGGCGCGCAGCATCGCGATCTCGGCCTCGAAGTCGTCGGCCGACTCGAACGCGCGGTAGACGCTGGCGAAACGCAGGTAGGCGACCTCGTCGAGCTCGCGGAGCGGGCCGAGGATGGCCATCCCGACCTCGTGGGCCGGCACCTCGGCCCAGCCGTCGCTGCGCAGGGTGTCCTCGACCTTCTGGCCGAGGCACTGCAGGTCGTCCTCGGAGACCGGCCGGCCCTTGCAGGCCTTACGGACGCCGCGGATCGCCTTGTCCCGGGCGAACGGCTCGCTGGCCCCGCTGCGCTTGAGCACGGTCAGCTGCATCTGCTCGACGGTGGTGAACCGCTTGCCGCACTCCTGGCAGGTGCGCCGGCGGCGGATCGCTCCGCCGTCGTCGGCCACCCGGCTGTCGAGCACGCGGGTGTCGGTGTGGCGGCAGTAGGGACAGTGCATCGCGGCCACTCCTCTCCCGGTCTCGTGGTGCCTGTGGCGGTGGTTGTCCACACGTCTAGTTCAACGCTCCCCACCGACGTTTTCTGCCCGGGTGCCGGCGGCGGTGAGCCACCGGATCTGGGGACGAAACTGTGCGTAACGTGGGGACATCCAGCGGTTTTTTGTGGGTAATCCCGCTCGGCCTGTGGGCCTAGATGTGGAAAACCACAACGGTGTAACTACTAGATGTAGTGGTAACCCTAGGTCGGCGTCCCGAGGCGCGCAACCAGATCGGGAAAGAAAACCGAAGATCGTTGGTGTCGTAGGTAAAACCGCAGGTCAGACCTTGGAAGAGCGGCACGGAACGGCGGGTCGCGGGCGTGTCGCGGGGCTCGCACGCAGTGAGCGCGGAACGGGTCCATACCGGGCCGTTCGGCCACTGTCCACGGCCCGTCCGGGCCATTCGCGGGTGGACGCCGACGCGAGAGATTGATCAGAAATGCGCCGGCCCGGTGCAGAGGCCTCGCCACCGAGCTCAGTCGGCCTGCGTGGGTCCTGCACCGGGCACTCGGGGCGACTGCACGGTTTGGAGGAACGTGCACTGCTTCTTGAGATGATGATTACCCGACCGATCGGTCGGCGAAACGAGGCGCGCCGTGGTGTCCAGTCCTCGGCCCCGGCGACACGGCGCACACCAATCGACCACCGGGCGGGCGATTGGCTGCGACGGGTGTGGTTCATGGGACAGAATCAGGGCGTGTCAGTGGCGGCGGCGAGGACCGGACGAGGGACTGTGAGCGAAGGCAGGCGACGGGCGGAGAAGCAGAAGCATCCGGAGCGCCGGCTCTCGATGCTGCTGCTGGCGCTGGGCGCGCTCGCCGCCGGCGTGGCCTGGGTGTTCCTCGTGAAGGCTGCCATCGACTTCGGCCGGGTGGCGCGCGCCGGCGACCAGGTCGCGTGGGTGTTCACCGCCGGGGCGACGATCGGCGCCACTCTGTGCCTGCTGCTGCTCTTCGTGCTGGTCGCGCGGGTCCTCGTGGCGCTCGGCCTGGTGAGCGAGTACAAGCCGCGCCGCTCCACGGGGCGCCGCACTCGCTGACACGCGCTCGCACGAACCCGGCCGTGTCCGATCCGTGACGGTCCCGGTGCCGGTTCGTGGCCACGTGCGTGTCACCATCGACCACGTGCTTTCTCGCGTCCTGCCTGCCCTGACCGCTGTTCTGCTGCTCTCGTCGACCGCGGCCTGCGGCTCCGACGACCCCGCCGACACGACCGGCGAGCGTCCGGCGTATGCCGACAACGAGGGCCGGGCCGGGGCCGAGCAGTTCGTCGGGTTCTGGACCGACACGCTGAACGAGGCGACCGCTAGCGGGGACACGCAGGAGCTGAAGTCGCTCGCGGCCGACGACTGCACCGCGTGCGCCGACTTCGCGGGGCAGCTCGACAAGATCTACGCCGCCGGCGGTCACGTCGAGTCGGACGGGTGGGCTGTCAACAAGGTCGTCCCCGAGGCCGGCGCGACGGACGACGAGGTCGGGCTGATGGTGACGTTCGAAGTGTCGCCGCAGACGGTGTACCTGAAGAAGAAGTCGAAGCCGCAGGAGTTCCCCGGCGGCACCCAGGGCTTCCGGTTCCAGCTCATCCGTGAGGACGGGGACTGGGCGGTCCAGGACCTCTCGCCGCGCTGATCCACAGATCCGCGATCGACCCTGGTAGCCGAGGCTCGGACCTGGGTAGGTTCAGGGCGTTCGGTTCGGTCGTCTTGGGGGTCGAGGATGCGCGCTTCTCGGTGGCGCCGCTCGTTGGTCGCGGTCGCGGCCGCGGGGTTGCTCGGGTTCGGTACGTCAGCGTGCACGTCGGGCGACGACCCGCCGAAACCTGCCCCTCTGCCGACTGAGTCGCCGAGTCCGACCGGTTCGTCGTCCGAGGCGCCCCCCTCGCTGCCTGCCGATGCCGGCGGAAGTTCGACACGGGCGGCCAAGGCCTTCGCCCGTCACTTTGTCGATCTCGTCAACTACGCCTCCGCCACGGGCGATGTCGAAGCAATCAATGCTGTCGCGTCTGACTCTTGTCGCGTATGCCGGGGAATGGCAGACGGAATCCAAGACGTCTACTCCAAGGGCGGCCATCTAGAAGGGGATGGATGGCGAGTCCTCGGGACCAAGGTCTTGAGCGGTGGTCGGGAGAACGAGCGAGCGATATCTCTGACTCTCCTCGTCAGCAGTCAACGACGGTACGAGAAACCCAACTCAGAGCCGATCGTTTCCGACGAGATCCGAGGGATTCTCGACATCTACATGCGTTCGACGGAGAACTCATGGACCATCTCGCGATTGGTTCAGAGCTGATGCGCGCACTCGTCGTGGCTCTCGCGGCCGCCGTCGCAATCGCCACTCCATCGGCCAACGCAAACGAATCCCCGGGACCCGAGATCTCCGGCGGTGCGGACGGCGACGCCGCATGGATCGGCGGCAAGCAAACCCACGGCGGATCTCAAACGCCCGGCCAGCCAGGTTCCGAGCCGATCCAATCGACTGGCTCGCCGTTCTTGGAGTATCGATGGGTGTCGGTGTGCCGTGACATCTCGGACGCTGATGCAGGAGACACTGCGATCGACTGTGCGTCGGCGCGCTCCTGCGCGGACCCTAACGAGCGGTTGTGGCGACTGTGGGGCAGGGAAGCAGGCGGCGGATGGACTGCGATCGCTTTTCAATGCTTCGGTCGCCCACCTGGACCAGCCGACACCCCACGCCCACCCGAAGTCGGACCAGGGGATGTCCTGACCGCCCTCCGTCGCATCGGCCTGCCGGCCCTCGAGGCCAGGACCCAGCCAGAAGACAAGACGCTGGTGAACTTCGCGACGATCTTCTACGCCGAGCCGGAGACGTTCGCCCGGACGATCACGCTGCTCGGCCAGCGGGTCGAGGTCGAGGCGACGCCGTCGACGTACATCTGGCACCACGGTGACGGCACGTCGACGCAGACGAGCACGCCCGGCGCGCGGTTCCCGGCGAAGGACGTGATCCACGAGTACACCGACGCGCACGTGACGGTGATGCCGAGCGTGGACGTCACCTACGCGGCGCGGTTCCGGGTCAACGGCGGCGCATGGCAGGACATCCCCGAGACGGTCACGATCAGCGGTCCGGCGGGCAGCCTGCGGATCGCCGAGGCGACGGCGGTGCTGTCGGGGAGCTACGAGTAGGTCTCGACAAGCTCGACCAACCGGAGTGGGTCAGTGCTTGACCGGGAGCTCGGGCAGGTCGAGCGGCGGGCCGTCGCCGCGCAGGATGGCGGCGAACTTGCAGCCACGGTCGGCGTTGGCGCGACCCCCGAGAACAGAAAGCGCCACTCCGAACGCTTGCTCGTCGTGGCGCGCGAACGGGCTCCACCCGTCCCACAGCAGGATCACTCCGTTGCGGTCCCCCGCGGACACGTCGGCCAGGCGGTCCGACAGCGCGTCGAAGTTCTCGCCGAGGTCGCCGTCGACGTCGAGGGCGTGGCCGCAGGCCTTCAGGAAGGACTGCTTGTCCTCGATGGTCCAGCCGTCGAGGTAGGCGAACTTCCAGCCCGCGTGCTCGACCGCGTGCTCGACGTCCGGCACGTGCGCGGCACTGTGCCACTGGTAGAGATCGGGTGCGTTGTGTCCTGCCAGGAGTGCTGCGAGACCGCTCATTCTGCTGGAACCTCCGAAGGGTCACCGGACTGGTTCCTTCGCAGGGTAGCCCTGCGGTACGGCGAGCAACAGGGGCGGCGGACAGTCAGAACCCCAGCGCCTGGGCGCGGCGCTTCACCTCGGACCCGCGGTTCTCGCGCAGCGCGTCGATCGGCCGGCCGGGCAGCGACTCGTCGGGCGTGAACAGCCAGGCGAGCGCATCCCGGTCGTCGTAGGCCGCGTCGTGCAGGACGGTCAGCACGCCGGGCACGCCTTTGACGATCTCGCCGTCCATGATCAGCGCGGCCGGCACCTTCTGTCCCCCGCCGGGCACGGGTACGGCGGCCGCCAGGTGGTGCTCGCGGATGAGCTGGCGCACCTTGGAGACACTGATGTGCAACGCGTCGGACACCTGTCCCCAGTCGAGCCACTCCCCCACGAGCTCGTCGAGGCCGGGGCCGGAATCGGTGGTACTCACGGCTCAATGCTGGCACGTCACCGAGAGCCTTCTCACGCCTGCCCGACGTGAGTCGGCGTGTCCCGGCTCCGTAGAGTGGCTGCGCACGGAGGCACCTGGTTCACCGTCCCGACTGTTGCCGCGCCGTGCGCGCGACACCAGGACACCCGGTACCCGACCCAGGAGCCTCCTCGATGCCCCGCAGAACGGCCGTGCTCGCCGCGACCGCGCTGACCCTGCTCGTCACGACCCTCGCGCTCCCCGGGACGGCCGCGCCCACCGCCGGCACCACGACCACCGCGAGCGCCGACCAGGACGACACCGGGACGCCGGCCCTCAGCGGCAACGTCACCGGGCCGCTGGCCAGGCTCGACGAGGACGAGCAGCGCAAGCGGCTGGGGCAGACGCCGTACCAGCAGCAGCTGTTCGACGCGCGCCGTCCCAGCGTGACGGCGGAGGGGATCACCGGCGACCAGGACCGGCCCAACGTGCTCGTCATGATGATGGACGACATGCGGGACGACGACCTGCAGTTCATGCCGAACGTCCAGCGGCTCATCGCGGACCAGGGCGTCCGGTTCACCAACATGTTCAGCCCGCACCCGTTGTGCTGCCCCGCACGTGCGTCGTTCGTCAGTGGCCTGTACTCCCACAACCACGAGGTCTGGTCGCACAAGGCGCCGTTCGGGTTCCGCGTCTTCGACGACCGCCAGACCTTCCCGCGGTGGCTGCACGAGAACGGCGGCTACGACACGGCGTTCGTCGGCAAGTACCTCAACGGCTACGGCCGGCAGAAGCGGCTCGACGGCTCGTCGTCGCTGCGCTACATCCCTCCGGGCTGGACCGACTGGCGCCCCTCGGTCGACAACGTCAAGGAGGAGCCGGAGGCCCGGCACCTCCAGGGCGGCACGTACCGCTACTTCGACACCACGCTGTCCGACAACGGCGTGCTCGAGCCGCACGAGGGCGTCTACCAGACCAACCTGTACAGCGACATCACCCAGGAGGTGATCCGTCGCGGTGCGCGCAGTCCGCAGCCGTTCTTCATGCAGACGTCGTTCGCCACCCCGCACGTCGGCTCGCCGAAGGAGAAGGACGACCCCAAGCCGTTCCTGCGCTCCGACGGCTGGCGGCAGACCTGGCAGAACCCGGCGCGCCCGAAGTACGTCAAGGGCCGCTTCGACCAGCGGATCCAGCGGATCCCGCCGTGGCTCGGCCGTGAGGACGTCGCCGACAAGCCGGTGTTCATCCGCAGCCAGCCGCCGTTGGTGGACGTCGAGAAGGAGTCGATCCTCGAGGACTACCGCCAGCGGGTCGAGGCGCTGTCGGTCGTCGACGACGAGGTCGCCAACATCATGGCGACGCTGCGCCGCACCGGACAGCTCGACAACACCTACGTGATGTTCACGTCGGACAACGGCTTCTTCCTCGGTGAGCACCGCCGGCGCCAGGGCAAGATCATCGCCTACGACCCCTCGCTCCGGGTGCCGCTCGTCATGCGCGGCCCCGGCATCCCCAAGGGCGAGGAGCGCCGCGACCCGTTCCTGATGATCGACTTCGCCCCGACCATCCTCGCGGCCACCGGCGTCACCACCGACCAGCCGCTGGACGGCGTGAGCATGCTCGACGTCGCCCGGTTCGGCGACCAGGGCTGGACCCGGCCGATCCTCACAGAGACCGGCCCCCGCGAGCTCAGCGACGACACCCTCACCCGCACGCCGCTGCTGCAGCGCAAGCGCGGCCCGTCGAGCCTGCGCTTCTCGCAAGGCGTGCGCACCGGTCGCTACCTGTACGTCGAGCACGCCAGCCACGACAAGGAGCTCTACGACATGCGCCGCGACCCGCGGCAGCTCACCAACCTCGTCGAGCGGCCCCGGTACGCCGCCGTGGTGCGCCTGCTCGCGAAGCAGCTCGACCGGCTGCGCGAGTGCGACGTCACGGAGTGCTCGATGCCGCTGCCGCGCAGCCTGCGCACGCGCAACCCGGTCCCGCCCGTCGGGTTCGACCCGGGCAAGCCGATGAAGCTCCTCGTCGACGAGCTGGCGCCGAGCCGCGCGACGCCGTAGCAGCGCCGACGGCGGGACGTGCTTGGCGACTGCAACCGGCCGGTGTTAAATACCTCCAACTCACTCGACTTTGTGGAGGTAGATCGTGCAGTCATCTCGGGGACTGTCCCGCCGTGCCCTCTTGCAGACCACGGCCGCGGCCGCGGCGGGCACGGCGATCGGCGTCGCAGGTTCGGCACCGGCCTCGGCCGCACCCACCGGCGGGCGGCCCAACGTCGTACTGATCCTGGCCGACGACATGGGCTTCTCGGACATCGGCCGCTTCGGCTCGGAGATCCCGACACCGAACATCGACCGGATCGCCGCCGAGGGCGCGACGTTCACGCAGTTCTACAACAACGCCCGCTGCTGCCCGACCCGCGCGTCCGCGCTCACCGGCCTCTACCCCACCCAGACCGGGGTCGGGTACATGACCGACGACCACGGCTACCCGGAGTACCAGGGCCGCCTCAACGACGACTGCGTCACGATCGCCGAGGTGCTGCGCGACGCCGGCTACCGCACCGCGATGAGCGGCAAGTGGCACGTCGGCACCTGGCAGAACGGCGTCACCCCGCACGCCCGCGGCTTCGACCGCTCCTACGGCCCCACCGGCGGCAAGTCGTCGTACTTCCGCCCCACGCTCTACCGCGACGCGAGCCCGATCGGCCGGCCGACCGAGCCCGACTACTACCTCACCGACGCCCTCGCCGACGACGCCGTCGACGCCATCCACGAGCTCGCCGGGGGCGACGCACCGTTCTTCAGCTACGTCGCGTTCACCAGCCCGCACTGGCCGCTGCACGCCCCGGAGGCCGACGTCGAGCAGTTCCGCGGCCGCTACCTCGGCGGCTGGGACGCCCTGCGCAGGTCCCGCTTCGACCGGCAGCGGCAGCTCGGCCTGCTGTCGTCGGTCAGCGAGCTGCCGCCACGCGATCCCGACGCGACGATCTGGGACGACGACCCGAACAAGAGCTGGCAGGACCGCCGGATGGCGGTGTACGCCGCCCAGGTGCACCGCATGGACATCGGGGTGGGCCGCATCCTCGACGCGCTCGAGGAGACCGGCGTGCGCGACGACACCCTCGTGCTCTTCCTCTCCGACAACGGCGGCTGCGCCGAGGTGCTCGGCAAGAACGCCGGCGCCGGCACGGTCAGCGTCGACGGCTCCCCGGTCCGCTCGGGCAACAACCCGACCATCTGGCCCGGGCCGAGCAACACCTACGCCAGCTACGGCTTGGAGTGGGCGCACGCCTCCAACACACCGTTCACCCGCTACAAGCACTACACCGACGAGGGCGGCATCTCCACGCCGCTGCTCGCGTCGTGGCCGGCGCGCGTGCCGGCCGGCCGGGTCGTCGACAAGCCACTGCACCTCATCGACCTCGCGCCCACGATCTTCGGCGCGGCCGGCGCGACGTACCCCACCACCCGCGCCGGACGCACCGTCCCGCCCCTGGAGGGCCGCAGCTTCCAGGCCGTCGCGCAGGGCACCGATCCCGGCGGCTGGACCAACGGCCGGCCGGTCTTCTGGGAGCACGAGGGCAACCGGGCGATCCGCAAGGGCCGGTACAAGCTGGTCGCCCGGTACGACGAGCCCTGGCGGCTCTACGACGTCACCCGTGACCGGGCGGAGACGCGCAACCTCGCCGACCAGCGGCCCGAGACCGTCACCGAGCTCGACGCCGAGTGGCAGGCCTGGGCCGCCCGCGTCCGCGTGCGGCAGTGGAAGCCCGGGACCCAGTACGCATGAGCGACGCATGAGCGACGCATGAGTGCCTGCTGCGGCCCCGCCCGCACCCCGACCGCCGCCGGTACCGCGCCGGCGGCGGTCGGCACGGTGGCCACGGTCGGCACCGCCCCCGAGGAGGTGCGCCGCCGGCTTCGCCGGGCTCTCGTCGACCTGCCGGGGTCGACGTACCTCGCCGGCAGCGAGGGTCCCGAGGCGCGCCCCGGCGACGGGGAGGGACCGGTCCGGCCGGTCACCGTCGAGGCGTTCGCCCTCGGCGCCACCACCGTCACCAGCCGGCAGTTCGCCGCCTTCGTACGCAGCACCGGCCACGTCACCACCGCGGAGGCCGAGGGCTGGTCGTTCGTCCCGGTCCCCCTGCTCACCGCCGCGCGGCGCTGCCAGGTCGTCGGCGTCGTCGCCGAGACGCCGTGGTGGGGCCGCCTCGACGGCGCCACCTGGCGCACGCCCTGGGGACCGGGCAGCGACCTGCACGGCCTCGACGACCACCCCGTGGTGCACGTCAGCGCGGCCGACGCCGAGGCCTACGCCACCTGGGCCGGGTTGCGGCTGCCCACCGAGGCCGAGTGGGAGCTCGCCGCCCGCGGCGGCCTCGAGCAGGCGACGTACCCCTGGGGCGACGACCTGACCCCGCGCGGCCGGCACCGCTGCAACATCTGGCAGGGCCCGTTCCCGCACCACAACACCGTCGAGGACGGCTGGCCGGCGACCGCGCCGGTCAAGGCGTTCCCGGCCAACGGGCTCGGGTTCTTCCAGATGGTCGGCAACGTCTGGGAGTGGTGCACCGACCCCTGGTCCGTGTCCGGCGGGCCGGCCGACCCCGGTCAGCGCGTCGTGCGCGGCGGCTCGTTCATGTGCCACGACAGCTTCTGCAACCGGTACCGGGTCTCGGCCAGGACGGCGAACACCCCGGACTCGACCTCCTCGCACACGGGCTTCCGGGTGGCCGCCGACCAGTGAGCGGGACGGATTGCGCCGTTCGGCTTGACGGATGCTGCCTCATCAGTCACTGTCGTAGACCGGCGCATCACGAGTCACTTTCGTGTCTCTTGTCAAGGCGCCACGCCGACGAGTGCGGGAGGAGATCCGATGACCTCCCTGCGCCGCGCCCTCCGCCACCTCACCGGCGGCGTCACCGCGCTCGCCGTGACCCTCCTGGGCGCACCGGTCGTCCTCGCGTCGGCCGAGCCGGCCCGCACCGAGCAGGTCAGCCTCGTCAGCAAGAGCAGGTCCGGGCACCCGCACCGCAAGATCAAGAAGTACGTCGTCCGCCTGGGCGACACACCCAGCGGGATCGCCACCCGGTACCACGCCTGGACCGACGAGCTGATCGCGATGAACTCCGCCGTGCTGCACGTCGGCGACGTGGTCCGGATCCCCGTCGTGGTCAAGCGCGCCCGGGCCTGCACGAAGCACCGCGACCACTTCACCGGCTACTACGGCCACCACCACGACAAGCACAAGACCACGTCGAAGCCGAAGTCCAAGCCGTCGAAGCCCCCGGCCAAACCGGCGAAGCACAAGCCGAAGCACCACAAGCCGAAGCACCACAAGCCGAAGCACCACAAGCCGAAGAAGCACCACGCGCACCAGCACGCGAAGCACGGCTGGGTGCACGCCGGCGCCAGCCACCGCGAGGTGCGGCGGATCGTCGCCAAGCGCTCCCGCTACCACGGCGTGAACCCCGACCTGGCCCTCGCCGTCTCCTGGATGGAGTCCGGCTGGCAGCAGAAACGCATCTCCTCCGCCGGCGCCCTCGGCGCGATGCAGGTGATGCCGGCCACCGGCGTGTGGATGTCCCAGGTGGTCGGCCGGACACTCAACCTGCGCAACCTGCACGACAACGTCACCGCCGGGGTCGTGCTGCTCAAGCTGCTCCGGCAGCAGGCCGGTCCGCGGCACGCGGTCGCCGGCTACTACCAGGGCCTGGCCGGCGTGCGGGAGCACGGGATGTACCGCTCCACCAAGCACTACGTCGCCAACGTGATGGCCCTGAAGCGACGGCTGGCCACCGGCTGGGACCCGCTCTGACCCCGCGGTAGTCGGGGGCTGACCCCGGCCCGACGCCGCCGCACGCGGTGACCCCCGCCACGCCGGACGCCCGCCGTGGTGGGCCCGGATCCGCCGCCGAACCTAGAATCGGGGCTGACGAGGTCGACGCTTCCCCACACGTCGGCCGTTCTCTGGAGGCCTCGACGTGGACAAGACCGCTGCGGACCCGCTGATCGGGCGTGTCCTCGACGGCCGCTACCGCGTCGGCCCCCGCATCGCCCGCGGCGGCATGGCGACCGTCTACGAGGCCGTCGACCTGCGCCTGGACCGGGTCTGCGCGGTCAAGGTGATGCACTCAGGGCTCGGGGACGACCACGACTTCGCGGCCCGCTTCGTGCGCGAGGCACGCAGCGCCGCCCGGCTCTCCCACCCCAACGTCGTCAGCGTCTTCGACCAGGGCGACGACGACGGCACGCTCTTCCTGGCCATGGAGTACATCCCCGGCCACACCCTGCGCGACGTGATCCGCAAGGAGGCGCCGATGGCGCCGGCCAAGGCGCTCACGCTGATCGAGCCGGTGCTCGCCGCGCTCGGCGCCGCGCACCAGGCCGGTCTGGTCCACCGCGACGTCAAGCCCGAGAACGTCCTGATCGCCGACGACGGCCGGATCAAGGTCGCCGACTTCGGGCTGGCCCGGGCGGTGAGCGCCGAGACCCAGCACACCGCGACCGGTGGCGTGCTGATCGGCACCGTCTCCTACCTGGCCCCCGAGCTGGTCGTCGACGGCAAGTCCGACGCCCGCGCCGACGTGTACGCCGCCGGCGTGCTGCTCTACGAGACGCTCACCGGCCGCAAGCCGCACGAGGGCGAGTCACCGATCCAGGTCGCCTACAAGCACGTCCACGAGGACGTGCCGCCGCCCTCCGCGGAGGTGCCGGGCATCCCGCCGTACGTCGACGCCCTGGTCGCCCGCGCCTGCGCGCGCGACCGTGAGCTGCGGCCGGCCGACGCCCGCGTGCTGCTGCATCAGGTACGCCGGGTGCACGGCGCCCTCGACCACGGCGTGCGCGACGACCCCGAGCTGACCGCCGACCTCGCCCCGACGGTCCCGGTGCAGCGCGAGGACGACATCGACTACGTCACCGAGGACGACGTCCCGACGATCCTGTCCCCGGGGCAGGTCGCGCGGGCCGCCGAGGTCGGCGGGATCTCCCACGTCATCGCCCGCGTGGAGCGCGGCGACGACGGCACGACCGTGATCGGCAAGCTCCCCGAGCAGCGGCCGACCGCTCCCCCGCCCGCGGCCGCGCGCCGGCAGCCGGCCAACGTCTCCCGGCCGAGCGCGCCGATCCGTCAGCAGCCACGCCGGTCCAAGCGTGGCCCGATCCTGCTCGCGATCGTGCTGCTTCTCGCCGTCGCCGCGGGGGTCGGCGGCTGGTGGTTCGGCGCCGGCCGCTACACCACCACGCCGGGCGTCGTGAACCTCACCGCCGCGCAGGCCCGCACCCAGGTCGAGGCCGCCGGCCTGACCTACCGCGAGGGCGACCCGCGCTACTCCGAGACCGTGGACAAGGGACTGGTCGTCACCTCCGACCCCGCCGGTGGCGAGCGGATCCTCAACGACGGCACGGTCACGGTGTTCCTCTCGCTCGGCCCCGAGCGCTACCAGGTGCCGGCGTTGCGCGGGAACTCCCTCACCCAGGCCGAGGACCTCCTCGAGGAGGAAACCCTCGCCGTCGGCGACGTGACCCGCCGCTACAACGAGCGGGTGGCCAAGGGCACCGTGCTCGCCTCCGACCCGAAGGCCGGCACCGAGCTGCGTCCCGACACCGCGGTCGACATCGTGGTCAGCCGGGGCCCGAAGCCGATCGAGGTCAAGGACTTCACCGGCAAGAACGCCGACAAGGCCCGTGCCTACTTCGAGGACAAGGGAGTCAAGATCGACGCCTCCTCGGAGAACTCCGACACCGTGCCCGAGGGCAAGGTGATCTCCCAGTCCCCGACCGACGGCCGGGTGTTCCGCGGCGACACCGTCGAGCTGACCGTGTCAAAGGGCCCGGTCATGGTGCAGATCCCCGACCTCACCGCGCAGGGCGTCGCCGACGCACGGGCCACGCTCGAGGGCCTGGGCTTCACCGTCGAGGAGCAGCCCGGCCCCGGCTACCTCGGCCTCGGGTTCGTCCAGTCGGCCGACCCGGGCTTCGGCTCGATGGCCCCCAAGGGCAGCACCGTCATCCTCTACCTGGTCTGACGGTCCTTACCCTCGGCTCGTAGGCTGGGGCCCATGCGCAACCCCGTCGGCACCCACGTCCAGGTCGGTCCCGGCCTGGTCAAGGGCGCGCTCGCGCAGGCCGACGCGACCGGCTGCGAGACCATCCAGGTCTTCGCCGGCAACCCGCGCGGCTGGGCGCACTCCCCCGGCGACCCGGCCGTCGACGCGGCGTTCCGCGCGGCCTGCGCCGAGCGGGCGATGCGGGTGTTCGTGCACGCGCCGTACCTCGTCAACCTCGGCTCGCCCACCCCCGCCACCTACGAGCGGTCCGTCGCCTCCGTCGCGCACAACCTCCGGCGGGCGGTCGAGATCGGCGCCGAGGGCGTCGTGGTGCACACCGGGTCGTGCGTCGCCGAGAGCGAGGGCACCGCGGCGTACGACGTGGCGATGCGGCAGGTCCGCGAGGGCCTCCTGCCCTTGCTCGACACGCTCGACGGCGACACCGCGCCCTGGCTGCTGCTCGAGCCCACCGCCGGCCAGGGCCGGTCGCTGTGCGCCGGGGTCGACGACCTCGCGCCGTACCTCGACGCGCTCGACCACCACCCGCGCGCCGGGATCTGCCTGGACACCTGCCACGTGTTCGCCGCCGGCGCCCCGCTCGACGAGCCCGGCGGCCCCACCGCGACGGTCGACCGGCTCGCGGAGATCGGTGGACCGGGACGCCTGCGGCTGGTGCACGCCAACGACTCCCAGGACGTCCGCGGCGCGTTCAAGGACCGCCACGAGCGCATCGGCGAGGGCCACATCGGCATCCCCGCCTTCGAGGAGCTGCTCGCGCACGACGCGATGGACGGGGTGCCGGTCATCCTCGAGACGCCCGGCTCCCGGGACCCCGAGGACGGGCAGATCGACCTGGTCAAGAAGCTCCGCCCATGACCACGACCACCGAGCGCCGCACCTCCCTGGTCGCGGCGCTGGCACTGCTCGGCGTGACCGCGGCCTGGGGCAGCACGTTCTTCCTCACCAAGGACCTGGTCGAGCGCGTGCCCGTGCTCGACTACCTCGCGGTCCGGTTCGCGATCGCCGCGGCGGCCACCTTCCTGCTGTTCCCGCGTCCGGTCTTCCGGCTGACCCCGCACGGGCGGCGTACAGCCGTCGTGCTCGGCGTGCTGTACGGCGTCGCGCAGATGCTGCAGACCACGGGCCTCGAGCACACCGCGGCGAGCGTGTCCGGGTTCATCACCGGGCTCTACGTCGTCGCGACCCCGCTGTTCGCCGCCCTGCTGCTGCGGCAGCGGATCGGCTGGATGACGTGGGGCGCGGTCGTGCTCGCGCTGGCCGGGCTGGGCGTGCTGACCCTGGGCGGGTTCAGCATCGGCTACGGCGAGGCGCTGACGTTCGTGTCGGCGCTGCTGTTCGCGCTGCACATCGTCGGCCTTGGCGCCTGGTCGTCCTCGGCCGAGGCGATGGGCATGACGATCATCCAGCTCGCGTCGATCGCCGCGGTCTGCTTCCTGGTGAGCCTGCCGAACGGGATCGTGCTGCCCGACAACGGCCGCGACTGGCTCGCGCTCGTCTACATGGCGCTGATCGCCGGGGCGCTGGCGATGGCGGCCCAGACCTGGGCGCAGGCGCACCTGCCGCCCACGCGCAGCGCGATCATCATGAGCATGGAGCCGGTGTTCGCGGCCTTCTTCGCGGTGCTGCTCGGCGGCGAGTCGCTGACCGCCCGGATGCTGGTCGGCGGCACGATGGTGCTGGCCGCGATGCTGGTCGTCGAGCTGGCGCCGCGCCGCAAGATCGAGGCCGAGGTCACGCACATCTCGGTCTGATGCGTAAACCGGTCGCCGCCCGGCACGCCGTACCCCACGATGTCGCCATGACCCGACCCGAGATCCAGCCGTTCACCGACGAGCACCTGGCCGACGCCGGCCGCCTGCTCGCGACGCGGCACCGCCGGCACCGCGCCGCGCAGCCCGACCTCTCCCCCGCGTTCGAGGACGCTGCGACCGCCAAGGAGCGCGTCGAGGCGGCCCTCGCCGCCGACGACGCCTCCGGTGCCGTGGCCCTCCGTGGGGACACCGTCGTGGGCTTTCTGCTCGGCGCGCCGAAGCAGAGCAAGACCTGGGGCCCCAACCTGTGGGTCGAGTCCGCCGGGCAGGCACTCGCCGATGACGAACCGGCCGAGACGGTCCGGGACCTGTACGCCGCCGCCGCGACGCGGTGGGTCGACGAGGGACGCACCGCCCAGTACGTCGTGGTCCCGGCCACCGACGTCGCCCTGCTCGACGCCTGGTACCGGCTCGGCTTCGGCCACCAGCAGGCGCACGCGCTGCGCGCCCCGCTCGCCACCGACCCGCGCATCGCCGTCGGGCTGGTGGTCCGCCGCGCCGTCCGTGACGACATCCCGACGTTGGCCCGCCTCGACGTCGCGCTGCCGCAGCACCAGGGCCTGTCGCCGACGTTCTCCGCCGGGGAGCAGGGCAGTGTCGAGGAGGCGCAGGAGGAGTGGGAGGAGGACTTCGACGACCCGGAGTTCACCACCTTCGTCGCCGAGCACGACGGCCGGGTGATCGGCTCCGCGGTGGCCTGCGACCTCACCAAGTCCGGCAGCAACGAGGGTCTGATGCGGCCCGAGAAGGCCGGGTTCCTCGGGTTCGCGGCCGTGCTGCCGGAGGCGCGCGGGCTCGGCGCCGGACGCGCGCTCGGCGAGACCGTCCTCGCCTGGGCGCGGGACACCGGCTACCCGGTCGTCGCCACCGACTGGCGGGCGACCAACCTGCTGTCGTCGCGCACCTGGACCGCGCTCGGCTTCGTCCCGACGTTCCAGCGGTTGCACCGGACGATCGGGTACTGACGGTAAAGAACGTCTAAAAACCGGCAAACCCGGCCAGGTCGGACGCCACTCTTCCCTTCGGGTGCTCGTGCACCCGGGGAGGGGGGCTCCGGTCCGATGCGCAGCATGCTGCTGACCGCGCTGGCCGGCGTCGTGCTGGTCGGCCTTCTGGGCACGCCGGCCGACGCGGTCCGGCGCAGCGACGCCTACCAGGCCACGGTCGTCACGCAGGTCCAGGCCGAGCGCGCCGAGCGCGGGCTCACCCGGTTGCACACCCGCGGCGGGACCGCACGCTGCCTCGACCGGACGGCCCAGCGCTGGGCTGAGCGACCCGGCGCCGTCGGCGCACTGGACGCCGTCGCCCGGAAGTGCGAGGTCGACCGGGTGCAGAGCCTGCGCTTCGCGTCCGAGGCCGGCCCGAGCGAGCAGGCCGCGCGGCTGCTGAAGCGGTCCTCCACGCGGCGGCCGCTCCTCGCGGCACCCCAGGAGGTCGCCCTCGGCTTCGGGCACGCCCGGTCCGCCGGTGAGCACCGCGTCGTCCTGCTGGTCGGGTCGCTGCCGCCCGGACCGGCGGTCGACCCCCAGACCACCCGCCTGGCGATCGTCGACCTGGTGAACGCCGAGCGCGCCGCCGCCGGTCTGACCGCCCTGACGGCCGACGCCTGCCTCATGGCCAACGCGCAGCGGCACGCCGAGCACCTCGCCCGCACCGGGCAGCTCGCCCACCAGGACCTCGCCGTCGTCGAGGGCGACTGCGGCGCCCGCGACACCTACGGCGAGAACGTGCTCTGGAGCTCCGTCGGCACCGGCGCCGACGCCTTGCGCATGTGGATGGGCTCGACCGACCACCGCGACAACATCGTGGAGACGTCGTACCGGCTGACCGGCGTCGGAGTCGGCTACGACCGCTACCTGCGCCGCTACTACGTCGTGCAGGTGTTCACCAGCCACTGACCGCCGAGGGTCACGCTTGGACTACCGATATCGGTAGTCGGCGTCCGCATCCTGGTCCCGGTGTCCGCACCGGGAGACGCGGTGGGTTACCGTCTGCGGGTGCAGACCGTCACCTATTTCTTTGGCTACCCGCCCGGGGCTCCCGGTCCGGCGGCCGCCTGAGGCCTGCACACGACCACGACGCCCCTGGGCCACCAGGGGCGTTCTGCTTTGTCAGCGCACGGCAGCCCGACCCCGACGACGTGGCCCGAGGCGTCCCGCCACCAGCGCACGACCCGCACCAGCGGGCGGCACACTTGAAAGGGATCCACCCATGGTCGTCGTCATGACACCGGAAGCCACGGACGCGGACATCGCCCACGTCGTCGAGAAGGTCGAGAGCGTCGGGGGCGAGGCGTTCGTCAGCAAGGGCGTCGTCCGCACCATCATCGGCCTCGTCGGCGACATCGACTCCTTCCACGGCCTCAACCTGCGCAGCCTGCCCGGCGTCGCGAACGTGCACCGGATCTCCGACCCGTACAAGCTGGTCAGCCGGCAGCACCACCCCGACCGGAGCACGGTCTGGGTGCGCGGCGTCCCGGTGGGCCCGGACAGCTTCACGTTCATGGCCGGACCGTGCGCGGTCGAGTCGCCCCAGCAGACCCTCGAGGCCGTCGAGATGGCCAAGGCGGCGGGCGCGACGATCATGCGCGGCGGCGCCTACAAGCCCCGCACCTCGCCGTACGCCTTCCAGGGCCTGGGCGAGAAGGGCCTGGAGATCCTCGCCGCCGTGCGCGAGGCGACCGGGCTGCCCGTGGTCACCGAGGTCGTCGACGCGCGGGACGTGCCGGTGGTCGCGCAGTACGCCGACATGCTGCAGATCGGCACCCGGAACGCCGCCAACTTCGGGCTGCTCCAGGCGGTCGGCGAGGCCGGCAAGCCGGTGCTGCTCAAGCGCGGCATGACCGCGACGATCGAGGAGTGGCTGATGGCGGCGGAGTACATCGCCCAGCGCGGCAACCTCGACATCGTGCTGTGCGAGCGCGGCATCCGGACCTTCGAGCCGAGCACCCGCAACACGCTCGACATCTCGGCCGTGCCCGTGGTCCAGGCGACCAGCCACCTGCCGGTGATCGTCGACCCGTCGCACGCGTCGGGCCGCAAGGACCTGGTGGTCCCACTCTCGCGCGCGGCGATCGCGGTCGGCGCCGACGGCGTGATCGTCGACGTGCACCCGGACCCGGAGACCGCGCTGTGCGACGGCCCGCAGGCGCTGCTCGGCGCGGAGCTGCGGGCGCTCGCCCAGGCGGTGCGTCAGCTGCCGCCGGCGCTCGGCCGGGTCGACGCCAGCGCCTTGGCCAGGACCGAGGCCGCGACCTCCGCCTGATCGCGGCTCACGTCGAGGTGGGTGACCAGCCGCACCGTCCGCTCCCCCAGCGCCGACACGAGCACCCCGGCGTCACGCGCGGCCGCCACCACGGCGGCCGCGTCGGGGACGTCGAGGACGACGATGTTGGTCTCCACCTCGGCGGGGTCGACGCCGCACGCCTCGGCGAGCAGCCGGGCGTGGGAGTGGTCGTCGGCCAGCCGCTCGACGTGGTGGTCGAGCGCGTGCAGCCCGGCGGCGGCCAGCACGCCGGCCTGACGCATGCCACCGCCGAGCCGCTTGCGCCACACGCGGGCCTCGTCGATCATCCGTCGCGGTCCGAGCACCAGGGAGCCGACCGGTGCGCCCAGCCCCTTGCTGAGGCAGACGGTGAGGACGCCGCAGGCGCGGCCGTAGTCGGCCAGCGGTACGCCGGACGCGACGTGCGCGTTCCAGATCCGCGCACCGTCGACGTGCAGCCCGATGTCGTGCCGCTCCACGAGCGGGTGCAGCGACTCGATCTCGGCGAGGGGCACGACGCGACCGCCCGCGAAGTTGTGCGTGCACTCGACCGAGATCGCCTTGGTCGCGACGAAGAACGGAGACAGGTCGGGGGCGAACATCGCCTCGATGGCGGGCAAGTCGACCCCGCCGCGCGGGTGGGACCAGGTGCGCATCGTGACCCCGAAGAACGCGCCGTGCGCCCCGAGCTCCGCCCGCGCGATGTGCGCCTGCGCCTCGCACAGCACCTCCTGGCCGGGCGAGACCAGCGCGCGCACGGCGAGCAGGTTGGCCATCGAGCCGGTCGGGGTGAACAGCGCGGCCTTCTTGCCGAAGAGGTCGGCGACCCGCTCCTCGAGCGCGCGGACGGTCGGGTCCTCGCCGTACACGTCGTCGCCGACTTCCGCCGCGGCCATCGCCGCGCGCATCGCCTCGGTGGGCTTGGTGACGGTGTCGCTGCGCAGATCGATCGGGCCGGGTGCGTCGGTGGCGGTCACCTTGCCGATGCTAGGTGGGGCAGACCGGGTAGCTGGTCGGGGGTCCGCTCGACGCGTCGGGCGTGACCCCGCCGGTTCAGTCCTTGACCTGCGCGGCGCTGAGCATCTCGGCGACGAGGAAGGCCAGCTCCAAGGACTGCACGCGGTTGAGGCGCGGGTCGCACACCGACTCGTAGCGGTTGTGCAGGTCGTCCTCGAGCAGCGCCTCGCCACCGCCGACGCACTCGGTGACGTCGTCGCCGGTGAGCTCGACGTGCACGCCGCCGGGCCAGGTGCCGAGCGCGCCGTGCACGTCGAAGAAGCCCTGCACCTCGGAGATCACGTCGTCGAAGCGGCGGGTCTTGTAGCCGGACGACGCCTCGAACGTGTTGCCGTGCATCGGGTCGCACACCCACGCGACGGTGACCCCGGCGGCGGTGACCTTCTCGACCAGGTCGGGCAGGTGGTCGCGGATCTTGCCCGCACCCATGCGGGTGATGAAGGTCAGCCGGCCGGGCTCGTTGTCCGGGTTGAGCTTCGCGGCCAGGGCGAGCGCGTCGTCGGGCGAGGTCGTCGGGCCGAGCTTCACGCCGATCGGGTTGCGGATCTTGGACAGCAGCTCGACGTGGGCGCCGTCGAGCTGCCGGGTCCGCTCGCCGATCCACAGGAAGTGCCCGGAGACGTCGTAGGGCTGCTGGGTGCGCGAGTCGATGCGCGTGAGCGCGTGCTCGTACTCCAGCACCAGCGCCTCGTGGCTGGAGTGGAAGTCGACGCGGTGGAACTCGTCGGGGTCGGCGCCGATGGCCTTCATGAACGTGAGGGCGCGGTCGATCTCGGCGGCGAGGCGTTCGTAGCGACGACCGACCGGGGACTCACGGACGAAGTCGGTGTTCCAGGTGTGCACCTGGCGCAGGTCGGCGTAGCCGCCGGTGACGAACGCGCGCACGAGGTTCAGCGTCGCCGCGGACGAGTGGTAGACCTCGACCAGCCGCTGCGGGTCGGGCACCCGGGCCGCGCCGGTGAAGTCGAAGCCGTTGACGGCGTCGCCGCGGTACGCCGGCAGGGTCTCGCCGTCGCGGGTCTCGGTGTCGGACGAGCGGGGCTTGGCGTACTGGCCGGCGATCCGGCCGAGCTTCACGACCGGGACGGACGCGGCGTAGGTGAGCACGACCGCCATCTGCAGCAGGACGCGCAGCTTGTTGCGGACGTTGTCGGCGGTGACGCCCTCGAACGTCTCGGCGCAGTCGCCGCCCTGCAGCAGGAACGCCTCACCCCGGGCGACGGCTCCGAGCTTGGCCTTCAGGTCGTCGCACTCGCCGGCGAACACCAGCGGCGGCACGCCGCGGAGCTTGGCCACGGCGTCGTCGAGTGCGGACGGGTCGGGCCACGTCGGCTGCTGGGCGGCGCCGAGCGCGCGCAGCGATTCGAGGTCCGGGACGGTCTGGGTCACCGACCCAGCGTACGGGAGCCCGTCGTCAGAGCACCGATCCGTTCAGGGTGGTGGACAGCTGGGCCGGGGTGGAGTCGGGCGTGCCCGAGCCGTCGATCGCCCGGACGGCGAGCGTGTGCTTGCCCTTGCTGAGGCCGGTGAACGTCGCGACCGGGCCGCAGGCGGTCCACGCCCCGCCGTCGAGGCTGCACTCGAACGACGCGACCGTGTCGGACGTCAGCACGACCGTCCAGGTGCCTGCCGCCGCGAGGTCGGTGACCGCGGTCGTCTCGGGTCCGGTGGCGGGCGCCGGAGCCGGCGCGGTGGAGGAGCCGGACTCCTCCGGGTCGGGCGACGAGGACTCCGGCGACGACGGGCTCGGCGATGAGCCGGCCGGGTCGCTCGGCGTCGGGTCGGCGCTCTGGCGCGGCTCGTCGTCGCCCGCTTGCGGCGACGCCGGCTCGGGGGTCGGGGTGGCCGCGGATGGCGCCGGGGCGGCGGCCTGCGGGTCGGGCGCCTCGGAGACCTTGTCCGACGGGCTGGTGCGGGCGTCGCCACGGTTGGCGGCGGCGTCGCTGCGCTCGGAGGCCATCGTCTCGAGGGCGGCCGCGTCGGGGTACGTCGTACCGGTGCGCAGGTCCGGGAAGACGCCCGCGGTGACCGAGCCGGCGTCGCCGGGGCTGAAGTCGTGGCCGTTGACCGCGACGAGACCTGCGCAGGCGGAGACGCCGAGGACGGTCACCGCGCCGGCGGCGAGCCCGCGGCGCTGGGTGAGGTCCCGGGCGCGGGACAGGATCGTGGGGGCACGGTGTCGCATGGGGGCCTTCCCGAGAGTCGTTGCAAGGTTCCCTCCCCCGCGAGCGTCCCTGGGGACGCCGGACGACCGTAGCAGTGTGCCTGTGACCAGCCAAAACGGTCGTGGCCACGCTCACACCGGTCCGTCGAAAGTGCCCACACGCGCGGCGCCAAACTCCTAACCTCGACTTATGGGACTTTTCGAGCGCTGGCGCACGCCGGTCGAGCCTCCGTGGGCTCCGCCCGCGCTCGGCCTGTGCCAGTGCGAGGAGCACGTCGAGGCCCTCGCCGACCACACGGTGCCGAGCCTGGAGTCGACCGAGGTGAGCGTCGGCGAGCTCCTGGCCCACGAGGCCCTCGATGCCCGGCCGGTGCTGCCCGACGACCGGTTCGTGACCCTGCCGCACAGCGGCCAGCGGCTGGGGCCCTTCCACTACCTGGTCCGGATCACGGAGACCCGCGGGCGGCTCTTCGACGACGCCGCCCCGGCCGCGCTGGACGACACGCTGTCGACGCAGGCCGGTGTCGAGCGGGTGCACCGCGACGGTCTGGAGCTGTTCCGTGTGGGGGCGACGCGGATGTGCGCCAGCGGTGTGATGGCCGCGATGGTGCGCGCGCTGGACAACCCGCGGGTACGCATCGTCGCCTCCTGACGGGTCACCCTGCGCCGACCGCCCCAGGCGCACCGGTAGTGTCTCCCCCGGCCGTCCGCCTGGTACTGGGCTCGGACACGTTCCATCGAGGGGGTTGCGTGCGACGTCAGCCGCTGTTCCTGTCCCTGGTCTGCGTGGTCCGCAACGCGGCCACGGAGCTCGAGGAGGCGCTAGTGCGCATCGGGTCAGCCGTGGCTGAGCTCGTCAACGACTACGAGATCGTCGTCGTGGACAACGCCTCCGACGACGACACCATCGCCACGCTCCGTTCCCTCGTCGGCGAGGGCGGCCTGCCGAACATCCAGGTCTACGCCCTGACCAAGGAGATCGGGCGTGACGCGGCCAGCTGGATGGGGCTGGAGAACTCTCTCGGCGACTACGTCGTTGTCCTCGACCCCCTCCTCGACGACGTCGCGGTCGTCCCCGCGATGCTCCAGAGGGCCCTGAGCGGCGCGGACGTCGTGTTCGCAACCAACGCGAGCCCCGAGAAGGGGTCGCGCGGCTACCGGCTCGCGCGGGGCGTGTTCGAGGGCCTGTACCGCGGCTTCACCGGCGTGCGGCTGTCGAAGGAGGCGCCCACGTTCCGGCTCGTGAGCCGCAAGGTGGTCAACCACGTCATGCACCACCCCCGGCCGGCCGTGTCCTACCGACTGCTGCCCGCCACGGGTGGGTTCGTGCGCGACTACGTGACCTTCTCCCGGAGTTTCAGCCCCCGCCAGCGGAGGTCCGTCGTCGACGGCTTCGACCGGGGGATGCAGATCATGGTGTCGACGTCGCGGGCGCCGCTGCGGGCGGTGACGGCGCTGTCCCTCTTCGGCGCCGTCGCGAACGTCGTGTACGCCGCTTACGTGCTGGCCATCGGCCTTGTCAAGCAGGACGTCGAGCCGGGCTGGACCAGCGTGTCCCTCCAGCAGTCCGGCATGTTCTTCCTCCTCTCGCTCGTCCTGCTGGTCCTCGGCGAATACATCCTCCACATGGCGGCGCTGAGCAACGAGGCCCCCGACTACCACCTGGCGCAGGAGTTCACGAGCGCCCGGATCAGCAGCCGCGAGCGACTCAACGTGGAGTCCGTGGTGAATTCCGCCGCTCCTGACAACGATGAGTGACGGCACCCCGGGGAGCCAGCACGACGCGCTCGTCATCGGGGGTGGGTTCTTCGGCGTCTGCATCGCGTCGTACCTGGTCCGGCAACGCGGGCTTAAGCGCGTGTGCCTGGTCGAGCGCGAGGGCGAGTTGCTCACCAGGGCGTCGTTCCACAACCAGGCCCGCGTGCACAACGGCTACCACTACCCGCGGAGCTTCACGACGGCGTTCCGCAGCCGGGTGAACCTTCCACGCTTCATCTCCGACTGGCCCGACGCCGTGGTCACGGACTTCACCAAGCTGTACGCCATCGCCCGGCGCAACTCGAAGGTGACCTCGCGCCAGTTCGTGAAGTTCTGCCGGGAGATCGGGGCGACCGTCGCTCCGGCGGCGGATCAGTTCGCGAACCTGTTCCAGCCGCGGCTCATCGACACTATCTTCGAGGTGGCCGAGTGGGCCTTCGACGCGACCGTGCTCGGGTCGTGGGCGGCCAAGGAGCTGGAGGGCCTCGACGTCGACGTACGCCTATCGACCCGGGCCACCGAGGTCTCGCCCGCCTCGCCCGCCGAGCTGCGAGTAACGACGGTGGGCCCGGGGGGCACGGACGAGGTCGTGTCCCGGTTGGTCTTCAACTGTTCCTACGCCGGCATCAACCAGGTGGGGGGCTCGTTCGCCGGGGTGCGCACCGGCATCAAGCAGGAGATCACCGAGATGGCCATGGTCAAGGTGCCGCCCGCCCTGTCGCGCGTCGGCGTGACCGTCATGGACGGGCCGTTCTACTCGCTCATGCCCTTCCCCTCCCGGGGCCTGCACTCGCTCTCCCACGTCCGCTACACGCCGCACTCGAGCTGGGTCGACCAGCCGGGGCTCGACCCGTACGCCCGTCTCGACGGCTACCAGGGTGGCAGCCGGGCAGCCTGGATGCTGCGCGACGCGGGCCGCTACATGCCTAAGATCGCCGAGTCGGTCCACGTCGACTCGTCGTTCGAGGTCAAGGCCGTGCTGATGAAGAACGAGAACGACGACGGCCGCCCGATCCTGGTCGAGCAGGACGCGGCAATGCCGGGGTTCTTCTCCGTGCTGGGCGGCAAGATCGACAACATCTACGACGTCCTCGAGAGCCTCGACGCCGCCAGCCTCTAGCCCGCCACCTGACCGAGCAATCAGCGACCAAGGAGCCACCGTGACCTCTGCACTCGTCGGACACTCCGGCTTCGTCGGTTCGACTCTCAAGCGCCAGACGTTCTTCGACGCCCACTTCCGGTCCACGGACATCCAGGACATCGTGGGACAGTCCTTCGACCTCCTGGTCTGTGCGGGGGCGCCCGCCCAGAAGTGGAAGGCGAACGCCGAGCCCGACCGGGACCGCGCCACGATCGACTCCCTCATCGAACGGCTCGACACGGTCACCTGCGACCGTTTCGTGTTGATCAGCACAGTCGACGTGTTCGGGTCACCCGTCGGCGTCGACGAGGACGACGAGGTCGACGTCGACGGGCTGCACGCCTACGGGGCGAACCGGCGGCGCCTGGAGCAGTTCGTCCAGCAGCGCTTCCCGGCCTCGACCGTGGTCCGGCTCCCTGGCCTGGTCGGCCCGGGCCTGCAGAAGAACGTGATCTTCGACCTGCTCCACGACAACGACCTCGAAGCCGTGGACGCCCGCAGCGTCTTCCAGTTCTACCCGATGGTCAACCTATGGTGGGACGTCCGCACCGCCGTCGCGGCCGGCCTGGACCTCGTCCACCTGACCGCCGCGCCGGTGGCGGTCGGAGAGCTCGCGTCCGCAGCCTTCGGTCGCGAGTTCACCAACGCCCTCGAGAGGACGCCTGCGCACTACGACTTCCGCACCAAGCACGCGGAGGTGTTCGGCGCCTCCGGTCCCTACCAGTACGACGTGGGCGACACGATCCTGGCGATCCGTGCCTACGCACAGTCCGCCGGGGCGGTGTCGGCATGAGGATCAGCATCTCCAACATCGCCTGGTCGCCGGCCGACGACGACGCCGTCGCGGAGATCCTGCGCGCCTACGGCGTCGACGCCGTCGACGTCGCTCCCGCGAAGTACGTCCCGGACGTGCTGACCGCGTCGGACGCCGACCTGCTCGACGTCCGTCGGGCCTGGGAGGTCCGGGGCTTCGAGATCACCGGGATGCAGTCGCTGCTCTTCGGGACCTCGGGCTTCAACGTGTTCGGGCCCGAGGACGTGCGCGAACGGATGCTCGACTACCTCGGTGCGGTCTGCCGCGTCGGCAGCGCGCTCGGGGCTCGCCAGCTTGTCTTTGGCTCCCCACGCAATCGGGACCGCGCCGGTCTCGACGACGACACCGTGCTCGACGTTTCGACCGGCTTCTTCCACGCCCTGGGCGACCGAGCCGCCGCGCATGGGGTCGTGGTCGATCTCGAGCCCAACCCCACCAAGTACGGCGCCAACTTCATGACGACGTCGGCCGAGACGGCCGAAGTCGTCCGACGGGTGCAGCACCCGGCCATCCGGATGCAACTCGACCTGGGAGCGTGCACTATGAACGGCGAGGACGTCGCGGAGGTCGTCCCGGCGGTGTCGGACATCGTCGGCCACGTCCACCTCAGCGAGCCCGGCCTCGCGCCGGTGGGCGACGGCAGCGGCGACCACGAGTGGGCCGCGCGCGTGCTCCAGCAGCACCTCCCGGGGCACGTTGCCTGCATCGAGATGCTGATGACCGAGGAGGAGCCCGCCGTCGCCGCGGTCGAGCGAGCCGTCGCCTTCGTCACGCAGCGCTACGGACAGGGCGCCTCGTGAAGTGGCTCGTGCTCGCCCTCGGCATCCTTGCCAACGCCGCGGCGAGCCTCCTAGTGAAGAAGGCGGTGACCGAGCCCCGCCGCATGCCGAGCCTCGCCGACCCGATCGGCGCCCTGCTGAACTGGCCGTTCTGGGTCGGGCTGGTCCTGTACGGCGCTACCTTCCTGATCTACACGGCAGCCCTGACCAAGCTCCCGCTCAACGTCGCCCATCCCATCCTGACGTCCGGCGCCATCGCTGCCGTCGCGCTGGGCTCGGCGGTGTTCTTCGGCGAGTCGCTGCCCTGGAGCACCATCGCCGGGATCGCGCTCGTGATCCTGGGCGTCGCCCTCATCTCCCTCAAGACGATCTAGGAGCAATCGCGCATGCACGCAGGTGGGACCTGGGAGGTACCGGCGTACGACACGGTCCGCTGGCGCGGCCGCACGCGCCGGGACTGCGTGGTCATCCCGGTCATCAACGAGGGCCCGCGTATCCGATCCCTGCTCACCAAGATGCGCGCGATCGACGTCCCGTCCCTCGCCGACATCATCATCGTGGACGGCGGGTCGACGGACGGTTCGCTGCCCACAGACCTGCTCGACGACGCCGACGTGGCCGCTCTCCTCGTCAAGACCGGTCCGGGCAAGCTGAGTGCCCAGCTGCGCTGCGCGTACGCCTTCGTCCTGGAGCAGGGCTACGAGGGGATCGTCACCATCGACGGGAACGACAAGGACGACCCGACCCCCATCCCCAACTTCCTCGAGGCCCTCCAATCCGGTGTCGACTTCGTCCAGGCCTCGCGGTTCGTCGAGGGTGGAGTGGCCGTGAACACGCCGCTGTCGCGGGACCTAGCGATCCGCTTGCTCCACGCGCCTGCCCTCTCGCTCGCGTCGCGACACCGGTGGACCGACACGACCCAGGGCTTCCGTGGGTACCGTAGCGAGGTGCTCCGGGACCTGCGCGTGGCTCCGTTCCGCGAGGTCTTCCAGGCCTACGAACTCCTCGCCTACCTGACGTACCGCGTGCCCCGTCTCGGGTACCGCTGCCTCGAACTCCCGACGTCGCGCGTGTATCCCGACGGTGAGGTCCCGACCAAGATCAGCGGCCTGCGCGGCAACGCCGAACTGATCAAAGTCCTGCTCTCCGCGTGCCTGGGTCGCTACAACCCGTGAGGCAGTCGAGTTGTCGGTCCCACAACTGCTACTTCACGGTGGACAGGGAGTAGCCGTAAAAGAGCACGATGCACGTCATGACGGCGGCGAGTGCCACCAGAGCCACCGGATGAGAGCGCAGTGAGATCGTCCCGATGCGTAGCGGTCTCCACAGTAGTGCGAGCCCGAGGGGCACGACCGGCAGGAACCACAGTGCCGGGTTGATGTGCGTGTGGATGTAACTGTGGGGTCGGGCGAGCAGGAACCACCCCAACGGGCCCAGGAGGGTAACGAACCAGGCGATGCCCATGGCGTGCTGTCTGAGGTCGAGGCCTCCATGCACCGACCGCGGCGCGTCCGTCACCACGACGACGATGCAGACCGCGATGAGTGCCGCCACGGAGAAGGAGCTGACGATCGGAAGCGCGAGTGGCGAACCGATGACCGGCACGCCGAGATAAGTTGCGAGAACCTGGCTGGGGCTGACCGCGAGCGATTCCAAGTAGGCCGGGTCGAGCTCCAGGCTCGTCGCCCCGGTGCGCTTCGACACCGTCTCTTCGAACGCTTCGAGAGCAACGGTCATGCCACCGAGTCGCACGCTGAGCTGAACCAGGTGGATCACTATCGCCCCAACAAAGCCAGACAGGCAGGCACCAAGGACGTTTGCGATCTCCATCAGCGACGCGGTGACGCCCCTGCGCTCCACGAGGCAGATATAGGTCGCCACGCCGAGAGCAGTCGCCACCACCACCGTCGCGAACTCGTATCCCGACAGGAAGGTGAACGTCGACACAACGGCCACCGTCACGAAGACACGCGGTCGTGTAGCGCGGCCGCGTGCGTAGAGAATCGCCAGTGCGGCTGCCGGGAGCACCTTCAACCCGATCATCCAGTAGGCGCTGTGGGCCATGGCGACGGGCCACGGCTGGAGCAGGGCCAGCGCGCAGAGGACTGCCGCTCCCATTGACATCACTCGTCGGCTCGCCACGACAGCCAAGGTCGCGATGGCGGCGTTGCCCGCCGCCACCAGCGTCAGCATCAATGAGATTCCGGCGGTGCCGTACAGCCCCAAGGCCGTCGGTAGCAAGGTCAGCAGCCATCCTCCGAGGCCGAACTGGCTGGCGTAGAAGGGTCCGTACGGCTGGGCATAGGCCGGGTCCATCCTGAGCGCCATCTCACCCGAGAGGAGCCCCGTCAGACGGTTCTGCTCGAGGCGCCGGAATACGAGTCCGTCCGAGTCGAGCTGGAACGAGCTGACGAAGCCGGTTCCGTCGGTGCCGAGCACTGCGTCTACGAGCCGGAAGTGCAAGCCCCAACGAAAGGCCAGTAAGAACAGCGCGAACAAGGCAGCCACGCCCAGAAGATGAACAGCTCGCTCAGGGACCGCGGCCCTGAGTGAGGAGACTCCTCCTCCCGTTCGGATCTCCGAAGATGGTGCAGTCACACCCACTGCTCGTACACTCCCCGCCGGATCGGTGTTTGCCCAAGTCCAGCGGACGGCAACGGGACTCTGAATCCGTCCGTTGACCTCGGCTGGTCAATTGGACTCTAGTACGCCACCGTCCTGCCGGTCGGGCCGCACTCCAGCTCGATCCCTCCGGCGTCAGCCGTCGATGTGGTCGGGGTCGCGGAAGCCGGTCTTCTGCGCGCGCACGCCGCGGTTGGTCGCCCAGGTCAGCGCCCAGAGCAGGATGCCGACGGCGAGCAGGCCGCCGGCGATCTTGTACTGGATCCAGTCCTCCGGGTCGCGCGCCCACGGGCCGGTGAAGAACAGGCAGGCCACGGCGCCGAGCACCGGGAACACGGTCGGCGCCCGGAAGCGCGTGGGCGTCTGGGTGTCGCGCCGCAGCACGAGGCAGGCGACGTTGACGATCGAGAAGACGACAAGCAGGAGGAGACCCGTCGTACCGGCGAGGGCGCCCACGATCGAGGACTCTGCCTGGTACGTGACGACGGTGATCAGGCCGAGGGCGAGCAGCGTGGTGAAGACGATGCCGGCCCACGGCGTGCGGCGGCCCGGCAGCACCCGGCTGAGCGAGCGGGGCAGCACGTCCTGCTTGGCCATGCCGTAGATCAGGCGGCTGGCCATCAGCATGTTGATCAGCGCGGTGTTGGCGACCGCGAAGACGGTGAGGAACGGGAAGATCGTGTCGACCGGGAAGTTCGGGGCGCCGGCCTTGACCACCTCGAGCAGGATCCCGGTCTCGCCGTCGAAGCTCTCGATCTCGCCGAGGGGCAGCACCATCACGACTGAGACCGCGACGAGCATGTAGATGACAACCGCGATCCCGAGACCGGTCAGCATGGTGCGCGGGAAGATCCGCTCCGGCTCGTGGCACTCCTCGACCATGTTGACCGAGTCCTCGAAGCCGACCATCGAGAAGAACGCGATCGCGGTCGCGACGGTCACCGCGACGAACATGCCGCGGTCGTTGGCGTCCTCGAACGCGACGACCTGGCCGAGGTCGACCCCGTTGGTCGACATGGCGTAGAAGCCGATGCCGATGACGATCGCCAGCGCCGAGATCTCCACGAGGGTCAGCACGACGTTGAACTTCACGCTCTCGCCGACACCTCGGAGGTTGATCAGCGCGAGCACGATCATGAAGCCGAGCGCGACCACGAGCGTGGCGCCGGTCGAGGTCGGGACCCCGCCGATGGTGCCGTCGAGGCCGGCCAGCAGGTTCGCGGCGAGCAGGTTCGACGAGGTGGACGCGCTCGTGATGCCGGAGCAGACCACGGTGAACGCCACGAGGAACGTGACGAAGTGGATGCCGAAGGCCTTGTGCGTGTACAGCGCGGCGCCGGCGGCATGGGGGTACTTGGTGACGAGCTCCAGGTAGGAGAACGCCGTCAGGGTCGCGACGGTGAACGCCACGAGGAACGGCAGCCAGGCGATTCCGCCCACTTCGCCCGCGATGTCGCCGGTGACCGCGTAAACGCCGGCGCCCAGGATGTCGCCGACGATGAACAGGAGCAGGAGCTTGGGCCCCATCACCCGCTTGAGCTCGTGCTGTTCGTGGCCCTGATCGGGCTGGACCTCGGTGCTCATGAACCCTCCTTGGTCGCTCGTTCACTGTCTCTTTCCCCCGAAGGGGCAGAACGAAGCACGCGAGGTCGGGTCACGGCCTCCGGTGCAGCAGCATCGGGAGTACGGCGGACGCCCCGGCACGACGCAGCGCGGCGGCCGCGACCGTGATCGGCCACAGCGACGAGGTGGCGTCGACGACCAGCAGGACGCACCGGTCCGCAACCTCGGGAGGGAGCGAGTCGGGGGTGAGCGTGTCGCGCCAGAACGCGGCCTCGTCGGCCGACGACATGGCGCGCAGGTCCGGCACGCGCGCGGGCACGGGCAGCGACGCCCGGTCGAGCCGCCCGCGCGCCGCGACGTGGTCGGCGACCGAGGCGGTCATCGTCGGGAAGCCGAAGGCCGGGAGGTCGACGACGACCTCGGGACGCTGCGACCAGGAGTCCTTCCAGCCTGCGAGCAGCCGGACGCAGGCCTCCCCCACCTCGTCCGGCGCTGGCGCGTCGATCTTGAACAGGGACGCGACGGTCTCGCGCCACTCGGGGGCGTCGGCGTGCACGAGGGTGCGGCCGACCTCGTGGCCGTCCTCGGGCGCGATCCGGCCGCGGGTGCCGAACGCGCCGCCGGGCCACATCTTGCGCGGCTCGAGCAGGTGCACCTGCCGGCGCAGCAGGTCGGTGACGGCCTTGAGCGTCTCGACCGACGGTGCCCCGTCGAGCGCGTCGGGCAGCGCGCCGCGGCACACCGAGCAGCGCCCGCACGGCTCGGCGTGCGGGTCGTCGAGGGAGGACTGCAGGAGCTCCATCAGGCAGCGCTCCCCGCGCGTGTAGGCGCGCATGATGTCGGCCTCGCGGCGGCGCACCGCCACGACACCGTCGTAGTGCTCGTGGTCGTAGACCCACGGCGTCCCGGTCGCGACCCAGCCGCCCTCGAGCCGGTCGACGACCCCATCGACGGCCAGCTGCTTGAGCATCAGCTCCACGCGCCCGCGGCGTACCCCGGACTGGGCCTCGACCGCGGCCACGCTGACCGGCTCGTCGGCCGACAGCACCGCCAGCACCTTGTCGACCTGCTCGGGCACCGGGATGGTGGCCCTGGCGAAGTAGTCCCACACGCCGGCGTCGGCGTCGGACGGCAGCAGCACCGCGTGGGCGTGCTCGATCGCGCGACCGGCACGGCCGACCTGCTGGTAGTAGGACACCGGCGACGGCGGCGCCCCGACGTGCACCACGAACCCGAGGTCGGGCTTGTCGTAGCCCATCCCGAGCGCGGACGTGGCGATCAGCGCCTTGAGCCGGTTGTCGCGCAGCGCGTCCTCGAGCTCGTGGCGGGCGTCGGCCTCGAGCTGGCCGGTGTAGGCCGCGACCGGGACGTCGCGCCCGTGCACCTCGGTGACCGCGGCGGCGAGCCGCTCGGCGTCGGCGACGGTGAGCGTGTAGACGATGCCGGAGCCCGGCAGCCGGGGCAGGTGGTCGACCACCCAGGCGTAGCGGTCGAGCGGGGTGAGCCGGTCGACCACCGACAGCTCCAGGCTGGCCCGGGCGAGCTGGCCGCGCAGCACCAGCGTGGCGTCGCCGAGCTGGTGCGCGACGTCGTCGGTGACGCGGGCGTTGGCGGTCGCGGTGGTGGCCAGCACCGGGGTGTCGGGGTTGAGCCGCTGCAGCACGTCGGAGACGCGGCGGTAGTCGGGCCGGAAGTCGTGGCCCCAGTCGGACACCGCGTGCGCCTCGTCGATGACGACCAGGCCGAGCCGCCCCGCGAGCCCGTCGAGGACCCGCCGGCCGAAGCCCGGGTTGGCGAGCCGCTCGGGCGAGACGAGCAGGACGTCGATGTCGCCGGCCAGCAGGCCGTCCTCGATCGCGGACCAGTCGTCGAAGTTGGAGGAGTTGAGGGTGGCCGCGGTCAGCCCGGCCCGGCCGGCGGCGGCGACCTGGTCGCGCATCAGGCTGAGCAGCGGCGACACGACGAGGGTCGGGCCGGCGCCCTCGCTGCGCCGGATCGCGGTGGCCACCCAGTAGACCGCCGACTTGCCCCACCCGGTCGCCTGCACGACGAGCACCCGCGCGGCCGGCTCGCAGAGCGCGGCGACGGCGGTCTCCTGGTCGTCGCGCAGCCGCGCGCCGGCGCCGGCCATCGCCTCGATGACCCGGTGTGCGGTCTGGGCGCGGCTGTCGGCGAGTGCGGTGGTGGTCATGCGTTCACCGTAGGGAACGGCACCGACGGCCACGACGGGCCGTCCACAGGACTGGCAGGCTGACCGGGTGCGCCTGGCCACCTTCAACATCCTCAGCGGTCGGACCGTGGGCGAGAAGCGTGCCGACCTCGGGCGGTACGCCGACGCGGTCCGCTCCCTCGACGCCGACGTGCTCGCCCTCCAGGAGGTCGACCGGGGTCAGCGCCGCTCCCGCGGGGCCGATCTGACCACGGTCGCGGCGGAGGCGATGGGCGCCACCCATCACGCGTTCGTGCCCGCGCTGGTGGGCACCCCCGGCAGCGCGTGGCGGGCGGCGGGGCGGGACGACGCCTCCGCGGCCACGGCCTACGGCATCGCGCTGCTCAGCCGCCTCCCGGTCCGGGCGTGGCACGTGCTGCGGCTGTCGCCCGCGCCGGGGCGCGCGCCGTACCGCTGGCCGGGCGCGACGCGGCCGACCCTGGTCCGCGACGAGCCGCGCGTGGCGCTGGCCGCCGAGCTCGACGGCCTGACGGTGGTGGCGACGCACCTGACGTTCCTGCCGTACTGGAACGGCCGGCAGCTGCGTCGGCTCGCGACCGCCATGCTCAGCCTGCCCGGCCCGCGCGTCCTGACCGGCGACCTGAACATGGAACCGGGAGCCGCGCACCGGCTCACCGGGATGCGGCCGCTGGCGAGCCACCTGACGTTCCCGGCCGACCAGCCGGTCGTGCAGATCGACCACGTGCTGACGGCCGGGGGGCTGCACGCCACGCACACGGAGGCGCGGCAGCTGCCGATGTCGGACCACCGCGCGCTGGTGGTGGACCTGGACCTCAGGGCAGCCGGGAACGGATCGCCGGAATCGCGTACGTCGTGATCGCCTCGAGCATCTCGTCGGCGAGATCGTCCAGGTCGGTGTCCGGGGTGACCCGCCACCAGTGGTCCGTGCCGGCCGGCATGAGCGAGCCGATGCGCGAGCACCACACCGGCTCGGGGTAGATCGCGTAGCCGACAGGTCGGTCACCGATGGCCGGCCGCTCGCGACGTGCCTGCTCCCAGGTCTCGTGCGAGCAGGCGAGCACGTTGACGGTCACCAGCACGTCGTCCTTGGTGCCGAAGCGGGCACGCTGGAACTCCAGGAGCGCCCACCAGCCGGCGACCGGCAGCTCGAACTTCTGGCCCGACCCCTTGAAACCCTCGGCACGCAGCGACGGGGCGATGCGCTCCTTCAGGAACGTGCTGACCCGGTCGACCGCCACGCCGGGAGGCTAGCCGAAGAAGACCTCGGCTTCGGCATACTCCTCGGGACTGACGAGCTTGAGCTCACCGGTGCCCTCGATGAGCGGGACGCGGACGATCTCGGTGCCGCGCAGGGCGACCATCTTCCCGTAGTCCTTGTCGTGCACGGCGGTGATCGCCTGCAGGCCGAAGCGGGTGGCGAGCCAGCGGTCGAAGGCCGTGGGCGTGCCGCCGCGCTGCACGTGGCCGAGGACGACCGCGCGGGCCTCCTTGCCGGTGCGGTGCTCGATCTCGCTGGCGAGCCGGTCGCCGATGCCGCCGAGTCGGACGTGTCCGAAGGCGTCGAGCTCGCCGCTCTGCAGCGTCATGTCGCCGCCCTCCGCCGGGACGGCGCCCTCGGAGACCACGATGATCGGCGAGTAGCGGGTCTCGAACCGGCTCTCGACCAGCGCGCAGACCTTCTCGATGTCGAACGGCTGCTCGGGGATCAGCACGACGTTCGCGCCACCCGCGAGGCCGGCGTGCAGCGCGATCCAGCCGGCGTGCCGGCCCATCACCTCGACGACGAGCACGCGGTGGTGCGACTCGGCGGTGGTGTGCAGGCGGTCGATCGCCTCCATGGCGATGTTGACCGCGGTGTCGAAGCCGAAGGTGAAGTCGGTGCCGCTGAGGTCGTTGTCGATCGTCTTGGGCACGCCCACGACGTTCACGCCGAGGTCCGCGAGCTTGGTGGCGACGCCGAGGGTGTCCTCGCCGCCGATCGCGATCAGCGCGTCGACGCCGTTGGCCGCGAGGCTGTCCTTGATCTTCTCGACGCCGCCGTCGATCTTGAACGGGTTGGTGCGCGAGGAGCCGAGGATGGTGCCGCCGCGCGGGAGGATGCCGCGGACCTGGTCGACACCGAGCGGCATCGTGACGTTCTCCAGCGGACCGCGCCAGCCGTCGCGGAACCCGACGAACTCGTAGCCGTAGGTCTTGACGCCCTTGCGCACGACCCCCCGGATCACCGCGTTGAGACCGGGACAGTCACCGCCACCGGTCAGCACTCCGACGCGCATCTGCTCTTCCTCCTGGTCCGGGGTGTCGAGACGTTCGCGACAAACCTAGCGACGACCCGTTTGATCGATCCAGACCCCACTGCCGCGTCTCACGAGGTGGCGGTCCCGGCTTGCCCGTCGTACGGCGCTGGAGTAATCAGGCACGATGCACATCTCTCGGGTCATCACCTCATCCCTCGCCGCGCTCGCGCTGACGAGCACCGCGCTCGTCCCGGCCACCGCCGCACCACCCGGCCAGTCCCGTGGCGCGGCCGACTGCTTCGACACCACGGTCGACCAGACCGTCGAGCAGGCCCGGCTCGACCGGCGCGCACCGCGACTGGTCCTCGAGCGCAGCGGGGCGGACGCGCGCGTCGAGGCCTTCGCCGCCGACCTCTGTCGCGCGAAGCCGGGTCCGCAGGTCCGCACCACCGTGCAGCGGCACGGATCCGCGCTGTGGCGGTGGGCCACCGCTCGGGCACAGGGCAGGACCGCCGTCGAGGGCACGCTGCCCGGCGGCGACGACCGGCCGCTGTACTGGGCGCGGGTCGCGATGACCCGGCTGCTGACCCAGTGGCAGCCGCCGGAGAAGCTGGCCAACGGCACGCGCGAGCAGCTGCTGCAGCGGCTGGAGACGACGTCGCGCGGCCAGGACACCCTGGCCACGCACCGGAAGTCCGACGGTCCCGGCACCCGGCAGGTCGTGGTGACCGGCTTCGACCCGTTCACGCTCGACCAGGACACCCGGATCGGCAACCCGTCCGGCGCCGTCGCGCTCGCCCTCGACGGCCGCGAGATCCGCACGACGAAGGGCTGGATCCGGATCGAGACCGCCACCTTCCCGGTCCGTTGGGACGACTTCACCGACGGCGAGGTCGAGCACACGCTCGCCCCGCAGGTCACCAGGGGGCTCGACGCCCTGGTCACGGTCAGCCAAGGCCGGCCGGACCAGTTCGACCTCGAGGTCTGGAACGGCGCCCACCGCGGCGGCTTCGCCGACAACGAGAACCTCGAGCGGACCGGGACGATCCCGATCCCCGACGGCTACCCGACGGTGACGCCGCAGCCGCAGTTCACCCGCACGAACCTCCCGGTCAAGCGGATGCAGAAGCGCGACACCGGCGACTACCGCGTGCGGGTCAACCGCGAGATCACCGAGCGCGACCCGGCCACCGGCGAGGAGCGCACCCACACCGACGGCCCGACGCCGGGATGGGAGGCGGTCTCCGGCAGCCCGGGCGACTACCTGTCCAACGAGATCGCCTACCGGGCGACGCTGCTGCGCGACGGCGCGGACGCGGCGAACGTGGGCGGCCACGTGCACACGCCGGTCCTCGGCGTGCCGCACAAGCGGCGGATCAGCGACCGAGGCTTCGTGCACCGTCGCGACGCGATCGTCGAGCAGACCCTCGCGCTCGTTCGGGCCGCCGCTGTCCTGCGGAAGTGACTCGGTGATGACGGCCGGGTGGCGGTGCGTGCGCACCGCCACCCGCCGGTGCGAGGATCCAGCGTCATGAGCGTTCTCGCCATCGACGCAGGCACCACCGGGGTCACCGCGCTCGTCGTCTCCCAGGAGGGGACGATCGCGGCGAAGGGCTACCAGGAGTTCGCCCAGCACTTCCCGCACCCGGGCTGGGTCGAGCACTCCCCCGAGGAGATCTGGCAGGCCACCCTCGAGGCGACCCGCGCCTGCCTCAAGGCCTACGAGCAGACCGGCGGCCCGGACCTCCGCGCGCTCGGCATCACCAACCAGCGCGAGACGGTCCTGCTCTGGGACCGGGAGACCCTCGGCTCCCCCCGCCGGGCGATCGTCTGGCAGGACCGCCGTACGGCGGACATCTGCACGCGCCTGCGGGAGGCCGGCCACGAGGACCGGGTCGCCGAGCTGACCGGCCTGCGGCTCGACCCGTACTTCTCCGGCACCAAGCTCGTCTGGATCGCCGAGAACGAGCCGAACACCTGGGCGCTCGTCGACGACGGTCGCTACGCGATCGGCACCGTCGACTCGTACCTCGTCGCCCGGATGACGCGCGGCACCTGGCACGTCACCGATGTCTCCAACGCCTCCCGCACGCTGCTGTTCGACCTCGAGCGCGGTGAGTGGAGCGACGAGCTGTGCGACCTGTTCGGCGTGCCGCGCGACGCGCTGCCCGAGGTGGTGCCGTCCTGGGGCGACGGGTCGACGATGGGCACGACCGACCCGCGCACGTTCCTCGGGCTCGAGCTGCCGATCGCGGGCATCGCCGGCGACCAGCAGTCGGCGCTGTTCGGGCAGACCTGCTTCGACGTCGGCGACTCCAAGTGCACCTACGGCACCGGCTCGTTCATCCTCACCAACACCGGCAGCGAGGTGGTCCGCTCCGACGCGGGGCTGCTGTCCACGGCGGCGTGGAAGTCGCCGGACGGCGAGCTGACGTACGCCGTCGAGGGCGCGATCTTCGTGACCGGCGCGGCCGTGCAGTGGCTGCGCGACGGGCTGCAGATCGTCGGCTCCGCCGCCGAGACCGAGGCGATCGCCTCGACCGTGCCGGACTCGCAGGGCGTGGTCTTCGTGCCCGCCCTGACCGGGCTCGGCGCACCGCACTGGGACCCGCACGCCCGCGGCCTGATCGTCGGGATCACCCGCGGCACCACCCGCGGGCACGTCGTTCGCGCGACGCTGGAGGCGATCGCGTTCGAGGTGCGCGACGTCGTCGAGACGCTCCCGTCCCGGGCCGCGCTGACGTCCCTGACCGTCGACGGCGGCGCGTCCGCCAACGACCTGCTCTGCCGGATGCAGGCCGACCAGCTCGGCGTCCCGGTCGAGCGGCCGCAGATCGTGGAGACGACCGCGCTGGGAGCGGCGTTCCTGGCCGGACTCGGCACCGGCGTGTGGACGTCGTTCGACGACCTGCGCGAGACCTGGCGGCTCGACCAGCGGTTCGAGCCGACCGGGTCGCGGAAGGACGCCGACGCGGCGTACGCCCGCTGGACCGATGCGGTCGAGCGGTCGAAGGGCTGGGCCGGCCTGTAGCGGTCAGTCCGCCAAGCGGTCGACCTCGGCCTGCGCCTCCTCGACGGCGCTCTGGGCCTCGGCGACGTCCTCGGCCGCATCGTCGCGCTCCTCGGTCGCCGTACCGAGCTGGTCGTCGAGCCGCTCCAGCCGCGCGTCGAGCTCGTCGAGCCGGCGCTTCAGCTCGTCGATCTCGCCGTTGACCTGCAGGGCCGCCGCCTCGAGGTCGCTGACCCGCTTGTCGCGCTGCTTGAGCTCCTTCTGCGCGACCTTGAGGTCGGCCTGGGCCGTGCGCAGCTCCTGCTTGGCGGCGGTGCGCTCCTCCCGCCGCCGCTCGCGCTCGCGCTCCTCCGGGTCGATCTCGGGTACGACGGTCAGGTTCGGGCGCTGGGCGGCGCTGGAGGTGACCTCCGACAGCGGCCGGGCCGAGCGGCCCATCGCGGTGTGGTCGGCGACCGCCGACGCGGCCTTCACCGACCCGATGCCCGACGGGGTGAGCGGGTCGACGAGCATCCCGGACCGCACGGCGGCCTCGGCGTCGGTGTCGATCATCGCGGCGTGCAGGGTGTCCTCGACCTGCCGCTGCACGGACTCCGACAGCTTCTGGCCCAGCTCCTTGGCCAGCACGCGGCCCTTGCCCGCGACCGCGGCGACGAGCTGGCGGCGCTGCTTGGTCAGCTCGCGCAGGGCGTCGCCGTCGAGATCGGCCTGAGCCGCGCGCAGCGAGGCGCCGAGGTCGAGCACCTGGGTCATCTCCTCGGCGTTGTGCCGCACGAGCATGTTGACCACCCAGGCCGCGACGGACGGCTTCTTGAGCACCTTGACCCGGTCGGAGAGCTCCTTGTCGCCGGCGGCCTTCAGCTCCTTGGCGTAGCCGTTGCGCGCGTCCGTGAACTCCGCCGGCGACACGCCGTACAGCTCCTCCGCGATCGCTGCGAAGGTCTCCTCGGGGTCGGTGTCCTTGCTCATGCGACGTTTCCGCGGGCCGGGAGCCGGTGCAGCCGGACCTCGTCCAGCCGGCCGTCGACGACGTCGGCGGTCATGTAGGTGCAGTGCGGCTGGCGGCGTCGGTCGGTGGGCGAGCCCGGGTTCAGCAGCCGGAGCCCGGTGTCGGCCGTCGTGTCCCAGGGGATGTGGCTGTGCCCGAAGACCAGCACGTCGTGACCGGCGAACCGCTCCTCACACCGCCGCTCCCGTCCGTGGGCCTGCCCTGTCTCGTGGACGACGGCGATCCGCAGGCCGTCCACCTCCGCGGTACCGACCTCAGGGAGCCGGGTGCGCAGCTCGCCGTGGTCGTTGTTGCCGTAGCAGGCCAGCAGCCGCCGCGAGCGATTCTCCAGCTCGTCGAGCAGCTCGACGTCGACCCAGTCGCCCGCGTGCACGACGAGGTCCGCGTGCTCGACGGCACGCCACAGCTCGTCCGGCAGCACCTTCGCCCGCTTGGGCAGGTGCGTGTCCGCCATCAGCACGAGTCGTCGTCGGGCCACGTCGCGAGCCTAGCCGCGGCGACGACGAAGATTTCCGAAACGGATCGACCGGACGAACCTCTCATTTAGCATTCAAAGATGCATGACCGGGGGGCCGCCGTGGGCCGGACGGTTCAGACGAACCGATCCGTGCCGCCGGGCGCGCTGACGGCGCTGGCGTGGGCGGTCGGTCTGCTCGTCACCGGCGGCATCCTCGGCACGCCGTACCTGGTCTTCGGCTACCACAGTCCCGCGCTGCACCTCGTGCTGGACTCCGTCGACGGCTGCGTCGCGCTGCTGCTCGCGTACCTGCTGAACGGCCGGTTCCGGCGCAGCGGCCGGCTGCAGGACCTGCTGCTCACGCACGGCCTGGTGCTGCTCGGCGTGGCGGGTCTCGCCCTGTCGCTGCTGCTCAGCCACGTACCGCTCGGGCCGCCGCGGACAGTCGACGTGTGGCTGCCGCTGGCGCTGCGCCTGGTCGCGGCCGTCCTGATCGTCGCCGCCGCTGCCACCGGTGACCGCCCGGCCCCGCGCCGCCTCTCGGCGTCGGCCCCCTCCGCGCCGTGGCTCCTCCTCCTCGTCCTGGCCGCGCTGCTTTTCCTGGTGCGCGACCGCTTGCCGGTCGCGCTCGCACCGAGCCCACCCGCGTCCGCGCAGCACCCGGTCGTGGACGGACACTGGCTGCTGCTCGTCGCCCAGGTGGTCGCCGCCGCGTGCTTCCTCGGTGCCTCGCTGCTGTTCACGACCCAGGCCACGCGGCGCGAGGACGGTCTGCTGCGGCTGCTCGGGCCCGCCTGCGCGCTCGGCGGATTCGCCCGCGTGAGCTACGTGCTGTTTCCCTCGCTGTACAGCGACTGGCTCTACACCGGGGACGTGCTGCGCACCGGCTGCTACGCGCTCCTCCTGGTCGGTGCGCTGCGCGAGATCGGGCAGTACTGGACCGGTTACGCCCGGGCAGCCGTGCTGGAGGACCGGCGCCGGCTCGCGCGTGAGCTGCACGACGGCGTCGTCCAGGAGCTGGCGTACATCCGCAGCGAGGGACACCAGATCTCGGAGAGCGACCTGAAGGCCAGCGTCCTCGCCGCCTGCGACCGCGCCCAGGACGAGGCCCGCGCCGCCGTCGACGCGCTCGGCCGCGGACCCGACGAGCCGCTCGGCTTCGTGCTGGACCGCGTTGCTCATCAGGCGGCGCAGCGGTACGGCGCCCGCGTGGTGGTCGACGTCGACTACTCGGTGGACGCGTTACCCGAGCACCGCCACTCGCTCGTGCGGATCACGCGAGAGGCGATCAGCAACGCCGTCAGGCATGGGGAGGCGGGCTCGATCCAGGTGCGGCTCGGCCGCCTCGACGGGGACAGGAAGCTCGTGGTCGAGGACGACGGCCGCGGGTTCGACTTCGAGCGCGTGGGCACGAGCGGCGGGTACGGGCTCATCAGCATGCGCGACCGCACCGCCGCCCTGTCCGGGCGGTTCGACATCGACTCCCAGCCGGGCCGCGGGACCACCGTCGAGGTGACGTGGTGACCGCCGACCGGCCGATCCGGGTCGTCATCGCCGACGACCATGCCCGTATCCGCAGCCGGATCCGCGAGGCCCTCGAGGTCGGCGGCTGCGACGTCGTCGCCGAGGCCGCGACGGGACCGGACGCCGTACGGCTGGCGGCGGAGCACCATCCCGACGTCGCCCTGTTGGACATCCACATGCCCGGCAGCGGCATCCAGGCGGCGCACGAGATCTCCCGCGGCCTCAACGACGTCACCGTCGTGATGTTGACGCAGTCCGCCGAGGAGGACGACCTCTTCGACTCGCTGCGCGCCGGCGCGTCCGGCTACCTGCTGAAGGACACCGACCCGGCGCGGCTGCCCTTCGCGCTCCGGGGGGTGCTCGAGGGTGAGGCCGCAATGCCGCGGCGCCTCGTCGCCCGGATCCTCGGCGAGTTCCGCGCCCCCGCCACGCCCCGCTTCGTGCGCACGTCGACGGCGGCCGCCAAGCTGAGCGCGCGGGAGTGGGAGGTCATGGAGCTGCTCGCCGAGGGCCTGTCCACCGACGAGGTCGCGAGGCGGCTGTTCCTCTCCCCCACCACCGTGCGGGTGCACGTGTCGACGGTGCTGAAGAAGCTGCGGGTCAAGGACCGGGCTTCCGCATTCGAGGCACTCCGGGGCCAGTAGCCGCCCGGGCCTCGTCCACGAGCTGGGTGAGCGCGGCGATCAGCACTTCCGCCTCGTGGAGCGTGTAGTCCTGCTCGCCGACGACGACGTACGGCCCGCCCTGGATCCCGGCCACGGTCTCCACGGTGCTGACCAGGCGGAGCAGGGTGCGGCGGACCTGCAAAGCTCCGCTGACGTGGAGCTGCTCCTCGTCGCCGACGTCGTGCCTGCCGTGCCGCCGCGCGCACCAGGCGGGGCAGTTCGCCTCCGTCGTACCGACCGTGGCCGTCATGGAGCCGCCCTTCCTCGGGATGAGACCGGGGCCTCGCGCTGAGTGCGCGAGGCCCCGCTCGTCAGGTGGTGGTGCCGACCGTCACCGGAGACCGATGTTGACGTAGTACGTCTGGCCGTCGTCGAACGTGACGCCGATCCGCCAGTAGTTCCCGCCCTTGCTGTCGGTCTTCCAGTTGTAGATGTACTGCTGGGCCGAGGCGTCCCAGCGGTACGTCGAGCCGCTGTCGCCGGTGATCGCGTACGCGGTCTCGTCCACGGGCGCCGTCATCGCGCTGCCCTTGACCGGGGTCAGCCACTTCGGCGCCGAGGTCGCCTGGACGACGGTGCCGTCGGCCTTCTTCAGCTGGAACTTGACCGGCACGGTGCTGCCGGCCTTGAAGATGCTCGTCAAAGTTCCCACCTGGTGCGCCGTGTCGTTGATCGGCTGGAGGAACCCGTCGAACCGGTAGATCACCTTGTAGGTGCCGGTGATCGTCGTCGCGTTGCCGGCCTGGTCCTTCGCGGTCGCGCTGTAGGCGTACTCGCCGACACCGTTGGCGTTGCCGCCGGTGACCGTGACGGTGCAGGATGCGACACCGGAGTACGAGTCCGTGGCCGTGCAGGTCGCCGCCGGCACCTGGCCGACGGTGTACGTGCCGCCCTGGACGTTCACGCCTGCCGTGGTCAGCGTCGGCTTCTCCTGGTCGATCTTGATGCCGGCGACTGACGTGTCGGCGGTGTTGCCAGCCACGTCGGTCATGGTTCCGGACGCGAAGTTGCTCGCGCCGTTGGCGGTCAGGACGACGGGGGCCGCGCATGCGGCGACGCCGGACAGCGCGTCGTCACAGGTGAACTCGACCTTGACCGGACCGGTGTACCAGCCGTTGTCGCCCTTGGTGCCCGAGGTGATCGCGCCCGAGATCGAGCCGGTGGTCTTGTCGAGCTTGACGGTCGCCGAGTCGGCGCCGACGTTGCCCGCAAGGTCCTTGGCCGATCCGGCCACGAGCTGTCCGGCCGTCTCCGCCGACACGACAACCGGGGCGGTCACTGTGCTGGCGTCGACACCGGACCCGTTGTCGTCGTCGGTGGCGTCGAATGTCACGGTGGCGTTGCTCCGATTCCAGCCCTCAGCGTTCGGGGCAGGCGACACGCTGTGGGTCACCGTCGGGGCGATGTTGTCCCACTGGAGCTCGGCCGAGTTCAGCCGTTCACGGTTCCCCGCGTTGTCCACGGCCCAGTAGTCCACCGTGCCCTGACCCGAGCCGTTGAGCGGCACGACGGCCGTCGTCGAAGAGCCGGCCACCACCTGTTCTGCCCCGTCGTTGACGCTGTAATGGATTTCCTTGACGCCCGCGAGACCGGCCTGGTCCTGGGCCGTGAGAACGACGTTGGCCGTCGATCCGGTGCACCACCCGTTCACCTTGGTGCACAGGTTGTCGGCCGCGGTCACGGGAGCCGTGCCGTCGATGCTGATGCCACCGACTGTCTTGCCCGTCGCCACGTTGCCGGCGACGTCGGACGCGGGGTCGCTCGTCACGCTCTGGCCTGCGCCATTGCCCCTGAGAACCCTGCTCGTCGGGCAGGTGGCGACGCCCGAGAGGACGTCGGTGCACGTGAAGTCCACGACGACCTCGCCGTTGTACCAGCCCGCCGCGTTGGGCGCGGTGGTCGGCCCACCGGCGATGACCGGAGCGGTCCGGTCGATGTTGACGCCGCTGACCGAGGTCTCTTCGCTCTCGTTGCCCGCCTTGTCACTGATCGTGACCGGACCGGCACCGAGGTTGCTGCCCTCACCGGTGATGGTGCTGTCGCCCGGCTGCGTCGCGGGGTCGAGCTTCGACAGGGCGTCGTCACCGACCCAGGTCACGACAACGTCGTCCCGGTACCAGCCCGCCGCGTTGGCGTCGGGAAGCACACCCTGCAGCGTCGGCTTGGTGGTGTCGATCCTCACCGGACCGTACAACGTGGAGGCCTGGCGCCCAGCCCTGTCGACGGCGCTGCCGTTCACCATCTCGCCAGCGGTCTCGTTGACGAGAAGCACCTTGTCGGTGCAGCTGGCGACACCGGAGCCGGGCGTGGCGTCGTCACACGAGAACGACACCTCGACGTCTGTGTTGTTCCAGCCGAAGGCGTTCTTGGCCGGCGTCTGGGTGGCCGAGATGGTCGGGTCCACCGTGTCGACGAACAGGTCGAACGAGCGCTCGACCTCGACGTTGCCGGCGGCGTCGACGCTCCAGTAGGTGACGCTGTGCGTCCCGTCGGAGAGGTCCTCGGTGAACGGCGCGCCGTAGGTCTGCTGCTCACCCCCGTCGATGGTGAAGTACGTCGCGGCCACGCCGGAGCGAGCGTCGGTCGCCCCGAAGGCGAACGCGATGCCGCTCTCGACGTGCCAGTCGCCAGCCGTCGACAGCGGGCTGGTGACCGTCGTCGTCGGAGCTGTCGTGTCGATGTGGAACGTGAGCGGCGTAGGGGCAGTCTCGACGTTGCCGGCGACGTCCTCGCTCCAGAACTCGACCGTGTGGGAGCCCTCGCTCGTCACCGAGAACGGGCCGTCGTAGGTCCGGGTCGCGCCACCGTCCAGCTCGTAGTAGGTGGTGTCGACGTCCGAGAGGTTGTCGGAGGGCGACAAAGTGACCTCGACGGTGCTGCGGTACCAGCCGTTGGCCAGCGTGCCGTCCAACGAGCCGGTGGTGACCGGGGCATGGCGGTCGATCCGGATGCCCTGGACGGTCTCCGTGACCGAGTTGCCAGCCTCGTCCGTGCAGCTCGCGGAGGAGGAGAGGTTGTCGCCCTCGCCCGTCACGGTGTCGTCCACGGGACCGGTGGCGACGCCCGACAGTGCGTCCGAGCAGCTCCAGTCGACAGTGACGTCGCCGGTGTGCCAGTCGGTGCTGTACGACGCGGTCAGCTCCGGGTCGGTCTTGTCGACGTTGATGCCGGTGACGCCGGCCGAGGCGGAGTTCCCCGCCGCGTCCGCCACGGACGCGCCGGCCGACTGGCCCTGACCCTCACCGAGCACATCGTTGCCCGGCGTGCCGGAGATGCCCGACAGGCTGTCGGAGGCGGTGTAGCTGACGGTGACGTCGTCGTCGTACCAGCCGGCGTCGTTGGCCACGCGGTCGGCCTGGGCCGTGATCGTCGGGTCGGTCTTGTCGATGCTGACCGTCGCCAGGTCGGTGGCGGTGTTGCCGGCGTTGTCCTCGGCAGCGCCGTGCACCTGCTGCCCGGCACCCTCTTCGGAGACCGTCACCGGCGCTGTGCAGCTCTTCAGCCCCGAGTCGCCCTGGTCCTCGCAGCTGAACGTCACGGTCACGTTGCCGTTGGTCCAGGCACCGTCGGTGTACGTCGACGGGCTGAAGGTGTGCCCGATCGTGGGAGCGGCCCGGTCGATCTTGACCTCGGCGGTCTTCACGGCCTCGGCGTTGCCGGCCTTGTCGGTGCTGAAGTAGGTGAGGGTGTGGGTCCCGTCGGTCGACAGCGTCACGCTGTTCCCCGTCTGGGGTGAGCCACCGTCGACGGTGTACGTCGTCGTGTCGACACCGGACAGGATGTCCGTCGCGTCGAAGCCGACGGTGACCTCGTCGTCGACCCAGTCGTTCGAGGTGCCGGTCAGGCCGGTCGTCGGCGCGGTGCGGTCGATGTTCACAGACGGGCTGCTCGAGGCGGTCGTGCTGAGCCCGACCCCGTTCGTGACCGTCTGGCTGCTGGTCAGGCCCGTGCCCTCACTGCTGATCATGGTGTTCGCCGGTGCGGTCACGACACCTGACTCCGGGTCAGCCGCGGTCCAGTCGATCGTGACGTCGCCCCGGTACCAGCCGTTTCCGTTGGGCGAAGTGGTGGGAGTGCCCGAGAGGCTCGGCGGCGTCGTGTCGCCGACCGGAGTCGTCGAACTCGTGGTGACGGTGTTGCCGGCTCGGTCGGTCGCCGTGCCGTTCACCGTGACGCTCGGACCCACCGTCTTCGAGTTGGTGGTCGAGCCCGCCGCCAAGCAGGACACGATCCCCGACGCCACTCCGCCAGCCGGGTCAGGGTCCGAGCAGGTGAACGTGACGGTCGTCGTGCCGTCGGCGTGCTTGGTCTGTGCCGCTGTGATCGTCGGGTTCGTCTTGTCGACGCGCACCGTCACGGATCCTGCCGCGCCGGTGTTGCCCAGCCGGTCGGTCTGCCCAGGCGCCGTAATCGTCGAAATGCCTTCGGCCGACACGGTGTCGGTCCTGAAGGGCTGGGCCCCAGCCACGCCGGAGCCGGTGTCGGTCGCGGTCCAGCGGACTGTCACGTCGGTCTTGTACCAGCCGGCCGCGTTGGCAGCGGGGCTGAGGCCGGCGGTCACAACCGGGCCAGTGCCGTCGACGACGTAGGACGCGGTCGTGGTGAGGTTGCCATTGCCGGTGCAGTTGTTGCCGTTGCCCTGGTTGTTGTTGAACTTGTCGGACACCGCGACCGTCGTCGTGGCCACTCCATTGGTGGACTGGGCGGTGAGGGGAAAACTCCACGTCGTCTTGGCGACATCGGAGACCTGCACGGCGTCGAACGCGCCGCCCAGCTTGACGCACCTGGCGTCGCTGTCGGTCTGCACGGTCAACGTCACGGAGGCGCCCGGCGTGGCGTACAACGTTCCGGCGAAAGACGCCGTCCCGGTTCCGCCGCTGAAGACAGCGTTCGTGATCGCCAGACCAAAGGCAGAGCCCGACGGAAGTGCGCCGAGCGCAAGCAGGGCGGAGGCCGCCGCGGCCAGGGCGCGCCTGCGCGTGGTGCGTGGCAGGCCGCGGTAGCGCGGCACGTTGGAGGTGCGAGATGACATGAAGAGGCCCCCTCGTGGGCTCTAGCGACAGATCCCGAGATGCGTCGCCCCCCGGCGACACGAGAACGACGCTAAGCACCGCCGGGGGCGCGCATGACCGGAATCGCGTTCAACACCCTGAACGGCGGCGGGTTCACGCTCAGGGGCGGCGTTCAAAGCTCTGAACGCTGGTGCTCAGGACTGCTTGAGGTCCTCGTCGAGCCCCTGCTCGATGGCGTACCGCACTAGCTGGACGCGGTTGTGCAGCTGCAGCTTGCGGAGCGTGTTCTGCACGTGGTTCTGCACGGTGCGGTGCGAGAGGAAGAGCCGCTCGGCGATCTGCTTGTAGGACAGCCCCTTGGCGACGAGGCGCAGCACCTCGGTCTCGCGCTCGGTGAGACGCGGGGCGTCGGGGTCGTCGGTCTTGGCGGCGGGGGTGTCGGACAGCCGGCGGTACTCCCCCAGCACCAGCCCCGCCAGCCCCGGCGTGAACACCGTGTCGCCCGCCGCCACCCGCCGTACCGCGTCGAGCAGCTCGTCGCGGGAGGCGGACTTCACGAGGTAGCCGGTCGCCCCGGCCTTGACCGCCTCCAGCACGTCGTCCTGCTCGCCGGAGGCCGACAGGATCAGCACCCGCACGCCCGGGTCGTCCGCGACGAGCGCGGAGGTGACCGCGACACCGTTGGGCTCGGGGATCTGCAGGTCGAGGACCACGACCTGCGGCCGCGTCGCCTTCGCCCGGGTGATCGCCTCGGTGCCGGTCGACGCCGTCGCGACGATCTCCAGCCCGGCCTCGGTGAGGTCGCGCGCCACCCCGTCGCGCCACATCGGGTGGTCGTCGACCACCATCACCGTCAAGCTCATCTCGCGCTCCTCCCCCGGACCACTACCGATATCGGTAGTCCTACCGTGACCCCTGGGTCACTCCTCGACTACCGATATCGGTAGTCGGGTGCCCGAAGGCTACGACGTGCCGGCCGGGCGCTGGTACCGCCCACGCCGGTGCACCAAGGGCTCGCCCTCCTCGGCGAGGTGGATCTCGTCGAGAACGGCGTCCACGAGCAGCGACCAGCCGACCTCGCGCGCGTCGTCGACGGTGAAGCCGGCCCACGCGCTCACCCCGTCGAGCAGCGGCCCCCAGGCGGTGTCGGTCCAGCTGCCGAGCCGGAACACGCCGCCCGGCGCCGGCGCGACCCCGGCGAACGCGTCGGCCAGGTCGCGGTGCTCCCACGACAGCAGGTGCAGCACGCCGCGCCCCTGCTCGCCCACGCCGCCGGCCAGGGCGTCGGCCAGGTCGGAGTCGGGGTCCAGCAGCAGCAGCGCGTGCGCCGGGTCGCCGTGCGCGACCATCGCCGACGACACCGTGAGCCCGGCGCGCGCCGTACCGCTGCCGGTGGTGACCAGGCACACCGTCGCGCCGAGCCGGCCGCGCAGCCGCCGGGCCGGGTCGCGGCCGCCCTCAGGGTCCGCGAACGGGTGCTCGGAGTGGATCGTCACGGCCGCGAGCCTAGCCAGCGCCGAGGACCTCACGGGCGCGGGACGGTCAGCTCCCACTCGGTGCCCTGGCCGGGGCCGGTGACCAGGACGGCGGTGCCGCCCAGGTCGGCGACCCGCCCCTTCACCGACTCGGAGACGCCGAGCCGGCCCTCCTGCTGCGCGGTCTCGAGCCGACCGGCCGGGATACCGGGACCCTCGTCGCGCACAGTCACCACGACCGAGCCCCCGAGGTCCTCGACGAGCACCCACGCGGGCGCGTCGGGACCGACGTGGTTGGCCACGTTGTCCAGGCAGGCCCGGACGACCGAGACCAGCTCGGCCACCATGCCTCCCGGGAGCTCGACCGGCCCGCCCGGGCCGGAGACCGTGACCGCGCGGGTGGCGTACGGCGCCAGCGCCTCCATGAGATCCGTCGCGACCGGCTCGTCGTGGGCGGCGCGGGCGGCCGTGCCCTGGACCAGCGCGCGCAGCGCGACCTCCTGCTCCCCCGCCAACCGGCCGAGGTCCGCCGCCTCGCCGCCGAGCTCGGAGCCACGCCGCTGCACCAGGGACAGCACCTGGAGCACGCCGTCGTGCACCACCCGGGCGAGCCGGGCGCGCTCCTCCATCGTCGCGGCCAGCCGCTCGGCCCGCGCCCGCGCCTCGGTCGCCTCGCGCACCAGCGTCGCGGAGTAGCCGACCATGCCGGCGCCGAGCAGCAGCAGGAAGATGTTGCCCCAGTTGGCCGCGGTCATCGTCGTGCGGATGGACAAGTCGCATGCCGACACCACCGCCGCCGCGAGCACGCCGGCGAGCCAGCCGCGCTGCGCGGCCCAGGCCAGCACGCACGCCATCACCCAGAACGACGGCACCGTCGAGGCGTTGGGTCCCTGCATCATCTCGGCGCCCTGCACGAGCGGCGTCGACAGCAGCGCCAGGCACGAGACGACGACGTCCGCGACGAGCAGCGCCGTCGTCCGGCGCCGCGGCTCGTCGTACGCCCACGTGACGAAGCCGGTCCACAGCACCATCCCGCCGAGCACGAACGCCCCGAGGCCCGGCCGGGCCAGGTCGTCCCACCGCGACAGGGTCACCGCGAGGCTGTAGACCAGGACGACCACCCGCAGGATCGCGAGGGCGCGGAACAGCGACGTCCCGACCTGGTCGGACGGCGAACCACCCGGGCCCCAGCCCCAGCCGGTCGCCGGCACGCGCCCGGGCAGGCCGACGGCGCCGCCGGCGCGGCGGGGCTCGAGGGAGCTCACCGGTCGGCGATCAGGCGGCCGGCCGGCCGGCGCCCTGGCCGACCTTGTCGCCCTTGTCGCCCTTGTCGCCCTTGTCGCCCTTGTCGCCCGCCTTCTGGGCGGCCGCGGCCTCCTTGTCGAGGGCCTTGGCCTGGGTGGCGTACATGTCGACGTACTCCTGGCCGGAGAGCCGCATGATCTCGTACATGATCTCGTCGGTGATCGACCGCAAGATGAACCGGTCGTTCTCCAGGCCCTCGTAGCGGGAGAAGTCCAGCGGGGTGCCGAAGCGCACGACCGGACGGGTGAACGAGCCGAACTTCTTGCCGGGCGGCGCGACCACGTCGGTGCCGACGACGGCGACCGGGACGACGGGGACCTTCATCTCCAGCGCGAGGCGGGCGACGCCGGTCTTGCCGCGGTAGAGCTTGCCGTCGTGGGAGCGGGTGCCCTCGGGGTAGATGCCGAACAGCTCGCCCGCGCCGAGGACCTTCTTGGCGGACTGCAGCGCACCCTCGGCCGCGCTCGCCCCCGAGCGGTCGATCGGGACCTGACCGGAGCCGGAGAAGAACTGCTTCTGGAACCAGCCCTTGAGGCCCGGCGTCGTGAAGTACTCCGCCTTGGCCACGAAGGTGACCCGTCGGGCCAGCGTCAGCGGCATGAACAGCCAGTCGGCGTACGAGAGGTGGTTGCTGGCGAGGATCGCGGCGCCCTCGTCGGGGACGTTCTCGGCGCCCTCGGTGTGCGGCCGGAAGACCAGCTTGAGAACCGGTCCGACGAGCACCCACTTGAGCAGCCAGTAGAACATCCGACACCTCCAGCGAGCGACTCGGCGACCGCCCGTCCCGGACCGCCGCCGAAACCCTATCCCCATCGTCGGTGGCGTGCGACCATTCAGGTCCGGACCAGCCCGCCGTCTCATGGAGCGACCGTTGCCGATCTCGCCCTACGCCGAGCCGTTCTACGCCGACGCCACCCCGACCGGCGCGGACGGGCAGCGCATCGGCGTGCTGCTGAGCCACGGGTTCACCGGCTCGCCGGCCTCGATGGTGCCGTGGGGGAAGCACCTCGCCGGGCTCGGCTACGGCGTCGCCGTACCCCGGCTGCCCGGGCACGGCACCACCTGGCAGGAGCTGAACAAGTGCCGCTGGGCCGACTGGTACGGCGAAGTCCAGCGGGCGTTCGACAAGCTCGGGGCCAACTGCGACCAGGTCGTCGTCGGCGGCCTGTCGATGGGGGCCGGGCTCGTGCTGCAGCTCGCCGCCGACCGCGGCCGCGACGTCGCCGGCATCGTCGTGGTGAACCCGGCCGTCCACACCCAGCGCAAGGACGTCCTGGCCCTGCCCGTGCTGCAGCACGTCGTCGGCTCGTTCCCCGGGATCGCCAACGACATCAAGAAGCCGGACGTCGAGGAGCACGGCTACACCCGCACGCCGCTCAAGGCCGCCCGCTCGATGATGCTGGGCTGGAAGCAGGTCCGCGCCGACCTGCCGAAGGTGACGTCGCCGCTGCTGATGTTCCGCTCGGCCGAGGACCACGTCGTCGACCCGTCGTCGGGCCGGATCATCCTGGCCTCGGTCTCCTCGCGCGACCTGACCGAGCGGATCCTCGAGCACTCGTACCACGTGGCTACGCTCGACAACGACGCCTCCGTCATCCTGGAGGAGTCCGCCGATTTCGTACGACGAGTGACGGGAACATGACCCACCAGCCCGACGACCGCACGCCGGAAGAGCGCTCCGGCGGCACCGACGACGCCAAGCGTCCCCTCGACGAGGAGGCCGCCTGGCTCGAGATCGTGGCCAACTACGGCGAGCGTCCGGAGATGGGTCCCGACGTCGCTCTCGACGCCGAAGCGTCCGGGAAGCCCGCGCCGTCCGAGCCGGCCGCGCCCTCCCCCTCGCTGTTCGACCGGACCTACCTCGACGCTCAGCTGCAGCGGGCCGAGGAGGACCGCGACGACGTCGGCGACGGACCGGTGCCGTGGGACGACGAGGGGCACTACGTGCCGCCCCCGCCCCCGCCGCTGCCGGTCCTGGAGCCGCGTCGCAAGGCCGCGTGGATCGGGCTGTTCGGCAGCCCGCTCGCCATGCTCCTCGGGATCGTGTTCGGCTGGACCTACCCCGCCTGGGTGTCGTTCCTGCTCGTCGTGGCATTCGTGGGCGGCTTCGGCTACCTCGTCGCGACGATGCCGCGCGGCCGCCGCGACGACTGGTCGGGCGACGACGGGGCCGTTGTGTAACGATCGTCCTCGCCGTACCCCTGCCACACGCGAGGAGCCTTCGTGACGTCCACCGAGCACGTCGAGATCACCGGTCACCTGATGGACTCGGGCATCCTGTCCCGGGTCCTCGACGACATCCGCCAGTACGGCGGCGACTGGGTCATCGAGCGGATCGACGTCGGTCACGAGGCCAGCGACATGTCGACGGCCACGATCAAGATCTGGACCGACGACGACGACGACCTGCAGCGGCTGCTGATGCGGCTGCAGACCCACGGCGTGAACATGGTCGACCCCGGCGAGGCCAGCGTGACCGTCGCCGACACCGACGGGGTGTTCCCCGACGAGTTCTACTCCACCACCAACCTCGAGACCCGGGTGCGGGTCGACGGCCGCTGGGTCGCCGTCGACAACCCCGAGATGGACTGCGGTCTGGTGGTCGAAGGCGAGGGCGACCGAACTCGGGTCTACACGCTCCCGATGTCCGACGTGAAGGCCGGCATGCGCGTGGTCTGCGGCGCCGCCGGCATCAAGGTCACGGTGCCCGAGGTGGCGAAGAGCTCGGAGTCGTTCGGGTTCATGGAGTCCGACGTGTCCTCGGAGAAGCCGCAGGCCGTCCTGGTCCGCCAGGTCGCCGACGGGATGCGCGACGCCAAGGACAACGGCAAGAAGGTGCTCTGGGTCGGCGGCCCGGGCGTCGTCCACACCGGCGCCTCGCCGGCGATGGTCGCGCTGGTGAACGCCGGCTTCGTCGACGTGCTGTTCGCCGGCAACGCGCTGGCCACCCACGACATCGAGTCCGCGCTCTACGGCACGTCGCTGGGCGTCGACCTCGCGCATGGCCGCGGCGTCGAGCACGGCCACGAGCACCACATCCGTGCGCTCAACACGATCCGCAAGGCCGGCTCGATCAAGGCCGCCGTCGACAGCGGCGTGCTGAGCGGCGGCATCATGCACGCGCTGGTCACCCACGACAAGGAGTTCGTGCTCGTCGGCTCGGTCCGCGACGACGGCCCGCTGCCGGACGTCTACACCGACGTGATCGACGGGCAGCGCGCGATGCGCGCGAAGCTGGCAGACGTCGGTTTCTGCCTGATGGTGGCGACCATGCTGCACTCCGTGGCGACCGGCAACATCCTGCCGGCGTCCATCCCGCTGGTCTGCGTCGACATCAACCCGGCGACGGTTACCAAGCTCGCCGACCGCGGCTCCTCCCAGGCGCGCGGCATCGTCACCGACGTCGGTCTGTTCCTCGAGCAGCTGGCGCAGGAGCTGGTGCCGGAGTACCGCCGGCCCTGACGCTTCGCTCGCTCAGTCGAGCTCGATCTCGGCGAGGATCGGCCGGTGGTCGCTGGCCGCGCTTAGCAGCGTCTCCGGTAAACCGGGGTCGCCGTTGTACAGCACCCGCCCCGTCGTACCGCGGACGAGCAGAGCATCGATCCGCGACGTGGGGTCCTCGCTCGGGAAGGTGAGCCAGCCGCCGTCGCCGTGGTCGCGGAAGCCGGCGTCGCGCAGCCTCCGCCACGACGGGCCGCCGGGCGGCTCGTTGAGGTCGCCGGCGAGGACGACCGGGCCGCGAAGCGTCGCCGCGACCTCGAGGATCCGCCGAACCTCGACCAGCCGGCGGTCGCGGTCCAGGCTGAGGTGGCAGCTGACGACGCCCAGGAGGCGACCCTCGACGCGCAGCTGGGCCCACGCGATGCCGCGGCGGGGCTGGAACAGCGGTTGCCGAAGACGCTCGGCGCCGGCGCGCTTGACGACCACCCTCGGGCCGACCGCGACGAGGTTGGAACCGGCAGGTCGACCGCCCGCGACGCAGCGCAGCACCCAGCGGTCGGCGAGCCGGCTGCACTGTCGCTTCCAGACGAGTGGTCGCTTGGGACTCTCGTTGACCAGCAGCACGTCGGGCCGCATGCGACGCACGACGTCGTGCAGGGCGGCGCCTCGTCGGCCGCCCATGAAGATGTTGTACGTCGCCACCCGGATGCGCGTCACGCGGACGATCCTCCCACTGTGCCTCCGACCTGTCCCATGGACTCGCGGGCGAGCGTAGCGGCACCGATCATTCCCGCCTCCGGGCCGCAGGCGGCCACGACCACGGGCGGCACGGTCCGGTAGCGGCGACCGGGCAACCGGTCCGCCAGCGCGGCCCGCGTCGGGTCGAGCAACAGGTCGCCGGCCGCCGACAGGCCGCCGCCGATCACGACCAGCTCCGGGTCGAGCCCCGCCACCAGGCCGGCGAGCCCGACCCCGAGCCACCTGCCGACCTCGGCGAACGCGGCCTCGGCCCAGCTCGTCCCCGTGCCGGCGGCCGCCGTGACCTCTGGGCCGGTGACGTCCTCCGGAGCGCCGGCCTCCCGCGCCGCGCGGACGAGGGCGGTGCCGCTGGCGTACTGCTCCCAGCAGCCTCGGTGGCCGCACGGGCACAGGCGGCCCTGCGGCACGACCTGCAGGTGCCCGAACTCCCCGGCGAGACCCTGAGCCCCTCGTCGTACGGCGCCGCCCATCACGACCGCTCCCCCGATGCCGGTGCCGAGCGTCAGCACGAGCACCTCGCGCCGTCCCGCCGCGGCGCCATACCGGAGCTCGGCGAGGGCGGTGACGTTCGCGTCGTTGTCGACGACCACCGAGATTCCCAGTCTGTCAGTGAGCTTCGCAGCAAAGGGCTCGTCACGCCACGACACATGCGGCGCGAACCTGACCCTTCCGTCGAGGCCCACGAACCCGGCAGCGCCCACCCCGATGGCAGTCACGTCATGTTCCTGACGCAGCGTGGTCACCCCCTCGACGAGCGCGCGCTCGACGACCTCGGGCGCGTCGGACCGGCCCGGGGTGCTCGCGCGAAGGACGTCGACGACTGTCCCGTCCTCCGCCACGACGCCGGCGAGAATCTTCGTCCCGCCGACGTCGACTCCGATGAATCGCTGGTCTCCAGATTTGCCAGCGGCAACCTGGACAACGCTTCCTTGCCTTGCCGGGCGACCGTGCTTCGACTGGCTTTCCACAGGAACGCGCGCCTTCCTTGAGTAGCCCGTCGTGCTGCGCGATGACCCCGCTCAGTCTTGTCGCGCAAGATCGGCAGCTCCGATCAGACCCGCCTTGTTGCCCAGCTCCGCTGGCCGGATCTCAAGCTCGGGCCGGTAGGCGCGGGCCGTGAGGTTCGCTCGGAAGTGCTGACGGATTGGCTCCAGTAAGAGATCGCCGGCCTCGGAGACGCCTCCCCCGATCACGACGACCGCGGGGTCGAGCACCGCAGTCAGCGACGCGATGCCCTCGCCGAGCCAGCGCCCCACCTCGGACAGCAGCTCGACCGCCACGGCGTCGCCATCCTGCGCGGCCTCGGTGATGATCGGACCCGTCAGGTCCTCCGCCCGCCCGCCGGCCCGCCTCAGCAGGTTCGCGACGTCGTCACTACCCGCAGCGACCCGTTCGCGCGCGTCCCGGACGAGGGCCGATCCGCTGGCGTACTGCTCCCAGCAACCGAGGTTCCCGCACCCGCACGGTCGGCCCTGCGGGACCACGCGCAGGTGTCCGATCTCCGCGGCGACGCCGAAGGCACCCCGGTGCAGCTGCCCGTCGAGCACGATGCCGCCACCGACCCCGGTGCCGACCGTGACCAGGAGGAAGTCGTCGAAGTCCTTGCCGCCGCCGAAGGCGAACTCACCCCAGGCGGCCGCGTTAGCGTCGTTCTCGACGACGACAGGGAGGTCCGTGAGGCGCTCGAGCTCGGCCTTGAGCGGCTCGTCGCGCCACGCGATGTTGGGAGCAAAGAGGACTGTCGACCGTCGGACATCGACGAAGCCGGCGGCGCCGACGCCGACCGCCTCGATCGCGTGCTCCTTCTTGAGCTCGCGGACGAGCTCGGCGATGGTCGCCTCGACGGCCTCGCTGTCCATGGCCGGTGACTCGCGCCGCGAGGTCGCCACAATCTGACCCTTTTCGTCGACCACACCGGCCGCGATCTTGGTCCCGCCGACGTCGACTCCGACCGTCAGACCCATCTCTCAGTCCTCCCACTCCGTGTCGTCATCGGCGTCTTCGAGGTCGATCTTCCGCACGGGCTCTGGTGCCGCGGCGTCCCCGCCCTTCCCGGCCCGGGACTGGAGCACCCCGGTGGCGGCGTGCAGCAGCGACGTCGTCGCCGTGGCCAGGTGCTGCTTCACCTCGGGGGAGGTGTCACGGACGGCCGAGATCACCTGGCACAGCGGGCAGTAGCGGCACTCCGCCCCGCCAGTCGCGACGTGCTCGTTGAGGTCGTGCAGCAGCCCCGCGGCACCGGACGCGGCATCACCGGCTCCGTCGGAGGCCCAGCCGCCGAGCGCACCGAGCAGCTTCGCCGCCTCCTCGGCGAGGCTCCCGACCGCATCCGCGGGCGGCCGCTCCTCGTCCGTCATGCCGTTCCCTCCTGGGCCGTCTCCTCGACGGGACGGAACCGGACCTGGAGGCTTCCGTCCTCCACGCGCGCTCCGGCCACGCTGTGCCGCGCCAGCGCAGCAGGCAGCGACAGCAGGCGTCGGTACGAACCCACGGTCACCACCAGCTCGTCTCCGTGTCGGGCCAGGTCGATGTCAGACTTATCGGCAAACGGTAGTGCGATCCGCAGGGTGGCACCGCTGGGGGTCCGCCGCACAGACATCGGCCCCTCGCCCGCCGGTACGGCGAGCGGGTCGTCGTCGCCGTACGCCCGCGTTGCGAACTCGGCGAGCGCGTCGACGCCGACGGGCTCTCCCGACAGGTAGTCGGACGACCAGATGGGGAGCCCGCCGAACGACTGGCGGATCTCGTCCAGCACGCCCGCTTGCGCCTGCACCCACTGCTCGCGCCACGGGTCTGCCCCGTCGGACGGGAAGACCCGGTTGGCGACGACGCCGTCGACGCGATAGCCGAACAACGACAGAGACGTCAGCGACCGCCGCGCCTCGGCGACGACGACGGTCTCAGGCGTGAGGACCAGTCGGACGCTGGCATCGGCGCCCGAGAGCAGCTGCTGCACCTCCTCGAGGTCGCGGTGCAGACGCTCGATCGCGTCGAAGACGTCGTCCTGCGGCATGGGCACCCCGGCAGCCTTGGCCAGCACCGGTCGCAGCGCCTTGACGATGCGTCTCTCCGTGGGGAAGACGCGGTCCATGTACCAGCCCAGCGCCTCCGGCAGGGCGAGCAGCCGGAGCGTCTCGGCCGTCGGCGCACAGTCGACGACAACCACGTCCCACTCCCCCGACAGCACCTGCGCCCGGAGCTCCAGGAGCGCCAGCACCTCCTCGGCGCCGGGGATGACGGTGAGCTCTTCCGCGGTGATCGGGTCCACGCCCGCCGCGTCCAGCACGCTCAGCAGGTAGCCCTGGATCTCGGCCCACGAGCGCTCGAACCGCCGCTGCGCGTCGACCTGCTGGACGAAAAGCCGCTTCTCCACTCGAGTCGGCTCCGCTCCGACAGGTGCCCCGAGCGCGTCGGCCAGCGAGTGCGCGGCATCGGTCGACAGCACCAAGGTGCGTGCGCCGCTCCGCGCGGCGAGGGCCGCGGTGCCGGCCGCTGCCGTGGTCTTGCCGACGCCGCCCTTGCCTGTGAAGAGGACGACCCTCACCCGAGCGACTCGACCCGCTTCTTCAGCCCCTTCAGAGCCGTGTCGATGATGACCTTCTCGGCCTTGCGCTTGAGCATCCCGATCATGGGGATGGAGATGTCGACGGCGAGGCGGTAGGTCACCTCGGTGCTGCCGCCCCGATCAGCGAGCTCATAGGCGCCGTCCATCGCCTTGAGCATCTTGCCCTCGACCAGCGTCCAGCGGACCGCCTCGTCACCCGTCCAGTCGTACTCCAGCGTGTAGGCGTCCTTGATCGGGCTGGCGTCGAGCTCGAAGTACACCTGCTCGGCCCGACCGTCCGTGCCGTCCTCGACCACCTCGGCCTTCTTCACTCCCTGTGCCCACACGGGGTAGGCGTCGAAGTCGCTGATCACCGCCATGACCGCGCTCGGCTCGGCGTCGATCACGATGCTGGAGGTGGTCTGCTCGGCCATCAGGTCGACCTCGATTTCGTGGGCGTCGGAACATGCGGAGCGTAGCCGATGGCGTGCCGACGGCAGGCCAGCCGGTAGCGTCGCCCTCGCAGACCGACGTCACCCGGAGGACAGGCGTGCGCGAGTACTCCACCCCGCTCACCACAGAGCTCCCTTCCACGGGCAACCTCACGGACGACGTGGTCGGCCGGGCCCACGCGGCACCCGAGTCTGTCGCCTTCAGCGTCGCCCGGGACGGCGGCTGGCAGGACGTGACCGCCGCCCAGTTCCTGGACCAGGTGCGCGGCGTCGCGAAGGGGCTGATGGCCGCCGGCGTCGAGGCCGGCGAGCGAGTCGCGCTGATCTCACGCACCCGCTACGAGTGGACCCTTCTCGACTACGCCATCTGGTTCGCAGGTGCGGTGACGGTGCCCGTCTACGAGACGTCCTCGGTGGAGCAGGTCGCCTGGATCCTCGAGGACTCGGGCGCCGTCGCGGTCGTCACCGAGACCGCCGCGCACGCCGACCGGGTCGACCAGGCACGCGACGGTGCCGGCTGGTCCGAGCAGGTTCACGACCTGTGGACCCTCGACAAGGGCGCGGTCGACGCGCTCGTGCGCCGGGGCGAGTCCGTCCCCGACGCAGACCTGGAGTCCCGCCGTACGACGGCCGGTCCCGGTGACGCCGCCACGTTGATCTACACCTCGGGCACGACCGGACGCCCCAAGGGCTGCGTTTTGTCCCACGGAAACTTCCAGTTCGAGCTCGGCGTGGCCCTCGACGGGTTGCCCGAGCTCTTCGAGGGCGACGACGCCGCCACCCTCCTGTTCCTCCCGCTGGCACACGTGTTCGCCCGCGTCATCCAGGTCGGCTGCGTCAGGGCGGGCGTCCGGCTGGGACACACCGCAGGCATCACGTCGCTGGTCGACGACCTCGGCGCCTTCCAGCCGACCTTCGTCCTCGCAGTCCCCCGCGTCTTCGAGAAGGTGTTCAACACCGCCTCGCAGCGAGCCGTGGTCGACGGTCGTGGAGGGGTCTTCGACCGGGCCGCACGCACCGCCATCGCCTACAGCCAGTCGCTCGACCGCGGCCGCACCAGCCCGGTCCTGCGCGCGCGACACCTGCTCTTCGACCGGCTGGTCTACGCACGGCTCCGGGCCGCGTTGGGAGGGCGGTGTCGGTTCGCAGTGTCGGGCGGTGCCCCACTGGGCGAGCGGCTCGGACACTTCTTCCGAGGCGTCGGCATCACCGTCCTGGAGGGCTATGGGCTCACCGAGACGACAGCGGCGATCTCCGTCAACCGTCCCGCAGCCCAGCGGATCGGCACCGTCGGCCAGCCCCTCGGGGGTACGACGATCCGCGTGGCCGACGACGGCGAGCTGCTCGTCCGCGGCGGCCAGGTGATGAGCCGCTACTGGCACGACGAGGACGCCACCCGCGAGGTCACCACCGCCGAGGGATGGCTGCGCACCGGCGACCTGGGCGAGATCGACGACGAAGGATTCGTCCGGGTGACCGGTCGGAAGAAGGAGATCCTGGTGACCGCGGGCGGAAAGAACGTCGCCCCGGCCCCGCTCGAGGACCGCGTCCGCGCGCACCACCTGGTCAGCCAGTGCATGGTCGTGGGCGACGGGCGGCCCTTCATCGCCGCGCTGGTGACCCTCGACCCGGACGCCGTTCGGACCTGGGCCGGCCACCGAGGCAAGCCCACGTCGCCCGCAGCGCTGGTCGACGACCCGGACCTGCTGGCCGAGGTACAGCAGGCCGTCGACGAGGCCAACGAGCTGGTCTCTCAGGCCGAGTCGATCCGGAAGTTCCGGGTGCTGGCCACCGACTGGACCGAGGAGGAGGGCCACCTGACGCCCAGTCTGAAACTCCGGCGGACCCATGTGAGCCGGCTCGTGCGCGACGAGATCGACCGCTTGTACCCGGCGTGACCACGCGCGTCAGCCGAACGGACAGTCTGGGGGTGATTTAGGCGATTTCCAGGACGACGGCCGGGGTTTGTAGAACCCTTAACCGTGAGGCTGTTGGGAGCAGCCTCATCGCACGCTCCGGAGCCACCTGGAGCGGCCGCAGCTCGAGTAGACAGGTCGAAGCATGGGACGCAGGACAGTACTCCTGATCGTGGCGGCGCTCATCGCCGCTCTCGGAAGCACGATGGTGTTTCTGTACGTCCGGGGCGCGGACAACCGCGCCAAGGAGGCCCAGGCGCCGGTCCAGGTGCTGAAGGCGATCGCCCAGATCAACCCGGGCGAGACGCTCGACGCCGCCCAGGCCGCCGGCAAGCTCGAGCTGGGCGAGGTGCCCCGCGAGCAGGTCCTCCCGGGGGCTGTGAACAGCATCGAGACCCTCGGCGCCCAGGTGGCGCTGTCGCCGGTCTACCCCAACGAGCAGATCATCACGGCGAAGTTCGGATCCCCCGGCGACCAGGACACCCTGACGCTGCCCGACGGCAAGATCGCGATCTCGGTCACCCTGTCCGACACCGGGCGTGTGGCCGGCTTCGTGGTGCCCGGCGACAAGGTCGCCATCTTCATGAACGGCGACATCGGCAGCGGCCAGACGGGCGTGCGCCTGCTCCAGCCCGAGATCGAGGTCGTCGCCGTCGGTGCGACCACGGTGGTCTCGACGACGACCACCAACACCGAGGGTGCGCAGACGACCGAGCAGCTCCCCAAGACGCTGTTCACGCTCGCCGTCGACCAGGACCAGGCCGAGCAGATCATGCTCGCCAGCACCACCGGCGAGCTCTCCTTCGGCTACCTCAACGACAAGTCCGAGGTCCAGGCCGGCCCGGGTACGACCTCCGCCAACCTCTTCCGGTGATCGCCGATGCCGATCATCGTTGAGAGCAACTCCGGCAGTGCGGAGCTGTTCACCTCCGTCACCGGCAGCTCCTCACGCGTCGTCGACAACCTCGACGAGCTGAAGAAGACCCTGAGCGCGACCCCGGACGAGTTCGCCATCGTGCTGGGTCCCGGCGTGGACCTCGAGGCCGCTGCGTCGCTCGCCGACATGCTGCGCGTGACCCGTCCCTCGACGAGCGTCATCCTGATCCGGCGTCGCGTGGACACCAGCGTGCTGGCCGAGGCGCTGCGCTCCGGCATGCGCGAGGTGGTCGAGGAGCGCGATCTCACCGGCCTGGGTGCCGCCGTCGGCCGCGCCAAGCAGGTCTGGACCGCGCTCAACGGACCGGGCCAGACGGAGTCCAACGGCCCGGTCGGTCAGCTGATCACCGTGTTCTCCCCCAAGGGAGGGGTGGGCAAGACGACGCTGGCCGTGAACCTCGGCATCGCACTCGCCGACAAGGGCAGCAAGAGCGTCTGTGTCGTCGACCTCGACCTCGGGTTCGGCGACATCGCCATCACCCTGCAGCTGATCCCGGCGCGCACGATGGCCGATGCCGTGCACTTCGAGAGCGGCCTGGACTTCAGCGTGCTCGAGCCGCTGCTGACGCCGCACGGCAGTGGGATCTCGGCGCTCGTCGCCCCGGTCCAGCCGGACGCCAAGGACTCGATCCCGGCTGTGCTGGTCGGCCGGATCCTCAGCATGCTCAAGGCCAACTTCGACTTCGTCGTGGTCGACACCGCGCCGACGTTCGACGAGTTCGTGCTCAGCGCGTTCGACGAGACCGACGAGCTGCTGCTGGTCACCACGCTCGACGTACCGACGCTGAAGAACGTCAAGATCGCCGTCGAGACCCTCGACCTGCTCAACTTCCCGAAGAGCCGGCGCCATCTTGTGCTCAACCGGGCGGACGACAAGGTCGGCCTCTCGGCCGAGGAGGTCGAGAGCACCCTCGCCATGAAGATCGAGGTCGCGATCCCGACCTCTTCGCAGGTGGCCAACGCGACCAACTCGGGGGAGCCGATCACCTCGGCGCTGCCCAAGCACCCGGTCAGCCAGGCCGTGACCCGGCTGGCTCAGTCCTTCGAGCAGAAGGCCGAAGAGACCCCCGCCAGCGCCCCCAAGTCTCGTGCGGCAGCTCCCAAGCGTGGGCTGCTCCGACGGAACAGTAGGTAGTAGACATGAGCAGTCTCGCCGACCGCCTCGCCGCGGCATCACGTGACCGGACCAGCTCGGGCTCGGGCCAGACGGACGCCCTCCCCGCAAAAGCAGGGACCGACCGCACCACGACAACCACCCGGCAGGAGGACGAGTTCCGCGACCTCAAGGCCACGGTCCACAACCGCCTGCTGCAGCAGCTCGGTCCCAAGCTGTACGACGCGGACCTGACGCAGTCCGAGCTCGAGCGCATGGTGCGCAGCGCGCTCCAGGACGCCATGCAGGACGAGGACGTGCTGATCACGCCGGCCGACCGCACCCGGATCGCGCAGGAGATCGCCGACGACATCCTGGGCTACGGCCCCATCGAGCCCTTCCTGCGCGACCCCGACCTCACCGAGGTCATGGTCAACGGCCCGGACAGCATCTGGATCGAGCGCTCCGGCAAGCTGCACAAGGTCGAGGGCGCGTTCGGCGACGAGGCCCACCTCCGGCGCACGATCGACAAGATCGTGTCGAGGATCGGCCGACGCGTGGACGAGTCCAGCCCGATGGTCGACGCCCGCCTCCCCGACGGTAGCCGCGTGAACGCCGTCATCCCGCCGCTGGCGATCGACGGCTCGCTGCTCACCATCCGTAAGTTCTCCGCCGACCCGTACACCTCCGACGACCTCGTGGCGTTCGGCACCTACTCGCAGCGCACCGCGGACTTCCTGGCTGCCTGCGTCAAGGGCCGGCTCAACGTCATCGTGTCGGGCTCGACCGGCGCCGGCAAGACGACGACGCTCAACGTCCTCTCGTCGTTCATCCCGACCGACGAGCGCATCGTCACCATCGAGGACGCCGCCGAGCTCCAGCTCCACCAGGACCACGTGCTGCGTCTCGAGTCCCGCCCGGCGAACATCGAGGGCAAGGGTGCGATCGACATCCGCGACCTGGTCAAGAACTCGCTGCGCATGCGCCCCGACCGCATCGTCGTCGGCGAGGTCCGCGACTCCGCCGCCCTCGACATGCTGCAGGCCATGAACACCGGCCACGACGGCTCGATCTGTACGGTCCACTCCAACGGCCCACGCGACACTCTCGCCCGCATCGAGACCATGGTGCTGATGGCCGGCATGGACCTGCCGATCCGCGCCATCCGCGAGCAGGTCGCCTCAGCCGTCGACCTGATCGTCCACCAGAGCCGCCTGCGGGACGGCTCGCGCCGCATCACCCACGTCACCGAGGTGGAGCGCATGGAGGGTGACGTGATCACCCTCCAGGACATCTTCCTCTACGACCACTCGATGGGCTTCGACGAGAACGGACGCAGCCTCGGACGCCTCCGCGCGACGGGGCTCCGCCCCAAGTTCATCGACAAGCTGGCCCACGAGAACGTCAAGGTCGACCCGATGCTCTTCGCGATGGACGGGATCTGACCGTGACCACACCTCCCCAGCCGGCTCGGCGCTGGCGGACGCGCGCGAGCGTGGCGCTGCTGCTGGCGACGCCGCTGCTCCTGACCGGACCGGCAGCGCACGCAGCCGACGGCAGCATCGACCACGTCGAGCCGGGCGACGGCTCGTTCCAGGTGCTCTTCTCGTTGCCGGGTGCCGGCGCGGTCGAGCCCGACCTGGACTCGGTGTCCGTGTCCCTGGACGGGGAAGTGCTGCCTGCGACCGCCGAGCCCGCCGACGAGGCCGAGGCCGTCGAGCGCACCACGATCCTGGCGATGGACGTCAGCTCCAGCATGCGGAAGGACAACCGGTTCGGCGAGGCGCAGACCGCGGCAAAGGCGTTCCTCGCCGCGGCGCCGGACGACCTGCGCGTCGGCATCGTCACGTTCGCCGGCGACGTCGAGGTGGCCCAGGAGCCGACGCTCGACCGCGAGTCCTCCGCCGCCGTCATCGACGGGCTCACCCTGTCGAACCAGACGCGCCTCTACGACGGCGTGCTCGAGTCGGTGACCGCCTCGGGTACGGAAGGCTCGCGCAGCCTGCTGGTCCTCTCCGACGGTCGCGACACCTCTGACACCCCGATCGAGCGGGTCACGTCGGCCGTGGAACTCGCTCAGGTCAAGGTCGACGTCGTCGCACTTGCCCAGTCCCCCGAGGACACCGCGCTCCTGACCCAGCTCGCCGACGCCGGCAGCGGCTCGGTCATCACCGCGGACGACCCCGAGGCACTGACCCAGGTGTTCGCCGACGAGGCCGCGGCCATCGCGAGCCAGATCCTGGTGACCGTGACCCCGCCCGAGGACTTCGCCGCCAGCGAGGGCACGCTCGCCGTCGCGGTCGATGCGGGGGGCGAGGCCTACACCGACTCCGCGTTCGTGACGGTTGCCAGCGCAGCCGCTACGCCGCCAGGTCCGGACCCCACTCAGCTCAAGGCCGTCGAGCCGTCCGGTTTCGAGATCCCGCGAGTCTGGATGTACGGCGGGCTCGTGGCCGCGGCTCTCGGCGTGATCATCCTCATCGTGGGCGCTGTCGGAGGGCTCGGCAGCGGCAAGGACACTGTTCAGGACCGGATCGCGGCCTACACGCGCAAGGGTTCGCGCAAGTTGTCCGCGCCCGCTCCCGAGTCCCAGAGCGTCGCCGCGCAGGCCGTCGGCGTGGCCACGAAGGTCGTGGAGAGGAATGCGAACCTGGAGTCCGCCCTCGGTCAACGACTCGAGGCCGCCGGTATGTCCATCAAGCCCGCGGAATGGCTGCTCACCCACGCCGGCATCGCCTTCGCAGTGGGACTGCTCGGTCTTCTTCTCAGCAGTGGCAACTTCCTTATCGCCGTGATCGGTCTGGCCTTCGGGAGCGCGTTGCCCTGGCTGTTCCTCTCGTTCAAGAGGAGTCGTCGGGTCAAGGCGTTCAAAGCACAGCTGGCAGACACTCTTCAACTGATGGCTGGAAGCCTTTCGGCCGGTCTCTCGCTCGCCCAATCAGTCGATACCGTGGTGCGCGAAGGCAGCGATCCCATGGGCACAGAGTTCCGTCGCGCACTCGTCGAGGCTCGTCTCGGTGTCGAGATCGAAGACGCGCTCGAGGGGGTTGGCGAACGGATGGAAAGCGTCGACTTCAGATGGGTCGTCATGGCGATCCGCATCCAACGCGAAGTCGGTGGCAACCTGGCTGAGCTTCTCACGAGCGTGGCCGAAACCATCCGCGAGCGCGAGTACCTCGAGCGACAGGTTTTGGCGCTGTCCGCAGAGGGCCGTCTGTCGGTCTGGATCCTGGGTGGACTTCCACCGGGTTTCATGCTGTACCTGCTGGTCGCCAACCCCGAGTACCTGCATCCGTTGATCAGCACACCAATCGGCTACATCATGCTGGGTGGCATGGCAGTACTCCTTGTTGCTGGAGTCTTCTGGATGAAGAAGCTCGTCAAGGTGGAGGTTTAGACGTGGAGCTCGCAACCATTTTGATGGTCGGCGGCATCGCCGGGATCTTCCTTTCCATCATGATCTCTCTCACGGCCGTCGGCGTCTTCGACAACGAGGCACGCGGGGTCAGCAAGTCCCTGTCAGTGATGGAGGCGTACTCGGCCGCTCCGCCGGAGTTGCGCAAGGAGCTGGACCCGTCCTTCAACGATCGGGTCCTGACACCACTGTTGGATCGAGCGTTGACCATCGGCAAGAAGTTGACGCCGGCAGATCACTACGAACGCATCCGCTTGAAGCTCGAAGTCGCGGGTAATCCGCCCGGTTGGACGGTTGACCGGGTGATCTCCCTCAAGTTCATCGGGTTCGCGGCCGCCCTCGTCCTGAGTCTTCTCTTCGCGATGGTATTCGGGCTCGGGATCGCGCCAATGCTCGCGATCTGTGTCATTGCCGCGCTCATCGGCTACACGGCGCCCAACTTGTACCTCTACCAGAAGGGCTACGACCGCACGAAGGCAATCCAGAAGGCGATGCCGGACGCCCTGGACCTGCTCACCATCTCGGTCGAGTCAGGTCTCGGCTTCGACGCTGCCTTGTCCCACGTGGCGCGCAACACCGAAGGTCCTCTCGCCGGGGAGTTCGCCCGAGTTCTGCAGGAGATGCAGATCGGCCTCGGCCGCGGCGCCGCCCTTCGCGCCCTCGGCGACCGGACTCACGTTCCCGAGCTGAAGGGATTCGTCTCGGCGATGGTGCAGGCGGATGCCCTCGGCATCCCCATCGCTCAAGTGCTACGCGTCCAGGCTCGTGAGATTCGCACGAAACGGCGGCAGCGAGCTGAGGAGCAGGCCCAGAAGGTCGCGGTCAAGATCCTCGTTCCCCTCATCTTCTGCATCCTCCCGTGTCTGTTCATCGCCGTGCTCGGGCCCGCGGCCATCGGCATCTTCGAGGCGTTCTCGGGCAGGCTGTGATCCGTACCGCGCGCTTCGGGACCGCGGCACGCGCCTTCGGCGTTGCGGCCATCCTCGGGATGGCATTGGCGTTCCTCGACAAGGTCGCGCTACAAGGCACCCTGATGTTGGCGGCCGTCGCGGCCACCGCGATCGCCGCTGATATCTCCTCACGCCTGCCCGACTGGTGGGTCGTCGTGGTGGAAGCGGCACTCACGTCCCTCGTGATCGGGCTCGTCTTGCCGCAGGGAGTCGTGCTACTGCCCTACTTGGTGGTCCCGGCGCTACTCGCGGGGCATCTGAGCGGCGCGTTCCGCGTGTTTGTCGTCATGAGCGTCGAGGTGTTGGCGCTTCTAGCCGTCCTACTCGTGGCAGGCATGCTCGAGGAGTCGGCCGATCTGGCCGAGATCGTGGGTCCGTGGCTGCTGACGGCCCTGGGCGTCGGGTTGGTGAGCGCTCGACTGCGCGTGCTGCGGGGCGGCGCCCCCACGGAATCCGATGAGAGCTACGAGGCGGCCCGTCGGCTGCTGTCGCAGCTGCGCACCGTGGCCAGGCGCCTGTCCTCCGGCCTGGACACCGTCACCATGTCGAGCCACCTGCTGGCCAGCGTGCATCAGCACCTCGACGACACGCACGCGGCCGTGTTCGTCCGAACTGATGGTGGCATCCTGGCTCCTCTCGGCTTCCGCGGCACGTCGGCTCGCGAGGCCTTGAAGCCTGAGGGTTATCTGATCGACAAGTGCTGGACGGAGATGGAGCCGGCGTACGACATCCAGGCTTCCGGGCTCGCCAACCGGCGCCACCGCATCGTGCTACCACTCCGGGTTGGATCTCGGATGATCGGCGTTGTCGTGCTGGATCGTCCGTCAGCTCCCGTCCCCAAGGCGGTCCATGACCTCATGCGGGAGGTTGACGAGCACGCATTGCGGCTCGACGCCGCGCTGGCCTTCGATGAGATCCGGTCGATCGCCACGATGGAGGAGCGGCATCGTCTCGCGCGAGAGATTCATGACGGTGTGGCTCAGGAGATCGCGTCGCTCGGCTACGTCGTCGACGACCTGACCGCGAACGCGACGAGTGACACGCAGCGGAAGAAGCTGAACGCCCTACGAGGCGAACTCACGCGCGTGGTGAGCGAGCTCCGGCTCTCGATCTTCGACCTGCGGACCGAAGTGTCCGCCGGGCTCGGGTCGGCGCTGTCCGACTACGTGCGCGAGGTCGGGGCCCGGTCCGGGCTGACGGTCCACTTGACCCTCGACGTCGCCCCAGTCCGACTACGGGGCGAGGTCGAGACGGAGCTGTTCCGTATCGCCCAGGAGGCGATCACCAACGCGCGCAAGCACTCCTCCGCCACCAACCTCTGGGTTGACTGCCGCATCCAGCCGCCGATGGCGCAGATCAGTGTGCGCGACGATGGATCAGGCCTCGGAGTGGGCCGCGAAGACTCCTATGGCATCAAGATCATGCGCGAGCGGGCAGACCGGATCGGTGCGCGGCTCGACATCTCCGAGAACGCGTTCGTCGGTATCGCGCCTGGCACCAGCGTCACCGTTACAGTAGGCGCCGAGGAACCGGCTCTCGCCTGAGCCGGGCCCCGGGAGGAGAACGACTTCATGACGACCCCGCACACGGTGGTGTTGGTCGACGACCACGAGTTGATCCGCCAGGGTCTGGCCCATGCCTTCGACCGTCATGATGACTTCGCCGTCGTCGGCGAGGCCGGGTCCGTTTCTGAAGGACACCGGTTGGTCAACGACCTCAAGCCCACGGTCGTCGTGACGGATGTCCGTCTCCCTGACGGGACCGGCCTCGACCTCGTCCGCGAGTTGCGCAAGACCGACGATGAGGTGGGAATCGTCGTCCTCACCATGTATGCGGGCGACGAACAGCTCTTCGAGGCCCTTGAGGCCGGCGCCTCGGCGTTCGTCGCCAAGGATGCCCCCTCCGACGACGTCGTCGCGGCGGCGCGGCACGCCACGGTGTCTCCTCGGTCCTTCACTGCCGCCAATCTTGCAGACGCGATGCGCCGGCGCATGACCCCCTCCGGACCGCAGCTCTCGCCGCGCGAGGCGGAGGTCCTGCGGCTGCTGGCCGAGGGCCTGGGTGTTGCCGCCATCGCGCGTCAGCTCTTCGTGAGTGAGTCGACCGCGAAGACGCACATCTCGAAGATCTACGAGAAGCTCGGAGCGGCCAACCGGGCCCAGGCGATCATGAATGCCATACGAGCAGGTCTCCTGTCAGACGATTCGCCTGTTTGATTCCGAAACGGGAAAAAATGGTCCACTCGGGCCATCTCCCTGCCGCGAGCGATCCTCCAACTGGACGCCACAACGGGACCGTTCTCCCGATGGAGAACCGGCGTGAAAGCGCCGATGCTTGTTGATGTCAGGAGTCCGCGGTGGCCTCCTCATTCGCAAACCTTGGGAGTACCAACATGCAGCAGCTCATCGAGCGCCTTTTCAACCGCAAGGACGAGGACGGCGCTTCGGCCGTCGAGTACGGCCTCCTCGTTGCCGCGATCGCGGCCCTGATCGTCCTGATCGTCTTCGCCCTGGGTGGCGTCGTGAAGGAGGTCTTCACCGACACCTGCAGCACGATCCAGGGCAGCGCCGGCACCACGGCCACCTGCTGATCGCAGCAGACAGCATGGGGTGGACGCTGAAGTAGCGTCCACCCCATTTGTCATATCGCCGCGTCACGGAGAAACGAGACTGTCATGGAAATCTCGCATCGGAAGGATGAGCGGGGTGCCTCCGCTGTCGAGTACGGCCTCCTTGTGTTCGCGATCGCAGCCGTGATCGCACTGGTGGTCTTTGCACTCGGCAACGTGGTCAGCGAGACTTACTCGGACTCGTGCAGCACCCTGGCGAGCAAGGCCTCGCCGGGCGCCTGCTAACACAGGTCAGTCCGACAGCAGGTGGCGCCAAGTGCGCACGACACTGCCCCAGTCATCTCCGGAGAGTTCGGAGACTGACTGGGGCTTTCGCCGTTCCTGCAGCAGGCCGCACAACTCAGCTGCCAATTCGCTCTCGTTGCCCCCCGAGACCACACGAGAACGCGTAAGACGAGTCGTTTCCGGAGCCCCGCCGGAGTCTCCGATCACGACCGGCAGGCCGCAGGCTTGGGCCTCCAAGAACACGATGCCGAACGCCTCCGGTTCGAAGCCCCAGCGCCTCGTACGGCACGGCATGGCGAACACGTCGCCCGCATCCGTGAAGGCGGGCACCGCATCCCAGGGGACGCTCCCGGTCAGAACGACCGAGCCCGACACGCCGCGGTCATCGACGAGGCGCTGGATCCGGCGGCGATCGGCTCCGTCGCCGACCAGCAGCAGTCGCGCGTCCGGGAAGTGACTGAGCACCGCCGGCCACGCCCGCACCAACGTGTCCTGACCCTTCCGGCGGACCATCCGGGCCGTGCAGACGACGACGGGCGCGCCGGGGGCGATTCCCAGGCGTCGGCGCACCTCAGCCCCGCCGCAACCCGGGAAGAAGCGTGACGTGTCGACGCCGGGTGAAAGCCGCTGCATCCTCGAGGCAGCCTCGTCCGACAGCGCGGGGGCGATGTGGTCGCGGCACCACTCGCTGACGTAGGTCATCACGTCGACGCTGTCGCCGATCCGCCGCAGCAGGGACCGGGCGATCGGCACCCGCGCCCACCACACCTCGTGCCCGTGTGTCAGCGCCACCTGTCGTACGGCGCCGGCGCGGCGCAGCCTCGGTGCCAGGAGGCCAAGCGGGGCGGAGGCGCCGTAGACCACCCGGTCACAACCCTCGTCGCGGAACACCTTCGACACGCGCCGTGCAACGGCCGGTGTCGGGAGCAGGATGCGCGACGGGTCGCGGTGCACGGGAAAGGCCAGGGTCCGGTCGTAGTCCTGGTCCCCCGGCATCGACGCCGTGTACACGACGACCTCGTTGGCCGGCATCCGTTCGCAGAGCGCCAGCACGAACGACTCGATTCCGCCACGACGGGTCGGGAAGTCGTTGGTGACAACCAAGACCCGGCTCACGAGCGCGCTGCCTCGAGACTCGACGGAAGTCCGGCACGTTGCAGGACCGTGGGATGGGTTCCGAACCAGAATTGGCTCCACGCCGGCGGGGTGGGGTCGCGGACCGCCTGAACCGCCAGACGGTGCTGCATCGCGATGAACGCCCCGTCCGCGCCGGTCGTCTGCAGCGACACCCGGTCGGCCCTCGCCTCGAGCGCGCGGCTCACGGAGTTGACGGCCGGGCTGGCGAGCAGGCTCCCGATCGCGACGAGGGCGAGCACGAGCGGCACCAGCCGCGCGTCGGCCGGGTCGTCGATACCGGCGCGCTCGCGAACCGCCCGAATGTCCAGCACCAGGGCCAGCGCGGCGACCCCCGCGACACCGCCGAGCGCACCGAGGATGGTGCCGACGAGAACGTCATTGTTCTTGGCGTGCGCGAGCTCGTGTGCCACGACGACGAGCGCCTCCTTTCGCGGCAGACCCTCCATGAGGGTGTCGAACACTACGATCCGGCGGGTGCCGCCGAAGCCGGAGACGTAGGCGTTGTACGTCGTCGTCCGTCGGGACGCATCCGCAACCAGGACGTCATCGACGTGCACGCCCTCCTTGTCGGCGAGCCGCAGGACGGCCGACTTGAACGCGCCGTCCGCCATCGGGGTGAACTTGTTGAACAGCGGCTCGATCACCACCGGGTAGAGCAGCGACCCGACGAATGTCAGCACCACGACTACCCCGGCACCCGCGACGTACCAGTCCCGCGGCCGGCGCCGCATCAGCGCCACCAGGATGAGCAGGAGAAGGGAGGTCACGACCGCGTCCACCAGCAGGCCGCGTCCCCAGTCGCTGAACCAGCCGGCGAGCGACTGCCGCGTGAGCCCGTAGTCCAGGTTGCGCTGCCGGAGTGCCAGGCCGAACGGCAGCGTGACCACCCGACCCACCAGCAGCACCGCCAGGGTGGCGACCGGCACGGCCAGGAACCAGCGCCTGCAACTGGTCAGCCTTGACACCAGGCGCGACCCGAGTCGCGTGAACCCGAGAGCCCCGACCACCGCGAGCGACACGGCCAGCGAGGACCAGCTGAGCAGCCGGGCCACGCGGGCGTACTCCTCGCCACGAAGGAGCTGTTCGGCCGTGAACAGCTTCCCTGCCGACATCGGGACCAGGTGCCCTCCGGGCACCCACTCCCACGGGACGAGCAACGAGGCGGCGAGGACAAGCCCCACCACGGCGAGGACGAGCATCGCAACCGCACCACGTCGGTTCAGGCGCGGCGTCGAGGTCACGCGGCACAGCCTGCCATGTCGACCTGAAGGGATCCTGGACGGCGCCTCAGACGCCGGCGAGCCCCTCGAGATAGTCGCGCCAGCTTTCCGTGAAGGCTCGCTCATCGGTGCCGAGGACGTCCCGGAACGCTGCCTTCGTGGAGCCGTCCTGGTCGGCGCGCTCGTAGAAGGCGAGCAGCTTCTTCTCGCCGTACTGCTCGGCCAACAGCCGGCAGGCCAGCCAGGCGGACTCGTACGACGCACCCAGCGTGGTGTTCTCGGTCTCGAACTCGGAAGCGCCGGGCAGGGTAGGCGGGGCGCCCTGGTCCTGCACCTGCGCGATGATCTGGCTCGCCGTGACCTCGACGGGCAGGTCGACGTGGGCGAGCGCGACGTAGTCGGCGAAGCCCTCGAGCAGCCAGGTCGGCATCGAGGACGCCGCGGCCTTGGTCGCCACGTGGGCGGCCTCGTGGCTCATCACGATCTGCGCGCCCTGCTCGCCCAGCGGACCGAAGACCGGCGGGTTGACGAAGATGTGGATCGGGCTGTCCGCCCCGCTCGACCCGTCGACGGGGGTCGTCACGGCCGCGATCGAGCTGTACGCGGTCTGCTCGGACCCGAGCGCCCGCGCGAGCTCGTCCTGGCTGCTGGGCACCTCCACGACGAGCGGGCCCTGCCACCGGGGAAAGACCTTGCGGACGTCCACGACCGCCCGGTCCGCGAGCGCGTGGTACGACGCGACGCCGCGTCCTCCCGGCCCCGCCCCCGTCGCACCCGCGGCGACCATCACCAGAGCCTGGGAGCTGCGCCGCACCGCCAGCCGCTCTAGCATCCACAGCGGTGCGGCACGCCCGTAGTCTCCGCGGGCCGTGACGAACGCGGCGCCGTCCTCGGTCCCCGCGAAGGTCATCGTGACCTCCATCCGACTGTCGCCGCCGTCGAAGCCGTCGAGGCCCCAGGACAGCGCCACGTCCCCCACCCAGGCACGCTTCCGCAAGGGCGGCGCGACACCCGCGACCGTCCGGCCGGCGTTCTCGTCGACGTACCGCATCTCGAGGTCGCGTACGCCGAGCCGCTGGACGTTGCCCTGCAGCGCGGCGAGCTCGCGGACGGCGTCGCGATCACCCGGCGCGGCCAGCGCCTCGACGTCGGCCCGGCTGCCGGTCTCGAGGGCGGTCGTGAGATCGGCCAGCAACCCGGCCGCCGCGTCCTCACGGGTGCGCGGCGCCGCCGAGTCGCCAGGACGCGGCAGAACCGCCGTCTCGGGCCGGCTCAGCACCCAGTAGGACACCGCGGCCGCGAGAACGCACAGCACGAGGCCGGTCGCCCAGCGACGTGAGCGACCGGCCTTGCGGCGACGACGAGGTGCCGGGGTGCTGGTGGGCTCAGCCAGGTCGGACTGCACCGGAGTACGGCATCGAGAACACAGGGCTGACCTGGACCCCAGTGCTGGGGTTCGCTGCGTGCACGATCTGGCCGTTGCCGATGTAGATGCCCACGTGGCTCACCGGCGAGTAGTAGAAGACGAGGTCGCCGGGCTGGAGCTGGTCCTGGGAGACCGGGCTGCCGGAACCCATCTGGGCGCCGGACGAGTGCGGCAGGCCGACGCCGGCCTGGGCCCACGCCATCATCGTGAGACCGGAGCAGTCGAAGGCGCTCGGTCCGGCGGCACCGTAGACGTAGGAGTCACCGACCTGGCCCAGCGCGTAGGACACCGCCGCGCCAGCGCGACCCGACACCGGCACGTCCGGCAGGCGCTCGGCGCTCCGGCTGACCGGGGCGGCGCGCGCCTCGAGGCGGTCGAGCAGGTCCTTGGCCTCCGCGGCCTTGTCGTCGATCTCGGCCTTCTCGTCGGCCAGCGTCTTCTTGGTGGCGGCGATCCGGTCGAGCTCGCGCTTCGCGGCGGCCTCGCGCATCTCGAGCTGCTGGGCCTGGACGGCGAAGTCGGCCATCATCTCGGACTGCTGGTCGTTGTAGCCGCTGACCGTCGCGACCTGGTCGAGGAACGCATCCGGGTCCTTGGCAAGCAGGACCTGGGTGGTCGTCGAGAGCGCCTGTCCCTGGTACTGCGACACGACCGAGGCGGCCATGTCCTGCCGGACGGACTCGAACTTGTCCCGCTGACGATCGAGGTCGGCGCGAAGCGCCGTGAGCCGCTTCTGAGCGCGCTGGAGGTTGAGCCGCGCGTCGTTGTAGCGCTCCGAGGCCTGCTCGGCCTTCTTGTACAGGGAGTCGACACGAGACTGGACGTCGTCGATGTCGGGCTCCGCGAAGGTGGGGGCAGCGACCAGCACCGAACCGCTCAGAGCGGTGATGCACAGGGTCGCCAGGACGCTGGCGGTGCGCTTCCGGCCGTTCAGCACGAGCGGTCGGTCTCCTCTTTGTCGTGACGCCTACCGGGTTAGCTGACGGGTTCGGGCGGCAAAGAGCCCTACGCGCGCACGGGTCCACAGGTAGGTAGATCCGGTTTGCGCGATTCACCCCAGGGAAGATTGGTTCCCCGGCTCCGGATTTCGACTACCCCCGGTCTGGTCCGGACTCGACGCAGCGCCTGAGCCGACCCGGTCTGGCCGACTTGTACAGGCGCTTGAGCCATTGAGGGTAAGGGGGCGACGGCACCGGGAGCAAACGGTCGTACGGCGCGTCTCCGGCGATCTGTGGATCATGTCTCGCCGTTACGCCTCAGATGTCACACAGGTCACACGAGCCACACCCGTCGTCTCAGGCACTGGCCACGTCCGGCCCGTCGAGCGGCGCGACCATCCGCAGCGGCGGCACGAGACCGGAGCCGGCGAGCACGTCGAGCGCACGGGCCTCCTCCTCGTCGAACCCGACCTCGGGTGGTGGCCCGAGCAAGACGGTGACCACGCAGTCGTGGCAGGCGAGACCACGCACCACGCAGGTGTCGCAGTCGATGTGCACGCTCATCGCGCCTCCAGGGGAAGTCTGTCGGCTCTCGTCGGCCGTCGTTCGTTGCGGAGACCGTGACATCGACCACCGACAGAACCGGTCGCGCGCCACGCCGGGGTGGGTACGTCTACCGTTGACATCCCGTCGGTGTTCCGGTGTCGCTGCGATGGCCAGGAGGTGAAGCGTGCACGTCGTGCCTCGACGCTTCGACCGTGCCCGCATCCGCCGTACCACGCGGCGGACGGGTGTCGAGGCGCTGCTGGCCTTCGCCTGGGCGGCGCTCTGCAACCTGGCGATCGAGCTGCTGCAGTCGAGCGGCGGGTTCACGTTCGCGCTCAAGCCCGCGCTGTTCCTGTTGGGCAGCCTGCTCCTGTGGGTCGCGATGGTGGCGGTCTGGGCCCTCACCGGCCGTCTCCGGGTCGCCGCGGCAGCGCTGGTCGTGGTGACCGTGCTGATCGGCTACGCCAACCACGTGAAGATGGTCCTGCGGCGGGAGCCCCTCTACCCCGACGACTTCGCCATCGCCCCGCACGCCGGGTTCCTCGAGGAGATGGTGGGTGGCGGCACGGTCGCCGCCGTCGCCGCCGTCACCGTGCTGCTCGCCGCCCTCGCCCTGGTGGTCGGGTGGCGGTGGCGCAAGCGGCACCCGCGGCCGCCGCGCGAAGGTCGCCGCACCCTCGTCCGGGCCTTGGTCGTCCGCCTCGTCGTGGCAACGCTGGCCGTCGGCACCCTCGTGTACGCCGCCGGCTTCAACCAGCCCGGCAACGCCGTCCGAGCCGCCTACCGGCTCGGCGACGCGGAGTGGGCGTCGTGGTCGCAGGAGAAGAACTACACCTACAACGGGTTCGTCGGCGGCATGCTCTACAACCTCGACGTGCCGGTCATGAAGAAGCCGGACGACTACAGCCGCGCCACGATGGAGCAGATCGCGGCTCGCTACGTGGCCGCCGCGCAGACGACGAACGCCACCCGCTCCCCTACCGCCCTCGACGGCGTCAACATCGTCGTGGTGCTGAGCGAGAGCTTCAGCGACCCGACGATGCTGGACGGGATCGAGCTGGACGAGGACCCGATCCCCTACACGCGCAGCCTGATGGAGCAGACGACGTCGGGCCAAATGCTGGCGCAGCGCTACGGCAGCGGCACCGCCAACATGGAGTTCGAGACGCTCACCGGCATGTCGACGTCCCAGTTCGACCCGCGGCTGATGACGCCGTACCAGATGCTGGTGCCGCGCTACGACCAGTTCCCGTCGTTCGTGGGGCTGACCCGCGCGTGGGGGTACGACCGGGTCGCGGTGCACCCCTACGACACCTACATGTACCGGCGCGAGTCTGTGTACCCGATCCTCGGCTTCCAGGACTTCGTCGACCGGCGCGAGATGACGGTGCGCAAGCGCATCCAGGGCAGCCCGTTCATCTCCGACAACTCGGCGTTCACCGAGGTGCAGCACCAGATCGACACGCACGACAAGCCGCTGCTCACGCACCTGGTCACCATGCAGAACCACTTCCCGATGGCTGACAGCTACGACGCGCCGATGACGGTGCGCGGCGCCGACGGGTCCACCGAGGACGACGCGGAGGCCTACCTGCGCGGCCTGAGCTTCAGCGACCGCGCCCTGAGGAAGTTCCTGACAACCCTGTCCGAGAGCGACGAGAAGACGGCGGTTCTCTTCTTCGGTGACCACCTGCCCCCCGTGTGGCCGGACCACGTCGCCGAGGAGAACGGGCCGGTCGGGATGCGCGAGACGCCGTTCCTGATGTGGTCGAACTTCCTCACGTTCAACAATCCCCAACCGGTGACCAGCCCGGTGTTCCTGCTGCCGCTGCTGATGGACCAGCTCGGTGCGCCGCTGCCGCCGTACTACCAGCTGCTCCTGCAGCTGCACGCCCAGATCCCCGCCATGCGCGCCGGGCAGCTGTACGACGGCGAGGGCAGCCGCCTCGACCCCGACGAGCTCGCGCCGGAGGCCCAGCAGCTGCTGCACGACTACCGGCTCGTGCAGTACGACCTGTCGGTCGGTCAGCGGTGGAGCCAGGACGCGATGCTCTACCCGCGGTCGACGGAGGATCAGCCGGCGTCAGCTGCGAGCGAGTAGTCGCGACAGGGCAGCCGACGCGACCGGACGCGCTCCCGCCTTGACCACGTCACGGACCACCGCCTGGTCCGTCGTCACCACCACGACGGGCCGGCCCTGCGGCTCCGCGGCGACGAGCTCGCGGATCACGTCGTCGGCAATGACGCCCACCGGGCTGAACAGGACCCGCACGCCCCGAGGCCGGTTGACCAGGGGGCGTTCCTTCTTGTCTGCGGCGTCGAAGACGACCGTCACCTCGGCACCGCTGCGCGCGACCAGCGGAGCGAGTGCACCCAGCAGCCGATCGCGCTGCTTCTCCAGCGACAGCTCGGGCCACGCCGTCTTCGTGACGTTGTAGCCGTCGACGACCATGTGCACCCGCGGGAGGGCCAGCAGCTGCTCGAGCAGCGCGGGGTCGTCGACAGCCATCGAACCGTGCCCGGTGCTGGTGCGGCTGCCCTGCTCCGCGACGTGCGCCTCGACCTGGTCGGCGGGCGCCCCTTCGACCGCGGGCAGTGCCAGCTCCCGCCGCAAGCCCTGCGCGGTGTCGAGCAGCGTGTCCAGCAGCAGGCGAGCGCGCAGGGTCTCCGCGCCGCGCCCGGTGCGCTCGGTGCGCCGTACCGCCGCGAGGTCTGACTCGAGCTCCTCGATCCGGACTCGCAACCGCCGCGTCTCGGCCTCGGCCGCCGTCACGGCGGCCTGGACGTTGCGCCCGGCTTCCGTCGCCGCCTCCTCGGCGGCGGTCGACGCCACCTCGGCACTGCGTAGCCGCGTCCGCACGTCTCCGAGCTTGTGGCGCAGCTCGGCGTTCTCGGCCTTGAGCCGGGCGACCTCCTCCCGGTTGCGGGCGCGGACGTCCCGCAGCTCGTCCGCAGCGGCCTCGAGCTGTCGCCTCAGCCGGTCGACCTGCCCGGCGCTCTGGCGCGACACCTCCACCTCGCGCTCGGCCGCGGCCGCGTCGGCCGAGGCAGCGACGAGGTCGAGCCAGCCGTCGGGACGCAACAGGTAGGCGATGGCGGCCACTTCCACGGGATCGGCAGCGGCCGGGGGTGCGCCGGCCTCGAGCGCGTCGGCGACGGCGGCGACCGCGGTGCGCACCTGACGGGCGAGGTGCTCACGGAACGTGGCGTCGCTCTCGATGACCCCGGCGATCTGGCTGCCGGCGAGCTTGGCGCGGCGACCCGGCGCAAACGTGGCGACGCGCTTGAGCGTCGCCGGGAGGTTCTCCTGCGGCATGCGGCCGAGGGCCTCGGCCGCCAGGGCGACGACACGCTGCCGCACCGGCTCGGGCAACGGGCCCGCGAGCCGGTCGCCGGAGTCCTCCACGGCGGCCGTCACGGCGTGCTGACGTCTGCTTCCGTGCGCTCGGTCAGTTCGATCGCGTCGGACCGGCCGCACCACCGACAGGTCACGCTGGCGACGACTTCGTGGTCGGTGCTGGACTCCTCGACGGTGTGGTCGCCGGCGAGGTCGAAGTGCCAGAACTCCGTGGTGCGCGATGTCCGCACGACGTCGAACCGCGTGAGGTTGCCGCACCCGCTGCAGCGCCAACGGGTGCGGGCATCGGGCAGGGCAACCATGAAAGCTCCTCGTGCATCGTCTCGTCGTACGTCGTGCTCAAAGGGTATGCCGCGTGGCGACCCGATTTGGTCGGTGGCCACATCTAGCGTCCTTCACATGAGCCTCTCCCCCACCACGACCCCCGACGCATCGGGTCGGTCGCGATGGGAGGAGCAGCGCAGCTTCGACGAGCTCGGCCGATCGCTGCGCGACGTGACGTTCTGCGTCGTGGACCTCGAGACCACCGGCGGCTCGGCCGCCGACGGCTCGATGATCACGGAGATCGGCGCCGTCAAGGTCCGCGGCGGCGAGGTGCTCGGCGAGTTCCAGACCCTGGTCAACCCGCACATGGCGATCCCACCGTTCATCGCGGTGCTCACCGGCATCACCGACTCGATGGTCGCTGTCGCCCCGCCGGTCGAGCAGGCGCTCCCTCAGTTCCTCGAGTTCGCGCGTGGCTGCGTGCTCGTGGCCCACAATGCGCCGTTCGACGTCGGGTTCCTGCGTTACTTCGCCGAGCAGCAGGGCCGGGCGTGGCCCGGTTTCGAGGTTCTCGACACCGCCAAGCTCGCGCGGCGCGTCATCACCCGTGACGACGCCCCCAACTGCAAGCTCAGCTCACTGGCCGTGTTGTTCCGGTCGGGCACCACCCCCAACCACCGGGCGCTGTCCGACGCCCGCGCCACCGTCGACGTCCTCCACGGCCTGATGGCGCGGCTGGGCAACCTCGGGGTGCACACCCTCGAGGAGCTGCAGACGTTCTCCTCACGGGTCTCGTCCGCGCAGCGGCGCAAACGTCATCTCGCCGAGGCACTCCCCCACGCTCCGGGCGTCTATCTGTTCCGCGACGACCGCGACCGGGTCCTGTACGTCGGGACCTCGAAGGACCTCCGGACCAGGGTGCGCACCTACTTCACCGCCTCCGAGACGCGCTCCCGCATGGGCGAGATGGTCGGGCTGGCCTCTCGCGTCGAAGGCATCGAGTGCGCCACCGCGCTGGAGGCCGAGGTGCGGGAGCTGCGCCTGATCGCCGAGCACAAGCCGCGCTACAACCGGCGGTCACGGTTCCCCGAGCGGGTGCACTGGATCAAGCTGACGGTCGAGCCCTGGCCCCGGCTGTCGCTCGTGCGCCAGGTCCTCGACGACGGCGCCGACTACATAGGACCGTTCGGCTCCAAGCGCAACGCCGATCGCTCCCTGGCGGCACTGCACGAGGCCTTCCCGATCCGACAGTGCAGCGGCCGCATGCCCAAGCGCCCCGCGCTCAGCGCCTGTGCGCTCGCGGAGATGGGCAAGTGCCTCTCCCCGTGCAACGGCTCGGTCACGGCCGACGACTATGCGCAGGTCGTCTCCGACCTGCGCACGTCCCTGTTGAGCCGCCCCGACGCCGTCGTGACGTCGCTGTCCGCGCGCATGCAGGCGCTCGCCGACCTCGAGCGCTACGAGGACGCCGGCTCCTGGCGGGATCGGCTGACTTCGTTCCTGCGGGCCGCGGCCCGCACCCAGCGGCTCCGCGCCCTCACGAGGTGCGCCGAGATGGTCGCCGCCCGACGCGAGGCGAGCGGATGGGCGGTCCACGTCGTTCGTCACGGACGGCTCGCGGCCGCGGGCGTCATCCCGCCCGGCGCGCACGCCGGCCAGTACGTCGACGAGCTCCGCGCCTCTGCCGAGACGGTCACCGCCGGCCCCGGCCCGACCCCCGCCGCCAGCGCCGAGGAGAGCGAGAAGCTGCTCCGCTGGCTGGAGTCCGACGGCGTGCGGCTCGTCCACGTCGACGGCGAGTGGACGTGTCCGCTCGGGGGCGCGACCAAGCACCTCCGCGTGCACGACGCCGTACAGCAGTCGCGGGAGCGCCTCGTGCCGTTCGAGGACCACCGCGGCCTGCGGCCCGAGCACCAGCCCGCGCGTTAGGCCGTGTAGGCCGTGCCGGTTGCCTTACGGTGGTCCGGTGATCACAGCCATCGTGTTCGTCAAAGCCGACGTCGCCCGCATCCCCGAGGTGGCCGAGCAGATCGCGTCTCTCGACGGCGTCAGCGAGGTCTACTCCGTGACCGGCCAGATCGACCTGATCGCGCTCGTCCGTGTCCGCGACCACGACGACGTGGCCACCGTGGTCGCGGACCGGCTGAACAAGGTGCCCGGCGTGACTGCGACCGAGACGCATATTGCGTTCCGCACGTACTCGCGACACGATCTCGAGTCGGCGTTCTCGTTGGGTCTGGATTGAGCATCGCGTGACCCGAAGCCTCAGCAACCGAGCGCGGACAGCCCTGCTCGTGTCTGTCGGCACCTTGTTGGTCCAAGCGGCTTGGGTACTTGTGGTTCCACCATTCCGCGGAATCGACGAGTTCGACCACGCTTACCGTGCCGCCTCAGTAGTGAATGGCCACTGGGTGTCTGAATCCTTCCCTGCGGATGGCCTCATTGCCTGGGGCCAACTCATCGCTACCGACCCCAGCATTGTCAGAGCAGCATCGCCTGTCTGCCGTACCTATGACTATGTCACCGAGGCCAATTGCCACGCGGTCCGGACCTCCCCAGGCGGGCTAGTCCTTGTGGCAAGTGCAGCCGCCAACTACAACCCTGCCTATTACGCTGTCGTTGGCTGGCCAGCGCTCTTGCTGCACGGGGCTCAGGCCCTCTACCTGATGCGAATCGTCTCCTCGATGATCTGTCTTGCCCTCGTCGCCGTTGCCGCCTTCGCCATCTCGACGTGGGCGAGGACAACTGCTCCTCTGATTGCCTTGTGCATTGCCCTGACGCCGATGGCCCTCTACTCCCTCAGCCTGCCGTCCCCCAACGGCGTCGAAATGGCTGCCGCGATTGCCCTGTGGGCTGCCCTCTTGGGCCTCGGCCGAACCGAGGACGTCGGCCAGTTGAGACTGATGCTGCTCCTCGCCACGGCTGCAACGGTGCCCCTCGTTGTTCCTCGGCTTCTGGGACCGCTGTGGTGGCTGGCGATCACCGGCTTGAGCTGTCTGTGCCTGTCAAGAAAGCGCGTTCGAACCATCTGGAGTCAAGCTCGTGGACCGACGATGCTCTTCCTATCTGTGGGAGTCATTGCTGGTGCAGGTGCCTTGGCGTGGTCGCTGCTGAGAACGCCGAACGCGGTCGGTCAGTCGGCCACTCTCACCCCGCTCGACGCCACTGAGCTCAACTCGCCAACCCTGTTCGTCGCCCACAGCATGCTGTGGGTCCTACAGAGCATCGCCGCCTTTCCGACACGCAACGAGTACGCGCCCTTGTATGTCTACATCTTGGAGTTGTTGTTGCTGATTGGCTGGCTTGCGGCCGTGATGATCCTGGGCTCGCGGCGCATGCGGGTCATGACTACGCTGGTCGGCGTTGCCGGAATCGCCCTCCCAGTCCTCGCCACGCTCCGCACCTACCAGCTGATCGGCTTCGCGTGGCAGGGTCGGTACACGCTGCCACTCACGTTCGGCGTCGTGTTGGTCGGAGGCTTGGCGCTCGACAAAGCACTCGAAGGACGACGCCTCCCGAGGATCGTCATCTTTGCGCCCTTCGTCGTGCTCGCGCTCGCACACGTTGCCAGCGTCGCAGAGGTGCTTACGCGGGAAGCACTCACCAGTCCACTTGCGGGCAGTGACGAGTGGCTCCAGCCGAAGATCTCTTGGATTGTCCTGGTGACGGTTCTCGGCGTGATTCTTTGGCTGACGGCAGCCGTTCTCGCCGACACGACGCGACTCGGCGATCGGAAACCGCCGCCTCCCGGGCACTCGGTGGCTGAGCATCACGCCGATCGGGGCGGCTCATGAACCGCCGACACGCGACGCCTCCCGCAGCGCCACCGTGAAACGCGATGGCACGAGAAACTGGACTGCCAACTGCTCCTGATGCGACCAACGCTTAGGTCAGTGTCCCGACCTCGTCACGTCAGACGCTCAGGTGCTGGATCTGAGCGGTCATCAGCGCCTCGACCACTCCCTCAAAAGTAACGGTCGGCCTCCAGCCGAGACTTCGAAGCTTCGTCGCGTCTCCCACCAATGAGAGAGGGTCCGCAGGTCGAAAGAGACTCCTGTCGATCTCGACGCGCCTCTCCCAGTCTTCGATCCCGACCATCCGAAACGCTGCAGCGACGAAGTCGCGCACACTGCGTGCCTCGCCTGTCGCCACGACGTGGTCGCCTGCCGCCGGCGCGTCGATGATCCGGCACATCGCATCGACGTAGTCCGGTGCGAACCCCCAGTCCCTGGCCGCGTCGATGTTGCCTAGGGTCAACTTCTCGCGCTGGCCTGCCGCGATCTCAGCCACGCCACGAGCGATCTTGGCAGCAACAAACGACTCTGGGCGTCGAGGGGACTCGTGGTTGTAGAGGATGGCGGTCGAAGCGAAGAGGCCGCGTCGCCGATACACCCCGACCATCGAGTGGGCGAACGCCTTTGCGGCTCCATACGGTGTCACCGGCGCGATGGGCGTGTCCTCGTTCTGAGGGCTGACCGGAGGATCACCGAAGATCTCCGCACTGGACGCCTGAAGGAAGCGCACCGGGTGCCCGTGCGCGTGCAGGTCCCACGCTGCCGCCAACAGTCGGACCGCCCCGACACCCAACACCTCTGCAGACTCAGCAGGGTGGGACCACGAGCGAGCGACAGATGTGGAGCCCGCCAGGTTGAAGATGTGGGTCGGCTCGAGCTCCTGGACCAGGTGCCCCATGGCGCGCTCGTCCACGAGGTCGGCGTGGTGCAGTTGGACACCGGGCAGGTCGTCATGCCGGGTGTTCACGCGCTCCGCGTGCCGGTCAGTTCCATGCACTTCGTGGCCAGCATCCGCCAGCCGGCGCGCCAGGTACCAACCATCCTGACCAAGAACACCTGTGATGAGCGCGCGATGGCGACCTGACGTCACAACGACCCTTCTCGACCGGCAACTGTTCAGCCAGCCTAGTGGTCCATTTGCGGGCGCGCGGTGGGCGGGTGACGACGAGAGCATCGACCTGCCATGAAAGCATCAGGCGAGATCGATACGCGTGGAGAGATGAGCGAAGTGCCAATGCCGAATCACGCGACACGCGTCCTTCGCGTGTCCCTGCCGATGATGAACCTCGTCCCCGGGGGGATGGGCGGCAGCGAGACCTACGCCGTGGAGCTTGCCAAGGCTTTGGCCGCGATGGAGGACGTCGCCATCACCGTCGGACTCCCGGCCACAGCCGCGCAGCCGGACCTCCCCTTTCGGAGCGTGCTGGCGGGCAGCGTACGGGGCGGGAGTTCGGCTTCGAGGCGACTTGGCAGTCAGCTGACTGCCGAGGTCTCGTCACCGATGCGGCAACTGATCCGCGACAGTGACGTCGTCCACTACCCCCTCACTGTCCCTAGCCCACGCCCGCCCCGAGGCAAGCCCGCGGTGGTCACGCTCCTCGACACGCAACACCACGATTTCCCCGATCACTTCAGTTCCGCAGAGCTCTGGTACCGCAAGTTCCGCTACGACCGCCCCTCACAGCGCGCTGACGCCGTGGTCACCATCAGCGAGTTCTGCAAGGAACGCATAAACAGTCACCTCGGCATTCCTCTCGACCGCATCCACGTTGCTCACCTGGGCGTCGACGCGCGTGCTTTCGAACCCAATACCGGCAGACGGCAGGACTTCGTCCTGTACCCGGCGCGCGGGTGGCCCCACAAGAATCATGCACGGCTCATCGAAGCCATGCGACTGGTGAGAGAGCACCACCCGGAGACACGCCTCGTGCTGACAGGAGGCGCGCTCGACACACTCGGTCTTGTGCCTGATTGGGTCGAGGTGCGTGGCTTGGTGTCACGAACGGAGCTCCTTAACCTTTATCGAGAGGCCGCCTGTCTCGCATTCCCCAGCCTCTACGAAGGCTTTGGTCTCCCCCCGCTGGAGGCCATGGCGTCCGGCTGCCCCGTTGCGGCATCCTGCGCCGGCTCGTTGCCAGAGATCTGCGGGGACGCCGCGGTGATGTTCGATCCTTTCGACATCACGTCGATGGCCAGCAGCATCATGAGCGCCATGCAGACTCGGACGCTGACTCCCCGTGGCATCGAACGCGCGCGCACCTACACCTGGGATCGTTGCGCACGCAAGCACGTGGAGGTCTACAGGGCGGTTGCGTCGAACTGACCCGTCAGCCCGTGCCGAGAATGGTCCGGGTCGGGTCAGCGGTCCTGATGGTCGGAGACGCTCCAGTCGTCGGCCTGAAGTGTCGCTTCCCGGTTGGTCTCCGGGTGCTCGAGGCCGAGACGGAGAAGAGCAACCTCTTCGGCGAGGGCACGCGTTCGGTCCTCCAGCCGCCCCAGCTCGTAGCTGTGGTGAACGCTGATCCCGAGGAGCAGCATGCTGGCGACGAAGAAGAGCAGGTTGACTGGCACCTCGACGCCGATCAGGTCGGACAAGAAGTAGATCGTCTGCGGGAAGGCTGCCACAGCCAGGGTCAACAACGACACCGCGACCCAGAGCACCGCGTACTTCTCACGAAGGTGCTTACGTCGAAGCAACTCGAACAGCAGCACGAGCGTGAAGACGGAGCCGATCAGGCCCAGGATCAGATTGGCTCTCATTCGTGATGTCCTTGCGACTCGGGGAGCTCGGCATCGCGGATCTCCTCTGGCACGGGCCATTGGCGGACCAGGGCGAGGCTCAGCGCGGCCACCGCGCGGGCCAGGTACAACGTCGCTCGGAACGCGGACTGTGACGGAGCTCCGTATGAGCGCGTGCGCATCTCGACGGGCATCTGGTCGATAGAGCAGCCCGTGCGCAAGGCAATCACGAGCGACTCGACTGTGTCGCCGAGGTACTCGGCCGGGTAGTGGAGGGCAAACAGCTCGATGCACCGAGGCCCGGCGGCCCGGAACCCGCTCGTCACGTCTGTGAGGCGAACATCGGCCAGGCGCGAGAGAACGGAGGCGAGCAGTCGCATGGCCAGCCGGCGGGCAAAAGCAGCTCGATACTCGCCGATCCCCGCGAACCTCGCCCCGACCACGAGGTCCACGTCAGCCAGGCCATCGACCAGCTTGTGGATGTACGCCGGGTCGTGCTGTCCGTCCGCATCGACCTGGACCACGACGTCGTACCCGTGTCGGAGGGCGAACTTGTAGGCCGCCCGCATGGCCCCGCCGACGCCGAGGTTGAACGGTAGGCTGCACACCATCGCGCCGGCTTCCGAGGCACGCTTGGCCGTCTCGTCCGTGGACCCGTCGTCGACGACAAGCACGTCGTAGTCCGGGCAGCGATCCCGCACGTCGCGGACGACGCTGCCGACGGATCGGGCCTCGTTGAGCGCGGGGAGCACCACGAGGATACGAGTGCCGTCGGCGTGTGGATCGAACACCCCTGCATCGTAGGTCGGATGACGTCTCGGCGCGGGGACCGCATGGCCTCGGGTACGCCGCCTCGGCGTGAACCGTGAGCGGGTCATGAGGTGGCGTGGGCGAGCGCGACCTTGCTCGCCTTTCGGTTGACTTGGCGCGCCGCGACGTGAGTCGCGAGTCGGACCGGAAGGTCCCAGAGCGGCGCCAACCTTCGGGTACGCCTCGACAGGTAGCGATGCTTAACCATCTCCGACTCGGCGAGCGAGTGACGGCGATTCGCGACCGTCAGCGACTCGGGATGCCAGCGGAAGCTGGAGACCACCCGCTTGGTGGACAGGAACGGTCCGAGTCGTCTGAGGCGCAGCAGCATGTCGAGATCCATCGCGTAGCGCAGCGTCTCGTCATAGCGGCCGGCTCGTCGAACGTGAGCCAGACGGTGGAGCGCCGAAGGCTGTGGGACGAGGTCGGGGCCCCAGCCCAGGATCCGTGTCGCAACGTCGCCAGCGCGACTCACTCCGATCGGTCGACCCTCCGGGTCGATGTAGGTGCAGGCTCCGAACGCAACGGATGCGTCGGGGTCGTTGTCAAGCATGTCGCGCAGCGCTGCGAGCGCGCCAGGCGCCAGGAAGTCGTCGTCGTTGAGCCAGGCGTAGTAACGCTCCTCCTCGACACTGTCGAGTCCGGCGTTCACCGCGGCCGACAGTCCGCGCCCCGGGTCGTCCACCACCGTCGCACCCATGTCGCCGGCCATCACCCGGGCGGTCGTGGCACTCTCCGGCACCACGACGACAACTCGGACCCGTACGTCGTCCTGCCCGAGCGCGCTCGCAAGGGACGCGCCAAGGGTGTCGACACGCTCCCCCAGCGTGGGCACGATCACGACGACGTCCGCCGTCTTATCGGGCATAGTCTCTCCCCGTCGATTCAGCACGTTTCTCCCGGTTCTCGCCGCCTGACGGCGCGAGAAGGCACCCGGCAAAGGCTCTACGGTACCCGTTCGGCTCCCCCGCTCGAACCACCGGGCTGTCGGGCGCAGCGTCGCCGGTATCCTCCGCGCATGTCATGGCTCGATGCTCTCGGATGGGCCGGCTCGGCGCTCCTGGTCTTCTCGCTCATGCAGGCACGGGTGCTGCGCTTCCGTGTGCTCAACCTCGTCGCCTGCCTGATCCTCGTGGTCTTCAACGCCGTCCTGGGGATCTGGCCGATGGTCGCGATGAACGTCGTGCTCTCCGCCATCAACCTGTGGTTCCTCCGGAAGCTGCTCTCCGAGCGCCACGACGAGCGAGCTTTCGCGGTGCTCGAGGTGTCACCGGCTGACGAGTACCTGCGCCACGTGCTGCGGGTGCACCAGTCGGACATGCTCAAGCACCAGCCGGACCTGCTGTGGGACGGCGGTGCTCCCGGCCGGCGGGCTTTCCTCGTCCTGCACGGCGACGAGACCGTCGGCGTCGTGCTCGCCCGGGAGGAGGCGGACGGCGTCCTGCAGATCGAGCTCGACTGGGTGTCGCCCCGGTTCCGGGACTTCGCGCCCGGGGAGTTCGTGTGGCGGCGCAGCGACGTGCTGCGCGAGCAGGGGCTGCGCCGCGTGGTGTCGCCGCCGGCCATGGTGGCGCCGTACTACGACAAGATCGGCTTTCGCCGCGAGGGCGACGTCTTCGTGATGGAGGTCTGAGCTCAGCGGGCCGCGGCGGAGGCCTCGACCCAGCGGTCGAGCGTCGACTGAGCGGCGCCGGCGTCGATGGACTGCCGCGCCCGGGCGATGCCGGCCTCGAGCCGGGACCGGTGGTCGCCCGCCTCCCCCGCGTGTACGGCGAGCGCGGCGCCGGCGTTGAGCAGCACGGCGTCGCGCACCGGGCCCTGCTCCCCCGCCACGAGGCGCCGGACGACCTCGGCGTTGTAGGCGGCGTCCTTGCCGCGCAGCCCCTCGGGCGTGCCGCCGCCGAGGCCGTAGTCGTCGGGGTCGATCGTGAACTCCTCGATCTCCCCGCCGCTCGCGGCCCAGACCCGGGACGTCGTGGTGGTGGTCAGCTCGTCGAGGCCGTCGTCGCCGCGGAACACCCAGGCGTCGACGCCGCGCCGGGCGAACACGCCGGCCATCAGCGGCGCCTGCCGGACGTCGGCGCAGCCGATCGCCTGGGCGGCCGGCTTGGCGGGGTGGGCCAGCGGTCCGAGCAGGTTGAAGGTCGTGGCGACGCCCAGCTCCCGCCGCGGGACGGCGGCGTGGCGCAGCGCCGGGTGGAAGGCGGCGGCGAAGCAGAAGGTGATGCCCACCTCCTCACCCACGCGGGCCACCTCGGTCGGCGAGAGGTCGAGCCGGACGCCGAGCGCCTCGAGCACGTCGGCGGAGCCGGCCTTGGACGAGGCCGAGCGGTTGCCGTGCTTGACGACGGGGGCTCCGGCGCCGGCGGCGACGATCGCCGCCATCGTGGAGATGTTGACCGACATCGAGCGGTCGCCGCCGGTGCCGACGATGTCGAGCACGCGGCCGGTGACGACGATCGGCGTCGCGACGGCGTACATCGCGTCGATGAGCCCCTCGACCTCGTCGACGGTCTCGCCCTTGGCGCGCAGCGCGATCGCGAAGCCGGCGATCTGCGACTCGGTCGCCTCGCCGCGCAGGATCTCCCCCATCGCCCACGCGGTCTGGTCGGCGGTGAGGTCGGTGCGCGACACCAGGGCCGCGAGCACCTCGGGCCAGGTGTGGGCGCTCACGGGATCAGGCAGCGACGCGCGACGCCAGCAGCCGGATGACGGCCTCGGCGAGCTGCACCGGGTCGATCGGGTGCGGTACGGCGGCCTCCGCGCGCGACCAGGTGGCGAGCCAGGCGTCCTGGGGACGCCCGGTGAGCACGAGGATCGGGGGGCAGTTGAAGATCTCGTCCTTCATCTGCTTGGCGAGGCCCATGCCGCCGGCGGGGACGGCCTCGCCGTCGAGGATCGCGAGGTCGATCTCGCCGGAGTCCATCTGCTGGAGCACGACCGGCTGGGTCGCCACCTCGACGTACGCCAGCTCGGGAAAGTCCGGGTGCGGGCGCTTGCCGAGGGCGAGGATGACCTGGCTGCGCGTGTTCGCGTCGTCGCTGTAGACGAGGACCTTCAACGGCTGGCTGGTGGTGGCGTCGCTCACGCGGCTGATCGTACCGGTGGCGATCGGCGCCACGTGCGGTGGTCAGCCGCCGGATCGCTCCAGCCGGTCGAGGCGCCGGTCCTCGCGGGCGGCCTCCTTCATCGAGGCGCGCACCCACTGCGTGAACAGCACCGCGAGGAAGACCAGGCCGATGATGTCGCCGGACCCCCAGAGGATGCCCCCGGCGAGGTGCTGGTCGGCGGCCGGGTCGGGCAGCCAGGCGAGACCGGCCGTCTCGGGCAGGGCCCGGTACCAGTCGCCGGCGATGAGCTCGGTCTGCCCCATGATCGTCACGCCGAGGAACGCGTGGAACGGCAGCGTGAGGAAGACCATCAGCAGCCGGAACGGGTACGCGATCCGTCCGGGCACCGGATCGATCCCGACCATCGGCCAGAAGAACAGCGCGCCGACCAGCACCAGGTGGACGTGCATCATCTCGTGCACGTAGTCCGAGCGGAGCGAGGCGTCGTACCAGCCGGTGAAGTAGAGCGCCCAGGGGCTGGCCACGAACAGCGCGAGGGTGAGCGGCGCGAACGTCAGCACCATCGCGAGGCGCGAGTGCAGGAGGGCGAGCAGCCAGCCGCGCGGCCGGGCCGGCAGCGTGCGCAGCGCCAGGGTGACGGGCGCCCCGAGCGCCAGGAACAGCGGCACGAGCATCGCCAGCAGCATGTGCTGGACCATGTGCACCGAGAGTAGAACCGTGTCATACCGGCCCAGACCGGACATCGTGGCGAAACCGAACAGGCACATCCCGCCCACGACGAAGGAGACGGTCCGACCCAGCGGCCACGCGTCGCCGCGCCGGCGGAGCGTCCACACGCCGAGCAGGTACAGGCCCGTGACCCACACCAGCAGCACGAACAGGAACGGGTCGATCCCCCACCCCGTGAACACCCGGCCGAGGTCGAACGGCGGGAGCCCCGCGAGCTCCGCCGCGCCGTCGAGGATGGGGATCACGGGACCAGCCTAGGAGCGGGTCCACGCCCCGGCTCCGGCGGCGGCAACGGATGTGAAACATGTGACGCCGACAAGCCGGGGGTCGGGGTGCATCCGGTCGGTACGTACGGCAATAATGTCGCCCGTGGCGACTACAGCGACAGCAATCCCTGCCTCCCGCCTGCACGGGCACCACGACAGGCCGAGCATGGTCAGCGTCGGGACGATCGTGTGGCTCTCCTCGGAGCTGATGTTCTTCGCGGCCCTGTTCGCGTCGTACTTCACGATTCGCGCCGTGTCGCCCGAGCTGTGGGCCCAGGAGACGGCCAAGCTGAACGTCCCGTTCTCCACGCTCAACACCACCGTGCTGGTGCTGTCGTCGCTGACCTGCCAGCTGGGTGTCTTCGCCGCCGAGCGCGGTCAGGTCGGCCGCACGGGCGGTGTCCTCAACGTCAAGGGCTGGGGCCTGCGTGAGTGGTTCATCCTCACCTACCTCATGGGTGCCTTCTTCATCGGCGGCCAGGCCCTCGAGTACACCGAGCTGATGCACGAGGGCGTGACGATCCCGTCGTCCGCCTACGGCTCGGTCTTCTACCTGACCACCGGCTTCCACGGACTGCACGTGACCGGCGGCCTGATCGCCTTCCTGCTCGTGCTCGGCCGCACCTACATCGCCCGGAAGTTCACCCACGAACAAGCGGTCAGCGCGATCGTCGTGTCCTACTACTGGCACTTCGTCGACGTCGTCTGGATCGGCCTGTTCGCGACCATCTACCTGATCAAGTAGTTCTGGACCGAAACCACAGAAGGAACTTCCTCGTGAGACTCCTCACCGATCGACTGGCCGCCCGCCTCTCGCGTGGCCGTCGGGGCCGGTACGCCGGCGTCGTCGTGCTGATGCTGGGGCTGCTGGTGACGGGCGGCGCGTACGCCGTCCTGTCCCCCGCCCAGGCATCCGACGAGGCGGCCGACCAGTCCACGGTCGACCAGGGCCGCGCCCTCTTCCTCGTGGGCTGCGCGTCCTGCCACGGCAAGAACGGCGAGGGCGTCACGCTCCAGAACGGCAACCAGTACGGTCCGCCGCTCGCCGGCGTGGGCGCCGCCGCGGTCGACTTCCAGGTCGGCACCGGCCGCATGCCGATGGCTCGCCCGGGCGTCCAGGCGCCGAAGAAGGACGTCCTGTACTCCGAGGAGGAGATCTCGGCGCTGGCGGCGTACGTCGCCTCCCTCGGCCCCGGCCCGGCCATCCCCGAGTCGGACGCCTACGACCCCCTGGCGATCCCCGAGGAGGACCGCGAGGAGGCCATCGTCCGGGGCGGCGAGTTCTTCCGCACCAACTGCACGGCCTGCCACAACTTCGCCGCGTCCGGCGGCGCGCTTCCGGGCGGCAAGTACGCCCCGAGCCTGCGCGGCGTCTCCGACAAGCACATCTACGAGGCGATGCTCACCGGTCCGCAGCAGATGCCCGTCTTCTCCGACGAGGTCCTCAAGTCCGAGGAGAAGCGCGACATCATCGCGTACCTGAACAGCATCGAGGACGCTCCGCGGTACGGCGGCGGCAACATGGGCGCCTTCGGCCCGGTCAGCGAGGGTCTCTTCGCGTGGCTGGTCGGCATCGGCGCCTGCGTCGGCTTCGCCGTGTGGATCGCCTCCTCCTCCACGCGCTCCAAGAAGGGAACCCAGTCGTGAGCCACGACGAGATCGCCCGACGAGATGGCGACCACGCCGAGGAGCCGATCGTCAACCCGGGGATGCACGAGCACCAGCCCCGCCCGACCGACATCGACGACGTCGCGGGGCGGCGCGCCGAGCGCCAGGTCGCCACGTTCTTCGGCCTGTCGTCGGTGATGGCGATCCTGTTCTGCGTCGCCTACTTCACCTTCGACATCGGTGACGAGCCCGACCTGTTCCTCGGCTACGGCGCGTCCAACATCTTCCTCGGCCTGACCCTCGGCCTCGCCCTGCTGTTCATCGGCATCGGCGCGATCCAGTGGGCCCGCAAGCTGATGAGCGACGTCGAGATCTCCGAGGCGCGGCACCCCTCGCGCTCCTCCGACGAGGACCGCGACATCGCCTTGAGCGCGCTCAACCAGGGCATCGCCGACTCCGCCATCGGCCGCCGGCCGCTGATCCGCAACTCGCTGCTCGGCGCGCTCGGCGCGCTCGGCCTCCCGGCGATCGTGGCCCTGCGCGACCTCGGTCCGCTGCCCGGTACGGCGCTCGAGCAGACGGTGTGGCGCAAGGGCATGCGGGTCGTCAACGACGTGTCCGGCACCCCGATCAAGGCCGAGCAGATGGAGATCGGCCAGCTGGTCAACGCCGAGCCGGGCATCTTCTTCGCGGTCGACGAGGAGGGCGAGCCCGTCGTCGAGGGCGTCGAGCTGCAGCAGGAGAAGGCCAAGGCGGCCGTGATCCTGGTGAAGATGCGCCCGGAGGACATCACGCCGTACCCGAACCGGGAGAACTGGGGCGTCGAAGGGGTGCTCTGCTACTCCAAGATCTGCACCCACGTCGGGTGCCCCATCTCGCTGTGGGAGCAGCAGACCCATCATCTGCTCTGCCCGTGCCACCAGTCGACGTTCGACCTCGCCGACAACGGCAAGGTGATCTTCGGTCCGGCCGCACGCGCCCTTCCGCAGCTTCCGCTTATGGTGGACGACGAGGGATACCTCGTGGCTCAGAGCGACTTCCCTGAGCCGGTCGGCCCCAGCTACTGGGAACGTGGGTGACAACGATGAGTCATGCAACCACCAACGGCGCCAAGGCCGCGACGGCCAAGCGTGCGAACCCCCTCGGCGGGCTGCTGACCTGGGCCGACGACCGGACCGGTCTGGCCGCGGTGTCGAAGAAGCAGATCCGCAAGGTCTTCCCCGACCACTGGTCGTTCATGCTGGGCGAGATCGCCCTGTGGAGCTTCGTCGTCCTGCTGCTCACCGGCACGTTCCTCACGCTGTGGTTCAAGCCGAGCATGGCCGAGGTCGTCTACGACGGCTCCTACGACCAGCTCCGCGGACTGCACATGTCGGAGGCCTACGCCTCCACGCTGGACATCTCGTTCGACATTCGCGGCGGCCTGCTGATGCGCCAGATGCACCACTGGTCGGCGATGCTCTTCATCGCCGCGATGTTCGTGCACATGATGCGCGTGTTCTTCACCGGCGCCTTCCGCAAGCCGCGCGAGCTCAACTATCTGATCGGGCTGCTGCTCCTGCTGCTCGGTGTCATCGAGGGCTTCGCCGGCTACTCGCTGCCCGACGACCTGCTGTCCGGCACCGGCCTCCGGATCGCCGACGGCCTCGTCAAGGCGACCCCCGTCCTCGGCACGTACATGTCGTTCTTCATGTTCGGCGGGGAGTTCCCGGGTGATGTGATCATCCCGCGGCTCTACATCGTGCACGTGCTGCTGATCCCGGGCATCCTGCTGGCGCTGATCGGGCTGCACATGCTGCTGCTCGTGTACCAGAAGCACACGCAGTGGCCCGGCCCCGGCCGCACGAACAACAACGTCGTCGGCTACCCGATGCTGCCGGTGTACGCCGCGAAGGCGGGCGGTTTCTTCTTCATCGTCTTCGGCGTGACCGCCCTGATGGGCGGCCTGCTCAGCATCAACCCGGTGTGGCGCTACGGCCCGTACAACCCGGCCGAGGTGACCGCGGGCTCGCAGCCCGACTGGTACATGGGGTTCGCCGAGGGTCTGCTGCGGATCATGCCCGGCTGGGAGACGCACATCTTCGGCTTCACGATCAGCTGGAACGTGATGCTTCCCGGCCAGATCATCCCGGTGATGTTCCTCGCCGCGATGTTGGCGTACCCGTTCATCGAGGCCTGGATCACCGGAGACAAGCGGGAGCACCACCTGCTGCAGCGGCCGCGCAACGCGCCCACCCGCACCGCGTTCCTGGTCTCGCTCATGACCGCGTACGGCATGCTCTGGATGGCCGGCGGCAACGACCTCCTGGCCGTGATCTTCAACCTGAACCTGAACTACATCACGTACTTCATGCGGGTCATGGTCTTCGTCGCCCCGGTGGTCGCGTTCATCGTCACCAGGCGCTGGTGCATCTCGCTCCAGCGTCAGGACGAGGCCCGGCTGCTGCACGGCTACGAGACCGGCGTGATCATGCGCTCCCCTGAGGGCGCGTACGCCGAGAAGCACCTGCCGATCTCCGGCGACGAGGCCTACACCCTCACCGCCCGCGACCGCGACCCGCTGCTCCCGGCTCCGACCGCCGCCGACGAGAACGGCGTGGCAGCCCGCCACGTCCGGCTCCACCGGCTGCGGGCCCGCCTCTCACGTGCGTGGTTCGCCCACAACGTGCAGAAGCCGACCACGACGGAGCTCGAGGAGGCCCGGCACCACGCCGAGCACGAGCTGGCCGTGCGCGACGACGGGCACCAGCACGTCAGCGGCGACTACACCGGTGACTACGAGCTCGACGGCCACGCGGCCGACGGCCACCAGTTCGACGGCCGTCATGGCGTCTCCGGCGAGGAGCTCCGCCAGCACTGAGTCACTGACAGGCAACGACGAAGGGCCCCACCGTTCGCGGTGGGGCCCTTCGTCGTCCATCCGGGTGGTCGAACGTCGGTCAGATCGGTGGCGGCGAGGCGTGCGAGCGTCGTCGTGCGTGCTCGTGCCGGCCGGCGCGGTTCATGGCGCGCACCGTGCGGCGCACCTGGCGGTCACGACGGGCGGAGCCCAGCGTGGTCATCGAGGAGTCGAAGGACATGAGGGCGATGGCGGTGGTGATCGGCGTGTTCATGAGGACAAGCCTGCCGATCAGGGCCCCTCGCCCACCAGGTACTGGAGTCCGATCTCGACGGGCCGCCACGTCCTCCCTCAGGAGGACACCGGGTCGGCCGTAGGACCGAGACCCGGCCGTCCGATCAGCTCAGGGCGGAGCCGGCGCGGTACTGGCGGAACCGCTCGTTCCAGTCGCCGTACCCGTTGGTGAGCGTCATCCAGCGGTCGCTGCCGGTGTACTCCACGACGTCACCGCGCTTGGAGATGTTGTAGAGCCAGGCCGCGTTGGCGGTGCTCATGCCGGTGCAGCCGTGGCTGACGTTGGCGTAGCCCTGGGAGCCGACCGACCACGGGGCGGCGTGGATGAACTCGCCGGAGTAGGTCAGCCGCATGGCGTACTCGACGTCGTCGATGTCGTAGTACTCCGGGTCGTCGCGGTTGATGCCGACGGTCTCGGAGTTCATCCGGCGCTCGCGGAACTTCTCGATGATCACCTTCGTGCCGGAGCGGGTGGTGAAGCCCGCCTTGCCCGTGGTGATCGGCAGGGTGCGCAGCAGGGTGCCGTTCTTGAACACCTTCATGGTGTGCCGGGCGATGTCGACCCGGCTGACCATCGCGTCGCCCACGGTGAAGCTGGTGGACCGGCTGAGCTGGCCGTAGACGCCGTTGCCCGCCGGGATCGAGTTGACGTCGGCGTCGACGGTGACCTGGGTGCCGGGCTGCCAGTAGGTCCGCGGCCGCCAGTGCACCTCGTTGTCGCTGATCCAGTGCCAGGCGCCGGCTTGCTGGGGCGAGGAGGTGACGGTCAGGTGCTTCTCGATCGACGCCTTGTCGGTGACGGGTACGTCGAACTGCACGATGACCGGCATGCCGACGCCCACGACCTCGCCGGAGAGCGGCGCGACGGACGGGAAGGTCTGCTGGTCGAGCGTGAGCGCGTCGGTCCGGAACACCTTGGACGAGCGCGTCTCGAGCCCGTCGACGTCGACGGCGACGCTGCGGACGCGGTAGCGCAGCCCGGGCTCGAGGCGCTGCGCGGACGTCCACGCCGTCTTGTCGCTGCTCAGGTCGCCCTTAAGCGGCCGGTTGCGCTTGCCGAAGGTGACGGCGACCTTGCGGAACGTGCCGTCGGTCGCGGTCAGCTCGAGCGTCCCGTCAACCGGGACCGTGCCCGTTTTGGGGAGGTTCGTGGAGATGGTGGCGGCCGGTTCGGGAGTAGCCGACTCCTCGGCCTGGCCGGGCCCGTCGCCGCCGCCGATCGGGGCGGCCGCGTCGTCGTCGTTGGCGCCGGCGGTGCAGCCGGCGAGCGCGATGGCGAGGGACAGCCCGGCGGCGAGCGCGGGCAGGCGTCGACGCGCCTGCGGGCGCGGATGAGTGCCGTGGATGGACATGGGATCCCCTCGTGCGACGTACAGCTGCTCATCCAGGGTAACAACGGGAACGGGCCCCACCTGCCTCCGCGGCTGGTGGGGCCCGTCACGTTCGGGTCACGGCGCGCTCAGTGAGCGTGCTCTCCGCGGTAGTACTCATAGATCCAGCCGCACAGGGCGATGGAGCCCAGGCCGACGCCGATGATGAGCAGCCACCAGGCGCCCATCGCGGTGCCGAACACGATCAGGCCGAGCGTGGCGGCGCACCACAGCGGCCACCAGCTGTACGGCGGGAAGAACCCGAGCTCACCGGCGCCCTCAGCGATCTCGGCGTCCTTGCGGTCCTCCGGGCGCGGCTCCATGCGGGACGCGTGGAAGCCGAGGTAGAAGGTCACCAGCAGCATGAGCAGCGCGGTCATCACCAGCGCGGAGGTGCCCGTGGGGTCCTTGGCGATCAGCCAGTAGGCCGGGGCCACCAGCACGAAGAACACCGAGCAGATGACGAACAGCCAGGCTTCAGCCTTCATCAGTTGTCGCCTCCGTCGCGGTCGTGCGGGATCGTCTTGCCCTGGTCCTGCAGGTTGTCGCGCAGCAGCTCCGCGCGGCCCTCGACGCTGGGCGCGTCGACGATGTCGCTCTCGCCGAGCTTGTCGTTCTGCTCCATCTCGAGCGCGGCCACCTCGGGGTGGTGCAAGTCGAACGCCGGCGACTCGGACCGGATCCGCGGGATGGTCACGAAGTTGTGCCGCGGCGGGGGCGAGGACGTCGCCCACTCCAGCGAGCGGCCCCAGCCCCACGGGTCGTCGCGCTCGACCATCGGGCTGCGGCTCGACTTGTACACGTTGTACAGGAACGGCAACGTCGAGGCGCCGAGCAGGAACGCGCCGACCGTGGACACCTGGTTGAGCGTGGTGAACCCGTCGCTCGGGAGGTAGTCGGCGTAGCGGCGCGGCATGCCCTCGACGCCCAGCCAGTGCTGCACGAGGAAGGTGGTGTGGAAGCCGATGAACAGCAGCCAGAAGTGGGCCTTGCCGAGCCGCTCGTCGAGCATCCGGCCGGTCATCTTCGGCCACCAGAAGTAGAAGCCGGCGAACATCGCGAACACCACGGTGCCGAACACCACGTAGTGGAAGTGCGCCACCACGAAGTAGGAGTCGGAGACCGCGAAGTCCAGCGGCGGGCTGGCCAGGATGACGCCGGTCAGGCCGCCGAAGAGGAACGTCGTCAGGAAGCCGATCGACCAGAGCATGGGGGTGTCGAACGAGATCGACCCGCCCCACATCGTGCCGATCCAGTTGAAGAACTTCACACCTGTGGGTACGGCGATCAGGAACGTCATGCCGGAGAAGAACGGCAGGTCGACGGCGCCGGTCACGAACATGTGGTGCGCCCACACGGCCACCGACAGCACCGCGATCGAGATCGTCGCGGCGACCAGGCCGACGTAGCCGAAGACCGGCTTGCGGCTGAACACCGGGAGGACCTCGGTGATGATGCCGAAGAACGGCAGCGCGATGATGTAGACCTCGGGGTGCCCGAAGAACCAGAACAAGTGCTGCCACAGGATCGGGCCGCCGTTGGCGGCGTCGAAGACGTGCGCCCCGAGCATCCGGTCGGCCTCGAGCGACAGCAGCGCGCCGGCCAGGATCGGGAACGCGATCAGCACGAGCAGGCTGGTGACCAGGGTGTTCCAGACGAAGATCGGGAGCCGGAACATCGTCATGCCGGGCGCGCGCATGCAGATGATCGTGGTGATGAAGTTGACCGCGCCGAGGATGGTGCCCAAACCGGCCATCCACAGACCCATGATCCACAGGTCACCGCCCACGCCCGGCGAGCGGACCTCGTTGGACAGCGGCGTGTAGGCGAACCAGCCGAAGTCGGCCGCGCCCTCGGGGGTCAGGAAGCCGACGGCGGCGATCAGTCCGCCGAACAGGAACAGCCAGTAGCTGAACATGTTGAGGCGCGGGAACGCCACGTCGGGCGAACCGATCTGCAGCGGCATGATCACGTTGGAGAAGCCGAAGAACAGCGGCGTCGCGAACAGCAGCAGCATGATCGTGCCGTGCATGGTGAACAGCTGGTTGTAGACCTCGTCGCTGACCACCTGGTTGCCCGGGAACGCCAGCTCGGAGCGGATGAGCAGCGCCATCACGCCGCCGACGAGGAACCACGCGAACGACGTGCCCAGGTAGAGCTTGCCGATCAGCTTGTGGTCGGTGGTGGTCAGCACGCGCACGACCTGCTGGCCCAGCGTCTTCGGCACGGTGCGCGTGCGCCCGGCCTGGAATGCGGCTGTGTCGGTCACTCCGACCCCTCCGTCGTGTCGTCGTCCTGGACCTCGTCCTCGAGACCGGGCTGCGTCGTGGCGTCGGAGCCGCCGAGGGCCTCACCGGTGTTGCCCTGCTCCTGCAGATCGGCGAGGTGCTGGGCGTACTCGTCCGCGCTCACGACGTCGACGTTGAAGAGCATCCGCGAGTGGTACGCGCCGCACAGCTCGGCGCAGCGGCCCACGAAGGTGCCCTCCTCGGTCGGCGTGAACGAGAAGCTGTTGGCGCGGCCGGGGATGACGTCCATCTTGAACAGGAACGCCGGCACCCAGAACGAGTGGATGACGTCGGGCGACAGCAGCTCGACGCGCACCGACTCGTCGACCGGGAGCACGAGCGTCGGCCGGTCGGCCGTCGTACCGCCCTCGTAGACCGAGGTCGAGCCGTCCAGCGCGTCGTCCTCGATGTAGTTGAAGGTCCACGACCACTGCTGGCCCACGACCTTGATGTTGTGGTCGGCCTGGTCGGCGCTGACCTCCTCGAGCACGTCGTTCTGCGTGGTGACGGTGTAGTAGAAGAACACCAGCACCATCACGATCGGCGCGACCGTGTAGAGGATCTCGATCGGCAGGTTGTACCGCGTCTGCACGGGGATCTCGTCCTCGGCGCGACGGCGGTACTTCCAGGCCGCCCAGCCGATCAGGCCCCAGACGATGATGCCGACGATGATGGCGGCGATCCAGGCGCCGTGCCACAGGTCGTAGATGAACGGAGCACGGTCGGTGACCGGCTCCGGCATCGCCAGACGCCGGATCTGCGCCTGGTCTTCGACTGAGCAGGCGCCAAGCAGCAGGAGGCCCGCGGACCCGACGGTCAGCAGTCCGACCCTGCGGGCACGCGGGGGGAGTTCCAGACCCACGAACGAGCCTCTCTCTCACGACGACGGTCAGCCCGAACACTACTACTGAGGCTGGGGTGAATGCCGTGCAGGGCCCGGTAGTTTCACGGGTGTGACCTATCCGACCGGTGCGGCCCATGGCTACCTCGACAGCGCCTCCGCCGAGCCCCTGCACCCCGCCGCGCGCGAGACCCTGCTCGCGGCGCTCGACCAGGGGTACGCCGACCCGGTGCGGCTGCACGGTGCGGGGCGCAACGCACGTCTGCTGCTCGACAACGCGCGCGAGGTCACCGCGTCCCTGCTGGGCGCCCGGCCGGACGAGGTGACGTTCACGTCCTCGGCCACCACGGCGGTGCACCGCGGCGTCCTCGGCCTGCTCCAGGGCCGGCGCCGGGCGAGCGACCGTCTCGTGCACTCCGCCGTCGAGCACTCCGCGGTGTTCAAGGCAGCGGAGTGGTGGTCCGCCTCCGGTGGTACGTCGGACGTGGTCGGCGTGGACTCCCACGGAAGGGTGCTGCTCCCCGAGGTCGAGGCCGCTCTCGCGCAGGGGGCCGGCGTGCTCGCGGTGCAGGCGGCCAACGGGGAGGTCGGCACCGTGCAGCCGATCGCGGCCGTCGCCGAGCTCGCGGCGGCGCGGGACGTGCCACTGTTCGTCGACGCGGCCGCGTCCGCGGGCCGGCTACCACTCCCCTCCGGCTGGGCGGCCGCGTCCGCCGGGGCGGCGCAGTGGGGCGGGCCGGCCGGCGTCGGCGTGCTGCTGGTGCGCACCGGCACGCGCTGGCGCTCACCGTTTCCCACCGACGACCGGATCGACCACCGGGTGGCGGGATTCGAGAACGTGCCGGGCGCGCTGGCCGCGGCCGCGGCGCTGCAGGCGGTCGTGGCCGAGCGCGAGGAGACCGGCGCCCGGCAACGAGCCCTGGTCGACCGGATCCGCGGCCGGGTCGCCGCGGAGGTGCCCGACGTGGACATCGTGGGCGACCCCGACGACCGGCTCCCTCACGTCGTCACGTTCTCCAGCCTCTACGTGGAGGGCGAGGCCCTGGTGCGCGAGCTGGACAAGCACGGCTTCGCGGTGTCGAGCGGCTCGGCCTGCAGCGCGTCGACGTTGACCCCCTCGCACGTGCTCGCGGCAATGGGCGCGCTCACCCACGGGAACGTCCGGGTCTCGCTCGGCCGGGACACCACGGAGGCCGACGTGGACGCGTTCCTCGACGTGCTGCCCAGCGCGGTCGCGGGGCTCCGGCCGTGACCGACCTCGAGCTCGACTGCCGCGGGCTGCGCTGCCCGCTGCCGGTGATCCGGCTCGCCAACGCGATCGGCGACGTCCCCGTGGGTGGGACCGTCGCGGTGGTCGCCGACGACCCGGCGACGGGGCCTGACACGCAGGCGTGGTGCCGCATGCGCGGGCACGAGTTCGTCGGGCAGGACACCGCCGACGACGGGGTGCCCCGCTACACGGTGCGGCGCGCCCTCTGACTGAGACTGACTCAGGACTCGCTCAGGACGTCAGGGGCGCGGCGTCCGGACGTGCTGCGCGACCTCGGCGGCCGCGCCCTCGCCGTACGTCTCGGCGAACCGCTCCACGAACGCCGCCTGGTGCAGGGTGTACTCCTGCGTGCCGACCCGCTCGACGACGTACACCGCGAGCAGGCAGCCGAGCTGGGCGGCGCGCTCGAGCGACAGCCCCCACTCGAGCGCGGCGAGGAAGCCCGCCCGGAAGGCGTCGCCGACGCCGGTCGGCTCGACCTTCTCGATCTCGGGCACGGCCGGGACGACGATCGGCTCCTCCCCCGCCCGCTCCACCCGCACGCCGGCGGCGCCGAGCGTGACCACGAGGGTGCCCACGCGCTCGAGGATCTCGTCGTTGGTCCAGCCGGTCTTCTTCTCGATCAGCGCGGACTCGTATTCGTTGCTGAACAGGATGTGCGCGCCGTCGATGAGCTCGCGGATCAGCTCGCCGTCACCGAACGCGAGCTGCTGGCTCGGGTCGGCGAGGAACGGGATGCCGCGCTCGCGGCACTCCTGGGTGTGCCGCAGCATCGCGTCGGGGTCGTTGGGGCCGACCAGCACGAACGTCGCGCCGCCGACCCGGTCGGCGATCGGCTTGAGCTCGATCTCGCGGGCCTCGCTCATCGCGCCGGCGTAGAACGACGCGAACTGCGCCATGTCCTTGTCGGTCGTGCAGACGAACCGGGCGGTGTGCCGGGTCTCGGAGACGTGCACGGACTCGCAGTCGACGTGGTGCCGCTCGAGCCAGCTCCGGTACTCCACGAAGTCCTCGCCCACCGCGCCCACGAGCACCGGACGCAGGCCGAGGTTGCCCAGCCCGAAGCAGATGTTGGCGGCGCAGCCGCCGCGGCGTACCTCGAGGTCCTCGACCAGGAACGAGACCGACAGCTTGTCGAGCTGGTCGACGACGAGCGAGTCGGAGAACCGGCCCGGGAACGACATCAGGTGGTCGGTGGCGATCGATCCGGTGACGAGCAGCGACACGAGCGGGGTCCTCGGGGGGTCTGGGGAACCGGGCGGTCTGGACACGCGGAGCCTACCTGCCGGCCGGCTTGGGGTACCGATCGGTAATCCCTAGCGTCACTGCCATGACCTACCAGCGGCTCCCGTACGACGACGCGGCCAGCGCCGAGCAGATGACCTCCGACGCCCGCAAGGCGGCGGCCGTGGTGACGGCGCTGCGGCGGCCGGCGCCGAGCATCCGCTACGAGGACTACCCCCGCGAGGTGCCCAAGCCGACGATCGAGGTCTCCGAGGCCGCGGCTCGTCTCGCCGCCGCGCTGCACCTGCACCTGGACTAGAGCGACGTCCCGTCGCCGGGACGAGAGCAGAAGAAGGCCCGTGCCACCTCGGTGGCACGGGCCTTCCCTCGTCGGTCAGCCGTTCAGGGCCTCAGCCGACCTTCATCACCCCACCCGGACCGAAGACCGGGCCGGAGGTGAACACGTTGCCGTTCGCGCCGACCGCCACGCCGCCGGGCAGGTGCACCTTGCCGGGGCTGAGCTCGCGCATGCGCTCGCGGTTCTTGCTGATCTTGATGATCGCGCCCTCGGTGGAACCCTCGAGCTGCATCTCGGCGGCCAGCCAGCCCATCTTGGACAGCTCGGCCGCGTAGAGGGCGCCGTTGCCGCCGATCGCCAGCGAGACGATCGAGGTGAGGCCGTCGGCGACCCGGGTGCAGGCGCCCTTGGTCGGCTTGTTCGGCTTGCAGACCGCGCCGTGCGCGCCCGGCTCGACACGCCACACCTGCGACGTACCCGGGGTGGCCGGGAAGCCGCGGAGCTCGCCCAGGTAGATCGCGCCGTCCTTGCCCTGCACCACGGACGTGATGACGGCCTCCGACGGGATCGGCGTGCCGGCGGGGGGCAGCTCCGGGTCGTCGAAGCCCTCGGGCATCTCGACCGTGCGGGTCTTGACCCGGGCGATCGGGGTGACCTTGCCCTTGCGGGTCACGTGGATGACCGAGTTGTTGGCCGCGTCGGCGACGAGGACTCCGTCCGCGACGGCGTCGAGACCGTAGGGGTTGCTCTCCGCCGCCTTGTCCTCGAGGTCGTACGGGTCGGGGTTGTGCCGCTTCTGCCAGGCGCCGACGTCGAGCACCTCCCGGCGCTTGTGGTCGCCGCTCCAGAGGTAGAGCGTGCCGTGCCCACCGCCGGTGAGCGCCCACACGTCGCCGTTGCCGGCGACGGCGACCGCGGAGCCGAAGCCCTTCGCGACCTTGCCGATCTTGTGCGCGCTGTCGTCGCTGCGGTCGATCTCGCTGATGACCCCGTCGGAGTCCGCGACGATCATCCGGCCGTGGCCGATGTCGAGACCGCGCGGTCCGTTGAGTCCCTCGACGGCGCGGGCCGAACCCGCACCGTTGGCCGCGGGTACGGCGGCCAGCGCGGCGGCCACGGCGCCGGCACAGGCGACCACGAGCGCGCGCTTCCTGGGTGAAGTCATGAGTGGTGCTCCCCCTCTGGGTCGGAACAAGGGGACGGAGGCCCTCCCCCCGCCCGTCGGACCAGCCAACTGGGCACCCCGGGCGCCTGTGAATGCCCTGACCGGACCCCCTGGATGGCCCAGGTGGGCCATGCAATCCGGGACGACCCGGGCAAACTGCCCGGGAACCGCCGGCCCGGCTGCCGCGTCGAAGTGACATGGACGCAGGACTTCGCCGCTGGCTGGTGCCCGCCGGCGCCGCGCTCGCCGTGGTGCTGGTGATGGCCGCCGTGTGGTGGTCGCAGCGGCCGGGCGACCCCGGGCCCGGCTTCGGCTCCGCGCCCGCTCCGCCCTCGGCGTCCTCCGTGCCCGGCTTCCCCGGCCAGGACGGCGGTGGCGACCCCGCCGATCCCGGTCAGCCCGACAGGCCGGACGGCGGGCTCACCCCCGTGCCCGGTCCTGACGCCGCGCCGCCGCCGCAAGCGGGGACCCAGGCGATCGAAGGCTGGTTCGCGCGGGACGACACGACGCTGGCGCTCAACTACGCGACCGGCATCCCGGAGTGCTACGGCACGGTCGGCGAGCCGCAGGTGGCGGAGACCGCGAGCACGGTGACGGTGACGCTGCCCAAGACCCCGCCCAAGAGCGACCGCGAGGTCGTCTGCATCGACATCGCCCTGATGCGGTCCGTCGACGTCACCCTGCAGTCGCCCCTGGGCGACCGGGTGGTGCGTGACGGCTCCCGCGACGACACCCGGATTCCTCGCGCCGACGCACCGTACAGCGACGGCAGCGAGGGCGAGCCGGCGTACTGAACCCGAGCGGTACCCGGCAAGCACGAGGCCCCCGCGACCAGGTCGCGGGGGCCTTGTAAGGGCTCAGCGGGGGCGGCTCAGTGGAACGAGTCACCGCACGCGCAGGAGCCAGTGGCGTTGGGGTTGTCGATCGTGAAGCCCTGCTTCTCGATCGTGTCGACGAAGTCGATCACCGCGCCGTTGAGGTACGGGACGCTCATCCGGTCGACGACCACGGCCACGCCGTCGAAGTCGGTCACGACGTCGCCGTCGAGGTTCCGCTCGTCGAAGAAGAGCTGGTAGCGCAGCCCGGAGCAGCCACCCGGCTGGACGGCGATGCGCAGCTGGAGGTCGTCGCGGCCCTCCTGCTCGAGGAGCGCCTTCACCTTGGCGGCAGCGGCGTCGCTCACGTTGATGCTGTCGGTGCGAACCGCGGTCTCGGTCTCGACCTGCTCGGTCATCTGCTGGCTCCCATGGGTCTCGGAGGCTTCTTGCTCGTCTTCAATGGTCGCACACCCCCGGCTATTCCCACGCCCGGACCGTGCGTCGTGGGTCACATGCGCTCACATGGTGGACCAGGTGCGGGCGGTGCGCTCCGCAAGCGCCGCCAGGCTCCCCGCGGGGTCGGCGAAGCTGGCCTCCTGCCCCACCAGGTCGGCCACGGAGTACGCCGACTCGATCCCGACGGCGCGCATCTCACGCGAGCCGATCAGCACCTGGCCGGCCAGCGCGATGCAGGGTCGCAGCGCCTCGGCCGCGACCTGGGCCACGCCGTAGGGCACCTTGCCCGAGCGCGACGAGAAGTCGAAGGCGCCCTCACCGGTGACGACCAGGTCGGCCCGGCGGGCCCGGGTGGGCAGACCCACGGCGTCGGCGACCAGGGCGATGCCCGGCTCCCGGGCGGCCCCGAGCAGCAGCAGTGCGTAGCCCAGCCCGCCGGCCGCGCCCGCCCCCTTGGCCAGCGCGAGCTTCTTGTCCGCCGCGGCGGCGAGCCGCTCGAGCGCGGCGTCGACGGCCTGCAGCCGGTCGTCGGCGACCCCCTTCTGCGGGCCGTAGACGTTGGTGGTGCCGATGAGCCCGAGCAGCGGGTTGTCGACGTCGCTCGCCGCGACGAGCTCGACGCCGGCCACCCGCTCGCGCGCCGCGGCCACGTCGACGGCGTCGAGCCCGGCCAGACCGGCCGGGCCCCCGGTCAGCGCGTCCGGGGGCGTGCTGGTCGCGCCGAGGGCCGCGAGCAGGCCGGCTCCCGCGTCGTTGGTCCCGGTGCCGCCGAGCCCGACCACGACCCTCGCCACCCCGGCGTCCACCGCCGCGGCGACCAACTCGCCGACGCCGTACGACGAGGCGTGCTCGGGCCGGCGGTCGTCCTCGGGTGTGAGGTGCAGGCCGCACGCCTGGGCGGCCTCCACGTAGGCGCTGTCCCCGACCCGGAGGACCGTGCCGGGCACCGGGTCGCCGTAGGGTCCGCGGACGGTGGCCGCGAGCAGGTCGCCGCCGAGCGTCGCGTGCAGCACGTCGACGAAGCCCGGGCCTCCGTCGGCCATGGGCGCGAGGTCGAGCTCGTCACCCGGTGCCCGGCGGCGCCAGCCCTCGGCGATGGCGGCGGCCGCCTCGACGGCGCTGAGCGTGCCGGCGAACTTGTCGGGGGCGATGAGCACGCGCATGCGCCCATCCTGCCGGTCGCCTCGACGCCACTAGGTTGGGCGGGTGCCCGGCTCCCCCGACTACTACGTCCGCCCGATGACGCAGGACGACGTGATCGGGGTGGAGCGGCTGACCTCGGAGGCGTTCCACGACCTCGACGTGCGCACCCACCGCCCGCACCTGCCCGCGCCGGCGCCGCGGTCGCCGGAGAAGTCGGTGAACTGGCAGATCCGGGTGCGGCACATGCTCGAGCACGACGCGGGCGGCTGCTTCGTCGCCGAGGACGCGTCGGGGTTGATCGGCGCCAGCGTGTCGCTGCGCCGCGAGCTGATGTGGATCCTCGCGACGTACGTCGTCAAGCCCGGCCTGCAGGGTCGCGGTGTCGGCAGGCAGCTGCTCGACGCCTCCCTGCAGCACGGGCGCGGCTGCCTGCGCGGGCTGATCGCGGCCTCGGAGGACCCGCCGGCGGTGCGGCGCTACCGGATGGCCGGGTTCACGCTGCACCCGGCGATGTACCTGATGGGCCGGGTGCCGCGCGAAGCATTGCCGGTCGTCGAGCGGGTGCGCGCCGGGAGCGCGTCCGACATCGACCTGATGAACTCCGTCGACCGGCAGACCCGGGAGGCGGCGCACGGCGTCGACCACGAGCTGCTGACGTCGATGTACCGGCTCGTCGTGGTGGACCGGTCGACCGGGTCGGGCTATGCGTACGTCGAGCCGGGCGGCGGCCCGTACCTGCTCGCCGCGACGAACCGCCGTACCGCGGCCGACCTGCTGTGGGAGACGCTCGCCGCGTCCAGCCCGGAGCGCAGCGTGGTGGTCGGGCACGTCACCGCGGTGAACGAGTGGGCCGTCGACGTCGGGATGGCCGCGCGGATGGACCTGCACACGGCGGGCTACCTCGCGATGCGGCGCATGAAGCCACCGATGCCGTACCTGCCCAGCGGTCACTTCCTCTGACCGTCACGACGGTTCGGGGGCGCATGGGAAGATGACGCCGTGACGACGACCGACCTCCCCCTGCTCGTGCTCGGGCGCGGCACCGACCCGGCCTCCGAGCGCGGCGTCGACTGCCCGGGCAGCCTGCCGGCCGCCTCCGACCCCGACCTGGTCGCCCGCGCGCGGGCCGCGAAGGAGGCGCTGGGGTCGCGGCTGTTCGTGCTCGGCCACCACTACCAGCGCGACGAGGTCATCCAGTTCGCCGACGTCACCGGCGACTCGTTCAAGCTCGCGCGGGACGCGGCCGCCCGTCCGGACGCGGAGTACATCGTCTTCTGCGGCGTGCACTTCATGGCCGAGTCGGCCGACATCCTCACTGGCCCCGACCAGAAGGTGATCCTCCCCGACCTCGCCGCCGGCTGCTCGATGGCCGACATGGCGCGGATCGCGCAGGTCGAGGACGCCTGGGACGCGATGGTCGAGGCCGGCATCGCCGACAGCGTCGTACCCGTCACTTACATGAACTCCTCGGCCGACATCAAGGCGTTCTGCGGCCGCAACGGCGGCGCCGTCTGCACCTCGTCCAACGCGCAGGTCGCGCTGGAGTGGGCGTTCGCCCAGAAGCCCGACGCGAAGGTCCTCTTCCTCCCCGACCAGCACCTGGGCCGCAACACCGCGGTCCTGCAGATGGGCTACTCGCTCGACGACTGCGTCGTCTGGGACCCGCACAAGCAGAACGGCGGCCTCACCGCCGAGGAGCTCCGCGACGCGAAGATGATCCTGTGGCGCGGGCACTGCTCGGTGCACGGCCGGTTCTCCGCCGAGGTCGTCGACGAGCTGCGGGCGAAGATCCCCGACGTGCAGGTCCTGGTCCACCCCGAGTGCAAGCACGAGGTCGTGACCAAGGCCGACCTGGTCGGCTCGACGGAGTTCATCATCAAGACGATCGAGGCCGCCCCGGCCGGCTCCTCGTGGGCGATCGGCACCGAGCTCAACCTCGTCCAGCGCCTCGCGGACGCCCACCCGGACAAGAACATCGTGTTCCTGGACAGGACGGTCTGCTACTGCTCGACGATGAACCGGATCGACCTGCCGCACCTGGTGTGGGCCTTGGAGAACCTCGTCGCCGGCACCGTCGTCAACCAGATCCAGGTCGACCCGGAGACGGAGAAGTGGGCGCTGGTCGCGCTGCAGCGGATGCTCGACCTCCCGGCCCGCACCGCGGCGAAGGACTAGACGCCGGGGGCTCCCCAGACCGCCATCCAGCGCTGCATGTCCGGCTCGACCGGCAGGTCGTTCTTGACCAGGTCGCGGACCTGCATCTCGAGCAGGTTGTCGCGCTGCTGCCCGGCGCCCGGCTTCGGCGCGAACGGGTAGAAGGTGCCCTGCTTGTAGAGGTACACCAGCGCGAGCGGCCGGCCGGTCGCGTCCTTGAAGGACACCAGCGAGCACAGCAGCTGCGGGCCGAAGCCCTGCGCCTCGAGCGCGGTGTTGATCGCGTGCAGGTCGGTGACCAGCGCCGAGGTGTCGTCCTGGCGCGCGATCAGCCAGGTGAAGCCGAACTCGTCGACCTGGCGCTCCAGATCGGGGTCCTCGTCGTTGTCGAGCACCGCGGTGATCTCGGCCTCGGCCGCGGCGAACGCGGCACCCTCGGCGGCCCGGAAGCAGACCGCGCCCACGCCGGTCGGCTCGAACGAGGCGGCGGTCTGCAGGGTGATCGCCGCGGTGGGTACGGCGAACAGGTCGTCGAGGTCGTTGCGGACCTTGGGCCGGCGACCCAGCAGCGCGTCGACGATCTTCACAGCTGACCCGGCTGGCCGGGCTGCGGGAAGCCGCCGTCGAGGGGACGGCCGAGCTCGGCCGAGATCTTGGCGAGCTGCTCGAGCCGCTGCTCCAGCGACGGGTGGGTCGAGGTGAGTGTCTTCAGCGACATGCCGCTGATGGCCGGGGTGATGAAGAAGGCGTTCATCGACTGGGCCGAGCGGAGGTCCTTGTTGGGGATGCTGGCGATGTCACCGGTGATCTTGGTGAGCGCGCTGGCCAGGGCCGAGGGCTTGCCGGTCAGGAACGCGCCGGACCGGTCGGCGCACAGCTCGCGGTAGCGCGACAGCAGCCGGGTCAGGAAGAAGCTGATGGCGTAGGTGACCATGCTGACCACGAGGACGACCAGCCACACGGGTGCGCCGCCGCTGTTGCTGTCGCGGCCGCGGCCACCGAAGATCGCGCCGTACTGCGCGCCGCGCGTGGCCATCCCGGCGATGATGCCGGCCGACGAGGCGAGGGTCATGACGAGCACGTCGCGGTGGGCGACGTGCGACAGCTCGTGCGCGAGGACCGCTTCGACCTCCTCGGCCGACAGCCGGTCGAGCAGGCCCGTCGTCACGCAGACCACGGCCCGGTTGGGCGAGCGGCCGGTCGCGAACGCGTTGGGCAGGTCGGTGTAGGCGATCCCCACGCGCGGCTTGGGCATGTCGGCCAGCGCGCAGAGCCGGTCGATGACGGCGTGCAGCTCGGGTGCCTGCTCGGGCGTCACCTCGCGGGCCCGCATCGCCTTCATCGCGAAGGTGTCGGAGTTGTACCACTGGAACCAGACCACGCCGAGGCCGATCCCGCCGATGAGCAGGATCAGCCCGGGGCTGTTGCCGAACGCGGCGAGGAGCACCGCGACGAACCCGACGAGCAGCGCACCGAGCAGGAACATCACCAGCGTCATCCGGGCGGTGAGGCCGGTGTCCTTGATGAACCGTGTGTGCGCCATGTGTCGTCCTTCGTGCGGTGCGGTGGGGGGCGTCAGCCGGGGATCAGGCCCTCGCCGGTGAGCATCTCCCGGACCTCGTCGATGCTCGCGTCGGCGGGCGGCAGGATCAGGTCGGAGTCCTCGAGGGAGTCGTCGGCGAGCAGGGAGCCGGAACCCCGGACGGCCGTCAGCAGGCCGGCCAGGGCCTCGGTGAACGCCGCGTCGTCGCCGGCCTCGACGGCCTGCTCCAGGGTGTCGTCGAGGGTGTTCAGGCCGGACACCTCGGCCTCGGGCAGGTCGTACTGGCCCTCGCCCAGGATCCGGATGATCACGGCTGACCCTCCTGCTTGGTCTCCTCCGCGACCGGCTCGGCGACGGGCTGGGCGGTCGGCTGCGCGGCGGGGGTGGAGTCGCCGGCCTCGAGCGCCTGCGGCGCGGAGCTGCCGGACCCGCCCGCCTTGAGGGCGGCGAGCTCGGCCTCGACGTCGGAGCCCGAGGACAGCGCCTCGAGCTCGCGGGCGATGTCGTCGCCCTGACCGATGGCGGTGGCGTCGTCGAGCGCGCCGGAGGCGATCAGCTCGTCGATGGCACCCGCGCGCGCCTGCATCTGCGCGGTCTTGTCCTCGGCCCGCTGGATCGCGAGGCCGACGTCGCCCATCTCCTCGGAGATGCCGGAGAACGCCTCGTTGATCCGGGTCTGCGCCTCGGCGGCGGTGTAGGTGGCCTTGATCGTCTCCTTGCGGGTGCGGAAGGCCTCGACCTTGGCCTGGAGCCGCTGCGAGGCCACCGTCAGCTTCTCCTCCTCGCCCTGGAGCTGGGCCTGCTGCTGGCGCAGCTCGCTCACCTGACCGGCCAGGCCGGACTTGCGGGTGAGCGCCTCGCGGGCGAGGTCCTCGCGGCCCATCGAGAGGGCCTTCTTGGCCTGCTCGGTCAGCTTGTTCTCCTGCTGCTCGAGCTGGGCGACCTGGAGCTCGACCCGCTTGCGGCTGGTGGCGACGTCGGCGACGCCGCGACGCACCTTCGAGAGCAGCTCCACCTGGCGCTGGTAGCTGTAGTCGAGCGTCTCGCGCGGGTCCTCGGCGCGGTCGAGCGCCTTGTTGGCCTTGCTGCGGAAGATCAGGCTCATGCGCTTCATGAGGCTCATGACGGGCGGGCCCCCTCGTTCTGTCTCGGGTGGTTTGGGTGACGGTCTGCCGACGCCGACCACCCTACGGTCAGAACGGGTGGGATCGGGAGAGAGTTCCGGTCCTCCCCCGCCGTACGCCGGAAGCCTTCTCGTCGCGGGGCACCTGCGGCGCGGCGGTATCGTGAGACCTCACGACCGCTCCCCTGTGCCAGAGAAGAGTTCGAGCCCGTTGTTCCGACGTTCCAAGTCCGACGAGACCGCCAGCGCCGCCACCACCGCCGAGGTCAAGGAGGGCGGCAAGGGCCGGCCGACGCCGACCCGCAAGGAGGCCGAGGCCGCCGCCAAGGCGCGGGCCCGTGCCCCCATGGACAAGAAGGCCGCCCGGCAGACGCTGCGTGACCAGCGGACCAAGCAGAACGCCAAGATGCGCGAGGGGATGCGCACCGGCGACGAGCGCTACTTGCCCGCCCGCGACCAGGGCCGGGTCAAGAAGTTCACCCGCGACTTCGTCGACGCCCGGATCTCGATGGCGGAGTTCCTGCTGCCCCTGCTGGTCGTGATCATGGTCGCGCAGACCTTCAACCCGACCTTCGCCAACGGGCTGTGGAGCGCCACGATCCTGGTCGTGGCCCTCGACACCGTGCTGATGGTGTGGCGGCTCAAGCGCGAGGTGCGCACCCGGTTCCCCGACGACTCGCACAAGGGCGTGACGTCGTACGCCGTGCTACGGGCGCTGCAGATGCGCTGGCTGCGGCTGCCCAAGCGGCAGGTCAAGGTCGGCGAGAAGCTGCCCGACCGCTACTGACCGGGCGCGCTCGACCTCGTCCCCGGGAGTGGCTCGATACCGATATCGGTAGTCGAAGGGTGACCCATAGGTCACGGTCGGACCACCGATATCGGTGGTCAGCCGGCGAGGTGACGCTCGACGCGCTCGACCTTGGCGGTGAGCTGACCCTCGAAGCCGGGCCGGATGTCGGCCTTCAGCACCAGCCCGACGCGCGGTGAGGTCGCGGCGACGACGTCGACGGCCTGCTTGACCACGGCCATCACCTCGTCCCACTCCCCCTCGATGTTGGTGAACATCGCGTTGGTCTCGTGGGGCAGGCCGGACTCGCGGACGACGCGCACCGCCTCGGCGACCGCGGCGCTGACGCCGCCGGTGTCGTCGGCGGCGGTCGGGCTGATGCTGAAGGCGACGAGCATGCGGCCAACCTAGTGGCGTGATGCGTCGTCACCGTCCGTGGGTACGTTCGACGACATGGAATTCCGACACCTCGGCAGCAGCGGTCTCCGGATCTCCGAGATCGCCTATGGCAACTGGCTCACCCACGGCTCGCAGGTCGAGGAGGACGCCGCGCTGGCGTGCGTCCGCCAGGCCCTCGACGAGGGGATCACGACGTTCGACACCGCCGACGTGTACGCCAACACCGCGGCCGAGACCGTGCTCGGCAAGGCGCTGGCCGGCGAGCGCCGCGAGGGCCTCGAGATCTTCACCAAGGTCTACTTCCCGACCAACGAGAAGCGGCACAACGACTCCGGGCTCTCCCGCAAGCACATCATGGAGTCGATCGACGGCTCGCTCCGACGGCTGCAGACCGAGTACGTCGACCTCTACCAGGCGCACCGGTACGACGACGCGACGCCGCTCGAGGAGACGATGGAGGCGTTCGCCGACGTCGTGAAGGCCGGCAAGGCGCACTACATCGGCGTCTCGGAGTGGACGGCCGACCAGCTCCGCCGCGGGCACGAGCTGGCGCGTGAGCTGCACGTCCCGTTCGTGTCCAACCAGCCGCAGTACTCCATGCTCTGGCGCGTCATCGAGACCGAGGTCGTGCCGACGAGCGAGGAGCTCGGCATCGGCCAGGTCGTCTGGTCGCCAATCGCGCAGGGCGTGCTGACCGGCAAGTACAAGCCGGGCGAGCAGCCGCCGGCCGGCTCGCGGGCGACCGACGACAAGGGCGGCGCGGACATGGTGTCGCGGTGGCTGCGCGACGACGTCCTCACCCGGGTGCAGGAGCTCGCTCCGCTCGCCGAGGAGGCCGACCTGTCGATGGCGCAGCTCGCGGTCGCCTGGGTGCTGCAGAACCCCAACGTGTCGACCGCGATCATCGGCGCCTCCCGGCCCGAGCAGGTGACCGAGAACGTCAGGGCCGCCGGCGTACGCCTCGACCCGGACCTGCTGAAGAAGATCGACGAGATCCTCGACCCGGTCGTCGAGCGCGACCCGGCGAAGACCCAGTCGCCGAGCCGGCGGAACGGCTAGCCGCGGTCAGCCGGCCGCGTGCAGGCTCATCGGGCCGTAGACCTCGCGGTCGCCTTCGAGCAGCGTGACCTGGTCGACGCCGTCGTCGGCCAGGTCGCGCCAGACCTCGCCGACCCACGACTCGGCGTCGCTCTGCGACGGGAAGCGCGGACTGCCCTCGCCGGACGTCACCTCGTTGCCGTCGGCGTCCTCCAACCGCCAGTGCCACACGTGGGACGGGTGCGGCTCGGGGGTGCCGAACGCGGAGGACTCCAGCGAGTGCGTCATGTGGCGAGGGTAACGGTGTCCACCGACCGGGTTCCTTTGACGCCGGTTCGCGGCGCGTGGGAGATTGAGGGCGCAACACAGAACTGCCGCGTCGCGGGAAAGCCGGTCCGAAGCCGGCGCTGACCCGCAACCGTAGGCCGTCCGCGACGAGCGGGTACGGCGAGCCGGAACACCGCGACCAGGCAGCGGCTCCCCACATCCGTCGAGGTCTACGGGACGGAGCCGGACTCGGTCACCCGCATGCTCTGGGGCGCCCCGCGGTCCGGTCCCGTCTTCGGATCGCCGCAAGAAAGGGCCCCATGGGCACGCACACCACCCTGCGCCGCATCGCAGGCGTCCTGGCCGCCGTCGTGCTGGCGCCGGCCACCCTCCTCGCCACCGCCGGTCCGGCGAGCGCCGAGGACGGCTACAAGTACTGGAACTACTTCCAGGTCGAGAACGAGGCCTACGCGTTCGCCCAGAAGGGTCCGGCCGACACCACACCGAGGGACGGCGCCGTCGAGGGCTGGCGCTTCGGCACCTCCACCGAGCAGGTCGGCATCGAGCCCCGCGCCGACCTCGCCGAGACCGGGTTCGACCAGGTCTGCGAGGGCACCGACTCCGGCGACGGCGAGAAGCGCGTCGCGGTCCTGGTCGACTACGGCACCGAGGCCGACGCCCCCGGCGGCAGCACCCCCGTTGAGCCGACCGCTTACTGCGCGGTCGTCCCCGAGGACGCGTCCGGCCTCCAGACCCTCGAGTCCGTCGCCGACGTGCGCACCGAGCAGGGCGGCATCTGCGCCATCGACGGCTACCCGGCCTCCGGTCCCTGCTTCGACACCGTCAAGGACGCGCAGGTCGAGAAGGACCAGGCGACCGTCGCGTTCGCGCTGCCCGCGGCGGCGACCGCCGCCACCGACTCGGAGGCCCCCTCCGACGACGCCTCCGCGACCGCCGGCGACTCCACCGACGAGGCCTCGGCCGAGGACGAGGGCGGCATCAGCTGGCCCCTCGTGGCGGTCATCGCGCTCGTCGTGGTGATCGGCGCGGTCGCGATCCCGCTGTCGCGACGCAACCGCGACTCCTGACCGGGCCGAGACGCCGGTGCGCCCGCAGTCACGCCTCACGTTCCCCCGGAGCCTGCACCCGGGGGCGTGGTGGCTGTGGGCCATCGGCCTCGCCGCGGCCGCGAGCCGCACGCAGAACCCGGTGCCGCTGCTGCTGATCCTCGCCGTGGCCGGGCTGGTGGTCTCCGCCCGCCGGAGCACCGCCCCGTGGGCTAAGTCGTACGGCGCCTTCCTCAAGCTGGCGCTGGTCATCATCGCCGTCCGGATCGTGTTCCAGGCGCTGCTGTCCACCGGGTCGCAGGGCCCGACCGTGCTGTTCACCCTCCCCGAGGTGCCGATGCCCGAGGGCAGCGGGCTCAAGCTCGGCGGGGAGGTCACCCTCGAGGCGGTGCTGCGTGCGTTCTACGAGGGCCTCCAGCTCGCCGTGATCCTGTGCTGCATCGGCGCGGCCAACTCGCTGGGCAGCGCGCGGCGGCTGCTCCGCTACGTGCCCGGTGCGCTCTACGAGATCGGAGTCGCCTGCGTGATCGCGCTGACGTTCGCCCCGCAGCTGGTGACCGACGCGCAGCGCGTCCGCGAGGCACACCGGCTGCGCGGCCGCAAGACCCGCGGCCTCGGCTCGCTCAAGCGCCTGGCCATGCCGGTGCTGGAGGGCGCGCTGGAGCACTCCGTGGACCTCGCCGCGGCGATGGACTCCCGCGGCTACGGCCGCACCACCGACGACTCCCGGGTCTCGCGCCGGCTGACCGGGGTGCTGGTGTTCGGCGGCCTGCTCGGCGTGTGCGTCGGCGTCTACGGGCTGCTCGACGGCACCACGTCGTCGTGGCTGGGCCTGCCGATGCTGCTCGCCGGGTCGGTGATCGCCGCCGCCGGGATCGCCGTCGGCGGACGCCGTACCGGACGGACGCGGTACCGCCCCGACCCCTGGGCGCTGCCCGAGTGGCTGGTCGCCGGCTGCGGCGTGACGGCGGCCGTCGCCATGTTCGTCAACGTGGCGGTCGCGCCCGAGGAGCTGTACCTCGCGACCGTCGTGATGGTCCCGCCGGTGCCGACGATCGCGGTGCTCGGCATCCTGGTCGCGATGCTGCCCGCCGTCCTCGCTCCCCCACTGCCCGTCGTCCGGGCGCCGCGCCCGCTGGAGGTGGCCGCGTGATCCGCTTCGAGGACGCCGGCGTCCGGTTCACCGACGCGGACCGGCCCGTGCTCGCAGGCGTCGACCTGCGCATCGACGAGGGCGAGCTGGCCCTGGTCGTCGGCCGCACCGGCTCGGGCAAGACCACGCTGCTGCGAGCGATCAACGGCCTGGTCCCGCACTTCTCCGGCGGCACCCTGACCGGCCGCGTGCTCGTCGACGGCCGCGACACCCGGCACCACCGGCCGCGGGACCTCGCCGACGTCGTCGGGTACGTCGGGCAGGACCCGCTGTCCGGCTTCGTCTCCGACAACGTCGAGGACGAGCTCGCCTACGGCATGGAGTCGCTCGGGCTGCCGGCCGACGTGATGCGCAAGCGGGTCGAGGAGACGCTCGACCTGCTCGGCCTCGCGGACCTGCGCGACCGGCCGCTCGCCGCCCTCTCGGGCGGTCAGCAGCAGCGGGTCGCCATCGGCTCGGTGCTCACCACGCACCCGCGGATCCTGGTGCTCGACGAGCCGACCTCGGCGCTCGACCCGCTCGCTGCCGAGGAGGTGCTGGCCACGCTGCAGCGGCTGGTGCACGACCTCGGCCTCACCGTCGTGCTCGCCGAGCACCGCCTGGAGCGGGTGGCGCAGTACGCCGACCGCGTCGTCCTCGTGCCCGGCGACGGCCGTCCGGTCGTCTCGGGCGCACCCGCCGACGTGCTGGCCGACGCCCCCGTCGCACCGCCGGTGGTGGAGCTCGGCCGGATCGCCGGCTGGCAGCCGCTGCCGCTCGCGGTGCGCGACGCGCGCCGCAAGGCCGCTCCGCTGCGCGAGACGCTCACCGAGGTGGAGCCTCCCGACCGCGAGACCGCCGTCACCGGCGACGTCGTCGCCGAGGTCGAGCACCTCGTGGCGTCGTACCACCAGGTGCCCGCGCTCCGCGGGATCTCCGCCACCCTCCGCCGGGGCGAGGTGGTGGCGCTGATGGGCCGCAACGGTGCCGGCAAGTCCACCCTCCTCAAGGCGCTCGTCGGCACGAAGCGCCCGTCCGGCGGTCGCGTCGTCGTCGACGGCCAGGTGCCCACCGAGCTGCCGCCCGCCGACCTGCTGAGCCACGTCGGCCTGGTGCCCCAGGTGCCCGGCGACCTGCTCTACGCCACCACCGTCGGCGACGAGTGCACTCAGGCCGACCGCGACGGCGACCTGACGGCGGGCACGACGCAGGAGCTGTTCGCGCGGCTCTCGACCGGCGTCCCGCTCGACCAGCACCCGCGGGACCTGTCCGAGGGGCAACGGCTCACGCTCGCCCTGGCGATCGTGCTGGCGGCCGAGCCGCCGCTGGTGCTGCTCGACGAGCCGACCCGCGGCCTCGACTACACGGCCAAGCACCGGCTCGTCGAGATCCTGCGCGACCTCGCCGCCGACGGCCACGCCGTGCTGCTGGCCACCCACGACGTGGAGCTCGTCGCCGAGGTGGCCACCCGGGTGCTGGTCGTCGCCGACGGGGAGCTCGTCGCCGACGGACCCACCGCCGACGTGGTGGTGTCGTCGCCGGCCTTCGCGCCGCAGGTCGCCAAGGTGCTCGCGCCGCAGCGCTGGCTGACGCCGACCGAGGTCGCGGTGGCATTGGCGTCGGGAAGCCGGATCCCGCGATGAGCACGCTGGTCCCGGTCCGCGCCCGCTCAGGGCTGTCGCTCGCGCTGGTCTTCCTCGTCGGCCTCGTCGCGTTCGGCTGGCCGTTCGTGATCGAGCCCGGCGCGGCGCTCGACACCTCACACTCCGGGGACGCGCCGTTCGTCTTCGTCGCGCTGCTGCCGCTCCTCGCGGTCGTGGTGCTCTCCGAGCTGACCTCCGGGGTCCTCGACGCCAAGGCCGTCGCGATGCTCGGCATGCTCGCCGCGGTCGGCGGCGCGCTGCGCGCGCTCGGGCCCGGCACGGCGGGCCTGGAGCCGAGCTTCGCCGTGATCATCCTGGGCGGACGGGTGTTCGGCAGGGGCTTCGGGTTCGTCCTCGGCGCGGTGACGATCTTCGTTGGCGCGCTGCTCACCGGCGGGGTCGGCCCGTGGTTGCCGTTCCAGATGGTCGCGGCCGGCTGGGTCGGCTTCTTCGCCGGGTGCCTGCCGCCGGCGCGTGGGCGGGTCGAGATCGCGGTCGTCGCCGGGTACGCCGCGGCGGTCGGCCTCGCCTTCGGGGCCCTGATGAACCTGTGGTTCTGGCCGTTCGCCGCGTACGGCCCCGAGGTCTCCTACGTCGCCGGCGCCCCGGTCGCCGACAACCTCGCGCGCTACCTCGTCTTCTACGTCACCACGTCGCTGGCGTGGGACCTCGGCCGGTCGCTGGTCTCCCTGCTGGTGATCGCGCTGGCCGGACGCTCGCTCCTGCGAGCCCTGCGCAGGGCCGGCCGCCGCGCGGCCTTCGACGCCCCCGTGGTCTTCGAGCACTCGGGCAGCTCCTGATGGACGTCCGGCTGCTCGGCACCGGGTCGGCCGACGGCTGGCCGAACCCCTTCTGCACCTGCCCGTCCTGCGCCACCGAACGGGCCGCCGGCCGGCTGCGCGGGCAGACCGCGGCCCTCGTCGACGACGTGCTGCTGCTCGACTGCGGCCCCGAGACGCCGCACGCCGCGCAGCGGGCCGGCGTCGACCTGTCCCGGCTGCGGCACGTGCTGATCACCCACGCGCACCCCGACCACTGCGCCCCCGCGTTCCTGCTGTTCCGGTCCTGGGTCGGTGACGCGCCGCTCGACGTCGTCGGGCCGCCGTCCGTGGTCGAGCAGGCCCGGATGTGGCTGGCCCCGGACGACCCCGCGGTCACATTCACGACCGTGTCTCCCGGCGACCGGTTGTCGCTCGGGCCGTACGACGTCCGCGTCCTCGCGGCCTCCCACGGTGACGACGCCGTGCTCTACGACGTGGCCTCCGGAGGCGCCCGGCTGCTCTACGCCACGGACACGGGCCGGCTGCCCGACGAGACGGTCGCGGCGGCAGCCGGCGCGGCGTACGACACCGTGCTGCTGGAGGAGACGTTCGGCGACAAGGCCGACCACGGCACCGACCACCTGCACCTGACGACGTTCGCCGACCAGCTGCGCCTGTTGCGCGGGGTGGGCGCGGTGCAGGACGGGACCGACGTCGTCGCGATCCACCTGTCGCACCACAACCCGCCGACCGCCGAGCTCGCCCGGCGGCTGGCGGACTGGGGCGCGCGCGTGGTCGACGACGGTACGTCGCTCGCCGGCACGCGCCCGGCGCCGCGCGAGGTGACGCGCACGCTCGTGCTGGGCGGCGCCCGGTCCGGCAAGTCCCGCGAGGCGGAGCGGCTGCTGCGCGACCGCGCCGAGGTCGTCTACGTGGCGACGGCCTACCCGGCCGACCACGACGACGAGTGGTCCGAGCGGGTGCGGCTGCACCGGGCCGACCGGCCCGACCACTGGTCGACCGTCGAGACCCTCGACCTCGTCGGGCTGCTGACCGCGGACGGCTCACCGCTGCTTGTCGACTGCCTGACCCTGTGGCTGACCCGAGTGATGGACCGGCACGACGCCTGGTCCGACGCGGCCTGGGGGTCCGCGGCGCGCAAGGCGGTTCGCGACGAGGTCGACGCACTCGTCGGGGCCTGGCGCGCGACCACCCGGCGCGTTGTGGCGGTGAGCAACGAGGTCGGCCAGGGCGTGGTGCCGGACACCGCGTCGGGGCGACGGTTCCGCGACGAGATGGGCCGGCTCAACGCGCTGGTCGCGGCCGCCACCGAGGACGTGCGCTGGTGCGTCGCCGGCCGCGTGTCACCGCTGTGAACGCGCTGCGCCTGGCGTTCGGCACGCTGACGGTCCTGCCGGTCAAGGTGCCGTCCGTCGACCGCCGTACCGCCGGGCGGGCGATGGCGCTGGCTCCCCTCGTCGGGCTCGTCCTGGCGCTGGTGGTGCTCGTCGAGACCGTCGTGCTCGAGGACCTCGTCCCGCCCCAGCTGACGGCCGTCCTGGTCGTCGGCACCCTCGCCCTGCTCACGCGTGGCATGCACCTCGACGGCCTCGCCGACACCGCCGACGGGCTCGGCTCGGGCCGCCCGGCCGAGGGCGCGCTGGAGGTGATGCGCAAGGGCGACGTGGGCCCCTTCGGCGTCGTCACCCTCGTGCTCGTGCTGCTGACCCAGGTCGTCAGCGTCGCGTTCCTGCTGACGACCCGGCACGGGCCGGCCGACGTCGCCGCGGCGCTGGTGGTGAGCCGGCTCGTCCTGCCCCTGGCCTGCCTGGCCGGCATCCCGGCCGCGCGTCCGGAAGGGCTCGGCGCGATGGTCGCCGGGTCGGTCTCGCGGGCCACGGCCGCGCTCGTCGTGCTCGCCGTGCTGGTCGTCGGGGCAGCCGCGACCGTGGTCGTCTCGGGTCCGTCCCCGTGGTTCGCGCTGGTCGGGCTGCTCGGCGGTCTGCTCGTCGGCCGGCGCGCCGTACGCCGGTTCGGCGGCATCACCGGCGACGTGCTCGGTGCGGTGGTCGAGGCGACGTTCACCGTCGCCCTCGTCGCGCTGGTCGCGGCCGGCTGATCAGCTCTCGCGCACGCCGGGCGTCATGAACGGCGGCTTGGTCACGGTGAAGACCTCGGCCCGTCCGCGGACGTCGACCGAGACCTCGGCGCCCTCCTGCACCTGGGCGGAGATCAGCGCGAGCCCGACGCCCTTCTTCAGGCTCGGCGAGAACGTGCCGGACGTGACCGCACCGACCGCGAAGTCCGGCGTGAGCAGCACCCGCATGCCCGGGCGCGGGATGCCCCGCCCCGAGGCGACCAGGCCGCGCAGCAGCCGGCTAGGCCCCTCCCCCTTCTCGCGGACCAGCACGTCCTTGCCCCAGAAGGCGTCCTTCTTCCAGCCGACCGCCCAGCCGAGCCGGGCCTGGACCGGCGTGACGTCGAGGCTGATGTCCTGGCCGTGCAGCGGGTAGCCCATCTCGGTGCGCAGGGTGTCGCGGGCCCCGAGCCCGGCCGGCGCGATCGCGTGCGACTCCCCCGCCGCCAGGATCGCGTCCCACAGCTCGCCGGCGACCGCGTTGGGCGCGACGAGCTCGTAGCCGCGCTCGCCGGTGTAGCCGGTGCGGCAGACGACGACGGTGTGCCCGGCGTACTCGGCCTCGACGAACGACATGTAGTCGTGCCCGGTCGGCAGACCCATCGCGTCGAGCACCTCGTCGGAGTGCGTGCCCTGCACGGCGAGGATCGCGAAGTCGGCGTGCTGGTCAACCACCTCGACGCCGTCCGGAGCGCCCGCCGCGAGGCGGCGGACCACCTCGGCGGTGTTGGCGGCGTTCGGGATCAGGAAGACGTGGTCGTCGCCGTGCAGGTAGGCGATCAGGTCGTCGACGACGCCGCCGGTCGCGTCGTCGCAGCACAGGGTGTACTGCGCCTTGCCCGGCTCGATCCGGCCGAGGTCGTTGGACAGGCAGGCGTTGACGTACGCCGCCGCGCCCGGACCGCGCACCACCGCCTTGCCGAGGTGGCTGACGTCGAAGACGCCGACGGACTCGCGGACGGCGTTGTGCTCCTTGAGGACCCCGGCGTACTCCAGCGGCATCAGCCAGCCCCCGAACTCCGCCATCTTCGCGCCCAGTGCGACGTGCTTGTCGTGCAGCGGGGAGGTCTTCAGGTCAGGCATGGCCGCAACCTACCCCAGCGCATCCCCGGCGGATCCACGTGCCGACCGCGGCTAGGCTCTGCGCTGATGACCACCTACACGTTGCGCAAGGGCTCCCCGGCCAAGACCCGCACCGACGCCCTCGTCATCGGCGTCGTGAGCGCCGGCAAGGGCGTCGTCGCGGCGTCGGGCGGCGAGGACGTCGCCTCGGCCTACGGGCGCAAGTTCGGTCCGCTGCTCGCGACGCTCGGGATCACCGGCAAGCGCGGCGAGGTCGCCCGGATCCCCACCGGGGGCACGCTGAAGTCGCCGCTCCTGGTCGTGGTCGGGCTCGGCCCGGCCGACAAGGTGGACCCGGACGCGGTACGCCGCGCCGCCGGGGCGGCCGCGCGCACCGTGACCAACGCGGCGACCGTCGCGCTGGCCCTGCCGGCCGACGACGCCGCGCACGTGCGGGCGGCGACCGAGGGCTACCTGCTCGGCGGCTACACGTTCACGACGTACAAGAGCAGCAAGGGCGACGACGACACCCCCGGCGAGGTCGTCGTGCTGAGCCCGGCGGCCCGCGCCGCCGCGACGCAGGAGGCGTTCGAGACCGCGCAGGTCGTCGCCGCCGCGGTCGCCCGCACCCGCGACTGGGTCAACACGCCCGCCGGCGACCTGGCACCGCCCGCCTTCGCCGACGCCGTCGTCGACGCGGCCAAGGCCAAGCGCAAGGGCAAGGTGACCGCGACCGTCCTCGACGAGAAGGCGCTCGCCGACGAGCAGTGCGGCGGCATCCTCGGCGTCGGCCAGGGGTCGGCGAACCCGCCCCGGCTGGTCCGGCTGCACTACAAGCCCCGGGGTGCGCACGCGCACCTCGGCCTGGTCGGCAAGGGCATCACCTACGACTCCGGCGGCCTGACTATCAAGCCCGGGCCGTCGATGGTGACGATGAAGTCCGACATGGCCGGTGCCGCCGCCGTGGTCAGCGCGACCCTGGCGGTCGCCGAGCTCGGCCTGCCGGTCGAGGTGACGGCCTGGGTGCCGATGGCGGAGAACATGGTGTCGGGCACCGCCACCCGGCCCGGTGACGTGCTGACCATGCACGACGGCCAGACCGTCGAGGTGCTCAACACCGACGCCGAGGGGCGCCTGGTGCTCGCCGACGCGCTCTCGATGGCCGGCGACGCGAAGCCCGACCTCGTCGTCGACGTCGCCACGCTCACCGGCGCCTGCGAGACCGCGCTGGGCGACCGGGTGAGCGGGCTGTTCGGCAGCAGCGACGCCGTGGTGGCGCGGGTGCGCGAGGCCGGCGCACGCGTCGGCGAGACGCACTGGCCGATGCCGATCTCGGACGAGATGCCGGTCAAGGTGCGCACCTACAGCACCGTCGCCGACCTGATGCAGCACAACGTGGACCTCTACGGCGGTGCGAGCTACGCCGCGGCCTTCCTCCAGGCCTTCGTGCCCGAGGGGCAGGCCTGGGCGCACGTCGACATCGCCGGCCCCGGCTTCAACAAGCGCGGCGCGTACGGCCACGTGACGGCCGGCGGCACCGGGGTCACCGTGGCCACGCTCGTCGAGCTGGCGCGGGAGATGGCGGAGACCAGCGCCTAGGAGGCCCTGGGCGGGTCAGGAGAGGCCGTTCTGCTTCTGCCGCCGGTTCCACTCGCGCATCCGCGCCGGGTAGCCGACCACCGCGGCGTCGTACGACGGGATGCCGTGCTTGTTCGCGAACGCGTGTGCCCACTGCACCGACGGCACCCGCCGGCGCGTCCACTCACCGTCGTGCGCGACGAGCATGATCGTGACGTCACTGACTGCGGTGCGCGGCTCGACGAAGCCCTCGACGCCGCGCCGGCTGCGGGCGAACTCCTCGAGGTGCTTCGCGTCGGCGCCGTCCGAGGCGCGGACCGTCGTCGGCCCCTGGCCTTTCGGCCGGCGCATCTTCGTCCCGCCGCGGCGGAACCGGTCCATCAACCCCATGCCGCAAGTGTGGCGCATGAGGCGAAGCGGGACCCGCTGTTCAGGCACAGCGGCCACGGGGTACGGGCCGTGGGACCGGGTGTCGACCATCTCGGGTTTGGTGCAAGGATGACGGGCGGGTACGACCCGACTGGCAGAGCTGGCCATATCTGGGACACAGGACGGAGTGACGGTGACCGACACGAGCGGAGCCGGAGGCGATCAGCAGTTCGACATCGTGATTCTCGGGGCCGGGAGCGGCGGCTACGCCTGCGCCCTCCGCGCCGCCCAGTTGGGGTTGTCGGTGGCCCTCGTCGAGAAGGGCAAGCTCGGCGGCACGTGCCTGCACGTCGGTTGCATCCCCACCAAGGCGCTGCTGCACGCCGCCGAGGTGGCCGACTCGGCCCGCGAGTCCGAGCAGTTCGGCGTCAACGCCACCTTCGAGAGCATCGACATGGGCGGCGTCAACAAGTACAAGGACGGCGTCGTCTCCCGTCTCTTCAAGGGCCTCACCGGCCTGATCAAGGGCCGCGGCATCACCGTGATCGAGGGCGAGGGCCGGCTGACCGGCCCGCGCACCGTCGAGGTCAACGGCACGCCGTACACCGCGGCGAAGGCGGTCGTCCTCGCCAGCGGCTCCTACTCCAAGAGTCTCCCCGGGCTCGACGTCGACGGCCAGAAGGTCATCACCAGCGAGCACGCCCTCCAGCTCGACCATGTGCCGGCGTCGGCCGTCGTGCTCGGTGGCGGTGTCATCGGGTGCGAGTTCGCCAGCGTCTGGAAGTCGTTCGGCGCCGACGTCACGATCGTCGAGGCACTGCCGCGGCTCGTCCCGCTCGAGGACGAGGCGGTCTCCAAGACGCTCGAGCGGTCGTTCCGCAAGCGCGGCATCGGCTTTCGCACCGGCACCCCGTTCGAGTCGGTCGAGCACACCGACCAGGGCGTGAAGGTCACCGTCCAGGGCGGCGACGTGATCGAGGCCGAGGTGCTGCTCGTCGCCGTCGGCCGCGGCCCGACGACGCAGGGGCTCGGCTACGACGAGCAGGGCGTCTCGATGGACCGCGGCTTCGTGCTCACCGACGACCGGCTGCGCACCAACGTCGACGGCGTGTACGCCGTCGGCGACATCGTGCCCGGTCTCCAGCTCGCGCACCGCGGCTTCCAGCAGGGCATCTTCGTGGCCGAGGAGGTCGCGGGCCTGGAGCCGGCCCCGATCGACGAGTCGACGGTTCCGCGGGTGACCTACTGCGACCCGGAGGTGGCCTCCGTCGGGCTCACCGAGGCAGCCGCGCAGGAGCGGTACGGCGCCGACGCCGTCGAGTCGCTCACCTACGACCTCGGCGGCAACGGCAAGAGCCAGATCCTCAAGACGCAGGGCTTCGTGAAGCTCGTGCGCACCAAGGACGGCCCGGTCGTCGGCGTACACATCATCGGGGCCCGTGCCGGCGAGCTGATCGGCGAGGCGCAGCTCATCTACGCCTGGGAGGCGCACCCCGAGGACGTCGCGCCGCTCGTGCACGCGCACCCCACCCAGAACGAAGCGCTCGGCGAGGCGCACCTCGCGCTCGCCGGGAAGCCGCTGCACGCCCACTCATAGACTCACGATCACCGGACTTCTCAGACCAGCGAAGCACCCAAGGAGCGAAGGAACGCAATGGCGACCTCAGTCACCCTCCCGGCCCTCGGCGAGTCCGTCACCGAAGGCACCGTCACCCGCTGGCTGAAGCAGCCGGGTGACACCGTCGCGGTCGACGAGCCGCTGCTCGAGGTCTCGACCGACAAGGTCGACACCGAGATCCCCTCGCCCGTGGCGGGCACGCTGATCGAGATCAAGGTGCAGGAGGACGAGACCGTCGAGGTCGGCGCCGAGCTCTGCACCGTCGGCGACGAGGGCGAGTCCGCCGGTTCCTCCGACGGCGGCGGCCAGGAGTCCGAGCCCGAGCAGACCGCCGCCCAGGAGCACCAGGCCGCACCCGGCGACGAGAGCGGCGCCGACGGTGCCGACGAGTCCGGTGCGCAGAAGACCGAGACCGAGACCGACCCGCCCGCCGCCCGCACCGACGAGGCCCCGGCCCAGGCCGAGACCCCACAGGGGTCCGCCGACACCGCGCCCGAGCAGCAGTCCTCCGACGCCGCCGGCCAGGCCGGCGGCTCCGGTGGCTCCGGCGGCGGCTCCGGCACCCCGGTCACGCTGCCCGCGCTCGGCGAGTCCGTCACCGAGGGCACCGTCACCCGCTGGTTGAAGCAGGTCGGTGACGAGGTCGCGGTCGACGAGCCGCTGCTCGAGGTCTCCACCGACAAGGTCGACACCGAGATCCCCTCGCCCGTCGCCGGCACCCTGTTGGAGATCAAGGTCAACGAGGACGAGACCGTCGAGGTCGGCGCCGAGCTGGCCGTGATCGGCTCCGGCGACGCCGCGCCCTCGGGAGGCGGCGAGCCCGCCCCGGCCCCGGCCGAGGAGAAGGCGCCCGAGCCCGAGCCGACGCCCGAGCCCGAGGCGAAGCCGGCCGACGAGTCCGGCCAGAGCGACGGCGCCGCCGAGGCGTCCTCCCAGTCGGCTCCCGCACCCGCGCCGCGGCCGGCCACCCAGCAGGCCACGCCGGAGGCTCAGGCCCCGGAGCCCGCGCAGCAGCCGCAGGCCGCGCCTCGCGCCGCCGCGCAGGCGGAGGGCTCGGGTGACGGCGCGTACGTCACCCCGCTCGTCCGCAAGATGGCCGCCGAGCACGGTGTCGACCTCGCCACCCTCACCGGTAGCGGTGTCGGCGGCCGGATCCGCAAGCAGGACGTCCTCGACGCGGCAGAGGCCGCGAAGGCCCAGCCCGAGCCCGCAGCCGCGCCGGCCGCTTCGGCCGCTCCGGCTGCCGGTGGCCAGGCTCCGGCCCCGGCGGCGCCGACGCCGAGCCCGCTGCGCGGCAAGACCGAGCAGATGAGCCGGCTGCGCAAGGTCATCGCGAAGCGGATGGTCGAGTCGCTGCAGACCTCGGCCCAGCTCACCACGGTCGTCGAGGTCGACGTGACGTCGATCGCGCGCCTGCGTGACGCCGCCAAGGCCGAGTTCGCCGCCCGCGAGGGCGTGAAGCTGTCGTTCATGCCGTTCTTCGCCAAGGCGGCCATCGACGCGCTCAAGCAGCACCCGTCGCTCAACGCGTCGATCGACACCGAGAAGGGCGAGGTCACCTACTTCGACCACGAGGCCCTCGGTATCGCCGTCGACACCGACAAGGGTCTGCTCGTCCCGGTGATCAAGGAGGCCGGCGACCTGTCGATCGCCGGGCTCGCCCGCAAGATCGCTGACGTTGCGGAGCGCACGCGCACCAACAAGATCGGTCCCGACGAGCTGGCCGGCGGCACGTTCACGCTGACCAACACCGGAAGCCGGGGCGCGCTCTTCGACACCCCGATCATCAACCAGCCGCAGGTCGCGATCCTCGGCACCGGCTCGGTGGTCAAGCGGGCCGTGGTCATCGACGACGCGAACCTCGGCGAGACGATCGCGGTGCGCAACATGGTGTACCTGGCGCTCACCTACGACCACCGGCTCGTCGACGGCGCCGACGCCGCCCGCTTCCTCAGCGAGGTCAAGCAGCGCCTCGAGGCGGGTCAGTTCGAGGTCTGAGCGGCACCCCACCGCAGCGCCCGTCGTGCGCGCGGCGCCTCCCGTCGGGGAGGGGTCGCGCGCACGACGCGTTTCGGAGCACGGCCGACTGGCTAGGGTCGGCTCATGAGATTCGTCCTGGCCGGGGCCTCCGGCTTTCTCGGTACGGCGTGGCGCGACCACCTCGCTCGCGAGGGGCACGAGGTCGTGCGCCTCGTGCGCGGCGAGGCCCTCTCGGCCAACGAGTCGTCCTGGGACCCGATGACGGGCAGCGTCGACCGCGACGTCATCGAGTCCGCCGACGTCGTCGCGTGCCTGTCAGGCGCGAACCTGGCGCACTTCCCCTGGACCGAGTCCTACAAGCGCACGTTCGTCACCAGCCGCACGGCCACCACCCGGACGCTGGCTGCCGCGATCGCCGCGTCCGACCGCAAGCCGACGTTCCTCGCCCAGAACGGCATCGCCGGCTACGGCGACCGCGGCGACTCGGTCGTCACCGAGAAGTCCCCGACGGACGCCGACACCTTCATGGGCACGGTCACCCGCGAGTGGCAGGCGTGCACCGAGCCGGCCGGCGAGGCCGGCGCCCGGGTCGTCGTGATGCGCTCCGGGGTGGCGCTCGACCGGCGCGGAGGCGCGCTGAAGCCGATGCTGCGGCAGTTCAAAGCCGGCGTGGGCGGCCCGATCGGCAGCGGCGAGCAGTACTTCTCGACGATCTCCCTCGTCGACTGGCTGCGCGCTGCCACCTGGCTCGCCGGCAACGACGCGGCGGAGGGCGCGTACAACCTCACCGCCCCGCAGCAGACGACCCAGGCGGAGTTCACCGCGCAGCTCGCCGAGCTGCTGCACCGCCCGAAACTTGTCCGCGCGCCGGCATTCGCGATCAGGACGCTGCTGCGCGACGTGTCGAGCGAGCTGCTCGGGTCGACACGGGTGGAGCCGCGCCGGCTGCTCGACGAGGGATTCGTCTTCGAGCACCCCACCCTGGAGACCCGCCTGCTGTCGGCGCTCGGCCGGATCTAGCGGCCGTCGTGTCGCTGCCCACCCCGACGCTGGAGACGGCTCGTCTCCGACTGCGTCCCGTCGCCGACACCGACCGCGACGACCTCTACGCGCTGCACAGCAATGCCTTCGTGCTGCGCTACTGGGACGCGCCGCCCTGGAGCGAACGCTCGCGCGCCGACCGGTTCCTGTCACTGAGCCGGCGGATGGCCGAGGAGGGCACCGGGGCTCGCCTCGCGGTGGACCGGGTCAGCGACGGCACGTTCGTCGGCTGGTGCACCCTGAACCGCTGGAACCCGGACTACCGCAGCGCCTCCCTCGGCTACTGCCTCGCCGAGGCCGCCTGGGGCCAGGGCTACGCCACGGAGGCCGCGCGCGCCCTGCTGCGGTGGGCCTTCGACACGCTGGACCTGAACCGCGTCCAGGCCGAGACCGACACCCGCAACACGGCGTCTGCCCGGGTGCTGGAGAAGCTCGGGTTCGTGCGCGAGGGGACGCTGCGGGAGGACTGCGTCGTCAACGGCGACGTCTCCGACTCGTGGGTCTACGGGCTGCTCAGACGGGAGTGGCAACCCTCGATCGGCCCCGAGCACGCCTGACGCGACCTCCGCCTGCGGTGGTCACTCCTCGCTGCGCAGGACACGGGCATCCCCGTCACCGCCGCGCGCGTCGGCGACGGCCACGAGGCGTCCGTCGGGAAGTACCGAGACACCCTGAGCGACCGCGATCCCGCTGCTCCCGCTGAAGCGCTGGCCGAACCTGGTGGTGAGCTCGTTGCCGAAGGTCTGCAGGAACGGCGACTCGGCGGACGTCGTGGCCGTGTTGGCCTGCGATGCGCGGCCCGCCGCGAGGGCGTCTGGCAGCCCCAGACCGAAGTCGAGGTGGTTCACGATGATGCCGAGGACGGTCGTCTGGATCGTCGTTCCGCCCGCGGCCCCGACCGAGAGCACCGGCCGCCCGTCGCGGACGACCACTGTGGGCGCCATGTTGCCTCGCGGGCGCTTGCCACCGTCGGCCAGGTTGGGGTCGCCCTCGAAGAGGGGCTGCGGGTTGAAGTTCGTCATCTCGTTGTTGAGGGTGAAGCCGTACCCCGGCACGACGATCCCGCTGCTGCTGACGTTCGTCCCGTTGTAGCTGACCGCGTTGCCCCACCTGTCGACGACGGCGAGATGGTCGGTCGACCCCACGTGGTCGCCCTCCTGGCTGCCGGGTCCGTTGTCCGCACAGGCGCCGTCGGGCGACGTCGGGTCGCCGGCCGCGACCGGTGCCGACAGTGCCGCGTCGCCGATCAGGCAGCGCCGTTGGCCGGCGTAGGCGTCCGAGAGCAGCTCCTCGAGCGGCACGTCGACGAACTCCGGGTCGGCGACGAAGCGCGCACGGTCCGCGTAGGCGAGCTTGGACGCCTCGATCACGCGGTGCTCGGCGAGCGCCCGGTCCGGACCGGAGAGGTCGAACCCCTCGAGGATGTTGAGGATCTCGCTGACCGTCGATCCCCCGCTCTCCGGCGGCGGCGTGGAGTACACGTCGTAGCCGCGGTAGTCGACCTTGGTCGGGGCCCAGACGTCCGGCTGCCGGTAGCCGGTCAGGTCGGAGAGGACCAGCTTGCCGGGACGTTGTGCGGCCTCGGCGATGTACTGGTCGGCATCGTCGGTGAGCGGAGGATGCTCGATGACGTCCGCGATCGCCCGGGCGATGGGCCCCTCGTAGAAGGCGTCCGCGCCCCGCTTCGCGATCAGCTCGTAGGTCCGCGCCAGGTCAGGGTTGCGGAAGAGGGAGCCGACGGCGTACGGCTCGAGGTCGTCGTCGAAGAAGAGCTCACGGGACGAGGTGAAGGCCTTGTAGCGGTCGGCCCGCGGGAACGCCGTGCCGACCACGAAGCCGTCACGGGCTGCCTTGATCGCCGGTTGCAGTGCCTGGCGCAGCGAGATCGTCCCGTAGCGCTCGAGCGCCTGCTCCCAGCCCCTCACCGCGGTCGGTACGCCCACCGAGAGCGCGCCGGTGACGTTCAGCCCGACCCGATCGGCCTGCTTGAACGCGGCCGGCGCGGGCGCGCGATTGCCGATCACCACCGCGTCGTCCTGCTTCTTGCGGTAGATCGTCATGTAGTTCAGGCCACCGGGACCGGTGTTGCCCGGGTTGGTCAGGCCCAGCACGGCTGCGGCGGCTACGGCGGCGTCCACGGCGTTGCCACCCGCACGCAGGACCCGGACGCCGGCGCGGGTCGCCGCCGGGCTCGTCGTGGCGACGGCTCCGCCGGTGCCGACCGCGACCCGGTGACCTTCCGGCCCGGGCGCCGGCGTCCCGAACTCACCGGCAGCGGCCGTCGCTGTGCCGCCGACGGCGGTCGGCGCGGCGACGACAACTGCCGTCAGCGCGACGCCGATGGTTGCCCACCACGTCCTGGATGCCCGTCGATCTCGTCGCATGCTCTCTCCACCGTCGCTCTTTCTCGTGGCGGGCGACGCTAGCACAAAGCATAGTAATTCAGTCTTTTCGCTAGGAATATCAAGACTGGCCGAGCCGATGAGGCGCTACTCCAGCGGCACCACCTCCGCCACCCGCCACGTCCCGGCGTCGCGCACGAGCACCACCTCGCGCGTCGTCGCCTGGTCGCGTGGCAGCGGCTGTCGCGTGCCGGACTCGTGGCGGGCCGTCACGAAGGCGCCGGCCGCCAGTCGGTCGGTCACCCGCAGCCGCCACTCCCCCGGCCGGTGCCACAGCACGTCGAGCGCGAGCACCTGCACGCGCAGGTCGTGGACGCTGAGCCCCCGGCGGAGGTAGTCGCGCAGCAGCCCGACATCGCGCTCGCCGGCCCCGTCGACGTACAGGCGACGCAGCGAACGCACCGAGCCGGCGGCCCACGCCTCGGCACGGGCGGCGTCCCACCCGCGCAGGACAGCGGCAGCCTGCACGGTCGGTCCCTCGGCACTGACGGGGGCGGGCCTCGGCATCGTCCCCGGGCGGGTCAGGAACAGCCCGGCGACCGCGGCGAGCACCACGAGCACGCCCAGCACTCCGGGCCACCAGGACCGGCGTGGGAGGACGTGTCGTCCGTGGAGTGCGGGCATGGGTCCAGCCTCGCGGAAACCGCCGACAGGCGTCGGCGGTCGTCCACAGGCGAAGGGTCTCGACAGGCTCGACCACCCGAAGGGTCTCGACAGGCTCGACCACCCGACGAGTCAGTCGCGCTCCACCTGCACGCCCCCGGCCTCGCCGACGTGCAGCATCGCGGCGGTCTGGCGGTCGGCGTGGTCGGGGGTGTGCCACAGCTTCGAGGGCCACCAGACGCGGGGACCGAGGTCGTAGCTGAGAGCGGGCACGAGCAACGACCGGACGACCAGGGTGTCGAGCAGCACGCCGAACGAGACGATGAAGGAGATCTGCGCGAGGAACAGGATCGGGATCACGCTCAGCGCGGCGAAGGTCGCGGCGAGCACCGCGCCGGCGGAGGTGATCACGCCGCCGGTGACCGAGAGGCCCTTGAGCACGCCGGGATGGGTGCCCTGCCGCACCGACTCCTCCCGCACGCGCGTCATCAGGAAGATCGAGTAGTCGATGCCGAGCGCGACCAGGAAGACGAAGCCGATCAGCATCACCGACGGGTCGGTCGACGGGAAGTCGAAGACGTGCTCGAAGAGGATCGCCGAGACGCCCATCGTGGCGCCGAACGAGAGCACGTTGGCGACCAGCAGCAGGAGCGGCGCGGCCAGCGAGCGCAGCAGCAGCGCGAGGACCACGAAGATGACGCCGAGGATCGCCGGGATCACCTTCGCGCGGTCGGAGTCGGTGGTGTCGCGGGTGTCGATGAGGATCGCGGTGGAGCCGCCCACCTCGACGCCGGTGCCGACCTCGTCGAGATCGGTGCGCAGGTCTCGGATCGTCTGCGTGCCGGCCTCGGACTCGGCCGGGTCGGCGAGCGTCGCGAGGACGATCGCCTGCCCGTCCACGACCTTGGGCGGCGGCGGGCCCTCGGCGGTGGGCGGGCCATCGGGCAGGTAGATCGTGCCCTTCGGTGCGATCCCCTCGTGCGCGCCGACCACGGCCAGCGTGTCCTGCAGCTTGCTCTCGGGGGTGACGATGATCGCCGGGTTGGCGCTGTCGGCGGTGAAGTGCCGGTCGAGCACGTCCTGGGCGGTGACGGAGTCGACCTCGGTCAGGAACAGCTCGGTCTGCGGTGCGGGGTCCTCGTTGATCGTGGGCAGGAAGGCGGCGAACGCCGCGAGCACGACGAACGTCAGCCCCCACACGGGCCGGGCCCGGCGCCCCACCAGCCGCGCGACCCGCCCCCAGACACCCCGGGTGTCGGGGTGCTCGGACCCGAAGGCGGGCCGGAACGGCCAGTACGCCGCGCGGCCGAGCAGCACCAGCGCCGCCGGTACGGCGGTCAGCGCGGAGAGCATGGCGAACGCGACGCCGAGCGCCCCGACCGGGCCGAGGCCGCGCAGGCTGGACAGGTCCGAGAGCAGCAGGCACAGCAGGCCGAGGATCACGGTCAGCCCGGAGGCCAGGATCGGTTCGAGGGAGCGCCGGTAGGCGCGCCCCATCGCGTCGTACTTCGACTCGGTGTCGCGCAGCTCCTCGCGGAACCGGGCGACGATCAGCAGGGCGTAGTCGGTGGCGGCGCCGATCGCCAGGATGAACAGGATCCCCTGGCTCTGGCCGTTGACGTCGAGCACGTCGTTCGTCGCCAGCGCGTAGACCACGCCCGCGGCGACGCCCAGGGACAGCAGCGCGCAGAACACGACGACCAACGGCAGGATCGGCGAGCGGTAGACGAGCAGCAGGATCAGCAGCACCGCGATGCCGGCGACGACGAGCAGGATCCCGTCGATCGCGCCGAACGCCTTGATGAAGTCGCCGAGCACTCCGGCCTGCCCGCCGACGAGCGCGGTCAGCCCGTCCGGCGGGTCGGCGACCACCTCGCGCAGGTCGGCGATGGTGCTCTGGATGACCTCCCCGTCGCTGCTGGCCACCGGAACGACGACCTGGGCGGCGGTGCCGTCCTCGGAGTACACCGGCTGCTCCACGCCGTCGGCGTCGACGTGGTCGACGGCGGCGAGGTCCTGGGCGTAGGCCTCGATCGCGGCCTTGTCGTCGTCGGTGAGCCCGCCCTCGCGCTCGAACACCACGGTGGCCGGGATGGTCTCCACGCCGGTGAACTCGAGGAAGGTGTCGAGCACGCGTGTCGACTCGGCGCTCTGCGGCAGGAACGCGGCGTTGTCGTTCTCCTGCACCTCGGCGAGCCGTCCGGCGAAGGAGCCCATCGGGCCACCCACGACGAGCCACAGGAGGACCACGAGGAGCGGGAGGACCCATCGCCGGGACCGTGTGCCCCGGTGGGACGCACGGACGTGCTCGTGCCGGGCGTGCTCCGGCCTTGCGTGCTCAGGCATCGTGCGGCCTCTCTCGCGGACTGCCGGACCGAGGGGTCCCATTGTGTGGCATGGCCGTGGCGGACGCACCGCAGACGGCTCCACGGAGCGGCGTACCCTCGGGGACGTGAGCGATCTGGAGTTCCGGGTGGTCGGGTTCGGCGACGACGCCGTGGAGTACGTCGCCGCGTGGGAGCTGCAGCGCGAGGTCCACGCGGGCGTCGCCGACGGTGGCTCCGACGTCGTGCTGCTCCTCGAGCACCCGCCGGTCTACACGGCGGGCAAGCGCACCGACGACCACGAGCGCCCGGTGGTGCCCGGCGCCCCCGTGATCGACGTCGACCGGGGCGGCAAGATCACCTTCCACGGCCCGGGCCAGCTGGTCGGGTACCCGATCGTGCGGCTGCCGGACCACGTGCTCGTCGTCGACTACGTGCGCCGGATCGAGGAGGCACTGATCGCCACGTGCCGCGACTTCGGCGTCGAGACCGCCCGCGTGCCCGGCCGCAGCGGAGCCTGGCTCGCGGAGGACGACCGCGGCCCCGAGCGCAAGATCGGCGCGATCGGCATCCGGGTCAGCCGCGGCGTGACGATGCACGGCTTCGCGCTCAACTGCGACGTCGACCTCGGCTGGTACGACACGTTCGTGCCCTGCGGCATCGCTGACGCCGGCGTGACGTCGCTGAGCAAGGAGCTCGGCCGCGACGTGACCGTCGAGGAGGTCGCGCCGGTGGCGGAGAAGCACCTGCGGGCGCTGCTCGCGTGGGAGCCGTTCGACCCGACCCCGGACTACGCCGCCAAGCCGGAGCCGGGCCGGGTCCGCCTGATCGACCCCGCTGCCGCCCTGCGCTGAGCCGTCCCGGCCCGGCGGGGCGTGTCGGTGCGACCTGGCCGTGGCCGGTGCGACAGGGTGGACGGGTGAGCGTGACAGCGGACGCGACCGCGGTCATCGAGACCGCGGGCCTGCGCAAGGTGTACCGGACCCGGGCCGGCCGGCGCGTGGTCGCCGTGGACGACCTCGACCTGGTCGTCCCCGCCGGAGGCGTGCACGGGTTCCTCGGGCCCAACGGGTCGGGCAAGACCACCACGATCCGGATGCTGCTCGGCCTGGCCCGCGCGAACCGCGGCGAGATGCGGCTGTTCGGCGAGACCGTCCCCGCGCGGCTCCCGGCCGTGATGGACCGGGTGGGCGCGGTCGTCGAGGAGCCGAAGTTCGTGCCGACCTTCTCCGGCCGCAAGAACCTCCAGCTGCTCGCCCGGCCGCTCGGCATCCCCAGCACGGCCGTCGACGCGGCGCTGGAGCAGGTCGGGCTCGACACCCGTGACCGGGACCGGTACGGCGGCTACTCGCTCGGCATGCGGCAGCGGCTCGCGATCGCGGCCACGCTGCTCAAGCAGCCCGAGCTGCTCATCCTCGACGAGCCCACCAACGGCCTCGACCCGGCCGGCATCCGCGACATCCGCGACATGATCCGCGGCCTCGGCGAGAGCGGCGTGACCGTGCTGCTGAGCTCGCACATCCTGGCCGAGGTGCAGCAGGTCTGCCACTCGGTGTCGATCATCGGCAACGGCCACCTGCTCGCGTCCGGGCCGGTCGCGGACCTGGTGGGCGACAACACGCTCTCCGTCGTCCGCGTGTACGTCGCCGATCCCGACGCGGCCACGGGGATCCTCGAGGCAGCCGGCTACCACGTCGCGCGCGCCGGCGACCACCTCGACGTCGAGGGCGCCCAGCACCCCGAGGACATCACCCGCGCCCTGGCCGACCGGGGCCACTACGTCCGCGCCCTCATGCCGGTCCGCGGCGACCTCGAGTCCGTCTTCCTGCAGCTCACCCGCGACGTGACGCTCGGCGGGGCCAGCGGTCCGCTCCCCGGCGACCTCGACGACACCGAGGACACCGACGACGGCGACCACCACGGGGAGGACCGGCGATGAGGCTCCTCGCGGTCGAGCTCGACCGGTACCGCTCCCGTCGTGCCGTCGCGATGCTCGTGCTGGTCGCGACGCTGCTGACCGTGCTGCTCGCCGCCACCGCGCTCTGGGACACCCGGCCGGTGTCCTGGGCCGAGCGGGCCCGGGCCGAGGCCCAGCTGCAGCAGGCGCTCGACGACCCCCAGCTGCAGGAGGACGTCGACGACTGCCGCGACAACCCCGAGGCGTTCTTCGGTCCGGGCACGACCAGCGAGCAGTGCGCGGACTTCCTGGTGCCCCGCCTGGAGAACTTCGTGCCCCGGGCCACGCTCGACCTCGGCAAGGTCGTCCACGGCCGCGGCACCGCGCTGATCGTGATCGTCACGTCACTGCTGGTGATCGCCGGCGCGACCTTCGTCGGCGCCGACTTCACCACGGGGTCGATGAGCAACCAGCTGCTGTTCGTGCCGCGCCGGACGACGGTGTGGGCGGCCAAGGGCCTCGCCGTGCTGCTCAGCGGCCTCGTCGTCGCCGCGGTGCTGGTCGTCGGCTTCTGGGCGGTGCTGTCGCTCGTCGCCGACGCGCGCGGCATCAGCACGCCCGACCGGGTGCTCTGGGACGTCAGGTGGACCGCGCTGCGCGGCATCGTGATCGCCGCGTGCGGCGGGCTCGGCGGGTACGCCGTGACGGTCGTGCTGCGCCGTACCGTCGGCACGGTCGCGCTCCTCTTCGCGTACGTCGTGGGCGGCGAGGCGCTGGTCTTCGCGCTGCCGTTCCAGCGGGCCGGCGAGTGGAGCCTGGCCAACAACGCGCTGGCCTGGATCCACGACGGCGCCCGGGTCTTCGACGACAACCTTCCCTGCCGCCCCGGTCTCGCAGGCTGCCAGCGCTCCTACGAGCTGTCGCTGGGCCATGGCGCGGCGTACCTCGGCGGCGTGCTGCTGCTGGCCCTGCTGGTGTCGTGGCTGGTGTTCTCCCGGCGGGACGTCGCCTGACCCCACCCGATTCGTCCGCACTTCCGCGTCCGTCCCACGCGGGGTGACCACGGACGAATCGGGGTTGGCCCGCGGCGTAGCATGGTCGGGTGACTCACGCACCCACCCAGCCCACCAGCACCGGCTCCTCCAGCGGTGCCGTCGAGCCCGCGGGGCGGCGGCTGCTGCGGCTGGAGGTGCGCAACAGCGAGACGCCGATCGAGCGCAAGCCCGAGTGGATCAAGACGCGCGCGAAGATGGGTCCGCAGTACCGCGAGCTCCAGGGGCTGGTGAAGTCCGAGGGCCTGCACACGGTGTGCCAGGAGGCCGGCTGCCCCAACATCTTCGAGTGCTGGGAGGACCGCGAGGCCACGTTCCTCATCGGCGGCGACCAGTGCACGCGGCGGTGCGACTTCTGCCAGATCGACACCGGCAAGCCCGAGCCGCTCGACCGCGACGAGCCGCGGCGCGTCGCCGAGTCGGTGCAGACGATGGGCCTGCGCTACGCCACGATCACCGGCGTTGCCCGCGACGACCTGCCCGACGGCGGCGCCTGGCTGTACGCCGAGACGGTCCGCGCGATCCACGAGCTCAACCCGGGCACCGGCGTGGAGAACCTCATCCCCGACTTCAACGGCAAGCCCGACCTGCTCGCCGAGGTGTTCGAGTCGCGCCCCGAGGTGCTCGCCCACAACGTGGAGACCGTGCCGCGCATCTTCAAGCGGATCCGGCCGGCGTTCCGCTACGACCGGTCGCTGGGCGTGCTCACCGCCGCCCGCGAGTTCGGCCTGGTCACCAAGTCCAACCTGATCCTCGGCATGGGCGAGACCCGCGAGGAGATCTCCCAGGCGCTGCGCGACCTGCACGACGCGGGCTGCGAGCTGGTGACGATCACCCAGTACCTCCGTCCCTCCGTGCGGCACCACCCCGTCGAGCGGTGGGTCAAGCCGGAGGAGTTCGTCGAGCTCAAGCAGGAGGCCGACGAGATCGGCTTCGCCGGCGTGATGTCCGGGCCGCTCGTGCGCTCCTCGTACCGCGCCGGCCGGCTCTACCAGCAGGCCGTCGCGCGCCGGGAGGGCCGGGAGCCCGAGGGCATGCCGCTGCCGATCAGCAGCCCCGTACACTGACCCGCGCTCCACCCGAACAACCCGAGGTGGTCTCGACGAGCTCGACCACCCGCTGAGAGGCACCCAGCCGATGGCCAAGAAGGACAACCCGACCGCCCCCGAGAAGCAGGGCCGCATCAAGCAGATCGCGGCCAGCTACCGGATGACGAAGAAGTCCGACCCCAAGATCGGGCTCGTCCTGCTCGGGGTGTTCGTCGTCGCGGCCGCGCTCGGCTACCTGCTGTTCCTCTTCCTGCCCGGCGACTGGATCCTCGACCTCGTCACCGCGGTGATGATCGGCCTGCTGGCCGCGCTCGTGGTGTTCGGCCGCCGCGCCCAGCGGGCGGCGTACGCCCAGATCGAGGGCCAGCCCGGCGCCGCCGCGGCCGCGCTCGGCATGCTCAAGCGGGGCTGGAAGACCGACCCGGCGATCGCGTTCAACAAGAACCAGGACATCGTGCACCGGGTCGTCGGCCCGCCCGGCATCGTGCTCATCGGCGAGGGCAACCCCAACCGGCTCAAGACCCTGATCGCCACCGAGCGCCGCAAGCACGAGCGGGTGGTCTCCGAGACGCCCATCCACGAGGTCCTCGTCGGCGACCCGAGCCGCACCCCCGGCGCCGTGCCGATCTCCAAGCTGACCCGCCACGTGACCAAGCTCGGCCGCAACCTCAAGGGCGCGCAGATGACCGACGTTCTCTCGCGGCTCCGGGCGCTCGACGCCAACCGGTCCAACATCCCGCTGCCCAAGGGCCCGATGCCGACCAACCTCAAGGGCGCGCGGCAGAACATGCGCGGGCGCTGACCCGCCAGAGGTACGCCGCCGCGAGCGCGGCCGCCGCGGCCAGTCCGCCGACCGTCGCGGCCACCGCCGGCCAGCCCGCGCCGTCCCAGGCGAGCCCGGCCAGCGAGCCGAGCACGCTCGCGCCGGCGTAGTAGGCCGCGACGTAGAGCCCGCTCGCCCGCGACGGCGACGCGCTCCCGACGACCGGCGCCCAGCCGCTGGCGACCGCGTGCGCGGCGAAGAAGCCGGCCGTGAGCAGGACCAGCCCGACGACGAGCGTCGGGAGCGTGTCCGGCAGGGTGAGCGCGACCCCGACGGCCATCACGCCCAGCGCGCCGAGCAGCACCGGCCCGCGGCCGATCCGGCCGGCCAGCGAGCCCGCGGCCGCCGACGACGCCGACCCGGAGAGGTAGGTGACGAAGACGAGCCCGATCACGGCGGGCGGCAGCGCGAACGGCGGGGCGGCCAGCCGGTAGGTCAGGTAGTTGAAGGTGGCGACGAAGCCGCCCATCAGCACGAACGGCACGACCAGCACCGCCGCCACGGCGGGGTCGCGCAGCAGGACGCCGAAGCCGCGCTCGCCCCGGGCGTGCTCGGAGGTCACCGGCTGCGGGTCGGGCAGGAGCCACCACGCGGCGAGCGCGGCGAGCAGCGCCACACCGGCGAGCCCGCCAATGGCCCAGCGCCACGAGACCAGGTCGGCCAGGCCGGCCGTGACCAGCCGCCCGCCCACGCCGCCGAGCGAGTTGCCAGCGACATACAGGCCCATCGCGGCGGCGAGCCCGCGCGGATGCACCTCCGCGGCGACGTGACCCATCGCGAGCGCGACCGCGCAGGCCAGGGCCGCTCCCCCGAGACCGCGGAGCACGACGAGCAGCGGAAACGTCGGTGCGGCCGCCGCGAGCAGCGTGAGCAGCACGGCCGCCAGCAGGCCGCCCCGGATCAGCCGCACCCGGCCGAGCCGCAGCCCGAGCAGGGTGGCCGGGACGACCAGCAGAGCCAGCGCGCCGGTGGTCGCCGAGACGCTCAGGCTCGCGGTGGCGGCCGGTACGTCGAACTCCGCGCTCAGCTCCGGCAGCACCGGCTGGGTGGCGTAGAGCAGGCCGAAGCCGGCCAGACCGACCAGCGCGGTCGCGAGGTTCAGCCGGCGGAAGCCCGGCGACCCAGGCCGGTGCCGGAGGTCGGGTACGGCGGTCGTCGGGGCCGTCGCGGGCGTCCTCGTGCTCACCCGTCCGACGGTGCCAGGAACCCGACCATGACTCCAATGCATGAGACACGGCACACTCATAGCCATGACGCATGACTTGTCGTCGCTGCTCCGGTCCTGGCGCGAGCTGGCCGTCCTCGCCGAGACCGGGCACGTCACCGACACCGCCGCCATCCTCGGCGTCGCGCAGCCCACCCTCAGCCGCTCGCTGGCCCGGGTCTCCGCCGAAGTGGGCGCTCCCCTGGTCCGTCGGCACGGGCGCGGCATCGTGCTGACGAGGTACGGCGAGCAGCTCGCCGCGGTCGCCGAGCGGGTCGTCGCGGACACCGAGGCGGCGGTCCGGCGGATCCGCGCCGAGGTCGACCCGGAGCGGGGGCTCGTGCGCTTCGGCTTCCAGCACCTGATGGGCACCCAGCTCGTGCCCCGGGTGCTGCGGCAGCTGCACGACGAGCACCCGGCGATCCGCGTGGACCTGGTCGAGGGCGGCGCGCACATGCTCGCCGGCCAGGTCGCCGACGGCGAGATCGACCTCGGGCTGGTCGCGCTGCCGGCGCCGGTCGAGCGGCCGCACGTCACCAGCGAGGTGCTCGGCGAGCAGGAGCTGGTGCTGGTCGTCCCGGCCGAGCACCGGCTCGCCGGCGCGGACGCGCCGGTCCCGTTGACCGCGATCCAGGGCGAGCCGCTGGTGCGAATGGCCGACGGCTACGGCATGCGCACGATCACCGAGGCGCTCGTCGCCGAGGTCGGCGTGGACGTCGAGCCGAGCTACGAGTGCCGCGACCTGGCGACCGCCTCGGGGCTGGTCGCGGCCGGCCTCGGCGTCACCGTCGCCCCACGCGGCGCGGGCGGTCCCGGCACGGTCGAGGTCGCGCTCGACGTCGCCGGGCGCACCCCCACGCGGGCGGTCCAGCTGCTCTGGCACGAGGCGGCGCTGGACGCGGCGCCGGTGCGGCTGCTCCGGCGCAGCGTCGAGGACGTGCTCCCCGCGCTGCTGGGCCCGGTCAGCTCTGGGGTGCCCCCGGCATCTCCATGAGGTCCTTGGCCGGCGGGGCCTTGACCGAGACCGGCTTGCCCCAGTCGGACATCGTCATCACCATGCCGCCGGTGCCGCCGGACTGGCCCATCATCGCGCCCATGTCGAACTCGATGCGACGCATCAGGTCGGAGTCGTCGAGCCACATGTCGTAGGAGATGGTGTCGGGCATCCCCTGCTGCCACTTCTGGCCCTGAGCCTTGGCGGCCTTCTTGGCGTCGACGGTGAGGATGTAGTGGTCCATCTGCTCGCCCTCGACGCTCTCGGCACCGACGTACTCGACGTCCTGCAGACCGGCGTCGAACGCGTCGAACGTCGCCAGCGGATCGCCGGTCGTGACCCCACTCAGGTCACCGAGCGGGCTGTTGGGGTCGTTGGTGTCGATCTTGATGAACTTGCCCTTGGGCGTCATCGGCGGCATCGCCATGTACATCACGCCGTCGAGCATCCGGATCTCCATCTCGCCGGTGCCCATCTGCGGGATCGACATCGTCATCTGCATCGCGGTGGAGTCACCGGCGTACGAGACGTCGCCCTCGCCCGTCATGGCCTGCTGCCCGTTGCCGTTGACCTCCATGGTCACGTGCGCGGACTCGGCGTCAGCGATCGCCGCCTTCATCGCGTCGAGCAGCTCGGCGGAGTCGTAGCCACCCTCCGCCTCGGTCTCGCTGTCCGCCGATGGCGACTCCGCGGTGTCGTCCGCGGCGGGCGACTCCTCGACGCCGGCCGACGAGGCGGTGTCGCTGCCGGGCGTGTCCTCGGCGGTGCCGGTGCCATCGCCGGCACACGCCGCCACGGTCAGCAGCAGGACGGATCCGGCGACGCCGGACAGGACGCGGGTCATGACGCGCTGGGAACGCATGCAGCTCCCCCTTCGGGCCTAGGGTCTTCCTGAAGCGTACGGCGCCGTCCTGACGGGCGGTAACGACCCGCCGGGGTCGACGGCGTTTGCCCGAGGGGCGGAACGGGCAGCAAGTGGCGACGGAGGGAGCAGGACCATGGCGGTACCCGGACGAGCCGACCGGCCGGTCCCCGACAACGCGCCGGCGGAGCTGGCCGCGCGGGAGCTGTTCGCGGTGGACGCCTACATGCGCGACTTCGAGGCCGAGGTCGAGGAGGTCGACGTCGAGGGCGGCCGGGTGCTGCTGGCGCGCACGGCGTTCTACCCCGGCGGCGGCGGTCAGCCGCACGACCTCGGCACGCTGCGCTGGGGCGACGGCGAGGCGGCGGTCACCAAGGTGGGCCGCGACCGGGGCAGGATCTGGCACTGGCTGGACCCCGAGGCGGGCCTGCCCGACCCGGGCGCCACGGTCGAGGGTCTCCTCGACTGGGAGCGCCGCCACCTCACGATGCGCACGCACACGGCGCTGCACATCCTCTGCGGGGTGATCTGGGCCGACCACCAGGTCGCGGTGACCGGCGGCAACATGGACCCCGGCCGGGGCCGTCTGGACTTCCCACTGCCGTCGATGTCGGCCGAGTTCGGACGCGAGGTCGAGGCCCGGATCAACCAGGAGATCGCCCGGGCGCACCGCATCCTCGTGGAGTTCGTCGGGCGTGAGGTCGCCGACGAGGACCACGCGCTGATCCGCACCAGCGCCAACCTCATCCCCCGCGAGATCGACCCGCTGCGGGTCATCGACATCGTCGGCCTCGACAAGCAGGCCGACGGCGGCACCCACGTGCTCGACACCTCCGAGGTCGGCGGCGTCCGCGTCACCGGCACGGAGTCGAAGGGCAAGGGCAACAAACGGGTCCGCCTCGAGGTCGTCGACGGACCAATCCCCGGGACCGCCGACCACGAACCCGGTGCATGACGACCCCTGACGCCCGCCCCCGCGTCGCCGTGGTGGGGGCCGGCGTGTCCGGCCTCACCGCCGCCTACCTGCTCCAGCCGAGCCACCACGTCACGCTCTTCGAGGCCGAGGACCGTCTCGGCGGGCACGCCCACACCCACGACGTACCCCTCTCCGACGGCCGCGTCGTCCCCGTCGACTCGGGCTTCATCGTGCTCAACGACCGGACCTACCCGCTGCTACGCCGGCTGTTCGCCGAGCTCGGCGTGGAGACCCGGCCGACCGAGATGAGCATGAGCATCAGCTGCGAGGGCTGCGGGCTGAGCTACAAGGGCGGCACCCGCGCAGACGGCATCTTCGCGCAGCGCCGCCGGGCCGTGGACCCGACGTTCTGGCGGCTGCTGCTCGGCGTGCGCCGGTTCCAGAAGGAGGCCCGCGCGCTGCTCGACGGCCCGGCCGACCCCGACCTGAGCTACGGGCAGTTCCTCGAGCAGCACGGCTTCGACACCCACTTCGTCACCCACTACGCCCTGCCGGTCGTCTCCTGCGTCTGGTCGATGGGTCACGCCGACGCGCTCGCCTACCCCGCGGCGTACCTCTTCGCGTTCCTCGACCACCACGGCTTCCTCACCCTCGGCGACGCCCCCACCTGGCACACCGTGGTCGGCGGCTCCCGGTCGTACGTCGAGGCGATCACGAGCCGGCTCGACGCGGTCCGGCCCGGGCACCGCGTCGTCGCGGTGAGCCGCAAGCCCGAGGCGGTCGAGCTCGACGTCCAGCCGGCCGGCGGCGGGCCCACCGAGCACGTCGGCTTCGACAAGGTCGTGATCGCGACTCCGGCCGACATCGCGCTCGACCTGCTCACCGACGCCGGCGACGAGGAGCAGGACGTGCTCGGCACGTTCGGCTACTCCACGAACCTCACCTGGCTGCACCGCGACACGTCCTTCCTCCCGGCGCACGCCCGGGCGCGGGCGAGCTGGAACTACCGGCTGGAGGACTGCGACACGCTCACCGACCGGACCCGCGTCACCTACTGGATGAACCGGCTGCAAGCGCACCCCGAGGCCGACCCGCTGCTGGTCACGCTCAACCCCGACGAGGGCGCGGCCCCGGACGACGTCGTCGCGACGATGACCTACCGGCATCCCACCTACTCCCCCGCCAGCGTCGCCGCCCAGCGGCGGCTGGCCGGGCTGAAGGACGACCGGCTCGCCTTCGCCGGCGCCTACCACGGCTGGGGCTTCCACGAGGACGGCTGCCGTTCGGGCGTCGACGCCGCTCGCGCGCTGGGGGCCTCCTGGTGACGGCCGGCCCGACCCCCGCGGTGGTCCGGGCGCGCGTGCGGCACCGCCGCAACCGCCCGTTCCGCTACGAGTTCGCGCACCGGACGACGATGTGGCTCGTCGACGCGGCCGCGCCCGATGCGGCCTTCCCGCGCTGGCTGCGCCCGCTGGCGTCGATCCGCGCCGTCGACCACTTCGCCGCGGGCGACGACCGGCCGCTCCTGGCCAAGGTGCGCTCGTTCCTCGACGCGCAGGGGCTCGGCTGGTCGGCCGACCGGGTGCTCGTGCTCGCCAACGCGCGGTCGCTGGGCTACGTGTTCGACCCGCTGACGACGTACTTCTGCCTCGACGCCGAGGGCCGGGTCGAGGGCGTGCTCGCCGAGGTGCACAACACCTACGGCGAGCGGCACTGCTACCCGCTGGCCGTCGAGAACGGCGCGGCCGCGGTCGACAAGGAGTTCTACGTCTCGCCGTTCTTCACCGTCGAGGGCCGCTACGACATCCGCACCCGGCTCACCGGCGACCGGGTCGCCGTCGCGATCTCGCTGAGCCAGGAGGACGAGACGGTGTTCACCGCCTCCGTCGACGGCCCCCTGTCGCCCGCCACGGCCCGACGTACGCTCGCCGCCGTGGCGCGCAACCCGCTCCCGTCCCACCGCGTGTCCGCGCTGATCCGCTGGCACGGCATCAGGCTCTGGCTGCGCCGCCTCCCGGTCATCCCGCGGCGGCCGCACGAAGCACCGGAAGGCATGGCATGACGTCCCTCGCACCTGTTGTCCCCAACGCTTCGCAGGCGCTCGCTCCCGCCCCGACCTACGGCCTGCGCGGCGCGATCGCCAAGCGGGTCCTGGCCCGCATCCTGAAGCCGATGCCGGTGACCGCCCGGCTCGCCACCGGTGAGGTGTACGGCGCCCGCGCACCGGGCGCGCCGACGCTGGTGATCGACGAGCCGGACGCGTTCTTCGCCCGGCTCGCGCAGAGCCCGATGATCGGTCTCGGCGAGGCCTACATGGCCGGCGAGTGGCGCGCCGCGCCGGGCACCGACCTCGCCGACGCGCTGGCGCCGTTCGCCGAGCGGATGACCAGCCTGATCAAGCCGGTGTTCTACAAGATGCGGCACGCGGTGCTGCCCCGCGGGCTGAACCCCGAGAACACCGTCGCCGGCGCGCGCAGGAACATCGAGGCGCACTACGACCTCTCCAACGAGATGTTCGCGGCGTTCCTCGACCCGTCGATGATGTACTCCTCGGCGCTGTTCGACTCCCTCGACACCGACCCGGCCCTTCCCGACCTGGAGGCCGCGCAGCTGCGCAAGATCGACGCCGTCCTCGACCAGGCCGGCGTCACCGAGGGCAGCCGGGTGCTGGAGATCGGCACCGGCTGGGGAACACTCGCGATCCGGGCCGCCCGCCGCGGCGCGCACGTCACGACGCTGACGATCTCCTCGGAGCAAGCCGCGCTCGCCCAGCAGCGCGTCGACGCCGCCGGGGTCGGCGACCGCGTCGAGATCGCGCTGCGCGACTACCGCGACCAGACCGGGCTGTTCGACGCGATCGTCAGCGTGGAGATGATCGAGGCGGTCGGCGAGAAGTACTGGCCGACCTACTTCGGCGCCATCGACGCCCTCCTCGCCCCCGGCGGTGCCGTCTCGATCCAGGCGATCCTGATGGAGCACGACCGCTACCTCGCGACCCGGGACACCTACACCTGGATCCACAAGTACATCTTCCCGGGCGGCCTGCTCCCGTCGGTGCGGGCGATCGAGGAGACGCTCACGTCGCACACAGCGCTGGCGCTCGACCGGGTCGACGGGATGGGTCAGCACTACGCCCACACGCTGCGGCTGTGGCGCGAGAAGTTCGGCGCCAGCTGGTCGCGGGTGGCGGACCTCGGCTTCGACGACCGGTTCCGGCGGATGTGGGAGTACTACCTCGCCTACTGCGAGGCCGGGTTCCGCACGGGCTACCTCGACGTGGCGCAGCTCCGGCTGGTGCGCCCCTGACCGCCGGCCGTCAGCGCCGCAGCGCGACCGTGCCGAACGCCAGGTCGTGCAGGCCGCGGTTGTCGCGGTTGAACACCAGCGGCGGCACCACCAGGCAGATCAGCGCCGTCCGGCCGAGCGCCTGGAGCAGGTTGACCGGCCTGCCGTCGAGCCGCGCGACGCCGAGTCGCAGCACGAGCTGGCCGAACGAGCCGCCGAGCAGCGCCGTCAGGAGGCTCGCCTCGACGAGGAACACCGCCATCGGCATCCACGCCTGCCAGTCCTGGCCCCAGACCTCGCGTCCGAAGACGAGGCCGGCGACGAGCAGGGACGCCGCCCAGTCGACGACCAGCGCGAGGAGCCGCCGGCCCCAGGACGCCACGGAGCCTGGTCCGTCGGCGGGCACGCCGAGCCGTTGACCGGGGTACGGCGCGTCGGTGTTCACGGCGTCAACCTACCGAGCCGCTCCGCGGGTCGCCGTACCGCCCGAGCGGTCCAGAGGTCTGTTACATGGACGAAACAAACCGGATACGGTCGAGAAACCGCATCTCCGTAGGTTGCGGATCAGTGGTGCAGCGCCGCACCTGACACATGTGATGGATTCATGGCCGCGACCCGCGGCCGCAGGAGGACGAATGTTCGCAAACAGCGAAGAGCTGCTGAAGTACGTCAAGGACGAGGGCGTCGAGATGGTCGACATCCGGTTCTGCGACCTGCCGGGCATCATGCAGCACTTCACGGTCCCCGTGTCGTCGTTCGACAAGAGCGTCTTCGAGGACGGTCTGGCCTTCGACGGCAGCTCGATCCGCGGCTTCCAGGCCATCAACGAGTCCGACATGGCGCTGTTCCCGGACCCGACCACCGCCTTCATCGACCCGTTCCGGACCGCCAAGACCCTGGTCCTGAACTTCTTCATCCACGACCCGATCACGGGCGAGGCCTACTCCCGCGACCCGCGCAACATCGCCCGCAAGGCGCTGTCCTACCTCGAGACGACGGGCATCGCGGACACGGCGTACTTCGCTCCCGAGGCGGAGTTCTACATCTTCGACTCCGTCCGCTACTCCACCGACGCCAACGAGGGCTACTACCACATCGACTCGGTCGAGGGCTGGTGGAACTCCGGCGCCGAGGGCGACAACCTGGGCTACAAGACCCGCTTCAAGGGTGGCTACTTCCCCGTCGCGCCGTACGACCACTACAGCGACCTGCGCGACGAGATGGTGAAGAACCTCGAGGCCTCGGGCCTGCTCGTCGAGCGCGCGCACCACGAGGTCGGCACGGCCGGCCAGGCGGAGATCAACTACCGCTTCGACACGCTGCTCCGCGCCGCCGACGACGTGATGAAGTTCAAGTACATCATCAAGAACACGGCCTGGCACAACGGCAAGTCGGTCACCTTCATGCCGAAGCCGATCTTCGGTGACAACGGCTCCGGCATGCACGTGCACCAGTCGCTCTGGAAGGACGGCGACCCGCTGTTCTACGACGAGGTCGGCTACGCCGGGCTGTCCGACATGGCGCGCTACTACATCGGCGGCATCCTCAAGCACGCCCCGTCGCTGCTGGCGTTCACGAACCCGACGGTGAACTCCTACCACCGCCTGGTGCCGGGCTTCGAGGCCCCGATCTCGCTGGTGTACTCCTCGCGCAACCGGTCGGCGTCGGTCCGCATCCCGATCACGGGCAGCAACCCGAAGGCCAAGCGCATCGAGACCCGGTTCCCCGACCCGTCGGCGAACCCGTACCTCGCGTTCTCGGCGCTGATGCTCGCCGGTGTCGACGGCATCAAGAACAAGATCGAGCCGGCCGCCCCGATCGACAAGGACATCTACGAGCTCCCGCCGGACGAGATGGCCGAGATCGACCAGGTGCCGACCTCGCTCGGTGCCGTCCTCGACGCGCTCGAGGCGGACCACGAGTTCCTCACCGCCGGCAATGTCTTCACGCCGGACCTGATCGAGACGTGGATCCACTACAAGCGCACGCAGGAGATCGCGCCGGTGCAGCAGCGGCCGCACCCGCACGAGTTCGAGCTCTACTACGACATCTGACGGTCGGGGCGGAAACCGCCCCTGGCCTGCAGGTTCGCGCGGCCCCCGCGGAGGATTCCCCCAGGATTCCCCCAGCGGGGGCCGTCGTCGTTGCGGCACCCGGGTTCGGCACGCGTCCGCTGGCCGGAGCCCCGCGGACACGGCCGGGCGGTGCCGGCCGCCATCCACCGGCGGCGCGCGTGGACCCCACCGGGTCGGTCCCGCCGCGACCGACCGAGCGATCTGGACCATCGACCACGTCGCGGCCGCCCTCCACCTGTCGCTGGACGCCGCCCGCACCCACAACTACACCGCCGCCTTTCCCCGGTCCAAGGCCGGCTTTGCCCGGAACCTGTGGCTGCGCGAGGAGGCGCTGGCCTGGTTCGCTGGCCTGGGCGCCGCGCCGACTGGCCGGCGCACCGCGGTGCCGGCGACCCGCCGCGCCTACAAGCCGAGGTCCGCCCTCACGCTGCCGGGGATTCGTCGCGGAGTACATCGCGACCGGGGTCAGCCAGAAGACCGGTGACCCGTTCGCGAAGAGCCACCGCAAGTCCCTGCGGCGGAACCTGGGCCGCGCCCTGCGCGGGGGATTCCGATGACCGCATCGTTTCCGCCGTGGGTGACGGCGTCGGCCGACGTGCCGTGGATGCGGTCGTCATGGGTGCCGATGTTGGTCGGTCGAGAGCCGAAGCATTTGAGCTGATGAGCCGCCGCGCCGGCACCTCGCTGGACTGCGGTGGGCCTCGGCGGTCTCGGACTCCCCGGAGGTTCTGCCGGGACTGAGCCGCGACGTCGCCGCCCCCAGCGAACCGCGGGCCGCTCGACAGGGATGCGACACGCCCCGACACCCGCCGCGAAAGTCCTGGCCCGTGGTCAGCGGAAGGACGTCACGTACACGTCGGAGAGGCCGTCAGTGTCTGCGTCGACCAGTACCCGGCCCGAGGTGAAGGAGGCGCGACGGGCGACCCCGGCCAGCCGCAGGTCACCCCCTGAAGTAACCCGAGTGGTCGTGTCGGTGCGGCGATCGCGGATGAAGTTGCCAGGAGGCTGACCCGGCAGCAGGCGCGCCGACGAGGAGAACGCGACGAAGCGGCCGTCGTAGGAGAGAGCGCCGTCCCAGACCAATGAGCTGAATGCCTTGTTCACCGAGCTGCCGTCCCGGCGCACCGAGACAATCTCGTTACGGTCGCGCTTGAGATCGCGGACGTACACGTCGGTGTCCCGGCCCGGATCACTGGACACCAGGTCGTCCGCGCTGGAGGCGAACGCGACGAACCTGCCGTTCCCGGACAGGGACCCGCCCAGTGACCGGCCGTCCGGCAGCCGACCATGCCGGTCGACCGAGGCAATCTCAGTGCGACCGGACCGCAGATGGTGCACGTAGACCAGGTACCGGTGCGCCGAGTCGGGGTCCGCCAAGTCCGAGCCGGTGGACATGAACGCCACGTGGTCGCCGTCCGCAGAGATCGACGTGACATGCGACGGCCACGCGGACTGCGCCCCACCCGGGGCGAGCGAGACCCGACGGGTGGTTCCGGCGGTCAGGTCACGCACGAAGACGTCGCCTCTGCGGTTCGTGTCCGCGGGGACCAGGTTGTCCGCCTTCGACATGAACGCCACCCGGTTCCCGTCCGCCGACATGAACCCGGCCGTGCTGTCGCCGGTCGCCTGCTCCCCCGCCGACCCGACCGACACCCTGCTGGTCGTCCCGGCGACCCGGTCGCGGACGAACACGTCGTACACGCCGTTGGTGTCACCGGCAACCAGGTTCGTTGCCGCCGACCAGAACGCGACGAACCTCCCATCGGTCGAGACCGACGCCACGCGGGCGTCCGCGTCCGCGGGGCCGCCGTCGACGGCGACGGAAACCAACTGCGCGGGGGAACCGGAACGAAGGTCGCGAGCGTACGCCTGGGTCGGCACCGAGGACGCGGGCACAGCCGCGTCGAACGCGACGACACGGCCGTCGGCCGACAGACGCGCGTAGCCCGCGCGCGCAGCGCCAAGGGATGGGTCGAGCGCCGAGGCGAACACGACTTTCCCGGCAGCCGCTCGACCACGCGGCGCGTCCGCGTTCGCCGACGAGGGCGCCAGCGCCGCCGCCACCAGCACCGCAAACGCCCCGGAGCAGACACGGAGGGCGCCCCACTCGCGGCCGTTGAGAACGGGCACGGCGGCCTCCTGTGGTCGCGACGGCAGTGGCAGCAGCGTATGCCGCCACCCGCCCTGCGACAGCGAAATCCGTGCGCCGCAGCGTTGGGTGCCCAGCCGTCTCCCGAGGACCGCAGCAGCACCAGCCGCGCTCACCGATGAGTCCTTCGCCCATCTGATGTCGACGGCGCACGATCTGACGCCGGCCCGCTGTTCCGGGTAGCCGCCGAGCGTGTCCCATGCCACTCGCGCACCGTTGCGGTCCCGTAGCCTGCTCGCCATGACCACGGCGCGCACCGTCCCCGTCACCACGGAGATGGACGGTGAGGAGCTCGACGCGGAGGACGCCTGGCACCTCGCCCGACGGTTCGGGCTGCGGCGCGTCGCCATCGGAGCCTTCGTTCGCTTCCGGTACGGCGACGGCTTCACCAACAGCCGCGCGCTCGCGCTGCAGGCCTGCCTGGCCGTCGTGCCGTTCCTGCTGGCGCTGACCGGCCTGGCCGCCGACCTCGACGAGGAACGGCCGGCGCGCGTCGTGGCGCGCACCATCGAGGCGGTCTCGCCCGGCCAGGGCGAGTCGGACGCGCTGGCGAGCGCGGTCACGGGCGAGGACAGCAGCGAGGAGGCCGGCGAGCTGGCCCTCGGGTTCGGCCTGGCATTCGCGCTGGTCTCAATGACCACGGCCATGGCTCAGATCGAGCGCGGCACCAACCGGATCTACGGCATCCGGCGGGACCGGCCGGCGCTGGGCAAGTACGGCCGTGCCGCGGTCTTCACGGCCCTGCTCGCCGGACCGGTCGGAACCGGGTTCGTGCTGCTCGTCGCCGGCGGAGCGTTTGCGGACGCGATGGCGCGTGACTACGGGTGGTCCCGCACCACCGTCGACGTGTGGAATGTGGTCCGCTGGCCGGTCGGTGTGGTCCTCCTCGTCATCACCATTGCCGTCCTGCTCGACCATGCACCGCGGCGTCGACAACCGGCACTCTCCTGGCTCGCGCTCGGCTCCGGCGTCGCCGTGCTGCTGGCCATGCTCGCGACCGGCGGTCTGGCGGTGTACGTCAACGCCAGTTCGTCATTCGGCAGCATCTACGGGCCTCTCGCCGGCGTCTTCGCGCTGCTGCTTTGGGCACTGCTGTCGTCGATCGCGCTGTTCTACGGAGCGGCGGTGTGCGCGCAACTGGAGTCGTTGCGGGCCGGTCAGGGGTCACCGGTGTACGACGACCCCGGGCGGCCGCACGGTCACGTTGTCGAGGGCTGAGCGGCCCGGTCGCCCCAACTCCCCACGCGCGTTCGCCGGGTCGAGCACCTCGTGCGCGTCGCAAGACGGTCCGGCACGCACTGCCCGCCGAGGGGGTCCGCGACCGTCCGTTCGGGCTGTAGCGATGGGATCTGCGGGCTCGCATGATGGATCCGTGGGAACTGCTTTCCCCCAGGAATCCCCCAACGGCACGCCGAATCAGCGCCGGTCTGGCGCGCCTACCCCCATTCAGACGAGCTGCAGACTGGGCCTCTGACCTGCGCTTTTGCGACGGTTCGATGCGTGCCTTCCCGGTGTCGGCCTGTACTACGACATCTAGCAGTCGGGGCTACACGCCCCGCTCGGCCTGATCGGAAACGGCGGCTGACCTGCGGCTGTACCTTCAGAGGTATCGCAGCGTCTGCCGCCGTTTTCCGTTTTCCCTACCCCATGTGTACTCAGCGCCCGCCGGAGCCCTGGCCGACCACAGGCGTGTACGGAGGGACGAGAGTGACCGCGGTCGTCGCTCCCCAGGGCGGCCTCGACGGCTTCGAACACGACCCGAGGTCAACGGCTGGCCGTCGAGGGTGCTCCGTGTTCGAGGGTCCAGAGGGGTGGAAGCCCCTTGGTACCGCTGCCCTCCTGCGGTCGACGCCCCGAGGACGGCGCGGCAGCGCCGCCCGCAGGGCCGTTGAGCGGCGGATCTGGCCCCTTCGTCCACGTGCCAGCTGATGTGCGAATGGACCACCCCAGGCAGGAACTCAGCGGGTTGCGTCGACCGCGGCATCGTCACGCGCCGGACGAAGGAGTCTGCTCAGTCAGAGCCGGACCGCGGACGTCGCGGTCACGCCGCAGTCAGCCGAATCGGGCTAACTGCCGGTGACGCGCAACCATGCCCAGGAACGTGATACCCAAGACCAGCAGCCCGCCCAACCACAGGAAGGCGTCGACTCCCGTCGGCGCGTCGGCTTCGTCAGGCCCGCTCGTGACCCGCACCTCCTGCATCTGTGTCGGTTCGGCGCGTCCTGCCACATCTCGTGAGAAGTACCGGATCACCTCGTTCGTGACCACGACGAACGGGCGCGTGTAGTGATGGGTCGTGAGACTGGTGCGAGGGTCGGAGCCGTCGGTCGTGTAGTACGTGGCTGTCGGAGCATGTCCGCCGCCGGTGAGGTCGAAGCTGATGGACACGGTGCCGCGATCGCCGAGCCGGGCGGCGCAGGGTTTGGAGTCGCAGCGGATCGCGGTGCGCAACGGGGCTCGCGGCACCGATCGGCCGTTCGAGACCACGTCTCCGACGGTCCGGACCTCAGTGCCCCGATCACGCCTGGTCGCGAGCCAGTCCAGGAATTGGGTGAACGGCCTGGTCGCCATCGAATCGGCCGCGGTGCACCGGTTGTCGCAGATGCCGTGGAAGGTGAAGATCACCCATCCCCCGCCATGCCGCTCGGCATTGGTCACGCTGGCCTGCAGGCTCGCCGGGACGACCCGGTCGGTCACCCCCGGGACGGTACGCAGCTTGTAGGGATCACGCGGCGGGATGCTCTCGCCGTACGCACACCGAGGACAGTCCAGGTTGAACACTCCTCCGACATTCCGCGCACTTCGATAGCCACACGCTCGGATCAGGTTCTCCACACCGCGGCCCGGAACCACGGCCTCGGGGTAGGCGAACGACGCCACCGGCGCGTGGGCCAGCTCGGTCAGCTGGTGGCGGTCCGAGCACACCTCGGCGACGGCGGTGCGCCGGCTGGTGCCTGCGACCAGCGGCACGTGGTGGGCCGTGTGCCCGCCGATCTCGTTGCCGGCCTCGGCCACCCGGTGCACCTGGGACCAGGTGAGGTAGTACGGGCTCGCGCCGACCAGCCCCGAATTGATGTAGAAGGTCCCGGACATGCCCCGGGACCGGAGCATCCGGGCCACCGCCATCTGGCTGGCATGCCCATCGTCGAAGGTCAGACTGATCACGGTGTTCCCGTCGGCCCCCCATGCCGGTCCGGGGTTGATCGCACCCGGTCCCAGCGCCAGGGCAAGGCACACCATCACTGTCCGGACGACGCGCGCCAACCGGCGTTGGCACCACGTCGACCGACAATTCGGACTGTCAGGAGCCAAATGACCACCGCTTCCTCAACGCCCACGACCTCGTGGACCGCCGAGTTCCGCCGCTGGGTTACGGCACGCTGCCTGCGCGCGAGACCAAGTCTTTACGATCATGCGTCATGTGCTCGGCGATGGCGACCCAGCGGTGGGCGGAGTACCTCACCAGCACAAAGCGAACCCGGGCAGGTCGCCGATCCCGGGTTGAGTGGACAGGGGCCTTGGAGGGCCCTACGCGACGTCCCAGTGGTAGTTGGTCTCCCACCGCCAGGAGGCCCGCACCGCGGCATCGAGGCGGATGGCTCCGAACAGGACGGGGACTGCTCGTGGGTCACGCTTGCTGCTGGGCGCGAACGGCTGCACGGTCCGGGCTGGTCGCCGTCGCCGTCGCCGTCGCCGTCGCCGACGGTGCGGCGTGGGGCCAGGTCCAGGCGTACCGCACGATGAGGGCGAGAAGGATCAGTTCCAGGACGATGCCAAGGCCGTAGAAGTACAGCCAGGACTCGCCCACCGCGTTGAATGCAGTGACGGGGACGTAGAGCGACGCCACGATGAGGTTCGTGATGCGGTTCGCCCGGGCGGGCAGCGTCATCGACAGCACGACCATGAGGATCGGGATGGCCACGAGGGTCAGCGCCGTGGTCGAGAAGGTCTGGGAGAGGTCGAACTCGAAGACCTTGCCGTCGAGGATGTCTGCGACGACGCCGGGCGTAAAGAAGTTGAGAATGTCCACGTAGGCGTACAGGAACATGAAGCTTGTCCACGTTGCGGCGAGCTTGGCTCGCACCGGGATCCGCTGATCTTCCAGTGTGACGGCGGTGGGTTGAGATGTTCTCATCATGGGCTCCGTTGTGGTGGTGAGGATCGGTAGGTCCACGATCACTGAGCCCGGTGGCGGGCGCCTCGGCCCGGAGGCTGGGGTTCACCCGGCCGATGGCACGGTCTCTCTCTCGTTCTTTAGGCGGACACGCAGAGGCGCGCCGATCCCTAGGCTGGAGCCGTGGTCACTGCCCGGCGCTCCATCTGGCATGAGCCGCGGCCTGCTGACGCCCCACCCATCGGTCGGCTCGACTGGCTGCTGGTGGGCGTGTTCGCGGCCGCCGCCTTGATCGAGGGCATCGCTCGGCCGGGCTTGGCCTGGCGCCCCCTGGTGACGGTGCTCGCCCTGGCGCTGATGCCTGCCCTGCTCTGGCGGCGGAGTCGCCCCCTGACGGCCGCCCTGCTCGGATGGGGCGTCGCCGGGCTGCTCTCGGTCCTCCAGCTGACTGCGCACGCCGGGGACCTCGGCCTCTCCTCCATGATGGCCGTCCTGATCCTGCTCTACTCCCTGGTGCGGTGGGGCTCGGGTCGGGAGATGGTCCTGGGGACGGCGTTCGTGACAGTCGTCGTCGCGCTGGGGATGTACGTCGCCTCCGCGGGCTGGGCCGACGTTTTCGGCGGGAGCGTCCTCTTGCTGTTGTTCGTCGCCCTCGCGGCGGTGTTCCGCTACCGCGCGGACCTCTGGCACCGCCAACAGCGCGAGATCCGCAATCAGGAACGGGTGGCGCTGGCGCGCGAGCTGCACGACACCGTGGCCCACCACGTCTCGGCCATCGCGGTGCAGGCGCAGGCCGGTGGCGTGGTCGCCGGCATCCAGCCTGAGAAGGCCGTCGAGGTCCTGGCCGCGATCGAGTCTGAAGCGTCGCGAACCCTGGCGGAGATGAGATCCATGGTGCGGGTGCTGCGTGAGGAGGAAGCCGTCGCCTACTCACCGCAGCTGGGTGTCGCGGACCTGCGCGCTCTGGCGCGCGCCGACGCGACGCCCACCGTCGAGGTCTCGCTGGACGGTGCGTTGACCCGGCTGGCACGACCCGTCGATGCCGCGCTCTACCGGCTCGCGCAGGAATCGCTGACCAACGCCGTACGGCACGCCCGGAGCGCGACCCGCGTCGGGATCGACGTACGCCGGGAGGGCGACGCCGTCAGGCTGCGTGTCAGCGACGATGGACAGACCGAGCCGGGGTCAGCCCCGGAGCCTGGGTTCGGCCTGCTGGGCATGGCCGAACGCGCCCAGCTCCTCGGCGGATCGCTCTCCGCGGGGCCGGGGCCCGAGGGTGGCTGGGTGGTCGAGGCCGTGCTGCCGGTGGAGGCGCCGGCATGAGCATCCGTGTTGTCGTAGCCGACGACCAGGACTTGGTCCGGACCGGGCTGGTGATGATCCTCGGCGCGCAACCCGGCCTCGAGGTCGTGGGGGAGGCAGCAGACGGGCTCGCAGCGCTCGACCTGGCGACCCGGCTGCGTCCCGATGTCCTCCTCGTCGACATCCGGATGCCCGGCCTCGACGGCGTCGAGGTGACGCGGCGCCTGGCCGGGCCAGGCGTGACAGACCCGATGGCGGTCGTCGTGATCACCACCTTCGACCTCGATGAGTACGTCCTCGGCGCCCTACGCGCCGGCGCCCGCGGCTTCCTGCTCAAGGACGCCGGGCCGGAGCTCCTCGTGCAGGCCATCCACGCGGCGGCCAACGGGGACGCGCTGATCGCCCCCAACGTCACCCGCCGGCTGCTGGCGACCTTCGCCGACCAGGCGCCGGTGGTACCGGTCCAGCCCATCGACCCGCTCACCGAGCGCGAGGAGGAGGTGCTCGCGCTGGTGGCGCGGGGCCGGACCAACGCCGAGATCGCCACCGAGCTCTTCGTCGGCCTGAGCACGGTCAAGACCCACGTCGCATCGTTGATGACCAAGCTCGGCGCCCGCAACCGCGTCGAGATCGCGATGTGGGCATACGACACCAGACGCGTGAGAGCCGATTAGCGCGTACGGATCACAGCGCAGGCGTGGGGTTCGGTGGCCCAGCGATGAGTGGCGGCCGGCCGTGGGGTCAAGCCCGGAACGCGTGGATGCGATCAGTCAGGGCCGTGGCTGTGGCGGCTGCTTCGCTGTGGAGCTCGGTCCAGTCGTCTCGGGCCTCGCCCCGGTAAGCCCGCGCAGCGAGGTCCACGATGTCTGCGTGCGCCGATGCGAGGCTCGAACAGATGTCGGCCGCAGCCACATCTTTCGGCGCAATGAGGCCGGTGCGGAGCGAGAATAGGATGCGAGCGAGCGTGAGAAGCACGTTGCGCTCGTCGCCGACGAGACCGTCGAGCAGGCTGGGCAAGGCGTCGAACATCGACTGCGTCAGGTGCTCCCGGGGCACCGGGTCGGTGAGCTCGACCAGCGGCGGACCCATCAGCACGGACGAGTGCTGGCGTGCGGACGTGATCAGAACCGGAAGGTTGGGATCGGTCTCGCGGCGGGGTAGGACGCCGGCCTCGTAGTCGGCCCGACGCCACTCGCCGTACAGAAAGTCGCGCATCGCCGGGTAGCGCCACGGCTTGATGTCGTCCTGGACGAGTGAGATCAGCTCGATGGGGCGGCCCGGCTGCAGGGTGGCCCGCCTCCCGGAGCAGCGCAGGAGGTGCTCCACCAGAACGCGACGTTCACCAGTCTGTAGCGGCGCGCGGGTGATGAGCAAGATGTCGAGATCGCTCTCGGGGCGCAGCCCGCCGTCGCAGTACGAGCCGGTCAGGTACATGGCCACGGGTGAGCCCGGCGCCTCCCGGGAGACCAGTTCCTGAAGAGTCTGGATCGCCGTTGCCACAGGCAGAGCCTGCCGCGCTTGCCCCGGATGCGCAGCCGGTTATTCGTGGACGCGACAGGCCACAGGGTCGGTGGGAATCGACGCCGGTGGTGGAGCGGTCCCAGCAGGAGGTCGGTCACCAGTTCCGGGTCGAGGTCGGACCGCGGCTCTCCTCGGGCGATACCCCGTTCGACGAGTGCGGTGACGTCGGCGACCCGTCGGCTCACACCTCGGGTCCTGATCCGCTTCCGAGCGTCCGGCCGGCAACTAGGGTCGCCGCATGCCTGAGTTCACCTGGCTCCCGGCCAACCAAGCAGCACCAGAGGACGTCGAGGCGGTGTTCGCCACGGGGGGCGCCCACAAGTGCCGCTGCCAAGCGTTGAAGGTGCCTGGCTGGATCTGGCGCGACACCACCCAGGAGCAGAGGGACGCCGCGCTGCTGGAGCAAACCGCCTGCGGCACGACGACCGGACCGACGTCTGGGCTGATCGGGTACGTCGACGGCGAGGCGGTCGGCTGGGTCGCGGTCGAGCCTCGCGAGAACTACCCCAGGCTGTGGAGCCGGAAGCAGGCGTGGATGCGGATGGACCCCGATCTGGAGGGCGTCTGGTCGGTCACGTGTTTCGTCGTGCGCAAGGGCTGGCGCCAGTCGGGGCTGACCTACGAGCTCGCCACCGCCACCGTCGAGTACGGCGAGCAGGTCGGCGCCCGGGTCCTGGAGGGGTACCCGATCGAGCCGCCGCCGGGAAAGTCCGTGATCTGGGACGAGGCCTCCGTCGGGCTGGTGCAGGTCTTCGTCGAGGCCGGTTACGAGGTGGTGTCCTCGCCCACCCTTCGGCGACGCGTGGTGCGACGTCGACTGGGCACCCACTCATGACCGACACCGACCCGCCCGACGAGGGCTCCATGTCGCACGAGGCGCAGCCGGTCGCGGTCCGCGGGACCAAGGTGGCGCGGTCACGGCGCTCACGTCCGCCGATGGCGATCGACTGGAACGGTGAGCTGCTCGACCAGGTCGAGACGCACTGGCACCAACGGCTGCGACCCCGCCTGGAGGGGCTGTCGGACGAGGAGTACTACTGGGCACCGGCGCCCGGCAGCTGGACGATCCACCGCCGCGGGGAAAGCCCGGCACCCGTGTCGTACGGGGCCGGCGACTACACCTGGGACTACGGCCCGGCGTCCGATGGTCCGGCGCCGATGACCACCATCGCCTGGCGGCTCGGGCACCTCATCGAGACCCTCGCCTCCATGAACGGCGTCTACTTCGGTGGCCCGAGGGTGACGGCCGAGACGTTCGACTACCCGGGCAGCGCCGAGACGGCTCTCCGCCGGCTCGACGACACCTACGCCGCCTGGGTGGCCGGAGTCCGCGAGCTCGGCGACGAGGGCCTCGCCGCGCGGCAAGGCTCCAAGAGTCCACCCGAGTTCGCCGACGCGCCCGTCGCGAGGGTCGTCCTCTACACGAGCGTCGAGATCTTCCACCACGGTGCAGAGATCAGTCTGCTGCGCGACCTCTACCTCCGCGAGCCACAGGCTCGATGACGGGAGGGGCCAGGCGACGACGTCGGTGGCCGCGCGTGCACATCGGGTTGGACACTTGCGGCATGGTCGAGGTCGATCCCGAGGGCTTCGAGGTGATGGTGGCCGAGGCGCTCGACGGCATCCCGGACGAGCTGGGCGAGCTCATGAGCAACGTGGCCGTCACGGTGCAGCACGACGGCGGCCCGGCGGGCCTGCTGGGGCTCTATCAGGGCGTGCCCCTGACCCGACGCTCGATGTCGTACGCCGGCGCCCTGCCCGACCGGATCACGATCTATCGGCGTGCCATCTGCGCGGTGTGTGCCAGCGAGGCCGAGGTCGTCGAGCAGGTTCGGCGGACAGTGATCCACGAGGTGGGTCATCACTTCGGAATCGGCGACGCGCGGCTGCGTGAGCTCGGATGGTGAGTCAGCAGCACCCCACCTTCGGCTGACGTGCGGTGCCGGGTCGGCCCGCCCGGGATGTGCGGGAGAGGCGCACGCACGACGGCTCGCCTCCGCCGGTGCGAAGGTCGTCCTGACCGACCTGAACGCCGACCTGGGTCAGCAGGTCGCCGACTCCATCGACGGGGCCGCCGTCTTCGTCCAGCACGACGTCACCGACCCGGCTTCGTGGGCCCAGGTCGTCGAGATCGCTCGAGAGACCTACGGCATTCCGAACGTCCTGGTGAACAACGCCGGGTACGCCGGCCCCGAGGTCAAGGCAGCCGACTTCAGCGACGCGGACTACCTGCGCACCATCGCGATCGACCAGCACGGCGTCTTCTACGGCATGCGCGCCGTCATCCCCGGGATGCTCGAGGTCGGCGGCGGGTCCATCGTCAACATCTCCTCCACCGCCGGTTTCCAGCACAAGCCGGACACACCGAACCTGGCGTACACCAGTGCGAAGTTCGCAGTCCGCGGGATGACGAAGGCGGTCGCGGCGGAGTACGGCGCGAGCAACATCCGCGTGAACTCCGTGCACCCCGGCGGCATCCTGACCAAGATGCTGGTCGACACCGTCCCGGAGGAGCTGCGCAACCAGATCGCGGCCGCGTCCATCCCGATGCAGCGGTTCGGTGACCCGGACGAGGTCAGCGCGCTGGTCGCGTTCCTCGCCTCCGACGAGTCGTCCTACATCCACGGGACGGAGCTCGTCGCCGACGGCGGGCAGCTCGCGATCTGAGTCGCGCTCGTCGCCCTGCCCCGGCGGTGTCGCCGTGGCCACCTGACTAGGAGCCCCATTCGGTGCCCTTGCCCTCGGCCTTGGTGCGTGCGTCGCGGGCGGCGCCCCTGATGTCGTGCGGGTCGGCCCCGCGGCGTCGTTGCTTGTGGTCGTACCACCCCGCCCACAGCAGACCGAGCACCAGGGTGATGCCCACGAACCAGGCCAGCAGCGCCATGACACGACTCCTTCCGTGTCGACAGGCACAAGCCTATCGCCGCGAGGCGCCGCCGGCGTCGGCAGATTTCTCCGGCAGCGTCTAGCGGTGGGGGGCGACCGGCCGGTCGCTGACCGGGGTGATCTCGCACAACGTGACGCCGGCGCCCGGCTTGAGGAACGCCTGGAGGTGCGCGATGTCGTCCGTCTCCACCACCAGGTACGTCGTGTGCTGCGGGAACGCCAGCCAGTAGCCGTGGACCGTCACGTCGGGGTGGTCGCCGTCGAACAACGAGCGCGATCCACCCGAGCCGAAGGGGCAGTCCGCCGGTGCGTGCGATTGCTTGATGTGGAACAGCATGGCGCTCCTCGGTCATCGTGCGTCCGAGCGGACGCCTCCCGTTGCCTCAGATTCCTCAGGACGGCCCCGCGCGTCAACCGGTTCAGGAGTCGGGCTTCGCCCGAGTTGCCCTGCCTCGCTGCCACCTGGCTGTGCAGGCGTCGCAGTAGCCGTGGTTCGCGGGTCTGCCGGCCGGCAAGGGTGCCCCGCAGTTGGTACAGAGACGGGCACTTCCGCGGGGGTCGGTGGCCACGTCGGCCGCCGACGGCGGGTCGGCCTCGCTGCCCCCGCTCCAGGCCGTGGTGCAGGTCGCGCAGTACCCGCCGTCCCCGGGATGGTCGGCCGGCAGCGGTCTCCCACAGTTGGCACACGTGACGCTCGAGCTCATCGGCTGCGGGCCTCCTGGTGTCGTGAACCGTCCGTCTCGCTCGCGTCGGAGAGGGTGTCCAGGTCGAGCAGCCGGACGTTGCCGGGGTCCTGGTTGGCGGCCAGGGACCAGATCGTCGTGTCGTGGCCGGACCCCGCGAGTCGTACGGCGGCCTGGCCGGTGACGTGGAAGTGACCGTGGGCGAGCAGCAGCGGCTGGACGCCGAGCACGGCCCGCGTGACCTTCTCGATGCCGTCCTGGGCGTAGGCGAGCGACGAGTCCGGCCAGCCCCACGGGTTGCTCCGGATGATGTCGGCGACGGGTTCGGTGCAGTACGGCGGTCCCGGGCTGTCGTGGGTGAGCATGATCTCGGCGTGGCCGCCGGCGATCGTCGCCTCGACGTGCTCGTCGCGGATCACCTCGGACGACCACCAGTCGATCCCCTCGGTCAGCAGGTGGCGGTTGACCGACGGAGCACCCCCGAGCGCCACGAACGAGCGGCCGCCCATCTCCCAGCGATGTCCGCGCGGCAGCATCGCGACATGGTCGGACAGCTGGATCGGCCTCAGGCTGCCGTCGTCGCTGCGCCGGCGCGGGTCGGCCCACAGCTGGTCGAGGCGAGCCCAGTTCTCGTGGTTGCCACCGATGCAGAGGAGCCGCAGCCCGAGCTCCGCGCAGACCGACTCGATCGCGGCGAGGTAACCCTCGGGGTCGGCCCCCATGCCGAACCGCAGGTCACCCAGCTGACAGGCCACCTCCACGTCGCCGCGCTCCCCCAGTGCTCGGAGGCGGCTGACGGCCCACTCGCGGTCACCCTCGAGGTCGCCGACCAGACCGATGATCATGCGGCGGATCATGCCAGGCCGGCCGCGCGCCGCCTGTTCGTCCTTCGTGACTCGGCTGGAGGCGCGTCCTCAGCCGCGCCGGACCTTGCTCGACCACACGTTCCACCGCGGGAAGTCGGGGCGCTGCGCGTCGTCGACGTACACCGTGTTGCCGTCCGGCGTCGACGCCGTGACCAGGCCCACCTGCACCCAGCGCGGCTTCTCGAGGCAGTCCGTGTCCAACGCGAGCTCGATCGTGTTGGCGTCGTAGTCGATCGCGTGGTGGATCGACGCGCACTCGATCTCCTTGCCGTTCCAGGTCTCGAACGCCGCCTCGCCGCGCCAGGAGCTGAGCGCGTTGACCACCACGCGGTAGCGCCGGCTGTCGGAGGTGCGCACGCTCAGGGCTGCGATGAAGCGCTGGCTCGTGCGGGCGAGGTCGGTGAAGCCGAACTTCGCCTTGATCTGCCGGTTGCGGTGGTCGACGAGCACCGACACGACGTCGGTGTTGACCATGTCGCCGTAGAGCGTCGCGGTGTTGTCGGCCTGGAGCAGGTAGACGTCGGAGGCGCCGTCGGCGTACGTCAGCTCCTGGCCGTGCGCCGCTCCCCCTCCGATGGCGGCCAGCGCCGTCGCGACGACGATGACGACGCGCGAGATCGAGTGAGCCATGAGAACCCCCGTCGGTTCCGGCTGGACGCCGATGGTGACGTCCTGCTGAGAACGTCAGTGGACCCTGCGGCTCCGTCCTTCCGCCATGGCGAATTCACACCAGATCGGAACGCCCCAACCGAGCCAGTCCCCTCACCAGTCGAGCTCGTGGCAGGCGCGGCTCGACGTCGGCTCCACCTGCAGCGTGGCATGCACGATCCCGTGGTCGTCGCGCAGCACGCGTCGGGCCTCCTCGAGGATGCCGGCGAAGTCGCCCGACTCGGTCGCGACGAGGTGTGCCGTCGCGACGTGCATGCCCGACGTCAGGGTCCACAGGTGCAGGTCGTGCACGTCGTCGACGCCGTCGACGGCCGTGAGGTCGCGCGCGACCACGTCGACGTCCATGTCCGCCGGGACGTGCTGGCCGAGGACGGCGAGGACCTGGCGGCCGAGGACGACCGCGCGTACGGCGACGAAGAGTCCGATCGCCAGCGCGACGACGGTGTCCCACACCGGGTCACCGGTGACGGCGATCAACCAGCCGGCGGCGATGACCCCGACCGAGCCGGCGGTGTCGGCGACGACCTCGAGGTAGGCGCCCTTGACGTTCAGCGACTCCGACGACCCACCGCGCAGCAGCAGGAGCGCGACGACGTTGACCGCCAGGCCGATCGCGCCGACGACGAGCATCGGACCGGTGTCGACCACGACGCCCTCACCGAGCCGCGACACCGCCTGGACGACGACGTACACCGACATGCCGAGCATGAGCAGGACGGTGAGGCCCGACGCGAAGATCTCGGCGCGGTAGGAGCCATAGGTGCGCCGCCCGCTGCTGTCGGGTCTCGTCGCGATCCGGGTCGCGACCAGGGCAGCGCCCAGCGCCACCACGTCGGCGGCCATGTGGCCGGCGTCGGACAGCAGGGCGAGCGATCCCGACAGAAGGGCGACGACCAGCTCGAACACGAAGAACGACGCGACGAGGCCGAACGCGACCGCGAGGCGCCAACGGTGCCTCCCGCCCGCGTGCCCCTCCGACCCGGCCAGAGGCGCGTGACCGTGCCCGTGCCCGGCGCCCATCAGTCGCGCGCCTTCGGATCGGAGGTGACCGGCAGGAGTGACATCGCCCGCGGACCGCTCGCGTCGGTACCGCAGCCGGCGCAGCAACCCTCGCCGCGCCAGGCCTCGCGACCCTCCTTGACCGCGACCGCCGCGATGACCAGGCCGGCCACCGGGTCGGCCCAGGACCAGCCGACGGTGGCGTTGAGCAGCAGCCCGAGGAGCAGGACGGCCGACAGGTACGTGCACAGCAGGGTCTGGGTGGAGTCGGCCACCACGGCGTTGGAACCGAGCGCCCTGCCCGTGCGCCGCTGCGCGAACGAGAGGAACGGCATGATCGCCAGCGACGCGACCGCGAGCGCGATGCCGACGGGCGACGCGTCCGGGTCGTGACCCATGACCAGGGCACGGACGGACTCGAACGCGACGTACGCCGCCAGCGCGAAGAACGAGAGGGCCATGAGCCGAAGCGCCTGGCGCTCGCGGCTCTCGGGCATCCGGTGCCGGAACTGCCACAGGATGATCAACCCCGAGGAGACCTCGACCACGGAGTCCAGCCCGAACCCGACGAGGGCGACCGATCCGGCGACGAGCCCGGCACCGATGGCGACGGCCGCCTCGACGACGTTGTAGGTCACCGACGCGAGCGCCAGCAGCTGCGCCCGCCGGCCGAGCCGGCGCCGCAGCTCGTCGCGGTCGACCGTCGCCGCAGTCGTGGCGCTCACCCGTGCTCCTCGGTGCCACCCGGGCCGAACCGCGGGCACAGCACGACGGCGTCGCCGGTCTCGCCGAGCAGCCGCTCCGCGGCGGCCAGCAGGGCCAGCGTGGCGTCCGGGTGTGCCAGCGCGTAGACCGAGGCGCGCCCCTCGGGACGTACGGTGAGGATCCCGCAGTCGAGGAGGCAGGCGAGGTGCTTCGACACCGTCGACTGCGCGAGCCCCAGGTGCCGGGTGAGGTCGACGACCCGGTGCTCCCCCAGCGCCAGGTGCTGCACGATCGTCAGGCGCGACCGGTCGCTGAAGCCGTGGAACAGGCAGGCCGCCGCCGTGAGCGCGGCGACCTCGTCGACCTCCGCGACATCGTCGTCCCGCACGGCTGCCGCCATGACATCGCCCACCACCTCTTTCATCGCCATATGACGATGCTAGCGTCCAGAGCGCCCCGCGGCGAGCCGGCCCCGCCCCGCGCCCGAGACGATGCGCGGCATGGACGCCGCCCGGTCGATCGCAATGTCCGGGGCGGCCGACCGGTGACGGTCAGCCCGGTCGGTCCGACCCGTCCGGGACCAGGACGAGCTTGCCCTTCTCCGCGGAGCCGGCCAGCAGCTCGTGCGCGCGCCGCGCCTCGGAGAGCGGCAGGCGTTCGGCGATCATCGGCCGGATCCGGCCGGCCCGCAGCAGCGCGAGCAGCGCGGAGAAGTCCTCGCGGAACTGTGCCGGGTCGCGTGGACCCCCGCCGACCGGGAGCGCCTCGGACCGCTTGCTGACCGGGACCAGCTGACGTCCCTCACGGAGCTTCTGGATGCGGTAGGCCATCACCTTCCGCCGCGGCGACAGCAGGCCCCACAGCGCCACGCCGCCCGTCGCGGCGTACCACTCCGCCCACGCCCGCCAGCTCTTGTGGCCGTGCGACAGCGTCGAGTAGTGGCCGAAGACGACCAACCGGCCGCCCGGCCGGAGCGCCCGGAACGAGCGCAGCGAGAGCGCGCCACCCATGCCGTCGAGCACCACGTCGACGCCGCCCTCGGGCAGGGCCCGCACCCGGGCGAGGAAGTCGTCGTTGCGGTAGTCGATCGCCACCGCGCCCTTGCTCTCCACCGTGGCCAGGTCGCGGTGCGCGGCGGTCCCGAACATCCGGAGTCCCGCGACCGCTCCGAGCTCCAGCACCGCCGTGCCGACCCGGCCGGCCGCGCCGTGCACCAGGACGGACTCCCCCGCCCGGACCTCGGCCATGCGGTGGAGCAGCTGGTAGGCGGTCATGTAGGTCAGCACGAGGCCGGCCACCTCGGCCGGGTCCAGGTCGTCGGGCACCTCCACCGTGTTCTCCTCGAGCACGCACACGCGCTCGGCGTCCGCGCCCCACACCGTGAGGGCCGCGACGCGGTCCCCGACCCGGAGCCGGGTGCAGCCCGGACCGACCTGGTCGACCACTCCCACCAGCTCGTACCCCGGCGTGAACGGGGGCTTCGGGACACCCAGGTACGTGCCGGCACGCAGCTGGGCGTCGGTGAACGACACCCCCGCGGCCAGCACCTCGACCCGCACCTCACCCGGACCCGGCTGCGGGTCGTCGACCTCCACCACCCTGATCACCTCAGGCCCGCCGAAGCGGTCGACCAGCACACGCTCCATACAAGCGAACGTACGGCGGCACGACGTGACTGCCAGGGCCGAACGTCACCGCACAGCGTGGCCGAGGTCCCTGGCCGTCACCGGCGAGGCAGCGGCGAGGACGTTCGCACCGACTCGACGACGTCCTGCACGGCCTTGCTGACAGCCGCGGCAGCAACCGGGTCCTCGAGCAGTGTGCCGTGGCTGGCGCCGGCCACGACCCGGTGCAGGCTGTTGGTCGACAGTGTGGCCAGCTCGTCCTGGTCGGCGATCCACTCGGCGTCGCTGCCGACGCCCGCGGTCAGCACGACGAGCGGCCGGTCGCCGAGGTCGTCGAGACGCCCGGCCTGGCTGGTCGAGCGGGAGCCCACGGCGTACTCCTCGACCGTGCCGGCGACGTGGTCGGCGGTGGAGGCGCTGGCCCGGGCCACGTCACGCGACCCCGGGGGCAGGTCGGCGTAGCTCGTCTGGGCGAGGAGATGGCCGACGCCCACGCGGGTGGTCGCCGCCGCGATTGCCGCCACGCGTCCGGCCAGGTCGTACCCGGTGCTCTCGGGGGGCACGGGAGCCGACGACGGGGCGGTGGAGTCGATGAGCACCAGTCCGGCGACCTCGCGGGGGTACTGCGCGGCGAACGACATGACGTACAGCCCACCGAAGGAGTGCCCGGCGAGCACGTACGGGCCGGGCACGTGGGCCCGGTGCAGCGCCGTGCGGAGGTCGGTGGCCGTCTGGGCGCCGTCGGGGGGTGTGGGCGCGGGGTCGCTCCAGCCGCGGCCAGCGCGGTCGTACACGCAGACCGTCGTGTCGCGCGCCACGGCCGGGGCGACCCAGCCCATCTCGGCGGACATCAGGCCGGCGCCCGGCTCGAGCACGACGGTGGGGCTGCCCGACCCGGTGCAGCTGAGGTGCAGCCGGTGGTCGCCGACGTCGACGAGCCGGCCCGGCACGGCCGCCGACACGTCGCGCGCGGAGCTGACCGCTTCGTAGCCTCCGCCGAGGGCGAGGACCAGCAGGACGGTGAACACCGGGTAGAGCAGCCAAGGGCGCGTCGCGCTGATCAGGTCCCTGCGGGAGCGGAGGAACATCCACACGACCAGCACCAGCAGCACGGGCGGCCACACCCAGGCAGCGGCGCGCTCGAGCGTCGTCCCCGGCGCCAGGAGCACGACGGCCACGCTCGCGGCCATGTACGCCGCCGGTGCCCAGGCCCAGCGCTGCGGCTGCAGGGTCAGCCGGGTCGACAGCAACGCCAGCGCGGCCCACCCGACGGCGAAGCCGAGCAGGGTCACGCCGGTGACGACGTGCTCCTCCGGCGGGACGAAGGGGGCGAGCACGAGGAACACGGCGACCAGGAGCCCGGTCAGGAGGGACCCGGCGACCACCGGGCCGATGTGCAGCCGGTTCGTCGTGGCGAGGTGGGCCCGATGTTCCGTCGTCACCATGGCGTCCCCCTTCCGGACGTGACAGCCCGAGAGGATGCACCGTGCGCGTGCGTCCCTCTCACGCTAAGCACGCCCCCCGGCCCCTCGGTAGACACCGTTCGGGTGGGGCACCGGCCCACCCGGTCGTGCCCCCACCTCTCGACGTACGCGCGCCGATGGTGGACCGTGTCAGGTGTGCTGCGCCTCCCGCCACCGCTCCTGATGCTCGCCGCCGGCGTCGTCCAGCGGGTCGTCTCACCGTCCGCCACGCCGAGCCGCGGCCGGACGACGGTGGCCGTCGCTCTGGCGGTCGCGTCGGCGTCGTTGGCCGGCGCGTCGGCCACCCGCTTCCGCCGCAGCGGCACCACGGTCCAGCCGTTCGAGCCCGAGCAGGCCTCGACGCTCGTGACGACGGGCGCCAACGCGCTGACCCGCAACCCGATGTACGTCGGCATGACCGGCCTGCTGCTCGCTCACGCGGCGTACCGCGGCTCCTGGCGGGCGCTCGTGCCGGCCGCGACGTTCGTCACCTTCATCGACCGGTACCAGGTGCTCTTCGAGGAGCAGGCCCTGGCGGCGAAGTTCGGCGCGGCGTACGACGAGTACTGCGCGACGGTGCCGCGCTGGCTGGACGTCCGGTCGGTCGCAGCGGCGCAGTCCGGCTGATCGACTGCACGTGCGCGTGTGCGCCCTTCCCAGCAGCAGCGCCCGTCGCGGCTCTCGGGGGCGGCCGAGGACGGTGCCCCGAGCGACGACCTGGCCGGCGACCTGCCCTCGTCGTGGTGAGCCGCCGGGTCCGACCCGGGTTCGGTCAGTCGGGCTCGGGGCGGCGCGCCCCGGGCAGGTCCGGCAGCTCGCGGTGGGTGGCGAGCTCGTGCGCGACGTCGTGCAGCTTGACGTTGAGGTCGTTGGAGTAGCGGCGCAGCAGCGCGAAGGCCTGGTCGGCGCTGAGGTCGTAGCGCTCCATGAGGATGCCCTGGGACAGGCCGATGACGTGCCGCGTGTGCACGGCCGTCTGCAGACCGGCGATCTCCCGGGCGGCGGACAGGGCGATCGCCGCGTGGGTCGCGAAGAGCAGCAGCAGGTCGATGTCGTCTGGGTCGGTGAAGAGCCCCGGCTCCACGCCGTACACGTTGAGCGCGCCGAGGGCGTCCTCGTCGCCCATCAGCCGGACGCTGAGCAGGGAGCGGACCCCGACCTCGGCGGCGACGCGCGGCCCCCAGGTCGGCCACCGGGCGTCGACCGAGACGTCGCCGCTGCGGAACCAGTCCGCCTGCTCCACCGCGCTGAGGCAGGGGCCCTCGCCGGTGTCGTACTGCAGCGCGTCGGCGCGCTCGGCGCGCTCGTCCGTCGCGCCCAGCGTCGCGAACCGGCCGTGCCGGCCGCGGACGGTGAGACTGACGGCGTCCGACCTCGGCAGGAGGTCGAGGGTGCGGGCGACCATCGTCTTGGCGGTGACCTCGTCGTCGGGTGCTCGCTTCAGCTCGCCGGCCATGTCGGCCAGCAGCGCGGCGCGGTCCTGCGTGCTCATGTGGTCGCCCCAACAGACGTCGACGTCGGTTCCCGCCACTGTGACACAAGCGCCGGTGACGTCTCGGAGGGCGATGGCGGGACCGGCACCGGCACGCGCTGCCTCAGTCGGGCAGGACCGGCAGCCGCCGGGTGGCGGCGATGTCCTCGCAGACGTCGTGCACCTTCACGTTCAGGGCGTTGGAGTACCGCCGGAGCAAGGCGAACGCCTGGTCGGAGTCCAGGTCGTAGCGCTCCATGAGGACGCCCTGCGCCATCCCGATGACGTGCCGCGAGTGCACGGCCGTCTGCAGCCCGCTGACCTCCCGGGCGGCGGCGAGGGCGATCGTCGCGTGGGTCGCGAAGAGCAGCAGCAGGTCGATGTCGCTCCGGTCGCCGAAGCGGCCGGCGGAGCGCGCGTACACGGTGAGCGCGCCCAGGGAGTCCGTCTCCCCCACCAGCCGGACGCTGAGCAGCGAACGGACCCCGAGCTCGCCGGCGGCCCGAGGCCCCCAGACCGGCCACCGCGGGTCGGTGGCCACGTCCCCGCTGCGGTACCACTCGACGTGGTCGCCCGCCTCGAGGCACGGCCCCTGGCCGAGGTCGTACTGGAGAGCGTCCGCCAGAGCGGCGCAGTCGTCCGTCGCGCCGAGCGTGACGAACCGGTTGTGCCGGGCGCGGACCGTGATGCTCGCGCAGTCCGCCCCGGGCAGCAGGTCGAGAGTGCGCTCGACCATCGTCCTCGCGGTCAGGGCCTCGCCGGGCGCCTGCTGGAGCTCGGCGGCGAGCCGCGCCAGGAGCTCGGCACGGTCGTGCGACGACACGGTGGAGGTAGCGGGGTCGTCGTGGTCGGCCCGAGGTGTCGGCACCCCACCAGCGTAGTCGTCGTCGCGCACCCTCGGCGCACCGTCGATCGCTCGCAGGCGCAGGTACGGCGAGCCGTCCCCTTGATCCAGGCCATGGCCACGAGGCCAGGCCGCGGCGGTGGAGACCTCCTCGTCGCCGACTAGGACCCGCCGTCGGCACGGACGCGCTCCCGCGTCCGCTCGAGCCGGCGCAGCCACGGCGTCGCGGTGATGCCGTGCAGCAGCACCGAGGCGGTGACGGTGAACCCCACGGTCGCCCACAGCTCGTCGTGCCCACCGAAGTCGGCCTGACCCGTGGCATACGCGAGGTAGTAGAGCGAGCCCACGCCGCGCACGCCGAAGAAGGCGACGGCGAACCGCTCCGCGGGGCGGAACGGGCCGGTGCCTGGGCGCCCGGTGCGGCCGAGGAAGAGCGCCACGACGCCCGACAGCGGCCGCACCACCAGGAGCAGCCCGACACCGATCACGACGCTGCGCCAGGTGAGGTGCTCCAGCAGGCCGTTGGTCAGCGCCATCCCGAGCAGGAGCAGGACCACGAGCGTCATCAGGCGTTCGAGCCGCTCGATCATCGCGTGCATGTGCTCGTGGTAGCTGTGCCCGCGCTCCGCCTGGCGCAGCGCCACCGCGCAGGCGAAGACCGCGACGAAGCCGTAGCCGTGCACCAGCTCGGTGACGCCGTACGACAGCAGGACGGCGGCCAGGGCGAGCAAGGGCTCCCCCGACTCCGCCAGCCGCAGCGACGGGGCGGGCGAGCGGAAGGCCGCGCGCGCGAGCACCCACCCGGTCGCGGCGCCGACGAGCACGCCGAGCACCACCCGGCCCACCAGGTCCCAGGCGAACCAGACGGTCCACGAAGCCGCGCCGGCCGACGCCGCCACCAGCAGGGCCGCGTGCACGAAGGGGAAGGCGAGGCCGTCGTTGAGCCCCGCCTCGGACGTCAGCGCGAACCGCACCTCGTCGTCCTCGTCGATGCCCTCGTGCTCCTGGGCGTCGTCCTCGAGCACCGTCGGCCCGCCCACCTGTACGTCGGACGCGAGCACCGGGTCCGTCGGCGCCAGGGCGGCTCCGAGCAGGAGCGCCGCCGCGGGGGCCATCCCCAGCAGCCCCCACCCGAGCAGGAAGACGCCCGCGATGCACACCGGCATCGCGATGCCGAGCATGCGCCACGTCGTGCTCCACGCACCCCAGCTCCGGGGCCGGAGCCAGCGCAGCGGCCGGTCCAGCGCCAGCCCGACGCCCATCAGCGCGACCACCACGGTGAACTCGGTCAGGTGCTCGACGAAGACCCGGTGCTCCCCCGGTGACAGCGAGGCGTCGCGCATCGGGAGCAGCCCGAGCAGCGCCCCGACGGTCAGCAGCACCATCGGGGCCGAGACGGCCTGCCGGTGCAGCAGGACCGGGAGCGTCACGGCCAGCAGGAGGGCGCCGCCCACGAAGGCGTAGACGAGGTCGGCGGTCATCGGCACTCCGTCCGTCCGGGTCCTGCCGTGCGGGCAGGACCTCGGTCGTCATCCTCGCTCCGTCCGGTCAGCCCGGAGGCGGCGGCGGAGTGGAGGGCTCGGTCTGCGGCTCGGTCGGGTCCGGCCCGGGCAGGTCGGGGTCGAGTGGGCTCGGCGTCGGAGCGGGCTCCACGGGTTGCGGTACCCGGTCGCACAGTGACCATGCGCCTCGGGCTCGAGGCCGGCTTCCACCCGGCGTCGTCAGCCGGGGTCGTCACCGGCCGTCGGGATCCCGCCGTGCTCCACGACCTGCCGCGCCAGGTCCCGCAGCGGGACGTTGCGGTCGTTGGACACCCGCCGCAGCGCCTCGAACGACCGGTCGGGCGTGAGGCGGAACTTCTGCATGAGGATCCCCTGGGCCAGGCCGATGTCGTGCCGCGACCGGAGTGCCGACTCCAGCCCGGTGATCAACCGGGCCGTGCGCATGGCGGTGGTGGCGTGGATGCCGTAGGTGATCGCGAGGTCCACGTCGTTCGTGCTGAACGCCCGCGGGCCGTCGCCGTACATGTTGAGCGCGCCCAGCACGTTCGTCGTGTCCGTGAGCTGGACGGCGATCACCGAGCCGACCCCGAGCTCGGCGGCCCGCGGCCCCCACCGCGGCCACCGGTCGTCGTGCGCCAGGTCGTTGGAGACGTACGAGAAGTCCTCGGTCACCGCCTCGAGGCACGGCCCCTCACCGAGCTCGTACTGAAGCTCGTCGCAGGCGACGACGACGCCGTCGCTCGTGGCGGTCGACTCGAGGCGTCCGCGGCGCGTCCGCAGCGTGACGCCCGCGTGGGTGCACCCGGGCACGACCTCCAGAGCTCGCTTGACGACCTGCTCGAACGTGACGACCTCGTCCGGCTGAGCCGCCAGCTCACGGGCCAGCTCGGCGAAGGCACGGGCATCCATGTCGGTCCCTCCTCAGGCGGCGGGGTAGCTCGAGGAGCGCAGCAGACGGGCCAGGTGCGCGGCGTTCGCCGCGAGAGTCTTGGTCGTCTGCGCCGTCTTCTGCGGCCGCGGGTCCACATCTGCGTAGTCGGTCGGCTGCATCGCCTCGCCGACCCAGTAGGTGACGCCGTTCGCGGGGATCGTGAAGCCGACATCGCTCATCGCCTGGTAGACCTCCGCGGTCACGTGGTGGGCGCCGTCCTCGTTGCCGACGACGGCCAGGCAGCCCACCTTGCCGTACGTGAGCATGCGGCCCTCGTCGTCGGTCTCGGACAGCTCCGCGTCGAGCCGCTCCAGCACGACCTTGCACACCGACGAGGGCTGTCCCAGCCAGATCGGTGTCGCGATGACCACGATGTCGCTGTCGAGCATGCGCCGGCGGATCGAGGGCCACCCGTCACCGTCTCCCTCGTCGGTCTGGACACCGAAGCTCACCCGCTCGTCGACCACGCGCACCTGCTCTCCGCGCACGTCGTGCTCGGCGAGGGCGTCGAGCAGCTCCTGCCCCAGCGTCTCGCTGCTGGAGGCGGTCGGTGCCGGCTTCAGGCTGCAGTTGAGGACCAGGGCGCTGAGTTCGCTCATGCGCCGGCGGTGCCCACGTGCCCGCCAGGTAGTCCTCTCTGTTCCCCCGGGCTCAGCCGCTCAGCGCCAGGTGCTCGGCGGCCGCGTCGTCCTCGTCGAGCTGCGAGCGCAGGTCGTCGAGGATGCGCGCGAGCAGGCGCGACACGTGCATCTGGGTCACGCCGATCTCGTCGGCGATCTCCTGCTGCGTGCGGTCGTGGAAGAAGCGCAGGTCCAGGATCCGGCGGTCCCGCTCGCCGAGCCGCCGTACGACGGGCGCGAGGAGGAGCCGGGCCTCGGCCGCGTCGTACGCGGCGGCCTCGTCGCCGAGGTGGTCCCCGAGGCTCGAGCCGCTCGACTCGTCCTCGCGCACCGGACGGTCCAGCGAGTCCGGGAGGTAGCAGCCGTCGGTGCTCAGCGCCTCCAGCACCCGCTCGGGGTCCTCCTCCAACACGTCGGCGATCTCGGACGGACGCGGCGACCGGCCGAGCTCCTGGGTGAGCTCCGCGGCCGCCTCGGCGATGCGGCCCTGCAGCTCCTGGATCCAGCGGGGTGGCCGGACCGTCCATCCCGAGTCCCGGAAGTGCTTCTTCAGCTCCCCGCGGATGGTCGGCACCGCGTAGGAGAGGAAGTCACGTTCGAAGCCGGGATCGAACTGGTGGGCCGCGCGGACCAGGGCCATGAAGGCGACCTGGTCAAGGTCGTCCTCGGCGATGCCCTTGCTGCGGTAGCGGTGCGCCACCGAGCGGGCCACCGGCATGTTGAGCACGACGACCTCGTCGAGCAGGCGGTGTCGCTGAGCGGGTCTCGATGTCTGGGCCTGCTCCAGCAGGTGGGCGGTGCGCTCGATGCGCTGGGAGCGGGTGAGCGGTTGTTCGGTGACCCCGGACGGCGTGCGTCGGGCTCGGTGCGACGTCGACATGTACTGCTCCGTCGTGCGTCTCGGCCCCGCCGTTCTCTCCAGCGGTGATGGCTATACCCGAGGCCCTACCCAGATCTGCACCGTCCGAACCTCGCCTGGCGCGCCGGTATCGCGGTGTGGTCGACGACGCCCGACTTGCCCTGGTGTGTCCGCGGGGTAGCGTGCGAAGAAGCGCGACCGCGAGCGGTCGTCCCGTGCACAGGGTCGCTGGAGCTCACCGGCGGCGTCTCGGACGCACACCCCCAGGAGCAACGACATGACGTCCGCCGCACCTACCACCGAACTTCCACGTGCGGAGCGCATGGCCCGCACCGCCGACTGCCTCGACGAGGCCCGCCATGCCCGACCCGCCAGGAGGGACAACCTGGTCGAGCAGGTCGTGCTGCTCAACATGCCTGTCGCCCGCTCCGTCGCCCAGCGCTACCGCGACCGCGGGCTCCACGAGGACGACCTCGACCAGGTGGCCTACCTGGCGCTGACGCGCGCTGCGCAGAACTACGACACCGAGCTGTCGTCGGACTTCCTCTCGTACGCCGTCCCCTGCATCCGGGGCGAGCTGAAGAAGCACTTCCGCGACAGCGGCTGGTCCGTCCGTCCGCCCCGACGCGTGCAGGAGCTGCAGGCACGGATCTCGAGCGCACGCTCGGACATGGCCCAGCAGCTCGGGCGCTCTCCCGACCGGGACGAGCTCGCCGACGAGCTGCACGTCGACGGCGTCGACCTGGACGAGGCGATGTCGGCGGACGGGTGCTTCCAGCCGACGTCACTCGACCGGCCTCTGGTCGAGGACTCGACCACGACGGTCGGCGAGCGCCTCACCGACGAGTCGCACGACCTGGCCAGCGCGGAGGCGCGGATGACCCTTGCTCCGTTGGTGCGCCGGCTCGGCGAGCGGGACCGCCGCATCGTGGAGCTGCGGTTCTTCCACCAGGCCACGCAGCAGGAGATCGCCGAGGACATCGGGGTCACGCAGATGCACGTGTCCCGGCTCATCACGCGGATCCTCGGGAACCTCCGCGAGGACCTGGACGACGCAGACGACGCAGCGACGGAGGACCCGGGAGCCTGACCGTCGCTCAGGAGCCCCGCTGCCCGTTCAGCAGCATCCGCGCGAGCGTGGGCTCGCTGATGCCCGCGCGCGAGGACGCCTCGCGGAGCCGCCGCCGTGCCTCCGTGAGACGGAGGTTCAACCGCGCCGCCGCGACACCGACCGCGACGTCGATGGTCTCCTGCTCGGCGACGATCGTCGGAGCGGCCGCGGCGCGCAGCCGGGAGGAGAACCACAGGTCGTCGTTGCTGGTGGCGCCGGGAGCCCAGGCACCGACGACGGCCGCCAGCTCCTCCTCCCTGCCGGCGAAGGTGTCCGGGTGCTCGCCGTACAGGGTGACGCTGCCCAGCACCTCGCCCTCCTCGACCAGCGGGAGCGACAGCGTGCTGCGCACCCCGGCTGAGGCATCGGCGGTGGCGTGGAGGCGCCAGGCCTCCTCGTCGGTCGGGTCGTCCGGCACGGCGCGGAGCCGGGTCGCCCCCTCGCCGTCCCGCGACCGGATGAGGAAGTCCAGCGGGTCCGTCCTCTGCAACGGTGTTCCCGGAGTGACGAACGTCAACGTGATGCCGGTTGGCGACTGCGCGATGCTCATGCCCGTGCAGGTCGGCACCAGCGCCTCCACGCGGCACGAGAGCCTCTCCAGGTCGGCGAGGTCGCCGCGTTCGCCGTCGCCGAGGTGCAGCGCGCGCAGCGCCTCGACGGTCTCGGGGACGGGTTTCACGCGTCTCGACTCATGGACGCACCCTCGGAGCTCCGCTCCGTGCGCATGCCCTTGTCCTCGAGCGCCTCGTACTGCTTCTCGTTCTTCACGTTGCTCGACATGCTCGGCATCGTGGTCTCACTCCTCTCCTGACAAGGGCCCCGCGATCCACCGGACGGCATCGTGCGCGGGCTGAGCACCTCGTACGACGTGCCTGGCGGAGCAGACGGAGGGCGCGAGGTCCACGGGCATGTGGGGGCGGTGCCCACCTCGCTCGTCGGCATGCCTGTGCTCGCTTCGTCGGCGGCCGCACGGGACGCGCATGTGCGCCGGGGTCGGGGGTACCGCCGCGGGCGCGTCAGCCCCTCGGGACAGGGGACGTCGGGTCCGGCTGCAGCCGGGCCCGGCACGCCGACTCCTCGGCGCGGCACCTGATGCCGCGCAGCATCCCGGTGGCCATCAGGTGGTCGGCCGGGACGATCGTCGCGACGTAGAACGCGGCGAACCACCGCGGCTGCATGTGCCCACGCACGCGCGTGTGCAGCCGGGTCCCGCCGGCGGTCGCCGTGAGCAGGAAGCACCAGGTCCAGCTGATCCGGGCGCCGTACCTCTCGCCCCAGCCCGGCGGCACGTGGGTGGTCGAGTGCAGCAGCAGGAGGTGCGGCGCCTCGGCCTCGACCACGACGTACGCCGCCGTGCCGGGCGGGCCGTCGGGGATCACGTCGCCGGGTCCGAGGTCGCGCACCAGCATCGGGTCGAGGTGGTCGAGGCTCGGCCGGTTGTCCGGGAACATCAGCCGGTCGACCCAGCGCGGGGTGTAGTAGCCGCCGAGGTGCCAGCCCATCTGCGCCAGCCAGGGCCAGACCTGGTCCGGCGACGCCGCGACGTTCACGGCGTGGTCCGTGACGAGGTGCGCGTCGGGCACCAGCGCGTCCCCGGGCAGCGCCGCGCGACGCTCCGCCGGCGTGCTTCCCGACGTCCGCCCCAGCACCTGCAGCGCGGCGTACGCCGAGAGCACGGACGCGCCGGCGAGCGCAGGGAGCGTTGCCTTCATGCCCCGAGCCTGGCGGCACCGGGCCACGCCGGGACAGGGCCGGAGGACCGTCGACGGCGGGGACTCCAGCCCTGCCCGGGCGGTCGCCGCGCGAGGAGAGTCGGAGTGAGAGCCGAGGAGTCGCCATGAGCGTGCACGACGTCAGCACCGCAACCACCTCCCCCACCGTCGCGCGGCCGGTCGCGTGGCGGCGGACGCTCGGGATCGTCGCGGGCGTCACCGCCCTGGCTGGGCTGGCCGGCGCCGTCCAGCTCGTCACCGGAACCTTCACGCCGCCGGTCAGCGACCTGGACCCGCTGGGCCTGGACTCGTGGGTGCTGCCCGGTCTCTGGCTCGCGACCTCGGTCGCCGTGCCGTGCGGCGTGGTCGCGGTGCTCGCCTGGCGTCGCTCGCGGCGCCTCGGGACCGCGGCGGTCGTGGCCGGTCTGCTGCTGGCCCTCGAGCTCGTCGTGCAGGTCCCGTTCGTCGGGCCGAGCATGCTGCAGGCGGTGATGGGGACCGTGGCCGGCCTGCTGGTCGTGCTCGGGCTGCTCTCGCGTCGGCAAGAAGGATCCCGATGACCGCCCGGACCGCGTGGTGGTTCTTCGCCGGGACGTTCGCCCTGAGCTGGGGCCTGGGCGTCGTGGTGGTCCTGTTCATGGACCAGGTCGAGGCGCTCCTCGGGCCCATGGGGTACACCAACCCGGCGTTCGTCGTCACGGTCTGGGCGCCCGGTCTCGTCGCCCTGTTCCTCGTGTGGCGGCACCACGGTCGCGCCGGCGTGGTCGGGCTGCTCCGGCGCCTCCGGCTCTGGCGCATGGGCCTGGGCTGGTGGCTGCTGCTGGCGCTGGGCATGCCCGCGGTCTTCTACCTGGGCGCGGCCGCGAGCGGTTCCGCCGGGGACTTCCCCTTCGACCCCTGGTACGGCGTCCTGCCCGCGTTGCTCCCGGCGTTCCTGATCGGCCCGTTCGAGGAGCTCGGCTGGCGGGGCGTCGCGCTGCCGCTGCTGCAGCGGCGGTTCACGCCCTTGGTGGCGGCACTCGTCGTAGGCGTCGTGTCCGCCGTCTGGCACACGCCGGCCTTCTTCCTCTCGGGCACGAAGCAGGCCGCGTGGAGCTTCTGGCCGTTCTTCCTCGGCGTGGTCGCGATCTCGGTCATCCTCACCGCGATGTTCAACGCCGCGGGCGGCAGCCTGCTGGTCGCCGTCCTCTTCCACGCGCAGATGAACGGCCCCGCCTGGCCCGACGCGCAGCCGTGGGACATGGTCGGGTTCGTGCTCGTGGCGCTCGCCGTCGCCTGGTTCCACCGCCGTGCCCTGCTCGACCGGGCCACCGGGGCCACCGCGGTGGTGCCGCCGCCCAGGTCGTCTCCGGTCCTCGACGAGGTCGCGGCCAGTGATGCGCGCGCGACGGGCACCGGGGCGACGCCATGACCACCAAAGCCGAGACCTCACCGAGCGGCGGCACCGGCGCGCGACCCCCAGGCCGCAGCGGCCGGCGCCCGTGGTGGACCGTGCTCACTCTCGTGGAGGTGGCCGCGGCCACGGTCGCGGTCGTCGCCGACTGGTTCATCCCCTCGCTGGTGCTGGTGGTGATGGCCGGGGTGTCTCTCGTGGTCCGCCGGCAGCGCCCGTCGTCGCTGGGGTTCCACCGCCCGGCCCACCCGTGGCGGCTCGCCGGCCGGATGCTGGCGTTCGCGGCCGGGTGGACGTTGCTGAACGTCGCGCTGCTGATCCCGGTGACCAACCACCTCAGCGGGCAGCGCCAGGACGTCAGTGCGTTCGCGCACCTCGAGGGCGACCTGGGCCTGCTCGCCGCCTACCTGGTGCTGTCCTGGGTGGTCGCGGCCCTGGCCGAGGAGACGGCGTTCCGCGGCTACCTGCTCACCCGGCTGCGCGACCTGCTCGGCGGCGGCCGGGCGGCGGTCGTCGCCGCGGTCGTGCTGTCCTCGGCGCTGTTCGGACTGCTGCACACCGAGCAGGGGGTGGTCGGCGTGGTGGCGAGCGCGCTCGGCGGCGTCGTGTTCGCCCTGCTCCGGCTGTGGACCGGCACGCTGTGGGCGCCGGTGCTGGCGCACGGCTTCGACGACACGATCGGCTTCGTCTGGTTCTACCTGTTCGGCCCCTTCTACGGGCTCTGGTAGAGCTCAGCCGGCCGCCGCCGCGATGCGCGGGTCGTGCCGGCCCAGCACGTCGAACGCGTCGTGGACGTCGCCGGCCGCCAGCGCCCGGCGCACCTCGGTCGACGAGCACGTCCGCTCGCCCCGCCGTACCAGGTCCACGACCCGCACGTCGAAGCCGTGCCGGCGACCCGCACGGCGCAGGTGGTCGACGTCGCCCTCGCCGCCGCGGCCGCACCTGAAGTTGCTGCCGACGACCAGCGACTCGACGCCCATCCGTCCGACCAGACCCTGCTCGACGAAGTCAGTGGCCGACTGCTCGGCCAGCTCCGCCGTGAACGGCAGCACGACGACGCAGTCCACCCCCAGGGCGAACGCATGCTCGACGCGGTCGTCCACGGGAAGCAGCTGGCGCGGGGCCTGCGCGGGTGCGAGCACGGCCAGCGGGTGCGGGTCGAAGGTGAGCAGAACCGTCGGGGACCCCCGCCTGGTGCCCGCGGCCAGCGCCGCCTCGACGAGCGCGACGTGGCCGCGGTGGAAGCCGTCGAAGACCCCGATCGTCACCACGGAGCGTTCCAGCTCTCCGGGCTCCGGCCAGCTGCCCCAGACGCGTCGGCGTGGCTCCATCACACCGTCAGGCCGGCTCGAGCTCGAAGTCGTAGGTCGCGCGGCGGGTGCCGGTGCCGTCGTCCTGCGGGTCGATGACGAGCTCGGGCTTGGTGGCCTCGGCGACGTCGGAGTCCAGCCACTCGCCGCCGGCGAAGTAGAGCTGGGTCGTGATCGTCCGGTGGCCGTCGGCGCGCACCATGATGTGCAGGTGCGCCGGGCGCCACGGGTGCCAGCCGGCCGCCTCGATGAGCCGGCCCGTCGGGCCGTCCGTCGGGATCTGGTACGGCGCGGGCTGGACCGTGCTGATCGAGAACCGGCCCTCGGCGTCGGTCACCACGACACCGCGCAGGTTCCCCTCCGGGAGGTGCGGCGCGAAGCCGGAGTAGTAGCCGTCGGCGTCGGCCTGCCAGATGTCCACCTCGGCACCACCGAGCGGGGTGCCGTCGAGGCCTCGGACCTGCCCTTCGAGGACCAGCGCCGTGCCGGGCTCGTCGTCGCGCCGGGGCAGCCGGCAGGTCGACTCGAGCCGGACCTGGTCGGCGAGGTAGTACGGCCCCTCGATCGACCCCTTGGTGCCGTGCTGCGAGGCCGCGACCTGCTCCTCCACGGCGTGCTCGACGAACACGTCCATGAAGAGTGGCCACTCCCCGCCCTCGCCGACCGCCATCAGCCACGCCTTCGCGGCCTGGAACTCCGGGTACGTGACGTCGTACTCCTGGATGGCGCCGTGGACGCCCTTCAGCACGGCGGTGACGATCGCGGCGACCCGCTCGGGCGGGGTGTCGGCGACACCGCGGCGTTCGGCCGAGGCCTTGAAGTTCTCGCTGGCGTTCGCGCCGGAACCGGCGGCTGTCGGCGACTGCTGGGTGGTGCTCATGTCACTTGCTCCTGTTCAGGATCCGAGAGACGTCGGTGGGGTTGACCAGGTCGGGAACGGTCCAGCCGTCCAGGTCGTACTCGGCGAGCATCGACTCGGCGAAGTTCTTCATGGCATCAGTCTCGCCTTGTGCCTCGGCGGCGAACAGCACCTCGGCCTTGACGTTCTCGTGGTTGCCGGAGTAGTTGCGCTCGTAGAGCTCGTGGCGGCCGCCGAACTCGGTGCCGACGGCGTCCCAGAGCGCCTTCATGAGCTTGGTGCGCTCGACCGCGTCGTAGCCGTTGGAGCCGCGCACGAACCGGTCGAGGTAGGGCCGGACCTCCGGGGTCTTGAAGTCGACCGCGTTGGAGTTGAGGTAGATCAGGCCGGACGCGACGTCCTGCTGGATGATCTCCTTGACCCGCGGGTAGGCCTCGATCATCAGCTGCCGGTAGACCAGGCCGTAGTCGAGCTTGGGCAGCACGGTGCCGTTGGGTCCCTCGTCGGGGTTGAGCGCCATCGCGTCGGCCAGCGCCCGGAAGGTGTTGCGGTAGCCGATCACCTCGCCGACGCGCGTCTGCACCCCGCGGAAGTCCTTGCTGCCGGTGCACTCCAGCGCCTTGAGCAGCAGGCCGGCGATGAAGTCGAGCTTCACCGAGAGCCGGATGCAGCCGTGGAAGGTGAAGCGCGGGATGAACCCGGACTGCGGGAAGAAGCCGTTGATCTTGTCGACGTCGCCGTACAGGAAGATGTTCTCCCACGGCACGAGCACCTTGTCGAAGACGAAGATGGTGTCGTTCTCGTCCATCCGGCTCGACAGCGGGTAGTCGAACGGGCTGCCCATCACGTCGGCCTGCATCGTGTACGACGGGCGGCAGATCAGCTTCACGCCCGGTGCGTCCATGGGCACCGTGCAGATGATCGCGTACTCCTTCTTCTTGATCGGGAGCCCGTAGTGCGCGATGAAGTTGTAGTTGGTGATCGCCGAGCCGGTCGCGACGACCTTGGCGCCGGACACGATCACGCCGGCGTCGGTCTCCTTCTCGACGCGCATGAAGATGTCACCAGCCTCGTCCGGCGGCAGGTTGCGGTCGACGGGCGGGTTGATGATCGCGTGGTTCCAGTAGAGGACCTTCTCCTGGCTCTCCTTGTACCAGCGCTTCGCGTTCTCCTCGTACGGCGCGTAGAACTCGGTGTTGCCGCCGAGCGTGCCGAGGAAGCTGGCCTTGTAGTCGGGGCTGCGGCCCATCCAGCCCCACGACTGCCGCGCCCAGTGCTCGATGGCGACGCGGTCCTGCTGCAGGTCGGCCGAGCTGTGCGGCGTGCGGAAGAACGGATGGGTGAAGCCGCCGTTGCCGGTGTCGGTCGGGACGGTGATCTTGGCCTTGGTCGCGTCGTCGTGCAGCGCGTCGTACAGCCGGGCGGTCATCCGGACCGGGTTGCGGAACGCCGGGTGCTCGGTGACGTCCTCGACCCGCTCGCCGTAGATCCAGATCTCCCGGTCGTCGCGGATCGACTCGATGTACTCGTCGCCGGTCATCGGGGCGGTCACCGGCGCGCCGGTCTGCTGGGTCGTGCGGTCCTCTGTGACGGTCATACGGATGCTCCTTGGGTCGGTTGCGGGGCTCAGGAGAGCCCGGCGGTGGTGAGGGGCGTGAAGGTGGCGGTGGCGTCGAACCAGCCGCGGTGGGGGCAGTCCAGGGAGCCGCCCCAGTGCACGCCGGTCTCGACGGGTGAGAGGTGACGGAACGTGCCGCCGTGGAAGAGCAGCGGGTCGCGGTCGTGGATGCCGACGTCGGCGACCTCGCCGATCACGATGAGGTGGTCGCCCCCGTCGTAGGTGCGCCAGGGCCGGCACGAGATCGTCGTGGCGGTGCCCTCGAGAAGCGGGGCGGTGGGCCCGTCCGCCCAGCGCGGCGGCTCGTCGGCCGGGCGGCCGGCGAAGTGCCAGGCCACGTCGAGCTGGTCGGCGGCGAGCACGTTGATCGTGAAGGGCTGCCCCTTCAGGTACTCGCACGCCCGCGACGAGCGGCCCAGGGTGACCTGGGCCAGGGCCGGCTCGAGCGAGACCGCGGTGAACGCGTTGACGGTGGCGCCGTGCGGCTCGCCGCCGTCGGTGCTGCAGGTGACCACGGTGACGCCCGTGGCGAACTGGCCGAACGCGTTCCGGAGCGTTCGTGCGTCCATGGATCCCACCTCCGGTGTACGCTCTGCGTACTCTCTGCACGCTTTGCGTTCACACGACTGTGGCTGTGGTCACAGGCCCGCGTCAACGGGTCGGACCACCCCCATCGGTACCCAGTTGCGATCAATCAGGAGGACGGGGCTATGAGTGAGGCGGACGGGACCGTCAGCGACCGGGACTTCATCCAGAGCATCGAGCGCGGCTTCGCTGTCCTGCTCGCCTTCGACCGCGACCTGCCCGACCCCACGCTGGCCGAGCTCGCGGCGGCGACCGGCCTGTCCCGGCCGGCCGTCCGCCGGATCCTGCTCACCCTGCAGCAGCTGGGGTACGTCGCCGCGCACGGCCGCCGCTGGCGGCTCACGCCGCGGGTGCTGACGATCGGCCAGCACTACGCCGCCACGCACGGGGTCGCCGAGGTCGCCCAGCCGCACCTGCTGCGGCTCACCGAGCTCACGCACGAGTCGGCGTCGCTGTCCCAGCTCGACGGCACCGACGTGGTCTACGTCGCCCGGGTGCACGTGCGCCGGGTGATGAGCCTCAACGTCGACGTCGGCAGCCGGCTGCCCGTGCACCCCACGTCGATGGGCCGGGTGCTGGTCGCGTGGGCGGACCCCGGCGTCGTCGAGCGCGTCATCGCGGCCGGTCTCGAGCAGCTCACCCCGACCACCGTCACCGACCCCGTGGCCTTCCGCGACGCGCTGCACGCCGTCCGCCAGGACGGCTTCGCGGTCGTGGACGGCGAGCTCGAGCCCGGCTTCCTCTCCGCCGCCGCGCCGGTCCGGGACCCCTCGGGCGAGGTCGTCGCCGCACTCGCCTACTCCACGTCCCGCGGCCGCACCGAGCCGCAAACCGTCCTCGACGAGGTGGTCCCGCACCTGGTCGAGGTGGCCGACGCGATCAGCCGCGACCTGGCGCAGGTCTCGGCCGGGCGTCGGGCGGTCGACCCGCGGGCGCGGGACGGGTTCTTCTGAGGGAGCCGCCTGGTCCAGACCAGTGGGCGGCCGGCCTCAAGTCGCCCCGCCGCCCTGCCGAGAATCGTGGTGAAGGGTCAGCCCCCCGATCCTTCGCCCGCAGCCGTCAAGCCCCCCTGACGGTCGCACACGGTGGTAGCACCACCCCGAGTTCGGCCCCGACGCGACAGCGTCGGGGCCTTTCTCGTTGCCCGGGGACAACCTCCCCTGGACAGTCGATTTGTCTAAAGGCTCTAGGGAAATACACCAACCAGGACGTCATGCGGCTGCGGGCGTTCACCGCCGCGGTGCACGGGTTCCTCGACACCATCCGCGACGGGCACCCCACCACCCCGCTGCTGCTGATCTCCCCCGTCCTCTGCCCCGTCGTTCGCCGCGGGCGGTGTGTTCGCCGCGTAGCGGTTCAGGCGTGGTCGTCGCCGGTGCGCCGGTTGGCGAGCTCGACGACGCGCGCGAAGTTCACCGACCAGCCCACGCCGAACGACCGCGGCAGGATCAGCCGGTCCGACTCCGGCTGCCACAGGCTCTGCCGGATGCGGGTGGGTGTGGGCGGCCGCAGGTCGTACGGCACGACACCGAACAGCTCGCCGTGCCAGGTGCGCGTCTCGGTCGGTGTGCGCAGCTCCTTGACGAACGCGGTCACGAGCAGCCCGAGGCTCACCAGGCCGATCAGGTTCTTGACCGGCGACCGGCCCTTCCGCTTCTGCTTCTTGTCCGTCACCGGGTCCCCTCCTGTCGCCGTACCGTCCGGTGCCATCTTCCGCCGGAAAACCCGGCCGGCCAACCGGCCACGCGGGCCGTCAGACGTCGAGCGTCACCAGGACCGGCCGATGGTCGGAGACCGGGTCGTCCACCCGGACGTTGGGGTTGTCGACCACGGACGGCGGTGTCGGCCCGCCGGTCGTCGCCGTCACCACCCGGGTCACCAGCGCGTGCGAGACCAGGAGGTGGTCGATCAGCTCGCGCCTGCCCCGGTACACGCGGGAGTACCGGTCCTCCTCCGGGATCAAGGCGGCGAGGTTCCACAGCCGCTGCGGGTCCCCCCGGTCGGGCTGGTCGAAGCCACCGGTGCCGATCTCCGATCCCGGCGGGCCGAGCAGGATCTGCGTCGTCGCGGCGGTCGGCTCGTCGTTGAGGTCTCCCGCCACCACCACGGGTACGGCGTCCGGCGCGGCCAGCAGCGCGGTCGCGGCGGCGCGCACGCCGGCCGACTCCGCCGCGCGGCGGTGCAGCGCGTAGACGGCGTACCGCGCCCGCTCGTCCTCGTCGCGCGGGGAGAAGCGTCCGCCGGGAAAGGTCAGCAGCTTGGACTTCAGGTGCACCGACACCAGGTCGACCGCGGTCACGGCACCGACCGGGTCCGGCACCCCGACCCGCACGCGCAGCGCCGGCCGGCCGAGCTCGGCGAGGGTGGTGCCGTCGTCGTCGACCTGGACGGGCAGCAGCAGCTCCGGGAAGTCCCGCACCTGCGCGGTGCCGAGCACCGGGAGCCGCGACAGCACGCCGCACCGGATGCCCCGGGCGTCGGGGTCGGCGGTCTCCGCGCGCCAGCGCCCGCTCAGCCGGTCGCGCAGGTCGTCGAGCGCCTCCGGCGACCCGACCTCCTGCACCGCCACCGCGTCGAGACCCAGCGCGTCGATCGTCGCCGCGAGCCGGGTGAGCTTGGACTCGTAGGCCGTGCTCGTCGTCGGCGCACCGGACCCGGCGTCGGGCCGGAAGAGGTTCTCCAGGTTCCAGGTCCCCAGCCGGAGCATGGGGCCAGTGTGGACCATCGCGTCAGTTGAGCGCCTCCACGTGGTCGGGCAGGCCCTGTCCCTGTCGCGCCCGGCCCACGAGGTGCTTGAGCGCCGTCAGCGCGACCCGCTGCGACCACGGCCCGAACGACACCCGGGCCACGCCGAGCTCCTCCATCCGTCGTGGGCTGAGCGATCCGGGCACGCAGATCAGGGTCAGCCGCTGCGGCCCGAGCGCGTCGACCAGGGTGGACACCTGCGCCTCGTCGAGGCGGCCGGGCACGAACACCACCGGCGCCCCGGCCTCGAGGAACGCCCGGCCGCGCTCGACCGCGTCCGCCAGCACGTCGGCCGGGTCGCGGTCGCCGGCCACGAGGAACGCGTCGGTGCGCGCGTTGAGCACGAAGTCGGGCACGCCCTCGGCGCGGGCCGCCCCGATCGCGGCCTCGACCGCCGCCACCGCCTCCGGCAGCGGCCGCATCCGGTCCTCGAGGTTGGCCCCGACCACGCCGACCCCGATGGCCTTGCGGATCGTCTCGGCCGGGTCGCCGTACCCCGCCTCGAGGTCGGCCGACACGGGAAGCTCGGTGGCGCGCACGATCCGCGCCACAGCGTCGACCATCTCGTCGACCGGGATGCGCTCGCCGTCCTCGTAGCCGAGCGACGCGGCGATGGAGTGGCTCGCGGTCGCCAGCGCCGTCGTGCCCTCGACGTCCGCGACGACGCGGGCGCTGACGACGTCCCACACGTTGACGACGGTGAGGATCTCGGGTGCCTGGTGCAGCGCCAGCAATCGGGTGGCCTTGTCCGCAGTGGTCATGTCGTCGACAGTAGGCCCGCCGGTGGCTGGATAGTCTCGGCGCGTGCTCGCCCTCGACGACGACTGGCTGCGTCCGCCACCGACGCGCGACCAGCAGCGCACCGACGCCCTCGTCGGCACCGGCCTCGTCGTCCTGTCGCTGCTCATGGTGGAGCTGCTGCGCTCGACCCCGGCGGTCGAGGACTTCGGCGGCCGGACCGCCGAGGCGTTCGGCTGGGGCGTCGCCGCGGTGCTGCCGCTGGTGGTGCGCCGCCGCTTCCCCATCACCGTGATGCTGCTGTGCTCGCTGGCGTTCTACGGCGTCGGCGAGCGGGTGACGCCGGTGAACGCCTCGGTCGTCGTGCAGATCGGCTACTTCATGTCGATCTACTCCGCCTGGGCGTGGGCCCGCAACCGGCGGGCGTTGTACGTCGCCAGCGCGGCGGTCATCGTCGGGATGTTCGCGTGGCTCGTGCACATCATCGTCACCTCGCCGTTCCCGGACGTGCCCGACGCGTCCGGCATCACCAGCCCGGCGGTCGCTCTGACGCTGATCACGTTCGGCGTCAACATCGTCTACTTCTTCGGGGCGATGGCCTGGGGTCTCGCGGCCCACCGCTCCGCCCACCAGCGCGAGCTGCTCGCGCAGCAGGCCGACGAGCTGCGCGCCGAGCGCGACCTCAGCGCGCAACGGGCCGTCGTCGACGAGCGCCTGCGGATCGCCCGCGACCTGCACGACGTCGTCGCCCACCACGTCACCGGCATCGGCGTCCAGGCGGCGGCCGCCAGGCACGTGCTCGACCGCGACCCGGCCGCCAGCCGCGAGGCGCTCGCCGCGATCGAGTCCTCGAGCCGGTCCGCCGTCCGGGAGATGCACCAGATGGTCGGCCTGCTCCGCGACGCGGACGGTGACGGAGGGGCGCAGCCGTCGTTGACCGGCCTGCGCGACCTCGCCGGCGCCGCGTCCGACGACGGCCTCGCGGTCGACTACCGCGTCGTCGGCGACGCGTTCCCGGTTCCTCCGGTCGTCGGGACGTCGGCCTACCGCACGGTGCAGGAGGCACTGACCAACGTCCGCCGGCACTCGACCGCACGGCGCGCCGAGGTCGTCCTGCGGTACCTCGGCGGCGGGGACGCCGTGGAGGTGGAGGTGCTCGACCAGGGCACGCCGCGGCCGGCGGCCCGGGACGGCCGCACCGGCTACGGGCTGACCGGGGTGCGCGAACGTGTGGGCCTGCACGGCGGCGAGTGCGAGATCGGGCCGCGGCCCGACGGCGGCTTCCGGGTGCGCGTGCGACTGCCCGTCGAGCAGGAGGCCGCCTCGTGACCACGACCGTCGCCCTGGTGGACGACCAGGACCTGGTGCGCACCGGCTTCCGGATGATCCTCTCCGTCGAGGACGACATCGAGCTCGTCGGCGAGGCGGCCGACGGGCTGGCCGCCACCCGGCTGGTCGAGGAGCTCGCCCCGCACGTCGTGCTGATGGACGTGCAGATGCCGACGATGGACGGGATCGAGGCGACCCGGCGGATCGTCCAGCGGTCCGACGCCCGCGTCGTCATCCTCACCACGTTCGAGCGCGACGACTACCTGTTCGCTGCGCTCGAAGCCGGCGCGTCCGGCTTTCTCCTCAAGAGCTGCTCGGCCGACGAGCTCGTCGGCGCGATCCGGAACGTCGCCGACGGCCACGCGCTGCTCGCCCCGAAGATGACCCGCAGCCTCATCGACCGGTTCACCGCCGACCGCCGTACCCCCGCGGCGGCGGAGCCGGCCGACCACCACCCGGCGCTCGCGGAGCTGACTGATCGCGAGCGCGACGTGCTCGCGCTGGTCGCGGAGGGCAAGAGCAACGCCGAGATCGCCGAGGAGCTCGTCGTCGGCACCGCGACGGTCAAGACGCACGTCTCGCGCATCCTCACCAAGCTGGGCCTGCGCGACCGGGTGCAGGCCGTCGTGCTGGCGTACCGCTCCGGCCTCGTGGGTCCACCTCAGGACTGACGCCGGCGGGCCCGGACCGCCCCAGGATCACTCTCGCGACGGACGACGACGCGGCCGCCGGCTCTCTAGGCTCGGCGCATGCTCAGCGTGCGCGACCTGACCCGCGTCTACGACACGACCACCGTGCTCGACGGCGTCTCGTTCGACGTCCGTCCCGGCCGGATGACCGGCTTCGTCGGCGCCAACGGGGCCGGCAAGACCACCACGATGCGGATCATCGTCGGTGTCCTCGCCGCCACTCGCGGGTCCGTGACCTGGGACGGTGCCCCGATCGGCGCCGAGCAGCGCCGCCGGATCGGCTACATGCCCGAGGAGCGCGGCCTCTACCCGAAGATGAAGGTGCTCGACCAGCTGGTCTTCTTCGGCCGCCTGCACGGCATGGACACCGCCGCGGCGGCCGCCCGTGCCCACGACCTGCTCGACCGGCTCGGCCTCGACGAGCGGGCCGGCGACGTGCTCGAGACACTGTCGCTCGGCAACCAGCAGCGCGTGCAGATCGCCGCCGCGCTGGTGCACAGCCCCGACGCGCTGGTGATGGACGAGCCGTTCAGCGGCCTCGACCCGATCGCGGTCGACTCGATGGTCTCGCTGCTGCGCGACGAGGTGTCGCCGCAGATGCCGGTGCTGTTCTCGTCGCACCAGCTCGAGCTCGTCGAGAACCTCTGCGACGACCTGGTCATCCTGTCGCGGGGCAGGCTCGTGGCCTCCGGCGCGGTCGACGACCTGCGCGGCCGGCACGCGGTCCGCTACCGCGTCGTGCTCACCGGAGGCGCCGACGCGGGCACGCTGCGCGACGTACCCCAGCTGTCCGTCCTCGACGCCCAGGGGGCCGAGGCGCTCGTCGAGATCATCGACGGAACCCCGGAGAAGGCGCTCGAGATCATCCAGGGCACGGCCCAGGTCGCGGAGTTCGCGCGCGTCGTCCGCCCGCTCGCCCAGATCTACCGGGAGGCCGTCAGATGAGCAGCAGCACCCGCAGCACGCCCGTGTGGCGGATCGTCGCCGAGCGGGAGTTCACGACCAAGATCCGCGACAAGACGTTCATCGGCGCCACCATCTTCACCCTGCTGTTCCTGGTCGGCTTCTTCGTGATCGGCTCGTTCGTCGAGGGACGGTCGGACGACTTCGACGTGGCCGTCGTCGGCAGCGCCGACACCGCGCTCGTCGAGCAGGCCGAGACGGTGCTGCAGGCGGACTCCCCCGACGGCTCGATCACCGTCGAGGAGGTCGACGACGCAGACGCGGCCGAGGCCCTGGTGCGCGCCGGGGACGTCGACGCCGCCGTTGTCAGCGGCGAGGACGGGTACGAGCTCGTCGGCGACGACGACGTCGACACCGGCCTGCGGGTCGCGCTCACCACCGCGGTCGCGCAGGACGTGCTGGAGGAGAACGCCGCCGCGCAGGACGTCGACCTCGAGGCGCTCAACGAGGGCACCACCCTCGCCGTCCGGCTGCTCGACGAGAACGCCGACCAGAGCGGCGCTCGCGGCGTCGTCGCCTTCGCGTTCGCCCTGGTCTTCTTCATGACCGCGCTGGGGTTCGGCATGTCCATCGCGCAGAGCGTGACGCAGGAGAAGGAGTCCCGCGTCGTCGAGATCCTCGCCGCCGCCGTACCGATCCGCGCGCTGCTCTGGGGCAAGATCATCGGCAACACCCTGCTCGCCCTCGGCCAGGTCGTGCTGATCGTCCTCGTCGGCCTCGTCGGGCTGGCGGTCACCGGCCGGCGGGAGCTGCTGTCCGGCATCACCTGGGCGGCGCTGTGGTACGTCGCGTTCTTCGTGCTCGGCTTCCTGGCCCTGGCCGCGCTGTGGTCGGTCGCGGGCTCCCTCGCCTCGCGCCAGGAGGACCTGCAGTCGACGACCATGCCCGGCCAGCTGATCCTGATCATCCCGTACTTCGTCTCGGTGATGGCCAGCGACAAGGTGCAGACCGTCGTCTCGATGCTGCCGATCGTCTCGACGATGATCATGCCCGGCCGGATGGCGCAGGGCGACGTGCCGTGGTGGCAGGTCGCGGTCGCGATCCTGGCGACCCTCGCGGCCGCGGTGGTGTTCGTCCGCGTCGGCAGCCGGCTCTACGAGCGCACCCTGCTGCGCACCGGCGGCCGGATCAGGTACCGCGACGCCTTCCGCCTCTCCGCCTGACCCCCCCACCCCGCCGAGTCGGCGCATCTTGCCCTCTCAAACGCGTCGAGTCGGCGCGTCTTGCCCTCTCAGACCCGTCGAGTCGGCGTGTCTCACCCTCACGGTGCACGGCCGCTCGAGGCCGCCTCCGCTCGCTGCCGGATCCCGAGGAGCATCCGACGCATCATCGGGAAGTCGCCGAGCTCGAGCAGGAGCAGCGAGAAGACCGAGACGGTCTTGTGGCTCCAGTCGAGGTGCGCGCGCAACCGGGTCACGACCCGGGTGCGGCCACCGGGGAGCTCCGTGAGCTTCCACGACCAGGTGCTCAGCGGTTGCTGCCAGAGCAGCCACCGATTCGTCTCGAAGCCGGCGACCCTGAACGCCGTCGTGTCGCTGGGGTTGGGCGACATCGGAACCCACTGACCGATCTCGAGGTGCTGGAACTCCGGCAGGATCTCGCGGGCACTGGGGTGGCCGAGGTTGTCGAGGAGGTCGTTGGCGTAGAAGCCGGCCTTGAGGCATCCGATCTGGACCAGCCACGGCCAGACGGCCTCAGGTGGCGCGTCGATGGTGATCGCGCGGGTGGCCACGGAAGCCACTTCGGTGATCAGCTCGTCACCCGGCATCTCCGCGCCCACCTCGTGATCGGTGGCTCCCCAGCGTTGGTGCCAGGAGCGCACGAGGGGCGCGGTCGCGAACCGAGGCAGGTCGGCGATCACGGACCCGACCTCCCGGGCGAGCTCCGTCGCGGTCGGCCGGGGACGCCGCTTCTCGTAGGTCGTCGTCATCGGGGAGCTCCTCCCGGTCGGCTCGGGCTCGGCGCCCGTCACCCGTCCTGGGGGCGCCGACTGCTCCTAGACAACCGCGACCACCTCGTCCCGCCCAGAGGCCAAGGGCCCGGTCGGTACGTCGGGCCTGCCCCGGCTTCACGGGGGCGGCGGCGCCGGGTCCGCCCTCGCCTCGGCGCGCCAGGGTGCTCGCCAGGGAGCGGGCTCCCAGCCGTCCATGATGTAGATCCGCTCGTGGGCCACACGATCGCCCTCGAGCTCCATGATGCTGACGGTGAACATCCACGGCGCGCGGTCGTAGCTGATCAGGTACTCGGTGACCACGAGGTCGTCGCGGTGCGAGATGCGACGCAGGTGGAACGCGAGCTCGGCCGGGTACTGGCGCCGCCACTCGCGGAAGTTCGCGACACCCTCGAAGCGCTCCCCCGACTGCGGGAACTCGAGCACCGCGTTCTCGTGGTAGATCTCGTGGGCGCGGTCCTCGTCCTTGCCGGAGTACTCCCAGTGCCGGCGCAAGGCAGCGAGGAGCTGGGGTTCGTCGAGCATCACGGCCTCCTGTGGCTCGCGGTCCGTCGCGATGGGCGACGACGACGGGTTCACTCCCACCGTGCGCCTGCTCGGTGGCGGCCGGCCATGGCCCGACCGGGCTCGTCCCGCCCCGGGCGGACCGCCGAGTCGGCGCATCCTGCCGGTGGCTCGTCCGGAGCGGACGCCGTACTTCCCCAGGCGGATGGACGCTTCCCACGCGGAATGCCGCTTGTTGAGCGTCCATAACCCCGCGTTACAGCCGGTCCGTCGGACGGGCTCAGCCCCAGAACACGCGCTCGACGACCTGGCGGGCCCGGCGGGTGACCCGGAGGTAGTCGTCGACGAGCTTGTCGGACTGTCCGGGCGCGTAGCCGCGGATGTGCGCGACGGCGGCGCGCTCGCGGGTGTCACGCGGCAGCTGGTCGGAGCCCTTGCCGCGCACCTGCACGATCGCGTTGCGCAGGCCGCTCGCCATCCGCCACGCCGCGGCGAGCGACTGCGCGTCGGCGAGCCCGATCAGCTCGGCCTCGACGGCGGCCTCGAGCGCGTCGAGGGTGCGCGTGGTGCGCAGGCCCTCGACCCGGCCGGCGTGCTGCATCTGCAGCAGCTGGACCGTCCACTCGACGTCGGCGAGCCCACCGCGGCCGAGCTTGAGGTGGGTGGCGGGGTCGGCGCCGCGAGGCAGGCGCTCGGCGTCGACGCGGGCCTTGATCCGCTGCACCTCGCGTACGTCGTCCGTGGCGATGCCCTGGGCCGGGAAGCGCAGCGGGTCGATCAGCTCGCGGAAGCGCCGACGCAGGTCTGGGTCGCCGATCGACGGGTCGGCCCGCAGCAGCGCCTGTGCCTCCCACACCGCCGACCACTTCGCGTAGTAGCCGGCGTACGACTCGATGGTGCGCACCAGCGGGCCCGACCGGCCCTCGGGCCGCAGGTCCGCGTCGACGGCGAGCTCGGGGTCGGTGCCGGGCAGCGCGAGCAGCCGCCGCAGCTCCTGGACCACCTCGTGGGCCGCCCGGGACGCCTCCTGCGACGACGCGCCCTCGAGCGGGTCGTGCACGAACATGACGTCGGCATCGCTGCCGAACCCGAGCTCGGCTCCGCCGAACCGTCCCATCGCGATGATCGCCATCCGTGTCGGCAGCGGGGCACGCCGCTCGGCCTCGATCGCCGACGTCGCCACGGTGAGCGCGGCGTCGAGCGTCGCGCTGGTGATGTCGCTCAGCGCGTAGCCGATGTCGGCCACGTCGAGGTCCTCGACGAGGTCGGCCACCGCGATCCGGAACAGCTCGCGCCGCCGGATCGCGCGCAGCGCCGTGATCGCCTCCACCGGGTCGTCGTGCCGGCGCGCGGCGGCGTCCATCTCCTTGTCGAGCGCCTCGCGGGTCAGCGGCACGAGGCCGTCGTCCTCGCCGAGCATCCGGACGCCCTCGGGCGCACGCTGCAGCAGGTCGGTGCCGAAGCGGCTGGAGGCCAGCACGGTGGCGAGCCGCTGCGCGACCTGCCCCTCGTCACGCAGCGTCTTGAGGTACCAGTGCGTGGACCCGAGCGCGTCGGAGATCCGCCGGAAGCCGAGCAGCCCCGCGTCGGGGTTGGGCGACTCCGCGAACCACTCCAGCATCGCCGGCAGCAGGGTCCGCTGGATGCTGGCGGTCCGGCTCACCCCGGCGGTGAGCGCCTCGAGGTGGCGCATCGCGGCGACCGGGTCCTCGTAGCCGAGCGCCGCCAGCCGGGTCTGCGCCGCCTCCGGCGACAGCCGCACCTCGTCCCCGGGGAGCTTGGCGACGGCCGCGAGAAGGGGGCGGTAGAAGAGCTTCTCGTGCAGCCGGCGGACCTCGCGCTTGTGCCGCTTCCACTGCCGCTCGAGCTCGTCGGCCGGGTCCTTCCGCAGCCCCATCGCGCGGCCGAGGCAGCGCAGCGCGTGCTCGTCTGTCGGTACGACGTGCGTCCGGCGGAGCTGGGCGAGCTGCATGCGGTGCTCGAGGGCGCGCAGGAACCGGTAGGACTCGTCGAGGGCCGCGCCGTCCTCCCGCCCGACGTACCCGCCGCGGGTGAGGTGGGCGAGCGCGCTCAGCGTCGTGGGCCAGCGGACGTCGACATCGGCGCGGCCGTGCACCATCTGCAGCAGCTGGACCGCGAACTCCACGTCCCGCAGGCCGCCCGCACCGAGCTTCAGCTGCCGGTCGGCATGGGCGGCCGGGATGTGCTCGATGACCCGGCGGCGCATCGACTGCACGTCGGTGACGAAGCCCTCGCGCTCGGCGGCGGTCCACACCATCGGCGAGACGATCTCGACGTACTCCCGCCCGAGGGCCAGGTCGCCGGCCACCGGCCGCGCCTTGAGCAGGGCCTGGAACTCCCAGGTCTTGGCCCACCGCCCGTAGTAGCCCTGGTGGCTGGCCAGCGTGCGGACCAGCGGGCCGGCCTTGCCCTCGGGGCGCAGCGCGGCGTCGACCGGCCAGATCGTGCCCTCGCCGGTGTGGTCGGAGCAGATCCGCATCAGGTGCGAGGCGAGCTGGGTGCCGGCCCGCAGCGCGGCGACCTCGTCGTGCCCCTCGGCCGGCTCGGCCACGAAGATCACGTCGACGTCGCTGACGTAGTTGAGCTCGTGCCCGCCGCACTTGCCCATCGCGACGACCGCGAGACGGACGGACTCGGCCGCCTCCCCCATCCGGGCCCGCGCGATCGCGAGGGCCGCCTCGAGGGTCGCGGCCGCCAGGTCGGAGAGCTCCGCGGCGACGTCGTCCACGCCGACGTCGTGGGAGAGGTCGCGCGCGGCGAGGCGCAGCAGCAGCCGCCGGTACTGCACGCGCAGCACGTCGACCGCCTCTCCGTCCGGCAGGGTGGCGACAGGGGTCTCGTCGGCCGGGTCGGCGCCGACGGCCTCGAGCATCCGGCCGCGCACGTGGAACGCCGCCGGCCTCGTCGAGCCGAGCGTCGGGTCGGTGAGGTCGCGCCAGTGCTCCGGGTGCCGCAGCAGGTGGTCGCCCAGGGCCGAGCTCGCGCCGAGCACCCCCAGCAGCCGCATCGCGGTGCCCTCGTCGGAGGCCACGGCCTCGAGCATCGCGTCGCGCTCGTCGACCCGGTCGGCGAGGTCGGCCAGGTACCACGCGGCCTGGTCGGGGTCGGCCGCGACCGAGCCGAGGTGCATCAGCACGTCGGCGTGCGGGCCGATCCGTTCCAGGGCGGCCGTCGACCGCTCGACGTCACGGAAGCCCAGCCGGGCGAGCTGCCCGGCCGCCGTGGACAGCCGCCCGTCGCTCACGACCTCAGGACCTCACGACACCGCGGAGGTCGGCTGCGGTCGCCCGCTCCGGGTGAGGGCGAGGAACCGCTCGGCGAGCGGGCGCCAGGTCCGGCGCATCTCCTGCTCGGCGTCGGCGACCGCAGCGACGTGGAAGTCGACGTCGATCCCGCGCTCGGCGGCGTCGTCGCGGTCCTCGTCGACCCAGGTCCGGATGATCTCGTGGCCGGCCTCGGGGTGCCACTGCACGCCCCACACCGTGGGGGCGAACCGGGCGGCCTGCACCTCGCCGGCGGCGGTTTCCGCGAGCAGGACGGCACCGTCGGGCAGCCGCGTCACGATGTCGTTGTTCCACTGCACGGCGCGCACCGGTCCGGCGGTCGCCCCGAACAGCTCGTCCGCGACGGCCTCGTCGTGCCAGCCGACGTCGAGCACGCCGATCTGCTGCCCACGCGGGTTGCGCACGACCTCCCCGCCCAGCGCGACCGCGCAGAGCTGGTGACCGAGGCAGATGCCCCAGGTGGGTACGCCGCGGTCGGCGCCCTCGCGGATCAGCGCCTTCGTCGCGGTCAGCCAGGCGTGGTCGGCGTCGTCGTCGGCGCCCATCGAGCCGCCGAGCACGAGCAGACCGGCGTAGCCGGCGAGCGACGCCGGCAGGTCGTCGCCGAGGTACGGGTGGCGTACGTCGAGCGTGGCGCCGGCCTCGGTCAGCCAGTCACCGACCCAGCCGGTGGGGCAGTCGGTCTCGTGCTGCACGACGAGGATCGGGGCGCTCACGCGGCCGAATCTACTGGTTCCTCCCACGGGAACGCGCACACGACCAGGACCAGGCCGGCGAGGTGCGGGACGAGGAACATCGTGTCCTCGCGGACCTGGCCGGCGGTCAGCGCCACGACGAGCGCGCCGTACAGCGTGGCGACCACGTCGCCGGCCCTCCTGTTCCGGACGCGGACCGCCAGCGCGACGCCCGGCAGCACCGCCAGGACGCCCACGAGGACCGCGGCCCAGGTGAGCAGGTCTGCCAGCAGGTCGCCCAGCCCACCGAGCCCGGACACGGCCGCGGCGAGCACGAGGGCGCCGACCACGACCCAGAGGCCGGACACGGCGTACCCGACCAGGAGCAGGGTGGCGAGCCGGCCACGCAGCGTCGTCACGGCCTGCCCGCTTCGGTGCCGATCGCGGAGACGACCAGCAGGCCCGGGACCACCAGCAGGGCGAACAGCGGGTGGTAGAACACCCCGAACGGCACAACGGCCAGGACCCCGAGCACCCCCGCCGCGAGCGCCCACCGGTGGGCGGTCGGGCGGCCGGACCACAGCCGACGCAGCGCCAGCACCGCGACCGTCGCCGGCACCGCCACGACCCCCAGCGCGGCCAGGCCCAGGCCGAGGCCGAGCCCGTCGAACATCTCCCCCGAGTACTGCAGGTCGTCGCCCACCATCCAGAGGCCCGGCACGGCGCCGGCCAGCGCAGCCAGCAGGAGCAGGACGAGGAGCCCGGCGAGGTAGCGGTCGACTGCGCGTGTCATGCCCTCAGAGTGCGCCCGCGCGACCCGCGGGCGGATCCGTACGGGTACTCAGATCGACCGGGTGCGACGCGTCAGAGCACCGGCAGCATCAGGTCGCGCTCGAAGGTCGAGACCTGGATGCGGTACTCCTCCCACTCCTTGCGCTTGTTGCGCAGGAAGAAGTCGTAGACGTGCTCGCCGAGCGTCTCCGCCAGCAGCTCCGAGGACTCGGCCACCTGGATCGCGTCGTACAGGCTCTTGGGCAGCGGGTCGATGCCCAGCGACTTGCGTTCGCGCTCGGTCAGCGACCAGACGTCGTCCTCGGCCTCGCGCGGCAGCTCGTAGCCCTCCTCGATGCCCTTGAGGCCGGCGGCGAGGATCACCGCGAAGGAGAGGTACGGGTTGCAGGCGGAGTCGATCGTCCGCAGCTCCATGCGGGTCGACTGGCCCTTGTTGGGCTTGTACATCGGCACCCGGATCATCGCGGAGCGGTTGTTGTGCCCCCAGCAGATGTACGACGGCGCCTCGCCGCCCCACATCAGCCGCTTGTAGGAGTTCACCCACTGGTTGGTGACGACGGTGATCTCGGAGGCGTGCCGGAGGACACCGGCGATGAACTGCCGTCCGACCGTCGAGAGCTGGTACTCCGAGCCGGCGGCGAAGAAGGCGTTGCGGTCGCCCTCGAAAAGCGACACGTGGGTGTGCATGCCGGAGCCGGGGTGCGTGGTGAACGGCTTGGGCATGAACGTCGCCCAGATGCCCTGCGACAGCGCGACCTCACGCACGACGGTGCGGAAGGTCATGATGTTGTCGGCGGTCGACAGCGCGTCGGCGTACCGGAGGTCGATCTCCTGCTGACCCGGCCCGCCCTCGTGGTGGCTGAACTCCACCGAGATTCCCATCGCCTCGAGCATCGTGATGGCCTCGCGACGGAAGTCGGAGCCCATGCTCTGCGCGGTGTGGTCGAAGTAGCCGCTGCGGTCCACCGGCACCGGCTCGGCGCCCGGCTCCGGGGTGTCCTTGAACAGGTAGAACTCGACCTCGGGGTGCGTGTAGAAGGTGAAGCCCGCCTCGGCCGCCTTCGACAGCGTGCGCTTGAGCACGAACCGCGGGTCGGCGTACGACGGGGACCCGTCGGGCATCACGATGTCGCAGAACATGCGAGCCGTGGCCGGGCCCTCACCGCGCCACGGCAGGATCTGGAACGTCGACGGGTCGGGCTTGGCCAGCATGTCGGCCTCGTAGACGCGGGCGAAGCCCTCGATCGCCGACCCGTCGAAGCCGATGCCCTCGGAGAACGCGCCCTCGAGCTCGGCGGGGGCGATCGCGACGGACTTCAGCGACCCCAGGACGTCGGTGAACCACAGCCGGACGAAGCGCACGTCGCGCTCCTCCAGAGCGCGGAGTACGAAGTCTTCCTGCTTGCCCATCGATGCTCCTGTCTCGCACGAGATGCCTTGACCGCCGGACAGTCTGACTCTCCCATGTTTCGCAGCGGTGACGGGCACCGCCTCGCCCCCGTGGGCACGCGCCGACGTCCGATCCTGAGGTCCTTCGGCGCGTCGCTCCTTCCCAGTTAAGTCGAGTGATTTACTATAGTTATCCGAGGACCTGGAGGGAGGACCCCATGCCATCTGCCGTCGATCTGCACCAGCACCTGTGGCCGGAGCCGCTCGTGGACCGGCTGCGGGCGCGCGCCCGCGCACCGTTCCTGCGGGGCTGGACCCTGCACACCCGGGGTGAGGCGCCGTACGACGTCACGCCGGGGGACCACGACGCCACCGCGCGGACCTCCGCCGACGAGGCCGCCGGGGTGGGCCTCGCCTGCGTCTCCCTCTCCGCCCCGCTGGGCGTGGAGTACCTCGTCCGCCCCGAGGCGGGCGCCCTGCTCGACGTCTGGCACGAGAGCGTCCGCGACCTGCCCGAGCACTTCCGTGCCTGGGCGTCGGTCCCGGTGGTCGACCCGGACCTCGACGACCTGGCCGGGCTGCTCGCCGAGGACGTCTTCGTCGGTCTCCAGGTGCCCGCCACCGACCTCGCCTCCCCCGCTGCGTGGGAGCGTGCCGGGTCGGTGCTGCGGGTGGCCGAGCGCGCCGGCAAGCCGGTGTTCGTGCACCCGGGGCCGGAGGTGACCCGGCCGCTGACCGGCAGCCTGCCGTCGTGGTGGGCGCCGGTGGTCGGCTACGCCACCCAGATGCAGACGGCGTGGTGGGGCTGGCACGCGGCCGGCGGGCGCGAGCTGTTCCCGCGGCTGCGGGTGCTGTTCGGCGCGGGCGCCGGCCTCGCACCGGTTCACCAGGAGCGCCACCTCGCCCGCGGCGGCGTGGCCACGACGGTCGACCCCGACGTCTACGTCGACACCTCGTCCTACGGTCCGCAGGCGCTCGACGCGCTGGTCCGCGTGCTCGGCATCGACGCCCTGGCACTGGGCAGCGACCGCCCCTACGGCCTGCCGGTCGACCGGCTGCTCGGGGAGGCGGCGACGTACGCCGTCCGCGAGGCCAACCCGCGCCGCGTGCTCACCGGCCACGACACGCCCCTGACGCTGCCCGTCCCCGAGCGGGAGGTGCCCACGTGGCGACGAGCCAGCTGACCCGCACCGCGGCGGTCCCGGCGGCCGCCGCGGTGCCGGTCGGCGAAGCCGCCGGGAGCCTCTCGCTGAGCGGTCTCCCGGGCCGCGACCTGACCCCCGAGGAGTGCCGTGCGCTGGCCGCGAGCGTCGCGGACGACCCGGACACGTGGACGCACCTCGTCGGCTTCGACGACGACGAGCGGGTCTACGCGTCCCTCCACCGTGACGCGCACGTCGACGTCTGGCTGCTGTGCTGGACACCGGCCAACGACACCGGCTGGCACGACCACGACATCTCCTCCGGCGCGGTCGCCGTCGTCGCGGGCGAGCTCGTCGAGAACAACCTCGCGCTCGGCACCGGCCCTGGGGGCGGCGTCGAGACGCCGGTCACCGAGGGGCTGGCGTTCTGCTTCGGCCCCGACCACATCCACCGGCTCAACGGTGCGCGGGCGGGCTCGGTGTCCGTGCACGTCTACAGCCCGCCCCTGTGGCGGATGGGCCAGTACGCCGTGAGCGACGACGGCGTGCTGCGCCGGATCTCCGTGTCGTACGCCGACGAGCTGCGACCGCTGGACTGATCGCGCCCTCCCCTGGGGCTAGAACTTCGGCACGTTGCGCTCGAGCTCGTCGAGCCAGACCCGAGCGTTGCCGTCGGAGGGCGCGCGCCAGTCGCCCCGCGGCGAGAGCGAGCCGCCCGCCACGACCTTGGGCCCGTTGGGCAGCGCGGAGCGCTTGAACTGGCTGAACGCGAAGAACCGGTTCACGAACACCTCGAGCCAGCGCCGGATGGTGGGCAGGTCGTAGGCGACCCGGCGCGCGTCGTCGAACCCGGGCGGCCACGCGCCCCGCTCCATGTCGGACCACGCGTGCTCGGCGAGGAACGCGATGCGGCTCGGCGGGTAGCCGTAGCGCAGCACGTGGAAGAGCGTGAAGTCCTGCAGCGCGTAGGGACCGATCGCGCTCTCCGTGCTCTGCGGCTTCTCCCCCTTCTTCACCGGCACCAGCTCGGGCGAGATCTCCTGGTCGAGGATCTCCAGCAGCACCTCGCTGGATCCGGGCTCGAGCTGGTCGGTCGCGACGACCCAGCGGATGAGGTGCTGGATGAGCGTCTTGGGGATGCCGGCGTTGACGCCGTAGTGCGACATCTGGTCGCCCACGCCGTACGTGCACCAGCCGAGCGCCAGCTCCGACAGGTCACCGGTGCCGAGCACGATGCCGCCGCGGTGGTTGGCGATCCGGAACAGGTAGTCGGTGCGCAGGCCGGCCTGGACGTTCTCGAAGGTCACGTCGTACGTCGGCTCGCCGTCGGCGAACGGGTGGTCGAGGTCCTCGAGCATGCGGCGCGCGGCAGGGCGGATGTCGATCTCCTCGAACGTCACGCCGAGCGCCTGCGCGAGCCGGGTGGCGTTGTCCTTGGTCCCGGCGCTGGTCGCGAAGCCCGGCATGGTGATCGCGTGGATGTCGGTGCGCGGCCGCTTCAGCCGGTCCATCGCCTTCGCCGCGACGATCAGCGCGTGCGTCGAGTCGAGACCACCCGAGACGCCGATGACGATCTTGGGGTTGCCGATCGCGTTGAGCCGTTGCTCCAGGCCGGAGACCTGGATGTTGTAGGCCTCGTAGCAGTCGAGCGCCAGGCGCTCCGGGTCGTCGGGCACGAACGGGAACCGGTCGAGGTGCCGGCGCAGTCCGACGTCGCCGGCCGGCGGGACGAGGTCGACGTCGACCGTGCGGAACTCGCGGATCCGCGCGTCGTGGGTGCGGCGGTTGTCGTCGAACGTGCCCTGGCGCTGCCGCTCCTGGCGCAGCCGCAGCAGGTCGACGTCGGCGACCGCGCGGCGCGGTCCGTCGGGGAAGCGCTCGGTCTCGTCGAGCAGCTCGCCGCACTCGTAGACGAACGTCTGGCCGTCCCACGACAGGTCGGTGCTGGACTCGCCGAACCCCGCGGCGGCGTACACGTAGGCCGCCAGGCACCGCTTCGACGCGGACTGCGCGAGGATCTTGCGGTCCTCGGCCCGGCCGACGGTGATCGGGCTGCCCGAGATGTTGACCAGCACGGTGGCGCCGGCGAGCGCGGCCTCGGCGCTCGGCGGCACCGGCACCCACATGTCCTCGCAGACCTCGACGTGCAGCACCAGGCCGGGCACTTCCGGGGCCCGGAACAGCAGGTCGGGACCGAAGGGCACGTCCCGGCCGCCGAGCACGATCGACTGGCCGCGGCGGTCGTCGCCGGGCGCGAAGTGGCGCCGCTCGTAGAACTCGCGGTAGGTCGGGAGGTACGACTTGGGTGCGACGCCGAGCACCTCGCCGTCGTGCAGGACGACCGCGCAGTTGAGCACGCGGGTGCCCTGCCGCAGCGGTGCGCCCACCACCGTGAGCACGGACAGGCCGAGGGTCCCGTCGCGCAGGTCCTCGATCGCCTCCTCGACGGCGTCCAGCACCGGCTCCTGCAGCAGCAGGTCGTCGATCGCGTAGCCGGACAGCGTCAGCTCCGGGAACACCGCCACGGCGACGCCCTCGTCGGCGCACTCACGCAGTTCCGCGAGCACGGACGCGGCGTTGGCACGGGGGTCGGCGATCGCGGTCGTGATCGTGCACGCCGCGACCCGCGCGAAGCCCTGGTCGTAGGCCGAGGTGAAGTCCACGTCACGAGTCTGCCAGCCCGGGCGAGGCACGTCCCGACGTGACAGGCGACACAGGTGCCGCACGCCGTGCCGGGACTAGCCTGAGAGACGGTCCGGGGACTCCATCAGGGAGCCACGAGAACACGTCAGCGGAGGAACCCATGAGCGAGACGGCTGCCCCCTACGGCACCGGCCCGACGGCCCAGCAGACCAGCGCGCCGGTGCGTCGCGTGCGCACGCACCACCTGCGCGAGATGAAGGAGCGGGGCGAGCGCTTCGCCATGCTGACGGCGTACGAGATGTACGCCGCGCAGACCTTCGACGAGGCCGGCATCCAGGTGCTGCTGGTGGGCGACTCCGCCTCGAACAACGTCTACGGCAACGAGACCTCGCTGCCCGTCACCGTCGACGAGCTCGTGCCGCTGGTGCGCGCCGTCACCCGGTCGGCGCGCCGTGCCCTCGTCGTCGCCGACCTGCCGTTCGGCTCCTACCAGGCCTCGCCCGAGCAGGCCTTCCACACCGCGGTGCGGTTCATGAAGGAGGCCAACGCCCACGCGGTGAAGCTCGAGGGCGGGACCGAGATGGTGCCGCAGGTCGAGAAGCTCACCCAGTCGGGCATCCCGGTGATGGCGCACATCGGCTTCACGCCGCAGTCCGAGCACACCCTCGGCGGCTACCGCGTACAGGGTCGGGGCGACACCGCCACCCGCGTGCTCGACTCCGCCAAGGCGATGGAGGCCGCCGGCGCGTTCGCGCTCGTCATGGAGATGGTGCCCGGCGACGTGGCGGAGAAGGTCACCGCGGAGCTCACGATCCCGACGATCGGCATCGGCGCCGGCCCGCACTGCGACGGACAGGTGCTGGTGTGGCAGGACGCGTTCGGCCTGCGCACGGGACGGATGGCCAAGTTCGTCAAGCAGTACGCCGACGTGCACGGTGTGCTGCTCGACGCGGCGAGGCGCTACGCCGCCGACGTCGCCGACGGCTCGTTCCCCGGTCCCGAGCACACGTTCTGACCCGCTGGGCAAGGAGATCGTGCGATCAGCGCGGCACGAGCAGCATCACCGCGAACCACACGGCGATCGCGACGACGGGCAGTGCCATCGCGGCCTTCGGCCGACGGGTGAACCAGCGCACTGACAGGACGAGGAGCGCCAGCCAGACGAGTGGGAGCACGACCGTGTGGACGAAGCTCGGCATCGCGATCGCGACGTACGCATAGAGGAAGAAGGCGACGGCGAGCCCGCCGACCGCGAAGAACGGTCCCGACTTCTCGAAGTCCTGCTTCATCGTTCGCTTTCGTCGTGCGTGTGACTGTCGTGTGAGAATCATCAACAAAACAAGGGGTTCTGAGCAACTCCCATTGCTGGCCTCTATCCCAATCCGTTGATGTCGGCAATCGCGACACGCGCACGTACTTTTGCGATTTCGTTTACCTCGCTTGTCTTTGTCGGCAAGATTCTCTGCGAAGGGCGACCAGAGGCCGCCTACCAAGAGGGAACAGTGAAGCCGACACCGGGTCGGACTCTCGAACCAGGAGGCAGCAAGGTGCCTGCAGCAACGAAGACCGCGGCAAAGAAGTCGCCGGCCAAGAAGGCCGCCGCCACGAAGTCCACGGCGAAGAAGACGGCGGCCAAGAAGGCGCCCGCCAAGAAGACCACCACCAAGAAGGTCGCGGCGAAGAAGGCCCCCGCCAAGAAGACGACTGCGAAGAAGGCACCGGCCAAGAAGGTCGCGAAGAAGGCCGTGAAGAAGGCCGCGACGACCGCCAAGAAGACCGCGAAGAAGGCGACGGCGAAGAAGACCGCCGCGAAGAAGACCGCCACCAGGAAGACCGCGGCCAAGAAGGCTCCGGCGAAGAAGACCGCGGCCAAGAAGACCACGGCGGCGAAGAAGACGGCCACCAAGAAGGCGCCCGCCAAGACGACGGCCGCGAAGAAGACCGCCACCAAGAAGGTCGCGGCGGCCAAGAAGACCGGGGCCGCGAAGAAGACCGCTGCGAAGCGGACCGCGAAGAAGGCCTGACCGGACGCGACGAGGCCCCGGCACCCTCAGGGTGCCGGGGCCTCGTGCTGTGCCCGTAACGCTCGGCGGCCCGGCTCAGTCCTCCAGGTTCTCGTCGTTCCAGTTGGGATCGTTGTCCCACTCCTCGTTGCGCTCCTCGACCTTCTCGAGCGCCCGACCGGCCTCCTCGGCCGTCGCGTAGGGGCCGAGCCGATCGGCGTTGCGACAGCCGTCGCGGCCCTCCACCGTGTGGTGCTTGAGGCAGAACCAGTAGTCGCCGTCGTCACTCATGACCCGTCCTCCTCGTTGGTCCGGTCCGCGTCGGCGACGCGGACGACCCGATCGTTCCCGATGCCTCGGAAACTACACTCGACGCGTGTCCCCCATCTCCCCCGCCGCGATCTCTCCTCGGCGTCCCGTGCCCGCGCACATCGACCGGCCGGAGTACGTCGACCAGCCGGCCCCGCTTCCGTTCCGCGGCTCCGAGGTCAAGGACGCCGACACGATCGCCCGGATGCGCGTCGCGGGGCGGCTGGCCGCCCAGGCGCTGCAGCTGGTCGGCAAGCACGTCGCGCCGGGCATCACGACCGACGAGCTCGACGCGATCGGCCACGACTTCCTGGTGGAGAACGGCGCCTACCCCTCCACGCTCGGTTACAAGGGCTTTCCCAAGTCGCTGTGCAGCAGCGTCAACGAGGTGATCTGCCACGGCATCCCCGACAGCCGGGTGGTCGAGGACGGCGACATCGTCAACATCGACATCACCGCGTACGTCGACGGCGTGCACGGCGACACCAACGCGACGTTCCTCGCCGGTGACGTCGACGAGCAGACGCGGCTGCTCGTCGAGCGCACCGAGGAGTCCCTGCGCCGGGCGATCAAGGCCGTCCGCCCGGGGCGGCGGATGAACGTGATCGGCCGGGTCATCGAGTCCTACGCCAAGCGCTTCGGCTATGGCGTCGTGCGCGAGTTCACCGGGCACGGCATCGGCACGACGTTCCACAGCGGCCTGATCGTCCCGCACTTCGACAACCCCACCTACGACACGGTGATCGAACCGGGCATGACGTTCACCATCGAGCCGATGCTCTGCCTGGGCACTCACGAGTGGGAGATGTGGGACGACGACTGGACGGTCGTCACCAAGGACGGCAAGGCGAGCGCGCAGTTCGAGCACACCCTGCTCGTGACCGAGACGGGCGCGGAGGTGCTCACGCTCCCCTGACGCCGTCAGGGTTCCGTCAGGACAGCTTGTCGAGCGTGCCCTGCCGCTCGGCGAGGCGACGCTCCACGCGCAGCACCCCGGCCTCGTGCTCGGCGTCGCCCGACATCACGGCGGCCAGACGGAGGTGCGGCAGCGCGTCGGCGTACCGGGACTGGCGCTCCAGCACGCGACCGAGCGCGAAGCGCGCCCACACGTCGCTCGGGTCGAGCTCGACGATGCGGGTCAGGTCGGCCTCCGCGCGGCCCAGCTGGGCGCTCTTGAAGTACGCCCAGGCGCGCAGCGTGCGCAGCCCCGTCGACATCGGCTCGGCCGCGACGGCGGGGTCGAGCAGCTCGATCGCCTCGAGCGGAGCGGACGCCTCGAGCAGGCGCCAGGCCTCCTGGTACGCGTCCGCCGGGTGGCGGTCGCCCTCGGGAGCTCGCATCCCCTGAGGAAGCTCGAACGGTGGCAGCGACACGGTGACTCCTCCCTCTCGTCCCGGTGTCCTCTCGAACGTACTCCGCGCCCACGGCATTCCCGCGCACCTGCGGCCCCGGCGCCGCGTAGGGTGCCAGCGTGCTGCCGCTCGAGCTCCCCGCCCGCCCCGACGACCGTGACGCCTGGGCCTCCTTCCTGGTCTCCCGCTGCGACGACAACCTCGACGCCGTGCGGCGTACCGCTGACGCGATCGCGGCCGAGCCCGGCGACGCGGCGCGCGTGCTGGAGCGCTGGAACGAGCTGACCGTCGCGCTGCTCAACGCCACCACCGCCGCCGGGCTGCTGGGCCAGGCCCACCCCGACGCCGCGATCCGCGACCGCGCGGACGCCGCGGAGCAGGCCGTCGCGGCCACGACCAACGAGGTGCGCCAGGACCGCCGCCTCTACGACGCGCTCTCCGCCGTCGACGCCGACGGTCTCGACGACGACGCGACCCGGATGCTGGAGATGGCGCTGCGCGACTTCCGTCGGGCCGGCGTCGACCGCGACGACACGACGCGCGAACGGCTGCGCGACCTCGCAGAGCGAGACAAGACGCTGTCCCAGACGTTCGAGCGCAACGTGAGCGACGACGTGCGTGAGGTGCGGCTGCGGCCCGAGCAGCTCGACGGGCTGCCCGACGACTACGTCGAGGCGCACCCGGTGGGCGACGACGGGCTCGTGACGATCACGACCGACTACCCGGACGTGTTCCCGTTCCGCACGTTCGCGACGGACCGCGACGCGCGGCACGCGCTGTACGAGCAGTTCGACAACCGGGGCTGGCCGGTCAACGACCCGATCCTTCGGGAGCTGACCGAGATCCGGCGCGAGCGCGCCCGCCTGCTCGGCTACGACGGCTGGCCCGACTACGACGCCGAGGTCCGGATGATCGGCTCCGAGGCCGCGATCCGCGACTTCGTCGAGCGGCTCGACCGGGCCGCCGGGCCGGCCTCCGACCGCGACCTCGCGACGCTCGTCGAGCGGCAGTGCGAGGACCTTCCCGACCTGGCGTCGATGAGCTGGGCCGACGTCAACTACTACGCCCAGGTCGTGTGCCGTGAGCGCCTCGGGCTGGACGCCCAGGAAGTGCGCCGCTACTTCGCCTTCGACAAGGTGCGTGCGGGACTGCTGGATGTGACATCGCGGCTCTTCGGGCTCGAGTACACCGAGCGCCCCGACGTTCCCACCTGGCACGAGGACGTGACGACGTACGACGTCTCCGCCGAGGGCGCCCTGCTCGGCCGGATCTACCTCGACCTGCACCCGCGGGACGGGAAGTTCAAGCACGCCGCGCACTTCCCGCTGGTCAAGGGCGTGCGCGACGTGCAGCTGCCGCAGTCGGCGCTGCTGTGCAACCTGCCGCGCGGGCTGATGACGCACGGCGACGTGGTCACGCTCTTCCACGAGTTCGGCCACCTGATCCACGCCGTGGTCGGCGGCCGGCAGCACTGGGCGCGGTTCAGCGGCGTCGCGACCGAGCGCGACTTCATCGAGGCGCCGAGCCAGATGCTCGAGGAGTGGGCCTGGGACGCCGACGTTCTCGCGTCGTTCGCCACCGACGACGCCGGCACGCCCATCCCGGCCGAGCTGGTCGCCACGATGCGCGCCGCGCAGGAGTTCGGCCGCGGCTTCGACGTCCGGGTGCAGATCTTCTACGCCGCGATCTCGGTCGGCATCCACGCCGACGTGCCCGACGACCTCACGTCGTACATCGACGACCTCGCGAAGCACTACATGCCGTTCGAGCGACTCGACGGCACGCACAAGCACACGTCGTTCGGCCACCTCGCCGACGAGGGCTACGGGTCGTCGTACTACACGTACCTCTGGAGCCTGGTCATCGCGAAGGACCTGTTCTCGGCGTTCGACCACGACGACCTGTTGGCGCCCGACGTCGCGCGACGCTACCGCGACACGGTCCTGGCCGCCGGCGGCTCGCGCGACGCCGCCGACCTGGTCGAGTCGTTCCTCGGCCGCCCGACGAACACCGACGCCTTCGACCGCTGGCTCACCGGCTGACGCCCGCTTCCGCCGACCCGGCTCGAACCTCCCACGCAGACCCGCCGACCCGGCTCGAACCTCGCGCCGCGAGAGCGCGAGTCGGCGCATCTTGCCCTCCCAGCCCTGCCGAGTCGGCGCGTCCTGCCCCTTCAGACCTGCCGAGTCGGCGCGTCTTGCCCCTCACAGGTGACGTTGACGACCGCCGTACGGCGGCACTTCCCCAGGCGTACGGACGCTTCCCCAGCGGCATGCGCCTTGTGAAGCGTCCACAACCCCGCGTTACAGCAGGCGATGGCCGCCGGGACGAGGGATGAGCTGGCCTGTAGGCCGGGTTCTGTCCCCGCGCGCCTCGCGGCGTCGCGGTCGGCGACCATCCATCTAGGGCTGCCGTTGCCGACAGCCTCGTGCGGTCTACCCGCGGACTCGGGCGGGCCGCCCTCGAACATCCGCGCAGACCGTCTCGCGACGGTCCTTCTTGACCTTGCTCCGGGTGGGGTTTACCGAGCCGTTCCGGTCACCCGGAACGCTGGTGGTCTCTTACACCACCGTTTCACCCTTACCTCCGCGCAAGCGCGGCGGCGGTTTGCTTTCTGTGGCACTGTCCCGCGGGTCACCCCGGGTGGGCGTTACCCACCACCCTTGCCCTTCGGAGCCCGGACCTTCCTCGAGGAGTCACCTCCTCGCGGCCGCCCGGCCAGCTCATCCAGCAGGATCCTATCCCGCGCAAGTGCCGCGGCCCCATCGTCGGCCCCGGCGAGCGGCGTCTGGCGGGATGGCCGGCAAGGCGAAGAGGCGAAGGCGATGCGAAGCATCGTCGAGTCCTCGACAACGCCGCCGGGCGCCCGCCGGGCGCCGCGGAGCGGGCCGCCGATGGGGTCGGGGTACTAGGTTCGGGGCATGAGCGAACCGTTCGTGATCGTAGGTGGCGGGCTGACCGCCGCGAAGGCCGTCGAGCAGCTGCGCGAGAGTGGGTACGACGGAGGACTCGTCGTGTACGCCGCCGAGCAGCACCTCCCCTACGAACGCCCGCCGCTGTCCAAGGGCTACCTGATGGGCGACGACGAGCGTGACAGCGTCTTCGTCCACGACGCGCAGTGGTACGCCGACCACGACGTCGACCTCCGGCTCGGGGTGCGCGTCGGCGCGATCGACCCGGGGTCGCACACCGTCACCGCGACCGGCGACCCGCAGGGCTACTCCAAGCTGCTCCTGGCCACCGGGTCGCAGCCGCGCCGGCTCGCGGACGCCGACGCGTCCGGGGCGCCCGTCGCCTACCTCCGCACGCTCGAGGACACCGAGCGCCTGCAGAAGGCGTTCACCGACGGCGCACGCATCGCCGTGCTCGGCGCCGGCTGGATCGGCCTCGAGGCCACCTCGGCCGCGCGCAAGGCCGGCGCGGAGGTGACGGTCGTCGAGTCGCTCGACCAGCCACTGCTGCGCGTGCTCGGTCCGGCGGTGGCGTCGGTCTTCGCCGACCTGCACCGCGAGCACGGTGTCGACCTGCGGCTGGGCGCGTCGGTCGGCCGCATCGAGAAGAACGGCGACGGGGTCCGCCTCACCCTCGAGGACGGCGGCACCGTCGACGCCGACCTGCTCGTCGTCGGCATCGGCGCGGCACCCGACACCTCGCTCGCCGAGGCGGCCGGCCTCGACGTCGACAACGGCGTCCTCGTCGACGCGTCGCTGCGCAGCTCTGCTCCTGACGTGTTCGCCGCCGGCGACATCGCCAACGCCGACCACCCGGTCCTCGGCCGCCGCGTGCGCGTCGAGCACTGGGACAACGCGATCGAGCAGGGCAAGGCCGCGGCCCGGGCGATGCTCGGCGAGGACGTCAGCTACGACCGGCTGCCGTACTTCTTCACCGACCAGTACGACCTCGGCATGGAGTACGTCGGACACGTCGACCCGGCAGCGGCGGACGACGTCGTCGTGCGGGGCGACACGAGCGGCGAGCGCGTGTTCCGGGCTTACTGGGTCAAGGACGGCGTCGTCGCTGCGGCGATGCACGCCAACGACTGGGACGCCATCGACGGGATCAAGGAGCAGGTCGGCAAGCCGCTGTTGGACGGCTGATCCCGCAACTGCCCGGGCAAGTCATGCACTTCCAGGGCGTTGCAACACCCTGGAAGTGCCGGAGTCCCTGGTGAACCAGGGACTCCGGCACGCCTGACGGCCTACCCGGCCTACGCCCGGCAGTAGGCGAGCAGCATCCTCGTCGCCTGCGCCTGCACCCTGACCGGCGGCGGGACGAGCACAAGCGTCTCCGTCGCGTCCGGGCCGACCCCGACCCGGACACCGACGCGGAAGGCGAACGGTGCCGTCGCCTGCCCGATGGCGTGCTCGTCGCAGCGGTTGCCGGGCTGGATCGACAGGGGCACGTCGGCGCTGCGCTGGTCGGCACCGATCGTGACCTCGCCCGGTAGCACCAGGTCGTAGAGGACCGAGCCGTCGGCGTACGTCACGGTGACGGGCTCGCCGCCGGTCCTCCTGACCAGCCGCAGCGCCCCGTCGAGCGACGTGGCGTCCGGCGTGGTCCGCCACCCCGGCGCGTACGAGATCGCGACGTTGTCTGCCACCAGCGCATCGTCGCAGCCGCGCTTCCAGAGGCGGCGCAGGAACTGCTGGCCGCTCGTCGTCAGCCGCTGAACCTTCGTCTCCCCCGCCGTGGACACCACGCCGGAGATCGGCTCCTGCCCCTCGTCGCAGCGAGCCTCGGGCAGCAGCACGTGCAGATCGAGGGTCTGGCCCGGCGCGAGCGTGGCGTCCTGCGCCCGGGTGAACTCAGGCCCGTAGCCGCTCCAGCGCAGTCCCGCGCCGGTGACGGCGAGCGGCTCGTCGCCCTCGTTCACCACGCGGAGCAGGCCCTTCGGCGTGCCCTCGTCGGGCAGCAGCTGGGTGAAGCCGAGCGAGACGTGGATGGTCGAGGTCGGCGCGGGCGCCTCGTCGGCGGCGGAGCAGCCGGCCCCCGCGACCAGCAGCATCGCCGCGAGGACCGTCCGCACCAAGTCAGACCTCGAAGCGCACCGTGCGGGTGCCGGGGTCGGCCTCGGCGAGAACAGCCTCGACGTGGGTGCCGAGCGGCAGCGGGTCGCCCGACTTCGACGACACCCGGGCCTCGATAGCGGGGTCCTGGACGACGACCTCGCCCTGGGCGGGCTCCTCGTCGTCGACGGCGACCACGACACCGGGGAAGCCCTGCCCGACGTGCGGGCGCAGCACGGCGGACTCGACCAGGTCGACCACCGCGCTCTCGTAGGCGTTGGCCTTCTGCCCGCTCCCCTGCATGGTGGCGGGCAGGTCGTGCAGCTTCGCCAGCACCCACCCAGGTACGTCGTCGCCGGCGCAGAGCGCGACGCACACCTCGGAGGCGTAGCGGTCGGCGAGGCGACGCAGCGGCGCGGTGACGTGCGCGTACTCCGACGCCAGCGCGGCGTGCTCGGGCTGCTCCGGCACCTCGCCGTCGAAGCCGACGTAGCCGGCGCCGCGCAGCAGCCGCGTGCAGGCCAGCAGCATCGCCGCGTGCTGCGGCTTCGCCGGGTCGAGCGACCGGATGAAGTCGGGGTAGAGCTGCTCGGCCGGCCAGTCGATGTCGAGCGCCTTGGCGGTGCGGTGCAGCCGCTGCACCTCGCCCGGCTCCGGCGGAGGCAGCGTGCGCAGCAGGCCGACGCGCGCGTAGACCATCAGCGACGCCGCGGCCATGCCGGTGAGCAGGGAGATCTGGGCGTTCCACTGCTCGACCGGCAGCAGGTCGCGGAACGACAGCGTCCACCGGTCGCCGTCGATGTCGATCTCCTGCTCGGGCAGCGGCAGCGAGACGCCGCCGCGGGCGGCCTCGCGCTTCATCCGCAGCTCGCCGACCTCGCGGAGCAGGCCGATCATCTCGTCGGCGGTGCCGGCGTCGACCTGTGCCTGCACGCCCGCGTAGTCGAGCTGCGCGCGGCTGCGCACCCGGGCCCGGACGACGTCGACGTCGGTGCCCTCGCCGGTTTCGTCGACCTTGATCGTCCAGAGCAGGGCGGGCCGCTCCTGGTCGGGCAGCAGCGAGGCCGCCCCCTCCGAGAGCACGGTCGGGTGGAGCGGCACCTTCGAGTCGGCGCCGTACAGCGTCTCGCCACGGCGGTGGGCCTCGACGTCGACGGGGTCGCCCGGCTTCACGAACGCCGCGACGTCGGCGATGGCGTAGTGGACGACGTAGCCGTCGCCGTCGCGCTCGAGGTGCAGCGCCTGGTCGAGGTCGCGGGCGCCCTCGGGGTCGATCGTCACGAACGGGATGTCGGTGCGGTCGAGCCCGGGCAGCACCGCACCGTCGGCGGCCTGGGCGGCGGCGTCCTCCACCTCGGCGGGGAACGACGGCGTCACGCCGAGCTCCTCCTGGATCTGCGCGATCCCGTCGCGCAGCTCGTCGCCGTCGGTGTGCAGGACCTTCACGACTCGTCTCGGCACAGCTCGGTCACCCCTCGGATCGACTGGTCCCGGCCCAGCATAGGGCCGGGCATAGGGTGACCCGCGTGCTGATCCTGCTGCCCCCGTCCGAGGGCAAGGCCGCTCCCCGGCGCGGTCGCCCGCTGCGGCTCGACGACCTCGCCTTCCCGGCCCTGTACGACGCCCGCGGCACGATGCTCGACGCCCTCACCGACGTGTGCCGCGGGGACGCCGCCGTCGCGGCCACGGTGCTGGGCCTCGGCACCACCCAGCTCGACGAGGTGGCGCGCAACGCCGCGCTCCGGGAGGCCCCGACCGCGCGGGCCGACCAGGTCTACTCGGGCGTCGTCTACGAGGCGCTCGACGTCGCGAGCCTGGACGCGGCCGCGCGGCGCCGGGCCACGTCGTGGCTCGCGGTCACGTCGTCGCTGTTCGGGCTGGTCCGCCCCGGTGACCGGATCCCGGCCTACCGGCTCGCCGGCGGCGTCTCGCTGCCCGGCACCGGACCCGTCGCGACGTACTGGAGCAAGCACCTCGACCCCGCCGTCCGCGAGGCCGCCGGGCGCGGCCTGGTGGTCGACCTGCGCTCGTCGACCTACGTGCCGTTCTGGCGGCCGGGCCCCGACCTGGCGCCGAAGGTCGTCACCGTCCGGGTGCTGCACGAGGTCGGAGGCGTGCGCAAGGTCGTGTCGCACTTCAACAAGGCGACGAAGGGCCGGCTGGTGCGCGCGCTGCTGGAGGACGGCACCGCGCCGTCGTCGCCGGCGCGCTTCGCCGACCACCTCACCGGGCTCGGCTGGAAGGTCGAGCTGGGCGACGCCACGAAGACCGGCACCCGGCTCGACGTCGTCGTCGCCGAGCTCTGAGGGGTCTCGACAGGCTCGACCGCCCGGTGGTCAGGAAGCAGTCTTCTCCACGTCGACCGACAGGATGCTGATCGGCTGCTTCGGCGCGGCCGGGCCGAGGGTGCCGCCGATGCCCTGCTCGGCGACCCGGTCGACGATGTCCATGCCCTCGGTGACCTTGCCGAAGATCGAGTAGCCGGTGGGGTCCTGCAGCTCGGTCTGGTCGTAGACGATGAAGAACTGGCCGCCGTTGGAGTTCGGGTCCTGGGTGCGCGCCATCGCGAGGGTGCCGCGGGGGTACTGGTAGTCCTTGGGCGCGTTCTCGACGCCGTACCCGTAGCCCGGGTTGCCGGAGCCGGTGCCGGTCGGGTCGCCGCACTGCAGGACCGACAGCCCGTCGGTCTCCGCGGTGGTGAGCCGGTGGCAGGCGCTGTCGTCCCAGTAGCCCTCACGGGCCAGCGAGATGAACGACGACACGGTCTGCGGAGCCTTCTTGCCGTCGAGCTCCATGACGATGTCACCGCAGTTGGTGTGCACGGTCGCGGTCCAGGTGGTGTTCTCGGCCAGCGACTTCGGCGGCACCTCGTCGAACTGCAGGGGCTTCTCGGGCAGTGCCGGCGGCTCGTTGCAGGTGCCGTCGGTGGGCGGCGCCTCGGTGGCCGTCGTGGCGCCCTGCTGCTCGTCTCCCCCGCCGCCGAGCGTCTGCACGAGGACGAGCGTCGCCACCACGACGACGGCGACGGCGAGGACGGCCGCGATCGTGGCCTTGCTGCTGTTGCTGTTGCTGGTGCTGGGGCTCATGGCTCTCTCTCGTCACCGCCCGAGGAAGGCGGCCTCCGTCGGTCGGGCGTTGAACATGCGCAGCGTCGACTGGCCCTCGGGGTACCACGACACGACGGTGACCGAGGCCGGGGCGAGCTGCAGCTTGAACAGGGACTCCATCGGCGCGCCGAGCGCGAGCCGGACGAGCACGGTGATCGGGGTGACGTGGGTGACCGCGAGCACGGTCTTGCCCGGGTACGCCGCGATCAGCCGGTCCCGCGCCCGCCGCACGCGGTTGTCGACGGTCTCCAGCGACTCGCCGCCACCGGTGGGCTCGACGTCGAAGGCGCCGAGCCACGCGTCGAGGTCGTCGGCGTGCGCCTCCTGCACCTCCGCGAAGGTCAGCCCGTCCCAGACCCCGAAGGCCGCCTCGGCCAGCCCCTCCTCGATCGCGACCTCCATGCCGAGCACCTCGCCGAGGATCGCCGCGGACTCGCGGGTGCGCCGCAGCGGGGACGACACCAGCGCGTCGATGTCGCGGGCGAGGGGGGCGAGCCACTCGGCGGTGGCGCGCACCTGCGCCTCCCCGTCGGCGTCGAGCCCGGGGTCGTCGCCGCCGGTGCCGCTGAACCGGCGGTCCTTGGTGTGTGCGGTCTCGCCGTGCCGAACCAGGATCAGCGTGGTCGGCTCGCCCATCTCGGGGAGCGGCCGCAGCGGCTTGCGCTCCCCTTGCTCGGGTGTGGCGGTGCGCGCGGCCTTCACCGGCTTGCCCGCCGCGGCGTCGAGCGCCGCGTTGAGGATCCGGTCGGCGTGCTTGTTCTGCTCGCGCGGGATCCAGGTGAACGTCGTCCCGAACGGCGCCAGCCGGTGGGCGGCCGACGCCAGCGGCTTCATGTCGGGGTGCTTGATCTTCCAGCGGCCCGACATCTGCTCGACGACGAGCTTGGAGTCCATCCGCACCTCGAGGTCCGCCTCGGGGGCGTGGTCGTGGTACAGCTCCAGGCCGGCGATCAGGCCGCGGTACTCCGCGACGTTGTTGGTGGCGACGCCGATGGTCTCCGCGGCCTCGGCGATCACGGCTCCGGTGGTCGCGTCCTTGAGCACGGCGCCGTACGCCGCCGCCCCGGGGTTGCCCCGCGAACCGCCGTCGGCCTCGATGACGACCGACGTGTAGGCATCGGTCATCAGATGCCGGACTCCGACGTCCGCACGAGGATCCGGTTGCACTCCTCGCAGCGCAGCACCTCGTCGGTCGGCGCCTTGCTGATCACGGAGAGGTCGGCGGCGGTCAGCTCCAGCGAGCAGCCGCCGCAGCGACGGGCCCGCAGCGCCGCGGCGCCGACGCCGCCCTTCTGGGTGCGCAGCCGGTCGTAGAGGGCGACGAGGTCCGCGGGCAGCCCGTCGGCCAGCGGCTTGCGCTGGAGGGCCACCTCGGCGACCTCGGCGTCGAGCTTGCCCGCCTTCTCGTCGCGGGTCGCCGACAGGTCCGCCGCTCGGCGGTCCATCTGCTCGAGGTCGGCGGTCAGCCGGTCGAGCTCGGCCTGGGCGTCCTCGAGCCGCTGCATCACGTCGAGCTCGACGTCCTCGAGATTGGAGATCCGGCGCTCCAGCGAGACCAGCTCGCCCTGCATGCGCTCGAGGTCCTTGGGGTTGGTGACCAGGCCCTGGTCCATCCGCTGCTGGTCGCGGACGCGGCGCGCCTTGACCTGCTCGACGTCGGCATCGGCCTTGCGCTGCTCCCGGGTGAGGTCCTCGACGAGGATCCGAGCGTCGCGCGCCGCGGTGTCCACCGTGCCGCGCTGCGTCTTCAGCGCGGCCAGCTCCTTGGCCTCGGGGATGCTGGCGAGCTGGTGCCGGAGCTGGTCGGCCCGGGAGTCGAGCTCCTGGAGGTCGAGCAGCCGGAGCTGGGAGAAGGCGTCGGCTTTCAGCGGAGGCTCCTGGTCGGTTCGGTGTGTCGGTCGGTGGCTCAGTCGACCCGGAACGTCCACGGGTCGGTCACGGTCGTGCTCACGCGGGTCTCCACCGTAGCCCCTGCCCCGCCGCGCTCCTCGAGCGCGGCGGCCAGCTTGCGCGCGGCCACCGGCAGCCAGGTCCACTCCGCCGCCCAGTGCGCGACGTCGACCAGGGCCGGGCCGTCGTGCTCGCGGAACTCCGCCGCCCGGTGGTGCCGCAGGTCGGAGGTGACGTAGACGTCGGCTCCGGTGCCCAGTACCACGTCGAGCAGGTAGTCGCCCGCGCCGCTGCCGACCACCACCGTCTCCACGCGCCGGTCCGGGTCGCCGGACACCCGTACGCCGTGCGCGGTGCCGGGCAGCGCGTCACGGACCCGGTCGGCGAACTCCCGCAGGGTCGTCGGCGCCGCCAGCCTGCCGATCCGGCCGTGCCCGCGGTCCGACGGGCCGTCGTCGTTCGCCAGGGCGACGACGTCGTACGCCGGGGTCTCGTAGGGGTGCGCAGCCAGCAGGGCGGCCACGACGGCGCGGCGCTGCGACCGGCGCAGCACGCACTCGACCCGCACCTCCTCGACGGTCTCGACCTCCCCAACCGCGCCGAGCGTCGGGTTCGCGCCCTCGAGCGGCCGGAACCGGCCCTCCCCCGGCGACGAGAACGAGCAGCGGTCGTAGTCGCCGACCTGCCCGGCGCCGGCATCGGCCACCGCGTCGCGCACGACGTCGGCCTGCCCCCGCGGGACGAAGTAGGTGAGCTTGTCGAGCGCGTTGTCGGCACTGCGTCCCTCGTCGACCACCACGCGCGGGTCGGCGATGCCGACGGCGCGGGCGAGCGACTCGTTCACCCCGTCCGCCGGTACGTCGGCGTTGGTGTGGGCGGTGAGCAGCGCGATGCCGTGCCGGGCCAGCGTGTGCAGGACCCGGCCCTTCGGCGTGGTCGCGGCGATCGAGCTCACCGGTGTCAGCAGCAAGGGGTGGTGGACGACGACGAGGTCGGCCCCCCACGCGACCGCCTCCTCGACGACGGCGGGTGCCGGGTCCACCGCGAACAGCACCTTGCGCACCGGCTGCTCCGGGTCGCCGGTGACCAGCCCCACGGCGTCCCACGACTCCGCCCAGGCCGGGTCGTACCACCCGTCGAGCAGGCTCACGACGTCTCGCAGCGCGATCGGCATGCCCGTGAGGATAGATGAGAGCACTCTCATGGTCGTCTCACGCCGGTGCCACGAACGACCGGCAGAATTGCCCGCATGTCGTGGTTCTGGAAGGGACTGGTGGTGCTGCTCCTGGCACTCCCGGTCGGCGCCTACGTGACCGGCAGCCTCGCCGGCGCGCCCGCCGACCTGCCCGACCGCCTCGAGCCCGTGGTCGTCCAGGACCCGTCCTCCGGGGACACCGCGCCCGAGCCGTCGCACTCGGAGGGGCCGCGCAACGACGGCGCCACGGGCGACCGCGACGACGACCGGGACGACCGCGACGGCCGGGACGAGGGCGACGACCGTGACGAGGTGGAGGTCGTCCGGCCCGACCCCGACGACCTCGACGACGACTCCGACGACGACGGTCGCGACCTCGACGACGAGAACGACCGTGACCACCCGGGCGACGACGTGACGGATGACGACTGACCCGGGAGCGGCGGGGCTCCGGGGGGTCTCCGTCCGGAGCCGGCTGATCACCGCCGTCGCCGCCCTCACCGGCCTCGCCCTCGCGAGCGCCGGTGTCTTCGTCTACACCTACGAGGCGGGGCGGATCGAGGAGGCGGTCGCCACCCAGGTCGACCAGGAGGTCGAGGAGTTCCGCACGCTCCAGGCCGAGGGCACCGACCCGGCCACCGGCGAGCCGTTCACCAGCGTCGAGGCGCTGATCGACCTGTTCCTCTCGCGCAACGTGCCCGACGACGACGAGACGCTGATCGGCTTCTGGGGCGGCCGGGCCCGGCTGCAGTCGGAGTCCCCGCACGAGGGGTACGCCCGCTCCCCGGAGCTGTCCGAGGTCGTCACGCGTCGGCTCGACTCGGGCGGCACGGAACGCTTCGAGTCGCAGCACGGCGAGGTCGTCGTCACCGTGGTGCCCGCCGCCAACTCCTCGACCTCCGGCGCGCTGGTGATCGTGAACTTCATGCGCGAGGAGTACGGCGAGCTCAACCAGACGATCACGACGTACGCCCTCGTCTCCGCCCTGCTGCTCCTGCTGATCTCCGGCGCGGCCGCGTGGCAGGCCGGGCGCCTGCTGTCGCCGCTGCGCACGCTGCGCGAGACCGCCCAGGACATCTCCGAGACCGACCTCTCCCGGCGCATCCCCGAGACCGGCAACGACGACATCACCGCGCTGACCCGAACGTTCAACCAGATGCTCGGCCGGCTCGACGCGGCGTTCCGCGGGCAGCGGCAGTTCCTCGACGACGCCGGCCACGAGCTCAAGACACCCCTCACCGTGCTCCAGGGTCACCTCGAGCTCCTCGACAGCGACGACGCCGACGAGGTCGAGGCGACCCGGGCGTTGCTGCTCGACGAGGTCGACCGGATGTCGCGGCTGGTCGACGAGCTGATCACGCTGGCCAAGACGGACCGGCCGGACTACTACCGCATCGACGCCGTCGAGCTGGCGCCGTACGTGGAGACGCTGCTGGAGAAGTGCCGCGCGCTCGGCCCGCGCTGCTGGGTCGTCGACGACGCCGGTGCCCACGTCGCGCAGCTCGACGAGCAGCGGGTCACCCAGGCGATGCTGCAGCTGGCGCAGAACGCCGTGAAGCACACCGACGACGGCGACGAGATCGGTCTCGGGGCCCACGTCGACGAGCGCGGTGTCCGGCTGTGGGTGCGCGACACCGGCCGCGGTGTCGACGACGCGGACAAGGCACACATCTTCGACCGGTTCAGCCGCGCCCGGGTGCGCGACGACGACGAGGGGTTCGGCCTCGGCCTGTCCATCGTCGCGGCGATCGCCCGCGCGCACGGCGGGACCGTCCGCGTCGACGACGCCCCCGGCCGCGGCGCGGTCTTCACGCTCGTGCTGCCCCACCGACGGAAGGACGAACCATGGCCCGGATCCTGATCGTGGAGGACGAGCAACGCATCGCGTCGTTCATCGCCAAGGGCCTCAAGGCCGAGGGGCACGCGACGACCGAGGTGGCCGACGGGCAGGTCGGCCTCGACCACGCACTGTCGGGCGAGTTCGACCTGATGGTGCTCGACATCGGGCTGCCACGCCTCTCCGGGTTCGACGTGCTCGACCAGCTCCGCGCGCAGGGCAGCCGGATGCCGGTGATCGTGCTGACCGCCCGCGACTCCGTCACCGACACCGTCTCGGCGCTCGACAGCGGCGCCGACGACTACATGAGCAAGCCGTTCCGGTTCGCCGAGCTGCTCGCCCGGGTGCGGGCCCGGCTCCGGCAGCCGGTCGACGGCTCGGGCCCCGACGGCGACGTGCTCACCGTGGGCGACGTCCAGCTCGACGTCCGGACCCGCGCGGTGCTGCAGGCCGGTCGTGAGGTCGACCTGTCGGCCCGCGAGTTCCGCCTCGCGGAGATCTTCTTCCGCAACCCGGGCCAGGTGCTCTCGCGCGAGCAGCTGCTGGACCTGGTGTGGGGCTACGACTTCGACCCCGGCTCCAACGTCGTCGACGTGTACGTCGGCTACCTGCGCAAGAAGCTCGGCGCCGGGGTGGTCACGACCGTGCGCGGTGTCGGCTACCGCTGCGGCTGACCTGCTAGCGGACCTTCCAACCGGCCAGCCGGCCGCGCGGCGAACGCTCCAGCGCGGGCTGCAGACCCTCGGCCAGCTCGTGCGGCAGCGGCCGGTCCGCCGGGTCGGGCTCCAGGCACGCGAGCACGACCTTCGCCACGTCGCCGGCGACCGTGCCGGGCAGCGCGTAGGCGAGGTCCGCGAGCTGCGGGAACCTCCGCCGTACGTCGTCCGACGCGGCGTCGCCGCCGGCGAACGGGCGGTAGCCCGCGATCGCGTGGAACAGCGTCGCGCCCAGCCCCCACACGTCGGAGGCGAAGCCGGGCGTGCCGCTGCCCGGAGGGTCGCACTGCTCGGGCGCCATGTACTCGTCGGTCCCGATCGGGTAGGTCAGCGCCTCCGCGTCCTCGACGGTGCGCGCGACGCTCAGGTCGATCAGCCGCGCCGGAGCGCCCATGATGACGTTGCTCGGCTTGATGTCGAGGTGCACGATCCCGCGCCGGCGGAAGTAGTGCAGCGCCGACGCGAGCTCGATCCCGAGCGGCAGGTACTGCTGCTCGGGGAGCGGCCCGTGCCGCCGGATCAGCGTCGACAGCCTCGGGCCGTCGATCGCCTCCAGCACCACGTGCGGCCGCTCCCCCTCCAGCACCGCGCGCAGCCCGCGCGCCACGACCGGGTGGTTGACCGAGCCGAGCATGTCGACCTCGCGCGCGAGCCCCCGCAGGCTCGACGTGTCGTCGCGCCGGTGCGGCCGCACGACCTTCACGACCGTCGGGGCGTACGTGACGTCGTCGAAGGCCAGGTAGGCCTCGTACGACGTACCGCCGCCCAGCAGCCGGATCGCGGTCAGGTCGTCGGTGATGGCATCGCCCTCGGTGAAGCCCCAGGACTCGTCACCTGCGGTGGGCTCGGTCATCCGGCTCAGCCCCGGGTGTCGTTGCGCGAGCGGTCGTTGGTCAGGTTCGGCGTCAGGTCGCGGGTGCGGTCGCCGCCGTCCCGGGTCCAGTCGCGGGTCAGGTCGCCGCGGCTGCGGTCGGCGTCGCGGCTGACCTTGCTGTAGCGCGAGCTGGTGCCGTCGGCGCGCGAGCGGCTGGACCCGGTGCCCTGCGTGCCGGTCCCGTCTCCGGTCCGCGTCCGGGTCCTCGTGTCGCCGTTGTCGTCGTCGTCATCGTCGTCGGCGACGAGCACCAGGCTTCCGACCTTGTCCTCGCGCTTGAGGAAGGCCGGGTTGTCCTGGGTGTCGTTGCCGTCGGCGGCGTTGGCGCCGGCGGTGCCGAGCAGGCCGAGGGCGACGGCACCGGCGACCGTGAGCGTGCCGAGCGGGAGCAGGATCTTCTTCATCGTGGTTCCCCTATCCGGGTTGGTGCGATCTGGACGGGCACCAGCCTGGAAGGCGTCGATGAGGGTGGTGTGAGGCCGCGATGAGACTGCTCTCACCGGTCTCACCGGTCTCACCGGGTCTCATCGGGTGAGGTGAAAGGTTCGGGAGGACCGGTGGGCGCAGCAGGGATCGAACCTGCGACCGCTGGTTTGTAAGACCAGTGCTCTACCGCTGAGCTATACGCCCGGGCGCTCGCGCGCGGGCCGCAGCCTACCGGGGCCGGAGCGGGAGGGGAAAAAGCGACGGCCGCTGGCGTCTCGGGTCACCAGCGGCCGTGCAAGAGATATTCAACCCCGCGCCCGTCGCACTGTCACAGGAAAACCGCGAAATCGAGGATTTCTTTACCTGGCGCTCGGGATCGCGGCGGCACCCTGTCCTGGTTGCCCGGATTCGCGGGGTCAGGAGGCCAGGTCGGTGAGCACCCGGACCTGCTCCGCGAGGTCGCGGGCCTCCGGCATCTCGTTGTGCACCACCCACCGCACGACGCCGTCGGGGTCGACGATGAACGTGGACCGGTCGGCCGCCCCGGTCGCCTCGTTGAAGACGCCGTACGCCGACGCCACGGCGCCGTGCGGCCAGAAGTCCGACAGCAGCGGGAACTCCAGCCCGTCACGCTCCGCGAACGCCCGCAGCGAGAACATCATGTCGCAGGAGACCGCGAGCAGCTGGACGTCGTCGGACTGCCACTGCGGCAGCGAGTCGCGCACCGCGCACAGCTCGCCCGTGCACACGCGGCTGAACGCGAACGGGTAGAACATCACGACCACGGTCTTGTCCCCGCGGAACGTCGACAGCCTGACCGGCTGGCCGTTCTGGTCGCGCAGCTCGAAGTCGGGGGCCTCGTCGCCGGCCTCGATGCCCATCCGCGTCGCTCCTCGGTGGTCTGCTGGTCGGGTCAGTCGCGCTCGGCGAGCTCGCGCTTGAGCACCTTGCCGGTCGCGTTGCGCGGCAGCTCGTCGACCACGACAATCTCGCGCGGCACCTTGTAGCGCGCGAGGTTGTCCTTCACGTGGGCCTTGAGGGTGTCCTCGTCGACCTGCTGCGAGAGTACGACGAAGGCCCTCAGGCGCTTGCCGAACTCGGGGTCGTCCACCCCGATCGCGGCGGCCTCGACGACGGCGTCGTGGCGCGCGAGGCAGTCCTCGACCTCTTGGGGGAAGACGTTCTCGCCGCCGGACACGATCATCTCGTCGTCGCGCCCCTCGACGAAGAGCCGGCCCTCCTCGTCGAACCGGCCGACGTCGCCGGTGGCCATCAGCCCGTCCTGCATGTCCTTGCTGCCACCGCCGGTGTAGCCCTCGAAGAGCAGGGTGTTCCCGACGAAGATCCGGCCGGGCTCGCCCGGTGGGACCTCCCGGCCCTCGTCGTCGTAGATCTTCACGACCGTCGCCCACGGCGCCTTGCCGGCGCTGCCCGGTGCCCGGCGCAGGTCGTCGGGCGTCGCGACGGTGGCGTAGGCGACCTCGGTGGAGCCGTAGATGTTGTAGAGGGTGTCGCCGTACTGGTCCATCCAGGTGATGCCCAGGTCGCCCGGCAGTGCCGAGCCGGAGGCGGCGACGACCTTCACCCGCGACAGGTCGTGCTTGTCGAGCTCGTCCTGCGGGAGCTGGAGGATGCGCTGGAGCATCACCGGGATGACCACCAGCGAGTCGCAGCCCTCGTCCTCGACGGTCGACAGGCACGAGGCCGGGTCGAACTTCCGGCGCAGCACGATCGTCGAGCCGAGCAGCATCGCCAGCGCCCAGTGCGCCCAGCCCCAGGTGTGGAACAGCGGGGCGGCGATGTGGGTGCGCCAGCCCTGCCGCAGCGGGAGCCGCGACAGCAGCGCGACGGCGGAGTCGATGCCGGCCTCGGAGCGGGGCGCGCCCTTCGGCGTACCCGTGGTGCCCGACGTCAGGATGATGATCCGGCTGGGCGTCTCCGGTGCGCGGTGGTCGGCGGTGTCGCCGGCGGCGATCTGCTGCTCGAGCGTCGGGGTGTCGCCGACCTCGGTCTCGTCGTCGACCCAGGCGAGCACCCGGTCGACGCCCTCGGCCCTGGCGAGCATGCCGGTGAACTCCTGGTCGTGCACGACCAGTGCGGGCGACTCGCGCTCGAGCACGTCGACGAGCTGGGGGCCGGCGAACGCGGTGTTGAGGTAGACGAGGTCGGCCCCGACCTTGGCCGCCGCGATGCTCGCGTCGACGAAGCCGCGGTGGTTGCGGCACATGATCGCGACGCCGTCGCCGGCCTCGACGCCGAGGCCCTTCCAGGTCGCGGCGAGGGCGTTGCTCCGCTCGTGCAGCTCGCGGAAGGTGAGCTCACCGAGCTCGTCGACGAGACCGGTGCGGTCGGGCTCACGCAGGGCGAGCGCGGTGAAGCCGCCGGCGGGGCCGGTGCCCCACTCCAGAAGGGTGCGGGCCATCCGGGCGAGGACGACGGGTGAGTAGGGGCGGACGATGCCGGTGCCGAGCAGCACCCGGAGCATCGTCGGGTACTTGCCCACCTGCTGGAGCGTCTGCTGCACGGCTCGCACGAGCCACCTTCCTGCCGAGGGATCCGGTCGTACCCGGTCCAACGACGAACGTAGCCCCGGGTTACCGGCGCTCCGCGGGAGGGGTCAGCGACCCTTGGGGGCGACCAGCCGGCTGGCGGTCCAGTCCTTGCTGACGCCCGCGGTCGTGGTGTTGGCCAGGCCGGCGATCTCGGCGGCCTCGGCGATGTCGGCCGGGTCGACGGACCCGGGCCGCCCCACCTTGGGGGTCAGCAGCCAGACCACGCCGCCCCCGACGAGGTCGGTGAGGGAGTCCATCAGGCCGTCGACGAGGTCGCCGTCGTCGTCGCGCCACCAGAACACCACGGACTCGACCACGTTGCCGTAGTCGCCGTCGACCATGTCGGCGTCGATCGCGTCCTCGATGGCCACACGGAGCTCGTCGTCGACGTCCTCGTCCCAACCGAGCTCCTGGACGACCATGCCCTTCGACAGGCCGAGCTTCTGGCCGGCTCCCGGCGTCGTCTGGGTGGCACCGTCCTGCCCACCCGGGGTCGCGCTCACGTGTATCTCTCCGATCGTCCTGCGTCTGACGAGGTCACTGCCTGCGCGTAGTCCACCGGAACTCCCCCCGGGAAGCAAGATCCGCGCGTCGTACGACCTGCGTGTCACGGTACCCAGCCGGTTGCGGCACCACGCGCAGCCCCGCGGCGGAGGCGCCCTCCGATCGCTACTGGGCGGTAGATACCACCTCCCCGGCAGGCGTGACACGATTGCGGTTGGCGTCCGGTCGGAGCCGCCGGCGAACCCGGGGCTCGGGCCCGACATCGATCCAGACGCAGACGACGAGTTCGACACGAGCGCGAGAGCAGAGGAACCCATGGCTTCAGGCTCTGACCAGTCCGCCGGCCAGGGCGGCCACAACCGCCCCTCCGTCATCCACGAGGGCCTGCCCACGCAGCTGCCCGACATCGACCCGGACGAGACGAACGAGTGGCTGGACTCGTTCGACGCCATGATCGGTGACCGCGGCCGCGACCGCGCCCGCTACGTCATGCTGCGCCTCCTCGAGCGCGCGCGTGAGCAGAGCGTCGGCGTGCCGGCCCTCCGGTCCACCGACTACATCAACACGATCCCGCCGGAGCGGGAGCCGTGGTTCCCCGGCGACGAGGACATCGAGCGCCGGATCCGCGCGTTCATCCGCTGGAACGCCGCGGTGATGGTCTCGACGGCCAACCGCAAGGGCCTCGAGGTCGGCGGCCACATCGCCACCTACCAGTCGTCGGCCTCGCTCTACGAGGTCGGCTTCAACCACTTCTTCCGCGGCAAGGACCACCCGGGCGGCGGCGACCAGATCTACATCCAGGGTCACGCGTCCCCGGGCATCTACGCCCGCGCCTTCCTCGAGGGCCGGCTCGACGAGAAGCAGCTCGCGCACTTCCGCCAGGAGGTCCAGCACGGCGTGCACGCCGGGCTGTCGTCGTACCCGCACCCGCGGCTGATGCCGGACTTCTGGGAGTTCCCGACCGTGTCGATGGGCCTGACCGCCCTCGGCGCGATCTACCAGGCGCGGTTCAACCGCTACCTGCAGAACCGCGGCATCAAGGACACCAGCGACCAGCGCGTGTGGGCGTTCCTCGGCGACGGCGAGATGGGCGAGCCCGAGTCGCTCGGCGCGATCGGCCTGGCCGCGCGCGAGGAGCTCGACAACCTGGTCTTCGTCGTCAACTGCAACCTGCAGCAGCTCGACGGCCCGGTGCGCGGCAACGGCAAGATCATCCAGGAGCTGGAGTCCCAGTTCCGCGGCGCCGGCTGGAACGTCATCAAGGTCGTCTGGGGCCGCGAGTGGGACGGCCTGCTCGCCCGCGACGTCGACGGCGTCCTGGTCAACCGGATGAACAGCACCCCCGACGGCCAGTTCCAGACCTACTCCGTCGAGGACGGCGGCTACATCCGCGACCACTTCTTCGGTGCGGACCCGCGGCTGCGCAAGATGGTCGAGCACATGACGGACGTGCAGATCGAGAAGCTGCCGCGCGGCGGCCACGACTACCGCAAGGTGTACGCCGCGTTCGAGGCGGCCACCAAGCAGAGCGGCCAGCCGACCGTCATCCTGGCCAAGACCATCAAGGGTTGGACGATCGACGCCCTGGAGGGCAAGAACGCCACCCACCAGATGAAGAAGCTGACCAAGGACGACCTCAAGAAGTTCCGCGACCGGCTCTACCTGCCGATCAGCGACAAGGACATCGACGAGAGCGACGTCGCGCCGTTCTTCCACCCCGGCGCCGACTCCCCCGAGATCGAGTACATGCTCGAGCGCCGCAAGCAGCTCGGCGGCTCGCTGCCCAAGCGGGTCGACCGCTCGACGCTGCTCAAGCTCCCGGGCGACGAGGTCTACAAGGAGCTCAAGCAGGGCTCGGGCAAGCAGTCCGTCGCGACCACGATGGCGCTGGTCCGGCTGATGCGCGACCTGATGCGGGACAAGGAGATCGGCCAGCGGATCGTGCCGATCGCGCCCGACGAGTTCCGCACGTTCGGCATGGACTCGATGTTCCCGACGGCGAAGATCTACCAGCCGGCCGGGCAGACCTACGAGTCGGTCGACCGCAAGCTCCTGCTGACCTACAAGGAGTCCGCGCAGGGCCAGCTCCTGCACGAGGGCATCTCCGAGGCCGGCGCGATGGCGTCGGCGACGGCCGCCGGCTCGACGTACAGCACGCACGGCGAGCACATGATCCCGTTCTACATCTTCTACTCGATGTTCGGGTTCCAGCGGACCGGCGACTCGATCTGGGCGATGGCCGACCAGCTGTCGCGCGGCTTCCTGATCGGCGCCACGGCCGGTCGCACCACGCTGACCGGTGAGGGTCTGCAGCACGCCGACGGCCACTCGCCGCTGCTCGCGGCGACCAACCCGGCGGTCGTGCACTACGACCCGGCGATGGCCTACGAGGTCGCGCACATCGTGCAGGACGGCCTGCGCCGGATGTACGGCGAGTCGGAGGCCCACCCGCAGGGCGAGAACGTCATCTTCTACATGACGGTCTACAACGAGCCGATCGCGCAGCCGGCCGAGCCGGAGAACCTCGACGTCGAGGGTCTGCTCAAGGGCATCTACCACGTGGCCACGCCGCCGGAGCTGCCCGAGAGCGCGCGCGACGGTGCCCCACGGGTGCAGCTGCTCGCCTCGGGCGTCGGCTTCCCGTGGATCACCGAGGCGGCGCGGCTGCTCGCCGAGGACTGGGGCGTCGCGGCCGACACCTGGTCGGTCACGTCGTGGAACGAGCTGGCCCGCGACGGTGTCGAGACCGAGCGGTGGAACCTCAACCACCCGGGCGAGTCGCCACGGACGCCGTACATCACGGACAAGCTGAAGGAGGCGGAGGGCCCGATCGTCGCGGTCAGCGACTACATGCGCGCCGTCCCGAACCAGATGGCGAAGTGGGTCCCGACCGACTACCACGTGCTCGGCACCGACGGCTTCGGCTTCGCCGACACCCGCCCGGCCGCGCGGCGCTACTTCCAGGTCGACGCCCAGTCGGTCGTCGTCCAGGCGCTGGCCGCCCTCGCCGCCCGCGGCGAGGTCAAGCCGGAGACCGTTCAGGAGGCGTTCGCGAAGTACCGCATCGACGACCCGACCGCGGTGTCGGGCGTGAAGCAGGAGGGCGGCGACGCGTAGGCGTCGCTGACCCGACCAACGGGTCACGAACGACGAGCGGCACGGCGTGTCGCGCGTCGTTCGTGACCCGTTTCTCGTTCCGTCGGCCTTGGCGGCCAGGCCGTCAGGCGATCTCCTCCGCGGCGAGGCGGCTGACCTCGGCGGGCAGCGGGGTCTGCTTGCCGGCCTTGAGCAGGGCGCGCCAGCGGCCGCGGTGGTACGTCGCCGGCTGGGTGGTGCGGATGAAGTCGCTCACGATCTTCACGAACCGCTGCGGGTGGTCCTTGTGCGGGAAGTGGCCGGCGTTCGCGATCACCTCGACGGTCGCGCCGGGGGCCATCTCGGCGGCGAGGCCGGCGTGCCGGACGGGGATCACCTTGTCGTCGGTGCCCCAGATGACGCACATCGGCATCGCCTCGGTGAGGTACGCGCGGTCGGCCATCGTCACGACCTGGCCGCGCCAGTCGACCAGGGCGCTCACGACCTGCCGGATCGCGGAGCGGGCCTTGGCGTCCTTGAACGAGTCGACGATCGTCGCGACCTCGTCGAGGTCGCGGGCGGCGGAGAGGCCGGAGGCGGCGAGCGTGCGCAGCCAGCCGGTCGTCACGTGCCGCACCCCGGGGAGCGTCACGAGGCCCATCGCCGCGTTGAAGCCGGGCAGCGAGATCGCGCGGATCGCCGGGGTGACGTCGGGACCCATGCCGCCGGGGGCGACCAGGATCATCCGCTCGGTGCGCTCGGGGAACTGGTACGCGAACTGCATCGCGACACCGCCGCCCAGGCTGTGCCCGACGACGGTGACCCGGTCGATGCCGAGCACCGTGAGCAGGTCGCGCATGCCGTTGGCGTAGCCGCCGACGCTGTAGTCGCCGCGCGGCTTGTCGCTCAGGCCGTGGCCGAGCAGGTCGGGCGCGATTACCGTGTAGCGCCGGGCCAGGGTCTGGATCACCGGCGCCCAGGTGGTGTGGTCGCAGCCCAGGCCGTGCAGCAGGAGCAGCGCCGGCCCCTGGCCTTCCTTCACGAACGCTCGCCGGTGCCCGTGGATGGTGAGGTACTGAACCTCCGGGGCCTTGACCATGGGGCTCCTTGCACGTTGATGCACGGTGAACCGAGCGTGACTGTAGCGAGAACGAGTTCTCGATGTGTGCCCCGTTTGCACTTCGTTACACGGAATCACACACAATCCGTCCGTTCGGGCACCCGTTTCCCCTCCGGCGTGTCCCACTAGGCTCCCCACATGGGTAGGAAGGAGCAGGACCGGGCCGACGAGGTCGCCCGGCGGCTCCAGGCGTCCTTGGGAACGCTCACCACCGCGGCGCTGGCCCGGATGGACCGCGACATGCCCTGGTTCCGGCAGCTCTCGGCCGAGGACCGGTCCTGGATCGGGATGATCGTGCAGGCGGGCATCAACGCCTTCGTCACCTGGTTCAAGGAGCCGGAGGGCCGCACGCCGATCACCGCCGAGGTGTTCGGCGCCGCGCCGCGCGCGCTCACCGGCGTTGTGAGCCTTCACCAAACGGTCGAGATGGTGCGTTTGACCATCGAGGTCGTCGAGGAGAACGTCGGTACGGCGGTCGGCGACGACGACGAGGAGGCGGCGCGGACGGTCCGCGAGGCGGTCGTGCGCTACGCCCGCGAGGTCGCCTTCGCCACCGCCGAGGTCTACGCGCGCGCCGCCGAGATGCGCGGCGCCTGGGACGCCCGGCTCGAGGCCCTGGTCGTCGACTCGGTGCTGCGCGCGGAGGCCGACGAGACCACCCGGTCCCGGGCGAGCGCCCTGGGCTGGGAGTCGCGCGGCGACGTCGCCGTGGTGCTGGGCCGCGCGCCCGACCCCGACCAGTCCGCCAGCGCCCGCGAGTCGCTCTTCGACGAGGTGCGCCGGTCGGCCCGTCACGTGGGCCTCGTCGCCCTGTGCGCGGTGCAGAGCGACCGGCTCGTCGTCGTCCTCGGCGGAGTGGACAATCCCGACAAAGCAGGCGCGAGTGTCGCTCAACACTTCGGCGAGGGCCCGGTCGTCGTCGGACCGGTCGTCGCCGACCTGGTCAGTGCGCACGTCTCCGCCCGGGCCGCGGTGGCCGGCCTGCGCGCGGCCCCCGGCTGGCCCGAGGCGCCCCGGCCGGTGACCAGCGACGACCTGCTCCCCGAGCGCGCCCTGTCCGGCGACGGCCACGCCCGGCGTCAGCTCGTCCAGGAGGTCTACCGCCCGCTCGTGGAGGCGGGTGCGCCGATGCTCGAAACGGTCGCGGCGTTCCTCGACCACGGCGGTTCGATCGAGGGCACCGCGCGCGCGATGTTCGTGCACGCCAACACGGTTCGCTACCGGCTCCGCCGGGCCGGCGAGATCACCGGCATGGCGGTGAGTGATCCGCGTCACGCCTACACCTACCGGGTTGCGCTGACCCTCGGCCGGCTCGCCGCCCCGGAGGCCAGTCCTCCCGAGACTTTGTAGGGTTCCTACAAGACACGGCGGTCGAACTTCGTGCGCATCCAAGGCGCGATCCCGGCCCGCGGCCCGGCAGCATGGACCTGTGCTCGTCATCGTCGCCCCCGGACAAGGGGCCCAGACTCCCGGTTTCCTGACTCCCTGGCTGGAGAACCCGACCTTCGCCGAGCGTCTCGGCTGGCTCTCCGCCGTCGCCGGCATGGACCTGGTGCACTACGGCACCGAGGCCGACGCCGACACGATCCGCGACACCGCCGTGGCCCAGCCGCTGCTGGTCGCCTCCGGCCTGCTGGCCGCGCTGGAGCTGTTCCCGCACCCGGCCGACGCGTTCGGCAAGATCGGGGCGGTCGCCGGGCACAGCGTCGGTGAGCTCACCGCCGCCGCCGGCGCCCGCGCGATCACCGCCGAGTCGGCGATGGTGCTGGTCCGCGAGCGCGGCAGGGCGATGGCCGCGGCGGCCGCGCAGACCCCGACGAGCATGACCGCCGTGCTCGGCGGCGACCGCGACGAGGTGCTCGCCAAGCTCGAGCAGCACGGCCTCACCCCCGCCAACGACAACGGCCCCGGCCAGATCGTCGCCGCCGGCACGGCCGAGGAGCTCGCGGCCCTCGCCGACGACGCCCCGGCCAAGGCCCGGCTGGTCCCCCTGTCGGTGGCCGGCGCCTTCCACACCCGGCACATGGCTCCCGCGGTCGACGTGCTCGGCCGGCTCGCCCGGTCGGTGTCCACCCACGATGCGCGCATCCCGATCATCAGCAACCGCGACGGGCAGGTCGTCCACGACGGCCGCGACGCGCTCAAGCGCATCGTCACCCAGGTCAGCAACCCGGTCCGCTGGGACCTCTGCATGGAGACCATGCTCGACCTCGGCGTCACCGGCATCCTCGAGATGCCGCCCGCGGGCACCCTGACCGGCATCGCGAAGCGCGCCCTGAAGGGCGTCGAGACCTTCGCCCTGAAGACCCCCGACCAGCTCGACGACGCGCGTGCGTTCATCGAGAAGCACGGTGTCGCGCCGTCCGCCATGGACACCGCCCCGACCTGGCGGATGCTGGTTGCACCGGCCAAGGGCACCTTCAAGCGCGGGGTCGACGCCGAGGAGGGCGACGCCATCCCCGCCGACGCCACGATCGGCTCCGTCGCCAGCCTGCGCGACGAGACCCCGGTCACCGCGCCCCACGGCGGCACCGTCGTCGAGTGGCTCGTCGAGGACGGCGACCTGGTCTCCCCCGGCCAGCCGCTGATCCGCCTCCACCCCGAGGGAGTCCCGTCATGACCAAGCTCCAGGACGTCGAGGGCGCCCGGCACGCCACCATCCTCGGTGTCGGCTCCTACCGTCCCTCGCGGCTGATCCCCAACGCCGAGCTCGTCGAGGCCATCGACTCCTCCGACGAGTGGATCCAGCAGCGCTCCGGGATCAAGACCCGTCGCTGGGCCACCCCCGAGGAGACCGTCACGCTGATGTCGGTCGAGTCCTCGAAGATCGCCATGGAGCGCGCCGGGATCGAGCCGGCCCAGATCGACGGCGTCGTCGTCGCCACCGTCTCGCACATGCTGCAGACCCCGGCCGTCGCCACGATGATCGCCCACGAGCTCGGCCTCAACCGGCCGGTCGCGTTCGACATCTCGGCCGCGTGCGCCGGCTTCTGCCACGGCATCGCGCTCGCCTCCGACATGGTCAAGGCCGGCAGCGCGCAGCACGTCCTGGTGATCGGCGTGGAGCGCCTCTCCGACCTGACCGACGTCGGCGACCGCGGTACGGCGTTCATCTTCGCCGACGGGGCCGGTGCCGCCGTCGTGGGACCGAGCGACGAGCCGGGCATCGGCCCGGTGGTCTGGGGCTCCGACGGCGAGCAGTTCGACCTGATCCGGCAGAAGGAGGACTGGCGCGACGTCCTCGAGCAGGACAACCCCTCCATGCCGCACCTGGTCATGCAGGGCAACCCGGTCTTCCGCTGGGCGTCCTTCGAGATGGCCAAGATCGCGCAGCAGACCCTCGACCGGACCGGCATCACCGTCGACGACCTCGACGTGTTCGTGCCGCACCAGGCCAACATGCGGATCATCGACGCCATGGCGCGGACCATGAAGCTGCCCGACACGGTGAAGATCGCGCGCGACATCGCCGACCAGGGCAACACGTCCGCCGCGTCCATCCCGCTCGCCCTCGACCGGATGCTCGAGGAGGGCGACGCCAAGAGCGGCGACACCGCCCTGCTCATCGCGTTCGGCGCCGGCCTCGCGTACGCCGCGCAGGTCGTCACGGTTCCCTGATCCAGCCCCGGGTCAGCCCACCGCACCACCGCAACACACCGCAACCACCCACCGAGAAGGAGAGCCACCCGATGGCCACCACCGAGGAAATCCGCGCCGACCTTGCCGAGATCGTCGAGGAGGTCGCCGGAGTCGACGCCGCCCAGGTGCAGCTCGACAAGTCGTTCGTCGACGACCTGGACGTCGACTCGCTGTCGATGGTCGAGGTCGTCGTCGCGGCCGAGGAGAAGTTCGACGTGAAGATCCCCGACGACGAGGTCAAGAACCTCAAGACCGTCGGCGACGCGGTCGCGTTCATCGAGCGCGCCCAGGGCTGACCTCCGACATACCGATGTCGGTAGTCGGAGGGTGACCCAGGGGTCACGCAAGGACTACCGATGTCGGTATGACGCCGGCCCTCCCCCACCACATCCTGAGGAGCACAATCCATGAAGCGCGTCGTCGTGACCGGCCTCGGCACCACCTCGCCGCTCGGCGGTGACGTGGCGTCCACCTGGGCCGCCATGCTCGCCGGTGAGTCCGGCGTCAAGCTGATGCCCTACGACTGGGCCGAGACCATCCCGGTCAAGATCGCCGGTGTCGCCGCGGTCGAGCCCACCGAGGTGCTCGAGCGCGTCAAGGCCCGCCGCCTCGACCGGTCCACCCAGTTCGCCATGGTCGCGGCCATGGAGGCCTGGAAGGACGCGGGCCTCGACCAGGCTCCGCCCGACCCCGAGCGCCTCGGCGTCGCGCTGCCCTCGGGCATCGGTGGCGTGCAGACGCTCCTCAGCAACTACGACGCGCTCAAGGAGAAGGGCTACCGCCGCGTCTCCCCGCTCGCCGTACCCATGCTGATGCCGAACGCCCCGGCCGCCAACGTCGGCCTCCTCGTCAACGCCAAGGGCCCGGTGCAGAGCCCGGTCTCGGCCTGCGCCTCCGGCAACGAGGGCGTCGCGCTCGGCGTCGACCAGATCCGGCTCGGCCGCGCCGACGTCGTGGTCGTCGGCGGCACCGAGGCCGCGATCCACCCGCTGCCGATGGCGGCGTTCGGCCAGATGATGGCGCTGTCGAAGAAGGAGGGCGACCCGGCCGCGGTCTCGCGTCCGTGGGACGTCGACCGCGACGGCTTCGTGCTCGGTGAGGGCGCGGCCGTGCTCATCATCGAGTCCGAGGAGCACGCCAAGGCTCGCGGCGCGAAGATCTACGCCGAGGTGCGGGGCGCCGGCCTCACCGACGACTCCCACGACATCGCGCAGCCCGACCCCGAGGGTCGTGGCGGCGCCCGGGCGATGGCGCGCGCGCTGATCGAGGGCGACCTGTCCGCCTCGGACATCAAGCACATCAACGCCCACGCGACCTCGACCCCGCAGGGCGACGTCGCCGAGGGCCTGATGATCCACGCGACGCTCGGCAAGGCCGCGTCCGGGGTCGTCGTCACCTCGACGAAGTCCATGACCGGTCACCTGCTCGGTGGCGCCGGGGCGCTGGAGTCGCTGGCCACCGTGCTCGCGGTCCACCACCGGGTGGTCCCGCCGACGATCAACCTCGACCGGCAGGACCCCGCCGTCGACCTCGACATCGCCACCAAGCCGCGCGACCTGCCGGCCGGCGACTTCGCGGCGATGAACAACTCCTTCGGCTTCGGCGGCTCCAACGTCGCCGTCGCCTTCGCGACCGTCTGACCGACGCTGCTCGACCCCGACCGTCCGCGAGACCCACACCGAGAGGCCACCGCATGACGCAGGCGCCCGCCGCTGCCAAGCCCGCCAAGCTCCCCCGCGGGGAGGACCCGCGCAACCCGAACCACCGGCTCGCCGCGTTCTTCGACGAGGGCACGCTGGAGCTGATCACCGAGGACGACGGCAGCGGCATGCTCGCGGCGGTCGGCAAGGTGGCCGGCACCCACGTGGTCGCGTTCTGCTCGGACGCGACGGTCATGGGCGGCGCGATGGGCGAGGTCGGCTGCAAGGCGGTCGTGCACGCCTACGAGCGCGCGCTGGCCGACCGGGCGCCGATCGTGGGCCTCTGGCACTCCGGTGGCGCCCGGCTCGCGGAGGGCGTGCTGTCGCTGCACGCCGTCGGTGAGATCTTCCACGCGATGACACAGGCGTCCGGCAAGGTGCCGCAGATCTCGGTCGTGCTGGGGCCGGCCGCGGGTGGTGCGGCGTACGGGCCGGCGCTGACCGACATCGTCATCCTCGGGCCCGAGGGCCGGATCTTCGTGACCGGTCCCGACGTGGTCCGCTCGGTGACCGGCGAGGACGTCGACATGCTGCGCCTCGGCGGGCCGGAGCCGCACGGCCGCCGGTCCGGCGTGGTGCACATCCTCACCGAGTCGGAGGCCGAGGCGCTCGAGCGCGCCCGCGGCGTCGCCTCGCTCCTGGGCGCCCAGGGCACCCTCGACGTCAAGCACGTCGAGGACGTCGACCTGTCGCAGATGCTGCCGGAGTCGAAGAAGCGGGCGTACGACGTGCACCCGCTCGTCGAGGCGATCCTCGACGAGGGCACCGCCCAGGAGGTGCACGCCCGCTGGGCGCCCAACATCGTCACCGCGCTGGGCCGGTTCGGCGGCCGCACGGTCGGCGTCATCGCCAACAACCCGCTCCGGCTCGGCGGCTGCCTCGACTCGCTCTCGGCCGAGAAGGCGTCCCGCTTCGTGCGGATGTGCGACGCGTTCGGTGTGCCGCTGATCGTCGTGGTCGACGTGCCCGGCTACCTGCCCGGTGTCGGGCAGGAGTGGGACGGCGTGGTCCGGCGCGGCGCGAAGCTCCTGCACGCCTTCGGCGAGGCGGTCGTGCCGCGGGTGACACTGGTGACCCGCAAGACGTACGGCGGCGCCTACATCGCGATGAACTCCCGGTCGCTCGGCGCCACGAAGGTGTTCGCCTGGCCGGGCGCGGAGGTGGCCGTGATGGGCGCCGTGGCGGCGATCCGGATCCTGCACCGGCGCAAGCTCCTCGAGGTGGCGCCGGACATCCGGCCCCAGGTCGAGGCCGAGCTGGCGGCCGAGCACGAGCGGATCGCGGGCGGCGTCGACAAGGCCGTGGAGATCGGCGTGGTCGACGAGGTGGTCGACCCGACCGTCACCCGCACCGCCCTGGCGAAGGCCATCGCCGACGCCGGGATCGTGCAGCGCGGCGTGCACGGCAACATCCCGCTGTAGCACGCCTCGTCGCGCTTCTGGTTACTCGTTGGTAAAACCCCTCCCTGCGGACTCGTCCGAGGCTTAGAGTCACGCTTACGGGGAGGGAGAGCCGATGAGGCGCACGCTCGCGAGCTGGGTGGCCGGCCGAGGCACGGTGGGCACGCACGTGCCGACGCAGCGTCGCGACCAGGCTCCCGCCGAGGCCCACGCCGAGGGTGCCGGGCTGCCGGAGGGCATCCGGCCACGCACGGCGCGTGACCTGCCCGCCTGCGCCCGCCTGCTGCGGGTGGTGGCCAACGAGCACCAGTACCCCGCGCGCTGGCCGGACGCGCCGCGCTCGTGGCTGGCGGGGCCGGACGTCCTCGACGCCTGGGTGTGCGAGGTGCAGGGCGAGGTCCTCGGCCACGTCGCGGTCGCGACGGTGCCGCGCAACGGCATCTCCCGGGTGCGCTGGCAGGAGATCACCGGCCAGGAGACGACCGAGCTGGCCCGGATCAGCCGGCTGTTCGTGCGTCAGAAGGTGCGGCGGCGCGGGATCGCGACCGACCTGCTCGACGTGGCGGTCGACGACGTACGTCGACGCGGCCTCGTGCCGGTCACCGACGTGGTGAGCACCAGCGTCGACGGGATGGCGTTCCTGGAGAAGCGGGGCTGGCGGCTCCTGGCGGTGGACCCGTGGGGGTCGGCGACCGAGCGGCACCACGTGCACTTCTACGCGGCGCCGCCCCGGTCGGCGAAGGACTGAGCCGGAGCCTCAGCCTTCCGTCTTGATCGCGGAGATCTCGAGCTCGAGCGTCACCTTCTCCGAGACGAGCACGCCGCCGGTCTCGAGCGGGGCGTTCCACTCGATGCCCCAGTCCTTGCGGTTCACCGTCAGGCTGCCCTCGAACCCGACCCGGGTGTTGCCGAACGGGTCCTTGGCCGTGCCGGTGAACTCGAACGGGATGGACACCTGCTTGGTGGTGCCCTTGATCGTCAGGTCGCCCTCGACCTCGTAGGTCTCGTCCGACTGCCGGGTCACCCCGGTCGAGCGGAACGTGATCTGGGGGTGGTTCGGCGCGTCGAAGAAGTCGTTGGACCGCAGGTGCCCGTCGCGCTGCTCGTTGTGCGTGTCGATGCTCTGCACCGTGATGGTCGCCTCGACCGTGGACCTGGCCGGGTCCTCGAAGTCGATGTGGGCCCGTCCCTCGAACTCGTTGAACTGGCCGCGCACCTTGGTGATCATCGCGTGCCGAGCCACGAAGCCGAGTCGGGAGTGCGTCCCGTCGACGACGTACTCACCGGTCAGGGATCCGAGCTGTTGGGTCGTCATGTGCTCTCCTCACTGGCATTGGTTGACGCTTCATCGATACCCGGCCGCGGCCGCGGCAATCCCCCGTCCGCGGCCCGTCTCACGTTGTGACCGGCCGTCTCAGGCCAGGTGCGCGCGGAGGAACGCCGTGGTCCTTCGCATCGACAGCGGCCAGTCCGCGACGAACGCGTGCGGCTCCCCCGGGTAGGTGTGCATCCGCACGTCGACCCCGGCCGCCCGCATCGCGCGCGTGGTGGCGCGGCTCCAGCGGATCGGGCAGCTCTCGTCGGCGGTGCCGTGGTGGATCAGGACGGGCTCGGTGACCCGGTCGAAGTACGTACGAGGGCTCACCTCGCGCCAGAACCGCGGCGCCTCCCGCAGGTCGCCGTACCGCCGGAGGACGAAGTCCGACAGCGCGCTGCGCCCGGGGTCGTCGCGGATCCAACGGTCGAAGTTGTCGATCGTCCGCGAGCTGACCGGCGCGAAGACGACCGCGGCGTCGACCAGGCCGGGCTGCGCGGCGATCACGTTGTAGACGACTCCCCCGCCCATCGAGCGTCCGAGCAGGCCGATCCGGTCGTCGTCGACACGGACCTGCTTCGTCCGCCGCAGCGCGTGCACGGCGTTGATCGTGTCGACGGTGTAGCCGAGGCGCATCCGCCGCTCGGCGCTGGGGTCCTTCCCGCTCTGCGCGTGGTTGCGGTAGTCGGTGTGCAGCACGACGTACCCGGCCCGGGCGAGCCAGTCCTGCTCGCGCATCAGGCCCTGGCCGTTCACGTAGAGCGCGGGGTCGATGTAGCCGTGGGCCAGCACCAGCGCCGGGTGGGGTCCGCGGCCGCGCGGGACGTTGAGGATGCCGGAGATCCGCCGGCCGTCGCTGCGGTAGCTGACGAAGTAGCGCGTGTAGGCCTCGGTCTCCGCGAGCACGGCGCCGGTGCGCAGGGCGCCGCCGTCGTACTGCCGGTCGAACAGCGCCGGCAGCGAGACCGGCCGCGGTCTCGGGGACGCAGCGACCTCCGGCTCCCCAGGCTGCACGGGTTCGGGCGCGGCCGACGAGGTCGCGGGGGCGCGGGGCCCCTCACGCTCCGCGGCGGGCCGGTCGGGGGACGTGCAGGCGGTCAGGGCCAGCGCGAGGGCGAGGCCTCCGGCGCCGGCGAGGACGCCGGTACGGCGGTGCACGCCACCAGTCTGCCGGGAGCGGGGAAACCGCTCAGCGGTCCGGAAGGGTGTCCAGCTCGGCGCGCAGGCGGGCGTTGTCGTCCTGCAGGTCGAGCACGAGCGCGATGCCGGCGAGGTTCAGCCCGTCGTCGAGCAGCTCGAGGATCCGGCGGACCCGGTCGAGGTCAGCCTCGCTGTAGCGGCGCGTGCCGCCATGGGTGCGGGTGGGCGTCACCAGCCCGTGCGCTTCGTAGGCCCGCAGGTTCTGCATCCCGGCGCCGGTGAGCTCGGCGGCCACGGAGATGGCGTAGACGGCCCTCGTGTGGAGCGGCTGCACGACTCACCTCCGGTCCGGCCTGTTTCGGTCTTGCGCGAAGAGGGTACCAGCGCTATATAAAACCTATAGCCACCACCATAGATGTGGCCAGCCTTCGAGTCGAGAGGAGACCGACCCCATGTCCACGATGCTGATGCGCACCGACCCGTTCCGCGAGTTCGACCGCCTGGCCCAGCAGCTGCTCGGCACCGGCACGACGTCCCGCCCGGCCGTCATGCCGATGGACGCGTGGCGCGAGGGCGATGTCTTCCGGCTCGAGTTCGACCTGCCCGGGATCGCGGCCGACACCCTCGACATCGACGTCGAGCGGAACGTGCTGACCATCCGCGCCGAGCGGCCCGCCCGCAACGGCGACTGGGAGCCGTTGGCGGCCGAGCGACCCACCGGGCTCTTCAGCCGGCAGCTGGTCCTCGGCGACAACATCGACCTCGACCGGTTGGAGGCGCACTACGAGGACGGCGTGCTGCGGCTGACCGTGCCGGTCGCCGAACGCGCCAAGCCGCGCAAGATCGAGGTGACCCGCAGCAACCGCGACGAGCGGGCGCTGTCGTCCTGAGGGTCCGGTGCCGGGACCCGCTCCATGCGGGTCCCGGCCCCGCCCGTGCCCGAGCGAGAGGAGGAGGGCCGTGAGCCGGCACGAGGAGAGTCGTCGTGAGCTGGACGACGTCCGGCGGAAGGTCGACGACCTGCACAGCGCCCTGGAGACCCGGCACACCATCGGCCTGGCCCAGGGGCTGCTGATGGCCCGCTACGACCTCACCACCGAGCAGGCCTTCGAGTACCTCCGCCGCAGCTCCCAGGACGGCAACGTCAAGCTGTGGCGGCTGGCCGACCGCGTCGTCGGCGACTGGCACGCGGTCGGTTGCCGCATGGACGACTTCCACCCCGCGCTCGACGACGGCGAGTCCGCCTGAGGCGGGTCGCGTCTGCCTCAGAGGTCGCAGGTGTTCAGGAGGTCGCCGCTCTCGGGACGCGCGTAGTAGCCGTCGGCGGGCGGCCGCGTGCCTCGCTCCACCCAGCGGGTGAGCGCGGTGAACGCCGTCCGCGCGCACGGCAGCAGCGGCCGCAGCCGGTCGGGGTACGTCGGGTACAAGCCGTCCACGTGGGTGCCGTCCTCGACGACGTAGTAGCGGTGCCGGGCACCGCGGCCGGCGCGGTCCACGAGGGCGTCGTACGCATCCGATGACGTCGCGGGCGGCAGCAGCGTGTCGAGCGTGCCGTGCACCGTGAGCAGCGGCTTGCCGATCCGGCCGGTGAGCTGCACGGAGCGGACGGCGTCCTTCACCGCCGTGGGCCGGGAGGAGTAGTCGTAGTCCGCGTCGCACGACGGCGTGCTGCCGCTCGGGCAGAAGGGCACGCCGGCGTCGAGCGCGCCGTCCCACTCCGGGTCGAGCTCCTCGCGGTAGATCCGCTGGGTCAGGTCCCAGTAGTAGGAGTAGTGGAACGGCCAGAGGAACTCCGAGCCCGGTGCGAAGCCCGCCGCGATCATGGCGTCGTGCGCCGCCTGGTCCCCCGTGGCGGCGTAGGCCGGATAGTGCTTCAGCGCGGCCGGCAGGTAGGTCAGCAGGTTCGGGCCGTCGGCGCGCAGCAGCGTCCCCTCCCAGTCCAGGCCACCGTCGTACAGGCCCGGCCGGTTCTCGAGCTGCCATCGGGTGAGGTAGCCGCCGTTGCTGATCCCGAACATGTAGGTGCGCCGCGGGCGCTCGCCGTAGTGCTCGGCGACGGCCTTCTTCGTCGCCTTCGTCAGCTGCGTCACCCGGTGGTGCCACTCGCGGATCGAGCCGCCCGGCGCCGACCCGTCCCGGTAGAACGCCGCGCCGGTGTTGCCCTTGTCGGTGGACGCGAACGCGTAGCCCTGCGCGAGCACCCAGTCACCGATGATGAAGTCGTTGGCGTACTGCCGGCGGGTGCCCGGGGCACCGGACACGACGAGCTTGCCGTTCCAGTCGTCGGGCAGTCTCACCACGAACTGGCTGTCGTGGTTCCAGCCGTGGTTGGTGTTGGTCGTCGAGTCGTCCGGGAAGTAGCCGTCGACCTGCACGCCCGGCACGCCCGACGGGTTGGTCGTCCCCGCCGCGTGCAGGCCGGCCCAGTCGTCGGGGTTGGTGTGGCCGCTCGCGACCGTGCCGGCGGTGGTCAGGTCGTCGAGGCAGGCCGTCACCTGCCGCTCCGCCCCGTGTACGGCGGGCGCGGTGCACGCCGGGTCGGCGGCGGCCGGCCACGCGGCGGCGCCGGTGGGCACGACGAGGAGCAGCGGGAGGGCGGCGGCGAGAAGCCGGCGGGAGGTCCGAGACGAGCGCATGCGGCTCATCGTGTCGGTGCTCACCTGACCGGCCTATGTGGCCGCAGCACACATCCTCGGCAGTTCCCCTATGCTGCTGCGTCGACGGAGGAGGCACGTTGCTCGGAACCTCGCCCTCTCGGGCTCTGCGCTGCACGATCGCGGCCGCGAGCCTCGTCGTGCTCGCCGGTTGCTCCGGCGACCCGGCCAGCGGGCCGGAGGAGTCCGCGTCGTCCGCGGACGCACCGCAGCTCGGCGACGACAGCGCCTCGGGGCTCGACGCCGACCAGCAGGCGGTGTTCGACACGGTCGAGGCGCTCAACGACTGGTACGCCCAGGCGCTCGCAGACCCTGCGAAGACACGGCTGGACATGAGGGCGCTGCGCACGCTGACCGGCGGGAAGTACACCCGCGCCTACGGTCAGCAGGTCGCGATCCAGCAGTCCAACGGCGTCCAGCTGCGCGGTCGGATCGTGTACACGCCCGTCGACGTGACGGTCGACGGCGACCGGGCCACCGCGGTCACGTGCTTCGACAACTCCGAGATGGAGATGTACATGACCTTCGCCAAGCCCGAGGAGAAGGTCGGCACCTCGCCGCCGACCCGGATCGAGTTCACGCTGGCGACGTCGCCCGACAGCCCGACGGGCTGGGAGGTCCTCAAGCGCGGCGGCGGCGGTGGCTGCAAGGCGGCGTGACGTTACGCGCCGCAGATCGTTGGGAATCATGGAGGCGCCGCCCGCGAGCGGCGGGGACGAACGAGGGGGACGCATGACCACCACCGGCCGACGCCGCTGGCTGCCGCTGCACGCGCTGACGGCGCTCACGTGTGCGCTGTTCTGGGTGGCGTTCGCACCCACCGGACCCGCGCAGGCGGACGACTGCCTGGTGCTCGACCCGGTGACCGGCCAGATCACCTACGTCTGCAACGGCGACGAGCCTGGCGAGCCCGGTGGTCCGGGCGACGAGGGCGGCGGTGGCAGCAACGGACCGTCCTGCGACCTCAAGCCGCCAGGCACGTTCTGCGTGGGCCCCAACTCCTGCTACTGGCGCGATTCCGTGGTGCCGTTCGCGCCCCCGAAGTCGCCGCCGCCGACGCCGGACGCCGAGTGGAAGGTGCGGGTCTGCATCGGCGCCAACCTGGCCGAGAGCTTCGATGCCATCTGGATCGACCCGGCCAACCCGCCGACGCCGCCACTCATCGACCAGGCGTGGACCGCCATCGGGCAGCTGGCCCCGCCGGTCGGCGAGCTGTCGGTGAACCCCACCACGCGCAGCCTCGTTTCGCTGCCGACCTGGTTCTGGGCCGACGGTCTGTCCGGTGACGACCTCACCGGCTCCTCGGCGTTCGGGCTCGTCGCGATCGCGACCCCGGACTACATCGAGGTCGACCCCGGCGACGGCTCGGGCGCCGTGCAGTGCCCCTGGACGACGGCGCAGTCCGACACCTGCAGCCACGCCTACGAGCGGTCGTCGGCGACGCGGGGCCGGGCGAGCGTCGACGGGCACGACGCCTACGCAGCCAGCGGCACCCCTGTCTGGTCGCTGGCGTTCGAGCTCAACGGCAACCCGATCAACATCCCGGGCGCCCCGCCCGAGTTCCGTGGGCAGACCATGGACGCCGGTGTCTGGGTGGCCGAGTCGCAGGCCGTCGTCACCAGCCGCCGCTGACCCGGTCGCCCCGGCTGAGCCGGTCGCTCAGGCCAGCTCGGCCCGGAGGAAGATCACGGCGCGGTTCATGAAGCGACCCCACGCGGGTCCGAACCGGTGGTCCTCCCCCGCGTACTCGTACAGCGTGACGTCGCGGTTGCCTCCGGCGCGGAGCGCGGCCGCGGTGGCGCGGCTCCAGCGGACGGGACAGACGTCGTCGGCGGTGCCGTGGTGGATCTGGACCGGCAGGTCGAGCCGGTCGAGATAGGTGCGCGCGCTCGCCGTCGCCCAGAAGCCCGGGCGGGTCGCCGAGGAGCCGTAGACCTCGGTGACCCGGGCCCGCAGCACCGGGTCGGGGCGCACCCAGCGCCGGTAGGTGTCGACGGCCGACGAGCTCACCGGGGAGTACAGCACCGCCGCCTGCGCCAGTCGTGGGCGGGCAGCGAGCGCGTTGAGCACGACGCCCCCGCCCATCGAGCGGCCGAGGAGCCCGACGCGCGTCGCGTCGACGAAGGGCAGCCGGGCCCGGCGGACGGCGCGCACGGCGTTGACCAGGTCCTCGGGGTAGCCGAGCGGCCGGGCCACCACGTCGCCCGACTCGCGAGTCGAGCCGCCGTGGTTGCGGTAGTCGATCTGGAAGGCGACGAAGCCGTTCTCGGCCAGCGTCACGCGCTCGCGCTCGATCATCCCGCCGCTGCGGTAGCTCACGGCGTACCGCGTGAACGCGAGCGTCCGGGTGAGCACCCGGTCGAGCCGCAGCGCGCGGCCGTCGTACCGGTGCCGGGTGAGGGCGGGCACCGAGACGAGGTTGAAGGGCGTGCTGGTGTCGTTGTGCGCACCGAGCAGGACCGGGGCGACCCGCGCGCCGGCCGGGGTGGCGCTGCGGACCGGCGGCTGGGACGCGCAGGCGCCGAGGACGAGGGCGGCGAGCAGCAGGACCGGCACCAGCCGCGTGATCCGAGAAGTCACGCGCAGATCATCGGCGGGGCGACCACCCCCGCGCAGGCAAACGCCCGAACCCGTTGGGGGGCGGGTCCGGGCGTTGCTCCCAGGTGGGGGCTCCTGGGGTGGGGGCTGATCGGTGGGGCTGGGTCAGACGACCTGGTGCAGCCAGCGCACCGGGGCGCCGTCGCCGGCGTGCCGGAAGGTCTCGAGCTCGTCGTCCCACGGCTTGCCGAGGAGCTTGTCGATCTCGAGCAGCAGCGTGGTGTCGCCGAGGGCGGCCTTGACGACCGCGGCCTTGAGCCGGTCCTCGGGGATCATGATGTCGCCGTGCAGGCCGGTCACGGCGTGATAGATGCCGAGGTCCGGGGTGTAGGAGTAGCGCGACCCCTCGGTGCCGGCGGTCGGCTCCTCGGTGATCTCGAAGCGGAGGTGGTTCCAGCCGCGCAGCGCGGACGCGACGGAGGCGGCGGTGCCGGCCTCACCGGCCCAGGAGAACTCGGCGCGGTAGGTGCCGGCCTGGGCGGACTGCGGAGTCCACTCGAGGTTGACGGCAGAGCCGAGGACACCGCCCACGGCCCACTCGATGTGCGGGCACAGCGCGGACGGCGCGGAGTGGACGTAGAGAACGCCCCGAGTCGACGTGCGTGTGGTCACCTTGGCCTCCTGTTGATCCGGCGTCGAGATACGCCTTCCCCAGCGGTCTCGCGGATCCAGGAAGTCCTGGGAGTCACAGATGTGTGGTTGTGAGGCCATTGTGACCTACGGGGCAACCCATTCGCCACAACAACACCCGAAATCTCATCCGTCACGGCGTGTCGCCCGGCGTGTCGGCCCCGCGGCGGGGACGGTGGAAGGCCCCGCACGACGCAGCTCGCCCGGTGAGCCCGGTCAGGCCGTGCGGCCCCGCGTGCGCAGGCGCACGTTCGGCATCGGCGGCGCGAGCAGGCGGTCACCGTCGAAGCCTGCCACCTCGCCGTACCTCGGAGGGGTCCACGACACGCCCGGACCGTTCCATGCCTCGCGCTGCTCGACCACCTCGTCGTGGCTGCGGCCGATGAGGTTCCACCACATCACGATCTCCTCCTCGAACGGCGCGCCGCCGAGCAGCATCAGCACGACGTCGTCGCCCGAGTCCGGCGCCTCGAGCAGGAGGCCGTGCCGACCCGTCCCGAGGTAGGCCATCTCGTGGGCCGGCACCGACCGGCCCTCGACCCGCAGGTCGCCGGCAACGGTCAGCACGGCGTGCTCGAACTCCGGCTCCAGCGGCAGCGTCGCGCTCGCGCCGGGGCGCAGCCGGATCTCGGCACCGACGAGCGGCGTGAACGCCGGGGCCGGCGACACCTCCCCCGCCAGCTCGCCTACGAGGACCTTGAGCGTCACCCCGCCCTCGGTGTACGTCGGGAGGTCGGCGAGGTGGGTGAAGTCGGGTGGCGTGCTGTCGCGGACCGCGTCGGGCAGGCAGACCCACAGCTGGACGCCGTGCAGCAGCCGCGGGGCGTCGTCGGGCGAGACCTCCGCGTGGCAGATCCCGTGTCCCGCGGTCATCACGTTGAGCTGCCCGGGGCGGATCAGCTGGTGGGAGCCGAGGCTGTCGGTGTGCCTGCCCAGCCCCTCGAACAGCCAGGTGACGGTCTGCAGCCCGGTGTGCGGGTGCGGCGGCACCCACATGCCGCCGGTCGTCTTGACGTCGTCAGGGCCGTAGTGGTCGAGGAAGCACCAGGCACCGACCATCCGCCGGGTCTTGTTGGGCAGCACGCGCCGGACGTGGGTGGTGCGGCCGAGCAGGACGTCGCGCGGGAGCAGGGGCTCGTGGACCGCGTCGAGAGCTGCCATGCGCGCCAGTCTTGCATCGCGCACCAACGCTTCGCACAGGCGAAACATGCATGTGGCCGGTGTGAAACCTGAGCCGCACAGGATGGACGTCGTACCCCCTGGGAAGGAAGACCGGAACCGTGACGACGTCCCTCGTCCGCACCCGCTACGGCACCCTCGACGACGTCCGCGCGACGGTCGCGCTGCACGAGCGCTGCTCCGCCGACGCGCTCACCCGTCGCTTCCACGCGCCGGTGACCCGGGTCCCCGAGCGGCTCGCGACGCAGCTCCTCGCCCCCGCGCGCGGGTGGAGCGTGGTGGCCGAGCAGAACGGCGTGGTGGTCGCCCTCGCCAGCGTCGGCCCGGTCTCGCCCCACGAGGTCGAGATCGGAGTCGTCGTCGAGGACGCCCAGCAGGGCCGCGGCATCGGCACCCGGCTGCTCCGGGAGGTGGCGGCCGACGCGGGCCGGCGCGGCTACCGCTCGCTGCTGTGCCTGACCCAGCCCGACAACGACACCGTGCTCCGCACGATCGAGCGGGCCGGGCTGGCCTTCGACGAGCACGTCACCGACGGGGTCCTCACCGTCGTGATGCCGCTGTCGGCGCACGCGCGGCGCGAGCACCCGGGTCTGCCGCGGCCGGCCTGACCGACGGGGCCTGGGCCGGCCGGGACCTGGACCGGCCGGGCGGGCGGAGCGGCGGACCGGTAGCGTGACGAACGGTGCGCCGGGAAGTCTGGTCGGCAGGAATGCCGCGACCCCGAAGCCAGGAGCACCGCCCATGAGCCAGCCCCGCACCCGCCTCTTCCGCCGCGGATCGTGGGCCGAGGACTCCCGGATCGCGCACCTGCTCCGTCAGGAGACCGTGGGTGGCGCGCTGCTGCTGGCCGGCACGCTGGTGGCGCTGGTGTGGGCCAACAGCCCGTGGGGCGCGTCCTACGACGCGCTGCGCGACCTCGAGGTCGGGCCGTCCGCGCTGAACCTCCACCTGAGTCTGGGCACCTGGGCCGCGGACGGGCTGCTCGCGATCTTCTTCTTCGTGGTGGGGCTCGAGCTCAAGCGCGAGTTCGTCGCAGGCGACCTGCGCGACCCCCGCCGGGCCGCGCTGCCGATCCTCGCCGCGGTCGGCGGCATGGTCGCGCCGGCGGTGATCTACGTGGCCGTGAACGCGACGTCCGCCGACGGCGAGCTGGTCGGGTGGGCGATCCCCACCGCGACCGACATCGCGTTCGCCCTCGCGGTGCTGGCGGTCATCAGCACGCACCTGCCGACCGGGCTGCGCACGTTCCTGCTCACGCTGGCCGTCGTCGACGACCTCCTCGCCGTCACGATCATCGCGATCTTCTACACCCGCGAGCTGCACCTGTGGGCGCTGGCCGCGGCGCTCGTCCCGATCCTGCTGTTCGGCGTCCTCGTGCAGCGCCGGGTGACGACACCGTGGCTGCTGGTGCCGCTCGCCGTCGTCGCGTGGGTGCTCATGCACGAGTCGGGGGTGCACGCGACCGTGGCCGGCGTGCTCCTCGGCTTCACGGTGCCGGTGCTCACCAAGCGCGACGGGCCGGGCATGGCCGAGCGGTTCGAGCACCGGATCCGGCCGCTGTCCGCCGGCGTGGCCGTCCCGCTCTTCGCGTTCTTCGCCTCGGGCGTCGCGGTCGGCGGCCTGGCCGGGCTGAGCGGCGCGCTGGGCGACCCGGTCGCGGCCGGCATCGCGCTGGGCCTGGTCGTCGGCAAGTTCGTCGGCGTCCTCGGCACGACGTACCTCGTCGCCCGTTTCACGCGGGCGGACCTGGACGGCGACCTCGCCTGGGTGGACGTCGCGGGCCTCGCGCTGCTCGGGGGCATCGGGTTCACCGTGGCGCTGCTCGTCGGGGAGCTGGCGTTCGGGCCGAACAGCGTCCGCGACGAGCACGTCAAGGTCGGCGTGCTCGCGGGCTCGCTGACCTCCGCGGTGCTGGCGGCGGTCGTGCTGCGCGCCCGCAACCGGGTCTACCGGCGGATCGAGGCCGAGGAGACCGAGGACCTCGACCAGGACAGCATCCCGGACGTCTACCAGCGCGGCGACGACACCTGAGGCGGTCCCTGGCCGCTCAGCGGTCGGGGTCGGGTTGTCCCGTGGGCGGCTCGGAGTCCCGCAGCGCGCCGTAGTTGCCGACGACGACCGCGACCGGCGGGATGACCGCTGCCACCACGCTCATCACGACGGCGGCCGTGACCGACCACAGCCGCACGACGTTCCAGGCCAGCAGGATCAGCACGATGCAGGTGCCCATCAGCCAGAAGTACGCCTTCTTGCGGTCGAGGCGGGCCATCTCTCGACGGTACGCCGCGGCGCGCTGCGATACTCGGCCCCGATGAGCACCCTGTCGGCACCGACCCAGAAGGCGCTCGTCGTGCTCGTGCAGGTGCTCGGGCTGGCCGTGTGGTTCTCCGCGACGGCGATCGCGCCGACGTTGCGCAGCGAGTGGCACCTGTCCGCGTCGGCCCTGGTGTGGCTGACCGCCTCGGTGCAGCTCGGCTTCGCCGCCGGCGCGCTGACGTCCAGCCTGCTCAACCTCCCCGACCGGTTCCCGCCGCACCGGCTGCTCGCCGCGTGCGCGCTGGGGGCCGCGGCGACGACGGCCGCGCTGGCGGCGTTCGCCGACGGCCTCGCGACCGCCGTACCGCTGCGGACGCTGACGGGCGCGTTCCTCGCCGGGGTCTACCCGGTGGGCATGAAGCTGATGGCGTCGTGGGCCGCGCCGGTCGACCGCGGCCGCGCCTTCGGCTGGCTGATCGGCGGCCTCACGCTCGGCTCCGCGCTCCCCCACCTGATCCGCGGCCTCGGCGACCTGCCGTGGCGGTCGGTCATGGTCACGGCGGCGCTGGTCACGGTCGGCGCCGCCGCCGTCGCGCTGGCGTGGGTCCGGCCCGGGCCACTGCTCGCGCCGAGCCCGCGGCCGGAGGCGCGCTACGCCTTCGCGGTGTTCGGGGAACGCGCGCCGCGGCTGGCGAACCTGGGCTACTTCGGGCACATGTGGGAGCTGTACGCCTGGTGGACCTGGCTGCCCCTCTTCCTCGCCGCGGCCCACGCGCAGCGCTCCGCCACCGCGGTCAGCCTGACCACCTTCGTCGCGATCGGTCTCGCCGGGGTCGTGGGCGCGGTGGTCGGCGGGCGCGCGGCCGACCGCTACGGCCGCGGCCCGGCCGCGGGGTGGGCGCTCGCGGTCAGCGGTGCCTGCTGCCTCGCCTCGCCCCTGGCCTTCGTCGCGCCCTGGCCGGTGCTGCTGACGTTCCTCTGCGTCTGGGGCGCCGCGGTGATCGCCGACTCGGGGGTGTTCTCCACCGCGCTCAGCGAGACCGCCGACCAGCGCTTCGTCGGCACCGCCCTCACCGTGCAGACGGCGGTCGGGTTCTCGCTCACCGTGGTCACGATCCAGCTGGTGCCCCTCCTCGCCGCGGTCACGGGCTGGCAGTATGCGTTCGTGCTGCTCGCGCCCGGGCCGGTCCTCGGGGCGCTCGCGATGCGGCGGTTCGGCGCGGCGGTCCGCGAGCAGGGAGCGAGATGAAGCAGGTCCACGTTCAGGTCGCCGAGGTGCGTCTCGACCGCGGCGCGGACACCGCTGCCCTGGGCGGAGCGGTCACGCTCGCGCTGTGCGGCACCTGGGAGCACGAGCCCCCGTGCCCGGTCGCCGCCCACCACACGTCGGTGACCGAGAGCGAGGACGGCCGGCTGCACGTGCGCGTGGTGTTCGCCTGCGAGCCGGAGGCCGAGGGGCACGTGCGCGACGTGATCAACGAGGCGCTCGGGCACGGCTCGCTCGTGACGCCGGAGGGTGAGCTGGTGCGCTGGCGGCTCACCGGGTACGGCGCCGGGGACCTGCGCGACGACGAGGACGCGCTGGCCGACCGGCTGCGCGAGGCCTGACCGATCGGGTCCCCGTCGGGGCGTCAGGCGACGGAGACCGACGCGGCCGACGTCGGCTCGGCCAGCGGCCCGGCACCGAGCAGCTCGCCGATCGCCTCGGCGCCGACCGGGCGCGAGAACAGGTAGCCCTGGCCGAGCTCGCAGCCGAGCCGGAGCACCACGTCGAGCTGCTCGGGCGTCTCGATGCCCTCGGCGATCGACTGCAGGTCGAGGGCGCGGGCCATGTCGAGCACCGAGCTGACGATCTTCTGAGTGTGCTCGTTGGCGACCAGGTTCGACACGAAGCTGCGGTCGATCTTCACCACGTCGGCGGCGAACCGGTCGAGGTACTGCAGCGACGAGTAGCCGGTGCCGTAGTCGTCGACCGCGACCGACACCCCGCCGGCGCGCAGCTGCGCGACCACCTCGACGGCGTTCTCGAAGTCCCGGGCGAGCGACTGCTCGGTGATCTCCAGGATGATCTGGTCCCGCTCGAGGCCGTGCTCGTCGATCAGGTCGAGCACCCGCACGGCGAAGTCGGGCTCGTCGAGCTGGCGGATCGACACGTTCACGCCGACCGCGAGCCGGTGCCGCGGCACCTGCCGGGACCACGCCGCGACCTGCCGGCACACCGACTCCAGCACCCACCAGCCGAGCCGCTGGATCGAGCCGCCGTGCTCGGCCATCGGGATGAACTCGTCGGGCGGGACGTTGCCCAGCTCGGGGTGCTGCCACCGCAGCAGCGCCTCGACGCCGCGCACCTGGCGGGTCGCGAGGTCCACGACGGGCTGGTAGACGATCCGGAACTGGCTCAGGTCGGGCTGGGCGATCTGCTCGCGCAGCCGCACCTGGGTGGCGGCCGCCTCGCGCTCGGAGCCCTCGATGTAGACGACACCGCCCTTGCCGCGCGCCTTCGCCTCGTACAGCGCGATGTCGACGTGCGAGAGCAGCGCGTCGGCGTTCTCGTGCTCGCGGTCGCCGGCGAACACCACGCCGATCGAGGCGCGCACCAGGAACCGTCGGCCGCCGACGGCGACCGGCTCCGAGATCCGCTGCATCAGCCGGTCGGCGGTGGCCCGAACCTCGTCCACCGAACCGGTCGTGACGACGGCGAACTCGTCACCGCCGAGCCGCGCGACCGTGTCGGACTCCCGGACGCCGCCCTCGAGCCGGCGGCCGATCACCTCGAGGACCCGGTCCCCGGCGGGGTGGCCGTGGCTGTCGTTGATGACCTTGAAGTCGTCGAGGTCGATGAGCAGCAGCGCCGAGGCGACGCCCTCGCCGGGCTCACGCTCGTCGAGCAGCTCGTCGATGCGGCGCATCAGCGAGAGCCGGTTGGGCAGACCGGTGAGCGCGTCGTGGTCGGCCTGGTGCATCAGCCGGTCCGTGAGCTGGCGGCGCTCGCTCACGTCGTGGAGCGTGACGACGGCGCCGACCAGCGCGCGCTCGTTGAGCTGACCCACGACGGTCACCTCGAACCAGCCCCAGACCCCGTTGGCGCGCGATAGCCGGCACTCGACGAAGCTCTGCCGCCGCCGGCCCTCGAGGACCGGTGACATGGACCGCCGTACCGCGACCCGGTCGTCGGGATGCACCCGCGACCACACGTCGGCGACGTGCTCGACCTGGCCGGGCCAGGAGCCCAGGCCGGTGCCGATCGACGGGCTGCAGTACTCCACGGAGCCGCCCGGCCCGACGACCATCACGACGTCGGAGAGGTTCTGCACGAGGTCCTGCCACCACTGCTCCTGGTGGCGCAGCTGGGCGGTGCGGCGCTCGACCGCCTGGCCGAGGTCGCGGGCGACGGCAGTGTGGTCGGCGACCACGACGACCTGGCGCACGGCGACGAGCACGACGTAGGGAACGAGCAGCCACAGGTAGTGGTGGCTGCCGTGTTCGGTGTCGGTGAAGGAGAGGTACGCCGCGGCGGCGAACCCGATGGCGACGTAGGGCACGAGCTGCTGCGCCATGCTCGGCGGCAGCGACTCCGCCTGCTCGTCCGGGGCGGGCCGATCGTCCTTGGCGTGCGTCGCGGCCAGGGCGATCAGCGCGAACGTCGCCAGCCAACCGAGGTCGACGAGGCCGCCCGGCCGGAAGTTACGGTCGAAGGTCTCGGCGACGTACAGGCTGTCGGTCGCGGACAGCAGGATGAGCGCAGCGCCGAGCAGCGCCCAGGTGCGGCGTCGCCCGGGCGGCCGCACCAGCAGGCGCATCAGCGCCAGCGAGGCGACGATGACGTCGACGACCGGGTAGGCCAGGGCGACGCTGTGCTTCGCCGTCCACGACCCATCGTCGGTGATCGGGGCGAGCACCCAGATCAGGCTCATCAGCATCATGGAGGCCCCGATGACCAGGCCGTCGAGCAGGGAGCGCCAGCGGCTCAGGAAGCCGCCTGCAGCCCGCGGGAATCGGGCGATGCCGACCCCGACGAAGAGGGCGTAGCCGATGAACCCCACGTCGGCGGCGGACGGGAACGGCGCGACGATCCCGAGCACCAGCTCGTACACCGCCCAGATGACGCCGCCGACGGCCCAGGTGGCCATGCCGGCGGAGAGCCAGAGCCAGCCCGTGTGCCCGGAGTCGGTGCGCCGGTGGGCGCGCCAGCAGGCGACGGCCGCGACGGACGGCGCGGCCACGAAGACGAGGTCGGAGACCAGCAGGCGGAGGTACCGACTGCCGAGGTCGTCGGCCAGCCACGCGGCGAACAGCCCGGTCGCGACGACAGCGGCCACCGTGGGCAGCAGGCGGGGGCGCGCGCGCGGGGCGACGGCGGGCTCGTCGGTCCCGGCCGGCCGGGCGGGCACGGGGACCGCGACGTCGGCGGCGACGGGCGCGCCGGCAGCGTCGTCGTCGGTACGAGACGTCACGAACACCCCCCTCTGACCCCGGCCGCACGCGTGCACGCCGGAGACTCCCCGGTATCCCGTCGGGTCCAGTGTGCTGAGTCCGGCCGCCCCGCGCAGCGAAATGTCCGAATTGCCGCATCGGGGCGCCGTGCGCCGCGCGGGGTCCGCGGCGTGTGCCCGGCGTTATCGTCGCGACGTGTACCTGCCCCGCTTCAACCAGATGACCGACGACGTCGCCGCCTTCGTCGACGCGGTCGGCGCCGCCGAGCTCGTCACGACCGGTCCCGACGGCTACCCGCGCGCGTCGCGGCTGCCGCTGCTGCGCGCGAGCGACCGCTGGATCTTCCACCTGGCCCGGGCCAACGACCACTGGCGCACGATCGAGCCGGACACGCCCGCGCTCGCGGTGGTGACCGGTCCGGAGGCGTACGTGTCGCCGAGCTGGTACGCCACCAAGCGCGAGCACGGTCGCGTCGTGCCCACCTGGAACTACTCGGCGGTGCACGTCACCGGCCGGGTCACCGTGCACGACGACCCCGACTGGGTCCGGGACGCCGTCACCCGGCTCACCGACCTGCACGAGCAGCACCGGGCCGAGCCGTGGGCGGTGACCGACGCCCCCGAGGTGTACGTCGGCAAGCAGCTGCGCGCGATCGTCGGCGTCGAGCTCGTGGTGGAGCAGGTCGAGGCCAAGGCGAAGCTCAGCCAGAACCGCTCCGACGAGGACCGCGCCGGTGCCGCCGCCGGGATGCGTGCCGAAGGGGGCCGCCGCGAGGCCGACGTCGCCGACGCCATGGAGTCGTTGCTGGGTCGGGACTGACCTCCGGGCGGGCTACATCCCAGGGAGGGCCTGCGCCTCGTGCACCTCGACCTCGCAACCACCCGGCATGTTCAGGTGCGGGTGCACCTTCGCGAGCTCGATCGCGGCCTCCTTGTTGTCGGCCTCGATGAGCGTGTAACCGACAACCTCGCGGGTGCTGTCCGACGTGCCCTCCGGGGTGACCCGGGTGCCGTGGGCGAGCGGCGTGCCGAAGTCGACCATGCCGTCGCCGACCTTTCCGGCCCAGTCGTTCCACTGCTGCATGACCGCGTCGATCTGGGCGGGGTCGGGCGGTGTCGCGTCGGCCGGCGTCATCGGGGCGTGGTACACGAACAGGTACTTCGTCATGGTGATCTCCTCAGGTCTGGTCGGATGTGGGTGCTCGGTGGTCAGGCGGTGACCGGGGTGCGGCCGGCGAAGGCGGCGAGCCGGTCGAGAGCCGTGGCGTCGGGCAGGGCGGCCACCTCGTCGGCGAACGAGCGGCCGCGGCCGCCGGGCACGATGTCCTCGGTCAGGGATGCGACGTAGCCCACGACCTCGTCGGACACCCGGAGCACCTGGCCACTCCCCTGCGCCATGTCCCACGCGTGCAGCAGGAGCTCGACGGCCAGGATCCCCGCACCGAACGCCGCCGGCATCTCGCGGCCGCCGGGACCGGGGACGGTGCCGTCGAGGTCGACCGCGCGCCAGCCGTCGATCGTCTGGGCGGCCATCACCGAGATGCGGTTCTCCAGCGAGCCCTGCTCGGGGTTCGTCACGGTCACGCCGGCCATGGCGCCCAGCTGCTCGAGCGAGGTGAACAGGTGCTCGGCGAGGTCGTGGCAGGTGAAGTCCGCGCACGGCGTCTGCTTGGGCCGGTCGTCGGCGGTCAGGTTGCGCAGCACGGGCTGGAACGCCGCCAGCGCGGCGTCGGCTGCGGTGACCGGGGTCAGTGCCTCCGGCGCCCAGGCCCACTCGTCCTGACCGGCGTCGCCGGTCGTGGCGACGGCGACGAGCCGCTCGAAGTAGTGGTCCCAGCCCTCGGCATGCATCCGCGCCTGCTCCTCGGTGAGGCCATCGTGCTCGAGCGTCACCCGGGTGCCGCCGTCGACGGGCTCCACCGTCACCGTCACCGTCGACGCGTCCGGCTTGAGGTCGTCGTTGCCCTCCCAGCCCCAACCGAAGACGATGCGCCGTCCCGGCTCGACCTCACGGTAGGTGCCGGCCGCGACGTGGCCCGGGGTGATCGTCCACCGGTACTCCCCGCCGGCCCGGAGGTCGACGTACGCCGACACCGTCTGCCAGCGTCGCAGCCGCTCCGGCTCGGTGATCAGCGCGAACGCCTCGTCGGGCGTGACGGGCAGCGTGGCGGTCTTCGTGTAGGTCACTGGTCTCTCCTCAGTCGGTGCGCGTCGGCGACGAGCATGTCGAGTTCATCGGTCCAGAACCGGTCGATCTCGGCCTGGAGCTTCCTCAGCCCGGACGGCAGCACGCGGTACACCCGCGTGCGGCCGACCTTCTCCGCCTCCACCAGCCCCGCCTCGGCGAGGACCAGCAGGTGCTGCGAGACCGCGGAGCGCGTCACGGTGAACTGCGCCGCGATCTCGCTGACCGTCAGCGGGCGCGCCGCCAGCAGCTGGAGGATGCGTCGTCGACTCGGCTCCGCGGCGGCAGAGAGGGCGTCGACCACCTGCAATACGTTAGTCGTCACTAACGCATTTGGCAAGAGCGCACGACACAGCGGCGGACGGGCACGTCGCCCGTCCGCCGTCGATGGTCGGCTCAGCCGCCGACGTACTCCGCGAGGTGCTCGCCGGTCAGGGTGGCGCGGCTCGCGACCAGGTCGGCGGGCGTGCCCTCGAAGACGACCGTGCCGCCGTCGTGGCCGGCGCCCGGGCCGAGGTCGATGAGCCAGTCGGCGTGCGCCATGACGGCCTGGTGGTGCTCGATGACGATCACCGACTTGCCGCTGTCGACGAGCCGGTCGAGGAGGCCGAGGAGGTTCTCGACGTCGGCGAGGTGCAGGCCGGTGGTGGGCTCGTCGAGGACGTAGACGTCGCCGCTCTCCCCCATCTGGACAGCCAGCTTGAGACGCTGCCGCTCGCCGCCGGAGAGCGTGGTGAGCGGCTGCCCGAGGGTGATGTAGCCGAGCCCGACGTCGACGAGGCGGTCGAGGATCTTCACCGCGGCCGGGATCTTCGCGTCGCCGTCGCTGAACAGCGCGAGCGCGTCGACGACCGACATCTCGTGGACCTCGGCGATGTCCTTGCCCCCGAGAGTGTGCTCCAGCACCTCGGCCTTGAACCGACGACCTTCGCACTCCTCGCACGGCGACTCGACGGTCGCCATCGGCCCGAGCTCGGTGAAGATCACGCCGGCGCCGTTGCACGTGGAGCAGGCACCCTCGGAGTTGGAGCTGAAGAGCGCCGGCTTCACGCCGTTGGCCTTGGCGAACGCCTTGCGGATCGGCTCGAGGAGGCCGGTGTAGGTCGCGGGGTTGCTGCGCCGCGAGCCCTTGATCGCACCCTGGTCGATCACGATCACCTCGTCACGTCCCGCCAGCGAGCCGTGGATCAGCGAGCTCTTGCCGGAACCGGCGACGCCGGTGACCACGGTCAGCAGGCCGAGGGGTACGTCGACGTCGACGTCGCGCAGGTTGTGGGTGGAGGCTCCGCGCACCTCGATCTGCCCGGTCGCCGTGCGCACCTCGTCCTTGATCTTGGCGCGGTCGTCGAGGTGGTGGCCGGTGATGGTGCCGCTGGAGCGCAGCCCGTCAACATCGCCCTCGAAGCATATCTCGCCACCGGCCGCACCGGCCGCAGGGCCGAGGTCGACGACGTGGTCGGCGATCGCGATCGTCTCCGGCTTGTGCTCGACGACGAGCACCGTGTTGCCCTTGTCGCGGAGCTGGCGCAGCAGGTTGTTCATGCGCGCGATGTCGTGCGGGTGCAGCCCGATGGTGGGCTCGTCGAACACGTAGGTGACGTCGGTGAGTGACGACCCGAGGTGCCGGATCATCTTGGTGCGCTGCGCCTCGCCCCCGGACAGCGTGCCGGCGGGGCGGTCGAGGGACAGGTAGCCCAGCCCGATCTCGGAGAACGAGTCGAGGAGGTGCTGGAGGCCCTTGAGGAGTGGTGCGACCGACGGCTCCTCGAGGTCGCGGATCCACTCGGCGAGGTCACTGATCTGCATCTCGCAGAGGTCGGCGATCGACTTCTTGTTGATCTTCGACGCGCGTGCCTCCGGCGTGAGGCGGGTGCCCTCGCAGTCGGGACAGGTCTGGAAGGTCACCGCCCGCTCGACGAACCGCCGGACGTGCGGCTGCATCGCCTCGGGGTCCTTGGAGAGCATGGACTTCTGGATCTGCGGGATGATGCCGTTGAAGGTGAGGTTGACGCCCTCGACCTTGATCTTGGTCGGCTCGGCCCACAGCATCGTCTCGAGCTGCTTCTTCGTGAACGACTTGATGGGCTTGTCCATCGGCAGGCCCATGCCCTCGAACAGCCGGCCGTACCACCCGTCCATCGAGTAACCCGGCACCGTGAGCGCACCCTCGCTGAGCGACTTGTCCTCGTCGTAGAGCGCGGTGCGGTCGATGTCGTTGACCTTGCCCATGCCCTCGCAGCGCGGGCACATGCCGCCGAGGTAGACCTCCTGCTTGGCGATCCGGCGCTCGGTGCGGCCCCCCTTCTCCGTCGTCATCATCCCGCTGGCCTTGCGGGTCGGGACGTTGAAGGAGTACGCCGTGGGCGGACCGACGTAGGGCTTGCCGAGCCGGCTGAACAGGATCCGGAGCATGGCGTTGGCATCGGTCGCCGTACCGACGGTGGAGCGGGGGTTGGCGCCCATCCGCTCCTGGTCGACGATGATCGCGGTCGTGATTCCCTCGAGGTGGTCCACGTCGGGGCGGGCCAGGGACGGCATGAAGCCCTGGACGAAGGCGCTGTAGGTCTCGTTGATCATCCGCTGGGACTCCGCGGCGATCGTCGCGAAGACCAGCGAGCTCTTGCCCGAGCCCGACACCCCCGTGAACACCGTGAGCCGGCGCTTGGGGATCTCGACGGTGACGTCCTTGAGGTTGTTCTCGCGGGCGCCCTCGACGCGGATCAGGTCGTGGGTGTCGGCGGGGTGCGGGGTGCTCGTGGGCATGCGTCGGAGTCTTCCAGAACGGCGGCTCAGGCCTGGGCGATCCGGACCATGTTGCCTGCGGGGTCGCGGAAGGCGCAGTCGCGGGCGCCCCACGGCTGGGCGACGGGCTCCTGCATCACTTCGGCGCCGGACGCGCGGACCTTCTCGAACGTCTCGTCGAGGTCCTCGGTCCTGAAGATCGCGGCCTGGAGCGAGCCCTTGGTCATCAGCTCGACCATCTGGTCGCCCTCGGTCTGCGAGCGGCCGCCGTGCGGCTGGAAGAGGACGACGTCGACGTCCTGGCCGGGCGCGCCGACCGTGACCCAGCGGTAGCCGTCGGCGGCGACGTCGTTGCGGACCTCGAGGCCGAGCGCGTCGCGGTAGAAGCCGAGCGACTCGTCGGGGTCGTTGACGGGGATGAACATGGTGGAGACGGAGATGGAGGTCATGGAGAGACCGTAGGTCCGGCAGCCCCCGTCGCGCTTCTCGAATCCTGCTCGGTCAGCTGGCGCGCCGCCGTCGCGGCCGGGTCCCGAGCTTCGCCACGCACTCGGGGACGGTCTCCATGCCGGTGTGGTCGTCCGCGCGGTACTGCGACGGCGTCCGCCCCACGACCTCGGTGAAGCGCGAGCTGAACGAGCCGAGCGACGTACAGCCGACAGCGAAGCAGGTGTCGGTCACCGACATGCCCTGCCGCAGCAGCGCCTTGGCCCGCTCGATCCGCCGGGTCATCAGGTAGGAGTACGGCGTCTCGCCGTAGGCGGCTGCGAACTTGCGCGAGAAGTGCGACGGGGACATCAGCGCCGCCCGCGCCATGGCCGGGACGTCGAGGGGCTGCGCGTAGTCGCGGTCCATCAGGTCGCGGGCCCGGCGCAGGTGCGCCAGGTCGGCGATCTCCTCCGGCGTCATGCTCCGAGGCTAGTCGAGGGGGTCTTCGAAGTCGCCCGAGTCCGTTGGCGCAGAGGCCTTTACCGCCCCACCGAGCGGGTCTAGAGTCATCGAGTCGCTCGAGGAGCGAGGCGACGCCGGATGGTCCTGAGGGAGTACGGCGTGACGCCGACTGACTTCGATCCAGCACTGATCCTCGGCTGCACGCCCGAGGATGCCGCCGACCTCATGCGCGGCCACGTGGTCACGCCCGGTGAGGTCGAGGGGGTCGCCCTGCGCACCTACCGGTGGCGCGCGCACCGGCACGACCCCCGGTCGTACTGGGTCACGGTCGGGCAGGCCGCCGAGATCCTGCACCTGTCGCTGAGCGACACCCAGGCGCTGCTCGACCACCACCGGCTGCCGTACGCCCGGCACGCCGACGGCGTCCGGCTCATCCGCCGGCACCAGCTGTCGCCCGGACGACGCGTGCCCTGAGTCTGTTGGCGGGGCCGCGGAAGTCACGCACGGTCGCGGCCTCGCCGACCCCCAGCACGGCCCCCGGCCCGACGGTGCTGCAGACGCCGGGGGCCTTCGCTGGGTACGTTCGCGACCGCACACAACGCGTTGAACCCCCCGGTGCCCGACACGCGTCGTTCGAAACGTGCCGGGGCTCAGGTTCCGGTGAGGTGCTCGGGCCGCACGGGGACCCGGGCGAGCGGCAGCCCGGTCGCGGCGCGGATCGCGGCGACGATGGCCGGCGTCGAGGAGATGGTGGGCGGCTCCCCCACACCGCGCAGGCCGTACGGCGCGTGCGGGTCGGCCAGCTCGAGCACGTCGACCTGCATCGGCGGCATGTCGAGCACCGTCGGGATGAGGTAGTCCGTGAACGACGGGTTGCGCACCAGCCCGTCGACCACCTGGATCTCCTCCATGACCGCAAGGCCGAGCCCCTGCGCGCTGCCGCCGTGGACCTGACCCAGCACCGCACCGGGGTTGAGCGCCCGGCCGACGTCCTGGGCGCAGTCGAGCGCGACGACCTTGACCAGGCCGAGCTCGACGTCGACGTCGACGACCGCCCGGTGCGCGGCGAAGGCGAACTGCACGTGGGCGCTGCCCTGCCCGGTCTCGGGGTCCAGCGTCGTGGTGGGGCGGTGCCGCCACTCGACGGTGCGCTCGACGACCTCCTCGCCCCCGAGCAGGTCCACGACGCTGGCGACCCGGCGTCCGGACAGGTCGACGACGTGGTCGGCGTCCAGCGACAGGGTGGCCGGGTCGGCGCCGGACGCGATCGACGCCCGGGAGACGAGCTCGGCGGCGACCTCGCGGCAGGCCGCCTGCACCGCGCCGCCGGTCACGTAGCTCTGCCGGGACGCCGAGGTGGAGCCGGCCGAGCCGACCCGGGTGTCGGCGGTCTCGACCCGCACGCGCGCGATGCCGAGCTCGGTGCGCGCGATCTGCTCCTGCAGGGTGACGACCCCCTGCCCGACCTCGACGGCGGCGGTGTGCACCGAGGCGACCGGCGCGTCGCCGACGACCTGCACCGTCACCCGGGCCGTCGAGTAGTCGTCGAAGCCCTCGGAGAAGCAGATGTTCTTGATGCCGACGCCGTACCCGACGCCGCGCCGGACGCCCTCGCCGTGGGTGGTGTTGGCGACGCCGCCGGGCAGCGAGCGCAGGTCGGTGCCCGTCGGCGGCGGCAGCGGCATGTCCCGCACCCGGCGGACCAGCTCGGCGACCGGGGCGGCGGAGTCGACCTCCTGGCCGGTCGCCACGTGGTCGCCCTGGGTCAGGCCGTTGAGCACCCGGATCTCGGCCGGGTCGACGCCGACGGCCTCGGCGAGCCGGTCCATCTGCGACTCGTAGCCGAACGCGGCCTGCACCGCCCCGAAGCCGCGCATCGCGCCGCACGGCGGGTTGTTGGTGTAGGCGCCGTGGCAGTCGATCGCCACGTTGGGTACGGCGTACGGCCCGGCGCCCAGCGTGGCCGCGTTGGCGACGACCGCCGGCGTGCTGGAGGCGTACGCGCCGCCGTCGAGCACGATCTCGGCGCGCACGTAGACCAGCCGGCCGGTCTCGTCGGCGCCGTGCTCGTAGCGCATCCAGGCGGGGTGCCGGTGCACGTGGCCGAAGAACGACTCCTCGCGGGAGTAGACCATCTTCACCGCGCGCCCGGTGCGCAGCGCGAGCAGGCACGCGTGCACCTGCATCGAGAGGTCCTCGCGCGCGCCGAACGCGCCGCCGACGCCGGCGAGCGTGATCCGGACCAGCTCTTCGTCGAGGCCGAGCGCGTAGGCGACCTGGCTGCGGTCGACGTGCAGCCACTGGGTTGCGACGTACAGGTCGACGCCGCCGTCCGCCGCCGGGACGGCGAGCCCGCTCTCGGGGCCGAGGAAGGCCTGGTCCTGCATGCCGACCTCGTACTCCCCCGTGACGACGACCGGGGCGGAGGCGGTCGGGTCGCCGCGCCGGATGCGCACGTGCCGCACGGTGTTGCCGCCGGCGTGCAACGGCTCGCACTCGCCCCGGACGGCGGCGCGCGCGTCGGTGACGGGTGGCAGCTCGGCGTAGTCGACCTCGACGAGCGCGGCGGCCCGGCGCGCGGTCTCGGGGTGGTCGGCGGCGACGAGGGCGACCGGCTCGCCCTGGTAGCGCACGCGGTCGTGCGCGAGCACCGGCTGGTCGCGGTGCTCGAGGCCGTAGGCGTTGACCCCCGGCACGTCCTCGTGGGTGAGCACCGCGAAGACGCCGGGGACGGCGAGGGCGGCCTCGGTGCGGATCGCCTCGACCCGGGCATGGGCGTGCGGGCTGCGCAGCGTCGCGCCCCAGAGCATGCCTTCCATCCAGAGGTCTGAGGAGAACGCGAACTCGCCGCGCACCTTGAGGCCGCCGTCGGGCCGGGCGGCGCTCTCGCCGACCCCGCCCCGGGTCCGTGCGCGGGTGCCGGTCGCCGTCATCGCCGGCTCCTCGCCAGCAGCCGGCGGGTCGCCGCGGCGGCCCGGCCGGCCAGCGCGTCCTCGTCGGCGGTCAGCAGCACGTCGTCGGCGACCACCGCGTCGCCACCGACGAGGAGCAGGGCGAGCGGCGGCCGGGAGCCCAGCACCAGGGCCGCCACGGGGTCCTCGCAGCCGGCGTGCCCGAGCCCGTCGACCCGCCACAGCGCGAGGTCCGCGAGCTTGCCGGCCTCGATCGAGCCGATCTCGTCGGCTCGGCCGAGCACGCGTGCCCCGCCGATCGTGCCGAGGGCGAGGGCGTCGCGGGCGGTCATCGCGGCGGGCCCCTCCCGCAGCCGCGCGACCATCACCGCGGCGTGCAGCTCGGTGGCCAGCGAGCTCTCCTCGTTGGAGGCGGAGCCGTCGACGCCCAGGCCGACCGCGACGCCGGCCGCCCGCAGCGCGGCCACCGGCGCGAGGCCGGCGCCGAGCCGGGCGTTGCTGGTCGGGCAGTGCGCGACCGCCGTACCGGCGTCGGCGAAGCGCTTCGCCGCGGCCTCGTCGACGTGCACGCAGTGGGCAAGCCAGACGTCGTCGCCGAGCCAGCCCAGGCTGTCGGCGTACTCCGCCGGGGTGCAGTCGTAGCGCGACCGGCAGAAGGTGTCCTCGTCGACGGTCTCGGCCAGGTGGGTGTGCAGCCGGACGCCGTGGTCGCGGGCCAGCGCGGCCGCCTCGCGCATCAGCCGCTCGGTCACCGAGAACGGCGAGCACGGCGCCACGCCCATCCGCAGCATCGACCCCGGCGTGGGGTCGTGGTGCTCCTGGACCGCGCGCAGGGTGCCGGCCAGCGCCGCCTCGGTGGTCTCCACGACGGAGTCCGGCGGCAGCCCGCCCTGCGACTGGCCGAGGTCCATCGACCCGCGGGTGGGGTGGAACCGCAGCCCGACCTCGCGCGCGGCCAGAACGGTCGCGCCGAGCACGTCGCCGCCGTCGAGCGGGAAGACGTAGTGGTGGTCGGTGGTGCTGGTGCAGCCGGTGCGGGCGAGCCAGCCGAGCCCGGCCGCGGCGGCGGCGCCGACGACGTCCTCGTCGAGGCCCTCCCAGATCGGGTACAGCGTGGTGAGCCAGCCGAACAGGTCGTCCTGCTGGGCGAGCCCGCGGGTCGCCCACTGGTAGAGGTGGTGGTGCGTGTTGACCAGGCCGGGCGTGAGCAGGCAGCCGCGCCCGTCGACCACGGTGTCGGCGCGGTCCACGACGGCCGGGTCGGCGGGACCGGGCCCGACGGCGACGATCCGGTCGCCCTCGACCACGACGTGACCCTCGGCGTGCTCGGTGCCCGCCACGTCGACGGTCGCGACGGCACAGCCCTGGACCACGGTCGTCACCGGTCACCGCCCGCGCGCAGGGCCGCGAGGCGTACGGCCTCGAGGATCTTCTCGTAGCCGGTGCAGCGGCACAGGTTGCCGGCCAGCGCCTCGCGGACGTCGGGGTCGCTGGGCCGGGGGTGCCGCTGCAGCAGGTCGTGGACGGCGACGACGAGACCGGGCGTGCAGAAGCCGCACTGCACCGCGCCGGCGTCGAGGAACGCCTGCTGCACCGGGTGCAGCAGGTCGCCGTCGGCCAGGCCCTCGACGGTCACGACGGTCCGGCCCTCGACCTGCCCGGCCGCGACCAGGCACGCGCAGACCGGGACGCCGTCGAGGTAGACGGTGCAGGAGCCGCACTCGCCCTGCTCGCAGGCGTTCTTGGAGCCGGGCAGGCCGAGCCGCTCGCGCAGGACGTAGAGCAGGCTCTCGCCGGCCCACACGTCGTCGGCCACCCGCTCCTCCCCGTTGACCGTGCAGCGCACCCTCATGACGCGACCTCCGTGCGGTGCTGGTCCCAGGCCCAGGTGGCGGTGCGGGCCGCGAGGACGGCCAGGGCGTGGCGGCGGTAGGCCGCACTGCCGCGGACGTCGTCGATCGGGTCGGCCGCGTCGGCGACGAGCTCCCCGAAGCGTCGTACGGCGGACGGGTCGAGCGGGCCGCGGCCGTCCCAGTCGAGCGCGCCCGCGAGCTGCTCCTCGGCCTGGGGTGCACGCCGGGGTGTCGGGGCGGCAGAGCCGATGCCGGTGCCGACGCGCCGGTCGGCGGGGTGCAGGGAGACGGCGAACGAGGCGACCGCGATGACCATGGCGTTGCGGGTGCCGATCTTGGCGAACTGCTGGGGTGCGCCGGTGACCGGGACGAGCACCGACCGGATCAGCTCGTCGGGCTCGAGGGCGTTGCGCTTGACCCCGACGAAGAAGTCGTCGGCGGCGACCTGCCGGATGCCGCGCACGGACTCGACCTCGACGGTCGCCCCGACGGCCAGCAGCGGCGGATGGGCGTCACCGGCCGGGGACGCCGAGCCGAGGTTGCCGGCGACGGTGCCGCGGTTGCGGATCTGCGGCGACCCGACCGTGCGCGAGGCCATCGCGAGCCCCGGCGCGAGGTCGGCCAGGTCCGACTCGACCTGCGCGTAGGTGACGCCGGCACCGATCCGCAGCACACCGTCGTCCACCGACCAGGTCGCCGTCTCCGGTACGCGGGTGAGGTCGAGCAGCCCCTCGGGCCGGCGGCGGTCGAAGTTGATGTCGACCATGACGTCGGTGCCGCCGGCGATCGGCAGCAGGTCGGGGCGCTCCGCCCGGGCGGTCAGCGCCTCCGCCCACGTCGCGGGCTGCACCAGGTCCATCGGCTGCACGTCCTCACCAGGCCCCGTCGTCCGCGTCGGCGCCGTCGGCGAGCACCGTGCCCTCGATCAGGCCGTACGGCCGGTCGTCGACGTGGAACACTTCGCCGGGGTTCTCCAGGCCGAAGGGAGCGAGGTCGACGAGGATGTGGTGCCGGTTGGGCAGCCGGAGCCGGACCTCGGCGACCCCGTGGCAGGTGGACACGACGCGGGCGCCCATGGCGTAGAGCGTGTGCTGGAGCGAGCGGCTGTAGGTGTCGGCGAAGGCCGTGGTCAGCGCGGACCGGACGGCGTCGTACGACGCCCGCCAGTCGGCCTGCGGGGCGGTGTGCCGCCACCGCGCGTCGACCGAGGTGCACAGGATCCGGTCGTCGGTCTCGGGCAGCGTCGTCCACCGGTCGGTGGCGAAGCCACGGAACTCCGAGGCGGTCGAGCTCAGCAGCACCAGGTCGCGCAGCCCGGAGCGGACCTCGATCCGGTCACCGTCGTACCGCACGGTCGCGGTCCGGGTCTCCCGCCCGGACCGGGCGAAGGAATGGTCGGCGAGCCGTTCCCAGGCGTGCTCCTCGACGGTCACGGTGGCGCGCCGGACCGCGACCTGGGTGGCGACGAAGTGGCGGGCGAGCAGCGCCGCGAAGTCCTCGATCTCCGCCACGCCGTGCTCGCGGGCGAACGCGTAGGCGGTGTTCTTCTGGGTGTCGGTCGGCAGCACGGGGCTGTTGTCTCCGTCGACGTGCACGCGGTCCATGTCGCCGGCGAGCGCGACCGACACGGTGAGGTCGTGCAGGACGTGCCGGGCGTGGTCGCGGTCGACCTTCATCAGCCGGATCTCGGCCTTGCCGTACTGGTTGGGACCCATGCGTGCCTGCATCAGGACCCCCGGTACGTCGAGTAGGCGAACGGGCTGAGCAGCAGCGGGACGTGGTGGTGGGCGTCGGGGTCGGTGACCTCGAAGACCACGACCACCTCGGGGTAGAACGTCTTGGCGCCCTGGCCCGCGAACCAGGCGCCGGTGTCGAACACCAGCCGGTGCTCCCCCGGGCCGGTCGCCGCAGGGTGGTCCCAGACGGAGATCCGGCCGTCCTCGTCGGTGACGGCCTCGGACACCTGCTCCCAGCGCTCGCCGTGCAGCCGCTCCCAGCGGACCCGGACCCCGTGGGCGGGCCGGCCGTGGACCGCGTCGAGGACGTGGCTGGACAGGCTCATGCCGGCCCCCTGGCGGTCGAGCCGTCCCGGGTGGTCGAGCCTGTCGAGACCACCTTCTCCAGCCGCAGCCGGACGATGTCGGCGAGCTCGCGTCGTACGACGTCGAGCTCGGTGTCGTCGTCGTGGTGCAGCCGCTCCTCGAGCGCGGCCAGCATCTCCTGTGCGGACCGGCCGGCCGCGCGGATCAGGAAGACGCGGCCGAACCGCTGCTCGTAGCGCCGGTTGGCCTCGGCGAGCCGGGTCTGCACGTCGGTGTCGACGGCGAGCGCACCGGCCTGCTCGGTGCGCGACCACCGGTCCTCGGTCGAGCTGCCGGACCTGCGCTCGCCGATGCGGGCGTGCGCGGCCAGCGCCTCGTCGACACCGGCCGCGTCGAGCCCGAGGACGACCTCGTCGGAGAGCGCGAGGGCGGCGTCGACGGAGGGGAACGGCCGCGCGGACGTCATCGTGCGCAGCCAGGTGTCCGCGGCGCAGCAGGCACGGAGCTGCTCGTCGCTCGGCTGCACGACCTGCGCCATTCCCCCTCCCTTCTCCGGACTTCCTACCACTCCCGGCCCCTCTCGGCCGGAGATTCAGCGGCTCAGCTCCCCGAGCACGCGGAACCTGGCCAGCCCGCCGTCCGGGTACACGTCGAGCCGCACGTGGTCGACCGTCGTGCCGGCGGCGCGGGGGTCGACGGCGAAGACGTGCCGGGTGTCCGGCTGCAGCCGGGTGCGCGGCAGCAGGGTGATCCAGGGACCGTCGTCGCCACCGGTGGGCGCGCCCGTGCGGCCGCGGACCAGCACCTCGCCCGGGGCGTTGCCGACGAAGCGGGAGGCGTCCAGCACCAGGCGCCGGACGGTGCCGGGCCCGGCCAGCCGGACCGTGACGTGGTCGTTGCCGCCGTCGCGGCGCCGGGCGTTCTCCCAGCCCTCGCCCGTGGTGCGCGCGCGGCCGGGCAGGAGCAGGTTGCGCGCGGAGGCGTAGAACGCGTCGGAGCAGTCGACGACGTCGCCGCCGTTCTCCAGCGCGGCGAGGTCGACCGTGCCGGTCAGCAGCGCCGGGTCGGGCACCGGCCGGCCGTGCACGCGCAGCCGCGCGACGCCGCCGTCGGGGTGCAGGGTCAGCCGGACGTGCGTGCACGCGGGAGATCCGTCGACCGCGAACGGGTTGCGGGCGTCGCCGCGGACGTCGCTGACCGGCACGAGGGGCTTCCAGGGCGCGTCGAGCAGCTCGTCGACCGATGGGTAGCCGGGCAGGTCGACGCCGTCCACGCCGACCCGGGGCGGGTAGTTGCCGGCGAACCACGCCGTGTCGACCACGACGCCGGCGACCTCGGACCGGACCCCGAGCCGGATCACGGCCGTGTCGTGGCCGGGCGTGCGCCGCCGCCGCGTCTCCCAGCCGTCGTACACCTTGCCGCGGGGGCCGAAGGCCTGTGGGTCGTGCTCCGGCGGACCGGGGTTCACCAGGTTGTCGGCCGACGCGAACAGCTCGTCGTCGGCGTGCACGACGCCGCCCCCGAGCGTGCGCGACGCGACGTCGGGCAGATCGGTGAAGTCCGGGCCATCCTGGGTCATGGTGTCCCTCCCCGTCGGAGCAGGCGGCCGCGCGGCGGTGCCTCGAGGTCGACCGGCCGGCCGGCGAGCCAGGTCTGCCGGACGACCCCGGCGAGCGTCCGTCCGGCGTACGGCGTCACCGGGTGGCGGTGCTGGAGCTCGTGCGGGTCGACGACGAACGTCTCCTCCGGCGCCAGCACGCACAGGTCGGCGTCGGCGCCCTCGGCGATCCGGCCCTTGCGCCCGAGCCCGGCGCGGTCGGCCGGCGCGGTGGCCATCCAGCGCGCCACGTCGGCGAGGGTGAGGTCCCGCTGCCGGGCGCCGGTCCAGGTCACGGCGAGTCCGAGCTGGAGCGAGCTGATCCCGCCCCAGGCGTCGGCGAGCCCGCCCGGCCCGGTCGCCTTGAGCTCGGCGGGGCAGGGTGAGTGGTCGGAGACGACCAGCCCGAGCGTGCCGTCGCGCAGCCCGTCCCAGAGGCCGTCGCGGTTGGTGGCGTCGCGCAGCGGCGGGCAGCACTTGAAGGCGCCGTCGCCGGCCGGTGCGTCCGCGGCGGTCAGGGCCAGGTAGTGCGGGCAGGTCTCGGCGGTCACGGGGACCCCGGCGTCGTGGGCGGACCGGACGACCGGCAGCGCCGCCGCGGCGGCCAGGTGGACCACGTGCATCCGGCACCCGGTCGCCCGCGACGCGGCGACCACCGCGCGGACGGCCTCCACCTCAGCGACCGGTGGCCGGCTCGCCGCGAACCAGGCGTAGTCGTCGCCGGCCGGAGCCGGCAGGACCGCGTCGGGGTCCTCGGCGTGCACGAGCAGGAGGCCGCCGAACGACGCGACGGTCTCGGCGGCGCGGCGGAGCCCGGCCTCGTCGAGCGCGGGGAACTCCTCCACGCCGGAGTCGACCAGGAAGGCCTTGAACCCCAGCACGCCCGCGTCCCACAGCGACCGGAGGTGGGCCGTGTTGCCCGGCACCGCGCCGCCCCAGAACGCGACGTCGACGTAGCAGCGGCCGTGCGCGGCGTCCCGCTTGGCGGCGAGGGCCTCCGGGTCGACGGTCGGCGGGACGCTGTTGAGCGGCATGTCGACGAGGGTGGTCACACCTCCGGCCGCGGCCGCGCGGGTGGCGTGGGCGAACCCCTCCCAGTCCGTGCGGCCGGGGTCGTTGCAGTGCACGTGGGTGTCGACCAGGCCGGGCAGCAGCACCGCGTCGTCGTCGAGCCGCACCGTCTCCGCGGCGGCGACGGTGGCGCCGAACCGCTCGACACCGACGACCCGGCCGTCGCGGACCACGACCACGCACGCGTCCTCGCGGCCGTCGACGACCGCGCGTGGCGCCTCGATGACGAGGTCGTAGGTGGTGGCCACGCGTCAGCCGAGGGTGGCCTTGTAGGCGCGCCAGCCGCCGTGCTCGGTGATCTCGCGGTGCCGCCCGCGCTCCTCCGGACGCAGGACCATGCAGAGCGCGGCGCGGCCGTCCGCCAGCTCGACCGCCCCGAGCTCGAGCTCGGCCGGCTCGTGCGGGAGGAAGGAGTCGCGCAGCACCTCCAGCGGTACGTCGTACAGCTCACCGCGGACGACGCTGCCGCCGTCCCCGACGGGCACGAGGCCGGGGAACTGGTCGCGCACCGAGAAGAACCGGTAGCGCGGCGCGGTCTCCACCTCGCCGACGAACGGGTGGTCGGCGATCGTGTGGTGCACCGCTCCCCCGCGCATGCCCTCCCCGTTCGTCATCAGCAGCACCATGCCCGGCAGCGTAGGCCGTCCGGGCCGTTCAGCGCCGGGGTTCGACCGCCTCGGACTTGTGCGACTCCGGGCTGCGTCCCACCGCGTTCCGCAGCGTCACGGTGAACTTGTAGGACTCGCCGGGCCGGAGGTGCTCGACGCGCACGTGCTCGACACCGGGCTCGACGGACACGGAGCGCACCTTGTCACCCGACTGGTAGACGCGGATCCGCTGAGCGGTGATCGGCGAGCCGCCGTCCGCCGTGACGTTCCACTCGACGCGGGCCGACCGCTCCTTCGCCTGCGCGTCCACCGAGCGGGCCCGGTCGGGCACCGTCGCGACGGCCGGCGCCGGCGGCGGGGGCGGGGGCGGCGGCGGCAGCGCGGCGGGGTACTGGTCCACGAAGAGCAACCGGTTCGGCGTGCTCGCGGGCACGCCGATGAGGACGTCGGGGGTGGCGTCGGCGACCAGCTTCTCGGCGACCTGCGCGGGGGTCAGGGCCGGCTGCCGCGAGAGCAGGACCGCGGCGGCGCCGGCCACGTGCGGGGACGCCATGGACGTGCCGGAGATCGTCATGGTGGCGTCGGGCGCGGTCGGCCAGGCGGACGTGATGTCCACGCCCGGCGCGTACAGGTCGACGCACGTCCCGCTGTTGGAGAACGCAGCGTGCTGGTCCGCGATGTTGCTCGCGGCGACGGTGATCGCCAGGGGCTCGCGCGCCGGGGACACCAGGCAGGCGTCGCTGGCGGAGTTGCCGGCGGCCACGGCCACGGTCACGCCGTCCGCGACGAGGGCCTGGATCGCGGCGTCGAGAGAGCTGTCGGCCGCGCCTCCGAGGCTCAGGTTGGCCACCGCCGGGACGCCCGGCTGGTGCTGCCCGACCGCCCAGTTGATCCCGTTGATGACCTGGAACAGCGTGCCGCTGCCGGTGCAGTCGAGCACGCGCACCGGGATGACGCTGGCGGCGCCCTTCGCCACGCCGTACGTCGCACCGGCGACGGTGCCGGCCACGTGCGTCCCGTGCCCGTTGCAATCCGTGTTGCCCGCCCCGGTGTCGACCGACGAGTACCCGGCGGCGACCCGTCCCTGCAGGTCGTTGTGAGCGCCCGTACCGGTGTCGATGATGTAGGCCTCGACCGTGCTCACCGGATCAGGCGTGGTGAAGCTGGCCGAGAGCGGCAGTGCCCGCTGGTCGACGCGGTCGATGCCCCAGGTCGGCTGGGTCTGGGTGCCCGCGATGGAGATCCGCCGGTTGGGCGACACCGACACCACCTCGGGCGAGCGCGACAGGACGCGTGCCTCGGCGCGGTCCAGGGTGACCAGCGCGACGTCGACGGCGCGCGTCACGGTGGCCTCGACCTCGACGCCGTCCGCGCGCAGCGACCGCCCCACGGCTCGCATGTTCGTGCCCGGCCGGTAGCGGACCACGTACTGGTGTGCGGCGGGACCGGACGAGTCCCGCGCGGCTCCGGCGCGCTGACCGCCGGCGGCCGACGGCGCCGTACCGCCCCACGCCACGGCAGCGGCGACCAGTGCCGCGGTCGTGGTCGTGGTCAGGTACGTCGCGCGCCGGGCCTTCGGCGGACGCGACCGGCCGGTCTCGGACAGGGGGGTGGAGTGCGGCAGCCTGGTCATGCGGCGACGGTAAAAAGAACGCGTCCGGCGACGCCTCCACCAGAAGGCCTACTCTGCCTGGTTGTCGGCGCACCGCTTGTCCGTGATGCACAGGTCTGCGAGGGATACGCGGCCGCACGACGTCGCGGCCACGTCGTTAGGATCGCCCGGCACGGGGCGGTAGCTCAGTCGGTCAGAGCAGAGGACTCATAATCCTTGGGTCGTGGGTTCGAGCCCCACCCGCCCTACCAGGTGTTCGCGCAGGTCTGGCCGCATGCTGGTTTTCGAGCGTGAACGGCAGGACGTCCGGACGTGCGGCCTCGTGCGATGGAGGGAGTCCACGATGACCGACAACCTCCCGCGGTCACGCGGAGGTCGTTGAAGTCACCTTCGATCCCGCGCGGCTCTCGTATCGAGGACTGCTGGAGGTGTTCTTCCAGGTTCACCGACCCGACCTCGATGAAGGCGTCGTCAGCTCCATCCACCGCTCCGAGATCTTCTACATGAGCGCGGACCAGCGGAGAGTGGCCGAGGAAATGATCCTCGACGTCGACGCGTCGGGCCACTGGCCAGGCAAGACCGTGACCAAGATCAGCCCACGAGGTGTGTTCGTGGAGGACGGGCTGGAACGCCAGAACTACCTGCAGAGCTTCCCGAACGTCTTCAAACCCCCGTTCCCTCGGCAGGACGACAGGGCCGCTGTCAGTACGGCATAGCGTGTCGGCGCAGTGTGCGGTCGTGCCGATGAGTGTGCCCCCCGAACCGCGTCGCCCTTGTCTGTCGGTGGCCGTAGTGGACGACTCATCGGCTCTCTGGCCTCTCGTCGTCTGAGGGTGCCGTCTTGATCCGCCTCAGCATGAGACGCCAGGCAACGAGACCCACGGCGAGGAGCAACACGGCTGCGGCGACAAAGATGCCGATGCCCGTGTCAGCACGGTCCTCACACTCAGGGCGGGTGTTGTCAGGAGAGAACCGCCCGCAGTCGACTGTGCGTACCGAGGCGGCAGTCGACTCCATGACGAACAACCCGTTCATGGCCTCCCTCACGCCGAGCGACAGCATCGTGCCTGAATACCCCGTTCGTCGCCGCTCAGTCCCTTGTCTCCTGTCGCACCAGGTCGTGGCTAGGTCGCTCGGCCGGGAGTCCCGCGGTGCTTGCCATCCGGTTCGCCGAGCGCGACGCCGAGCTCATTCAGCAGTTGCTGCTTGCGTCCGGGATCGGCGAAGGATGCCTCGATCGAGTTGCGAGCCAGCGTCACGAGGTCTGCACCCGTGAGATGGCCGGCTCGGGTGAGGGCGTCGAGGTTGTCGTCGACGTAGCCACCGAAGTACGCCGGGTCGTCGGAGTTGACGGTCACCTTGATCCCTCGCTCCAGCATGGTTGACAACGGGTGTGAGGCAATGTCGTCAACTACTCTGAGGCTCACGTTCGACAGAGGGCACACGGTCAGCGGCACCTGGTCCTCAACGAGGCGCCGGACGAGCCGTTCGTCATCGAGGCAGCGCACGCCGTGGTCGATCCGCTCGACGCCCAACACGTCGAGCGCCTCCCAGATGTAGCTGGGTGGACCTTCTTCACCAGCGTGGGCCACGCGGTGCAGACCCTCGGCGCGAGCCCGTTGGAACACCTTGGCGAATTTCGACGGAGGGTGCCCTACCTCGGCGGAGTCGAGACCCACGCCGATGAACGCTGCGTCCAGGGCCAGGACAGCGTTGAGGGTCGCCATCGCCGACTCTTCGCTCTCATCCCGCAGGAACGCCACGATCAGCCCGGTGCTCAGCCCATGAGTCCGGAGCGACTCGGAGAGGGCGCTGGCGACTCCCGCCATGACTTCGGGCAGGGGGACCCCTCGGGCAGTGTGTGCCTGCGGGTTGAGGAAGACCTCAGCGTGCCGCAGCCCCGCCGCAGCCGCGCGGTCCAGATAGGCCGTCGTCATGTCGGCGAAGTCTTCGGCGGTCCGCAGGACGTCGATGTTGGTGTAGCACAGGTCCAGGAACGACTGCAGGTCGGTGAAGGCATAGCGTGCCCGCAGCTGGTCGATGCTTGAGTACGGCAGCGCGATCTTGTTCCGTTCCGCGATCGCGAAGATCGTCTCGGGTTCGAGGGTGCCTTCGAGGTGCAGGTGGAGCTCGGCGGCCGGCAGCATGGAGGTGTGCATATCACCTCCGCGCCCGTTCGATACCCCGACTCCATGAATTACCAGCGTCGTCGGCGCGCGGATGCCGAAGGCAGGAGGGTCGGCAACCGGTGCTGGTTGCCGGTGCCCCAGGCCGAGAGCCAGACCGCGGCCACCCCGATCGCCATCCCGCCGAAGACGTCCACCACGTAGTGCCAGCCCAGGTAGACCGTGGCCAGGATGTTGAGGACCAGGAAGAGCGCCAGGCCCCACCGGACGAAGACCGGGCGGAGGTCGATCATCCTGGCGATCAGCCAAGCGGTGACCATGACGGACACGTGCAACGACGCGAACGCCGCGATGGTCTGCAGAGCGTCGGTCCCGAAGGGGTCGGCGAGCATGTCGGCCCGGTCGGTGAGCCAGCTCCGGGCGATGTGGGTGACCATCGTGTCCGGCAGGTCCGCGAACAGCTCGGGACGGGCGTAGATGGGCCCGGTCGAGGGGACGAGGTAGTAAACCGCCACCCCCAGCACCCAGTTGACCGCCACCGCGCTGACGTACCAGCAGGCGATGTCGAGGTTGCTCGTCCAGAACAGGGCGATGAGCAGCGACAGGGTGAGGAACAGGATCCACGCGACGTAGGTGAGGGACATCAGGTGGGCGGCGAGCCCGGTGCCCAGCAGGTCGTGCAGCACGGTGGCCGGGTCGTGTCCGAAGGCCAGCATCCGGTCCAGACGCAGCAGGTGGTCGTCCATCATGTCCGGACGCACGAAGGGGACGTAGCTCTTCAGGTTCCGGAAACCGACGTAGGCGACGTACCAGCTGCCCATGCCGATCAGGACCAGCCGCACCCGCCGTACCTGCCACCGCTCGCGCACGACCGCCGCAAGGCGGGATCGCCACCCGACCGGACCGCCGCCCCGGAGACAGCGCACGACGACGTCGAGGAGGAAGCAGGTGAGGGCGATGAGGGGAAGCCGGACGTAGGACGGTCCCACGATCGAGTCATCCGGGTCCCGGACCGGAAGATGCTGGATCCTGGCGACCAGCAGCGCGGCGCCGAACAGGCCGATGGCGAGCACGACCTGCAGACCGTACGCGCGGTACCACCGGCGATCCTCGCGGCCCGTCGTCGGCGCGGCGCTGGTGAGTAGGGCTGGCACACCCCGATGGTGCCAGCCCTCACCCGACGCGGTCGCCGCACTCGCCGGAGCGGTGCCGGTCGCAGGAGACTCAGGCGGTCGTTGCCGCGGCCCTCTCACCCGTGTGCTCGGTGCGTTCGGGCAGCAGCAGCACGGCTCCGACGAAGAAGCAGACCGCGCCGATCAGGGTCTGCACCGCGGCTTCCTGGGCGTTGTGGACCTGACCGGAGACCGGGTTGACGTAGGCGCCGACCGCGGAGACGCCGAAGGCGACCGACCCGACCAGGTTGGCCAGCGTGATCCACCAGGCCCAGTCCTTCGGGCGCCAGGCGGCCCAGCCGTGGCACACCTCGAACCAGGCCAGGCCGCTCGAGACCAGGAAGCAGACCGAGCCGAGGGCATCGGGGCGCCACACGTGGTCGTGGGCGGCATGCGGGGACAGGCTGGCGGCGAGGGCGGTTCCCGTGCTCACGTTGAAGAACAGGGTGCCGATGAGCTGCACGCCGCTGGCCCACCAGTCGATGCGCTGCGGCTGGTAGACGAGGACCCGCCGGTCGGCGGGGTTCATCGCGGGTGGCGCGGCGTCGACAGCCTCCCGGTAGGTCAGGAACCCGGCCGAGGTGAAGAACAGGGACCCGACGAAGAACGTGACGTTGTCCCAGCGGGTCCCGACCGCGTCGGCGTAGACCGAAGTCGCACCGACGGCGAACAGCAAGGACCCGACCGCGAACAGGACGGCGATCCACCAGCCCCGAGCCCGGGGCGCCCACCAGGTGGAGCCGGCGGCCTCCTCCGTCAGGTGCTTGCGGTGCCGGCGCGACTCCCAGCGGACCACCGTCCCGTCCGGGCGCACGTGTTCGACGTAGGTCACCGACACCTCCAAGCGCCCCCAGGGTTCGGCCCCCGGAACCGACGGCGCCTCCCCCGCATCGGATGAGATGGCCGGCAGCGCCCGGTCGGAGCGACTCCCGCGGGGACGAACGTCCTCACGTCTCGGCCCCTCGGCCTCTGCCGCGGCTCCCCCGATCGCCGTCGACTGAGGGTGGAGGTGTTCGCCATGAGCAACCGCACGCGCACGATGCTCTGGTCCGGCTGGGTGATCCTCGGATTCCTGCTGCTCCCGATCGGGAGCGGCCCGTGGTACTTCGTGGCCGTGGCGGCCAGTGGGCTCGCGCTCTCGCTGGTCCCCGGCGCCCTGCCCTCGTCCCGTCGGCTGGCCGACCCGCAGGACCTGTTCGTCATCGCCGGCCTGTTCGTCGCGGTCGTGGCGCTCAACCGAGCCGCGTTCGTCGGCTTCACCCAGGACCACGTCCTCGGGCTCTTCCTGTGCTTCGCCGGCGCGCTGCTGCTGGGCGTCGCCGGGCCGGTCTACTACACCGTGTGGGTGCGGCACCGGACGCTCGCCGACCTGGGCGTGCGCCGCGACAACCTGCGCGCCGCCGTACCGTTCGCGCTGGGCTTCGCGGGCGTGCAGTTCGGCCTCACGCTGTGGGGCTACGACCTGCCGGCCCCGGTCGACTGGGTCCCGCTGCTGGCGATGTCACTCGTGATCGGCGTCTTCGAGTCGGTCTTCTTCCGCGGGTTCATCCAGACCAGGCTGGAGGAGCAGCTCGGCCCGGTCGTCGGGATCGCGGTCGCGGCGGCCCTGTACGGCGCCTACCACGTCGGGTTCGAGATGACCGGGACGGACCTGCTCTTCCTCACCGGCCTCGGCCTGGTCTACGCGGTCGCGTTCGCCATCGTCCGGAACCTCGTCGTCCTCTGGCCCCTCCTGACCCCGCTCGGCTCCTTCTACGCCAACCTGCAAGGAGGGGACATCGAGCTTCCGTGGGCCTCGATCGCCGGCTTCGCCGACGTCCTGGGACTGATGGTCCTGGTCGGCTGGCTCGCACTGCGTCACCAGCGCAGGGCCGGGTCCGCTCAGGCCCGCGTCAGCCACTCGCTGTAGAAGATCCCGAGACCGGCGATCGAGCAGAGCCCGGCGATGATCCAGAAGCGGATGGTCACCGTCACCTCCTGCCACCCCAGCTGCTCGAAGTGGTGGTGGAGCGGCGCGATGAGGAAGAGCCGCCTGCCGGTGCCGCTCACGCGTCGCGTGACCTTGAACCAGGACACCTGGAGCATGACGGACATCGTGACGGCGACGAAGAGCCCGCCGAGCACGATCAGCAGCAGCTCGGTCCTGGTCATGAGGGCGAACCCCGCCATCGCCGCGCCGAGTGCCAGCGAGCCGGTGTCGCCCATGATGATCCGGGCCGGTGGCGCGTTCCACCACAGGAACCCGACGCAGGCGCCGGCGATGGCGGCCGACATGGTCGCCAGGTCCAGCGGTGCCCCGCCCTGGTAGCAGGCGGCGAGGCCGGCTGCCGACCCGCTGCAGAGATGGTCGTTCTGCCAGATGCCGATGACGGTGTACCCGGCGAAGACGAAGGTGGCGGAGCCGGCGAGGAGACCGTCCTGGCCGTCCGTCAGGTTCGTGGCGTTGCTCGTGCCGGTCACCATCAGCCAGATGATCCCGACGAGCAGGATCCACGGCAGTGCGGGCCCGACGTCGCGAACGAAGGAGAGCCGGTCGGACACCGGCGACGTGTCACCGTCGCTCGCGGAACCCCGCAGCGCCGGTACGGCGAACGCCAAGGCGACGACCGCCTGGCCCACGACCTTGGCCCGGCTTCTCAGTCCCAGGCTGCGCTGATTGCGGATCTTGAGGTAGTCGTCGAGAAACCCCACCCCCGCCATCCCCACGAGGAGGAGCAGCAGCAGCAGCGCCGACGCGGACGGGGCCTCTCGCGTGAGCAGCTTGGCGGCGGCGTACCCCAGGAGGACCGACAGCACGATGGCGCATCCGCCCATCGTCGGCGTCCCCCTCTTGACGAGGTGGGTGGTCGGCCCGTCCACCCGGACCTCCTGCCCGAGGCCCCAGATCGCGAACTGGCGCACCGCGAGCCGCGTGAGGAGGAGCGACAGGACGAGTGAGATCGCCCCGCCGAGCAGCACCGCCCTCATGCCGCAGCCGACCGGGCGCGCTCCCGCGTGCGGATGCCCGTCCCGCAGCCGGGAACGACATCGACCGTCGTGTGCCCGAGCACGGTGGCCCGCGTGGCGCCACCACCCATCGACGACCTCCGAGCGTGAGCCTGATCGGCAGAGCGGATCTTCGGGGAGCGCACGCTAGCAGAACGAAGCGAGCGGTCCCGCTCAGCGCGCGGTGCTCTCGGCGCGGAGCTTGAGGCCGGCCGCCTCCATGGCGAGGTACCGCTCCGTGAGCCTCCGGTACAGCCGCCCCACGACCCCGCCGAGCGCACCACTCATCACGACGGCGAGCTCGACGCGGGTGCCGCCGTCGGGCAACGGCGTGCACGCGTGGTGCGCCGACACCCTGCTGCCGGGCTGCCGCTGCTCCCAGGTGAAGCTGCTTCCCGGCTCGAGCGCGGTCACGGTGTACTCGCCGGTGGGGATCCGCGGCTGGGAGACCTGCACGCGCGACCCGACGGCGAGCGGGCCGGTGTCGAGCAGCCGCACGCTGCTCACCGAGTCCGTCCACTCCGGCCACCGCTCGACGTCGACGAGCACCTCCCACACCCGGTCCACCGGGGCGGCCACGTCGACGCTGGTGCCCTGCTCCACGTCGCCCGTCACCCCCGGGACGCGACCGGGGAACGGCGCTTCCAGACCAGGTCCGCCCCGATGCTGAGCGCGAGGATCACCACGAGGGCCGCCGCGGTAGACGGTTCCTCGACGAGGGTCGTGAGCACGAAGGTGGTCAGCACCACCAGGTTCGTGGCGATCCCGAGGCCGAGGACCCAGGCCTTGGCTCCCGTCTCGGCACGCACACGGAGGTGTCCGACCGACACGAGGGCGAACACCACCAGTGCGACGGCGCTGCCGATCGAGGCGATCGCGTTCAGGTCGAAACCGGCGGCCAGCAGGATGGCGATCACGGCCGTCACCACCAGACCCATCGGGGCACGGCCGCCGAGGCGGGCTCCCAGCCCGGGCGGGAATTGGCCGATCCTGGCCAGCTGCTCGCACAGCCCGGCGGCCGGGTAGAGCCCCGAGTTGGTGGCCCCTGCCGTGGCGAACAACGCCGTGACGGTCATCAGCCCGAATCCGACCGAGCCCAGCACCGGCTCCGCGGCGACGGCCAGGGCGGTGCCGCCCGACGAGATCACCTCCTCGACGGTGAGCACCCCGAACACGCCCAGCGCGACGGCCACGTAGATGACGGTCGCGATCCCCAGCGCCAGGAACACCGCGCGAGGGAGCTGCCGTGCCGGATCGGCCAGGTCCTTGGCCGTGAAGGTGATGACACCGAAGCCCAGGAACGCGAAGAACGTCAGCGCCACGCTGGCGACGATGTCGCTGAACGACGGATAGACCGCCGGCGACAGGTGACCCTGCTCGATGTTGAACAGCGTCGTGATCGCGAACAGGGTCAAGATGCCGATGACCACGACGACGACGACCGTCTGCGCCCTCGCCACGGCCTGGGAGCCGACGACGTTGAGCCCAGCCATCGCCACGATCAGCAGCACCGCGAACACCTTCACTCCGGCCGTGCCCGCGTCCGTCGCGGCGCTCGCGTAGCTGCCGAACGAGACGGCCACCATGCCAGTGATGATCGCGTTGACGGCCAGCACCAGCCACCCGATCACGCCCGTGAAGTGACCGTTCCCCCAGCCGCGGACGACGTACTCCAGGAGCCCGCCTGCCGACGGGTAGCGCGCACCCATCTTCGCGAACGAGTAACCCTGCAAGGCGGCGATCCCGCCCGCGATCAGGAACGACACCCACACAGCAGCACCGGCCACCTCCCCCGCGGCGCCGAGGAGGGAGAAGATCCCCGCCCCCACCATCGACCCCACGCCGATGAACGCCGCCTGACGGGTCGACAGGCGCACGGAGGGGGTCTCGTGCTCGGTCGCCATGCCGACACCCTGTCCACTGGTCACGGCGCCGCGGTATCGCCCGCTTCGGGGGAACCTGTGTCTGCCGGTCCACGGCAACGCGCACTGCACAAATCGTTTCCCGATCCGGAGCGGGTCCGCGAGACTCTCGCCCGTGACTCCCGAACCCGATGCCGTCCCGACCCGCCACCGCCTCCGCGCCGCACGCGTGCTGCGCGTCGAGGAGGACCGATGCCAGGTCTGGAACCGCGGTGAGGTCAGCTGGGTCGGGTTCGCCCCGATGTTCCCGACCCCGCGCGTCGAGCGCGTGTCCCCGGGGCACCTCGTCGCCGTCGGCTCCGGCCCGAACGGCCAGGAAGCCGTCGTGTGGCGGTGGTTCGACGCGGTCGTGCTGGGCACAGACCCGGACGGCCTGGTCCGGTTGTGGGAACCGGCGCGCGGCCAGGTCCTCGCGCACCCGCGTGCGTCGTACGTCGCGCAGGAGCCGGGGTCGCGCGCCTACGCGTCCGCCGGCCTTCCGGGCGCGGACTGGTGGGTCGCCGGCAGCGCCGACGTGCCCGAGGACGTCGTCGACGTCGAGCTGGACGACGTGCACGCCCTCTACGCCGGCAACGACCTGTGGCCGCAGGTGTTCCCACCGGCCTGAAGGAGACTGACGGCAGCCCGCACGGGTACCGGTCGCGACAGATCCTTTGGACGACGTCAGGAACCCACCCGGGTACGACGCTGGGGGGAGGCGCACGTGAGCGACGACGGCCGGCTCGGACGCAGGAGTCCGGAGCACGACGAGGTCGAGGCCATGATGGCGGGCTTCGACCAGTGCTCGCACGTCCTCCTGGCGCTGCGTGGACCCGAGCTGCGGCTCGCCGCCTTCAACCAGCCCGGGGCGGACCTGGTCGGAAACCGAACGCTCGGGCTGCCGCTGCGTGAGGCGTTCGCGGACCTGGCGGGGCAGGGGATCTACGAGCCGTACGAGCGCTGCTTCGCCACCGGTGAGCCGCAGTCGATGGGGGTCTGGCGGATCCAGTTCGACGCACCCGACGGCGGCAGGGGCGAGGCCTACGTCGACTTCACCGTCACGCCGTGGAAGGGCGCCGTCGGCGAGGTCCTCGGCGTGGTGGGTGAGGGCCGTGACGTGTCCGAGCAGGTGCGCGCGGCGCAGGCCGCCGAGGCGCGGCAGTCGCTCGCGGAGCAGACGTGGGCGGACGTGCCGCTCCTCGTGCGCACGATGCAGGACGAGCTGCTCCCCCGGGCCCTGCCGATGCTGCCGCACCTCGACGTCGGGGCCAGGTACCTGCTGGCTGCGGAGGACGACGCCTCCGGAGGTGACTGGTTCGACGCCGTCGTGAGACCCGACGGCCTCGTGGCGTTGGTGGCGGGCGACGTCGTGGGGCACGGCACGTCCGCCTCGGCGACGATGGGACAGCTCCGCGCGGTGGCGTACGAGCGGCTGACCAGCACCGCACCCCTCCCCCAGGTGCTCGCGGACCTCGACCGTTACGCCCGCGGGGTCCCGGAGGCTCGACATGCCACGGTGTGCGTCGTCGAGCTCGACCCACGCACCGGCGCGGGCCGGTACTGCACAGCCGGTCATCCGCCACCGCTGGTGGTGACGTCGGGCAGATCCAGCTTCCTGCCCCCCTCGGGCGCCGGCCCGCTCGCGACGACCGGCGACCTCGCGATCGGCACGTTCACGCTGCCGTCGGTGAACGACCTGGTCGTGCTGTACAGCGACGGGCTGCTGGAGCGCCCGGGGACCACACCTGCCGCGAGCACCGTCGAGCTGGCGGCGACCGTGGGTGACGCGGCCGCCGGCCGGGGCCTGGCGCTGGGGGCTCCTGTGCGGGCGACGGAGCGGGTCTGCCAGCTCACCTTGGAGATCATGACGCGGACCACCGGGCACAGTGACGACATCACCATCCTCGCCGCCGAGCGGACCGCACCGCCGGAGCCGCTGCGGCTCACCGTCCCGGCACAGGCGGTCTTCCTCGCCGAAGTCCGGGACCGGCTCGGCCGCTGGCTCGACCGGCTCGACGTGCGCGCGCTGGATCGCATCGCCCTCACCCACGCCGTCAGCGAGCTGCTCGCGAACGCGGCCGAGCACGCCTACGCGCACCGGACCGTGGCCGGCGAGATGACCCTCGAGCTCGAGCTCACCGGCACGGGCGTGATCGCCGTCGCGGTCACCGACCAGGGGCGCTGGAGGCCGCCGAGCGAGGCGACGACCGACCACCCGCTGCCCGGCGGGCGCGGCCTGCACATGGCGAGGGCGTTCCTGGACGGTCTCGACGTCCACGGCACCGACCACGGCACCACCGCGACCGGCGCGCTGCGCCCCCACCGACCCGCGATCCTGCTGACCGCCGGCACGGTCGCACCCCCGCCGCGACACGAGCCGTCGTTCGAGGTGGTCCAGCGTGACGATGTCCTGGTCGTGCGCGGCGCGCTGCTCGGCGGAGCGGCGGACGAGCTCGACCGTGCGCTCCGGCGCCGTACGGCGGCGGGGGTCGTGGCGGCCGTCGTCGACCTCACCGACGTCACCCACCTCGGCAGCGCGGCCGTCCGCGTCCTCCACGACGTCATCACCACGGACGGCACCGACGTCACGCTGGTCGCGCCCTACGGGACCCCGGCACAGCACATCCTGGACCTGGTCCGGCTGCCGCACGGCACCGGCCCGGACGGCGGTCCCGCCTCGTTCTAGGCGTGCCGGTGGCTACTCGCCTCGCCCGGGGCGGCGACGGACTGCCGCATCAGCGCGACGGCCAGGACGGTCAGCCACACCAGCCAGGCGCCGATCCCGAGTCGCTCGTAGAAGCCCAGCAGCGGCGTCGGGTCGCCGGACGGCAGCTTGGCGGACTCGAGCCCGGTCAGCACCCCCGCGAAGACCAGCACGACGACGACGGTCGCGGCGGTGTACAGCCGGAAGCCGAGTCCGAAGTGAGCGGCGCCGGCGGCGCACATCGCGACGATCAGTGACGCGGTGACGCCGCTGAGCACCAGGTGCCCTACGTCGTTGGCGGACATCGGCCCCGTCGCCGCGGCGATGTCGTCGCGCGCGGTCATCGGGAACGGCAGCCATGCCACCCCGGTGATGCCGAAGGCGACGAGCGCCATCGCGGTCAGGCGCAGGGCGCGGCCTCCGGACGCCGACCACCACACGCCGGCACCGAACGAGACCATGAGCACCGTGAAGACGGGGAGCATGGCCGTCAGGAACGTCCGGGGCGGAGCGGTCAGGGCGGACAGCTCGCTGACGGCCTGGTCCATCCGGCTGTAACCGTCGTACATCGCCGCCGCGACGACGTCGTTGGCCGCGACGTACGCCGCCGCGTACGCAATGCCGCAGGCGAGCAGCAGCTCGCGCGCCCGTGCGTGCTCGGCGCCCCTCATGACACCTGCCTGAGCTCTCGTCCCCGTACCTCAGCGTGCGCCGGCCGTCACGGGTGGGCCAGAGTCGTCGGACCCTGCCAGCCAGGCCATCACGCGACCGCGCGACCAGCAGCGTCCGACGGCCTCGGCGTGCTCCGAAGGCGTGGCGAGCATCGTCAGGCCGATGATGCTGTGACCGGAGGCGGGACGGTCGCCGAACGTCGGGACCCCGGGCGCGACGCCGACGCCCTCCACCGACGCCCACGCCACCGGCCGCCCCGCGGATGCTTGGCGCGCCTCGTGCAGGAACCGGCGCCGGGCCTCGGCCGTGAGAGCCGACAACGCCCAGGTCGTGACGACGACGGGCAGTGCGCCCGCCGGGACCGCGGCCAGGCCAGCCGCCACCGTCGTGACCGGGTCGCCCCGGACGAGCAGGGGAGGAACCGTCCTCGCCAGCGCCAGCTCCTCCTCGAACGTCTCCCTCCGCTCGTGCTGGTCCGGCCACACGCAGGCGCGCAACCATCGGACGTCGTCCGGGTCGGTCACGTCGAGCGGGTCGGCGCCCACCTCGACCCGGGCGACGACGTCGGGCAGCGTCGTCCCCGGCACGCCCTGATCCCCCACGACCCGGCACGTCAGCCGGACCGGGGACGACGCGTCGCCGAGGGTCCGGCCGTCGCTGTACGCGATCGCGACCCGGTCGACGACGAGGTTGAACCCGGCCACACCGCCCACGTCGACCAGCCCGACAGCGTCCGCCCCGGCCCGGCGCGCCGCCTCTGCGATGACCGGGTACAGGACGGTGCAGCGTCCGGCCCCGTCCGCCCTCACGGTCCGGCGCGTCGCGATCGGCGCGACGGCGTCCGACTCGCGCAGCAGCGTGTCGACCGCCGCGCGAGCGGCCCCGGCAGCGTCACCGGCGGCGTAGGCCTCGGCGAGTGCCGGCGCGTGCCCGGCCAGGGCGAGGTCGTGCAGGGCGGCGAGGACCAGGACCGGTTGGCGTCTGCGCGCCGGCGCGGTCCCGACCGCGGCCAGCGCGTCGGCGGACTCGCTGATCGCGGCGGCGACACCCCGGTACAACGGCGACGTGTCGCCGGCCTCGGCCTCGGAGAACCGTCGGTACACCTCGGCGAGGCCGGGCGCCGTACCTCGCGGCGCGCTGCTCGGGACCGGGTCGGACACTCCGGGAGCCTAGTCGCGGCGCATGTGCACATTCGTGCACATGGTGGACGCCGCACGGACGATGAGGGAACGGATGCGCGCCGGGGAGCTGTACGCCGCCGACGACCCGGCGCCGGCCAGGCACTCGAAGCGCGCCCAGCGGCTGACGCACCTCATCAGCTCCCAGGACCCCACCGACCACGACAGCCGGGACCGGCTGCTGCGCGAGCTGCTCGGCGCGTTCGGCGAGGCTGGGGCTGATCCTCCTCGACGTCGCCACCATCGCCATCGGCGACGACGTGCAGATCGGACCGTCGACGTCCACCTTGACGGTGGACCGGCTGCGCGAGGTCGTCGCGTCGGTCGTCAGCCCGAGGAGCCCGCTCGACCCCCGACGCTGAAGCCGACCCCCAGCAGTCCCACGACCAGGAGCACGACCGCGATCGTCGGCGCGGTGCCCGTGGCCAGCAGGACGCCGCCGGCCACGACGCAGAGGACACCGCCGCCCACGGCGACGGCCCGAAGCACGCCTACCCCCGCCTCGGGGCGGCGCGCCCCGTGTGTGCGGTCCCGATGGCGACGTGCATCGCGTTCCCCCCGTTCCACTCGTCCGGTCCGGTCCGCGGCTCCGGCCCGGCGTCGTCACCCTACGCCGGAAGCCGCCCCGCCCCCGGACGCCGCGGTGACGGCACTACGTTGATCGCCGTGTCGACCCCTGGACGCGTGATCGTCAGCCACCGTGACGCGAACTGGCTTCCGCGCGGCGGACGAGCCGACGTCGTGCTGGCCGACGGGGACACCGCCGTACCCGACCCCACCTGCCTGGTGCGGCTGTTCGCGACCCGCGACGGGAGGGTCCTCACCGTGGCCCGCGCGGACGGCGGAGGCCACGACCTCCCGACGCTGGCGATCGACGGCGGCGACGTGGAAGCCACCCTGCGGACGCTGCTCGTCCGGACGCTCGGCACGGTTCGACCCGCTTCGATGCTCGGGTACGTGCGCAACGTGGTCGCGGACCCGCCCGACGACTACCCGTGGCCGTCGCCGTACGCACACTTCGTGGTCTGGCGCTGCCACGTGCCGGCGGACCTCGACCCGGCCGGCGCGTGGCTGGAGCGCACCGACGCCGAGACGCACCTCGGCACGAGACACTGGTGGCCGCTGGCCGCCCAGCGCCCGTGGCTCGATCGGGGCATGGGCACAGGAGTGCGGCGGTCCTAACCTCGATCGTGTGAGGCCGGCACGGGGGTGGACGAGGTACACACCATGGAACCCAGGACCGAGACTGCAGTCGTGGCAGGCGGATGCTTCTGGGGCATCCAGGAGCTGATGCGCCGGAAGCCGGGGGTGGTCGGCACTCGCGCCGGCTGGACCGGAGGCGACACCCTCGACCCCACCGAGACCAGCCCGGGCAACCATGCCGAGGCGGTGGAGATCGCCTTCGACGCGGAGCAGACCTCGTACCGCGAGATCCTGGAGCTGTTCTTCCAGATCCACGACCCGACGACCCCGAACCGACAGATGGAGGACGTCGGCACGGAGTACCGCTCGGTGGTCTTCTACGCGGACGAGACGCAGCGACGGACGGCCGAGGCCACGATCGCCGACATCGACGCGTCCGGCCTGTGGCCCGGCAAGGTCGTCACGACGGTCGAGCCGGTCACCCGCTTCTGGGAGGCCGGTCCCGAGGACCAGTACTACCTGCAGAAGCACCCGGACGGCGACATGTGCCACTTCCCGCGGCCGGGCTGGAGGCTCCCCCAGCGCGCGCACACCTCCTGAAGGTGACGCGATGGATACGACACCGACCGGGAGGCGTACCGTCGAGGTGGCCGCCAGCCAGCCGCTCGGGAGCGAGGGCCGGCGCAGACGAGGGGATCAAGCCATGGAACCCGCGTTTCGAACCTACGGCGGGTTCGATGCTGCCGGGCTGCGGGTCGTCGGCGAGCTCGACCTCGGCTCCCGCGACCGGCTGCGGTCCCTGCTGCGGCAGCTCGCGGCTCGAGACGTCGACCGCGTGTGGCTGGACCTCGAGGGGGTCATCTTCATCGACTGCGGCTGCATGCACGAGCTCGAGCGGTCGCGGCAGGTCGTCCTGGCCTCGGGCCGCCGGTTCGAGCTGACGGCGGCGTCGCCGATGTTCGTGCGGGTCGCGGAGCTGGCCCTCTACGACGAGCTCGCGGCGCTGGGTCGTGCCGTCGTACGGCAGCCGTGGCGGCGCGACCAGGAGCGCGGGGACCCCGACCCCGAGCTCCCCGACGTGGACGCGGACACCAGGAACGTCGACGGGCTGCCGCACCCACCGGGGTGAGCCCTGCCTCAGCAGCGGCCCCAGAGGCCGCGTGCCGAGGCCTTGGCGACCGTGGCGGCCTTCCGGTAACCCGTGACGCGCTGGAACGGGTGGTGGTCGTAGACGTAGACCCTGGCGTGGCCGAGGTACACCTGCTGCCGGTTGACGTCCCTCCCGGTGGACATCTTGTGGACGTAGCGCAGGAGCCGGCCGTAGCGGTCCTTCAGGTCCTGGGTCGGGTCGGAGTAGAGGGTGACCCGGGTGCCGACCGGCAGGATCCTCCGCAGGCTCTGCGACGCCTCGTCGCCGCCGCACTCGGCACCGCCGTAGACCTCCGGCGTGTCGATGCCGACGAGCCGCACGTCGCGGGTGCCGCCCGTCGACAGCCGGACGGCGATGGTGTCGCCGTCGGTCACGTGTACGACTGTCGCGGACTGCTCGACCCGCGTCGTCGCGGCGGACCGCGGCGGCGTGCTCGGCGTGCTGCCGCCGCTCGTGCGCGAGGAGAGGCAGGGGCAGCTGTTCGACTCGCAGGCGATCCCGTCGTCGTCCTCGTCCAGCCGGTGCGGGTCCAGCCTGGGTCCGCCGTTGCCCAGGTAGAACAGCTGGGCCGCCCGCTGGGTGGCGAAGTCACCGCAGTCGCGGTCGTACGCCTGGGCCGGCGCGATCGCCAGGACGCTCAGCAGGCCGGTGAGAAGCGCCAGGACCGGCGCGACGACACGGGCGCGCGAGCGCGTCATGTCCCTCCCCCGGTGTCGATCACGGCCACGAACCACGCGAGGCTAGGCGAGCCGCACCGGCAGCCGGGGGTGAACTCGCCGAACGTCGCGAGAAGTACCGGTCCGGCCGACCCGGCCTGGCCCGCGGGTACTACACGTCCCTGACCCGGGGCGACCACGGGCGGCCGGAACGGTCCTCCCGAACCTTGGACCGCGGATCGTGCCGCCCCACTGGCCAAGCCGCACGCGGCCAGCCGTGGCGAGGCGGTGGCCGCCAAACGCCGGGCGGGACTCCTCGACGACCCCGTGCGACGTTGCATTTCCGGTCGACCCATCCGGGCCTGGTTCTTGGGCACTACACATTTCTGGCCCGACCTGACCACGCCCGGGGCGTGCATCCGGTGGCGTGGTCACATCTGCGTACGACAACTCGTTCCGGCAGTGGGCGCGGACGGGCATCGCCGCCCAGCAGCCTGGTGGCGTACCTGCCTACAGGGGGACTGGCGGCTTGGGAGGGCCCACATGCTCACAGCCAGGTGGTGGTCCTCACGGGGGACCCGGACGGCGATCGTGACAACACTGGCGGCGGCGCTCTGCGTCGGCTTCCTGACGACCTGGGTCGCCTCGGCGGCCCTGGCGCCGAAGCCCAGCCTCAAGCTCGACCGGACGATCGCCACGAGTCCGTTCGCGGGCTCGTCGGTGTCCGCGAAGGACAACGAGGGCATGGCCTACGTGCCCAAGGACGGGTCGATCTGGATCGCCGACGACGACGCGCGCTCCCTCTACGAGATCAACGCGACCACGGGGGCTCTCAAGCGCACGATCAACGGCTCGACCCTGAGCAACACGCCCCGTCTCGGCGGTGGCGGCAGCGCTGGACCGGACCGTTCGCGGGACCTGGAGAGCCTCGCCTACGACGAGACCAACGACGTGCTCTACGCGTTCTCCGGCTCGTGCTGCGCCATCGGCGTCCTGCCGACGGCGTACCGGCTCCGCCGGGTGTCCGGGAAGCTGCAGCCGGACGCGTTCCAGCCGCTGCCCGGATCCGACTTCACCGCGGCTGGGTGGAACCCCGCGGACAAGAAGGTGTACGTCGGCGTCAACTCGACCTTCCAGAGCTACGACTTCGCCTCCAACAGCACCGGGCCCGCCTTCTCGGTGGGGGGCGTCTCGGGCATCCTCGGGATGGACTTCACCGACGACGGCAAAGACCTGCTCGTCGCGCAGACCTCCACGACGGTGAACCGGGTGGCCTGGAGCACCCGGACCCTGGTGTCGGGCTGGACCATGCAGCTGTCGTCGTTCGGGCTGCTCGACACCCGTGCGGTCGAGGTCGTCGGAGACAAGATGTACGTCTCGGACGGGTACGACTTCCGCGCGCCCGGTGACCCCAAGGCCCACGCGATCTTCGTCTTCAGCGGCATCGGCTCCGGCGGCGGGACACCGTCACCATCTCCGTCACCCTCGCCCTCGCCGTCGCCGGCCAGGCCGTCTGCCTCCTTCACGGAGACGCCTTCGAGCGGCGCGGCTCCGCTCACCGTGGCCTTCCAGGACACGTCGACCGGCTCGCCCAGCACGTGGAGCTGGGCCTTCGGGGACGGCGGGACCTCGACGTCGCAGAGCCCGAGCCACGTCTACGCCTCGACCGGTAGCTACACCGCGACGCTGACGGTCACCAACAGCGCGGGCTCGAGCAGCTCCTCCCAGACGGTCACGGTCAGCACCGCCGCACCGCCGCCGCCGGCGGAGGTACCGGTCTCGCCCAACCTGCTCCGCAACGGCAGCTTCGAGAACGCCCTGCACGGGTGGAGCACGGCCGGTCGGCCCGGCCTCCGGCTGCACCAGGTCACGACCGCCCACTCGGGTGCGTACGCCGCACGCGTGCACACGGTCGACAGGTCCGCGCACGTGCTGGCCCTGCGTGGCACGCACAAGTGGACCACCGACCCGGAGCGGAAGCTCTACACGGCGGTGCTGTGGATGCGCAGCCGCTCGGACCTGCGGCTGGTGCTGCACCTCCGGGAGAAGGTCGACGGCAAGCGGGTGCAGGACGCACGCGTCGCGACGAAGACGACGAACTCCTGGCAACGCATCGAGGTCTCGCTCACGCCGAAGGCGGCGGGGAGCTCGAAGCTCCGCCTCCTCGTCACCGCGGGTCCGGCGCACGACCCGAGCGCGGTGACCGTCGACGACGTGTCCCTGACCGCCTCCTGACGCGGGGTCGGCCCGGGACTCCCATCCGGCAGCGAGTCGTGCCCGAACCACGGGTATGACCACCCGAGGAAACCTGCTCGCCGGCGGCCTCGCCGGGCTCCTGGCCGGGGCCGCTGCCGTGGCGGTGTCCGAAGCCGTCGCGGCCGCGCTCGACGGGGTCACGTCCCCGCTGCTCGCCGTCGCCAACCGGGCCGTGGACGCCGCGCCCCGCCCGGTCAAGGAGTGGGCCGTCGCCACCTTCGGGACGGCCGACAAGGCGGTCCTCATCGGGGGTGTCATCGGGACGGTCGCCGTGATCGCCGTGGTCGCCGGCGCCGTGGGGGTACGTCGACCGCGGGTCGCTCTCGGCGCGTTCGTGCTGCTCGCCCTCGTCGCGACGGCCGCCGCGCTGACCGACCGCGCGGCCACGGCCGGCCCGGCCGCCCGAGTGCTGCCGGCGGTCGTGCTGCTGCTGGTCGGGTTCGGCTCCCTCACCTGGCTGCTCGGCACGCTGCGCCGCCCCGCCCGGCCGCCCGTGATGCTCCCGACGGGCGTGCCCGGCGACGACCTGCCCGCCGCGTTCGACCGTCGCGTGTTCTTGCGCGCCGCGGCCGCCGTGGCCGTCGCCGCGAGCGCCGGTGGCCTCGCCGCGCGGGCGCTGGGCGGCTCAGCGGCCGCCGCGGCCCGCGCCGACCTGACGGTCCCGCGCCCCACCGTGCCCGCCCCGCCGCTTCCCACGGGCGTCGACCTCGGCGTCGACGGCCTCACGCCGTACCTGACGAGCAACCGCGACTTCTACCGCGTCGACACCGCGTTGCGGGTGCCCGACGTGCCGCTCGACGGATGGACACTGCGCATCCACGGCATGGTCGACAAGGAGCTGACCCTGACGTTCCAGGACCTGCTGGAGCGGCGGCTGGTCGAGGACCGCATCACGCTGACCTGCGTCTCCAACGAGGTCGGCGGCGAGTACGTCGGCAACGCCGCCTGGATCGGTGTCCCGATGCGCGACCTGCTGGAGGAGGCAGGCGTGCAAGCCGGCGCCGACGCGGTGAAGTCCACGAGCGCCGACGACTTCACCGTCGGCACCCCGCTGGAGGTGCTCCAGGACCCGCAACGCAACGCGCTCGTCGCGATTGCGATGAACGGCGAGCCGCTGCCCCTCGAGCACGGCTTCCCGGCCCGGATGGTGACACCCGGCCTCTACGGCTACGTCTCGGCGACGAAGTGGCTCGTCGACCTGGAGGTGACCCGGTTCGCCGACTTCCAGGCGTACTGGACCACGCGCGGCTACAGCGCGCAGGCACCGATCAAGACGTCCTCGAGGATCGACGTCCCGCGCTCGTTCGCCCGCCTGAAGAAGGGTCGCAACGCAGTGGCCGGCGTCGCGTGGTCGCAGGACCGCGGCATCGCGAAGGTCGAGGTGCGCGTCGACGGCGGCGCCTGGCAGGAGGCCGACCTCGCCGCTGCGGACAACGTCAACACCTGGCGGCAGTGGGTCTACCGCTGGGACGCGGAGCCCGGCAGCCACAAGCTCGAGGTGCGCGCCACCGACCGGTCCGGCTACACGCAGACCTCCGAGCGCACGCCGATCGCTCCCGACGGGTCGACCGGGTGGCACAGCGTCGACGTGGTCGTCGGATGACTTCCGCCCATGACCAATCCGATCACCATGTCGCGCCGAATCCCCTGTGACACAAGGCATAACGCCTCGTCACCGACGAAGGGAAGCACCCTCATGCGCACCATGAAGAAGGTTGCCGCGTCCATCGCCGTGGTCTCCGCGATCACGATGACGGCCGCGTGCGGGGGCAACGACTCCGCCGCCGACACGACCGACGAGTCCTCCGCGACACCGATGCAGTCCGAGACGCCGTCCGACAGCATGGAGGAGGACGACATGGCGTCAGACCCGGCCGCGAATCTCGTCGGCCCGGGCTGCGCCGACTACGCCGAGCAGGTGCCGGACGGCGCCGGGTCGGTGGAAGGCATGTCGGCCGACCCGGTCGCCGTCGCCGCATCGAACAACCCGCTGCTGAAGACCCTCACCGCGGCGGTCTCCGGGCAGCTCAACCCGAAGGTCGACCTCGTCGACACCCTCAACGGCGACGAGTTCACCGTCTTCGCCCCCGTCGACGACGCGTTCGCGCAGCTGCCGAAGAAGACGGTCAAGGCGCTCGGCACGCCGAAGGGCGCCGAGACCCTGTCGACGGTGCTGACCTACCACGTCGTGCCCGGCCAGCTCTCGCCCGACGAGATCGCCGGCACCACCCAGACGACCGTCCAGGGCGGCGACGTCGAGATCACCGGCTCCGGCGACTCGCTCAAGGTCAACGACGCCAACGTCATCTGCGGCGGCGTGCAGACCGCCAACGCGACGGTGTACCTCATCGACTCGGTCCTGATGCCGCAGATGTGACCCATGGCACCCGGGCCGCGTGCGATCTCCTTTCCGCACCCACGGCACCCGACCCGGGTCGAGACGACGGTGGCCCCGGCCCTGCGAACCGGGGCCACCGTTGCGCGTGCCTACCGCTCCGCCACTCCCTGGCGGACGACCGCGAGGTCACGGGTGGCGTAGCGGTGGTGCCACCACTCCTCGTTGACGATGCACCGCAGGCACTCCCCGACCGTGCGCCCGCTGGTGTCGAGGGGGTAGCCGTTGCGCTCGCGTGCCGGCGGGTGCTCCGCCAGCGCGTCGGGCGTGGCCTCGGCGAGCAGCCGGTCGAGGACGCCGCGGCGGTCGAGCCGGACCGCCATCACCTCGTCGAGCGCGGGGTCGGCGGCGGCGTCGATCGGCAGCAGCTCCAGCACCTCGGGCTCCATCTCGTCGTGCGGGACACCGGCGTACCAGAAGTCGGTCTCGCCGAGGAGGCAGCGCCGCAACCAGGCGTCGGAGGCGAAGACGAGGTGGCGCAGCGTCTCGAGGTAGGAGTACTCGTCATCGACACGCTCGTGCAGCATCGCCTCGTCGAGCGCGGCGACCTCGGCCTCCGTCGACTCCCACGCGGCACGCACCGTCGCCCAGCCGGCGCGCAGGTCGTCGAGGTCGCCGGACCAGATCTGCCCGAGCTCGGGGTGCTCGGCGGCGAGCCGCTGCTCGACGTACGGCATCACGTCGATGCCGTTGACGGTCAGCCCGCGCAGGTCGCCGTCGACCACCAGGTCTCGGGCCCAGACGCCGGTGATCTTGGCACCGGACAGGACGACGTTGTGGAACCGCGCCCCGGAGAGGTCGACGTTGGTCCAACGCCGCTCGAACTCGGGCACGGGAGGAGTGGCGGCCGGCATGGTCGCGACGCTAGTGCCGGGCACCGACATCCGCCATCCGGCCGTCGCCGTCTGCCAGGCTTCCGGCATGGCATTCCTCGTCTACGGCAGCGCGGACGGCGCCCCCACGGAGTACGGCGACCGCGCGTCCTACAGCTTCAACCAGGCCGGCTACCTCGTGGTGGTGATGGAGGACGGCACCCGCCACACGCTCGCACCGCACGCGTGGCACCACATCGAGGACAAGCCGAAGGGTGGCGGCTTCTTCTAGCCGGGGCGCGGGCTCGGTACCCTGCCTCGATGACTCGGGCTCGGGACCGCCACCTGTGGACCCTGCTGGCTGCCGTCGCCCTGACGGCCGCGGGCTGTGCGGGCGAGCCCGCCACCCCTGCCGCGCCCGGACCGTCGACGGCGGGCGCGGGCGAGACCGCCACCGCCGAGTCGTCCGCTGCGACCGAGCCGACCGAGCCGACCGAGCCGGCCTCGTCCGGCCCGGACGGGCTCGAGACACCCGGGCAGCGCTCGGGCCGGCTGAGCCGGCGCGACTTCCCGCGCCCGCGCGACCTCGGCGCCGGCTGGTCGTACGTCGTCGACCCCGGTGACACCGAGGAGGGCTACCTCGGCAACGGCACGCCCGCGCTCGCGCGCGACCCCGGCGAGATCGTGCAGACGGCCGTGCCGTTCGGCTGCGCACGCCGTACGCCCATGCCGCGGCCGACCCACGCCCTCGAGGTCGACTACGCGGCGGGCGGCACAAAGGTGATCGCGATCCGCAGCCAGTTCGCGGACGCGGCGAGCGCGCGGTCGTTCTTCGGCGGCCGCAGCGCGAACCTCCGCGCGTGCGTCGGCGTCGACGGCGGCGCGGTCGGTCCGTACGTCTCCGACCTCCGGGCGTACGGCGCCGGCGTGCTGGTCAACGGCAGGACGCAGCAGTCGGACCCGTGGACCGAGCTGGCGGTGCTCGACGGCGACTCCGTCGTGCTGGTGGCCGCGCAGAGCCGGATCAACGACCCACCGCTCGACCCGGCCTCGGCCCGCGCCCTCGCCCGCTCGTTCCGCACCCGCTGACCACCGGAAGGCAGCCCCCGATGTCCCGACCCGGTCTCCTCCTCGCTCCCCTCGCGCTGCTCCTGCTCGCCGGTCCGGTGGGTGCCGCCGTCGCCCAGCAGGCACCCAACCAGCCGCCGGCCGCCGCGCCGGACGAGGCGACCGTCCAGGCCGGCCAGGCGGTGACCGTCCCCGTGCTCGCCAACGACACCGACGACGGCGTCGGCCGGCCCGCGGGCGAGCCGCCTCGGCTGGAGGTCGTGGGCGTCGCGGGCGACCCCCGCGCGACGTACTCGCCGGCCGACGTCACCGTCACCACCGGCGCGGGCGACTCCGGCGACGTCGTCGTCGACTACCAGGTCAGTGACGGCGAGCTCGTCTCGACCGGGCGCCTCGTCGTGCACGTGACGCCGTCCCCCACCGAGCGCGCGGTCACCCTCGAGGTGGACAAGGACCTCGTCGCGCTGCGTGACCACACGGTCAGTGGCCAGGTGTCACCGGCCGCTGCCGGCGCGGTCGTCAAGGTGCAGCGCAAGGCCGGCGACCGGTGGCGCACCGAGGCCCGGGCGACGACCGACGGCGCCGGCGCCTGGGCCGCCACCTGGTCCACCGACCGCGCCGGCCGGACCAAGCTCCGCGCCAAGGCGCTGCTCCCCGACGGCGGCAAGGTCGTGTCGCGCACCGTCGAGCGGAGGGTCCGGGCCGTCGCCGCGCCGAGCGTGTCCGGGCCGCTCGCCGCGTCCGACGTACCGCACTCCTGGCGGGCCGGCTGCCCGGTCGGTCCGGCCGGGCTGCGCATGGTGCGGGTCAACCACTGGGGCTACGACGGCCGGGTCGACCGCGGCGCCCTGGTCGTCCGCGCCGGCGAGGCGCGCGCGGTCGTGAAGGTGCTGAAGGCGGCGTTCGCCCAGGGCTTCCCGATCCGCCGGATGCGGCCGGCCGACCACTTCTACGCCGGCGGTCGGCGCACGCCGAGCGGGTCCGACAAGGCGGCGATGCGCGCGGGGAACACGTCGGCGTTCAACTGCCGGCCGGTCACCGGGAACCCCTACCGGATCTCGCAGCACTCCTACGGCAACGCCGTCGACATCAACACCCGCGAGAACCCCTACGTCACCAGCAGCCGCGTCTACCCGGCCGGCTCGCGTCGCTACCTCGACCGGTCGCCGTACCGCCGCGGGGTGATCGTGGCGGGCGGCGTCGTGCACAGGAAGTTCCAGGCACTCGGCTGGGCGTGGGGTGCTCGCTGGGGACACCCCGACTACCAGCACTTCTCGTCCAACGGGGGTTAGGGTGCGCGCATGACCGACGCTCCCCCGCCCCTGACGCCGCTCGACGAGGACTGGGAGCGGATGCTCTGCGTCGTCGCCCACCCCGACGACATGGAGTTCGGCGCCGCCGCGGCCGTGGCGCGCTGGACCGGCCAGGGCAAGACGGTCGCCTACTGCATGGTGACCAGCGGCGAGGCCGGCATCGACGGGATGCACCCCGACCAGTGCCGCGAGGTGCGCGAGGCCGAGCAGGTCGAGTCCGCACGGATCGTCGGCGTCGACGTGGTCGACTTCCTGCACCTGCCCGACGGCGTCCTGGAGTACGGCGTCCCCCTGCGACGCGCCATCGCCGGCTCGGTGCGCCGGCACCGGCCGGACGTCGTGGTGACCAACAACTTCCGCGACACCTGGGGCGGCCGCAACCTCAACCAGGCCGACCACATCGCGACCGGCAAGGCGACGCTCGACGCGGTGCGTGACGCCGGCAACCGGTGGGTGTTCCGCGAGCAGCTCGAGCAGGACGGCCTGGAGCCGTGGGGCGGGGTGAAGGCGGTCTGGGCGGCGAGCTCGCCGCAGTCCGACAGCGCCGTCGACATCACCGACACGTTCGACGCCGGCGTCGAGTCGCTGAAGGCGCACACGGCGTACATCGACGGGCTCGGCTGGGAGCACTTCGACCCGGCGGAGTTCCTGGAGGGCATCTCGCGGGCGACCGGGCAGCGGCTCGGGGTCGCGCACGCCACCGCGTTCGAGGTCTTCCCGATGGGCTGGGGAGAGTAGGGCGGCGCGTCACATCCCCGAAACGTCGCCGCGCGACACTGCGCCGGTGACCGCGCTCCGGACCGTCCCGCTCGCAGCGACCCACTGGCCCTGGGTGGCGGCTGTCTACGCCGCCGGTATCGAGGAGGGCCACGCGACGTTCGAGACCGAGGTGCCGCGCTGGGAGGACTTCGACGCCGCCCGGCTCGCCGACCACCGCTTCGTCGCGCTCGACGCCGACCTCGGGCTCGTCGGCTGGGTGGCCTGCTCCCCCACGTCCACGCGCCCGGTCTACCGCGGCGTCGTCGAGCACTCGGTGTACGTCGACCCGGCAGCCCGCGGCCGCGGCGTCGGCCGGGCCCTGCTCGACGCGCTGGTGGCGTCGACCGAGGCCGCGGGCATCTGGACGATCCAGTCCGGCATCTTCCCCGAGAACGTCGCGAGCCTCGCGCTGCACCGCGCGGCGGGCTTCGTCGAGGTCGGCGTGCGGCGCCGGCTGGGGCTGATGCGCGGCGGCCCGTGCGACGGCCGGTGGCGTGACGTCGTCCTGATGGAGCGCCGCAGCGAGGTCGTCGGCTGAGCCGGCCCGGGTCACCCGCGGTGGCGGCGGATCCTCCGACCGCGCTCGACGTCCTCGCGCGCCTTGGCCTCGGCCTTCTCGATGTTGCGGGTGTCACGCGCCGGCAGCTGGATCTGCTCCTCGGCCGGCAGCCCGGACTGCAGCTCGCGGCCGCGCTCAAGCTCGGCGTCCAGCTCTGCCCCGAAGAGCAGCGCGAGGTTGCTGATCCACAGCCACAGAAGGAACACGATCGCGCCGGCCAGCGCGCCGTAGGTCTTGTTGTAGGAGCTGAAGTTCGACACGTAGAACCCGAACGCTGCCGAGGCCACGATCCACACCACGATCGCCAGCACGGCGCCGACGCTGACCCAGCGGAACTTCGGCTGCCGCACGTTGGGCGTGGCGTAGTAGAGGACCGCCACCGCGACGATGACGGCGAGCAGCATCACGGGCCACTTCGCGATGTTCCAGACCGTGACAACGGTGGACCCGAGCCCGAGGGCGTCACCGACCGCCTGCGCAGCCGGTCCGGTCAGCACCAGCGCGAGCGCGACGACCACCGCGAGCAGCAGCACGACGAGGGTGACGAGCAGCATCCAGGGCCGCAGCTTCCAGATCGGCCGGCCCTCCCGGATCTCGTACACCCGGTTCATCGCCCGGCCGAACGACCCGACGTACCCGGACGCGGACCAGACCGCACCCGCGAGACCGACGACGAACGCGACGCCGGCTGCCTGGTCGGCCGTCGCCAGCGTCATCAGGGTCGGCTCGAGCGTCTCGGCGATGGAGCCGGCACCGAGCTGGTCGAGGATGTCGAGCAGCGTCTGCGCGGTCTGCTGTCCCTTCCCGACCAGGCCGACCAGGGAGAGCAGGGCGATGAAGCCGGGGAACATCGCGAGCACGGCGTAGTAGGTGAGCGCCGCGGCCAGGTCGGTGCACTCGTCGTCGGCGAACTCGCGCACGGTCTTGCGCACGACGTACTTCCACGACTGCTTCGTGAGCTCGGTCGGGGAGTCGGGCGAGGTGTCGGCGCGGGTGTCGGGGTTGGTGTCCACGCCGCGCCGGTGCCCAGCGAGCCCGGCCGGGAAACGTCCGGCAACCCCGGAAATGAGGAACGGGCCCCTCACAGGGCCCGTCTCAGCTCCCCCGGTTGGACTCGAACCAACAACCCTCCGGTTAACAGCCGAATGCTCTGCCAATTGAGCTACAGGGGATCGTGCGGGGATACGGTAGCAAGCCGTCTCCCGGATCGTTAAATCGGGCGGAACCGTCGGAACCGTAGGGGTTTCCGGCCCGGCTCCCCGGCCGCCCGCCGGCCCGCCGAGGCGTCACTCGTGCCACGACGCGCCGGTGACGAGCAGGTGGAGCTGCCCCCTCACGGGTTCAGGGGGCCATCCCCTCCCCCGGTGTCAGAGGCCCAGCTCCTCGGCGGCGGCCCGCAGGCCGCGCTCGGCGAGGTCACGCACCTCGGGGTCGTCGGGGTCGAGGCCGGCGTCGAGCTCGTAGGACCAGGTCAGGGCGGCGTCGGTGTTCGGCGCCCGGCGCGCGACGACCGTGAGCCCGCGGCGTCCGCGGACGGCGACGCGGCGCTGGAGCACCACCGAGGCGGTGACCCGCTCGCGCACGACGGCGAGCAGCTCGGAGGCCTCGTGGAGGGTGAACGCGTGCCGGGCGCGAGGGCGGCCGTACTCCCCCACCTCGCTGACCCGGAACCGGTCGTCGTCGCGGTTCCAGCCGGCGGACTCGATCTCCTGCCAGGGCAGCGTCGTGACCTTGTCGTCGTCGGCGGCCTCGGCCGGCGGCACCAGCACCAGCGCGGTGCGCGAGGCGACCAGCCAGGTGCCGTCGTCGGCGTGGGCCGCGGAGAGCACCTTGTCGCCGCGGGCGAGCCCGGCCCGCGCGACCACGTCGGCCGGGGCCTGCGTCCTGGTCGCCCGGCGGAACAGCGCGGGCATCAGCCCTCGCCGCCGATCGCCTTCTCGCGCAGCGTGCGGCGGTGCTGCTCGAGCGCGACGAGCTCGCCGAACATCCGGTTGTAGTCGGTGGCGTGCTCGACCGGGTTGGTGCGTTGCAGCCGGGACTTCAGGTCGGCGATCCGCCGCATGGTGGTCAGCTCCTGGAGCCGGTAGACGTGGGCGTTGACGTAGCCGCGGTCGGGCTCCTTGGCCGACAGCACCGGCTCGACGGCGAGGGCGCCGAGCGCGTGCGCGACCGGCCCGTCCTCGACGTTGTCGCGGAGCTTGGACACCCACACCTCGGTGGCCGGTGCGGACGTCGGGCCGCCGCAGGCGGTGACGGCGTCCCAGACGGCGCGGTACGTCGGGTGGGTGAAGTCGTCGGCGTCGACGTCGCGGGCCGCGTGGCCGACGACGCCCGGGTGCTGGACGACCAGCTTCAGCGTCTCGCGCTCCAGCGAGAAGCGCGGGTCCTTGAGGTCCGGCAGCGGCGGCGCGCTCGGCCGCTCGGGCGCGGCGGGTCCCGTCGCACCGGGCGGACCGGACGGGCCGGCGGGACCTCCGGGCCGGGCGCGCTGGTCCTGCTGGGGCCGGTTGCCGCGTGCCGCCGCCCGCCGTACCTCCGCGCGGGCCTCCTCGACGTCGACGCCGACCATGCCGGCGAGCTCGCGGGCGAACGCCTCGACCTTGGACCGGTCGCGGATCGCGGAGACCAGCCGGGAGGCCTCGCGCAGAGCGTCGACCCGGCCGTCGGCGCGGTCGAGGTCGTAGCGGCTGACCACGTTGCCGAGCACGAAGCGGTAGAGCGGCACCCGGCGGGCGACGAGCTCGCGGACGGAGGCGTCGCCCTTCTGCAGCCGGAGGTCGCAGGGGTCGAGGCCGTCGGGCTCGACGGCGACGTAGGTCTGGCCGGCGAAGTTCTGGTCGCCCTCGAACGCCCGCAGCGCGGCCTTCTGCCCGGCGGCGTCGCCGTCGAAGGTGAAGATCACCTCACCGCGGAACTCGTCGTGGTCCTGCAGCAGCCGGCGCAGCACGCGGCCGTGGTCGTCGCCGAACGCCGTGCCGCAGGTCGCGACGGCGGTGGGGACACCGGACAGGTGGCAGGCCATCACGTCGGTGTAGCCCTCGACGACGACGGCCTGCGAGGCGCGGGCGATGTCGCGGCGGGCGAGGTCGATGCCGTAGAGGACCTGGGACTTCTTGTAGATCGGGGTCTCGGAGGTGTTGAGGTACTTCGCCTCGATCCGGTCGTCGTCGAAGATCCGCCGCGCGCCGAACCCGATCACGTCGCCGTTGGTCTCACGGATCGGCCAGAGCAGCCGTCCGCGGAACCGGTCGTAGTGGCCGCGCTGGCCCTGGCCGACGAGCCCGCCGGTGACCAGCTCGGTGTCGGTGAAACCCTTCTGCCGCAGGTGCCTGTAGAGCGCCTCGCCGTCGCGCGGGGCGAAGCCGATGCCGAACGTGTCGGCAGCGTCCTTGTCGAAGCCGCGCTCGGAGAGGAACTGCCGGCCGGCCGCCGCGTCGGTCGAGGACAGCGCGTCGACGTAGAACGCCGCGGCCAGCTTGTGCGCCTCGATCAGCCGCGGCCGGAGGTGGGTGTCGCGGCGCGGCGCCGGGCTGCCTGAGCCGGTCGTCGACTCCTGGTAGCGCAGCTGCACGCCGAACCGGTCGGCCAGCCGCTCGACCGCCTCGGCGAACCCGAGGCCGTCGACCTCCTGGAGGAACTTGATGACGTCGCCACCCGCCTGGCAGCCGAAACAGTGGTAGAACCCCCGTGACGGCGTGACGTGGAACGACGGTGACTTCTCGTCGTGGAACGGGCACAGGCCCTTCATCGAGCCGCCGCCGGCGTTCTTGAGCGTGACGTAGTCGGAGACCACCTCGTCGATGCGGGCACGCTCGCGGACGAGAGCGATGTCCTCGTCCCTGATCAGCCCGGCCACGGGGGCTAGGGTACGTCCCCCTCTCCTCGGCCGTGGCGAGCGGCGTCCGGTCGAGTGCCCCGCAAGGCGGAGGAGGGAGGCGGGGCGGATGCCCCGTCGACCGACGACAACGCCGCGGGGTGCCGACAGGGCGACGCGCAGCAGGCCATGGGAGAGGGCGACGTGCCCTGGGTCTACGGGTCGGCTCACCCTGTCTCGCGGCGGTTCCCGGAGGCTGGGGACGGCGGGAAGGTGCGGGCGGCGAGCAGCGCCACCAGCAGCATCGGTACGCCGAGCGCGGCCACCTGCCCGGACACGGAGGCGAGGTCGCCGGTGGCCGCGAACCCGACGTACACCGTGAGCGCGACGACCTCGGTGGCGAGCCCGGCGGTGGAGGTGACCGTCGCACGAGCAGGGCCGGTGATCACGTCCTGGAGCCGGGCCTCGGAGACGACCATCGCGTTGTTCAGCAGGCCGTAGCCGGCCGCGATGCCGGCGAAGCCGAGCCACGGCCGGTCAGCGAGCGCGCCGGCCGAGATGAGCACCGCGGCGCCGAGCAGCACCAGCCCCATGGTGGGCGCGGACATGCCGGCGGTGCGGCCCGCCAGCGCGGTGCCGGCGACCTGGCCGAGGACGGTGAGGCCGATCAGCCAGGGGACGGTCGCGGCGGCGACGCCGTGGTCGGCGGCCACCAGCGGGAAGTACTCGTCGTAGGCGCTCGCCCCGATCACGAAGGCGTAGATCAGCACCACGCGCCGCACCACCGGCACCCGCGCGGCCTCGCGGACACCGGTGCGCAGCATCGCGAGGTAGCGGACCGTCTCCTCGACGGTCTCCTCCACCGCGTGGTGCTGCCCGCGCTGGGAGGGGTGGGCGGTCGTGACCGGCAGCGTGGCGGCCAGCAGCAGCTCGACCAGGCACACGCCGACGCTGGCCCAGCCGACCAGCTCGTAGCCGCCGAGCCGCATCAGCGGCGCCGCCGACACGGACGCGACCAGGTTCGCGGTCATCGCGGTGGCGTGCGACCACCCGGCGATCCGGGCGTAGCGGTGCGCCTCGCCATGGGCGTCGAGCTCGTCGTACAGCAACGACTCGAAGGTGCCGGACATCAGCGAGCCGGCGACGCCCCAGAGCACGAAGCCGAGGGCGAAGCCGGGGTACGTCGGCCAGAGCACCCAGCTCGCGAAGCCGAGCGCGTGCACGAGGGCCGCGAGCACGAGCAGCCGCCGACGGTCGATCGTGTCGGCCCAGGCGCCCGACGGCACCTCGAGCACGAAGCCGGTCACCGACCAGATCACGAACAGCGACGACACCTGCGCGACCGAGAGCCCGCTGTCGGTGAACAGCAGCGCGTAGACGCTGTAGAGCGGGATGAGGTCGTGCGTGGAGCGGTACGCCAGCACGCGGGCGGTGAACCCGCGCGGCAGCTCGCGCACGTCAGGCCAGCCGGTTGTGCCAGGAGAGCGCGGAGGCGTCGGTGAGGGAGGCGACCTGGTCGACGATCACCCGCAGCCGGCCGGCGTCGGACCCGGCGGCCTCGAAGTCGGCGCGGAACGCCGGTTGCAGCACGGCGGGACCGCGCAGCCGCAGCTGGGCGACCAGCTCGGTGACCACCTCGCGCTGACGCTCGAGGACGGCGACCCGGTCGTCGGCCCGCATGACGTAGTGCGCCGCGACGCCCTTGAGCACAGCGACGGACAGCTCCGTCCGGCGGGGTACGACGAGGTCGCCGTCGTAGCGGCCGAGCGGCCGGTCGCCGTGCGCCTCGCGCGTCGCGTCGCGGACGCTGGTGCAGAACGTGCCGATCAGGTCGCTGGTGAGGTTCTTGAGGCCGGCCTCCGCGGCGCGGCTGCCGTCGTAGGGGCCGGTCGGCCACGAGCTCCGGACGCGGAGGTCCTGCAGCGCCGGCCCCAGCTCCTCGTCGGCGGCGTCGGGGACGTACCAGTCGCGGACCGTGGCGAAGACCGCCGCCCGCTCCTCGGCGGAGTCGAGCCGGCGCGGGTCGATCCGGCCGGCGACCACGCCGTCCTCCAGGTCGTGCACGGAGTAGGCGACGTCGTCGGCGAGGTCCATCACCTGGGCCTCGATGCAGCGCCGGCCCTCCCCCGTGCCGCCCGCCTCGCCGGGGACGCCGTCGCGCAGCCAGGCGAACACCGGCGCGTCGTCGTCGTACACCCCGAACTTGAGGCCGACCCGCGGCGTGCCGTCGGCGTAGGAACCGTGCGGCGCGGCGGCGGCCTCGCGGGTCCAGGGGTACTTGGTGGCGGCGTCGAGCGTCGCGCGGGCGAGGTTGAGCCCGACCGAACGGCCCGCGGCGTCGACGCTCTTGGCCTCCAGCCGGGTCAGGATCCGCAACGTCTGGGCGTTGCCCTCGAACCCGCCGCACGCCTCGCTGAGCCGGTCGAGCGCGCGCTCGCCGTTGTGGCCGAACGGCGGGTGGCCCAGGTCGTGGGCCAGCGCGGCGGTCTCGACGATGTCGGGGTCGCAGCCCATCGAGCGGCCGAGGTCGCGGGCGATCTGGGCCACCTCGAGGGTGTGCGTCAACCGGTTGCGGACGAAGTCGTCGCTCTGGGGGCCGACCACCTGGGTCTTGGCCGCCAGCCGACGCAGCGCGGCGGAGTGCACGACGCGAGCCCGGTCCCGGGCGAAGGCGCTGCGGTCTGCCGGGCCGCTCGGCTTGGGCGGCTCGTCGACCCAGCGCGCCCGGGCGTGCTCGTCGTACTCCGTCATCGACCCCACAAGCCGCGACCCTAGCGGGCACCGCCGACGGAGCCTCGGCTGATCGAGCCTGTCGAGATCACCGGACTCCGGCTGATCGAGCCTGTCGAGATCACCGGCCGGAGGGCGGCAGGGCTCAGAAGGCCTTCACGTGGACGTGGTCGTAGTGGTTGGCCGTGGTCGAACCGCGGTCCTCCATGTACCGCCAGCCCTCGGAGGAGCGCTGCGCGGTCCAGATGCGCTGGCTGAAGATGATGTCGTAGAGGCCGAGCGCGGAGGAGTTGGCCCGCAGGTAGTCGGCGACCTGCCAGCCGAGGTCGCCGGAGACCATGATGTCGATGGCGCGACCGTCGGAGTGCTCACCGTCAGCGCGCCACCCGCCGTAGGTGGTGATCTGCGGGAACTCCGCGCAGACGGCCCGGAACACACGGACGGCGTTGGCGGTGATGCCGCCCTCGATCGAGGAGCCGGCGGCGCACGGCGCGCTGCTGAAGCCGCCGACGGAGACGGTGTCCTCCGGCTCGGGCTTCTTCTTGGCGAGGTACTCCGCGGAGACCCAGTAGGCCCGCTTGTCCCAGATGACCTCGGCCCAGTCGCCCTCGACGGTGCCGGTGACCGGGATCTTGGTGGCCGGGTCGATCGTGGTCAGGGTCTGGGCGTCCTGCGACGGGCTCTTGCGGATGTTGAGCGCAACGGTGCTGAACTTGTGGCCGTCGGCGACCGGCTTCTCCTCGATGGTGACCCGCTTGGCGGACCGGCTCACGCTCTGCATGCGGTCGGCGAGGCGCTCGCGGCCGTCGGCGTCGAGCAGGGGGCCGGAGCGGGCGGCGCCGATGTCGGCGCCGGCGGAGGAGACGGCCGGGGTGTCGACCCCGCCGAGGACTGCGACCCCGACGACGGAGCTCGTCACGACGGTCGCGGCGAGGGCCGGCAGCGCGAGCTTGGTCGCACGGCGCCGTTCCTTCGGCTCCACGACCGCACGGTGGCGTGCGGCGTTCATTGCGGGATCACCCATCCAGGATTGACAGCAAAGCAAGCAGTGAAGCACACCGGTTTGGTGCGGTCACATCGCGATCACACCAGATTGAGGCGTTCCAGGCGGGAACGTGGCGCTGTGTCGTGGGCGGCATCACGAGAAGTGGTGCAGGAGTCTGGACGACTTCGCGAGCGCGGTCACCCTCCCGAGTGCATGTCCTCCGCGATCGCGCACCCGGTGCCGTCGGTGTCGTCCAGCCAGCCCTGCGGGAGGACTACCCGGCGGGGGCTGCCCTGCCGCCCGCGCGGGGTGCCGAGGGTGTCGACCGGGAACGGCTCGGCGGGGTCGAGGTCGGCCAGCAGCCGGTCCAGCGACGCCAGCGAGTCGACCAGGCCGAGCGAGCGGCGCATCTCGCCGCCGGCGGCGAAGCCCTTGAGGTACCAGGTGACGTGCTTGCGGAACTCCTTGCAGCCACGCTCCTCCCCCATGTGGAAGCACAGCAGCTCGGCGTGCCGGCGCATCATCGCGGCGACCTCGCCCAGCGTCGGCAGCGCCCGCACCTCCTCGCCCGCGAAGGCGGCGGCCAGGTCGCGGAACAGCCAGGGCCGGCCGAGGCAGCCGCGACCGACGACCACGCCGGCGGCGCCGGTCTGCTCGACCATGCGGACCGCGTCCTCGGCCTCCCAGATGTCGCCGTTGCCGAGCACCGGGATGTCGACGGAGGCGGCGAGCTCGCCGATGGCGTCCCAGTCGGCCTGGCCGGAGTAGGCCTGCGAGACGGTGCGGCCGTGCAGCGCGATCGCGGCGCAGCCGGACTCCTGGGCGATCCGCCCGGCGTCGAGGTAGGTGAGGTGGTCGTCGTCGATGCCCTTGCGGGTCTTCATCGTGACGGGCACGTCGTACGGCGCGGCCGCCGCGACCGTGGCCTCCAGGATGTCGCCGAGGAGCCGGCGCTTCCAGGGCAGCGCTCCGCCGCCGCCCTTCCGGGTCACCTTGGGGACCGGGCAGCCGAAGTTGAGGTCGATGTGGCCGACGCCGAACTCCGCGCAGAGGATCTCGGCGGCCTTGCCGACGTACACCGGGTCGGTGCCGTAGAGCTGCACCGAGCGGACGTCCTCGAGCTCGTCGAAGACCAGCATCGACAGGGTGACCGGGTCGCGTTCGACCAGCCCGCGGCTGGTGATCATCTCGCAGACGTAGAGGCCCGCGCCTTGCTCGCGGCAGAGCCGGCGGTACGCCGCGTTGGTGATCCCGGCCATCGGCGCGAGGACCACCGGCGTCTCGACGCGCAGCGACCCGAGCACGAGCTCGCGGGTCGGTGCGGGTGCTGCCGAGGTGGTCATCGGACCATTGTGAGGCGGGCGTCGCGGCCGCCCAAATCAGCGGCTCTGTTCAACCGGTGGTGCCGATGCGCAGGGCGAGCGCCGCAACCTCCTGGCGGGAGGAGGTCCCGGTCTTGCGCAGCAGGTTGGAGACGTGGACGCTCACGGTCTTCTCGCTGATGAACAGCGCCTGCCCGATCTGGGCGTAGGTGTCCCCCGCGACGAGGTGCCGGAGCACCTCGCGCTCCCGCGGCGTCAGGCCGGCGAGGCGGCCCCCGTTGCCGGTGCGCTGGACCGGCACGGTCGGCGTGTCCGGCGGGGCGAGCGCGACGCGGGCGGTGCCCGCCAGCCGCTCGACCCAGGCCCGCAGGCCCGCGGCGCCCTCCCGCACGGCGTAGGCGTGGGCCTCGCGCAGCGGGCCGGTGACGCGCTCGCGGTCGGCGCCGGCCGCGAGCAGGGCGGCGCACCAGCGGGTGGTCGCGACGGCCGCGTCCCAGCCGAGCCCGGCGTCGCGGCAGCAGCGGACGGCCACGGCCCAGCGGTCGGCCTCGGAGGGCAGCCCGTCGAACCGGGCGAGCTCGGCACCGCGCAGCGCCCGCCAGGCGGCCAGCACCGGGTCGCGCGGGTCGGGCCCCGTGAACGCCTCCCCCGGGATGCCGTTGCGGGCGCGGGCGAGCCAGTACAGGTGCCGGCGGGCCAGCCGGCGCAGTTGGCGGTCGGCCCGGTCGCGCCCCTGCACGGCGAGGTCGGCGGCCGCCCCGATCCCCCGCAGCAGCATCAGGTCCGTGATGCGGGGGTCGACCGCGTGGGCCGACATCGTGGTGCTCATCAGCACCAGGGCCTCGAACGGGCGTCCCTCGGCGACGAGCAGTTCGGCCAGCACCGGTGGCGCCTCGAGGCCCGGACGGAGCCGGAAGCTCGGGATCTGCTCCTCCGCCCGCTGGACGTGCAGCCGCGCGGCGGGCACGTCACCCCGCCGTACGGCGACCACGGCCGCCGACAGCCGCAACGCGGCGGAGCCGTTGCCGACGCCGGTCAGGCCGAGCCCGGTACGCACGGCGGCGGCCGCGTCGGCCAGGCGGCCCTGGTCAGCGAGCCCCCGGGCGGCGCCGCTGGCGTGCCAGAGCGCCGCTGCGAGCGCGCCCGAGTCGAGCGACTCCGCCAGCGCCCACTCGCTCACACCGGTCGCGTCGCGCAGCCGCCCGTGCGCGACCAGCGCGTTGCAGCGCCACTGGGCGGCCCACTGGATGACGTCCGGGTCGCCGGACTCGACGGCCAGCCGCAGTCCCTCCTCGCTGTCGGCGAGCCCGCCGTCGGGCCGGGAGGGCAGCGCCGAGCGAGCGCCCAGCGCCGCCGCCAGCGCCTCCCGGGAGCCGGACCGTCGAGCGACCTCGACGGCCCGGTCGGCGATCGGCGTCGCGACGCGCCAACGGCCCTCCCACCCCAGCGCCTGGGCCAGGCTGGTGAGCGCGTCAGCGTGCTCGCGGCTGTCCGGCTCGACCGCCGCGAGCGCGACGGCCTCCAGGGCCTGCGCCACCGGCTCCTGGTCGATCTCACCGAGCCACCAGGCGGCGTCGGCCACCCAGATCGTCAGCCGGCTGGCCTGGAGATCGTCGCCGCGCAGCTCGGCGAGGGCGAGGGCGCGCCGGCCCAGCTCCACCCCCTCCCGGTCCTGCCCGACCCGCACGCTCGCGATCGCGGCACGCTCCAGGAGGCCGGCCTCGTCGACGCCGTCCCGGCAGCCCTCGCTCACCCGCTGCCACAGCGCGGCGGCCCGTTGCAGGTGGACGGGCTCGTGCTGCCACATCTGCATCCGCCGCGCAGCGTCGGCCGCCGCCAGCGAGGCGACGAACGCCGCGTCCACGTCGCCGCCCCGCTCCCGGTGCAGTGCCACGTCGCCGAGCCGGCGCAGCTCCGGGACGCCGCCACGCTCCCCCTCGGCCTCCAGCGTCGCCGCCCAGGCCAGGTGCACCGGCGCGGCCTCGCCCGGCAGGTAGGTGTCGTTGAGGACGTCCGCCAGCAGCGGGTGCCGCAGCCAGAGCCGGTCGTCCCGAGCGACGACGGTGCCAGCGGTCGCCGCCTCCGTGACCGCACGCCCCACCGTGTCGACCCCCAGGCTCGCGCACACCCGTTGGAGCCGGGCGAGCGGCACCGGTCGTCCCGCGACCGCGAGCACCCGGACGACCTCGCGGGTGGCCGGTGCGAGCCGGTGCCAGGCGGCCAGCAGCGCGGTGGCCAGGTCACCGGGCAGGTCCCGCGGAAGCCGCTCGGCGCCCGGGGCCAGGCCGTGGGCCAGCAGCTCGGAGAGGTAGGCGTTGCCGCCCGACCGGTCGTGGACGGCGGCCACGAGCCCCGGGGCGGGCACCGCGTCGAGCAGACCCGCCAGCTGCTCCTCCGTCTCCTCGCGGGTCAGCCGGCCCAGGGTCAGCTCGGTCACCTGGGGCATCCGGCGCAGGTCGGCCAGCCAGCCGAACGTCGGGTCGCCGGCCGGCAGGCCCTCGTCGCGGCAGGTGCCGAGGACGAGCACGCGCTGCCGGGCGAAGCCCGCGACGAGGAACGACAGCACGTCGCGCGACGCCGCGTCCGCCCACTGCACGTCGTCCAGCACGAGCACCGTGGGCCGCCTCGCGACCACGCGGGCCAGGAGCGTCTCGGCCACACCGGCCAGGTGCGGGGCGCCGTCGTGCGGGCCACCCCCGAGCGACGGCAGCAGCTGGTCGGCCGCGGCGACGCCGGCGAGCACCGCCCGCCGGTCCTCGTCGTCCGCCTCGGCGACCCACCGGTCCAGGGCGACCACCCACGGCAGCAGGACGGACTCGACCGCACCGAAGCGCAGGCACGACCCCCACAGCACGGCGAACCCGCGCGCGACGGCCTCGTCGGCAGCCTCGCGCACCAGCCGGGTCTTGCCCACACCGGCCTCGCCGTGCACGAACACCGCGCCGGGTCGTCCACCGGCGGCGTCCTGGATCGCCGTCGCCAGCAGCCCCCGCTCCCGGACGCGTCCGGCGATGCGCGGCTGCCGAGCCCGGCCGCCTTCGGTCATCGTTTCCGAGTTTGCGACGGAATGCGCGGACTGTCTGTAGCCCGGTGGGGCGGTGCGGCCCGGATCTGAGGGGGTCCCGACCTCGATCTGAGGGGTGGTTCCGGATGTCGAGGAGGGGCCCTCAGCACGAGATTCGAGGGCATCCCATCCACACGACCGGAGGTGACCGAGATGAACGTCTCGACACGCATCGCCATCACTGCAGCAGCCGTCGTCACCCTCGGCGTGACGGCCACCGTCCCGGCGGTCGCGGCGCCGCTGCGCGGACCCGAGACCGGTGCTGCCGCCCCGTCCTCGCCGTACGCGGAGGCGAGCGCGGCGCTCGGCGGCCGCAGCCTGGCGCAGTACCTGGCCGACCACAACGCCGCCGACCGGCGGCTCGGCTGAGGACCCGGGCCTGACCCGGGCCCGCCGCGGGGGCGCGGGCCCGGGTCAGCCGTTGTCGTTCTTGCCGTTCTTGTTCTTCTTGCCCTTGCCGCCCTTGTCGCTCTTGTCCTTCTTCGGCGGCTTGACGTCGCCGGTCCACTCGATCGGGTCGAAGGCCTGGTCGGGACGGAAGCTCACCGACTCCAGCGAGCCCTTGTCGGGCGAGAGGTAGACCAGGCAGGTCTCGAGGCTGTCACCGGGCTGGAACTTCTTGGGCAGGGGCGTGGAGTCGCACGGCTTGAACTTCGTCGTGAAGTTCACCGCCGGCAGCAGGGTGTTGTCCTCGTTGACGCCCCACAAGGGGACCGGCGCGCCGCCCACGTCTCCCTCGCCGACGTTCTCGACGTCGACGTCGACGTAGTAGTAGTTGGCCTTCTTCTTGTAGTCGTTGTCGAGGATGAAGCCCTGGAAGTCGTCGAGGCGGCCCTTGCGCGCACCGGTCACGGTGAGCTGCAGGAGCGTGTCGCGCTTCTGGTCGGGCTCGAAGACCACGGTCGCGCTGTCGCCGAAGCGCAGGTCGCTGCCCTGCGCGGTCACCGCGACCCCCTCGGGCACGGTCACGTCGGCGGTCGGAGACTCGGTCGGGGCGTCCGCGGACGAGATCCCGGCCGACGGCGACTCCTCGGTCGCGGGCGCGTCGTCGCCGGACCCGTCGCAGGCGGTCAGCGTCAGCGCGAGCAGCACCGCCGGGAGGGCCAGGAGCGGACGTGAGAGAGGGGAGCCAGGACGCACCCGGACATTGTGCATGCCGGGTGGTACCAGGACCTCAACAACCCGCGAGACGCTCCGCGAAGTACGCCTTCACGCCGCCGAGCGAGACTCGCTCCTGCGACATCGAGTCGCGCTCGCGGATCGTCACGGCGTCGTCCTCGAGGGTGTCGAAGTCGACGGTCACGCAGTACGGCGTACCGATCTCGTCCTGACGGCGGTAGCGACGGCCGATGGCGCCCGAGTCGTCGAACTCGACGTTCCACAGCGTGCGCAGGTCGGCGGCGAGGCCCTTGGCCTTGGGCGACAGGTCGGCGTTGCGCGACAGCGGCAGCACCGCGACCTTCACCGGCGCGAGACGCGGGTCGAGCCGCAGCACCGTGCGCTTGTCGACGCCGCCCTTGGTGTTGGGTGCCTCGTCCTCGGTGTAGGCGTCGACGAGGAACGTCATCAGGCTGCGCGAGAGGCCGGCTGCCGGCTCGATGACGTAGGGGGTGTAGCGCTCGTTGGCGGCCTGGTCGAAGTAGGACAGGTCGGCGCCGGAGTGCTTCGCGTGCGTCGACAGGTCGAAGTCGGTGCGGTTGGCGATGCCCTCGAGCTCGCCCCACTCGGAGCCCGCGAAGTTGAAGCGGTACTCGATGTCGACGGTGCGCGTCGAGTAGTGGCTGAGCTTCTCCTGCGGGTGCTCGTAGTGGCGCAGGTTGTCGCGGTCGATGCCGAGGTCGACGTACCAGCGGGTGCGCTCGTCGATCCAGTACTGGTGCCACTCGGCGTCCTCGCCGGGCTTGACGAAGAACTCCATCTCCATCTGCTCGAACTCGCGCGTGCGGAAGATGAAGTTGCCGGGGGTGATCTCGTTGCGGAAGCTCTTGCCGATCTGGGCGATGCCGAACGGCGGCTTCTTGCGCGACGACGTCACGACGTTGGCGAAGTTGACGAAGATGCCTTGCGCGGTCTCGGGCCGCAGGTAGTGCAGGCCGGACTCGTCCTCGATCACGCCGAGGTAGGTCTTGAGCAGGCCGGAGAACTGGCGCGGCTCGGTCCAGGCGCCGCGGGTGCCGCAGTTGGAGCAGGCGACGTCCTTGAGGTCGACGTCGTCCGGGTTGTCGATCCCCTTCTTCTCGGCGTAGGCCTCCTGCAGGTGGTCGGCCCGGAACCGCTTGTGGCACGACTGGCACTCGGTCAGCGGGTCCATGAAGGTGTCGACGTGGCCGCTGGCCTCCCAGACCTGGCGCGGCAGGATCACGCTCGAGTCGAGGCCGACGACGTCCTCGCGCGACTGCACCGTCGAGCGCCACCACTGGCGCTTGATGTTCTCCTTGAGCTCGACGCCGAGCGGGCCGTAGTCCCAGGCCGAGCGGGTGCCGCCATAGATCTCACCGCAGGGGTAGACGAAGCCGCGACGCTTCGCGAGGGAGACGACGTTGTCGACGGTCGAGGTCGGCTTGCTGGCCACGGTGCTGCTCCATCTGGTCGGTGCTCGCCGACTGGCTGACGGCGAGGTCACAGGGTATCGACCGGCGCTACCGGGTTTCCCGTGGGATGGCCTCGTCGAGACGGTCGTCACGACCGACCGGGCCGTACGCCGACGGCTCGTCGACCGCGCGCGACAGGGTCGGCACGGCCGCCAGCTTCACGTCGTACGACGAGAGCGCGCGGCGGTAGCTCCCCACGTCCTGCCAGCGGGTGGTCAGCAGCCAGAGGTCGGGCTCGTCGAGGTTGCGCGCGACGTCGCCGTCGACGAAGCCCGGCCGGGCCCGCAAGGCGTCGAGCGCGTCGTGCAGGAGGCGGCGCAGCTCGTCGGACGCGGCGGGGCCGTCGCCGGCCCGGAAGCGGTTGACCACGATCACGCACGGGACACTAGCCCGGTGACGGACGTGGACTCACTCGTGCTCCGCCTGCGCGCGGCCGGTTGCGTGTTCGCCGAGGACGAGGCGGCGCTGCTGGTCGCCGAGGCGCACGAGGACGCCCACCTGGAGGCGATGCTGCGCGAACGCGTCGAAGGCCGGCCGCTGGAGCAGGTGCTGGGCTGGGCGGAGTTCGCCGGCCTGCGGGTCGCGCTGGAGCCCGGGGTGTTCGTGCCGCGCCGGCGCACCGAGCACCTCGCCGACCTGACGATCGACCTGGCCCGGGAAGCCGCACCGCGGCCGGTGGTGGTCGAGCTCTGCTGCGGGGTCGCGGCGATCGGAGCGGCGGTGCTGGCGGCCGTCCCGGACGCGGACCTGACCGTCGCCGACGTCGACCCGGCAGCCGTGCGGGCGGCCCGGCGCAACGTCGGCGACCGGGCGCGGGTGCTGGAGGGCGACCTCGACGCGCCACTGCCGGCGTCGCTGCGCGGCCGGGTCGACGTCCTGGTCGCCAACGCGCCGTACGTCCCGACCGACGACATCGCGTCGATGCCGCCCGAGGCGCGCGACCACGAGCCGCGCGTCGCGCTCGACGGCGGCACCGACGGCCTCGACGTCGCCCGGCGGGTGGTCGCGTGCGCGCCGGCGTGGCTGCGGCCGGGCGGTCACCTCGTGGTCGAGACCAGCGTCCGGCAGGCGCCCGTGCTCCGCGCGGCGTACCTGCAGGCCGGCCTGGCCGCCGAGGTCAGCCGCGACGAGGACCGGGAGGGCACCGCGGTCGTCGGCCGCCTCGACCCGGTTTGACAACGGTTCTCAACTGAACTGAGAATGATTCCCATGAGAAGGAGGCTCCTCGCCCTGCTGGGCCCGACCGTCCTCGTCCCGACCCTGGCCGCCTGCGGCGCGGTCGGCGCGGACGACTCGGACGGCCCCAGCGTGGTCGCGTCCTTCTACCCGCTGCAGTACGTCGCCGAGCGGGTCGCGGGCGACCACGCCGACGTCGAGGCGCTCACCTCCCCCGGCCAGGAGCCGCACGACCTCGAGCTCACGTTCAAGAGGACCGTCGAGGTGGCCGAGGCCGACGTGGTCGTCTTCCTGTCGGGCTTCCAGCCGGCCGTCGACGACGCCGTGGAGCAGGGAGGCTCCGAGCACGTCGTGGACGCCGCCGACGTCGCCGACCTGCGCCCGGCCGCGGAGTCCGAGGAGGAGCACGCCTCGCACGCCGACGAGGAGGCGCACGACCACGGCGCGCTCGACCCGCACTTCTGGCTCGACCCGACCCGGCTCGCCAAGGTGGCCGACGCCGTCGAGCAGCAGCTCGCCGAGGCCGACCCGGACCACGCCGACGACTACGCCGCCAACCTGGCCGCGCTCCAGGACGACCTCACCGCGCTGGACGACGACCTGATGTCCGGCCTCGAGGACTGCCGGGTCGACACGATCGTGGTCAGCCACAACGCGTTCGCCTACTTCGCCGAGCGCTACGGCCTGCACGTCGAGTCGATCAACGGGATGACGCCGGACGCCGAGCCCTCCCCCGCGCACCTCGCCCAGCTCTCCGACCTGATCGAGACCGAGGGCATCACCACGGTCTTCTCCGAGACGCTCGCGACCCGCGAGCTCGCCGACACCCTCGCCGGCGAGCTCGGGCTGGGGACCGCCGTGCTCGACCCCGTCGAGGGGCTGGCCGACGCCGGCTCCGACGACGACTACCTTTCCCTCATGCGCGGCAACCTCGCCGCGATCCAGGAGGCGAACGAGTGCACATGAGCACCCAGACGCTCGTCAGCACCCGGGACGTGGCGGTCGCCTTGGGCGGCCGGCCGGTGCTGCGCGGCATCGACCTCGACGTGCACGCCGGCGAGGTCGTCGCCGTGCTCGGGGCCAACGGCTCCGGCAAGTCCACCCTGGTCCGCACCCTGCTCGGCCTCGTCCCGACCGTGCGCGGCGAGGTGCGGCTGTTCGACACCCCGCTCGACCGGTTCAGGTCCTGGGAGCGGATCGGCTTCGTGCCGCAGCGGGCGAACGCCACCTCCGGGGTCCCGGCCACGGTCGGCGAGGTCGTCGCGGCCGGCCGGCTCTCCCGCCGTACGCCGTTCGTGCCGATGCGCCGCCGCGACAAGGACGCCGTCGCCGCCGCAGTCGAGGCCGTCGGTCTCGCGGGCCGCCTCGGCGACGGCGTCTCCACACTGTCCGGCGGGCAGCAGCAGCGCGTGCTGATCGCGCGGGCGCTGGCCGGCGAACCCGACCTGCTCGTGCTCGACGAGCCGACCGCGGGTGTCGACGTGGAGTCGCAGGAGGCGTTCGCCGCGGCGCTGGGCACCCTGGTCGACCGGGGCGCCACGATCGTGCTCGTCGCCCACGAGCTCGGCCCGCTCGCCGGGCTGGTCGGCCGCGCGGTCGTGATGCGCGACGGCCGCCTGGTGTACGACGGGCCTCCGCTCGCGGCGTTCACGGAGGCCGACCACGTGCACCACCACGACCACAACCACCCGGCGAGCCCCGTCCGCACCGGCGACCACGTGCCGAGCGTGGCCGCGCCGCTGGACCCGCCCGCACGAGAGGCGCGGTGAGGTCCGGATGAGCATCTTCCTCTACGACTTCGTGATCCGCGCGCTGCTCGGCGCGGTGTTCACCGGCCTCGCCGCCCCGGCCGTCGGCACCTACCTCGTGCAGCGCCGGCTGGCGCTCATGGGCGACGGCATCGGCCACATCGCCGTCACCGGCGTGGCGCTCGGCCTGCTCACCGGCACCGCCCCCCTGCTCACGGCGGTGATCGTCTCGGTCGCCGGCGCGGTCGCCCTCGAGGTGATCCGGGGTCGCACCAGCACCAGCGGCGACGTCGCGCTCGCGCTCCTGTTCTACGGCGGCATCGCCGGAGGCGTCATGCTCACCGGTCTCGCCGGCGAGGGCGCCAATGTGCTGCAGCGCTACCTCTTCGGCTCGATCACCTCGATCTCCGCCGGCGAGGTGTGGCTGACGCTCGCCCTCGCCGCGGTCGTGCTGTTCGTCGCGGTCGGCCTGTCGCCGCAGCTGTTCGGGGTCGCGCAGGACGAGGAGTTCGCGCAGGTGTCCGGCCTCGATGCCCGCGTCTACAACCTGCTCGTCGCGGTGATGGCCGCCGTGACCGTCACGGTCGCCATGCGCACCGTCGGCCTGCTGCTGGTCAGTGCGCTGATGGTGATCCCGGTGGCGACCGCGCAGCAGGTCACGCGCGGCTTCCGCACGACGCTGTTCGCGGCGATGGCGATCGGCACCTTCGCCTCGCTCGCCGGCGTGCTGGTCTCTGCGTTCGTCGAGGTGGCGCCCGGCGCGACGATCGTGCTGATCGCGCTGGCCGGCTTCGTCGCCGCCTACCCCGTCGGCCTGCTGCTGCGCCGGCGCCGCCGGGCACGGATGCCGTTCCTCGAGATGGCCGACGGCCTCGACGGCGTCGTCCCGGTGCACGGGCACACCGCCGTACCCGAGGACCACGAGCACCAGCACGGACCCGCCTGCGGGCACGCCGCGGTCGAGCACGGGGACCACGTCGACTACGTCCACGACGGACACCGCCACGCCGTGCACGGGGGGCACTATGACGAGCACTGACCCGAAGCTGCCCGCCGGCGCCCGCCCGACCCGCCAGCGCCGCGCGGTCGCTGCGGTGCTGCGGTCCTTCGACGACTTCCGCTCCGCCCAGGACATCCACGACCTGCTCCGCCGCGCCGGCGACAACGTCGGCCTCTCGACGGTCTACCGCACGCTGCAGGCGCTCGCCGACGGTGGCGAGGTCGACGTGCTGCGGGCCGAGGACGGCGAGGCGCTGTACCGCCGCTGCTCCGAGCGGCACCACCACCACCTGGTCTGCCGGTCCTGCGGGCACACTGTCGAGGTGGAGGGGCCGACCGTCGAGGCCTGGGCCGACAGCGTCGCCGACGAGCACGGCTTCGCCGAGATCAGCCACACGCTGGAGATCTTCGGCACCTGCCCGTCGTGCCGCTGACTACCGGCTGAAACGACGTCTCAGAGCACCGCGCGCGTGGGCATGTCGCGTCGGTCGGCGACCGCGAAGGCCACGTCGAGCTCCCGGTCCCAGGCCTGGACGGCGTGGTGACGACGGGTGCCCCACGCCGCGGCGAGCACCACGGTCAGGGCGAGGACGAGCAGGACGACGATCATGGAGCTTCCCCTGGTACGGCACGTGTGGAGCGAGTCAGGGTCGCGCCTCCCCAGCACGACTCCTTCACACGAAGGTAGGTCCGCGGCCCGCGCGAGGGAGCGTTTTGCCGGAATTTTGACTTTCGGTGCGCGTGCTCTCAACCGTCCGGGTCGCCGCGGCGTAGGACTGGCTCTCCAGCCGCTCCGAGCTGGTCCGGGCGACGACGGCTGGGTGCCGGCGACGCCGACCGACTCGCGGTGCGCGGCGGAGCTACGACGACGCCTCGGGACCGCTGCACACGCGGACGATCTGGGCCGCGCCCTGCGGGCAGAAGCTCTGCGTCCGCGCCGGCGTGCGCGACTGGTACGTCGCGGCCGACGTCCCCCCGGCACGCCGCCGTCGGACTGGCGGTGCGGGACGCCGACGCCGTCACCTCGCGGGACGTCGAGGGTCGGACGCACGAGGCGGCGCAGGTCGGCGACGACTGGTTCGTGCTGGCGCCGTACGCCGACCTGGCCGACGTGGTGGTCCAGCCGCGCGGCGGAGAGTCGCGGGCTGGACCCTCGACGAGATGCGTTGGCGGACGAGGTGTCGTCAGACCCGCGCGAGGAAGGCCAGCACCCGCTCCGTCAGCAGCCGCGTCGCGTCGGCGTCGTAGGACGGCAGCGAGCTGTCCTCGAAGAGGTGCTGGTCGCCGGAGTAGAGGTAGAGCTCACCGTCGGGGACGCTGCCGACCAGCGCCTTGGCGGCGTCGAGGTCGCCCTCGTGGGCGAAGATCGGGTCGCCGTCCATGCCGTGCACCTGCACCGGCACCCCGTCGGGCCAGGGCCCGCCGAACTCCTCGGGCGGCACGCAGGACTCGATGAGCACGGCACCCTTGCAGCCGGGCCGCTGCTGCGCCAGCGGCTGGGCGGCCATCACGCCGAGCGAGATGCCGACGTAGACGACCTCGGCCGGCAGCTCCGCCGCGGCGGCCTGGCCGCGCTCGGCGACCGCACCGAAACCGACCTCCCGGGCGTAGCCGAGCCCGCCCTCGAGGTCGGGGAAGGTGTGGCCGTCGTAGGAGTCGGGCGTGTGCACGGTGTGTCCGGCCTCGGTGAGGGTCTGCGCGAGCGCGCGGACCCCGTCGGTGAGTCCCTGGGCGTGGTGGAAGAGCACGATGTCCGTCATGGCGCCTACTCTGCACCGCCGTACCGACGGTTTCGGCCGGCGTAGAGCTCGATCGCCCGCCAGAGGTCCCGGCGGTCGACGTCGGGCCACAGCACGTCGGTGAAGACGAGCTCGGAGTAGGCCGCCTGCCAGAGCATGAAGTTCGACAGCCGCTGCTCCCCCGACGTACGCCAGACCAGGTCGGCGTCGGCGAGCTCGGGTACGTAGAGGTGCCTGGCGAACGTCTTCTCGTCGACCTTGTCGGGGTCGAGCTCACCTGTGGCGACCGCCCGGGCGATCGAGCGCGCGGCGTCGGCCAGCTCGGCGCGACCGCCGTAGTTGACGCACATGGTCAACGTCAGCACGTCGTTGTCCCTGGTCATCTCCTCCGCGACCTGGAGCTCCTTGATGACCGACCGCCACAGCCGCGGCGCGCGGCCGGCCCAACGCACCCGGACGCCGAGCTCGTGCATCTCGTCGCGCCGGCGCCGGATCACGTCGCGGTTGAAGCCCATGAGGAAGCGCACCTCGTCGGGGCTGCGGGTCCAGTTCTCGGTGGAGAAGGCGTACGCCGACACGGCTTTGACGCCGATCTCGATGGCCCCCTCGACGACGTCGAACAGCGAGTGCTCGCCCTGCTCGTGGCCGGCGGTCCGGGGCAGCCCGCGCTGCTTGGCCCAGCGCCCGTTGCCGTCCATCACGATCGCGACGTGCCGCGGCACCAGGTCGGTCGGGACGTCAGGAGGGGTGGCGCCGGAGGGGTGCGGGTGCGGAGGACGTACGGCGCGCGGCGGAGCAACCGGGCGACGTGCTCGTGAGCGGACCACGCCACCTCCCGTGCTGCTCTCTATCCTGGGCGCACCACCCCTGGTCGAGAGGTCGCGCCATGAACAGTGCCGACATGCGCATCGAGCAGCAGCTCACCGTGCTGCTGCGCCGCGTGCAGCGTATCCACATGGTCACCGCCACCGGCGACGTGCACCTCGAGCGCTCGTCGTACGGCATCCTGTGCCAGCTCGCCGACGAGGGTCCGCAGCGGCTCGGCGCGCTGGCCTCCGCGTTCGGCCTCGACCCGTCCACGATCACCCGCCAGGTGCAGGCGCTGGAGTCCCTCGGCCTCGCGCAGCGCACGACCGACCCGACCGACCGCCGCGCGTCGATCCTCGACCTCACCGCGGAGGGCAGCGACGCGCTGGACCGGACCCGCCGGCACCGCCGCGACCGGCTGCAGCAGGTCCTCGCGCACTGGGACGCCGCAGACCGCGAGGACTTCGCCCGTCTGCTCACGACGTTCAACGAGTCCGTCGAGGCGCTGATGCTGGCGGACGCCCGGTCCTAGCCCGCGCCCCGTGATCGGACTCGCCGCGGGCGCGTCATGATCGCGGTTCGTGCACGTCTCTGTACCGGTCGCACCCGCCGTCGCCGTGTGGTGCGCGCCCGAACAGCGACCACTGCCCCCGACTCGGACCGGAGCGAACGACGCATGCCCCACCCGGCCACCTCCACGCCCCCGACCTCCCCGCTGCCCAGTGGACTCGTCGCCCTCCACGCGCTGCACCGCGCTCGTGAGCTGCTCGCCGCCGCGAAGGTCGACGTCTTCCTCGCGCACGAGCGCCTGACCTGGCTGCCGGGCACGCGGCGACGGCGGGTCGAGGCCGCCGCGCGGCTGGCAGCCGCCCGAGCCGAGCACCGCGACGCCGAGAGGACGTTCACCGACCTGGCCGCGATCCACGGCTACGACCTCGACGCGCTCCGCGTCGTCGACGAGTCGTACCTCTGACCCCGTGAGCCGCGGTCAGACGCGCTCGACGAGGGCGATCGACTTCAGCCCGCGCTCCAGGTGCCACGAGAGGTACGCCGCCACGAGGCCGGTCGCCTCGCGCCGGTGCCGGACGTCGCTCGCCTCGACGACGTCCCAGTCACCGGCGAGGAGCGCGCCGAGCAGGGCCACCGTCTCGAACGCCGGGCTCGCCGAGCCGGGCACCCGGCAGGTCGCGCAGAGCATGCCGCCCTGGGCGGGGTTGAACGCGCGGTGCGGTCCTTCGAGGCCGCAGCGCGCGCAGCCGTCGAAGGACGGCGCCCAGCCGGCCACCGCCAGCGACCGCAGCAGGAACGAGTCGAGCACCTGCCCGGCCGGCCGGTCCTGCTCGCACATCGCGCGCAGCGCGCCGACCAGCAGCAGGAACTGCTGCAGCGCCGGCTCCTTGTCCTCCACGACGAGCCGCTCGGCGGTCTCCAGCATCACGGTGCCGGCGGTGTAGCGCTCGTAGTCGGCGCCGACCCGAGCGCCGAAGGGATGCAGCGTCTCGGCCTGGGTGATCACGTCCAGCGAGCGACCCTCGGCCAGCTGCAGGTCGACGTGGGTGAACGGCTCCAGCCGGGAGCCGAACCGCGACGTCGTCCGGCGCACGCCCTTGGCGACCGCCCGGATCCGCCCGTGCTCGCGGGACAGGAGCGTGACGATGCGGTCCGCCTCACCCAGCTTCTGGGTGCGCAGCACGACTGCCTCGTCCCGGTAGAGCCCCACGGGAGCATTCTCCCGCACGCGTGGTCGTGGTCTCGACAGGCTCGACCACCCGGGCGTCGTGGTCTCGACAGGCTCGACCACCCGGGCCTCGTGGTCGTGGTCTCGACAGGCCCGACCACCCGAAGGTGTGGCGGATCCCCACCGGATCGGCCGGGAGTGTGGTGGATCGGGCCGTGGGGAGCGGCCGGGAGCGTCGGTAGTTTCGCCGCATGGCCCCCGCCGCACCCGTCCCCGCACCACCCCGCGACCTCGCCCTCGACCTCTCCGGCAAGCGCGCCCTCGTCACCGGCGCCGCCAGCGGCATCGGCCGCGCCGTCGCCCTGCGCCTCGCCGCCGCCGGCGCCCACGTGCTCGCCGTCGACCTCGACGCCGACGGCGCGAAGAGCACCGCCGAGGACGCCGGCGGCGAGCCGGTCGTCGCCGACCTGTCGTCGCCGGACTTCCTCGACACGCTCCCGAAGGACCTCGACGTCGTCGTCAACAACGCCGGGTTCCAGCAGGTCGCCCCGCTCGAGGAGTTCCCGCGCGAGACCTTCGGCGCGATCCTGCGCGTGATGCTGGAGGCGCCGTTCTGGATCACCTCGCACGCCCTGCCGCACATGTACGCCGCAGGCTGGGGCCGGGTCGTCAACATCTCCTCGGTGCACGGCCTCGTCGCGTCGCCGTACAAGGCCGCCTACGTCTCCGCCAAGCACGGCCTCCAGGGCCTGACCAAGGTCACCGCGCTGGAGGGCGCCGAGCACGGCGTGACCGCCAACTGCATCAACCCCGGCTATGTCCGCACCCCGCTCGTCGAGGGCCAGATCGCCGACCAGGCCAAGGTCCGCGGCATCCCCGAGGACGAGGTGCTCGCCGACGTCATCCTCGAGCGGGCCGCGCTGAAGCGCCTGCTCGAGCCCGAGGAGGTCGCCGAGATGGCGGCGTACCTCTGCTCCCCCGCCGCCTCCGCGATGACCGGCGCCTCCATGGTCATGGACGGCGGGTGGACCGCGCACTGACGGTCCGGACGCGCCGGGAGACAATCGGCGCCATGTGGACCGCCTACCTCGAGCTGCTCGCGCGCGACGCGCCCGCGGTCGAGTACGAAGCGCCCGTCCTCGACGCCCGCTCGGCCGGCGAGTCCGCCGAGGTCATCGACCAGCTCGAGGAGGGCAAGCGGCTCGCGCTGCAGGTGCGCGAGAGCCTGCTGACCCAGCGCCGCCGCGAGGACGAGCTGTCCGCGCTCTACGACACCGCCTACGACCTCGCCCGGCTGTCCGACCTCGACTCGGTGCTCGAGGCGATCGTGCACCGCGCGCGGCAGCTGCTGCGCACCGACGTCGCCTACCTCTCGATGAACGACGCCGACCGCGGCGACACCTACATGCGCGTCACGGTCGGCTGCACGTCGGCCCGGTTCAAGCAGGTCCGCCTCGGCATGGGCGAGGGCCTCGGCGGGCTCGTCGCCGAGAGCGCGATGCCCTACAACACCGCGTCCTACTTCGACGACCCGCGCTTCAACCACACCAGCCCGATCGACAGCGCCGTCGCCGAGGAGGGCCTGGTCGCGATCCTCGGCGTCCCGCTCCAGCTCGGCAGCACCGTCATCGGCGTGCTGTACGCCGCCAACCGCAACCAGCGACCTTTCTCGAGGTCCGAGGTGGCGCTGCTCCAGTCGCTCGCCGCCCATGCCGCGGCGGCGATCGACAAGGCCCGGCTGCTCGACGAGACCCGGGTCGCCCTCGACGAGCTGCGCTCGGTGCACCTCCTGCTGCAGGAGCGCACCCGGAGCGTCGAGCGCGCCGCCGACGCGCACGACCGGATGGCGCGGGCAGTCCTGCACGGCGGCGGCGTCCGGCAGATCGGCGCCGCCCTCGTCGACGTGCTCGGCGGCGAGCTGCTCGCGCTCGACGAGGAGAACCGACTGCTGGAGAGCGTCGGCGACCCCGTCCGGCCCGATCCAGAGGTGCTCGAGCAGGCCGTCGCCGCCTCGCTGGCGTCCGGCCGCGTGGTGGCCGTGCCCGGCGAAGGCACGTCGTGGTCGGTGGTCGCGGTGACCGTCGACCAGGAGCAGTTCGGCTCCCTGGTGCTGCAGCGCGACGAGCCGCTCGACGACGCCGACCAGCGGATCATCGAGCGGGCCGCGGTGGTGACGGCGCTGCTGATGCTGAGCCTGCGCTCGGGCATCGAGGCCGAGAACCGGGTCCGCGGCGAGCTCGTCGACGACCTCCTCCGCGCCGGCCGCCCCGGCGGCCAGGACGCCGAGACGCTGACCGAGCGCGCCCGGCGGCTCGGCACCGACCTCGCCCAGCCGCTCTCGGTGTACGTCGTCACGCTCGACGGCGCCGACCGCCGGCGCGGCGCCAGCGCGGTCGACCACATCGCGTCGCTGCGCGACGGCCTCGGCGGGGCATTCGAGGGCCGGCTCGCGCTGGTCCTGCCCCCGGCCGAGGACGGCGCCGGCCCCGACGCGGTCGCCCGCCAGCTCGCCGCCGAGCTCGGCGCCACGCTGGCCCACCCGGTCACCGTCGGCGGCGCCGGTCCCGTCGCGTCCGTGCCGGAGCTGTCCGGCGCGCACGACGAGGCGGTCCGGTGCGTCACCGCGCTCGTCTCGCTCGGCCGCGCGGGCCAGGGCGCGTCGCTCGCGGAGCTCGGCTTCGTCGGCCTCGTGCTCGGCGACCAGCCCGACGTACCCGGCTTCGTGACGACCGCGCTCGGTCCGCTGCTCGACTACGACGAGCGCCGCGGCACCGACCTGGTCGGCACCCTGCAGGCCTACTTCGACGCCGGCGGCAACCTCGCGCGCACCCGCGAGGCGCTGCACGTCCACGTCAACACGGTCGCGCAGCGCCTGGACAGGGTCGGCAAGCTGATCGGCGAGGACTGGCAGGAGCCGGAGCGCCAGCTCGAGCTGCAGGTGGCGCTCCGGCTGCACCGCATCTCGCAGTAGCGCGGCGGGTGTCGACCCCGCAGGTCACCCCGAGGCGCGGCGCCCGCGCGACTGCTCCCAGCACTCCGCGACGAAGTCGACGGCCTCGCGGTCGAGGCGCTCGGGCCGCGCCCGCCACTCGAGGAGCCCCCGCGCCGCCACGAACCGGGCGTCCGGCAGCTCCTCGGCGAGCATCGACGCGTCGGCGGCGGGGTGGATCGGGTCGCGCCGGTGCCCGACGACCAGCGCCGGCGCGGTGATCCGCCGGCGCCGGCTCGCGGGCGGGGCGATCCGGCCGAAGAACAGCCCGTGCATGGTCGCCGCCATCGCGGCCGGCTGCTGGTTGAGCGTGTCGAGCACGATGCCGGCCCAGAACGGCACCAGGCCGCGCGGGACGGCGCCGCTCAGCGCCCGCACCGCCGACACGCTCACCGGCACGAACCGGGCCAGGAACATCAGCGGCCCGAACGCGATCAGCCCGGCCTCGAGGGCGTTGTCGAGCACCGGCATCTCCAGCAGCAGCCCGCGCACCCGCTCGGGCGCGGCGTCCGCGACCTCGAGCGACACGTTGGCGCCGAGCGACGTACCGCCGATCACCGCCTCGTCGGCGCCGAGGTGGTCGAGCAGCGCGACGACCTGGGTGCCGAACGCCGTCATGGAGTACTCCCGCGGGTCCTCCGGCCGGTCGGACCGGCCGTGCCCCAGCAGGTCGAGCGTCACGACGTGGAAGCCCTCCGCCGCGATCGCGCGGGCCAGCGGCTGGTGCATCCGGCGCGGCATCAGCTGGCCGTGCAGGAGCACCACCCAGCGGTCGCCGGAGCCGTACTCGGTGTACTCCAGCCGGTCGTGGCCCAGGAAGAACTGGCCGACGCGTTCGGACACGAGGGTCGCCATGTCTCGGATGTTACTCGCCAGTCACCGGCCGGCAAACGAGATGCGCGCAACGACACGGCACTGCGAGGATCGCCCGCGTGACGACTGCGGACCCACTCCGGACGCTGGAGACCTACTACGACACCGCCCCGCGGGCCTCGGCGACGACCGAGGAGGTCGGGCCGTTCACGCTCTTCCTGCGGTCCGACCCGGACGGCTGGCCGTACTACGCCCGGCCGCGGCTCGGCCTCCCCGCCGAGAGCACCGTCACCGCGGACGACGTACGGCGGGTGCGGGAGCGGCAGCGCGAGGTCGCGGCCCCGGAGACGTTCGAGTGGGTGCACGAGACGACCCCGTCCCTGCTCGCCGCCGCCCTGACCGCCGGCCTGCACGTCGAGGAGTGCCCGTTGCTCGTGCTGGCCGAGCCGCGGCCGCCGTCCGGCCAGGAGACAGCCCGGGTCTCGGTGCTCGACGCGGACAGCGACCTGGTGCCGGGGGCCATCGCCGCGGTGAGTGCGGGGTTCGCCGGCACCGACGAGGTGGCGGTCCCGTCCGAGACCGCCGTCGCGCGGCGCCGCCGGATGGTCGCAGCCGGGCTCGTGACGCTCGCTGTCGCGCTCGACGCCGACGGCACCGTGGTCGGCGGCGGCTCGCACGGGCCGCGTGGCGACACCACCGAGCTCGCCGGCATCGCGGTCCTCCCCCGCGCCCGCAAGCGGGGCGTCGGCGAGGCGCTCACCCGCGCCCTCGTCGACGACGCCCGGCGCCGCGGGGTGGGCACGGTCTTCCTGTCCGCGCAGGACGACGCCGTGGCGCGGGTCTACGAGCGGGTCGGCTTCCGCCGCGTGGGTACGGCGTGCCTCGGCTCGCCGGGGGACGGCGCATGAGCGAAGTGTGGGTGCGGCTGGCCGGGCCCGACGACTGGGCCACCTGGCGCGACCTGCGGCTGCGCGCGCTGCAGGACTCGCCGAGCGCGTTCGGGTCGACGTACGCCCGCGAGGCCGCCTTCGACGAGACCGCCTGGCGCGACCGGCTGTCGCCCACCGAGCCGACCGACGTGGCCGTGCTCGCCTACCACGAGGCCGTCCCGGTCGGGATGGGCGGCGGCTTCGGCGACCTGCCCGGTTTCGTGCACGTCGTCGCGATGTGGACCGACCCGGCCCACCGCGGCCACGGCGTGGGCGCGGCCGTGCTCGGCGCGCTCGCGGCGTGGGCCGACGAGCGCGGCTTCCGGCTGCACCTCGACGTCAACACCGTCAACGACGGCGCGCGTGCGCTCTACGAGCGGTCCGGCTACATCGCGACCGGCGAGACGCGGCCGCTGCGGGAGGGTTCGGACGAACGGGTGGAACGGATGGTCCTCGCGGGGTGAGGATGGCGGCATGACCGAGCCGATCCGCGTCGTCCGGGCCTCCGACCTCGTCGACGCCGACCCCACGCCGGGCATGGTCCGGTTGCGGGCCTTCGAGCAGCCGCTGCTGTGGGCGGGCAAGGTCGAGACGGCGCCGGGCGCGATCTCCGGCTGGCACCACCACGACCTGAACCAGTCCAGCCTCTACGTCGTGTCCGGGATCCTGCGCCTGGAGTTCGAGGGCCACGACGGCTGGCTCGACGCCGGGCCGGGCGACTTCGTGCTCGTCCCGGCGTACACCGTGCACCGCGAGAGCAACCCGACCGACGAGGTGTCCGTCGCCGTGATCGCGCGGGCCGGTGGTGGCATCCCGACCGTCAACGTCGACGCGCCGCCCGGCCGCTGAGGTCGGCTGCGCCGAGCGGGAGCTCGGCCACCAGCCGCCACGGCTCGGCGGCAGTGGCGGCGTCGGTGGGGTCGGTCTCGCGCCCGGCCAGCACCGACACGTGGTCGACGGTGGTGCGGACCGGCAGCAGGGGCAGCACCGCCGCCTCGGCCGCGCGGAGGTCGTCCGGCGTGCCGAGCGGCGCGTGCCCGACGGTGAGGTGCGGGGTGACCTCGTCGTCGAAGGCGCCCTCGTAGGGCGGGTGGTCCGGGAACGCCGCCCAGACCGCGCGGGTCAGCGCGCGGAACGGCTCGGCGGGCTCCGGCTCGAGGAAGACGACGTCCTCGTCGAACCACGCCGTCCGCCGGAACTCGCACGGGAACGCCGGCACCGACGCCACCGCCGCGGCGAGCCGGACCAGGTCCTCCTCGGAGTGCCGGTCCGGCGGCAGCCACGGGAACAGCACGGTGACGTGCGCGCCGACGCCCCAGCCCGCCGAGCGGTCGAGCCGGGACCGCTGCGCCCCGACGGCGGCGTCGGCCTCGGGAACGAGGACGACGACGCCGCAGCGCAGCGCGCCCGTCACGCCCGGTTGACGGCGGAGATCACGGCCTTGAGCGAGGCGGTGACGATGTTGGCGTCGACGCCGACGCCCCAGACGATCTGGTCGCCGACGGTGCACTCGACGTAGGCCGCGGCGAGCGCGTCGCCGCCCGAGGACAGCGCGTGCTCGTGGTAGTCGAGGACGCGCACGTCGGTGCGGTTCTCGAACACGGCGTTGCCCTTCGCCACCTCGTCGGCCGCGAGCCCGTTGACCGCGTCGACGAAGGCCGCGATCGGGCCGTTGCCGGCGCCGTCGAGCGTGCGGATCTCACCGTCGACGTACACGTTGACGGTGAGCGCGTCCTTCTCCCCCGCCGCCGACGACGTGTGCACCGAGTTGAGCTCGAGCGGCGTCTCGCGGTCGAGGTACTCCGCCTTGAAGGCCTCCCAGATCGCCTCGGGCGTCATCTCGCCGCCCTCGTCGTCGGTGTGCCGCTGCACCGCGCGGCTGAACTCGATCTGGAGGCGGCGCGGCAGGTCGAGCTTGTGGTCGGCCTTGAGGATGTAGGCGACGCCGCCCTTGCCGGACTGGCTGTTGACCCGGATGACCGCCTCGTAGGTGCGACCGACGTCCTTCGGGTCGATCGGGAGGTACGGCGCCTCCCACGGCATCTCCCCGACGGGGCGGCCGGACTCGGCGGCGACCTGGTCGAGCGCCTCGAGCCCCTTCTTGATGGCGTCCTGGTGGGAGCCGGAGAAGGCCGTGTAGACCAGGTCGCCCGCGTAGGGGTGGCGCGGGTGGACCGGCAGCTGCGTGCAGTACTCGACCGTGCGACGGATCTCGTCGATGTCGGAGAAGTCGATCTGCGGGTCGACGCCCTGGCTGAAGAGGTTCATGCCCAGCGTGACCAGGCAGACGTTGCCGGTGCGCTCGCCGTGGCCGAACAGGCAGCCCTCGACGCGGTCGGCGCCGGCCATCATCGCCAGCTCGGTCGCCGCGACCGCCGTACCGCGGTCGTTGTGCGGGTGCAGGGACACGACGGTGTGCTCGCGGCGGGTGAGCTGGCGGGAGAACCACTCGATCTGGTCGGCGTACACGTTGGGCGTCGCCATCTCGACGGTCGCCGGCAGGTTGAGGATGATCTCGCGGCCATCGGCGGGCTGCCAGACGTCGGAGACCGCCTCGCACACGTCGACCGAAAACGGCAGCTCGGTGCCGGTGAAGATCTCCGGGCTGTACTCGTAGCCGATCACCGTCTTGTCGAGGTAGGAGTCGCTGAACTTCATCACCATCTCGGTGCCGCGCACCGCGATGTTGCGGATCTCGTCCTTGCCCGCGTGGAAGACGACGCGGCGGAACAGCGGGGCCAGCGCGTTGTAGAGGTGGATGTTGGCGCGCGGGATGCCGATCAGCGACTGCACGCTGCGCTCGATCAGGTCCTCACGGGCCTGGGTCAGCACCGAGATCGTGACGTCGTCGGGGATCTTGTCCTGCTCGATGAGCTGGCGGACGAAGTTGAAGTCGGTCTCGGACGCCGACGGGAAGCCGACCTCGATCTCCTTGTAGCCCATCCGGACGAGGAGCTCGAACATCGCCATCTTGCGCGCCGGCGACATCGGGTCGATCAGCGCCTGGTTGCCGTCGCGCAGGTCGGTCGACAGCCAGCGCGGCGCGTGGGTGATCGTGTTGCCCGGCCAGGTGCGGTCGGGCAGGTCGACCGGCGGGAACGCGCGGTAGCGGTGGTGCGGCATGCCGCCCGGCTTCTGGTGGTGGCCGGCGGCGTAGAGCGGGGTGCTGCCAGGGGTGGTCATGGGGTCCTCGTCAGGTCAGCGGTGGGCGCCGGGCTGCAGGCACGTGCCGAACTCCGCAACGAGGGGTCCGGCTGGGTCAGACCTCGCTGCGGCAGCCAAGGAGGAGGAGGCGCGCGCTCATGACCCGACCACCATAGACGAGGATGGCGGCATGCGCATCGATGCGGTCGACCCGCGAGACCTGGACCTCGACACGGCGGACGAGCTCGCCGAGCTGCGCCGTTCCTGCCTCGTCGGCGTCGATGTCGCCGCCTACACCGGACCCGCCCTGCTGCTCGACATCGTGGAGGGCAGCGGCGAGCCCGAGGACCAGGTCGTGCTGCTCGCCCGCGAAGACGACCGTCTCGTCGGCTGGGCCCGGGCGACCGAGCCGCGCCGCGAGTACACCGACAGCCTCTTCCTCCAGGGCTGCGTCGCGCCCGACCACCAGGGCCGGGGCGTCGGCCGCGCCCTCCTCGACGCGCTCACCGCCGGGACGACCCGCACCCGGCTCCGCACCCGGGCCTGGGAGGGCACGCCGGGCCGACCGGCGCTCACCGCCTGGGGCTTCACCGCGTCGCACACGTCCGCCGTACGGCGGCTGGACCTCGACGCTCCCGACCCGGGCTGGTCGTCGATGCGGCGCGAGGCCGACGCGGCGGCGGACGGCTACGAGCTCGTCCGCCGGGTCGGCCCGACCCCCGAGGCGGACCTGCAAGAGATGGTGGTGCTGCGCGAGGCGATCAACGACGCCCCCGACGCGCTGGAGTTCGAGAGCTACCCGACCGACCGGATCGCGGCCTACGAGCAGGCGCTCACGCGACGCCGGCAGACGCAGTACACCGTCGTCGCCCGGCACCGCGGCACGGGCGAGCCCGCGGGGCTGTCGATGGTGTGCGTCGACGAGTTCGACCCGTCGACCGCGCACCAGGAGGACACCTCGGTGGTGCGTGCGCACCGCGGCCACCGGCTCGGGCTGCTGCTCAAGCTCGACATGATCGCGTGGCTTCGACACGAGCGGCCCGAGGTGACCGGCGTCGAGACGTGGAACGACTCCACCAACCACCACATGATCGCGGTCAACGAGCGGCTCGGGATGCGCGAGGTCGCGCGGAGCACGGTCTTCAAGCGGGAGCGCTGATGGCCACCCTGCTCGTCGTGCACCACTCCCCCACGCGCGGCGTCACGGCACTGACCGACGCCGTGCTGGACGGCGCCCACGACGACGCGATCGCCGGCGTCGACGTGGTCGTGCGGCCGGCACTGGAGGCGACCGCGGACGACGTGCTGGGGGCGGACGGCTACGTCCTCGGCACGACCGCCAACTTCGGCTACATGAGCGGCGCGCTCAAGCACTTCTTCGACTCCACGTTCCTCCGGGTCGGCGGCGCCCTGTCCGACGACGGGTCGGCCGGGGACGGTTCCTCCGACGAGGCGGCGACCACCCGCGGCCGGCCGTGGGGGCTCTACGTCCACGGCCGCTACGACACCGAGGGCGCCGTGCGGGCCGTGCGGTCGATCGTGGGGGCGCTGGGCTGGCGCCAGTCGGCCGAGGTGCTCAGCGTGCTCGGCGACGTCGGTGAGGAGCACCTCGCGGCGGCGTACGAGCTCGGCGGTACCATCGCCGCACTCGTGTCCCCCGACCACACCTGAGGTTCGTTCTTGCTCTCCCGCGTGCCGCTGCTGCTGGCGCTGCTCGTCCTCGGGGGATGCGCGGCGCTGCCCGCGCTCGGCGGCAGCGAGGAACCGGTCTCGACCCGCCCGCCGGAGGTGGGCCAGTGCCGGCTGCTCGAGCCCGACGACGTGCTGGCCGCGAGCAACGCGTCGCCTCCGGTCGACTGCGCCCGGAAGCACACCGCGGAGACGTTCGCCGTGGGTGAGTTCCCCGACGACGTCTCGTCCGCCGAGGGCGACATCGACGACCCGGCGCTCGGCGCGCACGTGTTCGACGCGTGCGAGAAGCAGTTCCGGCGCTTCCTGGGCGGCGACGAGAGCCTGGTCATGCGGTCGACGGTGACCTGGGCCTGGTTCCGGCCGAGCCAGGAGGCGTGGGACGGCGGCGCCCGCTGGTGGCGCTGCGACGTGGTCGGCGGCGGCGAGGAGTCGACGTCGCTGGTGACGCTGCCGAGGACCGCCGAGGGCATCCTGCTCGGCGACCCCGAGGACAAGTGGCTGGTCTGCGTCGACGGGCCCACGGTCGCCGACTCGGTGAAGATCCCCTGCAGCGAGAAGCACACCTGGCGCGCGGTGACCACGATCGTCCTCGGCGAGAACGACGAGGACTACCCGGGCGACCGGGTCGTCGCCGCCCGCACCCGCGACTACTGCTCCGACTCGGTCGGCGCCTGGATGAACTACCCCGTCGACTACGACTTCGGCTACACGTGGTTCCACGAAGCGGAGTGGAAGGCCGGCAACCGCCGCTCGATCTGCTGGGCGAAGACGGGCGAATGAGCCGGCTCCGCACGTTCCTCGCCGCGGCGGCGAGCGCGGTCCTCGTCGCCGGCTGCACCGCGGATGGCGGGGGCGGCGACGCGAGCGACGGCGAGCCGCCCGGAGCGTCCGGCTCCCCCGGCACCACGGCGGCGGAGGGCGCCGGCACCGAGCAGGCCGAGGCCACGCCCCCGCCGGCGCCGAAGGCCAAGGCTTGCTACCGCTACGCGTTCCGGGAGCTCGGCCGGACCAGCAACGACGCCGAGCCGGTGCCCTGCACCGGGCGGCACGACGCGCAGACCGTCCATGTCGGGCGGCTAGACCTCGTCGTCGACGGGCACCGGCTCGCGGTGGACGCCGAGCGGGTGCGCGCGCAGATGGCCCGCACCTGCCCGCGCCGGATGGCGGCGTACGTCGGCGGCACCCCGGAGCACCGTTCGCTCAGCCGGTTCGCCGTGGTGTGGTTCGCACCGACGCCGGAGCAGGCAGAGCAGGGCGCCGACTGGTTCCGCTGCGACCTGGTCGCGATCGCCGCCCGGGACACGTTGCACCCGCTGCCGCCCCGGCCGCGCGTCGCCGGCGTGCTGGACCGCGCCGCCGGGCCGGCGACGTACGGGCTGTGCGGGACCGCCGAGCCCGGTACCCGCGGGTTCGAGCGGGTGATCTGCGACCGGCGGCACTCGTGGCGGGCGATCGCGACGATCCCGCTGGCCGGCGGGAAGCGGTACCCCGGGACCGCCCGGGTGCGCGACGCCGGCGACGAGAGCTGCCGCGACCGCGCCGCGGGCGCGGCCGACGACCCGCTGTCGTTCGAGTACGGCTGGGAGTGGCCGACCCGGGAGCAGTGGGACCAGGGCCAGCGCTACGGCTTCTGCTGGGCGCCGGACTGACCGGTGGCTGTCCTCGGCTGACCGCCGACTTGTCGGTGCGCTCCGGCAGGATGAGCGCATGGGAGTGATGGACGAGGCCGAGCGGTTCGAGCCAGGGGCGCTCGCCGAGTGGACCGCATGGCTCGCCGCCCACCACGCCGACACCCGCGGCGTGTGGCTGGTGACGCCGCGCCGCGCGGCAGACCAGGCGTTCGACTACGAGGCGTCGGTCTGCGAGGCGCTGCGCTACGGCTGGATCGACGCGACCGTGCGCACGCTCGACGACGACCGGGCGATGCAGTGGTTCTCCCCGCGCCGCAAGGGCAGCGTGTGGGCACGCACCAACAAGGTGCGCATCGAACGCCTCGAGCGCGAGGGGCTGATGGAGGCGCCGGGACGGGCCGTCATCGAGGCCGCCAAGGCCGACGGCACCTGGACGCTGTACGACGACGTCGAGGACCTCGTGGTCCCGCCGGACCTGGCGGCCGCGTTCGTGGCGCACCCCGGGTCGCGCGAGCAGTGGGACGCGTTCTCGGCATCGGCCCGCAAGATGATGCTCGCCTGGGTCGTCACCGCCAAGCAGGAGGCCACCCGCGCGAAGCGGGTCGGACTGATCGCCGAGAAGGCCGCGGTCGGCGAGAAGGCGCACCCCTGACGGCTCGCTGACGGCACGCCGACGGCCGGCGTCAGACGACGCAGAGCTCGTTGCCCTCCGGGTCGGCGAGCACGACGTGGTCGAGCCGGTCGCCGTCGTGGTGCTCGGCCAGCACCCGCCCGCCCGCCGCGACCAGCCGGTCGACGTGGCTGCGGATCCGCTCGACCCGCACGGCCTGGTCGAGATCGCGGCCGCCACCCACCTGGAGGTCGAGGTGCAGCCGGTTCTTGACCGTCTTGCCCTCGGGCACCCTGAGGAACGAGATGTCCGGCAGCACGCCGTCGGGGTCCGTGAGCGCGGCGGCGTCGCCCCACTCCTCCTCCGGCACGTGCATGTCGCGCAGCCACTGCTCCCAGGAGTCCCAGCCGCGCGGCGCGGGCCGGTCGACGTACCCGAGAGCCTCCTTCCAGAACGCCGCCACGACGTTCGCGTCCTGGCAGTCGACGGTCAGCGTCCAGCGGGTCACCACGGGCCGAGCCTCTCATCCGCCGCGTGCCCCTCACCCCCGCGGCCACCCGTTCTGTCTGTACAAAAGCGGACATGTCTGCCTAGCCTCGAACGATGCGCACCCACGCCCGCTGGACCGCTGCCGCCCTCTCCGTGCTCGCCGCCGTCACCGTCCTGCCGGGCGCCGCGCCGAGCGCCACGGCCGACCACGCCAACCCGCCGGGCCCGGTCAACGCGCAGTCGACGTTCAAGTGGGGACACCCGCTGTGGCAGGACGACTACGAGACGGGCCGCAAGCCGCGGAAGTACCACGTCGAGGGCCCCGGCCTCGTCCAGCACCAGTTCGGCATGCTCACGCTGAACACCGCCGACGAGGGCACCGTGACCGCGACCAGCACCAGGTCCGGGGCGTCGACCGGCCGCTGGGAGATCCGGCTCCGCTCGCGCCGCTACTCCACGAGCTTCGCCGACTACAAGGTCCGCACCGAGCTCGTCCCCGCCGGCGACCGCGACGAGCGCTGCGGCGCGCTGAACGTCGGCCTGCAGGGCTACCAGTTCGGCGACACCAGCGCGAACCTCTGGATCCGCAACCTGCCCAACCGCGAGTTCACCGCCTCGAAGGCGCTGAACCTCGCCGACAACCAGTGGCACACGTTCGCCGTCGAGGTCCGGCCCAAGCGCATCTCCTGGTTCGTCGACGCACACGTGATCCGCACGGAGCGCCGCCCCGAGGCGCTCTCCGGCGTCCCCTTCACGGTCCGCTACAGCATGGTCGCCGAGCCCGGAGTCCGGATGAACCGCAGCCGCATGCAGATGGACTGGCTGCGCTACTTCACGCTCGACCGCAAGAACGCCAAGTCCACCGACGCGCCCCCCACCGACGCCGGGGTCTACGCCTCCGCCTGCTGAAGACGCCGCTGTTCAGAGGGCGACCAGCCCGTCGGCGTGCTCGACGAGGGCGAAGCCGCTCGGCGGGAACCACCGCGGTACGTCGCGCCGCACCGTGGCCGGGCCGTCGAACGACACCCGTTCGGCGCGCAGGGCGTCCGCCCAGCTGCGGGCGCCGCGCCACACGTCGGTGAGGTCGCGCAGGCTCGAGGTGACCACGACGTCGACGTCGTGACCCGGGTCGGTGTCGCAGACGTCGACCTCCTCCGGCGGCATGATCACCAGCCACCAGCGCCCGGCCGGCCCGCGCAGCTCCGGGAACCGGAAGTGCACCACGGTCCGGCCGCGCGGCACGGCGGCGTGGTCGACGTTGCGGTGCATGTCCCACAGCAGCAGCTTGGGGTCCAGGTCGACGTCCCCGAGCTCGCCGATCCACCGCGCACCCCACGTGCCGACGGCCTCGACGACGGGCCGCAGCTCCTGCCCGGCCGGGGTGAGCACGTAGCGCACGTCCTTGCCGTCCACGACCTTGTCGACGACGCCGGCCCGGACGAGCTGGTGCAGCCGCTTCGACAGCAGCGACGGCGACATCCGCGGCAGCCCGCGCCGCAGGTCGTTGAAGTGCTCGCTGCCCAGGACGAGCTCGCGGACCAGCAACATGGTCCAGCGCTCGTCGAGGAGCTCCATGGCCTTGGCCACGGGGCAGAACTGCCCGTACGTCGTCCCCATTCCGGGAGGTTAGGCCCGCCGTACCGAGACCGCCACGGGGCAAGCCGGGCCAAACCGGACGGGCCGGTTCGGCCGGTACAGATGTCGTACTAGGCGACCCCCTGGCGGCTCCCTACCGTCGAAGCACGAAGCATCCGTGGGGGAACGACGAAGGAGAAGGACATGACGGCGACGACGACGTCATCCGCGGGGGCCGAGCTCAAGGCGAAGCACCGGGCGATGTGGGCGTTCGGGGACTACCCGAGCGTGGCCGACGAGGTGATCCCGTCCCTCGGGCCGGTGCTCGTCGAGGCGTGTGGGGTGCGCGCCGGGCACAAGGTGCTCGACGTGGCCGCCGGCTCCGGCAACGCGGCGATCCCGGCCGCCCGGCTCGGCGCCGACGTGGTGGCGAGCGACCTCACCCCGGAGCTGCTCGAGCGGGGCAAGGCGGACGCCGAGGCGCAGGGGGTGTCCCTGGCGTGGCGCGAGGCCGACGCCGAGGCGCTGCCGTTCGACGACGACGCGTTCGACACGACGATGTCGGTCGTGGGCGTGATGTTCGCGCCGCACCACCAGGAGAGCGCTGACGAGCTCGTCCGGGTGACGAAGCCGGGAGGCACGATCGGGCTGGTGAGCTGGACGCCGGAGGGCTTCATCGGGCAGATGTTCGCGACGATGAAGCCGTACGTCGCCCCGCCCCCGGCCGGCGTCTCGCCGCCCCCGCTGTGGGGCAAGGAGGAGCACGTCCGGGAACTGCTCGGCGACCGCGTCGACGACGTGGTGGCCGAGCGGCGGATGCTGACCGTCGACCGCTTCGGCTCGCCCGAGGAGTTCCGGGACTTCTTCAAGGCGACGTACGGCCCGACGATCGCGGCGTACAAGCAGATCGCCGACCAGCCCGAGAAGGTCGCCTCGCTCGACACTGAGCTCGCCGACCTGTCGCGCCGGGCGTTCGAGGCGAGTGAAGGCTCCGACGCGGCCGGCACGATGCAGTGGGAGTACCTCCTGCTGACCTGCCGCGTCCGCTGACAACGCCGCTAGGACGAGTGGCGCTCGAGGAGGCGGACGGCCACGGTGTCGCCCGCCTCCTTGCCGATCTTCCGCCGCACATCGGCCTTCACCGGCAGCTTGTGGGTGCCGTCGCCCATCGCCATGAACGACGAACGGAACGGCTCGCCGTCGATGGTGCCGCTGACCTTGACCAGGCCGCGGGTGCCGAAGTACTCCGCCGAGCGGGGCCAGACGACGTACGTCCAGCCGCCCTTCGCTTCGCTCTTCTGCATGGTCGCGTCGAACTGCTCGTCCATGACGGGTCCTCTCCTGGTCGTCGTTCACCAGGGTGGACCAGCGAGGCGCCCGGAAGTCACCGGTGGGCTGGACCTCAGAACCCGAGCCGGCGCAGCTGCTTGGGGTCGCGCTGCCAGTCCTTGGCGATCTTGACGTGCAGGTCGAGGTACACCGGCGTGCCGAGCATCGCCTCGATGCCCTTGCGGGCGTCGGTGCCGACCTGACGCAGGCGACTGCCCTTGTGTCCGATGACGATGCCCTTCTGCGACGACCGCTCGACGAAGACGTTGGCGTGGATGTCGAGCAGCGGCTTGTCCTCGGGCCGGCCCTCGCGCAGCCCCATCTCCTCGACGACGACGGCGATGGAGTGCGGCAGCTCGTCGCGCACGCCCTCGAGCGCGGCCTCGCGGATCAGCTCGGCGACGATCGCCTCCTCGGGCGCGTCGGTGAGCTCGCCGTCGGGGTAGAGCGGCGGCCCCTCGGGCAGCCGGGCGACCAGCAGGTCGGCGAGCAGCGCGACCTGGTCGCCGGACTTCGCCGAGACCGGGACGATCTCGGCCCAGTCGGTGCCGGTCTCCTCCCCCAGCGCCTGGATGTCGAGCAGGTGCTGGCCGAGCCGGTCGGGCTCGACGAGGTCGGTCTTGGTGGCGACCGCGATCTTGGTGGTACGGCGGACCTTGGCGAGCTCGTTGACGATGAACCGGTCGCCCGGCCCGACCTTCTCGTCGGCGGGGAAGCACACCGCGACGACGTCGACCTCGGCCCAGGTGGTGGTGACCAGGTCGTTGAGCCGCTCGCCGAGCAGCGTCCGCGGTCGGTGCAGGCCGGGGGTGTCGACGAGCACGAGCTGCGCGTCGGGCCGGTGCACGATGCCGCGCACCACGGTCCGCGTGGTCTGCGGGCGCGAGGAGGTGATCGCGACCTTGGTGCCGACGAGCGCGTTGGTCAGGGTCGACTTGCCGGCGTTGGGCCGGCCGACGAACGACGCGAAGCCGCTGCGGAACCCGGGCTGATCGGTCTCGGTCACCCCGCGATTCTGCCTGGTGCGCCGGTTGCTACGACAGCCAGGTGGGGCGCAGCGGGAACCCGGAGCGGCCCTGGTCGTCGGTCCGCACGCCGAGCACCTGGTGCAGCTGGATCTCGTTGCGCTCGAACGCGAGGCGCGAGCCCGCCATGTAGAGGCCCCAGACCTTCGCGGTGCCGGTGCCGACCTCGTCGACGCAGGCGTCCCAGTTGGCCTCGAGGTTCTCGCACCAGCCCTTGAGCGTCAGCGCGTAGTGCTCGCGGAGGTTCTCCTCGTGGCGCACCTCGATGGCGTTGTCCTGCATCACCGTGATGATCCGGCCGGAGCCGGTGAGCTCGCCGTCGGGGAAGACGTAGCGGTCGATGAACGCCCCGGTGTCGCGGAACTGGTTGTCGGCGCGGGTGATGCAGTGGTTGAGGATCCGGCCGCCCGGCACGAGCTTGCCGCGCAGGAAGGAGAAGTACGACGGGTAGTTGCGCACGCCGATGTGCTCGGTGAGGCCGATGGAGCTGACCGCGTCGAAGTCCGTCTCGGTGATCTCGCGGTAGTCGCCGTGGCGCACCTCGGCGAGGTCCTCGAGGCCCTCGCGGCGCACGGCCTCCTGTCCCCACGTGGCCTGCTCCCGGGAGAGCGTCACGCCGATGACCTGGACGCCGTACTCCCGGGCGGCGTGCCGCACCATGCCGCCCCAGCCGCAGCCGACGTCGAGCAGCCGCATCCCCGGCTTGAGGTCGAGCTTGCGGGCGACGAGGTCGTACTTGTTGGCCTGCGCCTCCTCCAGCGTCGCGGTCTCGGACGGGAAGCACGCGCAGGTGTAGGTCATCGAGGGGCCGAGGACCATCTCGTAGAACCGGTTGGAGACGTCGTAGTGGTGGTGGATCGCGCCGGCGTCGCGGGTGCGCGAGTGGCGGAAGCCCTCGACCAGCCGGCGCCAGCGCGGCAGCGACTCCTGCGGCGGCGGCTCCGGCGGCAGGAAGTGGCTCAGCCCGAGGCCGCGCGCGAGCCGCATCGCCTCCGAGGGCGAGGGCACCTTGAACCTCAGGTTGTTCTGCAGGTAGACGAGCGCGTCGTAGGGGTTGCCCGGGTGCACACCCTCGATGACCAGGTCGCCGCGGACGTAGGCGCGCGCCATGCCGAGGTCGCCGGGGGCGGTGAGCAGGTAGGACAGGCCGCGCTCGTTGCGCAGCGCGAGGTGGATCGGGGCGTCCTCGGGACCGGCGGCGCTGCCGTCGTAGGCCGAGAACCGGAAGGGCAGGCCCTGGGGCATGATCCGCTCGACGGCCTCGCCGATGGTCACCGAGGGAGTGGAGGACGAGGTCGTGCGGTTGAGGGTGCTGGTCATCGACGTTCCACTGCTTTCTCGTAGAGGTCGGTCAGCCGACCGTCGGGGTCGGTCTGCTTGCGGACGGTGCGCGCGAAGTCCTGGTCGTAGAGCCGGTCGAACGTCGCGCGGTCGTAGTAGGCGTCGGAGTACAGGGACTTGTGGCCGCCGAGCTCGGTGACCTTGGCCTCGACGGCGCGGTTGCGGTCGCCGTCGCGGGCGCCGGGCCGGATCGGGACGGTGCCCCAGAAGCCGACGTTGACGTAGGTGGCGCCGGGACGGAGCGGGTACGACGGCCAGTCGCGCGTGCTGCGCAGCGGGCACAGCCACACGGGACGCATCTCGACCTCGTCGTCGAACCAGGTGAGGAACTCGGTGAGCCGCTCGGCGGGCACCTCGACGTCCTGGATGACGCGCTCGCGGTCGGGCAGGCCCTTGCGGCGGTCGAGACGGGCCTTGACGTGGTAGCGGTTCTCGAGCCCGACGATCTTGTGGAACACGTCGCTGCGCCGGTAGCGCCGCGGCCACAGCCGCCGCACCCGCGGGTCGTGCAGCCCGAAGGCGCCCGAGCACCAGAACCAGTCGGTGTCCCAGCGCCAGAGGTAGTCGTACATCGTCAGCCGGTCCCGGCCGCCCGCGGGCGAGCCGCTGCCGAGGCGCTGCACCGAGCGGAAGTAGGGCTCCATGCCGGTGTAGTCGCTGGCCCGGCTCCGGGACTCGGCGCCGGTGAACCGCGCCAGCGTCAGGTAGGCCTCGCCGGGAGCGAACACGACGCCGTCCAGGCCGTCGACCCGCTCGCCGTCGTGGCTGCGGGTCTCGCAGATCTCGGCGATCAGGCGGGACATCGCGTCGAAGTCGCTGAACGGCAGGTGCCGCAGCTCGACGTGCGACGGCACCGGCTCCAACCCGATGCGCAGCCGGGTGGCGTAGCCGAGCGAGCCGTAGGAGTTCGGGAACGCGTCGAACAGGTCGTCGCCGGGCCGCACCGTGCGGATCTCACCGTCGCCGCAGAGCACGTCCATCTCCAGGACAGACTCGTGCGGCAGGCCGTTGCGGAAGGACGTCGACTCGATGCCGAGCCCGGTGACGGCGCCGCCCAGGGTGATCGTGCGCAGCTGCGGCACGACGTACGGGATGAAGCCGCGCGGCAACGTGACGTCGACGAGCCGTTCGTAGGTGCACATGCCCTGGACGTCGGCGGTCCGCGCCTGCGCGTCGACCTCGATCACGCCCCCGAGGCCGCTGACGTCGAGGCCTGGCGCGGTCGCGCTCGCGCGCGCCCGGAACAGGTTGGAAGTGCGCTTGGCCAGCCGCACGGGCGCGCCCGACGGCACGGCGTCGTACGACGCCCGCAGCCGCCGCACCGCGTCGGCGTGCCGGTCCCTACCCACCGGATCTGCCACGTCTCGCAATGTACCGCGCACGGATCAAGCATTTCTGCGACAACCGTCACAGGTGACCCGGGTGCACTACCGACGTCGGTAGTCCGGGAGTGACCCAGGGGTCACGGTCGGGCTATCGATATCGGTATCAACCGCTCAGGACCGCACCGAGGCGACGATCGTGCCGTCGGGCGCCGCCAGGTGCACGGGGACACCGTGGCCGCCGAAGTCGCGCACGACCGACAGGTCGGCCTCGTCGAGGACGGCGGCGTCGCCGAGCACGACGACCGCCTCGAGACCGCGCGAGCCGGACGCGACCGCCATCGCGACGGCCACCTGGGCGGCGGTGAGCCGCAGGGTCGGCAGGTCGACGGTGGCGCCGGCGTAGGTGCGCCCGTCGCCGTCGCGCAGGCAGGCGCCCTCGGCGGCGCGGGTGCGCGCACGCGTGGTGCGGGCGAGCGTGACGAGCTTGTGGTCCTCGGGGTCAGTGAGCTCGTTCGGCACGTTCGTCGGCATGGGAGTCAGGGTAGGACTCGTCGCCGTGGCGCTCCGGCTCGGCCTCCAGCCGGGTGACCAGCACGGTGCCGATGCGGTTGCGGCGGCCGGCGGGCCCCTCGGCCTCGAAGCGCAGCCCGTGCAGCTCGACGACGGAGCCCGCGATCGGTACCCGGCCGAGGTGCTTGGCGAGCAGGCCGCCGACGGTGTCGACGTCGTCGTCCTCCACCGCGACGCCGCAGACGTGCTCGAGGTCGTCGACGGCGAAGCGCGAGCTGACCCGGGTGCTGCCGTTGGCGAGGTGCTCGACGTCGGTCTGCTCGACGTCGTACTCGTCGGTGATCTCGCCGACGATCTCCTCCAGCACGTCCTCGATCGTGACCAGGCCCGCGGTGCCGCCGTACTCGTCGACGACGACGGCGACGTGCTTGCGCTCGGTCTGCATGTCGCGGAGCAGGCCGTCGATGGGCTTGGAGTCGGGGACGTACATGACCGGACGCATCACCGACTCGACCCGCTCGGTCTGCTCGGCCTCGTGGCGGTCGAACACCCGCCGGGTGAGGTCCTTGAGGTAGGCGAAGCCGACGATGTCGTCGAGGTTCTCGCCGACGACGGGGATGCGGGAGTAGCCGCTGCGCAGCGCGAGCGAGATGGCCTGGCGCAGCGTCTTGTTGCGCTCGATGAACACCACGTCGGTGCGCGGCACCATCACCTCGCGGACGATCGTGTCGCCGAGCTCGAAGACCGAGTGGATCATCTGCCGCTCGCCGGACTCGATCACCGACGACGCCTCGGCGAGGTCGACGAGCTCGCGCAGCTCGGCCTCGGTCGAGAACGGCCCCTCGGAGAAGCCGCGGCCCGGAGTGATCGCGTTGCCGACGAGGATCAGCAGCCGCGGCACCGGCCCGAGCACCTTGGTGAACGCCAGCAGCGGACCGGCGGAGATCAGCGCGACGCGCTCGGCGTGCTGGCGGCCGACGGTGCGCGGCGAGACGCCGATGACCACGAACGACACCACCAGCGAGATGCCGATCGCGGCGAGCATCGCGAGCCAGCGGCGGTCGCCGACCTCGGGACCGGTCTCGGCGCTGCCGCCGACGATGATCAGGTCGAGCGAGACGACGGTGACCATGACGATCGCGGCGATCTCGCACAGCATCCGCAGGAACAGCGCGGTGTTGAGGTAGCGGGGCGGGTCCTCGACGATCCTGAGCAGCCGGGCGGCACCCGGCCGGCCGTCGTGGGCGATCTGCTCCGCGCGGGCCTTGGAGAACGACGACAGCGCGGCGTCGGCGCTGCTGAACGCGCCCGCGACGACGATCAATATGACCGCGAGGACGAGCATCCAGACGTCGATGCTGCTCATCGGGTCGTCACCACGCTCAGACCGGCTCGTCGCCGGCGAGGACCTCGCCGCGACGCGCACCCTGCCACTCGGCGAGCAGCCGGGCCTGGAGGCCGAACATCTCGCGGTGCTCCTCGGGCTCGGCGTGGTCGTAGCCGAGGAGGTGCAGGATGCCGTGGGTGGTGAGCAGGTCGACCTCGTCGGCGGTGGCGTGACCCGCGGCCTTCGCCTGCTTCTCCGCGACGGAGTGGCACAGCACCAGGTCGCCGAGCACGCCCTCCTCGGGCTCCTCGTTGACCAGGCCGGGCCGCAGCTCGTCCATCGGGAAGGCCAGCACGTCGGTGGGGCCTTCCTTCTCCATCCACTTCTCGTTGAGCTCGGCGATGGTGTCCTCGTCGACGAGCTTGATGCACAGCTCGGCCTGCGGGTGGACACGCATGCGGTCGATGACGAAGCGCGCGAGCCGGGACAGCTCCTTGACGTCGACGTCGGCGCCGGACTCGTTGAGGATCTCGATGCTCATGCCGGTCCCCCGCTCACCGGGTGGTGCGGGCGCGGTCGGGGCCCGGCTCGCGGCGCGCCTCGTAGTCGTCGTACGCCGCGACGATGTGCCCGACCAGGCGGTGTCGTACGACGTCGCTGCTGGTGAGCCGGTTGAACGAGATGTCCTTCACGTCGTCGAGGATGCCCTCCACGACGCGCAGGCCGCTCTTGATGCCGTTGGGCAGGTCGACCTGCGTGACGTCGCCGGTGACCACGATCTTGGAGCCGAAGCCGAGGCGGGTCAGGAACATCTTCATCTGCTCGGGCGAGGTGTTCTGCGCCTCGTCGAGGATGATGAACGCGTCGTTGAGCGTGCGGCCGCGCATGTAGGCCAGCGGCGCCACCTCGATCGTCCCGGCCGCCAGCAGCTTGGGGATCGTCTCCGGGTCGAGCATGTCGTGGAGGGCGTCGTACAGCGGTCGCAGGTAGGGGTCGATCTTCTCGCTCAGGGTGCCGGGCAGGAAGCCGAGCCGCTCCCCCGCCTCGACGGCGGGCCGGGTCAGGATGATCCGGTTGACGTTCTTGGACTGCAGCGCCTGCACGGCCTTGGCCATCGCGAGGTAGGTCTTGCCGGTGCCGGCGGGACCGATGCCGAAGACGATGGTGTGCTTGTCGATGGCGTCGACGTAGCGCTTCTGGTTGAGCGTCTTGGGCCGGATGGTGCGGCCGCGGTTGCTCAGGATGTTCATGCTGAGCACGTCGGCGGGACGCTCGGAGGTCTCCTGGCGGAGCATGCCGATCGCGCGCTCGACGGTCTCGGGGGTGATCCCCTGGCCGGTGCGGATGATCGTCACGAGCTCGTCGAGCAGCCGTTCGACGAGCGCCACCTCGGCGGGCTCGCCGCGCAGGGTGACCTGGTTGCCGCGGACGTGGACGTCGGCCTCGAACGCCTGCTCGATGAGGGCCAGGTGCTCGTCGCGGGGGCCGAGCAGGCTCACCATCGGGACGCTCGCCGGCACGACGATGATGTGCTGAGGAGTGTCGGTCTCTGTCATGGGGTGGCCGGTCCGGCCTGCCCTCCCTGGTCTCGCGGGCGATGTGTCCGTTCCATGCTACTCAGCACACCCCCAGGTGCGCTCCTGCGTTTGGCGGAACCGTCCCGCTCACGGCCGGGTGACCAGGAGCATGCCGAGGCACATCTCGTCGGTCGTGCCCTCGCCCCAGACGACGTACCGCTCCTCCTGGCCCTCGAACGCCGGCAGCACGTCGCGCAGCGCCTGGTCGTGCTCGCAGGTGACCCGGACGACGTCGCCGCGGCGTAGCGCGAGCGGGTCGACCGCCTGGGAGCCCTGGTTGTCGAAGTCCCAGACCGGGATGTCGAGCACCCGCTTCTCGCGGGGCGTGCCGGGGTTGACGTCGATGTGCATGCTCCTGCCGAGCAGGTGCATGTGCCCGGCGACGGCGCGGAGCGTCGCGGGACGGTCGATGGTGCGGTCGCAGTGCTGGACGGGACCGGGTGGCTCGGTGCCGCACAGCAGGTGCAGCGCGTTGGCGGCCTGGCCGGCCTGTCCGAAGCGCGCGATCACGTCCGCGACCGCCTTGTCACGGCTGCAGAGCTTGCCCGTCCTGCCGGGGCGGCAGGGCAGCTCGACCGGCGCAGGCAGCAGCACGGTCTGCAGCGGCTCGAGGTCGGCGTCGCCGGGCGCGAGCCGCAGCTGGGCCGAGGTCACGTCGGGGCCGGGGCCGGCCAGCAGGTTGTAGTGCACCTGCATGACGACCTGGGTGCCTGCCTCCAGCGGGATACCGAGGTCGTCGGCCATCACCCGTTCGCCGCCGCCGGGCGCCCAGGCGCCCAGCCAGGGCGCGTCGTCGAGGCCGTTGCCGCCGTCACCGCCGAGGCCGGTGCCGCCGAAGCAGGTCCAGCCCTGCCCCGTCTCGGCGGCGTCCGCGGCCTTGGCCTGCGCCACGACGTCGGGGGGCACCTTGAACAGGATCACGTGGTGCACGACGCGCTCGGTGCCGGGCAGCACGTCGAGGCCGGTGAGGTAGGCGTCCTGGCCGAGGTGCGGGTCGAGCAGGAAGCAGCGGTAGTCGTCGTTGCCGGTGCCGTTCGGGGCGGACGGGGTGTACGCCGCCGGCATGGCGAGCCGCGCGAACCGCTCGCCCGGGCGCAGCGGGGTGCGAGCCGCGGCGGCACCGTCGTGCTGCTCGTCGACGTGGGCGTCGAGGTCGCGGGCACCCTGTTTGGTCGCGAGCTGGCCGACCGCGTCGCGGACGCGGCTGTCCTTGGCGGCAGGCGCGTCGGAGCCGGCGCAGCCGGCCAGGAGCAGCAGCGAGACGGTCAGCGCCGCCACTGCCCCCGCCCCCGCCGGCCGCCGGGTCATCCCGGGGGCCAGGTCATCGTGCGCCCGCCGAGCACGTGCAGGTGGGCGTGGAACACCGTCTGGTGCGCCGACGCGCCGGTGTTGAACACCAGGCGGTAGCCGTCGTCGGCGATCCCGTCGGCCTTGGCCACGGCCGCGGCGGCGTCGACCAGGTCGACCAGCACGGTCGGCTCGGCGGCGGCGAGCGCTGCGGCGTCGGCGTGGTGGGCGCGCGGGACGACCAGCACGTGGGTGGGCGCCTGCGGCTCGATGTCGCGGAACGCCACGGTCGTGTCGCTCTCGTGCACGACGTCGGCCGGGATGTCGCCGGCGACGACCTTGCAGAACAGGCAGTCCGGGTCGGTCACGGGGTCGGCCTTCTCCGTCATGGACTCAGCGTAGGCGCGTGTCAACCGGATCGCGGGGCCGCGCGTGGAACTACCGTGAGGAACGCCCTGCTCCAGCGACCCCGGCCAGGGGGTGACATGTCCGGCCCCGACGCGGGCGACCGCGCCGACGCGCGTGCCTGGGACGCCGACGACGCCGTGGAGCAGCTGTACGCCGCGCACTACCGGCAGCTGGTCCGGCTCTCCGTCCTGCTCGTGCGCGACCCCGAGACGGCCGAGGAGGTGGTGCAGGACGCCTTCGTCGCGATGCACGGCCGCTGGCGGTCGCTGCGCGAGCCCGACAAGGCGCTCGCGTACCTGCGGCAGGCCGTCGTCAACCGCTCCCGCTCGGTGCTGCGTCGCCGGGTCGTGGCCGCGCGACACGTCCCGGAGCCGGTGCCGCCCCGGCCCGGTGCGGACGAGGACACCGTCGTGGCGGAACGCCGTACCCACGTGCTGGAGGCGCTTCGCGCGCTCCCGCAGCGACAGCGCGAGGTGGTGGCGCTGCGCTACTACCTCGACCTCTCGGAGGCCCAGATCGCCGACGCCCTCGGCATCAGCAACGGCGCGGTGAAGAGCCACGCCTCGCGCGCGGCAGCGGCGCTGCGCACCAGTCTCGGCCCCCTCCTCGACAGCACCCACGAGACGGAGGACCCGTCATGACTCCCGACCCCGACCTGACCCCCGGCGAGCAGGACCGGCTGCGTGCCCTGCTCGACGAGGCGACCGCCGACGTGCAGCCGCGCGACGGCCTCGACGACATCCAGTCCCGCACGAAGGTGAGCCCGATGTCTGCATCGTCGACCCGCCCCTGGTTCCTCGGTACGGCGGCCGCGGTGCTCGCCACCGCCGCCGTCATCACCGGCGTCGTCATGATGAACAACGGCACGACGCCGACCGCGGACCAGGGACCGGCCTCCGCCGGCCCGACGTCCGCCGCCGAGCCCGACACGACCACGAGCCCCGCGGAGCCCGACAGCGAGGAGCCGCCGGTCGCGGTCGAGGGAGCCGTGCCCGTCTACTACGTCGGCGACACCGGCCAGGGCCCGCGGCTCTACCGCGAGTTCCATCCCGGCATCGGCGGCGCCCCGCTCGACCAGGCCGTCACGGACGCGGTGAGCCGCACGCCGGACGACCCGGACTACCGCACGCCGTGGCCGGCCGGCACCCAGGTGCAGGCCGGCTTCGACGGCAACGGCAACGACGGGCAGATCCAGCTCGACCTGACCGGCGTGCCCGGTGAGCGGCCCGCCGGCATGTCGAAGGCCGACGCCGAGATGGCCGTGCAGCAGCTCGTGTGGACGGCGCAGGCCGCGACCCAGACCACGGCGCCCGTCGCGCTGCGGCTCGACGGCGGACCCGCCACGACGGTCCTGGGCGTGCCGACCGCCGAGCCGCTGGCCCGGGGCGCCGAGACGGACACGCTCGCCCAGGTCTGGATCATCGAACCGGCGCAGGGCGCGACGGTCGAGGACGGGTTCACCGTCTCCGGCGTCGGCGCGTTCTTCGAGGCCAACGTCGCGTGGGAGCTGTACCGCGGCGGCCTCGACGGCCCGGTCGTCGCCTCCAACGCCGACGACCCGGTGATGGCGAAGGAGTGCTGCACGATGGCGCCCTACGAGTTCACCGTCGACCTGCCCGACGACGCCGCGCCCGGCGAGTACACCCTGCGCGTGCACGACGAGGACATGTCGGGCGGCGAGGGCTTCGCCCCCTTCGAGGACACGAAGACCGTCACGCTCCGGTAGCCCGACGCGAGCCGGGGGGTCGTGGCCCCGGCTCGCGCTGTCTCGAGCTAGGAGAGCTTCTCGAGGATGAGCTCGCGGACGCGGGCGGCGTCGGCCTGGCCGCGCATCTCCTTCATCACCGCGCCGATCAGCGCACCTGCCGCCGCCACCTTGCCGTCGCGGATCTTGTCCGCGACGTCGGGGTTGGCGGCGATCGCGTTGTCGACGGCCGCCGACAGCGCGCCCTCGTCGGAGACGACCGCGAGGCCGCGCTTCTCGACGACCTCCTCGGGCGTGCCCTCGCCGGCGAGCAGCCCGTCGAACACCTGGCGGGCCAGCTTGTCGTTGACCGTGCCCGCGTCGACGAGCGCCTGCACGCCGGCGACCTGCGCGGGCGTGACCCCGAGGTCGACGAGGTCGACGCCGGCGTCGTTGGCGCGCCGGGACAGCTCGGAGAGCCACCACTTGCGGGCCGCCTGCGGCGAGGCGCCGGCCGCGATGGTCTCCTCGACCAGGCCGAGCGCGCCGGCGCCGACGGTGTCACGCATCTCGAGGTCGGAGAAGCCCCACTCCTGCTGCAGCCGGGCGCGCCGGGCGGTCGGGTTCTCGGGCAGCGTCGCGCGCAGCTCCTCGACCCAGTCCCTCGTCGGGGCGACCGGGACCAGGTCGGGCTCGGGGAAGTAGCGGTAGTCCTCGGCGTCGGACTTCTCGCGGCCCGAGGTCGTGATGCCGGTGTCCTCGTGCCAGTGCCGGGTCTCCTGCACGATCGAGCCGCCCCCGGCGAGGATCGCGGCGTGCCGCTGCACCTCGAACCGGACGGCGCGCTCGACGGAGCGGAACGAGTTGACGTTCTTGGTCTCCGACCGGGTGCCGAGCACGTCGGAGCCCTTGGTCGAGAGCGAGAGGTTCACGTCGGCGCGCAGGTTGCCCTGGTCCATCCGCGCCTCGGAGACGCCGAGCGCGACGATCAGGTCGCGCAGCTGGGCGACGTACGCGCGGGCCACCTCGGGCGCCCGCGCCCCCGCGCCGCGGATCGGCTTGGTGACGATCTCGATCAGCGGGATCCCGGCCCGGTTGTAGTCGACGAGCGAGTGGTCGGCGCCGTGGATGCGGCCGGTCGCGCCACCGACGTGGGTGGACTTGCCGGTGTCCTCCTCCATGTGCGCGCGCTCGATCTCGACGCGGAACGTCTCCCCGTCGACCTCCACGTCCATCCAGCCGTCGTACGCGATCGGCTCGTCGTACTGCGACGTCTGGAAGTTCTTCGGCATGTCCGGGTAGAAGTAGTTCTTCCGCGCGAACCGGCACCACTCCGCGATCTGGCAGTTGAGCGCGAGCCCGATGCGGATGGCCGACTCGACGCCCTTGCCGTTGACGACGGGCATCGCGCCGGGCAGGCCGAGGCACACCGGGCAGACCTGGGTGTTGGGCTCGGCGCCGAACACGGTCGAGCAGCCGCAGAACATCTTCGAGGCGGTGTTGAGCTCGACGTGCACCTCGAGCCCGAGGACGGGGTCGTACGCCGCCAGCGCGTCGTCGTACGTCAGCAGGGTGTCGGTCATGCGGGGTCCCCTTGCCGGTGGGAGCGGAGTGAACGAAGTGAGCGCAGGGAGCAGCGGCATGGGGTGCTCATCGGGCGACTCCGTCCAGGGTCGGGGCCTGCGCGAGCAGCGGGCCGCCCCACTGGTCGGCGAGCAGCTTCTCGAGCGCGGCGCCCACGCGGTAGACGCGGTCGTCGGCGAGGGCGGGCGCGAGCACCTGGAAGCCGGCCGGCAGGCCGTCCTCGTCGGCCAGGCCGCTGGGCACCGAGATGCCGGGGACGCCCGCGAGGTTGGCGGGGATGGTGGCGAGGTCGTTGAGGTACATCGCCAGCGGGTCGTCGAGCTTCTCGCCGAGCTTGAAGGCCGTGGTCGGCGCGGTGGGCGACACCAGCACGTCCGCCTTGGCGAACGCCGCCTCGAAGTCGCGGCTGATCAGCGTGCGCACCTTCTGCGCCTGGCCGTAGTAGGCGTCGTAGTAGCCGCTCGACAGGGCGTAGGTGCCGAGGATGATGCGGCGCTTCACCTCGTCGCCGAAGCCCTTGTCGCGGGTCGCGCGCATGACCTCCTCGGCACTCGGCGCGTCGACGCCGTCGGGGTAGACCCGCAGGCCGTAGCGCATGGCGTCGAACTTCGCGAGGTTCGACGACGCCTCGGCCGGCAGGATCAGGTAGTAGGTCGCGAGCGCGTGCACGAACGTCGGGCACGACACCTCGACGACCTCGGCGCCGGCCTTGACCAGCAGCTCGACGCTCTCCTCGAACCGTGCGAGCACGCCCGGCTGGTAGCCCTCGCCGGACAGCTCCTTGACGACGCCGATCCGGACGCCGCTCATGTCGCCGGTCGCGCCCAGCTCCGCGGCCGCGACGAGGTCGGGCAGCGGCTGGTCGATCGACGTCGAGTCGCGCGGGTCGTGACCGCCGACCAGCTCGTGCAGCAGCGCGGAGTCGAGCACGGTGCGGGTCACCGGCCCGACCTGGTCGAGCGAGTTGGCCAGCGCGACGAGGCCGTAGCGGGAGACCCCGCCGTACGTCGGCTTCACCCCGACCGTGCCCGTAACGGCGCCGGGCTGGCGGATCGAGCCGCCGGTGTCGGTGCCGAGCGCGAGCGGCGCCTGGTACGACGCGACCGCCGCGGCCGAGCCGCCGCCCGAGCCGCCGGGGATCCGGTCGAGGTCCCACGGGTTGTGGGTCGGGCCGTAGGCGGAGTGCTCGGTCGACGAGCCCATCGCGAACTCGTCCATGTTGGTCTTGCCGAGGATCGGCAGGCCGGCGCGGCGCAAGGTGTCGACCACCGTGGCGTCGTACGGCGGGATCCAGCCCTCGAGGATCCGCGACCCGCACGTGGTGGGCAGGCCCTGCGTGGCCAGCACGTCCTTGACGGCGATCGGCACGCCGTCGAGGCGCGACGCGGGGCTGCCGGCGGCCCGGCGGGCGTCGGAGGCCTCGGCCTGGGCGAGCGCGCCCTCGGCGTCGACGTGCAGGTAGGCGTGCACGGCGCCGTCGACGGCGGCGGTGCGGTCGAGGTGCGCCTGGGTCAGCTCGACGGAGGTGGTCTCGCCGTTCGCGAGCGCGTCGGCGAGCTCGGCGGCGGTGCTGCGGGTCCAGTCGGTCACGGCGCTCACTGCTCCTCGCCGAGGATCCGCGGGACCGAGAAGCGCTGCTCCTCGACCTCGGGCGCGCCGGACAGCGCCTGCTCGGCGGTCAGGCCGGGGGTCGCGACGTCCTCGCGGAAGACGTTGGTCAGCGGCAGCGCGTGGGACGTCGGCGGGACGTCCTCGGCGGCGACCTCGCTGATCGAGGCGATGGAGTCGAGGATCACGGCGAGCTGCGGCGCGAGGTGGTCGAGCTCCGCGTCGGACAGGTCGATCCGGGCGAGCGTGGCGAGGTGCGCCACGTCGTCACGGGAGATGTCAGGCATGCGCAGCATCCTATTTGGGCGCCCGACCAACCCTTTCCCGGCCTCGCGCATCTGAGAGGGTGACCAGTCACTTCACAGCGGAGGAGAGCGCCCATGGCGGCACCTTCTCGGACGGCGTCCGACGCGGAGTTCAGCGCCCTCGTGCACGGCTGCTGGGCGTCGCTCTACCGGACCGCCTACCTGCTCGTCGGCGACCGCGGTGACGCCGAGGACCTCGTGCAGACCGCGCTCGCCCAGACCTACGCGTCCTGGCACCGGGTTCGCGACATCGAAGCGGCTCCGGCGTACGCCCGCACCGTGCTCGTCAACACCGCCACCTCCTGGTTCCGCAAGAAGGGCTGGCGCAAGGAGCGGCCGACCGAGACGCTTCCCGAGCACGGCTACGAGCACGACCCGAGCGACCGGCCGTCGCTGGTCGCCGCGCTCGCCCAGCTGCCGACCCGGCAGCGCGCGGTGGTCGTGCTGCGCTACTACGACGACCTGAGCGTCGCCCAGACCGCCCACGCCCTCGGCTGCACGGAGGGCACCGTCAAGAGCCAGACCCACGACGCCCTCGCCCGGCTCCGCACCCTTCTCGGTGAGGCCGTCGTCCCGCAGACCCTGGGAGCCCGCCATGACTGAGCGCCTGAGCACCCTCCTCCGCGAGGAGGCCACCGACCTCCCGATCCCCGTGCCCGACGCGCACGCGATCCTCCGCCGGGGCCGGGCGGTACGCCGCCGGCGTCGGGCCGGCACCGTCGTGGCGACCGTCGCCGCGACCGCGGTCGTCGTCGCCGGCTTCGCCGCCCTCGGCCCGAAGGACAGCGGGACGGATCGCGACGACACCGCGCCCGTGACCGAGCCCCGGTCGGCCGACGCAGGCGCGTTCGCCGCCGGCAGCACGGTGTGGCCTCGGGGCGCCGACCGGCCGTCGGTCGAGGTCGACGGACAGGTCAAGGCCGTCTACTACACGTCCGAGGGCGTCGTGGCCCGCGTCGGCAACAACCCGTACAGCGACGACGCCGGTCCGTCGCGCTACGTCGCGATCAACGGCGACGAGGCACCTCGGGACCTCGGCATCGACCTCGGCGACCGGATCCCGTCGACCGACGCCACCCAGCCGTACCTCGCGTACGCCGACGACGCCCCCGGCCCCGGCGACCTGTGGGACGTCGTGGTCCTCGACGTGCGTGACGGCAGCGAGGTCGCCCGGGTCACGGTCGACGGCAGGTTCGGGCAGGGCGGCTGGGAGGCACCACCGGTCTCGCTGTCCGGCGACCACGTGTACGTCGCGCTCGACTCGTCCACCGCCGACGTCGACTGGCGAGCCGGCACCGTGGGCGACGCCCCGGTCCTCGGCGCCGGCGCCCCGTCGACGGTCGTGGGCGGCCGCGCCGTCACCTACGACAGCACGAGCGGGGTCACCGTCGTCGACGTGCAGACAGGCGACAAGCTGATGGCTGTCCCCGCGAAGCGGACGCCGTACATCCTGCTCTCTCCCGACGGCAGCATCGCCAAGGTGGTGTACCAGGACTCGCCGACCTCCGAGGAGTCGTTCGTCCTGCACGACCTCGACACCGGCGCCGAGCAGACCGTCGACGGCGCGGCCTGGGACTACGGCTGGACCGCTGCCGGCGACCTCCTGAAGGTGACCGCGAAGGAGGCGACCGTGTGCCCCACCTTCGCCGACGGCGGCTGCTCGGCCGTGCCGGTCGACCTCGGCAAGGGCGAGCTGCGGATCGCGGGGATGTCCTACGAGTCCTGACCGGCGTCCAGACCGCGCCATCCACCACGGTGCGTCCAGAGGTCGCGCAGCAGCGCGATCTCGGCACCGTGGTGGATCAGCTCTCGGTGGATGTGCAGCACGAGCGTGGCCTTCGGTTCGGCGGCGTACGGGCCCTCGGCCTCGCCGCACGGCTGCCACAAACCCTCCGCGCCGAGCGCCCGCACGCCGGTGACCCACGCGTCGTACTGCGCGTCGAGCTGAGCCAGCGCCTCGTCGGCGGTGCTGGCGTACTCCCACCGGAAGTAGTCGGTCTGCGGACCGCCGAAGTGGTTGCCCACCCGCATCGCGAGCACGCCGACGATGACGTGCCCCAACCGCCAGGCGATCGTCGTCAGCGGGGCCGGCTCCGGCGCGGGCGCCGCGAAGTCGATCGTGAAGTCGCCCGACCCGCCGGACAACGGCGCGTCACCGGTGCCGCGCGGGCGGACGTTCCAGGCGCCGTCGACCGGCTCCCAGAGGTACTCCTCCGTGGTCAGGCCGTCGAGCCGCGGCCGGAGCTGGTGCTCCCAGTGGAAGGTGAGCTGGTCGAGCAGGGTGGTGTTCAGGTCGGGGGTGCGCGTCGTCGTCATGCCTCCACTGTTCCAGCAGAAGAGGACAGATCCGGTCCTCTACGTGCGGCAGACTGCCGGCATGGCCGAGACGACCGCCCGGGTGCTGCAGCTGCTCGGGCTGCTCCAGTCCCGCCCGGTCTGGTCGGGCCCGGAGCTCGCGGACCGGCTCGGGGTCACGGTCCGCAGCGTGCGCCGCGACGTCGAGCGGCTGCGCGAGCTCGGCTACCCCGTCCGCTCCGCGAAGGGTGTCGGCGGCGGCTACCAGCTCGGGCCCGGCCAGGGCCTCCCGCCGCTGCTGCTCGACCCCGAGGAGGCCGTCGCCGTCGCGGTCTGCCTCAGCCTCGCCGCCGGCGGGTCGGTCGCCGGCGTCGACGAGGCGGCGCTGCGCACGCTGTCCAAGCTCGACCAGGTGCTGCCGGCCCGGCTCCGCGCCCAGGTCGCGGCCGTCCAGCAGGCGACCGAGACGCTCGACACCGCCGCCACGCCGGCCGACCCGGCCACGCTGATGACGCTCGCCCGCGGCTGCCGCGACCACCAGCGCGTCCGCTTCGGGTACGTCGCCCACGCCGGCGAGCAGACGGCCCGCACGGTCGAGCCCTACCGGCTCGTCGCGACGGGCCGCCGGTGGTACCTCCTCGCCCACGACGTCGACCGCGACGACTGGCGCACGTTCCGGCTCGACCGGATGCGCGACGTCGAGCCGACGACGTGGACGTTCCGCCCGCGCGAGGCGCCCGACGCGCGCGAGCACGTCTCGCGGGCGATCAGCCGGGCGCCGTACCCGCTGGAGGTGCGGGTGCGCTACGACGTCCCGGCCGACGTCGTGCGCGCGCAGGTCCCGCCGACGGCGGCCACGGTGGAGCCCCTCGACGACGACCACTGCCTGCTCGTCGCGGGCGGCGAGCGGCTCGACGCGCTGGCGTTCCACCTCGCCCGGATCGAGCCGCCCGGCACGGTTCTGGAGCCGCCCGAGCTGCGCGACGCGATGCGCGACCTGGCCCTCCGGCTCGACCGGATGTGTCACCTGGTGTGACTCAGAGTGACACCAGATGTGTCATAAGGGACGAAGCGGGTAGGTGCTGGGGTCCCCGACCGAGGAGCACCATGTCCACCTCCGCACCCGCGGACCCTGCCCAGCCCGCACCCACGACCGTCAAGCGCGCGATCAGCGCGTCGGCGATCGGCAACATGACCGAGTGGTTCGACTACGGCGTCTACGCCTACGCCACCACCTACATCACCGCCCAGTTCTTCCCCGAGGCCGGCACGGCCGCCACGCTGCTGGTGTTCGCCGTGTCGTTCGTCTTCCGACCGCTCGGCGGGCTCGTGCTCGGCCCGCTCGGCGACCGGCTCGGCCGCAAGGCGGTGCTCGCCAGCACGATCATGCTGATGGCCGGCGCGACCTTCGCGATCGGCCTGCTCCCCGGCCACGCGACCATCGGCATCTGGGCCCCCGTCCTGCTGGTGCTGCTCCGTGTCGTCCAGGGCTTCTCGGCCGGCGGTGAGTACGGCGGCGCCGCGACGTTCATGGCGGAGTACGCCCCCAGCCGCCGCCGCGGCTTCCTCGGCAGCTTCCTGGAGTTCGGCACCCTCGCCGGCTTCACCGCCGGTGCGCTCATCGTCCTCGGCACCGAGCTCGTCGTGGGCAGCACGGCGATGGCCGACTGGGGCTGGCGCATCCCGTTCCTCGTCGCCGGCCCGCTCGGCGCGGTCGGCCTCTACCTGCGCACCAAGCTCGAGGACACCCCGATCTTCAACGAGCTGCAGGAGGAGCAGGGGGCGCACGACGGGAAGCTCGGCCTCGGCCACGAGCTGCGCGAGCTGTTCACGACGTACCGGCGTCCGCTGTTCGCCCTCGGCGGCCTCGTCGTCGCCCTCAACGTCTGCAACTACACGCTGCTCGCCTACATGCCGACGTACCTCGAGAACAAGATCGGGCTGTCCTCGACGGCCTCGCTGACCGTCGTCATCATCGGCCAGCTCGTGATGATGCTCGTGATCCCGGTCTCCGGCCGGCTGTCCGACCGGCTCGGCCGCAAGCCGCTGTGGTGGACCTCGCTCGCCGGGCTCTTCGTGCTCGCCATCCCGATGTACCTGCTGATGGCGCAGAGCTTCGTGCTCGCCATCGTCGCCTTCGCGGTGCTCGGTCTGCTGTACGTGTTCCAGCTCAGCACCATCTCCGCGACGTTCCCGGCGATGTTCCCGACCCAGGTGCGCTTCGCCGGGTTCGCGATCGCCTACAACGTGTCGACCGCCCTGTTCGGAGGTACGGCGCCGTACCTGAACGAGGCGCTCATCGAGGCGACCGGGAACTCGCTGGTGCCGGCGTTCTCGATGATGGCCGCCTGCGCCGTCGGCGGGATCGCGCTGCTGTTCGTGCCCGAGACCGCACGGGCCTCGATCCGCGGCACCGGCATCCCCGGCGTCGACACCGAGGTCCAGCCGGTCGAGGAGCCCGCGACGGCCTGACCGTCCGCCCTCAGGCGTCCCCGACCTGCGCGACCTGCCGCGCGGCGTCGGGGCCGTCGGCGAGCAGCACCTGGAAGCCGTCCTCGTCGAGCACCGGCACCTTGAGCTGCGCGGCCTTGTCGGCCTTGGAGCCCGGCGCGTCGCCGACGACCACGAAGTCGGTCTTCTTCGACACCGACGACGCCGCCTTGCCGCCGCGGGTGAGGATGGCCTCCTTGGCCTGGTCGCGCGAGAACTCCTCCAGCGACCCGGTCACCACGATGCTCATCCCCTCGAGCGTGCGCGGGGTGGACTCGTCGCGCTCGTCCTCCATGGTCACGCCCGCGGCGGCCCACTTGTCGACGATCAGGTTGTGCCAGTCGGCCTCGGGGCCGTCGAACCACTGGCGCACCGACTCCGCGATCGTCGGGCCGACGCCCTCGGCGGCGGCGAGCGCCTCCTCGTCGGCCTCGCGGACCGCCTGCATCGAGCCGAACTGCGTCGCGAGCGCGCGGGCGGCCGTCGGGCCGACGTGCCGGATCGACAGCCCCACGATCACCCGCCAGAGCGGTCGGTCCTTGGCGGCGCCGAGGTTGTCGAGCAGCCGCTGCCCGTTGGCGGACAGGACCGGCTGGTCGCCCTCGTCCTTCTTGGGCGCACGCGTGAACAGGTCGGCCCGCTTGAGCTTGGCCTCGTCGAGGTCGAACACGTCGCCCTCGTCGACGATCACCTTCGCCTGCAGCAGCGCGTAGGCGGCCTCGGACCCGAGTCCCTCGATGTCGAACGACCCGCGGCCGGCGACGTGGAAGACCCGGTCGAGCAGCTGCGACGGGCAGGTCCGGTGGTTGGGGCAGCGGAGGTCCTTGTCGCCCTCCTTCTCCTGCACCAGGCCGGTGCCGCACGAGGGGCACTCGGTCGGCATCACCCACTCCGCGAGTCCCTCCGGCCGGAGCGGCAGCACCGGCCCGACGATCTCCGGGATGACGTCACCGGCCTTGCGGAGGATCACCGTGTCGCCCGGGCGGACGTCCTTGCGCTTCACCTCGTGGGCGTTGTGCAGGGTGGCCCGCTCGACGGTCGAGCCGGCGACCCGCGTCGGCTCCATGACGCCGAACGGCGTGACCCGGCCGGTGCGGCCGGTGTTGACCTCGATGGAGAGCAGCTTGGCGTTGACCTCCTCGGGTGGGTACTTGTAGGCGATCGCCCACCGCGGCGCGCGTGAGGTCGACCCGAGCCGGCGCTGGAGCGACACGTCGTCGACCTTGATGACGACGCCGTCGATCTCGTAGGGGACGATCGAGTGCCGCCGCTCCCCCACGTCGGCGATGTAGGCCTCGACGTCGGCGAGCTTCGGCAGCACCTTGACCTGGTCGGAGACCGGCAGGCCCCAGGCGGACAGGGCGTTGTAGGCGTCGGACTGCGCCGTCGGCGTGAACCCCTCGCGCGCGCCGAGGCCGTGGCAGACCAGCCCGAGGTCGCGGGTCGCGGTGACCCGCGGGTCCTTCTGCCGCAGCGAGCCCGCGGCCGCGTTGCGCGGGTTGGCGAACTGGGGCTTGCCGGCGTCCTTCATCGACTCGTTGAGCCGCTCGAAGGCTTCGACGGGGAGGAACACCTCGCCGCGCACCTCGACCCGGGCCGGGACGGGGTAGTCGTCGGTGCCGGTGAGCCGGTGCGGCACGCTGTCGATCGTGCGGACGTTGGGCGTGACGTCCTCGCCGGTGCGGCCGTCGCCGCGGGTCGCGGCGCGCACCAGCCGGCCGTCCTCGTAGAGCAGGTTGACCGCGAGCCCGTCGACCTTGAGCTCGCAGAGCATCGCCGGGTCCTCGACGCCGTCGCGGGCGAGGCGGGCCTTCCACGCCTCGACCTCCTCGAGCGTGAACGCGTTGTCGAGGCTCATCATCGGCTCGAGGTGGTCGACCGGGGTGAACTCCGTCGACACCGCGCCGCCGACCTTCTGAGTCGGCGAGTCCGGCGTGCGCAGCTCGGGGAACTCCTCCTCGAGAGCCTCGAGCCGGCGCATCCGCTGGTCGAAGTCGGCGTCGGACAGCGTCGGGTCGTCGAGGACGTAGTAGCGCCAGCGCGCGTCCTCGACCTGCTCGGCCAGCTCGCGGTGCTCCTCGCGGGCCTCCGGCGTCGCCGCGGCCACCTCGGGGGTCTCGGTCATGGGGCCATCCTGCCGTGCCCCACCGACGAACTGAGTGATGGCTCCGCCCCCATCTTGAGAGGATCGACGACGTGCCCGACCCGACCCCCGCACCGTCCCTCACCACGCGCGCGCCCGCGTCCGACCCGCGCGCGCTGGTGCTGATGCTGCACGGCGGGAAGGCCGACGGGCGCACCCCTGTCGACGACCGCAGCGCGTCGTGGCGACGCAGCAGCTGGATGATGACGCACATCGGCGGGCGGCTGACCCGCGCGGACGTCGCGGTCTGGTTGCTGCGCTACTCCCTCCGCGGCTGGAACGCCCGCGCGGCCCTCGGGCCGTCCCCGGTCCCGGACGCCCGGTGGGCGCTCGAGCAGGTCCGCGAGCGGTACGGCGACCTGCCGGTCGTGCTGCTCGGGCACTCCATGGGCGCTCGTACGGCGGTCGCCGTGGCCGACGACCCGCACGTCACCGGCGTCGTGGCGCTCGCGCCGTGGCTCCCGCCCGACGAGCCGAACGGCACGCTGCGCGGGCGCCGGTTCGCGGCGGCCCACGGCCGGTCCGACCGGATCACGTCGCTCCGGCAGACCCGGGAGTTCGTCCGCCGGGCCGAGGGCGTCGCGGCGTCGGCCGAGCTCGTCGACATGGGCCGCGTCGGGCACTACATGTTCCGCGACATCCCGGCGTGGAACGCCTTCGCGGTGAGCCGGAGCCTGGCGTTCGCCGGCATGCCCGCGCCGTCCGGCGACTAGACCGGGAGGCCTTTTTGGTGGGAGCGCTCCCACTCACGGCGCATCGCATTTCACGCTCACGACGGTGTGACCATTGACACGGAAAGAAACGGGTGTCAGGGTGATCCCGCCATCGTGGTGGAAGCGCTCTCACACCGTTGCACGCGACAGCAGAGCCGGCCCGACCACGGCCGTGGCCCGGTCACCGACCGGTCGACGAACACCGGCCTCACACCGAGGAGCGACACCGTGGACACCTCCACCCCCACCTCCAGCAGCAGCACCCGCCGTCACCGTCGCACGCGCCGAGGCCTCGCCCTCGCCGCCGTCACGGTCCTCCTGGCCGGCGTCACGGCCGCGTGCGGCGGCGGCTCCGACGCCGACTCGGGCGACGACGGGGGCCCGATCACCCTCACCGTGGCGACGTTCAACGAGTTCGGCTACGAGGACCTCCTCACGGAGTACATGGACCTCCACCCCGACATCAAGGTCGTCCAGAAGAAGACCGGCACCTGGGAGGAGCACCGCGACAACCTCTACACCAAGCTCGCCGCGGGCTCGGGTCTCTCCGACGTCGAGGCGATCGAGGGCGACGGCATGCCGGCGATCCTCGAGGAGGCCGACGGCTTCGTCGACCTCTCCGACCCCGAGGTCGACGGCCGCTGGCTGGACTGGAAGCAGGCGGCCGGCACCACCACCGACGGGAGGCTGATCGGGTACGGCACCGACATCGGCCCCGAGGGCATCTGCTACCGCGCCGACCTGTTCGAGAAGGCCGGATTGCCCAGCGACCGCGACGAGGTCGCGCCGCTCTTCGAGTCCTGGGACTCCTACTTCGAGACCGGCAAGGAGTTCGTCGCGACGATGCCGGACACCGCCTGGTACGACGCGTCCAAGGGCGTGAGCCAGGCCATGATCAACCAGCTCGAGTTCCCGTTCGAGCAGGAGGACGGCACGATCGTCGCGACCACCAACCCCGAGGTCCGCGACGTCTTCGACACCGTCACCTCGATGCAGGCGGCCGGTCTCGCCACCAACCTCGACCAGTGGTCCGACGACTGGGTGGCCGCGTTCCAGAAGGACGGTTTCGCCACGATGGCTTGCCCGGGCTGGATGCTCGGCGTGATCCAGGGCAACGCCGAGGGCGTCGAGGGCTGGGACATCGCCAACGCCTTTCCCGGCGGGGGCGGCAACTGGGGCGGCTCGTTCCTCACCGTGCCCGCGCAGTCCGAGCACCCCGAGGAGGCCAAGGCGCTCGCCGCGTGGCTGACCGCTCCGGAGCAGCAGCTCAAGGCGTTCGAGGCCAAGGGCACCTTCCCGAGCCAGGTCGACGCGCTCGACGACCCCGTCCTCACCGACCAGGTCAACGAGTTCTTCAACGACGCCCCGACCGGCGAGATCCTCTCCGACCGCGCGCAGGCCGTCACCGTCCAGCCGTTCAAGGGCCCGAAGTACGCCGACATCATCGCGGCGTTCCAGAACGCCGTCCTGCGCGTCGACCAGGGACAGGCGTCGCCGGACGAGTCGTGGGACACCTTCGTCTCCGACGTCGAGCGGCTCGGCTGAGCGACTGCACCCATGAGCACGCACCGTCCCCTCGCGCCCGCCGGGAGCACGTCCTCCACGCTCCCGGCGGGGCAGCCGGCCGCCGACCCCCGGCCGGCTGCGCAGCCGCTCCCCCGCCTGGATGATCAGCCTGTGCCTTCGACGACGCAGCTGACCTGGCGGCAGCGGCTGTCGCGGTGGGACGTGCGTGTCTCGCCGTACCTCTACGTCGCGCCGTTCTTCGTGCTGTTCCTGCTCGTCGGGATGTTCCCGCTGCTCTACACCGGCTGGGTCTCGGTGCACGACTGGAGCCTGCTGGGCGGCAAGGGCGACTTCGTCGGCGTCGACAACTACACGAAGGTGTTCGGCGACCAGTACTTCTGGGTCGCCCTCCGCAACACCGTCAGCATCTTCCTGCTGTCCTCGGTGCCGCAGGTGCTGCTCGCCCTGGTCGTGGCCGGCCTGCTCGACAACGAGCTGCGCGGCAAGGTGCTCTGGCGGATGAGCGTGCTGGTCCCGTTCGTCGTGGCCCCGGCCGCGGTCGCGCTGATCTTCGGCAACCTGTTCGGCGACAAGTACGGCCTGGTCAACGCCGTCCTCGGCGTCGTCGGCATCGACCCGGTCCGGTGGCACGTCGACACCCTCGCCAGCCACGTCGCGATCGCGAGCATGGTCAACTGGCGCTGGACCGGCTACAACGCGCTGATCCTGCTCGCCTCCATGCAGGCCGTCCCCCGCGACCTCTACGAATCGGCGGCGCTCGACGGTGCCGGCCGGGTCCGGCAGTTCCTCTCCGTCACCATCCCGATGATCCGGCCGACGCTGATCTTCGTCGTGATCACCTCGACGATCGGCGGTCTGCAGATCTTCACCGAGCCGCGGCTGTTCGACAACGTCGGGCTCGGCGGCTCCGACCGGCAGTGGCAGACCGTGACGCTCTACCTCTGGGAGCTCGGCTGGCGGATCCGCGACCTCGGTACGGCGTCGGCGGTGGCCTGGCTGCTCTTCGGCTTCATCACGGCCTTCGCGCTGCTCAACCTCGTGCTCGGTCGGCGGCTGAGCCACCTCCACGGCCATGCCCACGGCCGCGGCCTCGGAAGGAGGCGGCGATGACCCGGCGACCCGGCTTCCTCGTCTACGGCCTGCTCACCGCGTTCGTGCTCGGCTCGGCGATGCCGCTGTGGTGGTCGTTCGTGATCGGCTCCCACACCAAGGAGATCGTCAACCGCGACACGCCTCCGCTCGTCCCGGGCGGGCACTTCCTCTCCAACGCCGCCCGCGTGTTCGACACGGTCGACTTCTGGAAGGCGCTGTCCAACAGCCTGATCGTGTCGACCGTCTGCGCGGCGTCGGTGGTGTTCTTCTGCACGCTGGCCGGCTACGCCTTCGCCAAGCTCCGGTTCCGCGGCAGCACGCCCCTCATGGTGTTCGTCGTCGCCACGCTCGCCGTACCCACGCAGCTCGGGGTGATCCCCCTCTTCATCCTGATGGCCGACCTCGGCTGGACCGGCACCCTCGCGGCGGTGATCGTGCCGACCCTGGTCACGGCGTTCGGCGTCTTCTTCATGCGGCAGTACCTCGTCGACGCGATCCCGGACGAGCTCATCGAGGCCGCCCGCGTCGACGGCTGCTCGATGATCCGGGTCTTCTGGAACGTCGCCGTCCCCGCCGCGCGGCCGGCCGCCGCGATCCTCGGCCTGTTCACGTTCATGACCGTGTGGACCGACTTCTTCTGGCCGATGATCGCGCTCCCCGCGAGCAACCCGACCGTCCAGATCGCGTTGCAGCAGCTGCAGAGCGGCTACTACGTCGACTACGCGCTGGTGCTCTGCGGTGCGGTGCTGTCGACGATCCCGCTGCTCGTCCTGTTCGTCCTGACCGGCCGCCAGCTGGTGGCCGGCATCATGCAAGGAGCTGTCAAGGGATGACCGACACCATCCGCCCGACCGTCGCCGCCGGGGCCCAGCCGGGTGCGGTGTCGTTCCCGCCGGGCTTCCTCTGGGGCGCCGCCACCGCGTCGTACCAGATCGAGGGCGCCGCCACCGAGGACGGCCGCCGGCCGTCGATCTGGGACACCTTCTGCCGCGTGCCCGACGCCGTCGCCGGCGGTGACACCGGCGACGTCGCGTGCGACCACTACCACCGCGTCGACGAGGACGTCGCGCTGATGGCGGAGCTCAACCTGGGCGCCTACCGGTTCTCGACCGCATGGCCGCGGGTCCGCCCCGACGGCCGCAGCGTCAACCAGGCCGGCGTCGACTTCTACGCCCGGCTCGTCGACAGGCTGCTCGACCGCAGCATCCGGCCGTGGCTCACGCTCTACCACTGGGACCTGCCGCAGGCGCTCGAGGACGAGGGCGGCTGGACGAACCGCGACACGGCGTACCGCTTCGCCGACTACGCGCTGACCCTGTACGACGCCATCGGCGACCGCTGCCCGGTCTGGACGACGCTCAACGAGCCGTTTTGCTCGGCGTTCCTCGGCCACGCCGGCGGGCAGCACGCGCCGGGCCGGCGCGACCCCGCGGCCGCGCTGGTCGCCGCGCACCACCTCCTGCTCGGGCACGGGCTCGTCGTCGACGAGCTGCGGCGTCGCGGCACCACGGCCGACCTCGGCATCACGCTGAACCTCACCGTGGCCGACCCGTTCGACCCGACCGACGAGGCCGACGTCGACGCCGCGCGGCGGATCGACGCGCTGCACAACCGGCTGTTCCTCGACGCGACCCTGCGCGGCCGCTACCCCGAGGACCTGTACGACGACACCGCCCACCTGCACTGGGCGGGCCGGCCGTGGCGCGACGTGGTGCGCGACGGCGACCTCGCCCAGATCCACCAGCCGCTCGACGTGCTGGGGGTGAACTACTACCACGGCGACGCGGTCTCGGGCCGGCCGCAGCCGGGCGCCCCCGGGTTCGGCAGCGGCCGGCCCGGCTGGACCACCGGCTCGCCGTTCTCCGGCTCCGAGCACGTCACGTTCCCCCGCCGCGGCCTGCCCCGCACCCACATGGGCTGGGAGGTGCAGCCCGAGGGGTTCACCCGGCTGCTGCGCCGGCTCGGCGAGTACGCCGCGCCGCCGATCTACGTCACCGAGAACGGCGCCGCCTACGAGGACCGGGTCGGCCCGGACGGCGGCGTGCACGACCCGGACCGGATCGCCTACATCGACGGCCACCTGCGCGCCGTCCACGACGCGATCTCGGCCGGCGTCGACGTGCGCGGCTTCTTCCAGTGGTCGCTGCTCGACAACTTCGAGTGGGCCTACGGCTACGGCAAGCGCTTCGGCATCGTGCACGTCGACTACGCCACCCAGCGTCGTACCCCCAAGTCCAGTGCGCGCTTCTACGCCGAGGTCGCGGCGACCGGCCGGCTGGGGTCGCTACCGTGACGTCCGTGGACGGATCGCCGACGCTCGACGAGGTGGCGCGCGTCGCCGGTGTCTCGCGGGCGACCGCGTCCCGCGCGATCAACGGCGGCCACCGGGTGAGCCCGGCTGCGCTGGCGGCGGTGCAGAGAGCGGTGACGTCCTTGGGGTACTCCCCCAACCCCGCCGCCCGCAGCCTGGTCACCCGGCGTACCGGCTCGGTCGCGGTGGTGGTACCCGAGCCCGACGAGCGGGTCTTCTCCGACCCGTTCTTCGCGCGCACGCTGCGCTCGGTCAACCGCGTGCTCGCCGAGAAGGACCTCCAGCTCGTGCTGCTGCTGGCCCGGCCCGGCGAGGAGGAGGAGCGGATGCTGCGCTACCTGCGCGCACGGCACGTCGACGGCGCGATCGTGGTCTCGCACCACCGCAGCGACAGCCTCGCCGACCACCTGGCCGGGATCGCGCTGCCGTGCGTCTTCGTCGGCCGGCCGCTGAGCAGCGGCGACAAGGTCGCCTACGTCGACACCGACAACGTCGGCGGCGGGCGCGAGGCCGCGACGGTGCTGGTCGAGCGCGGCTGCCGCCGGATCGGCACGGTCGCCGGCCCGGCCGACATGTCCGCCGGTGAGGACCGGCTGGCCGGCTGGCGCGACGCCCTGGCCGCGGCAGGACTGGCCACCGATGCCGTCGAGCACGGCGACTTCACCGAGCAGGGCGGCGCGGCAGCCGCCGAGCAGCTGCTCGACCGGCATCCCGACCTCGACGGCCTCGCCGTCGCCTCCGACCTGATGGCTCTGGGCGCGCTGCGCGTGCTCGCCGCGCACGGCCGGCGGGTGCCCGACGACGTCGCGGTCGTCGGCTACGACGACATCGGCCTCGCCGAGACCACCGACCCGCCGCTCACCACGATCCGCAACCCCATCGGCCTGATGGCCGAGCGCGCCACCCGGATGCTGCTCGAGCAGCTCGACGGCACGTCCGACGCGACGCCGGTGCGGATGGTGTTCCCGCCGGCGCTGGTCCGGCGCGCGTCAGCCTGACCGCCGTACGTCCCCGGGCTCGGGGGCGCGAGCCGCCGCTCAGGCGCAGCAGACGGACGCGGCCGGTGTCGTTGCTCGGTGCAGGGAGCGGGTCGCCTCGCGGAGCCGGCCGGCGGCGCGGCGCCAGGTGGACGGGTGGCAGCAGCGGGCCAGCGCGGCGATCCGCGCGTGGCGCGCCAGCTCGACGCGGTCACGGATCATCTCGCGGGCGAGGATGCCCGAGGTGTCGAGCGGGTTCATCGGGTCACCTCCACGCGCTCGGCACCCGCGCGGTCGGCGTTCTCGAAGCCGGCGCAGCAGCCACCGGCGGCCGCGTCGTCGGCGCACTCGAGCTGGGTGAGCTCGGCACTCGCCTTGCCCTCGAGCTCGGGGTGGGCGTCCGCCAGGACGACGTAGTTCTCCCAGCGCTGGCCGTCGGGCCCGGTGACCCAGTGCTTGTCCTGGCGGGCGTAGCAGCACACGACGTCGCCCTCGACGTCGAGCGTGAGTCCCGCGGCCTCGAGGCGGTCCGCCTCGGCCTGTACCTCCTCCATCGAGGAGCGCTCGACGCCGACGTGGTTGAGGGTGCCGGTCGCCCCGGCGTTCTCGAAGAGCACGAGCTTGAGCGGGGGGTTCTCGACGGCGAAGTTGGCATAGCCCGGACGACGCTTGGCCGGCTCGGTGTCGAAGAGCGTGGAGTAGAAGTCGACGGCGGCGTCGATGTCGTCGACGTTGAGGGCGAGCTGGACGCGGGACATGGGGACCTCCTCAGGAAGCATCCATCGATGCTTGTCGATACGTCTGATGCGATGAACAGTACCCACCCATTGATGGAAGTCAATGGGTTTGGCAGAATGACTTCGGAGAGACACCGAGAGAAGGAGGCCCGGGTGGGCGTGAAGGAGCTGCCGCTGGTGGAGCGGCCGGGTACGGCGGCGTCGGCGGACGAGTGCTGCACCCCGCTGGTGACCACGCTGCTGCCCGAGCCCGACGCGGAGGTGCTCTCGGAGCGGTTCGCCGCGCTGGGCGACCCGGTGCGGCTGCGCCTGGTCTCGCTGCTCGCGAACGCCGAGGGCGGCGCGGTGTGCGTGTGCGACCTGACCGAGCCGGTCGGGCGGTCGCAGGGCACCGTGAGCCACCACCTCAAGGTGCTCTCCAACGCCGGCCTGGTCACGGCCGAGAAGCGCGGGCGCAACATGTGGTACTCCGTCGTGCCGTCGTCGCTCGAGGCGCTGCGCGCCTCGCTCGTCACCCGGTGAACCCGCCGGTGCGGCCCGTGCACCTGCGTCGCGCTGTGGCGGAGCTGGTCGGGACCGCGTTCCTGGTCGCCGCCGTGGTCGGCTCCGGCATCGCCGCGCAGCGGCTCTCCCCCGAGGACACCGGCCTGCAGCTGCTGGAGAACAGCCTCGCCACGGGCGCGGTCCTGGTCGCGCTCATCCTCGCCCTGCAGCCCGTCTCCGCGTCGTTCAACCCCGTCGTCACCCTCGTCGAGCGGGTCCTCGGCCGCGTGGACACGGCCACGGCAGCGGTCCTCGTCGTTTCCCAGGTGGCCGGCGGCCTGGTGGGGGTGGTGGTCGCGAACCTGATGTTCGACCTCGACGCCGTCAGCATCTCCACCCACGACCGCGGGGGGTCCGGCCAGCTGCTCGGCGAGGTCGTGGCCACCCTCGGCCTCGTGCTCGTCGTGTTCGGCGCGCTCCGGTCCCCGCGGATCGAGACGGTTGCGTTCGCGGTCGGCGGCTACATCACCGCCGCCTACTGGTTCACGAGCTCCACCAGCTTCGCCAACCCGGCCGTCACCGTGGCGCGGATGCTCTCCGACACCTTCGCCGGGATCGCCCCCGCGTCGGTCCTGCCGTTCGTCGCCATGCAGCTGATCGGGGGCGGCGTCGGCGCCGCGCTCGTCCTCCTGCTCCACGCCACCCCGGCGGCCGCGACCGCCGTACCCCTCGAGGAGTCCCCGTGAGCAAGCCGACCGTCCTGTTCGTCTGCGTGCACAACGCCGGCCGCTCCCAGATGGCGGCCGGCTACCTCCAGCACCTCGCCGGCGACCGGATCGAGGTCCTCTCGGCGGGCTCCCAGCCCGCCGACCAGGTCAACCAGGTCGCCGTCGCCGCCATGGCCGAGGACGGCATCGACATCGCCGCGGCGCAGCCGAAGCTGCTCAGCGACTCCGCCGTCCAGCAGGCCGACGTCGTCGTCACGATGGGCTGTGGCGACGCGTGCCCGTTCTACCCCGGCACGCGCTACGAGGACTGGGTGCTCGACGACCCCGCCGGCCAGGGCATCGACGTCGTGCGCCCGATCCGCGACGAGATCCGCCGTCGCGTCGAGGTGCTCGTCGAGGAGCTCACCCGCTGACCGGTCGCACCAGCAGGCAGAACGGGTGCCCGGCCGGGTCCGCGAGCACGTAGAGCGGCTCGCCCTCGTCCTGCGAGCGCTCGTGCAGCAGCCGGGCGCCGAGCGCGAGGGCCCGGGCGCGGTGCCGCTCCAGCTCCTCGACCGTGGGCACCGCGAAGTCCATGTGCATCTGCATCGGCACCTGCTCCGACGGCCACGTGGGAGGGGTCGTGTCGAGCTTCTGCTGGATGGTCAGCACCCGGTGGCCGTCGTCGTCGAGCAGGACCAGCCAGTCGGCGTCGTCGGGGCTGCCGTCGGTCGGCGGCTGCTCACCGTCGCGGTACCGCAGCCCGAGCAGCTGCCGGTAGAACTCTCCCAGGCCCCGGCAGTCCCGGGCGTCGATCGCGGTGTGCAGCAGGACGGGGTATCGGGGCACGCGCGCCTCCTCGGGGCTCGGGTGCCCAACCTACGCACCTAGCCCAGTGACGTCGCTACGCTCCGGGTCAGCCGCAGCGCCTGGCGGGCCCAGGCCGGGCTCGCTCCGGCCAGTCCGCACGTGGGCGTCACCACGAGGTGCCCGGCGACGGCCTCGGGGTCGAAGCCGAGCATGTCGAGGAAGCGCAGCACCTGCTCCACCACGGCCTTCTCGCCGGGCGGCGTCGCCGGGTCGGTCGAGGGCACGACGCCGAGCAGGACCGGCGCGCCCTTCTCCAGCAGCGTCGCGACCTCGTCGTACGCCGACGCGGCGAGCACGCCGAGGTCGACCGACAGCCCCTGCGCGCCTGCGCCGGTGAGCAGCGCGGCGGGGACGTCGGCGACGCAGCAGTGCGCGAGCGGTACGGCGCCGGCGGAGGCGACCGCGGCGAACACTTCCTCCAGCAGCGCGGACGCGACCGGGAGGTCGACGGAACGGTGCCGGTGGAACCCGGAGGCGGTCGGGATGCTGCCGGCGAGCACGGCCGGGAGCGCCGGCTCGTCGACCTGGACGAGCAGCTCGGTCGCGCCCGGCACCCGGCGGCGCACGTCGGCGACGTGCTCGGCGACGCCCTCGGCCAGCGCCTGGGCGAGCTCGCGCCGGGCGCCGTGGTCGGCGAGCACGCGGTCGCCGCGCGGCTTCTCGACGGTCGCGGCGAGCGTCCACGGCCCGGTGACCTGCACCTTGAACCGGCCTTCGTAGCCCTGCGCCTGCTCCTCGATCGCGTCGAGGTCCTGGGCGAGGAGCGACCGGGCCCGGCGGTGGTCGGCACCCGGGGACCCAGTGCTTCCCGTCAGCCGCCAGCCGGCCGGTTGGAGGTCGGCGTCGAGGCCGCCGACGAGCGCGAGCGTCCGTCCGGTCATCGACGCGGTCGCGCCGCGGCCGGGCAGCTCGGGCAGGTGCGGCAGGTCGGGCAGCTCGCCGAGCACGGTGCGGACGGCCTCGTCGAAGGCCGCGGCGTCGTCTCCCGGCAGGGAACCGATCCCGGTGGCGATCGTCATGCGGTGGCCGCCGGCACGCGCCGGGTCGCGCTGATCGTGCAGGAGCCGACGACACGGGTGCCGTCGTACACGACCGCGGCCTGGCCGGGCGCGATCCCCTGGGCGGTGTCGAGCAGGTCGATGGTGATGTCGTCTCCGTCGACGCGGACGACCGCGCGGTGCTCGTCGCCGTGCGCGCGGAGCTGGACGGTGCCGTGCAGCTCGCCGGTCAGCGGGGTGCCGCACCAGCGCGGCCGGATGCCCGCGATCCGGTCGACGGTGAGCGCCTCGCGCGGACCGACGGTGACGGTTCCGCTGACCGGCTCGATGTCGAGCACGTAGCGCGGCTTGCCGTCGGCGGCAGGTCGGCCGATGCGCAGCCCCTTGCGCTGGCCGATCGTGAAGCCGAACGCTCCGCCGTGACGGCCGAGCACCTCGCCGCTGGCGTGGTCGACGATGTCGCCGGAGCCGGCGCCGAGCTTCTCGCTCAGCCAGCCGCCGGTGTCGCCGTCGGAGATGAAGCAGATGTCGTGGCTGTCGGGCTTCTTCGCGACCTGCAGCCGGCGACGCTCGGCCTCGGCGCGCACCTCGTGCTTGGGGGTGTTGCCGAGCGGGAAGAGCGCGTGCGCGAGCTGGTCCTGGGTGAGCACGCCGAGCACGTAGGACTGGTCCTTGCGGTCGTCGTCGGCGCGGTGCATCTCGACCAGCCCGTCGTCGCCGGTGACGAGCCGCGCATAGTGGCCGGTCGCGACCGCGTCGAACCCGAGGGCGAGCGCGCGCTCGAGGACGGCGGCGAACTTGATCTTCTCGTTGCAGCGCAGGCAGGGGTTGGGGGTGCGGCCGGCGGTGTACTCGGCCATGAAGTCCTCGACGACGTCCTCGTGGAACCGGTCGCTCAGGTCCCAGACGTAGAACGGGATCCCGATCGCGTCGGCCGCGCGGCGCGCGTCGTTGGCGTCCTCGATCGTGCAGCAGCCGCGGGCGCCGGTGCGGTAGGACTTTGGGTTGCGCGAGAGCGCGAGGTGGATGCCGGTGACGTCGTGGCCCGCCTCCGCGGCGCGGGCCGCGGCCACGGCGGAGTCGACGCCGCCGGACATGGCGGCGAGAACCTTCACGGGAGTCACACCGCCTTGCGGGCGGAACCGCCGATGCCGGAGACGGCGCCGGCCGCCCGGGCGCGCTCGACGACGGGGCCGATCGCCTCGACGAGCGCGTCGACGTCGGCCTGCGTGGAGCTGTGGCCGAGCGAGAACCGCAGGGACGACCGGGCCTGCTCGTCGTCGTGGCCCATGGCGAGCAGCACGTGGGAGGGCTGCGGCACGCCGGCCGAGCACGCCGACCCGGTCGAGCACGCGATGCCGCGGGCGTCGAGCAGCATCAGCAGCGAGTCGCCCTCGCAGCCGGGGAACGTGAGGTGCGCGTTGCCGGGCAGCCGGTGGTCGGGCGCGCAGTCGGGGTCGCCGTTGACGCCGGCGTCGGGCACCACCTCGGTGACCCGACTGACCAAGTCGTTGCGCAGCGCGCAGACGCGCTCGGCGTGCTCGGCCTGCCGCTTCACCGCGAGCTCGACGGCCGTCGCGAAGCCGGCGATGGCCGGGGTGTCGATGGTGCCGGACCGGACGTCGCGCTCCTGACCGCCGCCGTGCAGCTGCGGGGTGAGCGCGAGCTCCCGCCGCACGACGAGCGCGCCGACGCCGTACGGGCCGCCGACCTTGTGGGCGGTCAGGGTGAGCAGGTCGACGCCGCTCGCGGCGAAGTCGACCGGCACCTGGCCGACCGCCTGGACGGCGTCGGTGTGCACCGGGATGTCGTGGGCGTGCGCGATCGCGACGACGTCGGCGATCGGCTGCACGGTGCCGACCTCGTTGTTGGCCCACATCACCGACACCAGGGCGACCGACGCGGGGTCGCGCTCGACGGCGGCACGGAACGCCTCGACGTCGAGGCGACCGAGGTGGTCGACGGGCAGCAGCTCGACCTCGGCGTGCTCGTGCTCGGCGAGCCAGTGCAGCGGGTCGAGCACGGCGTGGTGCTCGACGGTGGTGGACAGGATCCGGGTGCGGCGGGGGTCGGCCTCACGGCGCGCCCAGTACAGCCCCTTGAGCGCGAGGTTGTCGGACTCGGTGCCGCCGGAGGTGAACACCACCTCGCCGGGGCGCGCGTCGAGCGCGGCGGCGATCGCCTCGCGGGACTCCTCGACCACCCGCCGGGCGGCGCGCCCGGCCGCGTGCAGCGAGGACGGGTTGCCGATCCGGGTGAGCTGCGCCGTCATCGCGTCGACCGCCTCGGGATACATGGGCGTCGAGGCGGCGTGGTCGAGGTAGACCAGCGGCGTGGGTGCCGACAGGGGCTGGTTCATGGCGTCTTCCAGGGTACGACGCCCGCCCGGTCGACCACGTAGCAGACCGAGGGCAGAGCCGGCCGGCCCGCGATCGGGTGGTCGTAGTGGGTCAGCAGCCGCATGCCCAGGCGCTCCATCACCGCGCGGGAGCGGCGGTTGCCGACGACGGTGAACGACAGGACCTCCTGTCGCCCGAGGTCCTCGAACGCGAACCGCAGGCACTCGAGCGCGGCCTCGGTCGCCCAGCCGTGACCCCAGGCGGAGCGTCGCAGCCGCCAGCCGACCTCGACCACCGGCTGCTCGCGGGCGTCCATCCAGTCCGCGTGCCAGCTCGGGACCAGCAGCCCGGTGAAGCCCTGGAACTCCCCCGCCGCCTCGACCACCCACGGCCCGAAGCCTCGCTCGGCGAACTGCCGCTCGACCCGGTCGACGAACGCGTCCGACTCCGCTCGCGTCATCGTCGACGGGAAGTGCTCCATCACGTCCGGGTCGGCGTTCATCTCCGCGAACGCCGGCCGGTCCTCCTCGCGCCAGGCGCGCAGCACGAGCCGGTCGGTGGTCAGCACCGGCACGCTCACGCCGGCGCCGGCTTGGTCCAGGAGACGAGGTAGCGCCACAGCGCCAGCCGCCGGTACGTCGAACCGGGGAGCACGTCGCGCGCCGCCGACCGCGCGTCGTCCCACGACGACTCCGGCGCGAGCCGGGTGGTCGGCGGCTCCCACGGGACGGTCCGGCGCGACATGACCTGGTGGGTCAGCACGTCGCGCACCTCGAACGGCACGTCCCGCAGCCCGCGGAACCGGCCGGTGCCGAGCACCTGGAGCAGCCCGCCCGGCGCCAGCACGCGCGCGGCCTCGGTGAGCCCGCGCCGGGCGTCGACGTGGTGCAGCACCATCACCAGCGTCACCGCGTCGAACGACCCGTCGTCGAACGGCAGGTCCTCTGCCGACGCGACGGTGTAGGTGATCCCGTCGTCGTCGCGTGGCAGCACCTCGGCGTCGACGTCGACACCCGTGACCGCGACGCCGGGCCGGGCGACGTACCGGCAGAGGGTGCCCTCGCCGCAGCCCACGTCGAGGTGGCTGCGCGCGGTGGCCGGGACGGCGTCGCGCAGGCGCGGGTAGTGGTGGCTGTTGTGGTTCCACCGCTCCCGGAAGGGGTGACTCACGACACGACCCCGTCGACATAGACCCAGCGCCCGGCGCGCCGCTCGAACCGGCTGACCTCGTGCACCCGCTCGACACCGCGCGGGCCCTGGTAGCGGGCGACGAACTCGACGACACCGGTGTCGTCGTCCGGGCCGCCGTCCTCGGTGCGCAGCACGTCGAGGCCGAGCCAAGTCATCGGCGCGGACGTGAGGTCGTCGGGGCGGGTGCGCGGGTGCCAGGTGCGGAAGACGTAGTCGGTGCGGTCCAGTGCATAGGCGGCGTAGCGCGACCGCATCAGGGCCTCGGCCGTCGCGGCGGCACCGCCGTCGTGCAGCGGATCGCAGCAGGCGACGTACGGGCCTCCCGACCCGCAGGGACACGGCTCACCCACGGTCGAGCCGCTCCTGCCAGGGGTGGTCGGGGTGGTGCGTGCGGACCTGGTCGCGCAGCCACGTGCGCTGCGCCGCGGACATCAGCGGCCAGGCGCTGTCGAGGTCGATGGCGTCCTTGCGGCGCTGCTGCTTGGCCTTGAACAGCAGCGACACCTCGGGGTTGAGGTAGCGGATGCCGTCGCCCGCGACCCACGTGACGTCGTCGAGGTCGGCGACCAGGTCGTCGTGGCGGCGCGACCTCCAGCGGCCGTCGTCCGCGCGCGGGTTGACGATGCAGTCGACCTTCCACGGGGACCGGGCGTCGACGCGCATCCAGATCTGCGCGAGCGGAGCCAGCGGCTCGGGGTGCTCGTCGTCGATGATGCGGAAGGTGCCGCCGTCGTTGCTCCAGAGGTGGTACGTCGACCCGAGCTGGGCGCGCAGGGCAGGGACCGAGTCGGCGAACACGACCAGGTCGATGTCCTCGTGGAAGCGGCGGATACCGGTGAACGCCTCGATCGCGTGGCCGCCGACGACCCACCACGGGTCCGGGAACCCGTCCATCAGCGGCGCGAGCTCGGCCGGGGTGAGCGGGTCCCAGTCGCCGTAGACGTCGCAGAACGCGCGGTCCTCGGCATCGGGCTCCCACGCCACGTCGTGCTCGGCGGTGCTCATCGGGACAGTATGGCGACCAGCGCGCGGTGGTCGGTGCCGTCGATCGCGACGGTCTCGGTGCCGACCGCGTGCAGCACCTCGTTGGTGAGCACGTGGTCGATGGCGACGAGCGGCGGCACGACGACGCCCGCGACGTCTACCTCGCCGGAGGCCGGCCACGTCGGCTGCCACCCGGAGCCGGCGTCGGTCGCCGCGTCGGACCAGCCACGCCCCGCGAGCTCGCGCAGCACGCGGTGGTCTGTGGTGGCGTTGAGGTCGCCGACGATCACGGCCGGGTCGGCGCGGTCGTAGGCCTCGCGCCGGACGACGCGGTGGTCCTCCGCCCAGCCGGCGGCGTCGCCGACCGGCGGACGGGGGTGCACCGCGACGAGCGCCAGGCCCCCGACGGTCATCGTCCAGCCGCCGAACGCGGTGTCGAGCCGCTCGACGTCCTCGATCGTCGGCCGGGCGAGGACGACCGTGCCGGTGGGGCCGGTGCCGGCCTCCCCGGCACGGTGCGGGAACGCGTCGGCGAGGCCTGCGTCGTCCAGGCGTCGCAGCGCGGACTCGTCGACCTCCTGGAGCACGAGCACGTCGACGTCGCGCGTCGTCGCGGCCTCGACCACGTCCTCGGCGTCCGCCTGGCCGAGCATGAGGTTGAGCGACATCACGCGGACCGGGTCGCCCCGGTCGGGCGCGACGTCGCCGCCGAGGAACATCCGCGACACGAGCACGCCGTGCAGCACCGCGCCGGCCAGCGACACGATCGCCAGCGTCGCCGCCACCCGCTGCCAGCCGCCCTCCCCCGCGGCCCACGCGACCGCGAGGAGCAGGAGCGAGGCGACGTACAGCGGGACGGCGTACGGCGTGAACGCGACGAGCCGGACCCAGGTCCCGCCCGGCGGCTGCACGAGCCGGGCGACCGAGAGCGCCAGGGCAGGGACGAGGAGGACGGTCACGAGCAGCCCGAGCAGCACCCACCGCAGCCTCATGCGGCAACGCTAGTTGGGGGCTCGTGTCAGACCGGGGAGGCGACCGGGCGAGTGTCGCCGCAGGACACGCCGAAAATCGGTTTGCGTCGGCGACCACGCGTCCCTGACACTGATCCGGCCATGAAGAGCTGACACCACCCTCACTCGCGTCCGCGGCCCCTGCGTGCCCGGCGAGTGGTCCCTCCCTCCCGGATCGGTGGTAGCTCTTGCCTGCTTCTCTGACTGCGCGCGCACTCCCTCTCGTCGCGCGCGACCTCTCCAAGTCCTACGGCGACCGCGTCGTCCTCGACGGCGTCGACCTAGTCGCCTCCCCCGGTCTGCCCCTGGGGATGGTGGGCGAGAACGGCGTCGGCAAGTCGACCCTGCTGCGGTTGCTTGCCGGCGCCGAGCCCGCCGACGCCGGGACGGTCACCCGGCCGCCCGGGCTCGCCTACCTGGCGCAGGAGCCCGAGTTCGGCGACGCCCGCACGGTCGGTGACGTGCTGGACCGGGCGCTGGCGCCGCTGCACGACGCCGCCACCAGGCTCGAGGAGCTCGCCGCCCGGCTCGACGACCCTGCGGTGGTCGAGGAGTACGCCGACCTCCTCGAGTGGTGCGAGCTGCGCGACGTCTGGGACGCCGACCGTCGTGCGGTGGAGGCAGCCGACCGGCTGGGCCTCGGTCGCGTCGACCGTTCGACCCCGGTGCAGCGGCTCTCGGGCGGTCAGCGCTCGCGCCTGGCGCTCGCCGCGCTCGTCGCCGGCCGTCCGCCGTGCGTGCTGCTGGACGAGCCGACCAACCATCTCGACGACGACGCCGTCGAGCTGCTCGAGCAGTTCCTGACCGACCTGCCCGGGGTGGTCGTCATCGCCAGCCACGACCGCGCGTTCCTCGAGGCCGTGTGCGGCCAGGTCGTGGACCTCGACCCGAGTCACTTCGGAACCGACGGTGAGGGTGGCAACCGGTTCAGCGGCGGCTACGCGTCGTACCTCGAGCACAAGCGGAAGGCCCGCGAGCGCTGGGACGTCGCGTTCGAGGAGCAGCAGGACGAGCTCGCCCGGCTGCGCAGCGCGGCCGCGACGACCGCCCGGCGCGTCGCCCCCAACCGGGCGCCGCGCGACAACGACAAGTACATCCACCACTTCAAGGGCGAGAACGTCGCGCGCACGGTGAGCCGCCGGGTGCGCGACGTCGAGCAGCGGATCGAGGCGATCGAGAAGGACCGCGTCCCCAAGCCCCCGCGGGAGCTCACGTTCGCCGGCCTCGCCGGACGGACGTCGCGCCGGGGCCGTGTCGTCCAGGCCCGCGACCTCGTGGTGACGGGCCGGGTCGCCGTACCGAGGCTCGACCTCGACGGCGGCGAGCACCTGCTCGTCACCGGCACCAACGGCTCTGGCAAGTCGACCCTGCTCAAGGTGCTCGCCGGCGTCCTCGCGCCGACCTCGGGCACGGTCGACGTCGCGGCGCGGCAGGTCGGGTACCTCCCGCAGCACGTCACGTTCCGCCGTCCGGAGCTCAGCGCGCGACAGGTGTACGACGGGCTGACCGGTGTGGACGACGTGGCCGGCGGCGCCGTACCGCGGCTGACCGAGCTCGGGCTGTTGCCGCCCCGCGACCTGCACCGCCCGGTGGGTGACCTGAGCCTGGGCCAGCACCGGCGACTCGCGCTGGCCGTCCTCGTCGCCCAGGCGCCGGACCTGCTGCTGCTCGACGAGCCGACCAACCACGTGTCGCTCGCCCTCGCCGAGGAGCTGGAGGAGGCGCTGCGCACCACACCGGCCGCCGTCGTGGTGGCGAGCCACGACCGGTGGCTGCGGCGCCGCTGGGACGGGGCGCACCTCGGCCTGTAGTCCTGCGTAGCCGCCACACGTCACACCGTCGTAGCCCGATCGGACCAGCGACCCGGACCGCTCGGCGGTGCCGCCCGCGGCGCCGGCTCGACGAGACTTCACCTCTGACAAGTACGGGGGCGGAGAACATGCGGGGTCAGCCACGGGTGCTCCTGGTCGACGGTCACGCCCTGCTGGCGGAGGCCGTCGCCGCGGCGCTGCGGGCGGACGGCCTCGACGCGCGGCGCGCCGACCTCACCTCGCGCGAGGAGCTGGTCGCCGCCGTCGAGGCCGATCCCCCGGACCTGGTCCTGCTGGACCTCGACCTGGCCGGCGCGGTCGGTGAGGGCACGAGCCTCGTGCAGCCGTTCGCACGCACCTGCACCCGGGTCCTGGTGGTCAGCACGGAGCACCGCGGTACCCGGATCGGCACGGCGCTGGAGGACGGCGCCGTCGGGCACATCACCCGCTCCGTGCCGTTGCAGGAGCTGGTGACCGCGGTGGCCGCGACGCTCCGCGGCGACGAGGTCATGCCGCCCACAGGACGGCAGGCGCTGCTGGACGAGCTCCGGACCACGCGGGAGCGGGACGCCGCCACCCGACGGCCGTTCGAGCGGCTGACGACCCGCGAGCAGCAGGTGCTGCGCGAGCTCGCCAACGGCAAGGTCGTCGCCACCATCGCCGAGGAGTGGGGCGTGTCCGCGTCCACCGTGCGCAGCCAGGTGCGGGGCGTGCTCGCCAAGCTCGGCGTCTCCTCGCAGCTGGAGGCCGTGGCCCTCGCGACCCGGTCCGGCTGGCTGGTCGACGGCGACACCGACCAGCCGGTCGTGCGCGGAGCCTGAACGCGCGAGACCCCGGTCCCTCAGGGCGGGACCGGGGTCTCGATGCAGCGTGCGGGGGTCAGCCCTTGCGCTGGTTGACCTGCTCGGTGGCGGCCGGGAGGACGGCGTGCAGGTCGCCGACGACGCCGAAGTCGACGAGCTCGAAGATCGGCGCCTCCTCGTCCTTGTTGACCGCGACGATCGTCTTCGACGTCTGCATGCCGGCGCGGTGCTGGATCGCACCGGAGATGCCGTTGGCGACGTAGAGCTGCGGCGAGACGGTCTTGCCGGTCTGGCCGACCTGGAACGAGTGCGGGTACCAGCCCGAGTCCACCGCCGCACGCGACGCGCCCACCGCCGCGCCGAGGGAGTCGGCGAACGCCTCGACCGGCTCGAAGTTGCCGCCGGTGCCGCGACCACCGGAGACCACGATCGCGGCCTCGGTCAGCTCCGGGCGACCCGAGGCCTTGCGCGGCTCGGAGCCGGTGATCTTCGCGCCCTTGGCGGCGTCGGAGACCGTCGCGGCGAACGCCTCCTCGGCACCGTCGCCCGCGGCCTCCTCCGGCGTCGCGGAGTTGGGCTTCACCGTGATGATCGGGGTGCCCTTGGTGACCTTCGCCTTGACGGTGAAGTTGCCCGCGAACACCGACTGCGTCGTGGTGCCGTCGTCGGCGACGTCCACGGCGTCGGTGATCAGGCCGGAGTCGGTCTTGACCGCGAGCCGGCCGGCGACCTCCTTGCCCTCACCGGTCGAGACGACCAGCACCGCGGCCGGGGAGGTCTTCTCCACCAGCTGCGCGAGCACCTCGGCCTTCGGCGCCACCAGGTAGTCCTTGGTGTCCGCGTCCTCGACCGTGTAGATCTTCGCCGCGCCGTACTTCTTCAGCGACTCGGCGTCGGCGGAGCCGATCACGACGGCGGACGGCTCGCCGAGACGGCGCGCGATCGTCAGCAGCTCGAGGGTCGGCTTGGTCACCTTGCCGTCGACGGCGTCGACGAGAACCAGAACTTCAGACATGTCTGTCCTCCAACCCTTCTCAGATGAACTTCTTGGACGCGAGGAAGTCGACCAGCGCCTTGGCGCCCGAGCCGTCCTCGTCGGTCACGATCTCGCCCGCGGTGCGCGGCGGCCGGGCGTCGGTCGACTCGACCACGCTCCACGCCGCACCCGCGCCCACCGACCCGGCGTCGACACCCAGGTCGGACAGCGACCAGGTCTCGACCGGCTTCTTCTTCGCGGCCATGATCCCCTTGAACGACGGGTAGCGCGCCTCACCGGACTGGTCGGTCACGCTCAGCACCAGCGGCAGCGAGCCCTCGATCGTGTCCGTGCTGGCGTCACCGTCACGACGAATCTTCACGGTCTCGCCCTCGACGGAGATCTCGGAGCCGAGCGTCACGCCCGGGACCCCGAGCCGCTCGGACAGCATCGCCGGGACGACACCCATGCCGCCGTCGGTCGAGGCCATGCCGCACACGACCAAGTCGTGCGGGATCTTCTTGATCGCCTCCGCGAGCACCAGCGAGGTGGCCAGCGCGTCCGAGCCCGCGATCGCGTCGTCGACCACGTGGACACCCTTGTCGGCACCCATCTGCAGCGCCTTGCGCACCGCGTCGGTCGCGTTCTCCGGGCCGACCGACAGCACCGTCACCTCGGTGTCATCAGCCTGCTTGTCCTTGATCTGGAGTGCCTGCTCCACGGCGTATTCGTCGAGCTCCGACAGCAGTCCGTCGACGCCCACGCGGTCGACGGTGTTGTCGTCCTCGAACTTCCGGTCCGCCGTCGCGTCCGGCACGTACTTCACACACACGACAATGTTCATGGCGTTTCGGCCCGCAACGGGCCCCTCCTCGTACGTCGGGTTGGCCCCGAGGTTACCCGCTGGTAGCAACGACCGGAACGGGCACCCGGGTGGGTTGGGTCACAGGGACGGGCAGGGCCGTCAGGGGCGGATGACGCGGTCCACGATCTTGCCCACCACCAGGAACGCCAGGGCCGCCAGGCCCCAGTTCACGAGCGCGGACTTCACCTGGTTGGGGTCCTTGGCGAACGTGAAGATGCCGTCCTCGCGGCTGAAGACCCCGAGGTCGAGGGTGTCCGCGCCGTCGAGGATGAACGTGACGACGGCGTTGTCCTGGTTGGCCTTGAGCGCGACCAGCAGGGCGCCGACGGCCAGGAAGAGCGCGCACACGACGGCCACCAGCCAGAGCAGCGAGGCGAGCTTGGAGCGGACGGTCGACGTCCCCTTCTTCACGGCCGCCGCGGTGCCGCGGCGCCGGTCGGCCCGGGTCGGAGCGGTCTTCGTCCCCGCGTCGGACGTCGTGGTCGTGGACGTGCTGGACGCCTCGGCCTTCTTCTCCGGCTCCGGCTTGTCGTCGGCCACGTCTGTCTCCTCCTCGGAAGTTCCCCGCACGATATCCGACGCTCGATGACACGAGAACCGGCGCGGAGGTGTGTGGCCAGTCACACCTCCGCGCCGGCGAGGACGCGCAGCCAGCGGGCGAACGGTCAGCCGGCCACCCGGAGCCGCTGCACGATCCGCAGGCCGACGAGCGCGAACGGCGAGAAGCCCACCAGCACGGCGATCGCGGTGGCCCAGGGCAGCGAGACCGGGATGAACATCAGCCCGGCGACGCCGCCGACCATCAGGGCGAGCGTGTACCAGCCGAGGACGCCGGACCGGGCCAGACCGGCCAGCAGCAGGAGCGGGCCGACGAGGGACAACATCTCCGTGCCGTTCCAGATCCACAGCAGGTCGGACGCCTTGAACATCGCGAACACCTCGGCGGCCTGGTCGATCGGCAGCAGCGTGCCGATCGACATGTTCCACCAGTCCGACAGGATCATCCCGGACACGTTGGTGAAGCCGAGCGCCGCGAGCAGCGAGCCGACCACCACGAGCCGGCTCCCCCGGCGCCCGCGCACCAGGGTCGGCGCCGCGAGGATGCCGAGGCCGATGAACAGGTTGCCGTAGTGCAGGAACAGTGCGGACACCTCGGTCTGGGTGAGGTTGCGCGCCAGCGAGGAGACGTAGTCGGCGTCGGCCATGCTGGCCTGCTCGGGTGACGTCACCATCCCGGCCGACCAGAGCAGCGGCGCCGCGAGCAGCGCGATCCCGGCCGCCCAGCGCATCGGGCGGGACGGGTCCGTGACGCGACCTCCTTCCTGCGTTGTCGTACCGGCGGGGTGGGCGGGGTGGGCGGTGTGCGTGCTCATGGCAGCTCCTGGTGAGTCGTTCGGTTGACGTCGACGACTCTCCGGCTCGGGCTCCTCGTCCGGCATCGGCCGCGACGCACCGACCCGGCTCCTCCGCGAGGAGGAACCGCGACACCTGCCCTCTGGTCCTCGAGAAGGATCACGCGGAGGGCGGCGCGCACCTACGGTGATGCCCATGCTCAGGAGGCTCACCACGGGACACCGCGCGTTCCCGCTCGTCGCGGCACCGGTGCTCGGCGTCCTCGGCGTCGTCGAGGCGGTGGCCGACCCGGAGTTCCGGGAGGACCTCGGGCTGCTCGTCCTCGTCGCGGGGTGGTTCGCGGGATGGTTCCTGGCGATGGCCCGGTGGCCGGCGGTCGGCGTGGTCGGTGTCGCGTTCTTCTACCCGATGACGGCGGTGCTCGGCGCCCCCGGACCGGGCGGCACCGGCCTGATCGCGGTGATGCTGGCGACCGGGTACGCCGGGTACGCCCTCGAGGCGCGGCGGTCGCTCGTCGCGGTGACCGTCGCGGTGCTCACGTTCGTCGGCACCGACATCGCCGTGCACGGCGTCGCGTGGGACACCGTCTTCTTCCCCGCCGTGTTCTACCCGGCCCGCTGGGTCGGACGGCTGGTCCGTCGCGAGCAGGAGCGCAGCGCGGAGCTGGTCGAGATGGCTGCCGCGCTCGACGCCCAGCGCGAGGCCTCGGTCCAGGCGGCGGCGCGGGAGGAGCGCACCCGGATCGCGCGCGAGGTGCACGACGCGGTCGCGCACTCGGTCAGCGTGATGACCCTGCAGATCGGCGGCCTCCGGCGCCAGCTCGGGTCGCTGCTCGACGGGCGCGACACCGAGCGCGACGTGCTGCTCGGGCTCGAGCGGCTCGGCCGCGAGACGGTCGAGGAGCTGCGCGCGCTGGTCGGGATCCTCCGCGAGCCCGGGTACGACGAGGCGCCCACCGCGCCCCAGCCCTCGCTGGCCCGGGCCGGCGACGTCGTCGACGACGTGCGGGCCGCCGGCCTCGACGTGCGGCTGGAGGTGTCCGGCGAGCCGCGCGAGCTGCCCAAGGCGCTCGACATCTCGGCGTACCGGATCGTCCAGGAGGCGCTCACCAACTGCCTGCGGCACGCGCCGGGTGGCGCGGCCACCGTGCACGTCGACTACGGCCACGACGCGGTCGACATCCGGGTCGTCGACGACGGCGGCCGCGGACCGGTCCCGGCGACGATCGGCGGGTCCGCCACGACCGGCGGGCACGGCCTCGTCGGGATGACCGAGCGCGCGCAGATGTTCGGTGGCACGCTGTCCACCCGCCGGGTGGGCTCCGGCTTCGAGGTCCACGCCCACCTGCCCACGAACAGGAGCCACCGATGACCGGCACGATCCGCGTCGCCCTGGTCGACGACGAGGCGATGGTCCGCGTCGGCCTGCGCATGGTGCTGTCCGCCGAGCCGGACCTGGAGGTCGTCGGCGAGGCGGCCGACGGCGGCGCGGCCGTGGCGATGGTCGCCGAGACCTCCCCCGACGTCGTCCTGATGGACGTCCGGATGCCCGGCGTCGACGGCATCGAGGGAGCCCGGCGCGTGCTCGCCGCCGCGCCGGAGGTGAAGGTCGTCGTGCTGACCACGTTCGACGAGGACGAGTACGTCGAGGCCGCGCTGCGCGCCGGTGTCAGCGGGTTCCTGCTGAAGGTGGCCCCGCCCGAGCGCCTGGTCGACGCGGTGCGCATGGTCGCGTCCGGCGGCGGGCTGCTCGACCCCTCCGTCACGGTGCGGGTGATCGAGTCGTTCGCGACCGCCGCGCCGGCGCGAGTGCCGCGCTCCGCCCGGCTCGACAGCCTGACCGAGCGGGAGCGCGACGTGCTGCGGCTGATCGGCCGCGGGCTGTCCAACGCGGAGATCGCCGCCGAGCTCTACCTCGGCGAGACGACGGTGAAGACGCATGTCTCCAACGTGCTCGCCAAGCTCGGCGTGCGGGACCGCGTGCAGGCGGTCGTGGCGGCGTACGAGAGCGGCCACGTCCGCCCGGGCGAGGCCCCGGGCACGGCCTAGGGTCTGGCCCTAGCGGCCGACGAACTCCGCCTTGCCCGGGCCGCTCTCGAGGAACGAGGCCATGCCGCGGGTGCGGTCCTCGGTCGCGAACAGCGACGCGAACTGCGCCCGCTCGATCTCCAGACCGGTCGCGAGGTCGACCTCGAGGCCCTTGTCGATGGCCTCCTTCGCCGCCCGCATCGCGAGGGTCGCGCCGCCGACGAACCGCTTGGCCCAGGCGACCGACTCGTTGTAGACGTCGGCGGCGGGCACGACCTTGTCCACCAGGCCGATCGCCAGCGCCTCCTCGGCCTTCACGAACCGACCGGTGAAGATCAGCTCCTTGGCCCGCGAGGGACCGACCAGGCGCGAGAGCCGCTGCGTCCCGCCGGCGCCGGGGATGATGCCGAGCAGGATCTCGGGCTGCCCGAGCGTCGCGTCGTCGGCGGCGATCCGGATGTCGGCGCACAGTGCCAGCTCGCACCCGCCGCCGAGCGCGTAGCCGGTGACCGCGGCGACGACCGGCTTGGGGATCTCGGCGACCGCGGTCATCGAGGACTGGAGCTTGCCCGAGCGCTCGACCATGTCGCGGTGCGACATCGTCGACATCTCCTTGACGTCGGCGCCGGCGGCGAACAGCTTCTCGCCGCCGTACACCACGACGGCGGCCACGTCGTCGCGCTCGGCCGCCTCGTGCGCGGCCGCCCGGATCTCCTCCTGGGTCGCCACGTCGAGCGCGTTCATCTTCGGCCGGTCGACGCGGATCGTCCCGACGCCGTCCTCGACCTCCAGCTGCACGAACTCGCCCACGTCGTCCTCCGCGTTGTTTCGTTGGTCCCGATGTCCTGGCGTACCGAACCCTAGCCACCTGGACGGTCTGAGACGTCGTCGCGTTGGGCACACTTGTCCGCGTGCAGGTGGATGAACCCGTTCCCGACATGTGGCCCGGCGAGCACCAGCCCCTCGGTGCGACGTGGGGCCCCGAGTCGACGAACTTCGCGGTGTTCGCCCCGGAGGCCACGCGGGTCGAGGTGTGCCTGGTCGACGACGGCCCCGAGGGACCGGTGGAACGGCGCTACCCGATGGCCGAGCGCACGCTGGGCATCTGGCACGGCGCGCTCCCCGGAGTCATGCCCGGCCAGCGCTACGGCTACCGCGCCGACGGCCCCTGGGAGCCCGACCGCGGCCGCCGGTTCAACCCCGCCAAGCTGCTGATCGACCCCTACGCCCGCGCGATCTCCGGCGAGGCGTGGCTGGTCGACGACGTCTACGCCCACGTGTACGCCGCCCCGTCCGAGGGCGAGCGGGTCCGGGCGGCCCGCATGCGCACCCGCGACGACCGTGACTCGCTGCAGTACGTCCCGCTGTCGGTCGTCACCAACGACGTCTTCGACTGGGGCGACGACGACCGGGTGCGCCCGCGGCACCGCTGGACCGACACGGTCGTCTACGAGCTGCACGTCAAGGGCTTCACCGAGCTGCACGACCGGGTGCCCGAGCACCAGCGCGGCACCTACGCCGGGCTGGGCTCCCCCGCCGTCGTCGACTACCTGCGCGACCTGGGCATCACCACCGTCGAGCTGTTGCCCGTGCACGAGATCGTGCCCGAGCGCCACCTCGCCGACCTCGGCCTGACCAACTACTGGGGCTACAACTCCATCGGCTACTTCGCGCCGCACCACGGCTACTCCTCCAGCGGTGACCGCGGCAACCAGATCGCGGAGTTCAAGCAGATGGTGAAGAACCTCCACGCCGCCGGCCTCGAGGTGATCCTCGACGTCGTCTACAACCACACCGCCGAGGGTGGCGCCGACGGCCCCTGTCTGAGCTTCCGCGGCCTCGACGACTACGGCTACTACAAGCGCGTCGAGTACGGACGGGACCCCTACTTCGACGTGACCGGGTGCGGCAACACCGTCGACACCACCTACCACCCGGCGCTGCGGGTCATCCTCGACTCGCTGCGCTACTGGGTCACCGAGTTCCACGTCGACGGCTTCCGCTTCGACCTCACCCCCGCGCTGGCCCGCGACCGCACCGCGATCGACCTGCGCGGCGCGTTCCTGACGACCATCGGCCAGGACCCGGTGCTGCGCCACGTGAAGCTGATCGCCGAGCCGTGGGACGCCAGCATGGACGGCTACCAGGTCGGCCGGTTCCCGCCGCCGTGGGTGGAGTGGAACGACCGCTACCGCGACACCATCCGCGACTTCTGGCGCACCCAGTCCGGCGGCATCCGCGACGTCGCGTCCCGGCTCGCCGGCTCCAGCGACCTGTACGCCGACGACGGCCGGTCGCCGTACGCCTCGGTCAACTTCATCACCGCCCACGACGGCTTCACGCTGCGCGACCTCGTCTCCTACAACCACAAGCACAACGAGGCCAACGGCGAGAACAACCGCGACGGCACCGACAACAACCGGTCCTGGAACTGCGGCGTCGAGGGCGAGACCGACGACAAGGTGGTCGCCGCGCTGCGCCGCAAGCAGGCCGCGAACCTCATGGCGACGCTGTGCCTGTCGACCGGCGTCCCGATGATCACCGCCGGCGACGAGCGCGGCCGCACCCAGCGCGGGAACAACAACGCCTACTGCCAGGACAACGAGCTGTCCTGGGTCGACTGGCGGCCCGACGACGCGTGGCTCGACCTCTACGAGACCACCAAGGCGGCCCTGCGGCTGCGGCGCGAGCACCCGGCGCTGCGGCAGCGGCACTTCCTCGAGGGCACCCCCGCCGTCGACGGCGGGCCCAAGGACCTCGCGTGGATCCACCCCGAGGGCCGCGAGATGACCGACGCCGACTGGTTCGACGACCGGCTGCACACGTTCGGGATGTTCGTCTCCGGCAGCCCGCTGCGCGACCGCGGCCCGCGCGGCGAGGTGCTGCGCGACGCGTCGTTCCTGCTCTGGTTCAACGCCCACCCCGAGCCCGGCAAGGCGACCCTGCCGCTCAACGACTGGGTCGACCGCGGCGAGGTGGTGCTGTCGACCGACTCCGGCCACCCGGTCGGCGAGCTGGTCGAGGCGGGCAGCGTCATCGCGATCGAGCCGCGCAGCCTGATCGTCGTCCGCCAGGCCTGACCCGCAGACGGCACGAGCCGGGTCCCCGTCGTGGGGGACCCGGCTCGTCGCACGTCACGGCGTCAGGCCGGCGGGTAGGTCACCTTGCCGAGCTCGGCGGGGCCGGCCAGGTGGGCGTTCTTCGGCAGCACCCGGACGGTGTAGCCGAAGGCGCCGGTCGACGACAGCCGGACCTTGCCCTCGAAGCGGTGCCGGCCGCCCTCGTATGTCTCGGCGTGCGCCAGCGACTCGGCGTGGGTGTCGACGAGGTTGTCGTCGTTGCCGATCCGGCCGTGCACGACCTGCACGTCCACGTCGTCGGGCGTCAGGTCGCCGAGCGACACGAACGCGCGCACCTCGAGCGTCTCGTTGAGGGCCGGGGTGTCGGCGACGCCGCTGGACTCGACGTGGTCGATCGCGACGCCGCGCCACGCCTCGCGGGTGCGCTTCTTCCAGGCGGCGAGCTCGACCGCGCCGGCGAAGTCGCCGTTGAGGGTGCGCGAGCTGGCCGCCGCGGGGGCGTACAGCGTGGTGACGTAGTCGCGCACCATCCGGTCGGCGAGCACCTTGGGCCCGAGCGACTTGAGGGTGTGGCGGACCATCGCGATCCAGCGGTACGGCACGCCCTCGGCGTCGTTGTCGTAGAACCGCGGCGCGACCTCGTTCTCGATCAGGTCGTAAAGCGCGCTCGCCTCGATGTCGTCACGACGGTCGGGGTCGTCGATGCCGTCGGCCGACGGGATCGCCCAGCCGTTGTTGCCGTCGTACCACTCGTCCCACCAGCCGTCGAGGATCGAGAGGTTGAGGCCGCCGTTGAGCGCCGCCTTCATGCCGGACGTGCCGCAGGCCTCGTAGGGGCGCAGCGGGTTGTTCAGCCAGACGTCGCAGCCCGGGTAGAGCGGCTGCGCCATCCCGATGTCGTAGTTGGGCAGGAAGACGATGCGGTGCCGCACCTCGTGGTCGTCGGCGAACCGGACGATCTCCTGGATCAGCTTCTTGCCGCCCTCGTCGGCCGGGTGCGCCTTGCCGGCGATGACGAGCTGGACCGGCCGCTCCGGGTGGAGCAGCAGGCTCTTCAGGCGCTCCGGGTCGCGCAGCATCAGCGTCAGCCGCTTGTACGACGGGACCCGGCGGGCGAACCCGATGGTCAGCACGTCGGGGTCGAGCGCGGAGTCGATCCAGGTCAGCTCGGCCGGGGCCGCACCGCGCTGCTTCCACGACTTGCGCAGCCGCTTGCGTGCGTCGAGCACGAGCTTCTCGCGCAGCGCCCGCTTGGTCCGCCAGATGTCCTGGCCGGAGATCTTGTCGGCCAGCTCGAACACCTGCGACGGGTGGTCGGCGTCGGGCTCGGGGCCGGGACGGCCGCCGTAGGACCTGACCAGGTCGAAGATCTCGCGCGCGACCCACGTCGGGGCGTGCACGCCGTTGGTGATCGAGCTGATCGGACGCTCGGACTCGTCGAAGTCCGGCCACAGGCCGCCGAACATGCCGCGGCTGACGTGGCCGTGCAGCTGCGAGACGCCGTTGGCGCGCTGGCCGAGGCGGAAGCCCATCACGGCCATGTTGAACACCGACGAGTCGCCGCCGGGGTAGTCCTCGGCGCCGAGCGCGAGGATCCGGTCGACCGGGACGCCCGGGCAGGCGTTGTCGCCGCCGAAGTATTGCGCGACCAGGTCGATCGGGAAGCGGTCGATGCCGGCCGGGACCGGGGTGTGCGTGGTGAACACCGTGCCGGCGCGGGACACCTCGAGCGCCACGTCGAAGGCCAGGCGCGGCCCCGTCTCGGTCAGCTCGCGGATGCGCTCCAGGCCGAGGAAGCCGGCGTGGCCCTCGTTGGTGTGGAAGACCTCGGGCGCCGGGGCGCCGGTGATCTGGGTGTAGGCGCGGATCGCCCGGACGCCGCCGATGCCGAGGAGCATCTCCTGGCGCAGGCGGTGCTCGCTGTTGCCGCCGTACAGGCGGTCGGTGACGCCGCGGATCTCGGGGCTGTTCTCCTCGGTGTCGGAGTCGAGGAGCAGCAGCGGCACCCGGCCGACCTGGGCCACCCAGACGCGGGCGGTGAGGGTGCCGTGGTCGGGCAGACCGATGGTCACCTTGGCGACGTTGCCGTCGGCGTCGCGCAGCGGCGCGATCGGCAGGCCGTCGGGGTCGAGGACCGGGTAGGTCTCCTGCTGCCAGCCGTCCCGGGAGAGGAACTGGCGGAAGTAGCCGTGCCGGTACAGCAGGCCGACGCCGACGATCGGCACGCCGAGGTCGCTGGCGGTCTTGAGGTGGTCGCCGGCCAGGATGCCGAGGCCGCCGGAGTACTGCGGCAGCACCGCGGTGATGCCGAACTCCGGGGAGAAGTAGGCGATCGACCGGGGCGCGTCCGCCGCGGCGGACCGCTGGTACCAGCGGTCGCGGGTCAGGTAGGTGCGCAGGTCCTCGTGGGCGGCCCCGAGCCGGGCGAGGAAGCCCTCGTCGGCGGCCAGCTCGTCGAGCCGGGTCTGGCCGACGTGCCCCAGCAGCTTGACCGGGTCGTGCCCCGCGGCCTCCCAGGCCTCGGGGTCGACGGCGGCGAAGACGTCCTGGGTCTCGGGGTGCCAGGACCAGCGCAGGTTGCCGGCCAGCTCACCCAGCGCGGCGAGCGCGTCGGGCAGGACGGGCTGAACGGTGAATCGACGGATTGCTCTCACGGGCAGCACGGTAGCCCAGAACGACTTGAACGATCCAATGTCCTGTCCAACCCACCCTGTCCCGTGACCGAGATCATCAGCCCGCGCGCGGACCCGGGGGTCCTTTTACCTACCGTCGCGTAACCCGTCTCACAGTCCGGCGTTAGAGGGGTCGTGCCGCCTACCGGCGCGCACGCCCGTCCTCACCTCGGAGGCTCACATGCCTGACCGTTCCCCGACCCGGAGCTGGCGGCGTGCCGCCGGTGCCGCCACCGCCGGGCTCCTCGTCCTCGGCGTGGCGGGGCTGCCCGCGAGCAGTGCCGGCGCACCCGCCCCCTCCTCGCTCGACGAGCTCGTGACCTGGGGCGACACGGCCCCCGGGTTGTCGAACCTCGACGAGCGCGGCTCCGTGCTGCCGACCGCGGCCCAGAAGGCGGCCGCGTCGCTGCTCCGGGCCCAGGACGTCACGGTCCGCTGGAACGACTTCGGGACGCCGGCCTCGGTGTCCTCCCCCACCGGCGACCTCGGCGCGGCGGCCGGCGACCCCGCCACCGCGGCCCGGACCTGGCTCGCCGCGCACACCGACCTGCTGGGTGTCAGCGCCGCCCAGGTGGCGGGTCTCGAGCTGGTCAACAGCCAGAAGCTCGCCGACTCCCCCGCCCGCGCCGTGCTGTTCCGCCAGCGCTTCGGGGACCTCACCCCCGCACTCGGCAGCATGGTCACCGTCGGCGTCGCGGACGGCAGGATCGCCTACGTCTCCTCCTCGCTGACCCGCACGACCGCGAGCCCCGACGCCGCGGTGCTCACGCCGACCCAGGCCTGGCTCAGGGCCGCCCAGAACGTCGGGCGCGACGTGGTCGCCGGCGACGTCCTCGACACCGTCGCGAAGACCGGCTGGACCCGCCTCCAGGTCGCGGGCTTCGCCCAGGAGCAGGTCGCCCGGCTCCGGGCGCTGGCGTTCGCCGACGGCTCGGTGCGGCCGGTCTTCGAGACCAACGTCGTGGACGTCAAGGGCGGCAGCGCGTTCGCCTACACGCTCATGGTCGACGCCGTCACCGGCCGCGTCCTGCACCGCGAGAACCAGGTCGAGCAGTCCTCCGACGCGGTGCCGTTCAACGGCGAGATCACCGCGACCGAGTGCGGGCCGCTGCACCCCTTCGAGCTCACCGACGACGCCACGAAGCAGATCAACGTGGTCGCGAGCGCGGCCAACCCGCTCAACGACATCGTCGTGAAGATCCTCGGCCCCGGCGGCGAGGTGCTCACCTCCGGTGACCTGCTCGCCAGCCCCGAGACCGTCAGCTACGCACCCGGCGGCACCCTGGCGGCCGGCATCTACAACGTGCAGGTCTGCCCGTTCGAGGACCCGACCGTGCCGTTCGTCGGCCCCGGCGCGTACGCCGGCGTGGTCACCACCTCCGACCAGGGCGGCGCCGAGGTCGGCGTCCCGCTGCCGCGGTGGACGTACTTCCTGGCCAACCCGGAGCTCAACGAGGACACCACCCACGTCCCGACCAACCGGGTCACGGGCTGCTGGCGCGTCACCGGCGCCGAGGGCTGCGACACCCCGCCCGGCTCGCTGGAGAACCTCGCCGCGCGCTCGCCGTGGGACCACGACTTCACCACCAACCTGCCGACCTTCACCACCGTCGGCAACGCCGCCTCGACCCACGAGGCGTGGTTGAGCCCGCTGACCCCGGGCGGCCTGTTCCAGGCGCCGGTCTCGCCGACCCGCGAGTACACCGCGGAGTTCACCGACGCCTGGCAGAACAGCCAGTGCGACCCGTCCCAGCTCGTACCGGGCGGCAACGACATCGACGCGTCGGTGACGAACCTGTTCGTCTCGCACAACCGGATGCACGACTACTCGTACTTCCTGGGCTTCACCGAGGCGAACTACAACATGCAGCAGAAGAACCTCGGCGCCAACCCGGACCCGACCCGCGAGAACGACCCCGAGGTCGGCAACGCCCAGGCCGGTGCGCTCACCGGCGGCTCGCCGTCGTACCTCGGCCGGGACAACGCCAACCAGATCGCGCTGCAGGACGGCATCCCCGGCATCACCAACCAGTACCTGTTCCAGCCGATCGCCGGCGCGTTCTACGCCCCGTGCACCGACGGCGGTCTCGACATGAGCATCGTCGGTCACGAGTACACCCACGCGATCAGCAACCGCATGATCGGCGGCCCCGACGAGGGCATCACCTCCGAGCAGGGCGGCGCGATGGGCGAGTCCTGGGGCGACCTGGTCGCCGGTGAGTACCTGTTCAGCCACGACTACTCCAACGGTGCCAACCCGTGGGCCGTCGGGCCGTACGCCACCGGCAACAAGCACGAGGGCATCCGCGACTACGCCATCAACGACAACCCGCTGACCTACGCCGACTACGGCTTCGACAGCACCGGTCCCGAGGTCCACGCCGACGGCGAGATCTGGAACGGCACGATGTGGGACGTCCGGCAGGCGCTGGTGGACAAGTGGAACTCCTCCTTCCCGTACGGCGACAAGGCGCTCCAGCTGCGGTGCGCGCGCGGCACCGCCACGAGCTCGCCGCTGCCGGCCGACCAGTGCCCCGGCAACCGCCGCTGGGTGCAGCTGATGTTCGACGCCTTCCTGCTCCAGCAGGGCTCGACGAGCATGCTCGACGCCCGTGACGCGATGCTCGCGGCCGACCAGATGCGGTTCGGTGGCGCCAACCAGAAGGTGCTGTGGCAGGCCTTCGCCCGCAACGGCATGGGCAGCGACGCGAGCACCCCGACCGCCGACGACAGCGAGCCCACCCCGGGCTGGCAGGCGACCGGCACGCCGTCCGCGACCGTGACGTTCGCGCCGAAGCAGGGCTCGGCCATGGCGCCCGGCAAGGTCTACCTCGGCCGCTGGGAGGCCCGCGCCACCCCGAGCGCCGACACCCTGCCCGCCACCCCGCTCGGCAGCAGCGTGAAGGTCGCGCCCGGCACCTACGACGTGCTGTTCGTCGGCGCCGGCACCGGCCACACCCGCAGCACGCTGACCGTGTCGGCCGGGCAGACCGTGACCAAGACGATCAGCGTCAAGCAGAACGTCGCCTCCGCCACGAGCGGCGCCAAGGTGATCGCGTCCAGCCCGGGCAGCCTCAACGCCGCCTCGCTGATCGACGACACCGAGGCCAGCAACTGGGCCGGCGTCAACGAGACCGACGGCGTCGACGTCACCAACCCGTACGTCGTCGTCGACCTCGCCGGCGGCGCGCACACGGTCCGCACCGCCCGGGTGAGCGCGATGCTGCGTCCGGCCGAGGCATCGGGCGACGAGCTGCCGCTGGCGGCCGCGACCGACGACGACCCGGGCTCGGGCTCGCGCTTCACCGCGCTGCGGAAGTTCGCGATCGAGGTCTGCCTGCAGTCCGCGGAGGTCAGCTGCGTCGGCGACGACGTCGCGTGGACGCGGATCTACACCAGCCCGGACAACGCGTTCCCGGGCGTCCGGCCGCGGCCGGTGGCGCCGAACCTCGCCCTGCGCGAGTTCGACGTCCCCGACACCAAGGCCACGCACGTGCGGTTCGTGGCGCTGGAGAACCAGTGCACCGGTTACGCCGGCTACGCCGGCGAGCTGGACAACGACCCGCTCAACGACACCGACTGCGCGGCGGCCTCCGACGCCGACCTCGCGGTGCGCGCGGCGGAGCTGCAGCTGTTCGAGTGACGCGCGGGTGACAGGCGCCGGGCCTGTCGGGGCTGCCTGGGGTGGTCTCGACAGGCCCGGTCCGCGTGGCGGAAGGCTGAAATCCGGAACGTTTCCCCACCAGCCGATTGCGGTACGTTCGGCCCATGGTCGGACGTATCCCCGTCATGGACGTCACACCTGTCGTCGAAGGTGGTCGTTACCCCGCCAAGGGCACCGTAGGAGAGCCCCTCCCCGTCACCGCCCACGTCTTCCGGGAGGGCCACGACGCCCTCAACGCGGACGTCGTGCTGATCGACCCCAAGGGCAGGCGGAGAGCGCCCGTGCGCATGCACAAGGTCCCCGAGAAGGTCGACCTCTGGACCGCCGAGGTCGTGCCGGACGCGATGGGTCCGTGGTCCTTCGAGATCGAGTCCTGGAGCGACCCGGTCGCCACCTGGCGGCACAACGCCGAGATCAAGATCCCGGCCGGCATCGACGTCGAGCTGATGTTCACCGAGGGTGCGCTCCTGCTCGAGCGCGCGTCCGAGGCGCTGCCCAGGCGCGGCGGGGCGGCGCAGCGCAAGGTGCTCGCCGACGCCGTCAAGGCGGTGCGCGACACCAAGCGCCCCGAGCCGGTGCGGTTCGCGGCCGCGACCAGCCCCCAGGTCGACGAGGTGCTGGCGGCGTACCCACTCCGTGACCTGGTCACCGCCAACGGCCCGTTCCCCGTGTACGTCGACCGCGAGCGCGCGCTGTACGGGGCCTGGTACGAGTTCTTCCCGCGCAGCGAGGGCGCCTACGTCGACGACACGACCGGCAAGGTCGTGTCCGGCAACTTCACGACCGCGGCCAAGCGGCTCGACGCCGTCGCCGCGATGGGCTTCGACGTCCTGTACCTCCCTCCGATCCACCCGATCGGCGAGGTGAACCGCAAGGGCCGCAACAACACGCTCACCCCCGACCCCGACGACGTCGGCTCCCCGTGGGCGATCGGCTCCAAGGACGGCGGGCACGACGCCATCCACCCCGACCTCGGCACGTTCGCAGACTTCGACGCGTTCGTCCGGCGCGCCAACGACCTCGGCGTCGAGGTCGCGCTCGACCTCGCGCTGCAGGCGGCGCCCGACCACCCGTGGGTGACGACCAACCCGCAGTGGTTCACCACCCGCGCCGACGGCACGATCGCCTACGCGGAGAACCCGCCGAAGAAGTACCAGGACATCTACCCGGTCAACTTCGACAACGACCGCGACGGCATCTACCGCGAGGTGCTGCGCGTGGTGAAGCACTGGATGAAGCACGGCGTCCGGATCTTCCGCGTCGACAACCCGCACACCAAGCCGGTGGAGTTCTGGGGCTGGCTGATCAGCGAGGTCCGCAAGACCGACCCCGACGTGCTGTTCCTGTCCGAGGCGTTCACCAAGCCGCCGATGATGCGGGCGCTGGCGACGGTCGGGTTCCACCAGAGCTACACCTACTTCACCTGGCGCACCGCCAAGTGGGAGATCGAGCAGTACCTCACCGAGCTGGCCCACCAGACGAGCACGGTGATGCGCCCGAACTTCTTCGTGAACACGCCCGACATCCTGCACGCGTTCCTGCAGTACGGCGGGCCGGCGGCGTTCAAGATCCGCGCGGCCCTCGCGGCGACGGGCTCGCCGTCGTGGGGCGTCTACGCCGGCTACGAGCTCTTCGAGCACGTCGCGGTGAAGCCCGGCAGCGAGGAGTACCTCGACTCGGAGAAGTACCAGATCCGGATCCGCGACTGGGACGAGGCCGACGCGACCGGCCGCACCCTGGCGCCGTACATCACGCGGCTCAACGAGATCCGCCGCGAGAGCCGGCCGCTACAGCTGCTCCGCAACGTCACGATCCACAGCAGCGAGGACGACTCGATCCTCGTGTTCAGCAAGTCCGCACCCGGGCCGGACGGCACCGACGAGCACGTCATCGTCGTGATCAACCTCGACCCGCACGGCACGCGCGAGACGATGCTGCACCTGAACATGCCGGCTCTCGGCCTCGACTGGCACGACAGCTTCCAGGCGCACGACGAGATCACCGGCGAGACCTGGACGTGGTGGGAACGCAGCTACGTCCGGCTCGACCCGTACCACGAGCCCGCCCACATCCTCACCGTCCGGAGGTCGCCGGCCTGATGTCCACCCAGCACGAGAGTGGTCCGACGACGGCCGACCAGCCCGGTCTCGACCAGGCGGCGCAGCCCGAGTGGTTCAAGACCGCCGTCTTCTACGAGGTCCTGGTCCGGTCGTTCCGTGACAGCAACGGCGACGGGGTCGGCGACTTCGTCGGCCTGACCGAGAAGCTCGACTACCTGGCCTGGCTCGGCGTCGACTGCCTGTGGGTGCCGCCGTTCTTCACCTCGCCGCTGCGTGACGGCGGCTACGACGTCGCCGACTACACCGACATCCTCCCCGAGTGCGGCTCCGTCGACGAGTTCCACGCGTTCCTCGACGCCGCCCACGACCGCGGGATCCGCGTGATCATCGACTTCGTCATGAACCACACCTCGGACCAGCACCCGTGGTTCCAGGCCAGCCGCTCCGACCCCGACGGCCCCTACGGCGACTTCTACGTGTGGTCCGACACCGACGAGCTCTACCAGGACGCGCGGATCATCTTCGTCGACACCGAGCCGTCCAACTGGACCTGGGACCCGGTGCGCCAGCAGTACTTCTGGCACCGCTTCTTCAGCCACCAGCCGGACCTCAACTTCGACAACCCCAAGGTCCACGAGGCCATGTTCGAGGCGCTGAGCTTCTGGCTCGACATGGGCATCGACGGGTTCCGCCTCGACGCGGTGCCGTACCTCTACGAGCGGCCCGGCACCAACGGCGAGAACCTCAAGGAGACCCACGCCTTCCTCCGGGACGTCCGGACCTACGTCGACGAGCACTACCCCGGTCGGGTCCTGCTGTGCGAGGCCAACCAGTGGCCCGACGACGTCGTGGAGTACTTCGGCGACTTCGACAAGGGCGGCGACGAGTGCCACATGGCGTTCCACTTCCCCGTCATGCCGCGCATCTTCATGGGGGTGCGGCGCGAGTCGCGGTTCCCGATCTCCGAGATCATGGAGCAGACGCCCGCGATCCCCGACGGGTGCCAGTGGGGCATCTTCCTGCGCAACCACGACGAGCTGACCCTCGAGATGGTCACCGACGAGGACCGCGACTACATGTGGGGCGAGTACGCCAAGGACCCCCGCATGAAGGCCAACATCGGCATCCGTCGCCGGCTGGCGCCCCTCCTCGACAACGACATCAACCAGATGGAGCTGTTCACCGCCCTGCTGCTGTCGCTGCCGGGGTCGCCGGTCCTCTACTACGGCGACGAGATCGGCATGGGCGACAACATCTGGCTCGGTGACCGCGACGGCGTGCGCACGCCGATGCAGTGGACCGCCGACCGCAACGCCGGCTTCTCGGTGGCGACACCCGGCCGGCTGCACCTTCCGGTGATCCAGGACCCGGTGTTCGGCTACCAGCGTGTCAACGTCGAGACCGAGCTCGAGAACGCGTCGTCCCTGCTGCACTGGACCCGCCGGATGATCCACGCCCGCAAGAAGCACGAGGCGTTCGGTCTCGGCGCGTTCCACGACCTGGGCGGCTCCAACCCCAGCGTGCTGTCCTACGTCCGCGAGCACACGTCGTCCGACGGGAGCGTCGACCGCGTGCTCTGCGTCAACAACCTCTCGCGCTTCCCGCAGCCGGTCGAGCTCGACCTGCGCCGCTACGAAGGGGTCGCGCCGATCGAGCTGCTGGGCGGCGTGCGCTTCCCGGAGATCGGCGAGCTGCCCTACCTGCTGACCCTCGGCGCGTACGGCTTCTACTGGTTCCGGCTGCCCCCGTCGGAGTCGGACAACATGCAGCCCGCTGCGCCGGAACCGCTGACGACCACCCAGGAGGCGACCAGCCCGTGAAGTCCGAGCTCGAGCAGTTCATCGAGTCCGCCCGCTGGTTCGGCGGCAAGGGGCGCTCCGCGTCCGTCGCCGACGTGCGCCGCATCGGCTCGCTCGGCTCTGCCGAGAAGGACGGCACGCCCTTCGTGGGCATCGAGCTGGTCACCCTGGCGTACACCGACGGCCAGAGCGAGACCTACCAGGTCCCGGTCGCCTACTACGCCGAGCCGCAGGGACGGCTCGAGCACGCGCAGATCGGCCTCTGGGAGGACCCGGAGCTCGGACCCGTGCACGCCTACGACGCCATGCACGACCGCGAGGTCACCATCCTGTGGCTGCAGGCGTTCGACAGCGGGCTCCAGCAGGACCGGCTCACCTTCCACCGGCTGCCCGGCTACGAGCTCGACATGACCACCCACTCCACGCTGTTCTCCGGCGAGCAGAGCAACTCGTCGCTGGCGTTCGGCGAGGACAGCCTGATGAAGGTGTTCCGCAAGATCACGCCCGGGCACAACCCGGACATCGAGATCCACGCCAGGCTCACCGAGGCCGGCAGCGACCACGTCGCCGCGCTCTACGGCTGGGTCGAGGGGCGCAGCGACGAGGGTCCCGAGGGACAGCCGCTGCACCTCGCGATGCTCCAGCAGTTCCTCCGCACCGCGAGCGACGGCTGGGACCTCGCGCTGGCGAGCGTCCGCGACCTGTTCGCCGAGGCCGACCTGCACGCCGACGAGGTCGGCGGCGACTTCGCCGGTGAGTCCCACCGACTGGGCGTCGCCGTCGGCGACGTGCACCGCGACCTGGCCGCGGCGTTCCCGACCAGCACGTGGGACGCCGACGACAAGAAGTCGCTCGCGGCCGCCATGCGCGACCGCCTCGACGCGGCCGTCGAGGTCGTGCCCGAGCTCGCCCCGCACGCCGACGCGCTGCGCGCTGCGTTCGACGCGGTGGAGACCGTGTCGGCCCCGGTCCGGGTGCAGCGGGTGCACGGCGACCTGCACCTGGGCCAGACGTTGCGCACCGTCAAGGGCTGGAAGATCGTCGACTTCGAGGGCGAGCCGGCCAAGCCTCTGGCCGAGCGGGTGCTGCCCGACAGCCCCTGGCGAGACGTCGCGGGCATGCTGCGCTCGTTCGACTACGCCGCCCACGCGGTCGAGGCCGACGTGCAGGCCGAGCTCGACGACGGCGACCAGATCGCCTACCGCGCGGCCGAGTGGGCACAGCGCAACCAGGAGGCGTTCCTCGCCGGATACCTGACCGCGCTCCGGCCCGACCAGGAGGTCGACGAGGAGCACCCGCCGACGCCGACAGCCGACGAGCACGCGCTGCTGACGGCGTACGAGGCCGACAAGGCCGTGTACGAGACCGTCTACGAAGCCCGCAACCGACCGACCTGGATCGGCATCCCGCTCGGCGCCATCGAGCGGCTCACCGCTCCCCGTGCGGAGGAGGCACCATGAGCCAGACCGCGACCCACCCCGTCGAACCGTCCGTCCTCGACCAGATCGTCGCGGGCGAGCACGGCAACCCCCACGACATCCTCGGCGCGCACCCGCACGCCGGCGCCACGACGGTGCGCGTGCTGCGGCCGCTCGCCGAGTCGGTCGTCGTCGTGAGCGAGGGCGAGCGGACGCCGCTGGAGCACGAGCGCGGTGGCGTCTGGGTCGGCGTGCTGGACGCCCCCGACGTGCCCGACTACCGCCTCGAGGTGAAGTACGAAGGCGGCGACCCGACCCTGGTCGACGACGCCTATCGCTACCTGCCGACCCTCGGCGAGGTCGACATGCACCTGATCAACGAGGGCCGCCACGAGCAGCTCTGGGACGTGCTCGGCGCCCACGTGCGCCGCTACGAGTCGCCGACCGGCGACGTCACCGGGACGTCGTTCGCGGTCTGGGCGCCGAGCGCTCGGGGCGTGCAGGTGAAGGGCGACTTCAACAGCTGGGACAGCCGCGAGCACCCGATGCGCCAGCTCGGCGTCTCCGGCGTGTGGGAGCTGTTCGTGCCGGACGTCGGAGCCGGAACCAAGTACAAGTTCGTCATCCTCGGCGCCGACGGCCAGTGGCGCGAGAAGGCCGACCCGATGGCCTTCCAGGCCGAGATCGCGCCGGCCACGTCGTCGGTGGTGCACGAGTCGTCGCACACCTGGGGCGACGACGCGTGGATGACCGCGCGCGCTGAGCGCACCGACTTCCACGCGCGGCCGATGTCGGTCTACGAGGTGCACCTGCACTCGTGGCGCAAGCACCACGGAGGCGGCGGCTACAGCTACGACGAGATCGCCGACAGCCTCGTCGACTACGTCAAGGACATGGGTTTCACCCACGTCGAGCTGATGCCGGTCATGCAGCACCCGTTCGGCGGCTCGTGGGGCTACCACGTGACGTCGTACTTCGCGGTCGACGCCCGGATGGGCGACCCCGACGGTCTGCGCCGGCTGATCGACCGGCTGCACCAGGCCGACATCGGTGTGATCCTCGACTGGGTGCCCGGCCACTTCGCCACCGACAAGTGGGCGCTCGCGGAGTTCGACGGCACACCGCTCTACGAGGACCCCAACCCGCAGCGCGGCTGGCACAAGGAGTGGGGCTCCTACATCTTCAACTTCGGTCGCAAGGAGGTCCGCAACTTCCTGGTCGCCAACGCGCTGTTCTGGCTGGAGGAGTTCCACGCCGACGGCCTGCGCGTCGACGGCGTCGCGTCGATGCTCTACCTCGACTACAGCCGCGAGCCCGGCCAGTGGTCGCCGAACGTCTACGGCGGCCGCGAGAACCTCGAGGCCGTCGCGTTCCTGCAGGAGATGAACGCCACCGTCTACAAGCGCGTGCCCGGCGCCACCACGATCGCCGAGGAGTCGACGTCCTGGCCGGGCGTCACCCGGCCGACGCACCTGGGCGGCCTGGGCTTCGGGTTCAAGTGGAACATGGGCTGGATGCACGACAGCCTCGGCTACGTCCAGAACGACCCGGTGCACCGCCAGTACCACCACGGCCAGATGACGTTCTCGATGGTCTACGCCTACTCCGAGAACTACGTGCTGCCGATCAGCCACGACGAGGTCGTGCACGGCAAGGGCTCGCTGCTGCGCAAGATGCCCGGTGACCGGTGGCGCCAGCTCGCCAACCTGCGCTGCTTCCTGGCCTACATGTGGGCGCACCCCGGCAAGCAGCTGCTGTTCATGGGCTCGGAGTTCGGCCAGGAGTCCGAGTGGGCCGAGAGCCGCGAGCTCGACTGGTGGCTGCTCGACAACAGCGACCACCGCGGCGTCGCCTCGCTGGTGCGCGACCTCAACGCGCTCTACGCCGACTCCCCCGCGCTGTGGTCGCTCGACACCGACGGCTCGGGCTTCCAGTGGATCGACGCCAACGACTCGAGCAGCAACGTGTTCAGCTTCCTGCGGATCGGCTCCGGCGGCGAGCAGCTCGCGTGCGTCGCGAACTTCTCGGCGATCCCGCACCACGGCTACCGGCTGGGCCTGCCCACGGCCGGCGCCTGGACCGAGGCGCTGAACACCGACGGCGAGGCCTACTCCGGCTCCGGGGTCGGCAACCTCGGCAAGGTCGAGGCAACCGACGACCCCTGGCACGGGCAGCCCGCCTCCGCGACCGTCACGCTCCCGCCGCTCGGCGCCGTCTTCCTCACCCCCGGGCCTTCGTGACGGAGCAACCCACACTGACCGACGGGGTCGTCACGCTGCGCCCGTGGCGTGACGAGGACGTCGACACCGCGATCGCCGGGCACGACGAGACGATCCAGCGCTGGTTCGACTTCCCGGCGGTGACGCCGACACGCGAGGAGCAGACCGAGGCGATCACGCGCTGGCGGAAGGGCTGGACCGAGGGCCGGACCACGGTGAACTTCCTGGTCGAGGCCGAGGGCGCGATCGTCGGCAACGTCGAGATCCGCACCAAGTCCGACCAGATCGGCGAGCTCTCCTGGATCCTGTACGCCGGCCACCGCGGCCGCGGCTACGCCGTCCGCGCCGTGCGTGTGCTGGTCGACTGGGCCTTCGAAGAGCTCGGACTGGTGCGGATCGAGGCCTACGTCAACAACGCCAACGACGCGTCCAAGCGGGTCGCCACGCGCAGCGGCCTGCACCGCGAGGGGATCATGCGCGGCCGCGAGATCCTCCAGGGCGAGCGGCACGACACCGTGCTCTACGCCCGGCTGCGCAGCGACCCGCCGGTCACCGCGCCCGACGGCTTCCGGTCGCTGCTCAACTCGTTCCTTCCGCGCAAGCGCGCGATCAGCCAGCTGCTGGTGCGCGACCCCGACGACCGGGTGCTGCTGTGCCGGCTGACCTACAAGCAGGACTGGGACCTCCCCGGTGGCGTCGTCGAGGTCGGCGAGTCGCCGCGCGTGGGCGTCTCCCGCGAGGTCGACGAGGAGCTCTCCCTGTCGATCGAGGCGGGCGCCCTGCTGCTCGCCGACTGGCTCCCGCCGTGGGGCGGCTGGGACGACGCGGTCTGCCTGGTGTTCGACGGCGGCGTCCACGACCCCTCGCTCCTCGACGGGGTGGTGAAGGAGGTCCGCGAGATCCGCTCGGTCGAGTTCTGCACGCTCGAGCAGGTCCACGAGCGCGCCGCCGACTTCACCGCCCGCCGGATCGAGGCCGCTCTCGCGTCGCTGCGTGGCGACGGCCCGCCGTACACCGAGAGCGGGCGGTGACGGCGTAGCGGTCGAGCACCACGTCGACCAGCCGCTCGTCGACCACGGGACCGTCGAGCAGGGGCGCGGTGACCACGTCCGCGCCCGCGGCGAGCAGGCGGCGGTGGAAGTGACCGGTCGCGAGGAGGTACGACGCCAGCACGACCCGGCGACGCGGCTGCTCGGCGCGCAGGCGGGCGACCTCGTCGGCGACGCGCGGCGCGCGGGCGGCGCCGTAGGCGACGGTGACGGGCCTGGCGAGGTGGGCGCCCAGCGCCTCCGCGGTACGGCGGACCGAGACGTCCGCCGCGTCGTCCGACGAGCCGGCCGCGGCGAGCACCACCGCGTCGTCCGGCCGGAGCCGGGCGGCGTGCAGCCGGTCGAGCAGGAGCGCGGTGATCCGCGGGTCGGGTCCGAGCGCGTCGGCCTGCGCGGCACTCGGGTGGTCGTCGACGACGCGGGCGATGTCGACGTGGGCGTGGTACCCGGCCGCGAGCAGCAGCGGGACGACCACGACGTCGCGGTGCCGCGGCGCGACGTCGGCGAGGTAGGGCGGGTGCACGTCCACGTGCGCCTCGACGACGGGGAGGCCGGCGCGGCGGCGTACCGCCTCGACGAGCCGGGTCACGGCGGCCGCGCCGGCGGGGTCGGCGGTGCCGTGGGAGCAGGCGACCAGCGTCGTCATGGCGTGGTCACGCTCGGCAGCACGTCCAGGACGTAGCCGCGCTTGATGACGGTGCGGACGAGGGTGCGGGAGCCGATCGCGTCGCGCAGCCGGGCGACGGCGACCTCTGCGGTGTGCGGGTCGTCGGAGTCGCCGGGCAGCACCTGGAGCAGTGTGTCGCGGGTGACGACGTGGCCGGGCGTCTGGGCCAGCCGGCGCAGCACCGCCAGGCCGCCGCGCGAGACCGGGAGCACGACGTGGTCGAGCGTGGCCGTCGTGGCGCGCAGGTGCAGCACGCCCTCGCAGGTGCGCAGGCCGTGGGCCTCGTCGCCGAGGTCCATGATCACGCGGCGGACCAGCGCGCCCATCCGGCCGCGGTCGGGGACCACGGGCCGCATCCCGGCTACCTGGAGCGGCTCGGCCGTGACCGGGCCGACGGCGGCGACGCGCAGCCGGCCGTCGGCGACCAGGGCGCGGACGGTGTCGGAGACGTCGAGGCGCACCAGCTCGCGCAGCCAGGCCGAGGCGCCCGGTGCGGAGGTGAAGACGACGGCGTCGAAGAGCCCGGCGGCGAGCTGCCTGACGGCGTCCTCGACGGCGGCCGGGTCGGGCGGCGGTCCCCAGCGGTAGACCTCGAGGTTGACCACCGCGGCGCCGCCGCCGGTGAGCCGGTCGTCGAGGCCGTCGTCGCCGGCGCCGTGGTGCTGCACGGCGATCCTGGTGCCCTCGACGCCCTCGGTGAGCAGGAAGTCGGCGATCTCGGCGCTGGTCTCCGACTCCGCGACCCAGTCGGCGCGCAGCCCGGCGGCCTGCAGGGCGCCGCGGGCCTTGGGGCCGCGGGCGACCAGGCGGACGCCGTCGAGCACCGCGAGCAGCTCCTCGGCGAGACCGTGCGTCTCGGCGGTGTCGAGCCAGCCACGGAAGCCGATCGCCGTCGTCACCACGAGCGTGTCGACGGGGTCGGCGAGGATCTCGCGGGTCCGGACGAGCAGCGTCTCCTCGTCGATGTGCGGGACCACGCCGAGCGTGGGCGCGACGACGACCTCGGCGCCGCGCCGGATCAGGGCGCCCGCCAGCTCGTCCGACCGCCGCTGCGCCGTCACCAGCACGCGGCAGCCGGCCAGCACCGGCGGGACGGCGGTCACGGCGTGGCGGCCGCGAGCGCGGCGGACGGGTCGAGCGACGGGTCGACCGGCTGCTCGGCCGGGCGGTCGGCGACGTGCACGAGTCCCTCCAGGATCCGGGTCGGCCAGACCGGGAGCCGGACGTCCGGCTCGGTCAGGCACGCACCCGTGGCGAGGTCGAAGACCTGCTTGTACATGGGCGAGGCGACGGTGACCCGCTCTCCGGAGGAGCCGACGATACCGCGGGCCATCACGTGCGCCCCGCTGAACGGGTCGAGGTGAGACACCGCGTGGACGCGGTCCTCCCCCGTCGCCGGGTCGGTCACCCGGAACAGCGCGACCTGGTGACCGCCCACGAGGACGGCGACGCCGCGCTCGGGCACCAGACGGTCGAGGGGGCAGACGGGGGTCACGAGCGCACCTCCAGGGTCGGGCCGGCGACCAGCACGCCCTCGCGGCGCTCGTCGGCGGTGGCGGGTCGGCGCTGGCCTCGCTCGGTGACGTAGGCCAGGGACGGGTCGGCGGTGTCGGGCTCGTTGACGAACGAGACGAAGTGGGCGAGCTTCTCCGGGTCGTCGAGCGTCGCGGCCCACTCGTCCTCGTAGGAGTCGACGTGGGCCGCCATCGCGGCGTCCAGGTCCGCGGCGATCCCGAGGCTGTCGTCGAGGACGACCCGCCGTACCTCGTCCATGCCGACCTGCTCGACCCACGGCGCGGTGCGCTGCAGGCGGTCGGCGGTGCGGACGTAGTACATGAGGAAGCGGTCGATTGTGCGGACCAGCGTCTCGGTGTCGAGGTCCTCGGCGAACAGCTGGGCGTGCCGCGGGGTGAAGCCGCCGTTGCCGCCGACGTAGAGGTTCCAGCCGTTCTCGGTGGCGATCACGCCGACGTCCTTGCTGCGCGCCTCGGCGCACTCGCGGGCGCAGCCGGAGACGCCGAGCTTGATCTTGTGCGGGGCGCGCAGGCCGCGGTAGCGCAGCTCGAGCGCGATCGCGAGGCCGACGGAGTCCTGCACGCCGTACCGGCACCAGGTCGAGCCGACGCAGGACTTCACCGTGCGGACCGCCTTGCCGTAGGCCTGGCCGGACTCGAAGCCGGCGTCGACGAGCCGCTTCCAGATCGCGGGCAGCTGCTCCATCCGGGCGCCGAACAGGTCGATCCGCTGGCCGCCGGTGATCTTGGTGTAGAGCCCGAAGTCCTGGGCCACCTGCCCGATCACCAGCAGGCCCTCGGGGGTGATCTCGCCGCCGGGGATGCGGGGTACGACGGAGTAGGTGCCGTCCTTCTGCAGGTTGGCCATCACGTGGTCGTTGGTGTCCTGCAGCCGGGCCTGGTCGGCGTCGAGCACGTGCCCGGTGCCGAGGCTGGACAGGATCGACGCGACGACCGGGCGGCAGATGTCGCAGCCGCGGCCGGTGCCGTGCGCGGCGATGATCTCGCTGAAGGTGCGCAGCCCGGTGACCCGCACGATGTCGAACAGCTGGGCGCGGCTGACCGCGAAGTGCTCGCACAGCGCGTCGGAGACCTCGACGCCGGCCTTCTCCAGCTCGCTGGTCATCAGCGTCTTGACCAGCGGCAGGCAGGAGCCGCAGGACGTGCCCGCCCTGCTGCAGGCCTTGACCGCGGGGAGGTCGGTGCAGCCCTGCTCGGTGACGGCGCAACGGATGGCGCCGGCCGAGACGTTGTTGCACGAGCAGACGTTGGCGGCGTCGGGCAGCTCGGTGCTGGGCGGTCCCTCGACGCCCTCGGGGAGCAGCCACGCGGTCGGGTCGGCGCCGAGCGGGCTGCCCACGAGCGGGCGGAGCGAGGCGTACGCCGACGCGTCGCCGACGAGCACGCCACCCAGCAGGGTCTGGGCGTCGTCGCTGACGACGAGCTTCTTGTAGACCCCGTTGACCGGGTCGGAGTGCACGACCTCGAGGCTGCCGGCCTGGGCCGCGAACACGTCGCCGAAGCTCGCCACGTCGACGCCGAGCAGCTTGAGCTTGGTGGAGGTGTCGGCGCCGGGGAACGTCGCGCCGCCGCCGAGCAGCCGGTCGACGACGACCTCGGCCATGGTGTTGCCGGGGCCGACGAGCCCCCAGCACCGGCCGTCGATGCAGGCCACCTCCCCGACGGCGTACACGTCGTCGTGCCCCGGTACGGCGCAGGCCTCGTCGACCCGTACGCCGCCCCGCTCGCCGACGGGCAGCCCGGCCGCCCGGGCCAGCTCGTCGCGCGGGCGCACGCCGGTGGCGAAGACGACCACGTCGACGGGCAGCCGGTCACCGCCGTCGAAGTCCATCCGGGCGACGCGGCCGTTGCGGCCGGCCTTGATCCGCTTGGTCGCGGTGGAGGTGCGGACGGTGATGCCGAGCTTCTCGATGAGCCGGCGCAGCGCCTCGCCGCCGCCCTCGTCGACCTGGAGCGCCATCAGCCGCGGGGCGAACTCGACGACGGTGGACTCGACGCCCATCGCCTGCAGCGCGCCGGCGGCCTCGAGGCCGAGCAGGCCACCGCCGACGACCGCGCCGCGCACCGGCCGGTCGAGCTCGGCGCCGCGGTCGGTGACCCAGGCGCGCAGCTCGGTGACGTCGTCGACGGTGCGGTAGACGAACGAGCCGGGCAGGTCCGACCCCTCGACCGGCGGCACGAACGCCGACGAGCCGGTGGCCAGGACCAGCGCGTCGTAGTCGTAGACGCGGCCGCGGGCGTGCACCTGCCGGGCGGCGGTGTCGACCGCCTTCACCGGCGCGTTGGTGTGCAGCCGGACGCCCTCGCGCCGCCAGAGCGAGCCGTCGCCGAGCAGCAGGTCCTCGGGGTCGCGGCCGGAGAAGAAGGAGGTCAGCGCGACCCGGTCGTACGGTGCGCGCGACTCCTCGGCGAAGACGTCGACGTGCCACTCGCCGGCGGTGTCACGGTCGGCGACGGCCTCGACGAGGCGGTGCGCCACCATGCCACCGCCGACGACGACGAGGCGCTTGCGGGTGCTGGTCTCGGTCATGGCGAGGACGCTAGGAAGCCGAGATTTCGGCACGGACGTCGTCGTGTTGCGCCGCCGCAACATGTGTCTCACCGGTGCCGGTGGCGTCGTGTGAGATCTCGGGCGCCGGGCCGGCGACCTCCCGCAGCCAGTCGACGAGGCCGCACACGGCGTTGCGGCAGCCACCGCAGCCGGTGGTCGCGCGGGTGGCGGCGGCGATCTCGGGGACCGAGCACGCGCCGTCCTCCCAGGCGTGCACGATGTCGCCCTTGGTGACGCCGTTGCACCGGCAGACGTTCGCGGCGCCCGGCATCAGCGCGGGCGAGCCGTCGTCGGACTCGCGGTCGGGCAGCAGCATCAGCAGCGGGTCGGAGGGCACCGGCGTGCCGCGGTCGTAGGCGACGGTGAGCGACGGCGCGAGGTCCGGCGCCCCCACGCAGGTGACGCCGGTGACGCGGGCGTCGCGCACGGTGAGCTCGACGAAGCGGCGGCCGCCCGGGTCGCTGACGGTGACGACGCGCTCGCGGGCCGGGTCGGCCTGCGCGCCGGAGGTGCCCATCGTGACCAGGTCGACGCCGGCGGCCTTGAGCCGTACCGGTGCGGCGCCCACGGGGGTGGTGGGCGGCGCGGTGCCGGTCAGGTCGGCCGCCAGCCGGGCGGCCTGGTCCCAGCCGGGCGCCACTAGCCCGGCGCCGCCACCGGGAGCCTGGGCGCAGTCGCCGAGCGCGGTGACGGCCGGGTCGTCCGGGCTGCGCAGGTCGTCGCCGACCACGACGCCGCGGTCGACGGTCAGGCCCGCGTCGGCGGCGAGGTCGGTGCGGGCGCGGACGCCGCAGGAGACCAGCACGAGGTCGGCCTCGACCACCTCGCCGGTCGCCAGCCGGAGGCCGTCGCGACGGGCCTCGACGACGTGGGCGTCCGTGCGGACGGTGATGCCGAGGTCGTCGAGCGCGCCCGCGAGCACACCGGCGGGCGCCGGGTCGAGCTGGGTCTCCATCAGGTGCCGGGCGACGTGCAGCACGGTCACCTTCACCCCCCGCCGGACCAGCCCGCAGGCGGCCTCGAGTCCGAGCAGGCCACCGCCGAGGACGACGGCGTGGTGGCTGTTGAGCGAGCGGGCGGCGAGGTCGCGACAGTCGTCGAGCGTGCGCAGCACGGTGGCGTTCTCGCGCAGGCCCGGCACGGGGGGCACGAACGCGTCGGCGCCGGTGGCCAGCACCAGGTGGTCGTAGCGCAGCCGGACCCCGTCGGTGAGGAGCACGTGGCGGCTGTCCCGGTCGACCGCGACGACGGACGTGCCGAGGTGCAGCCGCACCCGCGCGGGATCGGGCTCGGGCAGGGCCAGCGCGGCCAGGTCGCAGCGGCCGGCGAGGACGTCGGAGAGCAGGATCCGGTTGTACGGCGCGTAGTCCTCCGCGCCGACGAGGTGCACGTCGTAGCGCCCCTCCTTGTCCCGCCGTACCAGCTCGTCGGCGAAGCGGTGCCCGACCATGCCGGCCCCCACCACCACGATCGTCTCGGTACCGCCAGTCATCGGTCCTCCTCCTCGGCCCGCGCGACGGAGACCGCGCAGACCTTGAACTCGGGCATCCCCGACACCGGGTCGGTGGCGTCGGTGGTGAGTGTGTTGGCCGAGCCCTCGCCCGGCCAGTGGAAGGGCATGAACACCGTGTCCGGCCGGATCGCGGTGCTGACCCGGGCGCGGGCGGTGGCCCGCCCGCGCGCGGACGTGATCGTGACGAGCTCGCCGTCGTCGACGCCGATGCCGCCGGCCAGGTGCGGGTGCAGCTCGACGAACGGCTCGGCCGCGACCCGGTTGAGGGCGGGCACGCGGCGGGTCTGGGCGCCGGACTGGTACTGCGCGAGCACCCGGCCGGTGACGAGGTAGACCGGGGCGTCGGGGCGAAGGTCGTCGTCGGGGCCGCCGGGGCGGACCGGCGTCATCGTGGCGCGGCCGGTGGCCGTGAGGAAGCCGTCGAGGAACATCCGCGGCGTCCCGGCGTGCGCCTCGTCCGGGCAGGGCCAGAACAGCTCCTCCCCCGCGTCGAGCCGCGCCCAGGAGATCCCGGCGTAGTCGGCCCGGCCGCCGGCGCTGGCCCGGCGGAGCTCGTCGTACACGGTCTCGGGGTCGCGGTCGAGCTTGGCGGGGCTGCCGAGCAGTGCGGCGAGGTCGGCGAGGACGTCGAGCTCGCTGCGCACCTCGGGCGGCGGCGCGACGGCGCGGCGGCGGCGCAGCACGCGGCCCTCGAGGTTGGTCATGGTGCCGTCCTCCTCGGCCCACTGGGTGACGGGCAGGACGACGTCGGCGAGCTGTGCGGTCTCGCTGGGTACGACGTCGCAGACGACGAGCAGGTCGAGGCGCTCGAGCCGCTCCCGGACGGCGGTGGCGTCGGGCGCGCTGACGACCACGTTGCTGCCGTGCACGAGGAGCGCCCTCACCTCGTCGCCGAGGCGGTGCAGCAGCTCGACGGCGGGGACGCCGGGACCGGGCAGGTCGTCGGGGTCGACGCCCCAGACTCCGGCGACGTGGGCCCGCGCGGCGGGGTCGCTGATCAGCCGGTAGCCAGGGAGCTGGTCGGACTTCTGGCCGTGCTCGCGGCCGCCCTGGCCGTTGCCCTGGCCGGTGAGGCAGCCGTAGCCGGAGCCCGTGCGCCCCGGCAGCCCGAGGGCGAGCGCGACGTTGATCGCGGCGGTGACGGTGTCGGTGCCGTCGGTGTGCTGCTCGACGCCGCGGCCGGTGAGGACGTAGCCACCGCGACCGCCGCGCGACGGCGACGCGTCGGCGAGCAGCCGGGCCGCGGCCCGCAGCGTGGCCTCGGGCACGCCGGTGCGGTCGGCGACCCGGCCGGGCCACCACTCGGCGACGCTGCGCTGCACGTCCTCCCAGCCGTCGGTGCGGGCGGCGAGGTAGGCGTGGTCGACGAGGTCGTCGGCGACCAGCACGTGCAGCAGCCCGAGCAGCAGCACCTGGTCGGTGCCGGGCAGCGGCTGGAGGTGCAGCCCCGCGCCCTCGGCGGTGAGTGCGGCGGTGGCGGAGCGTCGCGGGTCGACGACGACGAGGCCGCCGCGCCCGCGCACGCCGGCGAGGTGCTGCACCAACGGCGGCATCGTGTCGGCGACGTTGCTGCCGAGGAGCAGGACGGCGCCGGCGCCGCCGAGGTCGGGCAGCGGGAACGGCAGGCCGCGGTCGACGCCGAACGCCCGGTTGCCGGCCGCCGCGGCCGACGACATGCAGAACCGGCCGTTGTAGTCGATGTGCTTGGTGCGCAGGGCGACCCGGGCGAACTTGCCGAGCTGGTAGGCCTTCTCGTTGGTGAGGCCACCTCCGCCGAAGACACCGACGGCGTCCCGGCCGTGCGCGTCCTGCACCCGCCGTACCCCGCGGGCGACGACGTCGAGCGCCTCGTCCCAGGTGGCCGGGTGCAGCAGCCCGTCGTCGCCGCGCACCCACGGGTGCGTGAGACGGTCCGGCGCGGTGAGCACCTCGGGGCTGGTCCAGCCCTTCTGGCACAGCCCGCCGCGGTTGGTCGGGAACTCCCGGGGCGCGACCGCGACCGGCCCCGCTGTTCCTCCTGGGGCCGCCAACGACATGGCGCACTGGAGGGCGCAGTAGGGGCAGTGGGTGTCAGACACCGGCGCTCGCCAGCGGCGCCGAGCGGCGCAGGTAGAAGAACCAGGTCACGGCCAGCATCACGACGTACAGGCCGACGTAGACGTAGAGCGCCGGGACGATCGAACCGAACGCCGTCGTCGACCAGCCGTAGGTGCGCGGGACCAGGAAGCCGCCGTACGCGCCGATCGCGGAGATGATGCCGATGGCCGCGGCGGCCTGCCGCTTCGCGGCGGCGGTGGCGACGTGGTCGGCCGGGTCGACGCCGTGGCGGAAGATCGCGGGGATCATCCGGTACGTCGAGCCGTTGCCGACGCCGGTGGCGACGAAGAGCGCCATGAAGCTGGCGAAGAACAGCCCGAAGCTCTGCAGGCTCAGGCTCCACACGACTCCGAGCACGCCGGTGCCCATCAGCACGAAGGCGGCCGCCGTGACGCGGGCGCCGCCGACCTTGTCGGACAGCCGGCCGCCGAGCGGGCGGATCAGCGAGCCGACCAGCGCACCGAGGAACGCGTAGGCGGTGACGTTGACGTCGGGGAACTGGCCCTTGATCAGCAGCGGGAAGGCGGCGGCGTACCCGATGAACGAGCCGAACGTGCCGATGTACAGGAACGACATCACCCAGGTGTGCCGCTTCCGCGCCGCGGCGGCGCTGGACGCGAAGTCGGTCTTCGCGACCGTGAGGTTGTCCATCCACCGCCACGCGCAGAACGCCGCGAGCAGGATCAGCGGGATCCACATCAGGCCGGCGCGCTCGAGGTGGATGCCGGCGCCGATCGTGATGACCGCGGAGACCACGAACGGTGCCTGCACGACGGCGACGCCGATGTTGCCGCCGGCGGCGTTGAGGCCGAGGGCCCAGCCCTTCTCCTTCTCTGGGTAGAACCACGAGATGTTCGTCATCGACGAGGCGAAGTTGCCGCCCCCGAAGCCGGCCAGCGCGGCGACGAACAACATCGTGCCGAAGGACGTGTCCGGGTTGCTGACGGCCCAGGCGAGCGACGTCGTCGGGATCAGCAGGAGCAGCGCGGACACGATCGTCCAGTTGCGGCCGCCGAACCGAGGCACCGCGAACGTGTAGGGCAGCCGCAGCGTCGCGCCGACCAGGTTGGGCAGCGCGACCAGCCAGAACAGCTGGCCCTCCGTGAACGCGAACCCGACGGTGTTGAGATTGACCGCGACGATGCTCCACAGCACCCAGACCGAGAAGCCGAGGTGCTCGGCGAGGATCGAGAAGGTCAGGTTGCGGCGCGCGACGCGGCGGCCGGTGGTCTGCCAGAACTCCGGGTTCTCCGGGTCCCAGACGTCGATCCAGCCCTTCCGGTCACCCCGTGGTTGCGTCTGGAGCTGTGCCCGTTGGGTGACACCTGACGACATGCGGCTCTCCTCGCGACGTGACCCCCAGGACGGGGGTCGCTCGCGAAGGAACCTCTCAACCCGATGTTTCGGATCCGGTCATCGTGCCGTTACAGGACGTGAAACTCGGCGCACATCGGCATGCACGCCGGTGTGAGAAGAGTCAGAACAGCGCGGAGGCCAGCGACTGCCGGCCCTTGAGCACGCGCGGGTCGTCGTTGCCGACCGCGGCGAACAGGCCGAGCAGGTGCTGGCGGGCCCGGTCGCGCTCGTCGCCGGAGGTACGGCGGACGAGGTCGACGAGCCGCAGGAACGCGTCCTCCACGTGGCCTCCGGCCATGTCGAGGTCGGCCACGAGCGTCTGCGCGTCGACGTCGTCGGGCCGGTCGGCCGCGGCCTGCCGGGCCTGCTGCAGGTCGACGCCCGCGGTGCGCTGGAGCACCTTGGCCATGGCGAGCCCGCCCGCGGCCTCGGCGTCGGCGGGGTTGGCGTCGACGAGCTTCTGGTATTCCGCGACGGCGCTGTCGATGTCGCCCGCCGCCAGGGCGTCCTGCGCGGGCGCGTAGCGCGGGTCGACGACCTCCTCGTCGTCCTCGCCGTTTGCGGCGGTCTGCGCGAGCGGCTGGTGCCGGCCGGTGACGCCCTGCGTGGCGAGCTGCTGCATCACCTGGGTGAGCGCGGCGCGGAGGTCCTCGATGGGCGCCGGGTCCTGCAGGAGCGGCGCCGGGCGGCCCTGCACGACGGCGACCACGAAGGGCACCGACGGGATCTGCACGGCCTGGGCGATCTGCGGCGCGGCGTCGACGTCCACGCGGCCGAGGAGGAACTTGCCCTCGAACTCGTCGGCCAGCGTGGTCAGGTCGTCGGCGAGCTGCTCGCTCGCCGGCATCCGGCTCGGCGAGTAGAACGCCAGCAGCACCAGGGCGTTCATCGACGCCTCGAGCACGGTCTGGAACGACGCCTCGTCGACCTCGATCGCGTAGGCACCCGCCGTACCGCCGTTGCCGCCGGCGGGCGCGCCCGGCCCGGCAGGGCCGCCGGGCCCGCCGGTGGGAGCGGCGGGGCGCTTCAGGGCGGAGAGGTCGACGGCTCCGGGGCGCGAGAACGGCTGCTGCGTCATGCGCCCATTCTGCCCAGCGTGCGGTGAGGGGTCAGAACCGGGCCGGTTCGCGGTACTCGCCCCACTCCGCGCGCAGGGCGTCGCAGATCTCGCCGAGCGTCGCCTCGGCGCGGCAGGCGTCGAGCATCGCGGGGATCATGTTCTCGTCGCCGCGGGACGCCTCGAGCATGCGGGCGAGGGCGGCGTCGACGGCGGCCTGGTCGCGGTCGCCCCGGCGCGAGGTGAGCTCGCGGACCTGATCGATCTCCACCTCGTGGGAGACGCGCAGGATCTCGAGCTCGTGGGTGATCGACTCCTCGTGGCAGTTGACGCCGACGATCCTCTTGTCGCCCTTCTCGAGCGCGACCTGGTACTGGAAGGCCGCCTCGGCGATCTCCGACATGAACCAGCCGTCCTCGATGCCGCGCAGGATGCCGCGGGTCATCGGCCAGACCGCGCCGTGGGAGTCGCCGGTGCTGGTCGCCACCTGCTCGGCCAGGGCGCGGCGGCCCTCCTCGGTGGCGGAGGTGGTGTTCCAGCCGCCCTGCGCGAGGATCTGGTCGAAGATCGCGTAGGCCTCGGCCTCGATCCTGTCGGTGAGCGCCTCGACGTACCACGAGCCGCCGAGCGGGTCGGCGACGTTGACGACGCCGGTCTCCTCCATGATCACCTGCTGGGTGCGCAGCGCGATCTCAGCGGCCTGCTCGCTCGGCAGCGCCAGCGTCTCGTCGAGTGCGTTGGTGTGCAGGGAGTTGGTGCCGCCGAGCACCGCGGCGAGCGCCTCGATGCCGGTGCGGACGACGTTGTTGTAGGGCTGCTGCGCGGTGAGCGAGACGCCCGCGGTCTGGGTGTGGAACCGCAGCCACTGCGCCTTCTCGGTCCTCGCGCCGTAGACGTCGCGCACCCAGGTCGCCCAGATGCGTCGCGCGGCGCGGAACTTGGCGATCTCCTCGAAGAAGTCGACGTGGCTGTCGAAGAAGAACGACAGGCCCGGCGCGAACACGTCGACGTCGAGCCCGCGCGACAGGCCCAGCTCGACGTACCCGAAGCCGTCGGCGAGCGTGAACGCCAGCTCCTGCGCGGCCGTCGAGCCGGCCTCACGGATGTGGTAGCCGGACACCGAGAGCGGCTTGTAGGCCGGGATCTTCTCCGCGCAGTACTCCATCAGGTCGCCGATCAGGCGCAGGTGCGGCTCGGGCCCGAAGAGCCACTCCTTCTGCGCGATGTACTCCTTGAAGATGTCGGTCTGCAGGGTGCCGTTGAGCACGCCGAGGTCGACGCCCTGACGCTCGGCGGCGACGAGGTACATGCAGAACACGGGTACGGCGGGGCCGCTGATCGTCATCGAGGTGGTCACGTCGCCGAGCGGGATGTCGGAGAACAGCATGTCCATGTCGACGGTGGAGTCGACCGCGACGCCGCAGTGGCCGACCTCGCCGAGGCTCTTGGGGTCGTCGCTGTCGCGGCCCATCAGCGTCGGCATGTCGAACGCGACACTGAGCCCGCCGCCACCCCGGCCGAGGATCATCTTGTAGCGCTCGTTGGTCTGCTGGGCGTTGCCGAAGCCGGCGAACTGCCGGATCGTCCACGCCCGGCCGCGGTAGCCGGTCGGGTAGAGCCCGCGGGTGAACGGGAACTCGCCCGGCCACTCGGAGTCGTCGGTGCCGTAGGCCGGCTCGACCTCCATCCCGGACAGCGTGGTGAAGTCGACGTCGCGCACCTGGCCGCGGTCCCGCGACTTCGCGTAGCGGGCCTCCCAGCGGGCGCGGGCGGACTCGGCGGACGGCGTCTCGGGGGTCATGAAGAAATAGTAGGACGTCCTAGTAATTCTGGCCAGGCAAAGCCGCGAGAGGCCAGTTTCCCACCGCCCCCAGCGGCGTGTCGTGCGCGAAGTGGCCTCTCGGCGAGACGTCCGGACAGGCTCAGAAGTCGCCGGCGTCGCGACGCACCGGCCGCAGCAGGTCGGACAGCTCGGCCAGGTCGTCCTCGGTGAGCGAGGTGAGCGCGAAGCGGGCGGCCACCAGGTCGGCGGTGGCCTTCTCGACCGCCTCGCGGCCGGCGTCGGTGATCGCGGCGAGCACGGCCCGGCCGTCGTCCGGGTGCCGGCGGCGCACGACGAGCCCGGCCGCCTCGAGCCGGTCGACGATCGACGTCACCGAGGTCGCGTGCACCTGCAGCCGCTCCCCCATCTTGCCGAGCGGCAGCGCGCCCTGACGGGAGAAGACCAGCAGCACCAGCGCCTCGTAGCGGGCGAAGGTCAGGCCGTGCGGCTTGAGGATCTCGTCCAGCTGCGCGAGCACCAGCTGCTGGACGCGCATGAGCGAGGTGACCGCGTGCATCTGCGGCACCGCCTCCCACCGCCGGCCCCACTGCCGGGCAGCCTCGTCGATGGGGTCGAAGGGGAGCTTCCGCGCCATGGCGGCACCCTATTTCGTCGCGGCCGCGGGAACGCCGAGAGGCCACTTCCCGCACGACACGCCGCCGGGCGCGGTGGGGAGGTGGCCTCTCGCCGGGTGGGTCAGGAGACCTCGGCGGCGGCCTCGGAGAGGAGGTCGACGTAGGCGTCGAGGCCCCACGTGAGCGACAGCGCGGTCGGCGGGGACACCGAGGCGACGAGCTCCTCGCCGGTGGCCTCGGCGATCGTGCCGGCGTCGTACTGCGGGAGCGTCGTGGTCGAGGCGGCGTTCATGAACGCCTTCTGCGTCTGGGGGCTGTCGGCGTACGACAGCAGGACGTCGGAGTCGAGCTGGTCGACCTTCTCGTACGACAGCGTGAAGTAGAACGACGACTCCTCGGTGTCGAGCTTCTCCACGCTCGGAGCGGTCTCGAAGCCGAGGTCCTCGAGGAACTGCACGCGCGGGTCGGCGGACCGGTAGACATAGAACGAGCCGTAGTCGGCGACCGCGGCGATCGTCTTGCCCTGGAACTCCGGGTGCGCGTCGGCGGCCTTGCTGACGGCCCGGTCGATGTCGGCGAGCACCTGGTCGGCCTCGTCGGTCTTCCCGAGCGCCTCGCCGGCGGTGGTGATCACGTCGCGCCAGGGGGTCGCCCACGGCTGGTCGGGGTAGGCGACGACCGGCGCGATCTTGGAGAGCTTGTCGTACTGCTCCTGGGTCAGCCCGCTGTAGGTGGCAAGGATGACGTCGGGGTCGGCCTTGATGAACTCCTCGTACGGCGGCTCCTCGGCCTCCGTCAGCATGGTCGGCGGCTCGGCGCCGGCGGCCTCGATGGCCTCCTTGTTCCAGGGCAGCATGCCGTCCTGGTCGCCGGCGTACGCCGTCCGCGGGATCGCGACGGGGACGACGCCGAGGGCGATCGCGGCGTCGGCGGAGCCCCAGCCCCACGTCGCGACGCGGTCGGGGCGCTCCTCGATCGTGGTCTCGCCGAGGGCGTGCTCGAGGGTGACGGGCTCGAAAGAGCCGGAGCCGGCGTCGGTGGCGGTGTCGGTCTCGTCGCTCGAACCGCTGCCGCACGCGGCGAGCACGAGCGTCGCCGCGGCGGTGCCGGCCGCGGCGAGGGTGCGGACGAACCGGGGTCGGGTGGTCATGCTGCCTGCCTTGACTCGGACGCGGCCCAGGTTCGCCGCGAGTTAGGCAAGCCTAACCTAACTAAACAGTGCTGGGAGTGGCGGGGCGCGCGGCGGACACCGGGACCACGAGCGGTCCGCCGGTGACCGGGTCAGGCACGACCACGCAGGAGAGCCCGAACGCCGCCCGCACGGTCTCCTCGGTCAGCACGTCGGCCGGCGCGCCCTCGGTGAGCACGCGACCGTCGGCCATGACCACGAGGTGGTCGGCGTAACGCGCGGCGAGGTTCAGGTCGTGCAGCACCATGACGACCGTGGTGCCGCGCTCCCGGTTGACGGTGGCGAGCAGGTCGAGGACCTCGACCTGGTGGGCGACGTCGAGGTACGTCGTCGGCTCGTCGAGCAGCAGCACGCCGGTCTGCTGCGCGAGCGCCATCGCGATCCAGACGCGCTGGCGCTGGCCGCCGGACAGCTCGTCCATCCGCCGCTCGGCGAGGTCGTGCGTGCCGGTGGCGGCGAGCGCGTGCGCGACGACAGCGCGGTCGTCGGCGGTCCAGCGACGGAACGCGCCCTGGTGCGGGTAGCGCCCGCGCCCGACCAGGTCGGCGACCGTGATGCCCTCGGGCGCGACCGGTTGCTGCGGCAGCAGCCCGACCTCGGCAGCGAGCCGCCGGGTGCCGACCGTGGCGACGTCGCGGCCGTCGAGTGTCACCCGGCCCGCGGCCGGCTTCAGCAGCCGGCCGAGGCCGCGCAGGAGCGTGGACTTGCCGCAGCCGTTGGCGCCGACGACGACGGTCACCGCACCGGTCGGCACGGTCAGGTCGATGCCGTGCACGACCTCCCGCTTGTCGTAGGCGAGGTGCAGGCGTTCGGCGGTCAGGGTCATCGGTTGCCTCCGGTGAGGGGCCTGGACGAGGTGAGGAGCCAGATCAGGTAGCCGCCGCCGACGAGGCCGGTGACCAGGCCGACGGGTACGTCGAGGCCGGGCAGGGCGTGCTGGGCGGCGACGTCGGACGCGGTGACGACGGCGACGCCGACGAGGGCGGTGGGCACCAGCGCGATCCGGCCGTCGCCGACGAGACGCCGCGCGATGGGCGCGGAGGCCAGCGCGACGAACGCCACCGGACCGGCCGCCGCCGTGGCCACCGCCGCGAGCGCCGTACCGAGGGCGAGGGCGGTGAGCCGGGTGCGGGTGACGGGGACGCCCAGGGCGCGGGCGGTGTCGTCGCCGAGCCCGAGCATCCGCAGCCGGGACGAGAGCAGGAGCGCGACCGGGACGAGGACGGCGAGCGCCACCGCGAGCCGGGCGTTGCCCTCCCACGTCGCGCCGGCGACGGAGCCGCTCAGCCACACCAGCGCGTCCTGGGCGTTGCGGACGTCGCTGCGGGTGAGCAGGTAGCCGAGCACGCTGCTCGCGACGAACGCCAGCCCGATCCCGCAGAGCACGAAGCGGTGCCCGGAGACCCCGCCGCGCCACGCGAGCACGACGTTGAGGACCGCGGCGACCGCGGCACCCAGCAGCGCGCCGCCGGCGACCGCGACACCGCCGACGCCGAGCCAGAGCAGCGCGCCGACCGCGCCGACGCTCGCCCCCTGGGTGACGCCGATGATGTCGGGGCTCGCGAGCGGGTTGTGCAGCACGCTCTGGAACAGCCCGCCGGCGAGACCGAACGCGACGCCGACCAGGGCGCCGAGCACGAGCCGCGGCAGCCGGAACTCCACGAGCACGAGGGTGGACGTCTCGTCGCCGCGGCCGACCAAGGTCGCGAGCACGTCGCGGAACGGGATCGGCATGTCGCCCACCGACAGGTTCACCACGACGACGGCGAGGGTGACCAGCGCGAGGCCGGTGCCGACGACCACGCCTCGGGTACGGCGCCGCGCGGCGACGCGCTGCAGCCGCTCGGTCGCCTCGCGCTCCGGCGCCAGCACCGTCACGAGCCGACCGCCTTGGTGCCGCGGACCAGCGCGATGAGCACGGGGGCGCCCAGGACGGCGACGACGAGGCCGGCCTCGATCTCCGACGGCTGCGCGACGAGCCGGCCGACGACGTCGGCGACGAGCAGGACGACGGGGCCGAGCAGGGCGGCGTAGGGCAGCACCCAGCGGTGGTCGGGACCGACGACGGCGCGGGCGACGTGCGGCACCATCAGCCCGACGAACGCGATCGGGCCGGCGAGCGAGGTGGCTGCGCCGCACAGCAGCACGACGGCGGCCAGCACGACCAGCCGGCCGAGGACGACGTTCTGGCCGAGGCCGTGGGCCAGGTCGTCGCCGAGCGCGACGGCGTTCAGGAACCGGCCGGTCCCGGCGGCCAGCAGCAGCCCGGCCAGCACGAACGGCGCGAGCACGGCGATCGTCGACCACGGTCGGTTGACCAGCGAGCCGACCTGCCAGAAGCGGTACTGCGCCAGCGCCTTCTCGTCGGTCAGCAGCACGAGCGTGACCGCCGAGGTGGCGACGGCCGCGAAGGCGGCTCCGACCAGCGCGAGCTTGACCGGCGTGACGCTGCCCCAGCCCACCGAGGCCACGCCGTACACGGTGAGCGCGGCGACCGCGGCGCCGAGGAACGCGAACCACACGAACCCGGCCGCGGACCCGACCCCCAGCAGGGAGATCGCGCCGACCACGGCCAGCGAGGAACCGGCGTTCACCCCGAGCAGGCCCGGGTCGGCGATCGGGTTGCGGGTGAGCCCCTGCATCAGCGCGCCGGCGACGCCCAGCGCCACGCCGGCGAGCAGGCCGACGACCGTGCGCGGCACCCGCAGCTCGCGGACGACGGCGTGGTCGTTGTTGCCGGCGACCGGTGCGACCAGGGCGTCCCACACCGTGCCCGGCGCCAGGTCGCGCGCGCCCCAGGCCAGGCTGGCGGCACAGACCGCGACCAGCACGCCGGCGAGGACCAGCAGGCCCGCCAGCCGGGTCGGGACGCGGCGCACCGCGGGCACGGCGACGGCGGGTGCGGACACGACGGGACCTCGGACGGCGGGTGGGCTGAGTTAGGTCAGCCTAACCTAACCCGAGGTCAGCCCTGCTCGGCCCACCGCAGCGTGGCCGGCCGCCCCATCCGGGTGATCCGGCGCGAGACCAGCAGCGCGATCAGCGCGGCCACCGCGAACAGCGCCGCGCCCACGCCGAGCAGCACGAGGGAGTGCGTGGCGTAGAGCGGCGTGGGCTCGTACTCCCCCGCGTTGCCGAGGCTGAGCGACGGCAGCACCAGCCGGACCGCGGCGTAGGCGGACGCGACGCCGAGCACGACGGCGAGGCCGAGCATCGCGACATACTCCAGCACCGAGGCGCGCAGCAGGGTGCCCTGGGAGACGCCGACGACGCGCAGCGACGCGACCTCGTAGGACCGCCAGCGGGACTGCAGCACGGCCGAGGCGAAGACACCGAAGATCGCGAGCAGCAGCGTGGCCACGCCGACGACGAGGAACAGCCGCAGGCCGAGGCTGAACGCGTCGGTGCGCAGCGCGTCGAGCGCCTCGGCGTAGTCACCGAGCGGCGTCAGCGGCACCCCGGCGCGCGCGACCTCGTCGAGCAGCGCCTGCGGGGTGCCGGGGGCGACCCACAGCTGCGGCAGGATCGAGGCGCCGTACGGCGGGTCGAACTCGACGAGCGACGTCTCCAGGTCGGCCATCGACCCCTCCGCGCCCAGACCGGGGATCGCGTGCGTGCGGGTCACGACCCGCATCGGCACGGCCTCGCCGTTGAGGCCGGCACCGACGACGGTCGCGTCGTCGTAGCCGATCGCGGTGCCGGCGCCGATGCGGTCGGCCGACGCCGTGTCGGTGCCGTCGGCCACCACGACCGGGAGCACGTCCGGGGTCGTCGACGGTGTGATCCGCGCGAAGCCGGCGACCATGGTCGGCGCGGTGTCCTCACCGGTCGGGAGCTGGCCGAGGTACACGTCGACCCGCAGCCCGTCGGGGCCGGGCGTGAGCTCGACCGGCGGGTCGACCAGCGACACCGGGAACGGGCGCGCGGGCCGCCAGGCGTCCTCCTGGGTCAGCCCCCAGTCCACGTTGCGACCGTCGACGGACACGGCGCTGATCACGAGGTGGCCGTCGGCGTCGAGGACGGAGAGGCTGTCGCCGCTGAGGAACAGCTCCTCGAGCGTGCAGCCCTCCTCGCACCCGCGCAGGGTGGCGGTGAGTCGCTGGGCGCCGCGGCCGTCGGCGAGCACACCGAGCTCGGTGTTGCGCTGCTCGCCGGTACCGTCGACGTACTGCACCCACAGCACCGACGGCGTGTGCGTCGACGACGACAGCTCGACGTCGGTGACGTCGACAGCGATCTGCCTGCCCTCGAACGTGATCCGGTCCTGGGGCGGCCGGAGCGCCTGCTGCACCTGGCTGGCGCTCAGGTCCGACCAGGACGGGTCCCAGGCGACGACGTTCGCGAACCGGGTGGTGTCGACGAGCATCCGGCGCGACATGTCGTCGCCGGAGTTCTCGACGGCCGCGGCGGCGAGGTAGCGGCCCTCGGGGTCGAGGTCGCGCGTGACCTGCAGCAGCCGTCCGACCGACACCTCGGTCTGGAACGTCCGCGCGGCGCCGACCTCGGCCCGGGCCCGGCTCACCCGCCAGTCGTCGGAGACCGCCGTCGCCGACACCGCGAACGCGATGACCGAGACGGCGAGGAGAAGCGGGATCATCAGGTTCGCGAGGTCGGTACGGCGCGCGAGGCGGCGGGACGCGAGGTAGGCCGGCGTGCCGCTGCGGTAGGTCGTGCGGGCAAGCCAGTGGTTGCTGAGCAGCCGGAGCAGCCAGGCGCCGCCGACGGCGACCGCGAGCGCGATCAGCATCGGGGCGAGCAGCGCGAGCAGCTGGCTGGACTGGTCGTCGGACGTCAGCAGCTGAGCGACGGCGGCGACCGCCACGGCGACGACGGCGGTGCGCAGGACGAGCGCGCCGCGCGACGAGGAGCGGCGGGTGAGGGCCGAGGCGAGCGCGCGCGAGAGCGGCTCGCGGATCACGTCGAGCGCGGCGAGGGCCGACGCGACCAGCGCCGACAGCGCGACCAGGACGAGCGCGAGCCAGGCCGCGGCGTCCAGCGCGACCGGGATGCCCGGCGTGAACCACAGCCGCGCGACGGCATGCGCGAGCAGCACTGCCGTGCCGAGCGCCAGCGGGGTCGCGACCAGCACGACGAGGAACGGCTCCCCCACGGCGAACCCGAACACCTGCCGGCGCGAGTGCCCGCGCAGCTTGGCGAGCGCGACGTACGGGCGGCGGAGCGCGGCACCCGCCGACACCAGGGCGAAGAGCAGCAGCAGCGCCAGCACGACCAGCGGTGCCAGCGCGGCCAGCATCACCCGTCCCAGCAGGGTGCGCTCCGCACGGACGCCGTCGAAGAGCGTCTGCAGGTCGAGCTGCTCGACCTCGCCCCCGGTGCTGGTCTCGAGCAGCTGGTCCTGGAAGCCGGCCGCGGCCCGCTGCGCCGCGTCCATCGTGTCGAGGTCGACCGCGCCCGGGTCGACCGGCCGGTCGACGCCGCCACGGAAGGTCTGCGACACCATCGAACCGGGGTCGGTGAGCAGGGCCGGCGTCGCGGGTGGCGCCGCCTCGCCCTTGGCCGGCGGCGGCACGAGGTTGTCGATACCGGTGAACCGCGAGAGGTCGAACCACGCCGGCGAGTCCGGGTCGGCGACGGAGTAGGTGCCGACGACGTCGTAGGTCTCCGTGCGCTTCCGCTCGTCCTCGACGAGGGAGAACTCGTCGCCGCCGCGCTCGACCTTCTGCAGGTAGGCGTCGTTGAAGGTCAGGCTGACGGTGTCGCCCGGCCCGAGTCCCATCGTCTCGGCCATCACGTCCTGCATCAGCACCTCGTGGGGCGCCGACGGGCACCGGCCCTCGACGTCCGCGAGGTCGCACATGCCGTCGCGCCAGTAGAGCGGCACCTGGAACGTCTTGTCGCCCCACGGCATCGTGCCGCCGCGGTCGAGGAGCCAGCCGGTCTGCGTCGGCCAGAAGCGGTCGCGTTCCGGGGCGGCGACCTCGGCGGCGGCCTCGTCGACGAGCGTCTGCGGGTCGGGCGGCGTGAACCGGTCGGGTGACCCCTGCGGGACCTCGTCGGTGGCGGGGACGGAGTAGGCCAGGCCGGTGGTGTACGGCGCCCGCGCGGCGAGCCGGGTGTCGACGAGGTGCTCGCCGGAGACCCGCCCGTACATCGGGCCGAGCACCGCGGCGGTCACCGCGATCCAGATGACCAGGCCCGCGGCCAGGCTGATGGCACGGCGGGACCACAGCCCCGCGAGCAGGATCCTCACGCGTGTCCTCCGTCGTCGGAGCCGGGCTCGTCGACGGGCACGAGCAGGACGCCGTCGTCGGTGGGCTCGAACCGCACGAGCATGCCCGCGGGGAACCGGCCGGCCAGGTCGTCGGGGATGTGCACGGTGCCGTCCTCGTCGACAACGCCGAAGTCGAACCCGTGCCGGCCCTCGGACCCGATCCGGCCGTTGCGGATCGTGATGCTGCGCGGCATCTGCTGGGCGACCTCGGGGTCGTGGGTCACCAGCACCACCGTGGTGCCGAACTCGCGGTTGACGAGGTGGATCAGCTCGAGCATCGCGTCGCGGTCGTCGTGGGCGAGCTGCGAGGTGGGCTCGTCGGCGAGCAGCAGGCCGGCGCCCGACGAGATCGCGGCCGCGAACGCGATCCGCTGCTTCTCGCCGCCGGACATCCCGACGAGCGGCCGGTCGGCGAGGTCGCGCAGACCGAGGCGCTCGAGCAGCTCGGTGGCCGGCAGCAGCCGGCGTCGTACGGCGGTCGGCACTGCCCGGCGGGCGAACTCGATGTTCTCCACCGCCCCGGCGTACGGCAGCAGGTTGCGGGCGGCGCCCTGCAGCAGCGACGCGACGGTGCCGGAGCGCAGCCGGCCGAGCTCGGCCTCGCTGATCCGCGAGATGTCCTGGCCGTCGACGATCACCTTGCCCGCCGACGGCCGGAGCACGCCGCCGAACAGGCTGAGCAGCGTGGACTTGCCGGAGCCCGACGGGCCGAGCAGGGCGACCTGCTCGCCGGGCCGGATGTCGAGGTTGACGCCACGCAGCGCGACGACGTCGTGCCCGCCGGCGGTGGTGTAGATCTGCACGACGTTCACGCAGCGCACGGCCACACCCGTGCGCTGCGGCACCGCCGGCATCGACTGGGTCGCGCTCACGGGGTGGGCCTCCGGTAGAGGTCGTGCTCGTGGCCCTCGGCCGGTCGAGCCTGTCGAGATCCCGAGGTCACCGTCTCTGCGAGCACGCCGTCGACGAGGTGCACCTCGTCGTCGCACATCGCGGCCACCTCGGGGTCGTGCGTGGCGACCACGACGACGGCACCACGGTCGGCCTCGGCGCGCAGCTCGGCGACGACGTGGTCGCGGTTGGTCTCGTCGAGCTCGCTGGTCGGCTCGTCGGCGAGCAGCACGTCGGCCTCCGCCGCGAGCGCGCGGGCGACGGCGACCCGCTGGGTCTGGCCGCCGGACAGCTCGGAGATCAGCCGGTCGGCGAGGTCGCCGACACCGACGCGAACCAGGGCGGCGACCGCGCGCTCGGCGGCCTGCCGCGGGTCGGCGCCCCGGGCGCGCAGGGCGATCGCGATGTTCTCCTCCGCGGTCAGCGTGGGCACGAGGCCGTAGGTCTGCAGCACCAGCGCCGTCCCGGCGCGCGGCTCGCCGTGCCGGGTGCCCACCGCGCCGCCGTCGTACGACGCCTCCCCGGCGTCCGGGCGGACCAGGCCGCCGAGGACGCTCATCAGGGTGGTCTTGCCGGAGCCGCTGGACCCGGTGAGCGCGAGCATGCGTCCCGACTCCGCGGTGACCGACACGTCGTCGATCAAGGTCCGACCGGCACCGACGACCTTCACGCCGTCCGCTCTCAGCTCCGCCACGCACTCCCCCTCACGTCCGCCGGGCAGCCTCCCTGCCAGGGGTGTCGGTTGGCAACACTCCTGGCCGCGGCAGAACGCAAATGTGGCTGAGTCGTGACCTCAGTTGATGACGCGGGGACCGCGCAGACCGGCGCGCTGGACGACCCGCTGGATGGTCAGGTCGCGGTCGTAGGGGCGACCGACGAACCGGATGTCCCGCAGTCCCTGCTCCTGGGCGGCCGACTCGAACACGAAGTGGCCGTAGTCGAACAGCCGCCCGGTCAGGGACTTCTCGACCGTGATGTCGAGGATGCGGCCGAGCGGCATGGTGGCGAGCTTCTGAGCGAACACCCCGCGCACGCGGAACACCCGCATGTTGGTGATCACGAAGCGGTCCATGTGCTCGTCGAGCGCCTTGTAGGCGGCGTGCGTCCAGATCACGAACGCCGCCACGAACGGGAACCAGGCGAGGTCCACCGGCGCGATGAGGAAGAGGTAGAAGACGAGCACGCCGGCCAGCGCCTCGAGCACGGGCACGATGTAGACGACCCAGTGGTGCAGGACCTCGTCGACGATGACCTCGCCCTCGTCACGCAGCAGGTGCTTGCGGATCTTGGGGTCGAACGTGCTCCCCAGGCCGGCCATCCGCGCCTCGCCTACAGGCTCTGGAAGATCTGCAGCAGGCCCTGGAAGACCGAGGTGATCGCGCCGGCCACCCAGCGCACGCTGTCGGCCGCGGTCCCCGGGGCCGTGGCGATCACGAACAGCACGAACAGGATCGCGATGATCGTCAGGATCTTCTTCATCCGTCGGCTCCGTCCCGAGTGGGTGGTGTGCGGCAGGCAGGTACGGCGCGATCCCCGGGCGCGGGCAGACCTGCGAGTCATTCCTAGCAGAAACCGGTCCCGGCATGCCGCAGGCACGCGGCGGGTAGTCCCCCGGCATGACCGATCCGGACGAGTGCGACCCGGCCACCGTCGACGCGGTCGGCAAGATCACCGAGGCGCTGGAGACCACCGAGCGCGCCCGCGGCCACCTGTACTCCTTCCACCAGCTCACCGGCAGCGCCGACCTCCAGCTCGGCAAAGGCGTCGCGCAGCTCCGCGCCGCGGGGCACGACGACCTCGCCGACGAGATCGAGCGGGACCTGGTCGGTCGCAACGTGATCACGGACCGGTGGACCTTCCAGATCATGGAGGAGTACGACGACACGTACTGGTCGGCCTTCCGGGCCACCGAGCAGCGCGTCCGGGAGGCGCTGACCGGCGGGACGCGGCACGTGCACGAGGCGCGGATGAAGGAGGACCGCCGCACGCACGGGCGGCACCACCACGAGAAGGGCCACGACAAGGTGTGAGCCGGGTGCGACACTCCCCGGCATGACCGAGCAACGCCTCCCCGACCCCGCCCTGGTGGTGCTGGTCGGCGCGAGCGGGTCCGGCAAGTCCACCTGGGCCGAGCAGCGCTACCGCGCCGCCGAGGTGGTCTCGTCCGACGCGCTGCGCGGCGTGGTCGGCTCCGGCCGGCACGACCTCGACGCGTCGACCGAGGCGTTCGCGCTGCTCGACCAGATCGTGGCCGGGCGGGTGCGCCGCGGGCTGACCACCGTGGTCGACACGCTCGGGCTCGACGCGGACCGCCGCCGCGGCTACCTCGACCTGGGCCGTCGGCACGGCCTGCCGACGGTCGTGGTCGCGTTCGACGTACCGCCCGCGCTGTGCCGGCAGCGCAACGCCGTCCGCGACCGACCGGTGCCCGCGCCGGTGCTGGCGCAGCAGCTGCGCACGGCTCGGTCGGTGGTCGACGCGCTGGCCGGCGAGGGCTGGGACCACGTCGTCGTCCTGACCGACGACGCGCCGGCACCTGCCGCTCCCGAACCGGCCGCGACGCCGGAGCCGCCGACCGGGTTCGGCGTGGTGCTGCAGGTGTCGCGGTTCCCGTGGGGTGAGGACCCGGCCGGCTGGCTGCGCGAGGTCGCGCTCGCCGCGGACGCGTGCGGCTTCGCCGGGATCGCGCTGATGGACCACCTGATCCAGATCCCGCAGGTCGGCACCGCGTGGGAGCCGATCCCCGAGCCGTGGGTGACGCTCGGGATGCTGGCCGGGCTCGACACGCGGCTGCGGCTCGGCACCCTGGTGACGCCGGTGACGTTCCGGCCGCCCGGCATCACCGCCAAGGCCGCGGCGACGCTGGACGTGCTGTCCGGTGGCCGCGCGTTCGTCGGCGTCGGCGCGGGCTGGTGGGAGCGGGAGCACGCCGGGTTCGGCCTCGCGTTCCCGCCCGCGAAGCAGCGGCTCGACGCGCTGGAGGCCGGCATCGAGACCATGCGGGCGCTGTGGGCGGCCGGCACCAAGGCGTACGACGGTGAGCACGTCGCGCTGCCGGAGACGACCTCCTACCCGCGGCCGGTCCACGACATCCCGGTCGTGGTGGGCGGTGGCGGCGAGCGGCGCACGCTCCGCATCGCGGCGCGGTTGGGCGACGCCTGCAACGTCCGGCTCACCGCCGACGACGCCGACCTCGACCACAAGGTCGCCGTCCTGCGGCGGCACTGCGCCGCCGTGGGGCGTGATCCCGCCGAGGTTGAGGTGACCGTGCTCGACCTGCCCGTCGTCGGCACCGACCGCGACGACACGTGGGAACGGGTCGAGCGGCTGCGCGGCCGGACCGCGGCGGCGACGTACGCCAGGGCGCACCACGCGGGGACGGCCGCCGAGCACCGCGAGCGCTACGCGCGGCTCGCGGAGCGAGGCGTGGGCACGGTGTTCGCCGCGTTGCCCGACCTCGCGGGTCCCGACGACGTGCTGCGGCTGGGGGCCGCGGTTCAGTCCGTGTAGGTCTCGAGGAGCGAGTCGGCGGCGGTGTAGGGGTCGCTGTCGCCCGAAGCGACCTTCTCGGCGAGGGCGTCGAGCTCGGTGCGCTCGTGGACGTCGCCCCAGCGCGACCGCAGCGCGGTCACCGCGATCGCCTCGATCTCGTCGCGGGCGCGGCGCACCCGGCGCCGGTCGAGCTCGCCGGAGGACTCCATCCAGGCGCGGTGCTCGTCGATCTTCTCGACCACCTCGTCGACGCCCTGCCCGGTCTGCGCGACGGTGAGCACGATCGGCGGCTTCCACGCCTCCGCGTCGCGCTCGGCCAGCGCGAGCATGTTGCGCAGCTCGCGCCGCACCTGCTCGGCCCCGTCGCGGTCGGCCTTGTTGACGACGTACACGTCGCCGATCTCGAGGATGCCCGCCTTGGCCGCCTGGATGCCGTCGCCCATGCCGGGGGCGAGCAGCACCAGCGTCGTGTCGGCCAGGCCCGCGATCTCGACCTCGCTCTGCCCGACACCCACCGTTTCGATCAGCACCACGTCGCAGCCGGCCGCGTCGAGCACGCGCAGCGCCTGCGGGGTCGTCCACGAGAGCCCGCCCAGGTGGCCGCGCGAGGCCATCGAGCGGATGTAGACCTCCTTGTCGAGCGCGTGATCCTGCATCCGCACCCGGTCGCCGAGCAGCGCGCCGCCGGAGAACGGCGACGACGGGTCGACCGCGAGCACGCCGACGCGCTTGCCGGCCTTGCGCAGCGCGGCGACGAGCGCGTTCGTCGAGGTCGACTTCCCCACGCCGGGCGAGCCGGTGATGCCGACGATCTGCGCGTGGCCGGTGTACGGCGCCAGCCCCGCCATCACCTCGCGCAGCAGCGGCGACGCGTCCTCGACCAGCGAGATCAGCCGCGCGACCGCCCGGGCCTCGCCGTTGCGCGCACGCTCGACGAGGTCGGGGACGGAGACGGCGCCGCGACGGCCTCCCGTCACGGAACGCGGATGATCAGGGCGTCGCCCTGGCCGCCGCCACCGCACAGGGCGGCCGCACCGACGCCGCCACCGCGGCGCTTGAGCTCCAGCGCGAGGTGCAGGGCGATGCGCGCCCCGGACATGCCGACCGGGTGACCGAGGGCGATGGCGCCGCCGTTGACGTTGACCTTGTCCTCGTCGAGGCCGAGCTCGCGCGCCGACTCGATGCCGACCGCGGCGAACGCCTCGTTGATCTCGACCAGGTCGAGGGCGGCGGGCTCGATGCCCTCCTTGGCGCAGGCCTTGGCGATCGCGTTGGCGGGCTGCATCTGCAGCGTCGAATCGGGGCCGGCGACCTGGCCGTGCGCGCCGATCTCGGCGATCCAGGTGAGGCCGAGCTCCTCGGCCTTGGCCTTGCTCATCACGACGACGGCGCAGGCGCCGTCGGAGATCTGCGACGCGGAGCCGGCGGTGATGGTGCCGTCCCTGGAGAACGCCGGACGAAGCTTGCCCAGGCTCTCGACGGTGGTGTCGCCGCGAACGCCCTCGTCCTGCGAGACCACGACCGGGTCGCCCTTGCGCTGCGGGATCTCGACCGGGACGACCTCGTCGTCGAAGAGGCCGTTCTTCCAGGCCTCGGCGGCGCGCTGGTGGGAGCGGGCGGCGAACGCGTCCTGCTCCTCGCGGGTGAGGTTCTTGCCCGCGGCGTTGCAGCTCTCGGTCAGCGCGCCCATCGCCTGCTGCGTGGCCTGGTCGTACAGGGCGTCGTAGGCCATCGCGTCCACGAGCGCCACGTCGCCGTACTTGTAGCCCTCGCGGGACTTCGGCAGGAAGTGCGGCGCCTGGGTCATCGACTCCATGCCGCCGGCCACGACGATCTCGTGCTCGCCGGCGCGGATCAGCTGGTCGGCCAGCGCGATCGCGTTGACGCCCGACAGGCAGACCTTGTTGATGGTGATCGAGGGCATCGACATCGGCAGGCCGGCCGCGATGCCCGCCGTGCGGGCGGGGTTCTGGCCGGCGCCGGCCAGGATGACCTGGCCCATGATCAAGTAGTCGACCTGGTCGCCGGACACCCCGGCCTTGTCGAGCGCGCCCTTGATCGCGACGCCGCCGAGCTCCGCGGCGGACTTGTCCTTGAGCCCGCCGAGCAGGCGGCCGATCGGCGTACGAGCGCCGGCGACGATGACGGATCCGGACATGGAAGCCTCCTGCGGGAGTCGACGAGACGGGGCGCCGGGAACGGGCCGGGCCACTCGCTGCCGACGATACCCACGGTGACGAGGGACACGGGAGGGGGCGGGCGCCCTTCGCGGTGAGGAACAAGTCACAGTCCCTCGCGGCCCGCCGCCCGCCGTACCACCATGACGGCATGAGCGTGGAGATCCCCGAGCACCTGTTCGTCGCCATCGACCACGTCGGCGTCGCCGTCGCCGATCTCGACGAGGCGATGGCCTTTTACCGCGACGCGTTCGGGATGACCGTCGTGCACGAGGAGACCAACGAGGAGCAGGGCGTCCGCGAGGCGATGGTCGCCGTCGGCGACTCCGGCTCCTGCATCCAGCTGCTCGCCCCGCTCTCCCCGGAGTCGACGATCGCCAAGTTCCTCGACCGCAGCGGCCCCGGCCTCCAGCAGCTCGCCTACCGGGTCACCGACGTCGAGCAGGTCGCGGACGTGTTGCGCTCGCGTGGGCTGCGACTGCTGTACGACGCCCCGAAGCGCGGCACCGCCGGCAGCCGGGTGAACTTCGTCCACCCGAAGGACGCCGGCGGCGTGCTGGTGGAGCTGGTGGAGCCGGGGCAGGGGCACTGACCCCTCCGCTCCCGCTGTTGCCGTCGCCTGCGCAGCAAGGGTTCTGACCGTTCCGAAACTGTCGGTGCTCGGTGATCGAATGAGTCATGGCAGCGATCCCGGCACCCGAGCAGGCGGACTCCCTCGCTGGAGTGCTGGCTGCGATCCGCGCCGAGCGTGCGGCCGCGGATCGCGCGGAGTGCCGGGTCCTGGAGCTGGCCGTCGACTGGGCGGCGATGCACGAGTGGTCGGATCCGCTGGGCCCGGAAAGCTTGGTGGCAGTGGGCGGTTCTGGGACGCCGGAGGTCGGTGAGTTCTGTGTCGCCGAGCTGGCCGCCGCGCTCCGGATTTCCACGGACGCCGGCCGGTCGCTGCTGGCCGAGGCGGTCGAGCTGGCCCACCGGCTCCCCCAGACCTGGCGCCGGGTCCGTGCCGGTGATCTGCCCGCGTGGCGGGCCCGGCGGGTCGCCTGCTCCACGCTCGTGCTGACCCCTGAGGGCGCCCGGTACGTCGACCGCCACGTCGCGCCGTTCGCCCACCGGGTCGGGCCGGCGCAGCTGGACCGGCTGGTCGAGGAGGCGCTGGTCCGGTTCGAGCCCGACCTCGCCGACGCCCGACGCCGCGCGGCCGA
>NZ_SDPU01000034.1 GCF_004168035.1 Nocardioides iriomotensis | reverse complement strand
CGCCCTCGACCTCGACCAAGCCCTCAGCACCGGTGCCGCCCGGCTCGCGGCGCTCGGCAACCAGGACTCCCTCGACGTGCGCCGCGCGCACGCGCTCGGTGAGCTCGCCCGCGGCACCGACCCGACGCTGGAGCTGGACCAGCCCATGAACGGTCAGGGCCGCGAGGTCGTGCTCAACGTCCACGTCACGCCGGACGCGATCAGCGACCAGCCAGGCACCCATCTCGCGCGCGTCGACAACACCCGTTCCTTCGTCGACGCCGACCAGGTCCGCACCTGGTGCGGCACCCCCGGCACCACCATCACCGTCCGGCCGGTGCTCGATCTGGCCGAGCACCTGTCCGGCACCGCCTACGAGACCCCCGACCGGCTCGCCGACCAGGCCACCCACGTCGACGACACCTGCGTGTTCCCGTGGTGCTCGCGGCCGGCGCGGTCGGCCGACTGTGATCATGTCGTACCGCATGCCGAGGGCGGCCCCACCTGCTCCTGCAACATCGCCCGCCTCTGCCGCCGACACCACCGCCTCAAGACCCACACCGCCTGGCGCTACGCCGTCCTCGAACGCGGCAGCTACCTGTGGACCAGCCCGCACGGACTCAGCTTCCTCCGCGACCGCACCGGCACCACCGACGTCACTCGCCCGGATCGCCTCGACCGGCGATTCGGCGGCGGTCACCTCCTGCTCGTCCCCGACCCGTAGCCGCCACGCCCCGCACCCCGCCCTCGGCGGGGCGTTCGGCATGCTTGCGCAAACGCTTCGCGAGCGGACGTACCGGAGCGCTTCGTTTCGTCAGCGCATGACGATCGCGACGGTGCGCGAGTGGCATGCCGACCTCGGCTGGGGAGTGCTCGACAGGCCGAGACGCCCGGCCAGGACGGCTTCGACTACCGCGCTGTCGTCGTCAGGCACCGCCGCTGACGACCGGCTTCACTCCTCCAGCTCAGCGAGCAGTCCCAGCCGGCGCTCCGTCGCCGGTCGCGTCAGGGCGAGGAGGTCGAAGCGGGCCAGGCCGACCATGACGTCCACCTCGTCGACGTCCAGCAACGCGGCGATGTCGACGAGCGCTTCGTCGGTGCTCGACGCCTCGACCAGCAGGCGCATCACGTCGGCCAGGTTGTCCCGGACGGCCTGGACGAGGCTCAACCGCTCCCGCCGGCGTTGCCGGATCACGCGCGGGTCCTGGGGGTCGCGTGACCGGAGCACGACGTCCGCGGCGTACTGCTCCCCGTCGGTCTCCCAGAGCCGCTCGATCCGCTCGGCGACCGTCGTCAGGGCGGTGACAAGCGCGGGCAGCTGGTCCGTGCGCAGCACGGGCGTCTCGCCGTCGGAGGTGCGCAGGTGCACGTGCGGCCCAGGGGTTCCGCTGTCGGCATGGCTGGCGAACCAGCCCTCACAGACCAGCTGCTGTCCCCTCCGCCCGGTTTCCACGGCAACGACGGGATCCAGGTCGCGAGGGTCGATCGGCTCGGCGGGAGGCATTCCCGGACGGTAGCGGCCTCGGGTGAGGGCCGGGCCGTCGTGCATGATCCCTGCATGCCCCCGTCGAACCCGGAGAAGATCGACATGTCCGGCGTGCGCCGCGCGTACGACGTGGTAGCGGAGGACTACGCCGCCCGCCTCCCCGACAACCGGTCGGAGGCGGCGATCGACCTCGCGATGGTCGACGCGTTCGCCGCCGCCGTGGACGAGGGCGCCATCCTCGACGCCGGCTGCGGCGCGGGGCGGATGAGCCGCTACCTCCTCCGCCGCGGCTGCGACGTCGAGGGCGTCGACCTGTCGCCCGGCATGGTGGCGATGGCACGCCGGGACACGCCGGGCGTGCGGTTCACGGTGGGGTCGCTGGCCGACCTCCCCTACCCGGACGGCAGCTTCGCCGGCGTGCTGCTGTGGTACTCGATCATCCACACGGCTCCCGCCGGGCAGGACCGGATCTTCGCCGAGGCCGCCCGGGTGCTGCGTCCCGGTGGTCACCTGCTCGTCGGGTTCCAGGCGGGCACGGGCACGAAGGACGTGTCCGCGGCCTACAGCAGGTACGGCCACGACGTCGAGCTCGAGCGTCACCTCTTCACCGCCGACGAGGTGGCGGCACGGCTGGAGGCGGTCCGGGTGCGCGAGCTCACCCGTCTGGTACGGCGAGCCGAGGGGCCGGAGCACGACGACCAGGCCATCGTGCTGGGGCGACGGTCGGCTCAGACGAGGTAGCTGCTGTCCCGCGCGTCCGTCACGAGCATGTGCCCGGGCGCGTGGGCGATCGCGAGCGACGGGCGCGACTCGACCACGGCGGCCTGCGGCGTGACCCCGCACGCCCAGAACACCGGCACCTCGCCCGGACGCACCTCGACCGGGTCGCCGTAGTCGGGCCGGGCGAGGTCCGCGATCCCGAGGTCGGCGGGGTCCCCGACGTGCACGGGCGCGCCGTGCACCGCGGGGTAGCGCGACGTCACGCGTACCGCGTCGGCGACCTGGGTGGCGGGCATGGGACGCATCGACACGACCAGCGGCCCGGTGATCGCGCCGGCGTCGCGGCAGCGGCGGGTGGTGCGGTACATCGGCACGTTCACGCCCTGCTCGACATGACGGACCGGCACGCCCTGCTCCAGGAGCGCGGCCTCGAACGTGAACGAGCAGCCGATCAGGAACGCGACGAGGTCGTCGCGCCACCACGACGTGACGTCGGTGGTCTCGTCGGTGAGCTCGCCGTCGACGTACACCCGGTAGGCGGGGATGTCGGTGCGGATGTCGCCGTCGAGGATCGGGCCGGAGACCTGACCGGCGTCGAGCACGTCGAGGACCGGGCACGGCTTGGGGTTGCGCTGGGTGAACAGCAGGAAGTCGTAGGCGAGATCGCGCGGCAGGGCCAGCAGGTTCGCCTGCGTCCAGCCCGCCGACCAGCCGGCGGTCGGGGTGACCAGGCCGTCGCGGAACAGCGCCCGCGCCTCGGCGGGCGTGCGGTCGGCGTTGCTCACATCGGTCACGGGGCCTCCACCCATCGGAACCTCAGGGACTGCCCCGGCCGCACCTGCGCCGCCCGGTCGACGTCCTCGTCCACGACCACCGCGACCACCGGGTAGCCCCCGGTGACGGGGTGGTCGGCGAGGAACACGACGGGCTCGCCGGAGGGCGGGACCTGGACGGCGCCGCGGTAGGCGCCCTCGCTCGGCAGCTGCTTGTCGGGGTCGACCGGCGCGAGCCGCTCCCCCGCGAGCCGCATGCCGACGCGGTTGCTCTTGTCGCTCGCGGTCCACGCCGCACGCACCAGCAGGTCGGCGTCCGCGATCCAGGAGTCGCGCGGTCCGCGGACCGCGCGCAGCACCACCTCCCCGTCGTACGACGGGGGCGGCAGCGCGTCCACGACCGGGAACCGTGGCGCGGCCGGGCCGATCCGCAGCTCGTGGCCGGGCTGCAGCGGCTCCGGGCCGAGTCCGGCCATCACGTCGTGGCTGCGGGAGCCGAGCACCTCGGGCACGTCGATGCCGCCGCGGACCGCGAGGTAGCCGCGCAGACCGCTGGTCGCCGGGCCGACGCGGACCAGGCTGCCCTCCGGAGCCGCGAACACGGCGTACGGGCCGACCTCGCGGCCGTCGACGGAGACCGGGCAGGGCGCGCCGGTGAGGCACATCAGCACCTGCCCGCCGGCGACCTCGACCTCGAGGCCGCCGAGCGTGACCTCCAGCGCGGCCACCTCCTCGGCGTTGGCGACCGCGCGGTTGGCGGCGCGCAGCGAGGCGCGGTCGGCGGCGCCGGAGCGGCCGACGCCGATGCCGGAGCTGCCGTACCGGCCCAGGTCCTCGACGAGGCAGAGCGGTCCGGTCGCGCGCACCCGCAGCCGGGCGCTCACGCGCCGCCGCCCACGTCAGTGAACCGGACCCGGGCCCCGGGCCGGAGCAGGGCGGGCGGGTCCCGGTGCAGGTCCCACATCGGGGCGTCGGTGGTGCCGATGAGCTGCCAGCCGCCCGGGGACTCGCGGGGGTAGACGCCGGTGTACTCCCCGGCCAGCCCGACCGCACCGGCCGGGACGGCGGTGCGCGCGGAGTCGCGCCGCGGCACGTGCAGCTTCTGGTGGTCGGTGACGAGGTAGCCGAAGCCCGGGGCGAAGCCGCCGAACGCCACCCGCCACTCGGTGCCGGTGTGCGCGGCGACGACGTCCTGCTCGGAGAGCCCGGTCAGCCGGGCGACGTCGGCGAGGTCCGGGCCGTCGTAGTGCACCGGGATCTCGATGACGTCCTCCTCCTCGGAGGCGTGGTGCTCGGCGGCCTCGGGGGCGAGGTCGGCCAGAGCCTGCCGCAGGCCGGGTACGTCGCCCGTGGCGTGGGCGACGACCAGCACGGTCCGGGCGGCCGGCACCAGGTCGGCGACGCAGGCGAGGTCGAGGGTGCGCAGGGCGTCGACGTAGGCGACCACCGCGCCGGTGTCGCCGACCTCGACCAGGAGCGCGCGGTCGCCGTACGGCAGCACCTCCACGGTCACGGTGCCTCCACGAACGCCGTGACCTCCACGCCCGCGTCGGCCAGCGAGGCACGGACGCGCTGGGCCATCGCGACCGCGCCCGGTGAGTCGCCGTGCACGCAGACCGAGTCGGCCTCGACCTTGACCGTCGAGCCGTCGACGGCGGTGATCCGCCCGGTGGTCACCAGCTCGACGACGCGGCGGGCGACCTCCTCGGGGTCGTCGAGGACGGCGCCGGGCTCGCGCCGCGACACCAGGGTGGCCTCGGGCGTGTAGGCACGGTCGGCGAAGGCCTCCCGCACCGTGCGCAGCCCGGCCTTCTCCGCGGCGGCCAGCACGGCGGAGCCGGGCAGGCCGAGCAGCGGCAGCGCAGGGTCGTAGGCCAGCACGGCCTCGACCACGGCCCGGGCCTGCTCCTCGTGGTGCACGATCGCGTTGTAGAGCGCGCCGTGCGGCTTGACGTACCGGACCCGGCTGCCGGCCGCGCGGGCGAGCGCGTCGAGGGCCCCGATCTGGTACAGCACGTCGTCGGCGAGCTCCTCCGCCGTCACGTCGATGAACCGGCGGCCGAAGCCGGCCAGGTCGTTGTAGCCGACCTGGGCCCCGATCACCACGCCCTCGCGCACGGCGGTGACGCAGGTACGGCGCAGCGTCGACGGGTCACCGGCGTGGAAGCCGCAGGCGACGTTCGCGCTGGTGACCTGACGCAGCACGGCGTCGTCGTCACCGAGCGTCCACCGGCCGAACGACTCGCCGACGTCGCTGTTGAGGTCGACGCGGGTCGTCACAGGTCGCCCAGGGTCAGGATCGCGTTGTAGCCGAGGTACAGCGTCAGCAGCCAGGCCAGCACGCCGACGAGCAGCAGCCAGGCCGGGTAGCGGTAGCCGCCCAGCAGGTCGCGGCGGCGCCAGGCCACCCACAGCAACACGCCGAACCCGATCGGCAGGATCAGCCCGTTGAAGGTGCCGGCGAAGATCAGCAGCGTCACCGGGGTCTCCTCGATGACCACGAAGACGCCGGCGGTCAGCGCGATGAACGCCACCGTGAGCAGGTTGCGCCGGCGCTCGGAGGTCGTCGACCGCGTCATGAACGACACCGAGGTGTACGCCGCACCGATGACCGACGTGATCGCGGCGGCCCACAGGATGAGGCCGAAGACGCGCAGCCCGATGTCGCCGGCCGCCTCCTGGAACGCCGAACCGGCGGGGTCGTCGGTCGCCAGCGTCACGCCGCCCGCGACGACGCCGAGGATGGCGAGGAAGAGCAGCACCCGCATCACGCCGGTGACCAGGATGCCGACGACCGAGCTGCGGGTGATCTCGCGGACGTTCTCGGGACCGACGCGGCCCGAGTCGAGCAGGCGGTGCGCGCCGGCGTAGGTGATGTAGCCGCCGACCGTGCCGCCGATGATCGTGGTGACCGCGACGAAGTCGAACTTGTCGGGCCGCACGACGTTGACCAGCGCCTCACCCACCGGCGGCGCCGAGGTGACCGCGATGACCAGCGTCGCCAGGATCATCACCAGGCCGAGCACGATGACCACCCGGTCGAGGGCCACGCCCGCGCGCTTGCTGAGGAAGATCCCGATCGCGAGCAGCGCCGACAGCGCGCCGCCGATGCGCGGGTCGAGCCCGAACATCGCGTCGGTGCCCAGGCCCGTGCCCGCGACGTTGCCGATGTTGAAGATCAGGCCGCCGAGGACGACGAGCCCCGCCAGCAGGTAGCCCGCGCCGGGCAGCACCTCGTTGCCGAGCTCGTGCGCCCGCTTGCCGGAGACGCCGACGACGCGCCAGACGTTCATCTGCACGGCGATGTCGACGATGACCGACAGCACGATCGCGCAGGCGAAGGCGGCACCGAGCGAGACGGTGAACGACGCGGTCTGGGTGATGAAGCCCGGGCCGATCGCGCTGGTGGCCATGAGGAACACCGCGCCGATGACGGCGGAGCGGGTCCCCTTGCCGGGCGCCTGAGCCTCAGCCGTGCTGGTCGCCCGGGTGGTCGGGGTGGTCGGGGTGGTCGGGTCGTTCGTCCGGTCGCTCATGGCGGCTCCTTGTGTCCGAGATCTCCCGACCGTAGGGATTGTTCAACAACTTTGTCCAGGGTCGGTCCAGACCTTTGTTGAACAATCCTGGTCGTCGCTCGCCTAGACTCGCCGCCGTGAGCGTGATGAGCATGTCCGCCGACCGGGCCGCGCGGGCGCTGCGCGACCAGGTCGCCGAGGGCGCGCTCAGCTGTGGCACGCGGTTGCCCGAGGAGCGCCTGTCCGCCTCCCTCGGCGTCTCCCGCAACACCCTGCGCGAGGCGCTCAGCCAGCTGGTCGCCGAGCGGATCCTCGTCCGCGCCCCGCACCGCGGCGTCGTGGTCGCCACCCCGGGAGCCGACGACGTCCGCGACGTCTACCGGGTGCGGCTGCTCGTCGAACCCGGGGTCTGCCGCGACACGACGGCGCACTCCACCGGCGGTCTCGCGGCGGTCCGCGCCGCGGTGACGGAGGGGCGGGCCGCCGCGGCCGCCGAGGACTGGCCGGGGGTCGCCGGCGCCAACCAGCACTTCCACCGCGGGCTCGTCGCGCTCGCCGGCAGCCCGCGGCTCGACGCCCAGATGGAGCTGCTGCTCGCCGAGATGCGGCTCTTCTTCCAGCGGATGGGCGCGCCCGAGCCGTTCCACCGGCCCTACCTCGAGGAGAACGCCGCGATCGCGAACCTGCTCGAGGAGGGCCGCGGGGACGACGCGGCCGACCGGCTGACGTCGTACCTCCGGGCGGCCGAGCACCAGCTCGTCGAGGCGATCACCGCCCTGGACGGCTCCGGGCCGCGGCGGTCCTGACCACCCGGGCAGGGTGCGAGCCAGATAGGTCACACCGTGCTGACACCAGTGATTACCGGTGGGTACTTTCGGACTCCCCGGCACGACGAGGTGCCAGTCCCCCGGTCGTCCGCACTTCCAGGAGCCCCCGTGAAGAACATCGTCGACGCCATCGCTGCCCGCGAGGCCGGCACCACCGTGACCGCCGAGGAGTTCGCGGCCCTGGAGCTGCCCGAGAGCTACCGCGGGGTGACCGTCCACAAGGACGAGGCCGGCATGTTCGAGGGGCTCGAGGCCCGCGACAAGGACCCGCGCAAGAGCCTGCACGTCGACGACGTCCCGCTGCCCGAGCTCGGCCCCGGCGAGGCGTACGTCGCGGTGATGGCCAGCGCGATCAACTACAACACCGTCTGGACCTCGATCTTCGAGCCGGTGTCGACGTTCGGCTTCCTCGAGCGCTACGGGCGGACCTCCCCGCTCGCCAAGCGGCACGACCTGCCGTACCACGTGGTCGGCTCCGACCTGGCCGGCGTCGTGCTCAAGACCGGCCTCGGCGTGCACGCCTGGAAGCCCGGCGACGAGGTCGTCGCGCACTGCCTGTCGGTCGAGCTCGAGGGCCCCGACGGCCACAACGACACGATGCTCGACCCGGAGCAGCGGATCTGGGGCTTCGAGACCAACTTCGGCGGCCTCGCCGAGATCGCGCTGGTGAAGTCCAACCAGCTCATGCCGAAGCCCGACCACCTCACCTGGGAGGAGGCGGCCTCGCCCGGGCTGGTGAACTCCACGGCGTACCGCCAGCTCGTGTCCCGCAACGGCGCCGGCATGAAGCAGGGCGACAACGTGCTGATCTGGGGCGCCAGCGGTGGCCTCGGCGGCTTCGCGACGCAGTACGCCCTCAACGGCGGCGCCACCCCGGTCTGTGTGGTCTCCAACGACGAGAAGGCCGACATCTGCCGCGCGATGGGCGCGGAGCTGATCATCAACCGCTCCGAGAAGGCCTACAAGTTCTGGAAGGACGAGCACACCCAGGACCAGAAGGAGTGGCGCCGGTTCGGCCAGGACATCCGCGAGCTCACCGGTGGCGAGGACGTCGACATCGTCTTCGAGCACCCGGGCCGCGAGACCTTCGGCGCCTCGGTGTACGCCGCACGCAAGGGCGGCACGATCGTGACCTGCGCGTCGACCAGCGGCTACCTGCACCAGTACGACAACCGCTACCTGTGGATGAACCTCAAGCGGATCATCGGCTCGCACTTCGCCAACTACCGCGAGTCGTGGGAGGCCAACCGGCTGATCTCCAAGGGGATGATCCACCCGACGCTCTCGCGCAGCTACCGCCTGGAGGAGACCGGGCAGGCCGCGCTCGACGTGCACAAGAACGCCCACCAGGGCAAGGTCGGCGTGCTCTGCCTGGCCGACAGCGAGGGTCTCGGCGTGCGGGACCGGGAGTTCCGCTCCAAGCACGAGGACGCGATCAACCGCTTCCGCGGCATCTGAGCCGAAACTGAGCGTGAGGTCACGCAGGACACGCCCGGGGCGGCTGGGATCGGCCGCCCGAGGGTCATAGGCTCGGACGCACCGCCCGAACCTGACCTGGAGGAAGCGCCACCCATGAGCGACCGCCCCGGCCTGTCCATCTTCGACAACGACGACAACGGCAAGGACGACCGCAACGAGGCCACCCAGGTCATCCCCGCGGTCGGGTCCGGCGAGCCGGCAGCCCGCCCCGCCGGCGCCGCGCCCGCGCCGGCTCGGAGCGTGCCGACGTTCCCGATCGTGCGCCGCAACGGCTACGACACCGCGTCCGTCGACCGCGAGGTCAACACGCTGGCCGGCGAGAACGCCGGGCTCAAGGACAGCCTCACCGAGGCCCGCACCAAGGCGCAGGCCATGGAGCGGCGGGTCGCCGAGCTCGAGGCGGCCGTCAAGGAGAACCAGAACCCGACGTACGCCGGGCTCGGCGGCCGCGCCAGCGAGATGCTGCGTCTCGCCGAGGAGCAGGCCGACGACGTGCTCGTCGCGGCCCGCGCCCAGGGCGACGACGTGCTCAAGCGCGCGCAGAAGGACGCCGACGCCCTCAAGGCGCAGGCGGCCCGCGACGCCGAGGACATGCGGATGGTCCAGCTCAAGGAGCTCGACGAGACCCGCGCACGCGCCATGGCCGAGGTCGAGCAGGAGCGCAACCAGGTCAAGGCCGAGGCCGACGACATCCTGGCCGCGGCCAAGCGGGAGGCGGAGCAGCTCCGGCTCGCCGCCCAGCAGGAGACCAACGCGCTGCGCACCTCCGCCAAGCGGGAGGCCGAGCAGGCCCGGGCCGCCGCCGACCGGGAGGTCGCCGAGGCCCGCCGCGCGCTCAGCGTCGAGAAGGAGCGGCTGACCCGCGAGGCCGCCGAGCACCACTCGACCGCGACCGCCGAGACCGAGCGTCTCGTGCAGGAGGCCGAGGGCCGCGCCACCGCCGCCGAGGCCCGGGCCCGCGAGGCGTCCGTGCAGGCGACGGCGTCGCGCAAGCAGGTGCAGGAGGAGTCCGACCGGCTGCTCAGCCACGCCCGGCGCGAGGCCGAGCAGATCGTCGCGTCGGCCCAGACCCAGGCCAAGAGCTTCGTCAGCGCCGGCCAGGCCGACGCGGAGCGCGAGCTCCAGGAGCTGCAGGCGGAGGTCTCCCGGCTGGGCAAGCGCCGCGACGCGATCGTGGCCCAGCTCGGCGCGCTGCGTGACGTGGTGGCCGGGTTCGCCGACGACACCGTCGACAAGCCGGCCGCACAGCCCGCCGCGAAGCCCGCCGAGGCTCCGGCCCCGGCGGCGGCGGAGGCAGACGACCCCGCCGACAAGGCGCCCGCGACGCCCACGACGAAGGCCGTGCGCCAGGACGCGCCGAAGAAGTGACCGACGCCGCCCGGCCCGGCCGCGTGACCCGGGCCCAGCGGGAGCGGCAGCACCGCGATCCCGCGATCGCTCCTGACGCCCCGCACCGCGAGGCGCTGCGCACCGTGCTGGCGCACCCGTTCAGCGTCGGCTTCTTCGCCGCCCTCGGCGCCTTCGTCGCCTGGTGGCTCGGCGGGCTCGTGCTCTCGATCAGCTCCCTGATCGTGCTGATCGTGGTGGCGCTCTTCCTCGCCGCCGGCCTGCACCCCGCAGTGCGCTTCTTCGAGCGGCGCGGGCTCTCCCGCGGCTGGTCCGTGCTGGTGGTGATCGCCATCGTGCTGCTGGCCATCACGCTGTTCTTCGTGGCCCTGGTGCCGGTGATCGCCGACCAGGTGCGGCTGATCGCCGACCACGCGCCCGACTGGTTCCAGCAGCTGCGGCGCAACCGGCAGATCCAGCGCCTCGACGCGCAGTACGACATCATGGAGCGCACCCAGGACTACGTCGTGAGCGGCGACGTGGGCAAGCAGGTCTTCGGCGGCGTCGTCGGCGTCGGCGTCGCGGTGCTGTCCACCCTGGCCAACGCGTTCATCGTCGTCGTCCTGACGCTGTACTTCCTGGCCTCGCTGGAGCGGGTCAAGCACGCGGCCTACCAGTTCGCCCCGTCGACCAAGCGGAGCAAGGTCTCCCGCATCGGCGACAAGATCGTCGACAACATCGGCGCCTACGTCTCCGGCGCGTTCATCGTGGCGCTGTGCGCCGGCATCTCGACGCTGGTCTTCCTGTTCATCGTCGGGATGGGGCAGTACGCCGTCGCGCTGGCCGCCGTCGTCGCGCTGCTCGACGTGATCCCGATGATCGGTGCCACGCTCGGCGCCATCGTGGTGTCGCTGATCGGCGTGGCGATCAGCCCGGCCACGGGCATCGCCTGCGTCATCTTCTACGTCATCTACCAGCAGCTCGAGAACTACGTGATCTACCCGCGGGTGATGGCGCGCTCGGTCGACATCCCGGGCTCGGTCATCGTCATCGCCGCGCTGATCGGCGCCGGCCTGCTCGGCGTGGTCGGGGCACTGCTCGCGATCCCGACGGCCGCCGCGATCCTGCTGATCGTGCGCGAGGTCGTGGTGCCGCGGCTCGACACGCGCTAGGTCGAGCTAGGACTCGTCGGGCCCCGGCACCGGCACGTCCTTGAACGCCGCCACCGTGCGGTCGGCGTACCCCGAGGTGTCCGCGGTCTCCATCGGGCCGTCCCAATCGCGCGGCAGCGGCAGCGGTACGTCGGGGGCGACGCGGCGGACGATCTCGTCCAGGACCGTCTCGGCGTCGCCCACCCAGAGGTGCTTGGCGCCGTCGACACCCACCACCTCGGCGTGCGGCACGGAGGCGAACCGCTCGCGCGCCTCGGGCGGCTGGAGGTAGTCATCGTGCTCGGGCACCAGCGCGGTCAGCGGCTTGCCCGACTCGGCCCAGGTCTCCAGGTGCTCGGTCGTGCTGAACCGCAGCGGCGGCGACAGCAGGATCGCGCCCCGCACGGCCGGGTCGTGCCCGTGCATGAGCGTGAGGTCGGTGCCGAACGACCAGCCGACGACCCAGATGTTGGGCAGGTCGTGGAACTCGGCGTACTCGATGGCCGCCGCGACGTCGTACCGCTCCCCTTCGGCGTGGTCGAACTCGCCCTCCGACGTGCCGTGCAGGCTCGACGTGCCGCGGGTGTTGAAGCGGACCACGGCGACACCCGCCAGCGCCGGCAGCCGGAACGCCGCCTTGCGGAAGACGTGGCTGTCCATCATCCCGCCGTGGGTCGGCAGCGGGTGCAGGCAGACCAGCGTCGCGACCGGCTCGCGGTCCTCGGGGACGGCCACCTCGCCCACGAGGTTCAGCCCGTCGGCGGTCTGCAGGGTGATCGCCTCGCGGCGGGCCGGGAGCACGGAGTTCGCACGGATCTGCGCCATGCGGCCATTGTCTCCGACGTGGTCTCGACAGGCTCGACCACCCGGGGCGGTCAGCGGCGGGACTCGCGCGCGGACCAGCAGGCGTTGTGCCAGTGCCGCCGCTCGTCGAGCCCGGTGGCGTCGCGGTTGAACGACGACGGGACCACCGGCCACGCCACGGTGTGCGGCGTGGCCGGGCGGATCGTCTGGTGGCAGCCGGGGCAGGTGTACGGCTTGGTCGCCGCAGAGCCGGTCACCCGGCGGACGACGTACTCCTCGCCGTGGAAGGTCTCGGTGCGGTCGCTCACCGGTGGCTGTAGTCGCGGAACCCGCGCCCGGTCTTGCGACCGAGGTAGCCGGCGGTGACCAGGTGCTCCAGCAGCGGCGCGGGCGCGAAGCCGGGCTCGCGGAACTCCAGGTAGAGCTCGCGCTGGATGGCCAGCGACACGTCGTTGCCGACCACGTCGAGCAGCTCGAACGGCCCCATCGGCAGCGCACATCCGTACTTCATGGCGGTGTCGATGTCGTCGGCCGTCGCGTAGTGCGCCTGGAGCATCTTCACCGCGTCGTTGAGGTAGGGGAACAGCAGCGCGTTGACCACGAAGCCGGCCCGGTCGCCGCAGGAGACGGCGACCTTGCCGACCGCGGCACACAGGGCCCGCGTGGTCTCGGCGACGTCGTCGGCGGTGCTGACCGTGCTGACCACCTCGACCAGCTTCATGATCGGGGCGGGGTTGAAGAAGTGCATGCCGACGACGTCCTGCGGCCGCGAGGTCGCCTTCGCCAGCGAGATGACGGGGAGTGAGGACGTCGTTGTGGCGAGGATCGCGCCGGGCTTGCAGATCTCGTCGAGGTTCTCGAACAGCACGGTCTTGACGTGCAGGTCCTCGGCGATCGCCTCGACGACGATGTCGGCGGAGGCGAGGTCGTCGAGGGACGTGGTGCCGGTCAGCTTGTCGAGGACGTCGGCCTTGGCGGACTCCTCCAGCTTGCCGCGCTGGATCGCCTTGTCGAGGGACCGCTCGATGCTGGCGCGGACGCCGTCGACCTTCTCCGGGGTGCGACCGACGTACGTCACCGGGAAGCCGGCCTTGGCGAACACCTCGACGATGCCGGTGGCCATCGTGCCGGTGCCGACCACGCCGACGGTGCGGACCGGGCGGACCAGCTGCGGCTCGTCGTCGGGCGACGGGGTGAGCGCGTCGGCGACCACGACCGGGCTGTCGGCGTCCTCGTAGGTGTAGAAGCCGCGTCCGGCCTTCCGGCCGAGCAGCCCGGCGGTGACCATCTGCTTGAGGATCGGGGCGGGCGCGTGCAGGCGGTCGCGGCCCTGCTTGTACATCGTGTCGAGGATCTCGTACGCCGTGTCGAGGCCGATCAGGTCGAGCAGCGCCAGCGGCCCCATCGGGTAGCCGCAGCCGAAGCGCATCGCCGCGTCGATGTCCTCGCGGGTGGCGTAGCGGCCCTCGTACATCGACACCGCGTGGTTCAGGTAGCCGAACAGCAGGGCGTTGGCGATGAAGCCGGCCTTGTCGCCGCAGATGACCGGGGTCTTGCCGAGCGAGCGCGCGAGGCCGGCCACGTCCTCCAGCACGTCGGGCTCGGTGACGACCGTGCGGATCACCTCGACGAGGTTCTGCACCGGCGCCGGGTTGAAGAAGTGCACGCCGACGACGCGGCCGGGGCGGCTGGTCGCCGTGCCGATTTCCGTGACCGACAGCGAGGAGGTGTTGGTGGCGAGGATCGCGTCGGGGCCGACGATCGCGTCGAGCCGGCGGAACAGGTCCTGCTTGAGCGGGAGCTGCTCGATGATCGCCTCGATCACGAAGTCGCAGGCCTTGACGGCCTCGAGGTCCGTGGTGAGCTCGATCCGGTCGACGAGCTCCTTCTGCTCGCCCTCGGAGAGCTTGCCGCGCTTCACGGCCCGGCCGGTCGAGTGCTCGATGTGCTGGCGGCCGCGGTCGAGCGAGTCGTCGCTCTGCTCGACGCCGATCACGGCGTAGCCGTTGCGCGCGAACACCTCCGCGATGCCGGCACCCATGGTGCCCAGTCCGACGACGCCGATGGTGCGGAGCTCCCGCGAGGTACTGGTCATGCGGCGCATCATGACACGCGAGGTCCGGCGCGGTCCGTGACCCACCTCACCCGTCCGGACCGCTACCGGCCTTGGGTAGATTCCTCCCCCGTGAGACTCGTCGTCGCTCGCTGCCAGGTCGACTACGCCGGCCGCCTGACCGCCCACCTGCCGATGGCCACCCGGCTGTTGATGGTGAAGAACGACGGGTCGGTGCTGGTCCACTCCGACGGCGGCTCCTACAAGCCGCTCAACTGGATGTCCCCGCCGTGCAAGGTGGTCGAGGGCACCAGCGAGGAGGGCACCGACGAGTGGCTGGTCACCGGCAAGGAGGGCGACACGCTGCGGATCCTGCTCGAGGAGGTGCTGCACGACTCCCTGCACGACCTCGGCATCGACCCCGGCCTCCAGAAGGACGGCGTGGAGAAGCACCTCCAGGAGCTGCTCGCCGAGCACCCGTCCACGCTGGCCGAGGGCCTGACCCTGGTACGGCGGGAGTACCCGACCGCCATCGGCCCGGTCGACCTCATGTGCCGCGACGCCCAGGGCGCGTCCGTGGCCGTCGAGATCAAGCGGCGCGGCGAGATCGACGGCGTCGAGCAGCTCACCCGCTACCTCGAGCTGCTCAACCGCGAGCCCCTGCTCACCGCGAAGGGCCCGGTGCGCGGCATCTTCGCCGCCCAGGCGATCAAGCCCCAGGCCCGCGTGCTCGCCGAGGACCGCGGGATCGCCTGCGCGGTCGTCGACTACGACGCGCTGCGCGGGATGGACGACCCGACCGAGCGGCTGTTCTGACGTGATCTTCCACGTCACCACCGCGGCCGACTGGGCGACGGCGCAGGCGGCCGGCGCCTACACCCTCTCCACCCGGGGCGTCACGCTGGAGCAGGAGGGTTACGTCCACTGCTCGAACGAGGAGCAGTGGCCGGTGATCCGCGACCGGTTTTACGCCGACCTCGACGACGTCGTGCTGCTCGTCGTCGACCCCGCCCGGCTCTCGTCGCCCGTCGTGGTCGAGCAGCTCGGTGACGCCGACGCGCCGTACCCGCACGTCTACGGGCCGATCGACCTCGACGCCGTCGTCGAGGTCCGACCGCTCTAGGCGGCGGCCGCCGAGGACCGAGGTCACCAGTCGAGCGAGCCCGGGTCGGCGGGCACGTCGACCGCGTGCTCCTGCAGCGCCTCGAGCGGCACGATGCCCAGCACCGCCTCGTTGGTCGAGGCGAGCACGACCGGCGCGGCCGCCCCGGCGCCGTACGCCCGCACCCAGTTGGCCGCGGTCACGCACCAGCGGTCGCCGGGCTGCAGCCCCGGGAAGGCGTAGACCGGCACCGGCGTGGTCAGGTCGTTGCCGATCGTCCGCTGGTGGGCCAGGAACTCGGCCGTGACCACCGCGCAGATCGTGTGGCTGCCGAGGTCCTCGGGCCCGGTGCTGCAGCAGCCGTCACGGAAGAAGCCGGTCATCGGCTCGGTGCCACAGGGCTCGAGCTCGCCACCGAGCACGTTGCGTTCGGTCATCGCGTCCCTCCCTCGCCGGCCACGAGCGCGACCACCTCGTCGGCGCAGCCCCACGACAGGGTGACCCCGGCGCCGCCGTGACCGTAGCAGTGCACGAGCCGGGTGACGCCGCGCTGCTCGGCCTCCAGCCGGACGGTCGGCCGCGCCGGCCGCAGCCCGACCCGGTGCCCGACGACCCGAGCACCCGCGAGCGCCGGCACCAGCTCCGTCGCGCGGGCGAGGATCCGCTCGGCGGTCTCGGGCACGACCCGGCGGTCCCACTCCCCCTCGTCGTCCGTGCCGCCGACGACGACGTCGTGGCTGCGGGGTACGACGTACACCGGGCCCGGCCCGGACGAGTCGAGCCACCACCGGTCGAGGCCCCTCTGCTCCACGAGCACGACCTGGCCGCGCACCGGCGTGACCGAGGTGTCGCCGGCCATCCGCCGCGCGCCGAGCCCGGTCGCGTCGACGACCACCTCCGCGCCGTCGCCCTCGGGCAGCGCGGTGAGCGCCATCCGGGTCAGCGTGCCGCCGAGCTCCTCGAGCCGGTCGACGAGCCAGCGCAGGTAGACCGGCATCTCCACGACGGGCGCCTCGAACGTCCAGGCGTCGACGTACGGCCCGGGCAGCGCGGTCACCCGCGTCAGCGTGGGTACGGCGCTCGCCCACCACGGGTCCGCGACCCGCTCGCGGTGCACCTCGGTGCCGTGCCGCATCGTCACGCCGGTCCGCTCGTCCTTGGCGAGCCGGGCCAGCTCGGCGAAGGTCGCCGCCGACCACGCCGTCACGCGCTCGTAGGGGAACGCCCGGTAGGGGTACCAGAGCGCGGCCGCGACGGCCGACACGGTCTCGAGCGGCAGGTCGCGGGCGAGCACGTCGACGCGGTGCCCGGCCTCGAGCAGCCGCACGGCGCAGGAGAGTCCGGTGACGCCCGCCCCGACAACGATCACCCTGCTCACGCGACGAGTCTGCCCGACTCAGCCCCGCTCGGCGATCTCCTTGAGCGTGGCGAGGTCACGCGCGACTGCCTCCGCGTCGCGCTCCAGGTCGTCCGCGCTCATGCCGTCGCGCTGCCGCACGCTGAACAGCACCTCGCAGGTCGCGTCGTCGACCGGGACCACGCGCATGGGGTTCAGCACCGCCTCACCGCTCGGCAGCGTCACCGTGTGGTCGAGCACGCCGAGGTCGTTGCGCGGCACGAACGCGAAGCGCACCCGGCCCATCGGCGAGTCCGTCGCCCACTGGTCGCCGTCGCGAACCACGTCCGCACCGGCGAGCCCGGCCGCCCACTCGGGCAACCGCTGCGGATCCGCCGCGATCGTGTACACCGCCTCGGCGGGCCGGTCGACGAACGTGCTGACGTGTCGGGAGCTCCTCGTCATGCCGTCGACCCTACCCGTGCGTAACTTCCGGGCGCCCCGCCTCGTTGCTGCTGCATCGGAGGTGGTTGCATGCGCACTCTGCGCGTTCTCGTGGTGTCCGTCCTCGCTGCGCTCGTCGGCAGCCTGACCGTCCTCGTCGGCGCGGCCCCGGCCAGTGCCCACGAGGAACGACCGGCGGAGTTCCCCGACGGCACGGGCACCCGCCCGACGTACCTCGGGCTCGACAACCCGCGCTCGCGCGTGGTGTGCACGTCCGACAGCGCGAAGCGGATCCGGGCCATGACGCCGGGGCGGCTCAGGACGGCCAACCTCGCGTTGCTCGACCGTTGCGAGTTCCGCTCGATCCAGAGCGCCGTCAACGCGATCACGCGGCGCAACACCTCGGTCTACATCCTCCCGGGCGTCTACCACGAGACGAGGTGGGCGCAGAAGAAGCGCAGCAGCTACTGCTCCAACCTCGAGTCGGCGTCCAAGGACCCGCTCCCGCTGTCGACGTACATCGGCAGCCTGTCCTCCCCCGACACCGGCGGTGCCGCCGCGGCCGACGAGGACGGCTCCGACCCGATCGCGCTGTCGTACGCCGACCAGCGCGCGTGCCCGCACAACCTCAACCTGATCTCGATCTTCGGCGACCGGACGCCGCACGACGACTCGATCCGCTGCAACAGCCGGCTCTGCGGCACCCAGCTCGTCGGCACCGGCAAGCGCAAGCTCGACGTGATCATCGACAACCAGTTCCAGAAGCTCAACGCGATCCGCGCCGACCGCGCCGGCGGCGTGCTGATGCGCAACTTCACCGTGCAGCAGGCCGAGTTCAACGCCGTCTACGTCCTCGAGACCGACGGCTTCGTGGTCGACAAGCTGATCACGCGCGGCAACGACGAGTACGGCATCCTCGCCTTCGCGTCCGACCACGGACTGATCCAGCGCACCGACAACTACTTCAACGGCGACTCGGGCATCTACCCCGGCTCCGGCTCGGACCTCAACGCCGACAACCCGAGCTTCGAGCCGACCCGCTACGCCATCGAGATCCGCGACAACAAGAGCCACGACAACACGCTCGGCTACAGCGGTACGGCGGGGAACTCGATCCTCGCGCACGGCAACGAGTTCTACGACAACGCGACCGGCATCTCGACCGACTCGCTCTTCCCCGGCCACCCGGGCCTGCCGCAGGACCACGCCCGCTGGACGCGCAACAAGATCTACTCCAACAACGAGAACTACTACACGCGCTTCGTCGACCAGGGCGTCTGCGACAAGCCGATGCCCGAGCGCGGCTACATGGACGGCACCGTCTGCCCGGTCGTGCCGGTCCCGGTCGGCACCGGCGTGCTGATCGCCGGCGGCAACTTCAACTCCACCGACCACAACTGGATCTACGACAACTGGCGGAACGGCACGATGCAGTTCTGGGTGCCCGCCCCGCTGCGCGACGAGTTCGACCCGAGCAAGCTCTACGACACCTCCAACTACAACCGGTCCTTCGGCAACAAGATGGGCATCACGCCGAGCGGTGCCGAGAAGCACAACGGCGTCGACTTCTGGTGGGACGACCAGGGCCTCGGCAACTGCTGGGAGGACAACACGTCCTCGCGCGGCGAGCCCACCGACAACTTCGTCGTCGACCCGGGCCCGTGCGCCGACGGCGGGTCCAGGCTGGTGCCCGGCATCGCCGCGAAGGACGCCGGCTTCCTGTCCTGCAGCCAGTACGACCGCGCCGACCCGACCTGGCGGCACCCGCCGGAGTGCGAGTGGTTCGACAGCCCGTCGAAGCCGACCGACGAGGCCGCCTCGCCGCTCCCGCTGGCCGCGCCGGTGTCCGACGGCACCGCCACGTCCGGGGCGCCGTTCGACGGCACCCACCTGCTGACGATCGGCCTCGGCGTGATCGCCCTCGGCGGCTTGGTGCTCGGCCGGCGCCGGGCGGGCTGACGTGCGACTCGACGTGCGGCCGTCCGGACGGCACCTGCTGGTGCTCCTGGTCGCGCTCGTGGTCGTGACCGGCGGCGCGGGCGTCGCGGTGGCCAACGCGCCGGCGCGGCTGTCCGCGTCCGGCCCGACCGACGTCGACGGCACCTCGGCCACCGCCGTGTTCGACATCGCCGACCGGAAGATCCGGCAGGTCCGCTACGACGACCACGGCGTGCTCGCCTACCGGTTCGTGCTGCACAACGACGGCAGCCTGCCGGTGACAGTCGAGGGCCTCACGCCGCCCGTACCCGCACCGAAGCTGTTCCGCTACCTGTCGGTCGAGGAGGCCGTCGACGGCTCCCGGACGTTCACGGTCCCGCCCGGGGGCAGCACCACGGTGCTGCTGCGGCTGCGGATGGAGTCGTGCGAGCACCTCTCGGCCCGCGCCGGCAGCTTCGCCACCGAGGCCGCCCTGCGCACCACCCGCGCCGGCGGCCTGGTCGACGAGGTGGTGACGGTGCGGCTCCCCGAGGAGGTGCACACCGGCTCGCCGCGCGAGGCGTTCTGCCCGCAGTCGACCGCGTCCTCCCGCCCACCCGGCTGAGCAGCGAGGTCAGACGCGGCGGATGTCGGCGAGGAACAGGGTGCGGCCGTTGCCCATCTTCTCGGCCGTGACGACCAGGTCGACCAGGACCTCGGCGCCGTCCGCGCGCAGCGCGGGGACCTCGACAGTGCGTCCGACGAGCGGCTGGCGGCCCACCAGCAGGTGCAGCGTGAAGCCCGCGATGTGCGCCTGCCGGTAGCGCTCCGGGATGATCGTGACGAGCCGGCGGCCCTCGATCTGCGTGGGGTCGTCGTAGCCGAGGATGTCGAGCGCCTCGCGGCTCACCGCGAGGATGCGGTTGGTCTCGTCGGCGGCGATGAGACCGCCCGCCGCCGTCCGCACCGTCGACATGTCCCAGGGCCACGGCTCGGTCAGCGGATCTGCGGTCGTCGTCGCGAAGGACCACGGGCGCGCCGACCGACCGCGTGCCTGCTCCACGACCTCGGTGCACAGCCAGCGCCGGAACGCACGCACCTCGGGCTGCGTCGGCGGGGTGAGGATGCGGCCGGTGCGGGCCAGCCCGATGCTCGCCTCGATCGCGTCACTGAGGGTCCGGAAGTGCGGAACCGACGCGAGCGGCACCTCCAGCACGACCGCCGGCAGTGAGACGAACGGCTCGGTCGCGCCGGCCATCAGCTCGTCGGGGTCCATCGCCACGTCGGCGCGCGGGACCTGCTCCTCGAGGATCGCGATCGCGTCGGTGGCGTCGGCGTGCATCTGGATCGGGTTGATGTCGGACTCGTCGTCGAGGCTGGCCAGGAGGTACTCCCTCAGCAGTGCCTCGGCGTGCTCCTGCCAGGCTGCGTGCAGCAGCAGCGGCATGTTCAGCAGCTCGACCCGGACCACGTCCCCTGCCGTCGTACGGCGGGCCGGCGCCTCGTCCTCCTGGAGCTCCTGCCGCTCGGCGTTGGCGGCGGGGTCGGTCAGGTGGAACCAGACCGTCTTGCCCCGGTCGTGCCGGGTGACGCCCCAGTCGTCGACCACGCTCTCGAGCATGAGCATCCCGCGGCCGGTGCCGGCGGTCGTGGCGTAGCGGCGCCGGGCGGGCAGGTGCGGGCTGCCGTCGGAGACCTCGACCCGCAGTCCGGTCCCGTCGACCCAGGCGGCGACGTCGATCGGCGTACCGGCGTGCAGCAGCGCGTTGGTGACCACCTCGCTGACCACCAGCGCGCCGGACTCGAGCAGGTCCTCGCGGTCGGAGGCGACGAGCAGGTCGCGGACGAGGCGGCGCGCCTCGCCGACGCTGGCCGGCTCCGGTGGCAGGCGTCGCTCGACCGCGTCCGGTCGACTGGCAGTGCTCGCCCCGCCCACAGGCTCTCCCCACCTCACACGGGCGACGCCCCGAGATGCCCGGTTGGGCCATTCTGTGCCTTCCGACCGGACTACGTCACGTAATTTTCGTCGTGTCGTTCCATCCGCAATGAGTGGTCCAGTCGACGGATTTCGTTGTCAGATGCAGCAATGCCGCGCGAAAGAGTCGTTCCGAGGGCTCAGTCCAGGCCGTGCGCGCCCCGGATCGCGGCGACGATGCCGGCCATGATCTCGGTCAGACCGAAGTCCTTCGGCGTGAACACCGCGGCCACGCCCAGGTCCTTCAGGCGGGCGGCGTCGCCCGACGGGATGATCCCGCCGACGACCACGGGCAGGTCGCCGAGCCCCTGGGCCTTCAGGCCGTCGAGCACGGCGGGCACCAGCTCCATGTGCGACCCGGAGAGGATCGACAGCCCGACGCAGTGCACGTCCTCGGCCACCGCGGCGGCGACGATCTGCTCGGGGGTCAGCCGGATGCCCTGGTAGACGACCTCGAAGCCGGCGTCCCGGGCCCGCACCGCGACCTGCTCGGCGCCGTTGGAGTGTCCGTCGAGACCGGGCTTGCCGACGAGCAGGCGGAGCCGCCCGCCCAGCTCCTCGCCGGTACGGCGGACGGCCTCCCGCACCGTGGTCAGCTCGGCGCCGGCCTCGGCGACGCCGACCGCGCCGGACACCCCGGTCGGCGCGCGGAACTCGCCGAAGACGCCGCGCAGTGCGGCGGCCCACTCCCCCGTCGTCGCGCCGGCCCGGGCCGCGGCGAGGGTGGCCTCCATGAGGTTCGCCGAGCCCTTGGCGTCGGACGCGAGCCGCTCCAGCGCGGCGTCGACCTCGCGCTCGTCGCGCTGGCCCTTCCACGTCTCGACGACCCGGCGCGCGGCCTGCTCGGCCTGCGGGTCGGCGGTCTGGATCGCAGTGTCCAGGTCTGCGGTGAGCGGCGACGGCTCGGTGGTCTCGAAGACGTTGACGCCGACCACCTTCTCCTCGCCGGACTCGATCCGGCCGCGGCGGGCGGCGTGCGAGGAGACCAGCTCCTGCTTCATGTAGCCGGACTCGACGGCGGCGATCGCCCCGCCCATCGCCTGGACGCGGTCCATCTCCTCGCGGGCTCCAGCGACCAGCTCGGCCACCTTCGCCTCGACGACGTGCGAGCCGGCGAAGAGGTCGTCGTACTCCAGGAGGTCCGACTCGTAGGCGAGCACCTGCTGCAGCCGCAGCGACCACTGCTGGTCCCAGGGCCGGGGCAGGCCGAGCGCCTCGTTCCACGCCGGCAGCTGCACGGCGCGGGCGCGGGCGTCCTTGGACAGCGTGACGCCGAGCATCTCGAGCACGATCCGCTGCACGTTGTTCTCCGGCTGCGCCTCGGTGAGACCCAGGCTGTTGACTTGGACGCCGTACCGGAAGCGCCGCATCTTCTCGTCCTCGACGCCGTACCGCTCGCGCGTCACCTCGTCCCAGAGCTGCACGAAGGCGCGCATCTTGCACATCTCCTCGACGAACCGCACGCCGGCGTTGACGAAGAACGAGATCCGCCCGACCACCTTCGGGAAGTCCTCGGGCGCCACCTGGCCGGAGTCGCGCACCGTGTCGAGCACCGCGATGGCCGTGCACAGCGCGTAGGCGAGCTCCTGCACGGGCGTCGCGCCGGCCTCCTGCAGGTGGTAGCTGCAGATGTTGATCGGGTTCCACTTCGGGATGTTGTTGACCGTGTAGGCGATCAGGTCGCTGGTCAGCCGCAGCGAGTGCTCGGGCGGGAAGACGTACGTCCCGCGCGAGAGGTACTCCTTGATGATGTCGTTCTGGGTGGTCCCGGCGAGCGCCGCGTGCACGGCGTCGAGGTCGGCGCCCTCGCCGGCCTGCTCCTCGGCGACCACCTGGTAGAGCGCGAGCAGCCACATCGCGGTGGCGTTGATCGTCATCGAGGTGTTCATCTCGGCGAGCGGGATGTCCTCGAAGAGCCGGCGCATCTCGCCGAGGTGAGGGATCGGCACGCCCACCTTGCCGACCTCGCCCCGGGCGAGCGCCGAGTCGGGGTCGTACCCGGTCTGCGTCGGCAGGTCGAACGCCACCGACAGGCCGGTCTGGCCCTTGGCGAGGTTGGTCCGGTACAGCGCGTTGGAGTCGGCCGCGGAGCTGTGGCCGGCGTACGTGCGCATCACCCAGGGACGGTCCTTCTGGCTCATGGGCCGACGATAGGGCGGACCTGACCCGCGGGTAACTACCTTGTGAACTGTTCCACTCTGCCAACTAGGTCACAGACACGTGGGCGGTACGGCGGTACGACGCGCCCGCTCAGGCGGTGGCGGCCTGCCTCTCGAGCTCGAGCACGTGGCGGATCCGGGTGAAGGCGATGACGCGGCGCAGCGCCGGCCGGCAGCCGCGGAGCACCAGGTGGCGGCCGTCGCGCTCCATGAGCTTGCTCGTCGCGGCGAGCATGGTGAGGCCGGTGACGTCGATGGACTCGACGTCGGTCAGGTCGACGACGACGTCGTCGAAGCGGGACATCAGGGAGTGGAGGATCTCGCGGACCATGGCGGTGGACCGTCCGTCGAGCCGGCCGGCGAGGACCAGCGCCTCGCGGTTGGTGGTCGCTTCCATCTACAGCTCCTGCCTGCTGGGCCGGTCCCCCGTGACCGGTGGCGTACCCACTATGACGCAGCGCACACGGAAAAGGTTGCCTCCGCGGGCTGAGCCGGGTGTGTCGCGTGTGACGGGAGTGACTCGGCCGAACGACGCCGGGGCTGGGTCAGGGGGTGAGGTCAGGAAGCTGGACCCGGGTGACCTCGGCCCCGAGGCCGGACAGCACCTCGGCGAAGCGCGGGTAGCCCCGGTCGATGTGGTGCGACTCGGCCACGGTCGTGGTGCCCTGCGCGGCCAGGCCGGCGAGGACCAGCGCGGCGCCGGCCCGGATGTCGTGCGCCATGACCGGCGCTCCCGACAGCACCGGCTTGCCGCGGACCACGGCGTGGTGGCCGTCGGTGCGCAGGTCGGCGCCGAGCCGGGCCAGCTCCTGGGCGAACATGAAGCGCGCCTCGAAGACGTTCTCGGTGATCATCGCCGTCCCGTCGCTCACCGACGCGAGAGCCATCGCGAACGGCTGGAGGTCGGTCGGGAAGCCCGGGTACGGCAGCGTCACCACGTCGAACGACGCCAGCTGCTTGTCGACGCGCACGCTGAACCCGTCCTCGTCGTCCTCGACGTGCCCGCCGGCGGAGGCGAGCTTGTCCAGCACGATGTCGAGGTGCCGCGCGCGGCCACCCTGCACGGTCAGGTCGCCACCGGCCACCGCCGCCGCGAACGCCCAGGTGCCCGACACGATCCGGTCCGGCACCGTGGCGTGCTCGACCGGCCGCAACGCCTCGACACCCCGGATCGACAGGGTCGAGGTGGTGACCCCCTCGATGTCGGCGCCCATCGCGATCAGCATCTCGCAGAGGTCGCTGATCTCCGGCTCGCGGGCGACGTTGTCGATCACGGTCTGGCCCCGGGTCAGGACGGCCGCCATGAGGAGGTTCTCGGTCGCGCCCACGCTCGGGAAGTCGAGCCAGAGGTTCGCGCCCTGCAGGCCGCCGGCGACCTCGGCGACGACGAAGCCGTGCTCGATCCGTACCGTCGCGCCGAGCTCGTGCAGCCCGGCGATGTGCATGTCGAGGCCGCGCGAGCCGATGTTGTCGCCGCCCGGCAGCGCCACGCGTGCACGCCCGCAGCGGGCGATCAGCGGGCCGAGCACGCTGATGGACGCCCGCAGCCGGCGGACCAGCTCGTAGGGCGCCTCGGGCGTGAGCTCGTGCGGGGTGTCGACGCCGACGGTCAGGGCGGCCGGCGAGACCGATCCGTCCCCCTCGATCGTCACGGTGCAGCCGAGCTCCTCGAGCAGCCGGGCCATCACGTGCACGTCGAGGATGTCGGGCACGTTCGTGATCGTGGTGCGCCCGACGGCGAGGAGCGAGGCGGCCATCAGCTTCAGCGCGCTGTTCTTGGCGCCGCTCACCGCCACGGTGCCGGTGAGCGGGGACGACAGCGGGCCTTGCGAGACGACCTGGAACCCTTCCATCGGGCCGATGCTAGTGCCCCGGGCCACGGCGGAACCCCGGGCCGCAGGTGCGACCCATCCCACAGCCGCGGCCGCCGCTCCGGCCCGCCGTACCGCCTAGGCTCACGACATGGTCAACCTCACCCGCATCTACACGCGCACCGGCGACGCCGGGGAGACGCGCCTCGGCGACATGAGCGTCACGACGAAGAACGACCTCCGTCTGCACGCCTACGCGGACGTCGACGAGGCCAACGCGCACATCGGCGTCGCGATCGCGACCGGCGGGCTGGACGACGACGTGGTGACGGTGCTGACCACCGTCCAGAACGACCTGTTCGACGTCGGCGCCGACTTCTGCACGCCGGTGGTGGAGAACCCGGAGTTCCCGCCGCTGCGCATCGAGCAGGCGTACGTCGACCGGCTCGAGGCCTGGTGCGACCACTACAACGAGGACCTCGGCAAGCTGCGGTCGTTCATCCTCAACGGCGGCACGCCGGGCGCGGCGCTGCTGCACGTCGCCCGCACCGTCGTACGGCGGGCCGAGCGGGCCGGCTGGGCGGCCTACGAGCACCACGCCGACACGATGAACGTCGTGGCGATCACGTACCTCAACCGGCTCTCCGACCTGCTGTTCATCCTCGCCAGGCACGCCAACCGCGCGCAGGGCGACGTGCTCTGGGTGCCGGGCGGCGAGCGCTGAGCCCAGCGCCTCAGCGCCTCCGCGAGCGCTGTCCCGGCGGCGCGGCCTCGAGCCAGGCCAGGAAGCCGGTCAACGCCTCGGGGCTCATCGCGACCTCGAGCGGGCCGGTGGGCGTGCGGCAGCTGACGATGATGTGCCCGGAGTAGAGGGAGTAGGACTCCACCCCTCCGGGGTCGCGCCGGCCGAGGTACTCCAGCTCGGCGCGGCGGAAGGTGCGCCGCGGACGCGGCAGCAGCGAGAAGATCCGGAACCACTCCAGGTCGCCCCCGGAGTAGCGGCCGAGCCCGAGAACCCAGCCGCGCCCGGCCCTACCGGACCGGACGCGGACTGAGAACTCGAAGGTGCCACCGTGGCGCGACAGGAAGCGCCGACGGACGACGAGGGCGATGCCGTAGCACAGCACCAGCAGCAGCAGGACGCCGGCCACGTCGGCCAACCACTGCCACCACGGCATCTACCGCCTCGCCTTCTCGTTCGTCCGATGCCTGAGGGTCAGACCTTCTCGGCGGCGCGGATGCGGGCCTCGGCCCACGCCCGCGCTGCAGCGGCCTCGGCGTCGTCGTTGTTCTCCCCGGCGGCGTGCGCGCGCTCGAGGTCGGCCCGGGCGTTCTCGAGGTCGATGTCGTGCGACATCTCCGCGTGCTCGGACAGGATCGAGATCCGGTTGTTGGCCACCGACAGGAACCCGGCGTCCACGGCCGCGATCCACGTCTCGCCCTCCGCCGTCGTCACGTCGACGACGCCGTCCACCATCAGCGAGAGCATCGGCGCGTGGTTCGCCAGGATGCCGACGTCACCCTCGGTGGTGCGGGCGATGACCATGGAGGCCTCGCCCGACCACACCAGGCGGTCGGCTGCGACCAGCTCGACCTGCATCAGCTTGTCGGCCATGTCAGAGGCTCTTCTGGATCTCGGCCCACTTGCGCTCGACGTCGTCGAGACCACCGCACATGAAGAACGCCTGCTCGGCGACGTGGTCGTAGTCGCCGTCCGCGATCTTGGTGAACGCCTCGATGGTGTCCTCGATCGGGACGGTCGAGCCCTCGATGCCGGTGAACTGCTTGGCGACGTAGGTGTTCTGCGACAGGAACCGCTGGATACGACGGGCCCGGGACACGATGATCTTGTCCTCTTCGGAGAGCTCGTCGACACCGAGGATCGCGATGATGTCCTGCAGCTCCTTGTTGCGCTGGAGGATCTGCTTGATCCGGACCGCGGTGTTGTAGTGGTCCTCACCGATGTAGCGCGGGTCGAGGATCCGCGACGTCGAGGTCAGCGGGTCCACGGCCGGGTAGATGCCCAGCGACGCGATCTCGCGCGAGAGCTCGGTGGTCGCGTCGAGGTGCGCGAACGTCGTGGCCGGGGCCGGGTCGGTGTAGTCGTCGGCCGGCACGTAGATCGCCTGCATCGAGGTGATCGAGTGGCCGCGCGTCGAGGTGATGCGCTCCTGGAGCGTGCCCATCTCGTCGGCGAGGTTGGGCTGGTAGCCCACGGCGGACGGCATCCGGCCGAGCAGCGTCGACACCTCGGAGCCGGCCTGGGTGAACCGGAAGATGTTGTCGATGAACAGCAGCACGTCCTGGCCCTGCACGTCGCGGAAGTACTCCGCCATCGTCAGCGCGGACAGCGCGACGCGGAGCCGGGTGCCCGGCGGCTCGTCCATCTGGCCGAAGACGAGGGCGGTCTGGCCGATGACGCCGGCCTCCTCCATCTCGACGATGAGGTCGTTGCCCTCACGGGTGCGCTCGCCGACGCCGGCGAACACGGACACACCACCGTGGTCCTTCGCGACCCGGGCGATCATCTCCTGGATCAGCACGGTCTTGCCCACGCCGGCGCCGCCGAACAGGCCGATCTTGCCGCCCTGGACGTACGGCGTGAGGAGGTCGATGACCTTGATGCCGGTCTGGAACATCTGGGTCTTCGACTCGAGCTGGTCGAAGGCGGGTGCCTTGCGGTGGATGCCCCAGCGCTCGTTGACCTCGAAGCTCTCGCCCTCCTCGAGGTTCAGCACGTCGCCGGTCGCGTTGAACACGTGGCCGAGCGTGATGTCACCGACGGGGACGGTGATCGGGCCGCCGGTGTCCTGCACCTGCGCGCCGCGGACCAGGCCGTCGGTCGGCTTCAGAGAGATGGCGCGGACCATGCCGTCGCCGATGTGCTGGGCGACCTCGAGCGGCAGGGTGCGGGTCTCGCCGCCCAGCTCGAAGTCGACCTCGAGCTTGTTGTAGATCTCGGGCATCGAGTCCGTGGGGAACTCGATGTCGACCACGGGGCCGATCACGCGCGCGATGCGACCGACGCCGCCCGCAGAGGTGGTCTCGGCGCTTTCATTCAGGGTGGCAGTCATTTCCTTCACTCACTCCCGGCAGTCGCATCGGCCAGCGCGTTGACGCCACCGACGATCTCGCTGATTTCCTGGGTAATACCGGCCTGGCGCGCCTGGTTGGCCAGACGCGTGTACTTCTTGATGAGCTCCTCGGCGTTGTCCGTCGCCGCCTTCATCGCCCGCTGGCGTGCCGCCAGCTCGGACGCGGCGGCCTGGAGCAGCGCGAAGAAGATCCGGCTCTGGACGTAGCGCGGCAGCAGCGCGTCGAGCACCTCGGCCGCGTCGGGCTCGAACTCGTAGAGCGGCAGCACCTCGTCGGCCTTCGGGGGCTCCTCGCCCTCGACGACCTCGAGCGGCAGCAGCCGCACCGCGGTGGGCTCCTGCACCAGCATCGACCGGAAGCGCGTGTAGACCACGTGCACCTCGTCGACCGGGCTGGCCTCGCCCTCGAGCTCGATCTCCGGGTTGTCCTCGCCGGCGAGGAACGCCTGGATGAGCGCGTCGCCGATCTCACGGGCCACGTCGTACGTCGGCTGGTCGGAGTGACCCGTCCAGCTCGCCGCGACCGTGCGGTTGCGGAACTTGAAGTACGCCTCGCCCTTGCGGCCGGAGATGTAGGTGTCGATCTCCTTGCCCTCACTGCGCAGCTTCTCCGCGAGGCGCTCGGCCTCCTTGAGGACGCTGCTGGAGTAGGCACCGGCCAGACCCCGGTCGCTGGTCACGATCAGGATCGCGGCGCGCTTGGGGTCCTCCGGCTCGGTGGTGAGGGCGTGCTCCACGTTGGAGTACGTCGCCACCGCCGAGACCGCACGGGTCAGCTCGCGGGCGTAGGGCGCGGCCGCCTGGGCCCGCTGCTGCGCCTTGATGATCCGGGAGGCAGCAATGAGCTCCATGGCGCGCGTGATCTTCTTCATCGACGTGACGGACTTCGTCCGCGCACGCAGCTCACGCACTGAGGTTGCCATGGTCAGCCTCGCTTCTGCTTGACGATCTGCTCCTGCTCGAGCTCGTCCTCCGGAAGCGCCTCGTGCTCCTCCTTGCCCGCCTTGATCGACTGGCCGTCCGAGGTCTCGAACTGGTCGAGGAACGTGGTGTAGGCGTCCTCGAGGGACGTCTCGGTGTCGTCCTCGAACTTGTTGGTCTCCCCGATGGTGTCGAGGATCCCGCCGTGCTCGCGGCGCAGGTAGTCGAGGAACTCCGACTCGAAGCGCAGCACGTCGTCGGTCGGCACCTTGTCGAGGCGACCGGTGGTGCCGAGCCAGAGCGACGCGGTCATCTCGTTGACCGGGTACGGGGAGTACTGCGGCTGCTTGAGCAGAGCCATCAGACGGGCACCGCGGTCGAGCTGCTGGCGCGAGGCGGCGTCGAGGTCGGACGCGAACATCGCGAACGCCTCCATCGCGCGGAACTGCGCCAGGTCCACCTTGAGCGAGCCGGTGACGGCCTTGATCGCCTTCGTCATCGCGGCACCACCCACGCGGGAGACCGAGATGCCGACGTCGATCGCGGGCCGCTGGTTGGCCGCGAACAGGTCGGACTGCAGGAAGATCTGGCCGTCGGTGATCGAGATGACGTTGGTCGGGATGTACGCCGACACGTCGTTGGCCTTGGTCTCGATGATCGGCAGGCCGGTCATCGAGCCGGCGCCCATGTCGTCGGACAGCTTGGCGCAGCGCTCGAGCAGCCGGCTGTGCAGGTAGAAGACGTCACCGGGGTACGCCTCGCGGCCCGGCGGGCGGCGCAGCAGCAGCGACACGGCGCGGTAGGCCTCGGCCTGCTTGGTCAGGTCGTCGAAGACGATGAGGACGTGCTTGCCGTCGTACATCCAGTGCTGGCCGATGGCCGAGCCGGTGTAGGGCGCGAGGTACTTGAAGCCCGCGGAGTCCGACGCCGGGGAGGCGACGATGGTGGTGTACTCCAGCGCGCCGGCCTCCTCGAGGGCGCCACGCACGGAGGCGATGGTCGAGCCCTTCTGGCCGATCGCGACGTAGATGCAGCGGACCTGCTTGGTCGGGTCGCCCGACTCCCAGTTCTGCTTCTGGTTGATGATCGTGTCGATCGCGATCGTCGACTTGCCGGTCGCACGGTCGCCGATGATCAGCTGGCGCTGGCCGCGGCCGATCGGGGTCATCGCGTCGATCGCCTTGATGCCGGTGGCGAGCGGCTCGTGCACCGACTTGCGCTGCATCACGCCGGGAGCCTGGAGCTCCAGCGCGCGGCGCTCGGTGGTCTCGATCTCGCCGAGCCCGTCGATCGGGGTGCCCAGCGGGTCGACCACGCGGCCGAGGTAGTTGTCACCGACCGGCACGGAGAGGATCTCGCCGGTGCGCCGCACCGTCTGACCCTCCTCGATCTTCTCGAAGTCACCGAGGATGACGACACCGATCTCGCGGGTGTCGAGGTTCAGCGCCAGGCCGAGGGTGCCGTCCTCGAACTCGAGCAGCTCGTTGGCCATCACCGAAGGCAGACCGGTCACGCGGGCGATGCCGTCGCCGGCCTCGGCAACGGTGCCGACCTCTTCGCGGCTCGCGGTCTCCGGCTTGTAGTCCGACACGAAGCGCTGGAGCGCGTCCCGGATCTCCTCCGGACGGATCGAAAGCTCCGTCATGTTCTGAGTCCCTTGTCTCTCGATGATTCTTCTCGGGTGGTCGAGCCTGTCGAGACCACTCAACCGGTTGTCTTGTGCTGCTAGCCCGCGAGCCTGCGGCGGGCGTCGTCGAGCCGGCTGACCACGGTGCCGTCGATGACGTCGTCACCGATCTCCACGCGGATGCCGCCGATCACGTCGGGGTCGACCACGATGTTGAGGTGCACCGGGCGGCCGTACTGCCTGGCCAGCACGCCGGCCAGCCGCTGCGTCTCGGCCTCGGGCAGCTCGCGCGCGACCCGGACCTCGGCGACGAGCCGGTCGCGGTGCGCCGCGGCGACCTTCTGGTACTCCTCGAGCGCGACCGCCACCGTGCGGTGGGTGCCGGCCAGCGACTGCTCCGCCAGGCGGATGGTCGCGGGCGTGGCCTTGCCGTCGAGCAGGCCGCGGACGAGCCCTCGCTTGTCCTCGACGGAGCGCGCCGGGTCGGAGAGCGCGTCGCGCAGCTCCGGGGTGCCCGACACGAGCCGCTCGAAGGCGAACAGCTGGTCCTCGAGGGCGTCGGCCTGGCCGGCGCCCTCCGCGCTGCGCACGACAGCGACGACGCCGAGGTGCTCCAGGGCGTCACCGAGGTCGCGCGTCGCCGCCCAGCGGCGGCCGACCGCGTCGGTGACCAGGTCGAGCGAGGCCGCGTCGAGCTGCGAGCCGAAGATGCCGCGCACCAGCTCGGCCTTGCCCTCCGGCGTGACCGACACGTCGGTGGCGACCCGGCGCAGCGCCGGCTCGCGCCGGAGCACGTCGGACACCCCGAACAGGTCGTCGGCCACCCGGGACGCGTCCGCACCCGACCCGACGACCTGACCGAGCTTGTCGGTCAGGACGGCGAGCGCGTCGGCGGAGGCGCCTCGGAGCTGGTGCGACATCAGTTGGCTCCCGCGTTCGACTGGCCCTGCTGGGCCTCGAGGTCGGTGAGGAAGCGCTCGACCACGCGTGCCTGGCGGGCGTCGTCGTCGAGGGACTCCCCGACGATCCGGCCGGCCAGGGACGTGGCGAGCGAGCCGACCTCGGCACGGAGCGAGGTGACCGCCTGCTGGCGCTCGGCCTCGATCTGGGTGTGCGCGTGGTCGACGATCCGCGCGGCCTCGGTCTGGGCCTGCTCGCGCATCTCGGCGATGATCGCCGCACCCTGCTCGCGCGCGTCCTCGCGGATGCGTGCCGCCTCGTGCCGCGCGTCGCCGAGCTGCTTCTCGAGCTCGGCCATCTTGGCGTCGGCCTCGGCCTGCTTGGTCTCGGCCGCCTGCAGCCCACCCTCGATCGCAGCCGTGCGCTCGGCGTAGGCCTTCTCGAACATCGGCACGATCTTGCTCCTCACGATGAAGAACAGGATCCCGAAGACGATGAGCGCGAGCACGACCTCGGAGAGGATCGGCATCAGCGGGCTGTGCTCCTCAGCCTCAGCCGCCGCCAGCACGAACTGGTCCATGTGTCGAACTCCTAGCAGTCGTCAGGTGCCGTCGTCAGAGGACGAAGGCGAGCGCCACGGTGATGATGAAGAGCGCCTCAGCCAGAACGAAGCCGAGGATCGCGATCGACTGGAGGCGGCTCTGCGCCTCGGGCTGACGGGCGACGCCCGAGATGAAGGCGGCGAAGATCAGGCCGATACCGACACCAGGACCGATGGCGGAGAGGCCGAGACCGACCAGGTTGAGGGAGCCTTCCACGGCTTTTCCTTTCGTCGTCCGACGCCTTCCTCGGCGCCGGTTGTTGTGGCGAAACTTGTGGGTCGTGCGTCAGGTGGTGCGGGTGCTCAGTGCTCCTCGGCGAGGGCCTCGCCGATGTACATCGCGCTGAGCAGGGTGAAGACGTAGGCCTGCAGGAACATCACCAGCATCTCGAGGAAGCTGACGGCGATGCCCATGCCGAACGAGAGGATGCCGACGCCGCCGTACAGGATGTTGCCGCTGGTCAGCAGGTAGGCACCGCCGGTGGCGAACAGGATCAGCAGCAGGTGGCCGGCGAACATGTTGCCGAAGAGTCGCAGGGTCAGGGTGAAGGGCCGGACCAGGATGTTGGAGATGAACTCCAGCGGGACCAGGAGGACCAGGATCGGGCCGCCCACGCCGCCCGGCATCGTTGCGTGCTTGAGGTAGCCGAGCGCGCCGTGCTTCCAGATGCCGGTGCCGATGAACAGCAGCCACGAGGCCAGCGCCAGCGGGACGATGAAGCCGATCCGCGAGAAGCTCGGGAACTGCAGCAGCGGGATGATGCCGTAGTAGTTGTTCACGATGATGAACATGAAGAGCGAGAACAGGTACGGCACGAACTTCATGAAGTGCTCGCTGCCGATGGTGTCGCGGGCGACGGTGTTGCGGACGAAGCCGTAGACGGCCTCGCCGGCGAACTGCAGCCGGCCCGGCACGACCGCGGCCTTGCGGGACGCCGCGATCATGAACCACGAGATCACCACGACCGACAGCAGCAGCAGGACCATCGGCTTGGTCACGCCGAGCCCGCCGACGTGGAAGATCGCCGGCAGGTCGAAGCTGGCCGGACCCGGCGCGTGGAAGCCGTCCGACCCAGACTCGGCCGCGGCGACGATCGTGCCCGTGACGCTCACACTCACTCCTCAGTCCTGCCCGTCTCGCTCGTGCCCGTGGTGCTGTCCGGTGTTGCGGGTGTTTCGGGTGGCCGGCCGAAGCGACCGAAAGTCATGTAGATGCCGAGCCCGGCGCCGGCGAGGATGCCGATGGCGACCATGAAGGTCGTGCCCCACCAGCGATCCAGCAGCCAACCGATGAACCCGTAGACGAGGACCCCCGCGGTGACGTACCCGAAGGCCTGCCAGGGGTCGCCCATGGCCTGTCTGGGGGGTTCGCCGTCGGGAGCAGACGCACGCCTCTGCTGTGACATCGCGTTCCGGACAATAGCAGCCGTGGGGGGTCATCGCGCACCCGCCTCCGGCCGTCCGGAGCCGCCCTCGGTGCCCTCTCCGGGCTCGACGTCGAAGTAGGGGTGACGGCCCTTCAGGAAGCCGGTGACCTGCACGATCAGGCACACGACGGTCGTGACGATGACGGCGATCCCGAGCCAGCTGCCGTCGACCGCGTCGCGGGCCTCCGGCGACCGCTGGAGGACGACGTAGGCGGCGAGCAGGAAGACCACCTGCATCAGGTAGGTCATCATCGCGACGAGCAGCGACATGGCCGGCAGCACGCGGGTGACCCAGGCCAGCACCGGCAGGCCGAGCGCCAGCGTCGCGCAGGTGAGCAACGTGCCCACGAGGGCGCCGGCGGCGGCGCCGCGGCCGGCCACGAGCGCGGCGACCAGGATGGTGAGCGCCCCGGAGACGACGGCGGCCAGGAGGGCCCGCCGGACCAGCCGACCGAGCGCCGCGGGACCGGTCAGGGCGTCAGTGACACCCTGGGCTGGTCGCTGCTCGGTCATCATGGGCGGCCGTTCTGTCGTGCTCGACGGGACAGTCGTCACTGGGGTCCGGACGGTGCGTCCGGGTGGCCCCTGCTGACTTTGTGAAAGTTAGCACAAAGTCCCCTGAGGCCGGAAATCGGTGGTCTGTACGCCGGTTGGTCCCGGTCTGTCAGGGGCGGGGTGGAGGCGTGTCGGAGGCGTGTCAGAGGCGGGTCGAGGGCCGCTGCAGCCGCGGGACGACGAACGTCAGCGCGACCGTGACGAGCACCCACACGACGAGCAGGTAGGTGGTGAAGGCGCCGGCGTACAGGCTGGCGAGCACGCCGCCGAAGGCGATCAGGCCGGCCCAGAGGTACATGATCAGCACCGCGCGGCGGTGCGAGTGCCCGATCTCCAGCAGCCGGTGGTGCAGGTGCTGCTTGTCGGGCGAGAACGGCGAGCGGCCGGCCCGGGTGCGGCGGATGACGGCGAGCAGCAGGTCCGCGAACGGCACGATCAGGATCGAGATCGGCAGGATGATCGGCAGCAGCGTCGGCAGCAGGCTCGCGTCGCTCGCACCGGCCCCCTGGGTGACGAGCGCGTCGGGGAACTGCCCGGTGAGCGTCAGGGCGCTCGCGGCCAGCACCAGGCCGATCAGCATCGACCCGGAGTCACCCATGAACAGCCGGGCCGGGAAGAAGTTGTGCGGCAGGAACCCGGCGCAGGCGCCGGCGAGCGCCGCACAGAGCAGCGCCGCGGTGATGGCCCGCGTCTCGTCGTTGGCGTAGGCCAGGGTGTAGCTGAACAGGAAGAACGCGACCGCGCCGATGCCGACGACGCCGGACGCGAGCCCGTCGAGGCCGTCGACGAAGTTCACCGCGTTGATCGTGGCGACCACGACGATGACGCTGAGCAGCTGCATCTGGGCGGGGTCGGGGCTGAGCTGGCCGCCGCCGGGCAGCTGGAAGTAGTAGAAGTACACGTCGTTGTAGACGAGCACGCCCGCGACCAGCAGCTGGCCGCCGAGCTTGGTCAGCGCGTCGATCTCGATCAGGTCGTCGACGACCCCGAGCAGGCAGATCATCGCGCCGGCCACGAGCACCACCGCGCCGTCGCGGAACACCTGGTCGTGGCTCTCCTGGGAGAGGAACGGCAGCCGGGCCCCGACGAGGTACGCCGCGGTGAGCCCGCCGAGCATCGCGACGCCACCGAAGTACGGGATCGGCACCGCGTGCACGTCGCGGTCGCGCACGCGGGCGACGGCGCCGGTGCGCAGCGCGATCTCCCGGGCGAAGACGCCGAGGAGGTACGTCGTCGTGGCGGCGACGAGGAAGACGGTGAGGTACTCGCGCACGGCGGGGCGCCTACCCCTCGTCGACGATCGTGGCGCCGATCGGGGACACGATCTCGTTGAGACGTTCGAGCGAGACCGCCCCGAGGCGCAGCACGCGGCCGGTGTCACCGGTGACGTCGACGATCGTCGACGGCACCTCCCCGGCGGTGGGGCCCGAGTCGAGCAGCACCTCGACCTTCTCCCCCAGCATCGACTCGGCCGCGTCGGCGTCGGTCGCCGCGTTGAGGCCGGTGCGGTTGGCGCTGCTCACGGCCAGCGGCCCGGTGCGTGAGAGCAGCTCCAGTGCGACCTCGTGGTCGGGCATCCGGACCGCGACGGTGCCGCGGGTGTCGCCGAGGTCCCACTGCAGGGACGGCTGCTGCCGGCACACGAGCGTGAGCGGGCCGGGCCAGAGCTCCTGGATCAGCGCCCGCGCGTAGGACGGCACCCCGACCGCGAGGGCGTCGAGCGTCGTGGCCGCCGAGACGAGCACGGGCGGCGGCATGTCGCGGCCGCGGCCCTTGGCGGCCAGCAGGGAGCGCACGGCGTCGGCCGAGAACGCGTCGGCGCCGACGCCGTACACGGTGTCGGTCGGGAGGACGACGAGCTGGCCGCGCTGGACGGCGAGCGCCGCAGCGGCGATGCCGGCCTCGCGCTCGGTGGGCTCGTCGGTGGCGAAGCGGTTGCTCATGCGTCGATCACGGTCCTCATCGTGCCAGTCGCGCGGTCAGGTAGCGGTTGCGGCCCGCGAGGTCGTCGTGGTCGGTCACCTCGCGCCACCGGCCGGTGCGCCGGAACACCGCCGGCGCGACCTCGCCCTGCACGTCGGCGTGCTCGGCCCCGACGACGCCGCCGTCGCGCAGCAGCCTTGCGGCGGTCACCTCGAGCGCCCGGATCGCGTCGAGGCCGTCGTCCCCGGAGAACAGCGCGAGGTGCGGGTCGTGGTCGCGCGCCTCCTGCGCGACGGACTCATAGGCCTCGAGCGGGATGTACGGCGGGTTGCAGAGCAGGACGTCGACGGTGCCGTCGAGGTCGGGGAAGGCGTCGGCCAGGTCGCCCTGGCGCAGGTCCACGCCCGATCCGGCGAGGTTGCGCTGCGCCCAGACGAAGGCGTCCTCGCTCAGCTCGACGGCGTGCACGACCGCCTCGGGCACCTCGGTCGCGAGGCTGAGCGCGATCGCGCCGGAGCCGGTGCAGAGGTCGACGACGACGGGGGTGCGCCCCGAGGCGAGCACGTCGCGGGCGCGGTCGACGCCCCAGCCGGCGAGCAGCTCGGTCTCGGGCCGGGGCGTGAAGACGCCCGGGCCGACCGCCAGCTCGACGTACCGGAAGGCGGCGGAGCCGACCAGGTGCTGGAGCGGCTCGCGGGCCTCGCGCCGGCCCACCAGGTCCTCGTAGGCGGCGGCCTGCGCGGCGTCGACTTCGTCGGAGAGCGGCAGGTTGCCGCGGGTCGTGCCCAGCACGTGGGCGAGCAGCTCGGCGGCGTCGTGCTCGGGACTGGCCACCCCGGCCCGGGCCAGCCGGAGCGCCGCCCCCTTGACGAGTGCGCGGCGACCGGTCACGACGTCGACTGCTCCGGCTCCAGGGCGTCGAGGCGGGCGGCGAGGTCGGCCTCGACCGCGGAGGTGACGACCGGCTCGAGGTCGCCGTCGAGCACCGCGTCGAGGTTGTAGGCCTTGTAGCCGGTGCGGTGGTCGGAGATGCGGTTCTCCGGGAAGTTGTAGGTGCGGATCCGCTCGGACCGGTCGACGGTGCGGACCTGGGAGCGGCGCGCGTCAGAGGCCTCGGCGTCGGCGGCGTCCTGGGCGGCCTGCAGCAGGCGGGAGCGCAGGATGCGCATGGCCTGCTCGCGGTTCTGGAGCTGGCTCTTCTCGTTCTGGCAGGACACGACGATGCCGGTCGGCAGGTGGGTGATCCGGACCGCGGAGTCGGTGGTGTTGACCGACTGGCCGCCGGGGCCGGACGACCGGAACACGTCGATCCGGATGTCCTTCTCCTCGATCGTCACGTCCACCTGCTCGGCCTCGGGCATCACCAGCACCCCGGCGGCCGAGGTGTGCACCCGGCCCTGGCTCTCGGTGACCGGCACGCGCTGGACGCGGTGCACGCCGCCCTCGAACTTCAGCAGCGCGTACGGCGCCTCGCCGGGCTCGGGCGCGCCCTTGGCCTTGACCGCGACCGTGACTGACTTGAAGCCGCCGAGGTCGGACTCGGTGGCGTCGAGCTGCTCGGTCTTCCAGCCGCGGCGCTCGGCGTAGCGGGAGTACATCCGGAGCAGGTCGCCCGCGAACAGCGCGGACTCCTCACCGCCCTCGCCGGACTTGATCTCGAGGATCGCGTCCTTGGAGTCGGCGGGGTCGCGCGGGACGAGCAGGTGCCGCAGCCGCTCCTCGGTGGCGACACGGCGCTCGGCGAGCTGCTCGGCCTCCTCGGCGAACGACTCGTCCTCGTGCGCGAGCTCCCGGGCGGCCTCGACGTCGTCGCCGAGCTGCTGCCACTCGTCGTACGTCCGGACGATGGCGGAGAGCTCGGCGTACCGCTGGTTCAGCCGCTTCGCGAGCCCCTGGTCGGCGTGGATCGCGGGGTCGGCGAGCCGGGTCTCCAGCTCACGGTGCTCCGTGACCAGGCCGTCGACCGCCTCGAACACCGCTCCTCCTCTTGCTCCGGGTGGTCCAGCTCGTCGAGACCACCGCCCGTGACAAACAGACAGCGCCGGTCCCCTGTGTGGACGGGGAGCCGGCGCTGTCGCGGTCGCTACTTCTTGGCAGCGTCCTTCTTGGCGTAGCGGGCCTCGAAGCGGGCGACGCGGCCGCCGGTGTCGAGGATCTTCTGCTTGCCGGTGTAGAACGGGTGGCACTGCGAGCAGACGTCGGCGTGGATGACGCCGCTCTTCGCGGTGCTGCGGGTGGTGAACGTGTTGCCACAGGTGCAGGTGACCTGGGTGGACACGTAGTCCGGGTGGATGTCCTTCTTCATGGTTTCCTCTCGAGGTGCAGTCGCCGGGTCGCCGGAGCGCGAGTGCTCACGGCGTGAACCGGAACCAGCCATACAGTCTGCCAAACAACTGCGGCGCCGACCTAATTCCGCGACGTCGGGGCCGTGCGACGGGTGTCGGAACCCGGTCAGCGGACCGCCTGCACGGTCGGGTCGCGGCGGACGACGGCGAACATCAGCAGCGCCGCCAGCCCCGTCACGGTCAGCATCACCGCGCCCATCGGCGCCGCCGTCGTGCTGCCCAGCACGCCCACCAGCGGGGCGACCAGCGCGCCGACGCCGAACTGGACGCAGCCGAGCATCGCGGACGCCGTACCCGCCGCCTCGCCGTGCCGGTTGAGCGCCAGCGCCGGGGTGTTGGGCATCGCGAGGCCGGCCGAGGCGAGGACGACCATCAGCGGCACGAGGACCGTCACCAGTCCCCCACCGGCCAGCCCGGCCACCAGCAGCGCCACCGCCGCGGCCATCGAGACCAGGATCGCCCCGGTGAGCACGTTGGCCGGGCCGAACCGCCGGATCAGCGTCGGGTTGAGCTGCGAGGCGATGGTGAGCGCCGCGGAGTTGGCGCCGAAGACGAGGCCGAAGGTCCGGGCGTCCAGGCCGAAGCCCTCCTGGAGCACGAACGACGCCCCGGAGACGTAGACGAACAGCGAGGAGAACGACAGGCCGGCCACCAGCACGAGCGCGACGAAGGTCCGGTCGGACAGCAGCGAGCGGTAGGTGCGCAGCGTCGCGCCGACCCGCGCGGAGCGCCGGCGCTCGACGGGCAGCGTCTCCCGCAGTCCCACCAGCGCGACCCCGATCAGGACGACGGCCGCGCCCGCGAGCACGAAGAAGATGCCGCGCCAGTCGGTGACCTGCAGGATGAACCCGCCGATCGACGGCGCGACGATCGGCGCCAGGCCGATCACCAGCATCAGCCGCGACATCGTGCGCGCGACGGCGACACCGCTGAACAGGTCGCGCACGGTCGCCAGCGCGACCACCGAGATCGCGGCGCCCGCGAACCCCTGCAGCACACGCACGACGCTGAGCACCGCGATGTTCGGCGCGACCGCGCAGAGCAGCGACGCCAGCGCGTGCACGACGAGCCCGGCCAGCAGCGGCCTGCGACGCCCGAACGCGTCCGACAGCGGCCCGATCACGAGCTGGCCGAACGCCAGACCGCCGAGCATGCCGGTCAGCGTGAGCTGGACCGACGCCGCCGACGCGTCGAGCTCGTCGGCGAGCTGCGGGAACGCCGGGAGGTACATGTCGATCGTCAGCGGACCGAGCGCGATCAGGCTGCCCAGCACGACGATCAGCTGGACGTGCCGGCCGCGGCTCAGCCCGTGCGCGGGCGGCCGGGTCCGCGTCGTACCAGGGCGCTGGGTCACCGTCTCCACGTGTCCCCTCAAGTCCCCCGGCGTGTGGACTATTCCCGGCGTCCGGCGTGTCGGAGTCCCTGGTTCACCAGGGACTCCTGCGCTTCCAGGGCGTTGCAACGCCCTGGAAGTGCAGGAACAGGCCGGGAAGTTCTGTGGATAGTCGTCAGTCGTTGTGGCCGTGCCCGTGCTGCGCGTGACCGTTGCCGTTCGCGGTGGGCGTGGTCTTCTGCACCTGCATCAGGAACTCGATGTTGCTCTGCGACTTCTTCAGCCGCTCGAGCAGCAGCTCGAGGGCCTGCTGGCCGTCGAGGCCGGAGAGGACGCGGCGGAGCTTCCAGACGATCTGGAGCTCCTCCTTGCTCATCAGGAGCTCCTCGCGGCGCGTGCCCGACTGGACGGCGTCGATGGCCGGGAAGATCCGCTTGTCGGCGAACTCGCGGCGGAGCCGGAGCTCCATGTTCCCGGTGCCCTTGAACTCCTCGAAGATGACCTCGTCCATCTTGGAACCGGTCTCGATGAGGGCGGTGGCGAGGATGGTCAGGGAGCCGCCGTCCTCGATGTTGCGGGCGGCGCCGAAGAACTTCTTCGGCGGGTACAGCGCCGACGAGTCGACACCACCGGAGAGGATCCGGCCGCTGGCGGGGGCCGCCAGGTTGTACGCGCGGCCGAGGCGAGTGATGCCGTCGAGCAGCACGACGACGTCGTGGCCGAGCTCGACGAGACGCTTGGCGCGCTCGATGGCCAGCTCCGCGACCGAGGTGTGGTCGGTGGCGGGACGGTCGAACGTCGACGCGATGACCTCGCCCTTCACCGTGCGCTGGAAGTCGGTGACCTCCTCCGGACGCTCGTCGACGAGGACGATCATCAGGTGGCACTCGGGGTTGTTGGTCGTGATCGAGTTGGCGATCGACTGCATGATCATCGTCTTGCCGGCCTTGGGCGGGGAGACGATGAGGCCGCGCTGGCCCTTGCCGATCGGGGCGGCGATGTCGATGACGCGGCCGATCAGGTTGGTCGACTCGGTCTCCAGGCGCAGCCGCTCGGAGGCGTACAGCGGGGTGAGCTTCTGGAACTCCACCCGGTGCTTGGCACCCTCCGGGTCGCCACCGTTGATGGTGTCGATCCGGACCAGCGGGTTGAACTTCTCCTTGCGCTCCCCCTCGCGCTGCTGGCGCACCTGGCCGGTGACCGCGTCGCCGCGGCGCAGGCCGAACTTGCGCACCATCGACAGCGAGACGTACACGTCGTCGGGGCCGGGCAGGTAGCCGCTGGTGCGGACGAACGCGTAGTTGTCGAGCACGTCGAGGATGCCGGCGACCGGCAGCAGCACGTCGTCCTCGAGGATCTGGGTGTCCGGCTCGCGGCCGCCGCTGCTGCGCTGGTTGCTGCTGGTGGGGCGCTCGCGGTCCCGGTCCCGGCCGCGGCGGCGACGGTTCCGGCGGCTGCCGCCGTCGTCGTTGCCCTGGTTCTGCTGCTGACCGCCGCGGTCGTTCTGCTGCTGACCACGGTCGGCACGGTCGTTCGGCTGGCCGCCGCGGTCGTTCTGCTGGCCGCCGCGGTCCTTCTGCTCGGCCTGCTCGGGCTGCCCGGACTTGCCGGACTGCTCGGGGCGCTTGTCGGACTGCTCGGTCCTGGTGTTGTTCTTGTCAGCCTTCTCGGCCTGCGCGGCCTTCTCCGGCTTGTCGGTCTTCTCGGTCTTGTCGGCGCGGTCGTTCTTCGGCGCCTTCGCGGGCCGGTCGCCCGCGTCGTCCTGGCTCGCCTTCGCCGCGGAGCGGTCCGGCTGGCCGCCGCCCTGGGCGGCCCGGATGGCGTCGATCAGCTGGCTCTTGCGCATGCCGCCGGCGCCCTTGATACCCAGCCCACCGGCGAGCTGCTTGAGCTCGGGGAGCAGCATCCCGCTCAGTCCGCCCGCACGCTTCTTGGCGGCGGGGGCGGTCTCGGGGATGGGGGTGGTCGTGTCGGTCACGTGAGGTCCTTCCCACGTCCAGGCCGGTCGGGAGACACCCGAGCGGCCGTGTGTTGGTCGATCCCGTCGCAGAGCGCCACGGCGACGCGTCGCACGCGTCGCGTGAAGTAGAGCGAGAGGAAGAGTGCGCTCGGAGAGGGATCGTGGGAGCTGGATCGGAAAGCTCGGACCGTGGGACCCCACGATTCGCTCGCGCAGCGGCAGACTAACACCATCGGGTACGGCGGTCCGCAACTGTTACAACACCGACACACCGCGCGCTGTTCCCGCGAAGAGTCCCGCGAATGCTCGCCGGATCAGCCCTCCGTGACGACGGCGCCCTGCGACTCGACCGCCAGGGTGTGCACCCGCCAGCCGTCCGGAACCCGCGCCGCGACGCCCGCCTGGGCGAGCGGGTCGGTCAGCACGAGCACGGTCGGGCCCGCCCCCGACACGAACGCGGGAAGCCCGTCGGCGCGCAGCTCCTTGACCAGGGCGGCCGTGCCCGGCATGGCGGGCGCCCGCTGGTCCTGGTGCAGCCGGTCCTCGGTCGCCTCGAGCAGCAGCTCCGGCCGCCCGCCGAGCGCGGCGACCAGCAGCGCGGCCCGGCCGACGTTGAAAGCCGCGTCCGCGTGCGGCACCTGGGCCGGGAGCAGACCGCGCGCGACCGTCGTCTCGACGGGGTCGGGCGGGACGAACGCGACCGCGGCGACCCGCGGGTCGACCGACGCGTTGGTGGCGTGGAACCGGCCGCCGCTCCCCCAGGCGACGGTGAACCCGCCGAAGAACGCGGGCGCCACGTTGTCCGGGTGGCCCTCGATCTCGGCGGTGAGCGCGAAGACCGCGTCGTCGTCCATCAGCAGCGACCCTCCGCCGACCAGACCGCGCGCGGCGCAGACGCCGGCGACGATCGCGGCGGACGACGAGCCGAGCCCGCGGCCGTGCGGGATGACGTTGTCGCAGGTGAGCCGGATCGACGGGGTGCCGCAGCCCATCGCGTCGAACGCGCGCTGCATGGCGCGGCGGACGAGGTGGCTGTCGTCGAGGGGTACGGCGCCCGCCCCCTCGCCGCGTACCACGACCGAGCCCGGGCCGTCGACGACCTCGGCGGTGACGGTGTCGCGCAGGCTCAGCGCGAGGCCGAGGGCGTCGTACCCGGGGCCGAGGTTCGCGCTGGTGGCGGGCACGGTGACGGTGACCGGTCCGGGAAGCAGGGTGGGCATCAACGCAGTCCCGCGGCCGCCGCGGCGGCGTCGACGTCGGCGTCGACGACGGTGTCGACGAGGTCGGTGAACGTGGACAGCGCGGTGTCGATGTCCTTGAGGCCGTGGCCGGTGACGGTGACGACGACCTGCCGGCCGGCGTAGGAGACGCCGTCGGCGTGGTCGCGGAGGAGGCCGGCGACGCCGGCGGCCGACGCGGGCTCGACGAAGACGCCGTCGCGCGCGGCCAGCTCGCGCTGCGCGGCGAGGATCGCGTCGTCGTCGATCGCGCGGAACGAGCCCTCGGACTCGTCGCGCGCGGCCACCGCGAGGTGCCAGGACGCCGGGTTGCCGATGCGGATCGCGGAGGCGACCGTCTCGGGGTGGGCGACCGGCTCGCCGAGGACGAGGGGGGCGGCACCGGCGGCCTGCCAGCCGAGCATGCGCGGGCGGCGGCTGCTGGCCCCGGCCTTCTCGGACTCGACGTAGCCCTTCCAGTACGCCGACACGTTGCCGGCGTTGCCCACCGGCAGCACGTGCAGCTCGGGGGCGTCGCCGAGGAAGTCGACGATCTCGAACGACGCGGTCTTCTGGCCCTCGAGGCGCATCGGGTTCACGGAGTTCACCAGGGCGACCGGGTAGTGCTCGGCCAGCTCGCGCGACATCCGCAGGCAGTCGTCGAAGTTGCCGCGCACCATGATCACCTGGGCGCCGTGCACGATCGCCTGGGCCAGCTTGCCGGCGGCGATCTTGCCCTGCGGCACCAGCACGAGCGGCTTGATCCCGGCCTTGGCGGCGTAGGCCGCCATCGACGCCGACGTGTTGCCGGTCGACGCGCAGACCACCGCCTCGGCGCCCTGGCCGACGGCGACGGACAGGGCGACGGTCATGCCGCGGTCCTTGAAGGACCCGGTCGGGTTGTCGCCCTCGACCTTGAGCCACACCTCGGCGTCGAGCAGGCCGGACAGCCAGCGGCTGTCAACCATCGGGGTGCCGCCCTCGCGCAGCGTGATGGTCGGGGTGCCCTCGGGCAGCGACATCCGGTCGCCGTACTCCTCGAGGACGCCCCGCCACTGGTGTGCCATCAGAAGTCGCCCTCCACGCGCATGACGGACGAGACGTCGTGGACGAAGTCGAGCTTGCGCAGGGTGTCGACGGTGGCGGCGAGCGCGGAGTCGGCCGCGCGGTGCGAGACGACGACGAGCTGGGCGTCGTCGCCGTGACCCTCCTGGCGGACGGTCTGGATCGACACCTGGTGCGCGGCGAAGGTCTGCGCGACCTGGGCCAGCACGCCCGCGCGGTCGTCGACGTCGATCGCCACGTGGTAGCGGGTCTCCGTCTCGCCCATCGGCAGCACGTCGAGGTCGGCGTAGGCCGACTCCCCCGCGCCGCGCACGTCGTTGAGCCGGTTGCGCGCGACGGTGACCAGGTCACCCAGGACGGCGGACGCCGTGGGTGCGCCGCCGGCGCCGGGGCCGTAGAACATCAGCTGGCCGGCGGCCTCGCTCTCGACGAAGACCGCGTTGAACGCCTCGCGGACGCTGGCGAGCGGGTGGCTCCTCGGGATCATCGCCGGGTGCACGCGCGCGGAGACGGCCGGGCCGTCGGGGCCCTCGCGCAGCTCGCAGATCGCGAGCAGCTTGACGACGCAGCCCATCTCGCGGGCGGAGGCGACGTCGGCGGCGCTGACCTCGCTGATGCCTTCGCGGTAGACGTCGGCCGCGGTGACCCGGGTGTGGAACGCCAGGCTGGCGAGGATCGCGGCCTTGGCGGCGGCGTCGTAGCCCTCGACGTCGGCGGTGGGGTCGGCCTCGGCGTACCCGAGCGCCTGCGCCTCCTCGAGCACCTCGGCGAAGCCGCTGCCGAGGGTGTCCATCTTGTCGAGGATGAAGTTGGTCGTGCCGTTGACGATGCCGAGCACCCGGGTGACCCGGTCACCGGCGAGCGACTCGCGCAGCGGGCGGAGGATCGGGATGGCGCCCGCCACCGCCGCCTCGAAGTAGAGGTCGCGCCCGGCCTTCTCGGCCGCGGCGAACAGCGTGCTGCCGTCCTCGGCGAGCAGGGCCTTGTTGGCGGTGACGACGGAGGCGCCGTTCTCGAGCGCCGCCAGGATCAGCGCGCGGGACGGCTCGATGCCGCCGATCACCTCGATCACCAGGTCGACGTCGTCGCGGGCGACGAGCCCGGCGGCGTCGGTGGTGAGGAGCTCGGCCGGGACCTCGGCGTCACGCTGCAGCTCGGGGCGGCGTACGGCGACGCCGACGAGCTCGATCGGCGCACCCACGCGGGCCGTGAGGTCGTCGGCCTGCTCGCGCAGCAGCCGCACGACCTGGCTGCCGACCGAGCCGCAGCCGAGCAGGGCCAGCTTCAGTGGTGGGGCCGACACAGCGGGCTCACCCTCTTTCTTCCCGTGGTTCTGGGGTCCGGCCCTTCATCTTGGGCCATCCCGCCGCCGCGGCGCACGAGTCTCCGGTCTCCGAGACGTCACCCGACGTCGGTCGCGAGCAGGTCGTCCTCGGTCTCGCGGCGCAGCAGCACCGTCGCGCGACCGTCGCGCACCGCGATCACGGGCGGCCGCAGCGCGTGGTTGTAGTTGCTGGCCATCGAGCGGCAGTAGGCGCCCGTGCCCGGCACGGCCAGCAGGTCGCCGGGTGCGATGTCGGCGGGCACGAACTCGTCCTTGACCACGATGTCACCGGCCTCGCAGTGCTTGCCGACCACGCGGCCCAGCACCGCCGGGGCGTCGGAGTGACGGGACGCGAGCGTGCAGGAGTAGTCGGCGTCGTACAGCGCGGTGCGGATGTTGTCGGACATCCCGCCGTCGACCGAGACGTAGGTGCGCACCGCTCCCGCGTCGAGCCCGACCGGCTTGACCGTGCCGACCTCGTAGACCGTGCACATCGCCGGCCCGACGATGGCGCGGCCGGGCTCGACGGACAGCTGCGGCACGGGTACGTCGAACGCCCGGCACTCGTGCTCGACGATCTTGGTCAGCTCGGTGGCGAGCTGCGCCGGGTCGGACGGGTCGTCCTGGGTGGTGTAGGCGATGCCGAAGCCGCCGCCGAGGTCCATCTCGGGCATCGACACGCCGAGCTCGTCGGAGACCCTCGCGTGCAGGGTCAGCACGCGACGTGCCGCGACCTCGAAGCCGGAGGTGTCGAAGATCTGGCTGCCGATGTGGGAGTGCAGGCCGCGCAGGTCGAGGCCGGCCGCCTCCTGCACCTGCCGGACCGCCTCGAACGCGTCGCCGGAGGAGATGGAGAAGCCGAACTTCTGGTCCTCGTGCGCGGTGGCGATGTACTCGTGGGTGTGCGCCTCGACCCCGGCGGTCACCCGGACCATCACCGGCGCGGTGCGGCCGGTCTCGGTGGTGACGGCGGCCAGCCGCTCGATCTCGGTGAAGGAGTCCAGGACGATCCGGCCCACGCCGGCGTCGACCGCGCGGCGCAGCTCAGGGACGGTCTTGTTGTTGCCGTGGTAGCCGATCCGGGCCGGGTCGACGCCGGCGCGCAGCGCCACGGTCAGCTCCCCGCTGGAGCAGACGTCGAGGCACAGGCCCTCCTCGGCGACCCAGCGGGCGACCGCCGTACAGAGGAAGGCCTTGCCGGCGTAGTAGACGTCGTAGTCGGCGAACGCCTCCCGGAACGCCCGGGCGCGGGCCCGGAAGTCGGCCTCGTCGAGGACGTAGGCCGGCGAGCCGTGCTCGGCGACCAGGTCGCGCAGGTCGACGCCGCCGACCTCGAGGGCGCCGTCGGCGTTCTTGCGGGCCGTCGACGACCAGAGCAGCGGGACGAGCGCGTTGACGTCGCCGGGCTCGCGCAGCCAGGAGGGGCCACGGAGTGCCCCGTCGGCGTGCGCCCAGCCGGCCTCGTGGGAGACGGGCACGGTTCTCCTTACTACATGCGCTCGGGCGCGGAGACGCCGAGCAGGTGCAGTCCGTTGGCGATGACGGTCTTGGTGGCCTCGACGAGCAGCAGCCGGGCGGCGTGGATCGGCGCCGGCTCCTCGTCGCCCATCGGGAGCACGCGGCAGGCGTCGTAGAACTTGTGGAAGCTCGACGCGGTGTCCTCGAGGTAGCGCGCGACCCGGTGCGGCTCGCGCAGCTGCGCGGCCGCGGCCACCACGCGCGGGAACTCGGCGAGCGCCCGCAGCAGGTCGCCCTCCTTCTCGTGCGAGAGCAGCGACGGGTCGAACGCATCGCCACGCGCCGCGGACAGGCCGAGGTCGGCGGCGTTGCGCAGGATCGAGGCGAGCCGCGCGTGGGCGTACTGCACGTAGAAGACCGGGTTGTCGTTGGTCTGCTTGGCCCACAGGTCGAGGTCGATGTCGATCGTGGTGTCGGAGGTGTAGCGGGCCAGCGCGTAGCGCGACGCGTCCACCCCGATGGCGTCGACCAGGTCGTCGTGCCTGACCACGGTGCCCGCCCGCTTCGACATCCGCAGCGGCTGGCCGTCCGAGAGCAGGTTGACCATCTGCCCGATCAGGATCTCGAGGTTCTCGCCCGGCTTGTCGCCGAACGCGGCGCACATGGCCATCATCCGGCCCACGTAGCCGTGGTGGTCGGCCCCGAGCATGATCAGGCAGCGGTCGAAGCCGCGCTCGCGCTTGTCGAGGTAGTAGGCGAGGTCGCCGGACAGGTAGGCGCCCTTGCCGTCGGACTTGATGATCACGCGGTCCTTGTCGTCGCCGAACTGCTCGGTCGACAGCCAGAGGGCGCCGTCCTTCTCGTAGGTGTTGCCCAGGTCGGTCAGCCGCTCGACGGCGCGCTTCACGGCCCCGGACTCGTGCAGGTTGTTCTCGTGGAAGTAGACGTCGAAGTCCACGCCGAACTCGTGCAGCTTCTGCTTGATCTCGTCGAACATCAGGTTGACGCCGACGGACCGGAAGACCTCCTGCGCCTCGTCGTCCGGCAAGTCGAGCACGCGCGGCTCGGTCTGCATCACCTGCTGGGCGATGTCGGCGATGTACGCCCCGCCGTACCCGTCCTCGGGGGTCGGCTCACCCTTGGCGCTGGCCAGCAGCGACGTGGAGAAGCGGTCGATCTGGGCACCGTGGTCGTTGAAGTAGTACTCCCGCGTCACGTCGGCGCCGCTGGCCTCGAAGATCCGGCCGAGCGCGTCGCCGACGGCGGCCCACCGGGTGCCGCCGAGGTGGATCGGCCCGGTCGGGTTGGCGGAGACGAACTCGAGGTTGACCTTCTCGCCGGCCATCAGGTCGCTGCCGCCGTACGCCGCACCGGCCTCGACGATCTGGGCCGCCAGGGCGCCCTGGGCCGCGGCCTCGACGGTGATGTTGAGGAAGCCGGGACCGGCGATGTCGACCGCGGCGATCCCCTCGGTGGCGCGCAGCCGGTCCGCGAGCAGGCCGGCGAGGTCGCGCGGCGGGAGGCCGGCCTTCTTGGCCAGCTGGAGGGCGACGTTGGTGGCGTAGTCGCCGTGCTCCTTGCTCTTCGGTCGCTCCACCACCACGCTCGCCGGCACGGCGTCGGGGAGGGTCAGCGCGCCGGAGTCCACGAGGTCCGTGAGCGCGCCGACGATGGCGGTCGAGAGCTGTTCAGGGGTCACCGAACCAGGGTATCGACGCGCCGTGCCCGCTCCGCTACCGATATCGGTATGCGAGGCGTGACCTCCGGCTCACCGGCCCCTCAGTCCACGACCGGGGCGCCGCCCGTGAGCCGCTGGATCGTGGCCAGGAGCTCGGCCGGCTCGAACGGCTTGGCGAGGAACCCGTCGACGCCCAGCAGCTCGCCCCGCGCGCGGTCGGCGGCCGACGCGCGGCCGGTCACCAGCACCACCGGGATGTCGGCGGTGTCGGGGTCGGAGCGCAGCCGCTCGATCGTCGAGAACCCGTCGAGCCGCGGCATCATCACGTCGAGGGTGATCACGTCGGGCCGCTGCCGGGCGACCGCCGCCAGGGCCTCCTCGCCGTCGCCCGCCCGGTCGACGTCGTACCCCTCGAGCTCGAGGTTGACGGCGATCAGCTCACGGATCGCGGGGGCGTCGTCGACGACCAGCACGCGCCCCCGAGGCGGCGTCATCGGGCCATCACCTCGGTCAAACCCCCGGTCCGTCGTAGGAGCCACGTTCATGTACGCTTTCGGCGCATCCCGAGCCCCCGTAGCTCAGGGGATAGAGCACCGCCCTCCGGAGGCGGGTGCGTAGGTTCGAATCCTACCGGGGGCGCCGTTCCTTTTACGGCCGATTCCTACGCACATCGCACGATCCTCCCTCCGGACCGCCCGGGTGATCCTGGCGCATGCTCCGGGGAAAGCGTCGCCTGCGTCCTGCTCTCGTCACCTTCGTCGTGGCGTCGGTGTGCGCCTCGGTGCTCGGGCCCGTGCCGGCCGGCGCGGCGACCGGCGCACCACCCACCGTGAACGCCGGGCCCGACCAGGTGCTCACCACCGCGGACACCGCGTTCCTCCCGGGGCGGGTCAGCGACGACGGGCAGCCCGCCCCGTCGCAGGTCGAGGCCCGGTGGAGCGTGGTCAGCGGACCGGGCAGCGTGACGTTCGGCCGGGCCGACGAGGCCTTCACGTCGGCGCGCTTCGGCGCGGCGGGCAGCTACGTGCTGCGGCTGACCGCCGACGACGGCGGGGGGACGGCGAGCGACGACCTGTCCCTCACCGTCGGCACGACGCACGCGGCGACGTTGCGCGTACCGGCCGACTACCCGACCGTGCAGGCGGCCCTGAACGCCGCCCCGCTCAACGCACTCGTCCTGGTCTCGCCGGGCACCTACCGCGAGAACGTCGTCGTTCCGCGCACCCTGACACTGGCGTCGACCTACTACACCACCGGCGACCCGGCGATGATCGCCGCGACCGTCATCAGCGGTCCCGCGACGGGCACCGACACGATCGGCGTCGCCGCGGCCGCCGGCCCGGCCACCCGGATCGTCGGCCTGACCGTGCGCGACGGCAAGGACGGCATCGAGACCGCGAGCGGCGGCCACGTCGTCGCCGAGCACAACGTCGTGGTCAGCGGGTCGGACGCCTTCGACTTCCCGCGCAACAGCGCCGGCCTGGTGCAGCACAACACGATGAGCCAGAACGGGGACGACGGCGTCGACATCGACGAGTCGTCGGTGGTCGTCGTCGACAACGACGTGCGGGACAACGCCGGTGACGGCGTCGAGGCCCGCATGACCAACGTGACCGCGCCGCAGCGCGCCGTGGTGATCCGCGGCAACGAGTTCACCGGCAACCGGCAGGACGGCCTGCAGATCATCGACCAGGACACGATCGCGCCGGCCGCACAGTCCGCGAGCCTGTTCACCATCGAGCGCAACGTGATCGCCGACAACGGCGAGGCCGGGCTCGGCCTGCTCGACGGGGGCGTGACGTCCGAGGACTACCGCGGCGCGAGCCTCAACGAGCGCGTCCTCGTGCTCAACAACGTCTTCTCCCGCAACAACCACGGGATCGTCGGCGGCGACAACCTCGTCGCCGTGAACAACGTGCTGACCCGCCAGGTCGGCCCGGCGCTGAAGAACGTCGACGGCGCGTCCGTGACGGCGTACAACCACTTCTTCGCCAACGGTGCCGCCAACGTCAGCAGCAACGTCGACGCCGCCACGGCGTTCTCCGGCGACCCGCTGCTCGACGCGTCGTGGGCACCCCAGCCCGGCAGTCCCCTCGTCGACGCGGGTACGGCGCAGATGACGCTGCCCGGCGGCGAGATCGCCGCGCAGGTCGCCGACTACCTCGGCGCCGCCCCCGACGTCGGCGCGGTCGAGTCCGACGGCAGCGCGCCGAGCAACCGGGCGCCGACGGTCTCGGCCGGACCCGATCTCGCCGTCACCCTCCCGGCCTCCGCGAGCCTCGTCGGCTCGGTGTCCGACGACGGCCGTCCCGCAGGCGGCACGCTGACCCGAAGGTGGTCGGTCGACTCCGGACCCGGCACGGTCGGCTTCGCGGACGCGACGGCCGCGTCGACGACCGCGACGTTCTCCGCCGCCGGCAGCTACGTGCTGCGGCTGACCGCCGACGACGGCGAGCTCAGCGCGGCCGACACCACGACCGTCACGGTGAGCGATCCGCCGCCCGGCGGCGGCACGTCGACCACGGTGGAGGCGCACGTGACGGCGGGCGCCGACGACGCCGAGGAGGCCGCGAGCGGCTCGGTCGCGCTGACCAGCGGCGACCTCGAGCTGGTCACCGACGGGTCCAGCGTGCAGACCGTCGGCCTGCGCTTCCCCTCCCTGGCCGTGCCGCGCGGCGCGACCGTCACGCAGGCGCGGATCCAGTTCTCCACCGACGAGGTGAAGACCGGGGCCACGTCGCTTCAGGTCGCGGCGCAGGACGCCGACAACGCCGCCGCCTTCACGACCGCGACCCGCAACGTCTCCTCCCGGCCGCGCACCCCCTCGCTCGCCTGGTCCCCGCCTGCCTGGAACACCGTCGGCGAGCGCGCCGCGGCCCAGCTCACGCCCGACCTGTCCTCCGCCCTGCAACGGGTGGTGTCGCGGGCCGGCTGGGCCAGCGGCAACGCGGCCGCCTTCGTCATCACCGGGACCGGTGTTCGCACCGCCGTGGCCTTCGAGGGCGGCGCGGCCGCCGCACCGCTGCTGCGGGTCAGCTACACGACGGGCGGCACTCCCCCCACGGCGAACGCCGCCCCGACCGTCGAGGCCGGCGCCGACCAGGCGGTGACCCTGCCCGCGACCGCCTCGCTCAGCGGGACCGCCGCCGACGACGGGCTCCCCGCCGGGAGCCCCCTCGCCACGACGTGGAGCCAGGTGAGCGGGCCCGGCACCGTCACCTTCGGCAACGCCACGCAGACGGCGACCACGGCCGCCTTCCCCGCCGCCGGGTCGTACGTCCTGCGCCTGACCGCCTCGGACGGCGAGCTCTCGGCCACCGACACGCTGACGGTCACCGTGACCGACGCCCCGCCCCCGGGCGGCACCGTCAGCACCGTCGTGGTCCGGCCGGGCACCGGCAGCGACGACGCCGAGGAGGCGCCCGGCGGCTCGGTCGCCCTGACGAGCGGCGACCTCGAGCTCGTGACCGACGGGGCCAGCGTGCAGACCGTCGGGATCCGCTTCCCCGGCGTCACGGTCCCGCGCGGCGCGACCATCACCTCCGCGTTCGTGCAGCTCCAGGTCGACGAGGTGTCCACCGACGTGGCCACGATGACCGTGCGCGCGCAGGCGGCTGACAACCCGACGACGTTCACGACCGCCGGCCGCAACGTCTCGACCCGGCCGGTCACGGCCGCGTCGGCGGCGTGGTCCCCGGCGACCTGGCCGACGGTCGGCGAGCGCGGCACCGCCCAGCGCACGCCCGACCTGCGCGCCGTCGTCCAGGAGCTGGTCAACCGCGGCGGCTGGGCCGGCGGCAACGCGATGGCGTTCGTCTTCACCGGCAGCGGTCGCCGTACGGCGGAGGCCTTCGAGTCCGGCGCCGCGCTCGGCCCGTCGCTCTCGGTGAGCTGGACGACCGGCGGGACCGGGCAGACCAACGCCGCGCCCACCGTCGACGCCGGCCCGGACGCGTCGGTGACCCGGCCCTCGGCCGCGAGCCTGAGCGGGTCGGCCGTCGACGACGGGCTTCCCACCGGCAGCTCGGTGAGCGCGACCTGGAGCCAGGTCAGCGGGCCGGGTACGGCGACCTTCGCCAGCCCCGGCGCGGCGGCGACGACCGCGACGTTCTCCGCGGCCGGCAGCTACGTGCTGCGGCTCACCGCCACCGACGGCGAGCTGAGCGCGAGCGACACAGTCACGGTGACCGTGGCCGACGCACCACCCGGCGGGACGGTCACCACGCTTGACGTGCGGGTGGGGACCGGGGCGGACGACGTCGAGGAGAGCCCGAGCGGGTCGGTCAACCTCGGCAGCAGCGACCTCGAGCTCGTCGCCGACGGCTCCAGCGTGCAGACCGTCGGGATCCGCTTCTCGGCGCTGGCGGTGCCGCGCGGCGCCACGATCGTGCGTGCCTGGGTGCAGTTCACGACCGACGAGGCGTCGTCCGCCGCGGCGTCGCTGTCGGTCGCGCTGCAGGACGCCGACGCGGCGGCCGCGTTCGTGAACACCACGCGCAACGTGTCGTCGCGCCCCCGCACCGCCGCCGTCGCCTGGGCGCCGGTCGCGTGGCCGGCGGTCGGCGCACGCGGCGCGGACCAGCGGACCCCCGACCTCGCCGTACCGCTCCAGAACGTGGTCGGTCGCGCCGGCTGGGTCTCGGGGAACGCGGTCGCCGTGGTGGTCACGGGGACCGGCGTGCGGACGGCGGTCGCCCTCGAGGGCGGCACCGCCGGCGCTCCCGTGCTGCACGTGGAGTACCGGCCCTGACGTGACCCCCGCGTTAGGTTGGTCCCCTTGTCTCGGATTGTCTCGGACTCTCTCGGATCCAGGGGGATCGATCGTGCGCACCGTCCTCACATCCGCCGTCGCGGCCGCCGTGCTGCTCGCCTGCGTGCCTGCGGCGTCGGCACAGCAGGCCGCCTCGGCCACCGCGTCCGCACCGCCGGGCGTGCTCTACAACGCCTGTGTCGCCCACCTCGCGAACTACAACGTGTCGCTCGAGTCCCCGTCCTCGAACTGGTACCTGAGCCTGGGCTATACGGCCCCCGACGGGAAGCCGCTGGAGAGCAACTTTGCGGCGTCGGCCTTCGGCGACCCGACGTCGGGCGTCATGGCGATCCGCGTCTGCGGCGACACAGTTGATCCCGGGACGTTCACGCTGTCAGGTCGGCTCCAGTACGACGCGCTCTACACCTCCCAGGTGCCGCCGACCACGTTCACCATGCGCAACCCGTTCACCAACACCGAGATCAAGCCGTCGACCACGAACCCCGGCAAGGGCCAGAAGGTCGCGATCAAGATCAAGAGCCGCGACGAGATGCCGGGCGGCTACGAGCGCAAGGCCGGCGCCACCGTGCTCCTGCAGCAGAAGACCGAGCGCGGCTGGAGCAAGGTCAAGGGCAGCAAGGCCGAGACCAACGAGAAGGGCAAGGCCAAGGTCAAGGTCCGCTACACCGGCGGCAAGCTCAAGCTCCGCGCGGTGACCAAGGGCAGCGCCGACTGGGACCGCTCGCACTCCCGCAAGGTCGTCCTCCGCTGACCCGACGCTCCGGCCCGGGGCGTTCGAGCGGCCTCAGCAGCCGTGGTCGAGCCGGGCGTCGTTGCGCACGTCCCGGCCGATCCGGCGGGCCTGCGAGTAGCTCGGGAACACCACGCTCGCGCCGTTGACCGTCCCGATCCCACCGAGGACCACGCAGCCGCGCAGCTTCCTCTGCTCGACCCGGGTCCCGGCCTGGGCGAGCTTGTAGAGCTGCGACGGCTTGAGGTCGGTGTTCATGTTGCGCACGACCGACAGCACCCCGCGCTCCATGAAGCCGGGCTTGTCCATCCCGCCGCGCACCTGGGCGAGGATCCCGCGCATCACGTCCTGCTGGTTGCCGGAACGGTCGAAGTCACCGCGCGGGAACGACTTGCGGATCCGGGCGAAGATCTCCGCCTGGAACCCGGTCAGGTGGTTCTTGCCGACCTTGTAGCCCTTCGGCCGCACCGGGTCGGAGAACGCGAAGCGGGAATTCACGGTCACGCCGCCGATGGTGTTGACCATCTTGCGGAAGCCGGCGAACCCGGTGGTGAACACGTAGTCGGGCTGCACGCCGACGAGGTTGCCGACGGCCCGACCCATCAGCTTCGGGCCGCCGAAGTACATCGCGGCGTTGATCTTGTCGCGGCCGTGACCCGGGATCGGGACGTAGGAGTCGCGCGGGATGCCGATCATCGTCGCGTGCCCGGTCTTCAGGTTGACGCCGGTGAGCTGGATGGCGTCGGCCCGGCTGCGGGTCATGCCCTGGCCCGGCCGCGCGTCGGAGCCGAGGAAGAGGATCCACACGACGTTGTGGTTGTGGTCGACGCCGCTCGCTCCCTGGCCCTTGACCAGGGAGACCGGGGCGTCTCGGTACGTCGGGGTCGGCACCACGAGCGCGGTGACGGCCAGCACGAGGCCGAGCACGAGGAGCCGGCGCAGCTGGCGTCCCGGGAGGCCGGCGAGCGCCGGGAGGAGGGTCGTCATCGGGCACCACCCTCCCCCGCGGTCGTGGCGTCCTGGGTCAGGTCGTAGCCGAAGATCTTCCAGCCTCCGCTCTTCTCCTTGCGGGTCAGCATCAGCCGGCCCTTCACGTCGACCCGCTTGGCGGGCTTGTCGGCACGCTCCGCCACGAAGCGCAGGTGCACCGTCGCGGTCACGCCCGCCGCGACCTTGTACGGCGCCAGCACCGACAGGTACGCCGTCTGCCGGCGGACCACGACCGACTCGGTCTGCGGACCGAGGACCCGGTTGGTCAACAGGTCGCGGTCGCCGTCGGCCTGGCGCGCCGCGCCGTCGGAGAAGGTCGCAAAGGCGTCCCCGAAGGAGGTCCGGGGGTACGCGCCGCCGGTGAACGCGTCCTCGAAGTAGGCGTTCACCACCTTGCCGACGTTGTCGGCGAGAACCTCCTGGTCCTTCGGCTTGAGCCTCCCGGAGACGCGGGTCACGCGGACCCGGGGCTGGACCGACTCCGGGGCGGGTTCGTCGCTCGTGGCCGGGCTCTCGGCGGGTGCGGACGACGGGGCGGGGCTGGGGGCGCCCTCGGGCTCGTCGGAGCCGGTGCACGACGCGGTGGTCACGGCCAGGGCGAGCGCGACCAGCGCGGCGGCGTACGGGCGCGCACGGAGGCGGTGCATGCGGGATTTCCTTCCTACGGCTCATGCTCGGAGGGGCCGTCGAGTGACCCGCGTAACACGGGTCCGACGCGGGCCGGGACCGGCTGCACTTAGTTGTGACGAAGGACTAGCCTGGTAGCCGTTCACCCCACCCTAAAGACAACGAATCACGTTTCACCGGAAGAGGCGATCCAGGCCGTGGCCGAGTCTTCACCCGCAGGATCCGATGTGGCCGCAGGTGCGGCCCCCGACGACCCGATGGCAGCCTTCGGCGCCAACGAGTGGCTCGTCGACGAGATGTACGAGCAGTACCAGCGGGATCCCGACAGCGTGGACAAGGCGTGGTGGGCCTTCTTCAAGAGCTACACCCCGGGTGAGCAGACGTCCTCCAGCGGCACCGCGGAGCCGGCCGGCAGCAACGGCGGCGCGTCCGCCCCCGCCGCACCGAAGCCGGCCGCGCAGGCCGCACCGAAGCCGGCCGCGCAGGCCGCCCCCGCGTCCACCCCGGCGGCCGAGCCGAAGCCGGCTCCGGCGGCGCCCACGAAGACCACCCCGGCCAGAGACGTCCAGCCCCGGCCAGACGCCCCCAAGGCGAAGCCGCAGCCGGCCGCCTCGCCGGTGCCCAAGGAGCCCGAGCCGACCGCCAAGGCCGCCGCCTCCGACGACCCCGAGCTGACCACCCTGCGCGGCGCCCCGGCCCGCACCGCCCAGAACATGGACGTCAGCCTCACCGTCCCCACCGCCACGAGCGTCCGCTCGGTCCCGGTCAAGCTGCTCTGGGACAACCGGATCGTCATCAACAACCACCTGTCCCGCGCCCGCGGCGGCAAGGTGTCCTTCACGCACCTGATCGGCTACGCCCTGGTCAAGGCGCTCAAGGACATGCCGGAGATGAACAACGGCTTCGACGTCATCGACGGCAAGCCGACGCTCATCCAGCCCAAGCACATCAACCTCGGCCTGGCCATCGACATGCCGAAGCCCGACGGCACCCGGCAGCTGCTGGTGCCGTCGATCAAGGCCGCCGAGACGATGGACTTCGCGTCGTTCTGGACCGCCTACGAGGACCTCGTCCGCAAGGCTCGCAACAACAAGCTGGCCGTCAGCGACTTCCAGGGCACCACGATCAGCCTGACCAACCCCGGCACGATCGGCACCAACCACTCCGTGCCGCGGCTGATGAAGGGCCAGGGCTGCATCCTGGGCGTCGGCTCCATGGACTTCCCGCCGGAGTACCAGGGCGCCTCCGAGGAGACCCTGACCCGCAACGCCGTCAGCAAGGTCATGACGCTGACCTCGACCTACGACCACCGCGTCATCCAGGGCGCGCAGTCGGGCGAGTTCCTCAAGCGCCTGCACGGCCTGCTGCTCGGCGAGGAGGACTTCTACGACGAGATCTTCCGCGCGCTGCGGATCCCCTACGAGCCGATCCGCTGGGCCAAGGACATCTCGGCGAGCCACGACGACGAGATCAGCAAGCAGGCCCGCATCCTCGAGCTGATCCACGCCTACCGCGTGCGCGGCCACATCATGGCCGACACCGACCCGCTGGAGTACCAGCAGCGCAGCCACCCCGACCTCGAGGTCGAGTCGCACGGCCTGACCCTGTGGGACCTCGACCGGGAGTTCGCCACCGGATCGTTCGGCGGCGAGGGCCGGCGCTTCATGAAGCTCCGCAACATCCTCGGCATCCTGCGTGACTCCTACTGCCGCACGGTCGGCATCGAGTACATGCACATCCAGGACCCCGAGCAGCGCCGGTGGATCCAGCAGCGCGTCGAGCAGCCGCACGTGAAGCCGCCCCGCGAGGAGCAGCTCCGCATCCTGCTCAAGCTCAACCAGGCCGAGGCGTTCGAGACCTTCCTGCAGACGAAGTTCGTCGGCCAGAAGCGGTTCAGCCTCGAGGGCGGCGAGACGACGATCCCGCTGATCGACGAGATCTGTGAGGCGGCCGCCGAGGCCGACCTCGACGAGGTCACGATCGGCATGGCCCACCGCGGCCGGCTGAACGTGCTCGCCAACATCGTCGGCAAGAAGTACTCCCAGATCTTCCGCGAGTTCGAGGGCAACATCGACCCGCGCACGGTCCAGGGCTCCGGCGACGTGAAGTACCACCTCGGCGCCGAGGGCGAGTTCACCGCCGGCTCCGGCGAGAACATCAAGGTGTCGGTGGCCGCGAACCCGTCCCACCTGGAGGCGGTCGACCCGGTCCTCGAGGGCATCGCCCGCGCCAAGCAGGACGTCCTCAACAAGGGCGCGGCGTTCCCGGTGCTGCCGCTGCTCGTCCACGGCGACGCGGCGTTCGCCGGCCAGGGCGTGGTCGCCGAGACCCTGAACCTCTCCCAGCTGCGCGGCTACCGCACCGGCGGCACGATCCACGTCGTCGTCAACAACCAGGTCGGCTTCACCACCTCGCCGGCCTCGTCGCGCTCGTCGCTGTACTGCACCGACGTCGCGCGCATGGTCCAGGCGCCGATCTTCCACGTCAACGGCGACGACCCCGAGGCCTGCATCCGCGTCGCGCGGCTGGCCTTCGAGTACCGCCAGGCGTTCAAGAAGGACGTCGTCATCGACCTCGTCTGCTACCGCCGTCGCGGGCACAACGAGGGCGACGACCCGTCGTACACCCAGCCACTGATGTACGACCTCATCGAGCAGAAGCGCTCGGTCCGCAAGCTCTACACCGAGTCCCTCATCGGGCGTGGCGACATCACGCTGGAGGAGGCCGAGCAGGTGCTGCGCGACTACCAGCAGCAGCTCGAGCGGGTCTTCACCGAGGTGCGCGAGGCGACCCAGGCGCCGCAGGAGTGGACGACCGTCCCGGACTACCCCGAGAAGTCCGCGGGCGAGACCAAGACGGCGATCTCCCGCGAGACCCTCAAGCGGATCTCCGACGCCCACGTCAACGCGCCCGAGGGCTTCACCGTGCACCCCAAGGTGCTGCCGCAGCTGCAGCGCCGGGCCGCCGCGATCACCGACGGCCCGATCGACTGGGGCACGGGCGAGATCCTCGCGTTCGGCTCGCTGCTGATGGACGGTCGCCCCGTGCGGCTCTCCGGCCAGGACAGCCGGCGTGGCACGTTCGTCCAGCGGTTCGCCACGATCATCGACCGCGACAACGCCGACGAGTGGACCCCGCTGGCCAACCTCACCGAGGAGCAGGGCCAGTTCTACGTCTACGACTCGCTGCTCTCCGAGTACGCCGCGATGGGCTTCGAGTATGGCTACTCCGTGGCCCGGCCCGACGCGCTCGTGCTGTGGGAGGCGCAGTTCGGCGACTTCGTCAACGGCGCGCAGACGATCATCGACGAGTTCATCACCTCGGGCGAGACCAAGTGGCGCCAGCAGTCCGGCGTCGTGCTGCTGCTGCCGCACGGCTACGAGGGCCAGGGTCCCGACCACTCGTCGGCGCGCATCGAGCGCTTCCTGACGATGGCCGCCGACGAGGCGTTCGTCGTGGCGCAGCCGTCCTCGCCGGCCAGCCACTTCCACCTCCTCCGCCAGCACTCGCTCGGCGAGGAGCACCGCCCGCTGATCGTCTTCACGCCGAAGTCGATGCTCAAGCGCAAGGAGGCCGCGTCGCAGCCGGCCGACTTCACCGAGGGCACGTTCCAGCCGGTCGTCCCGGACCCCGCGGCAGTGGCCGACAAGGTCGAGAAGGTGCTGCTGTGCAGCGGCCGGATCACCTGGGACCTCATGGTCGAGCGCAAGAAGCGCGAGGGCGACGAGCCGACCACCGCGATCCTGCGGCTGGAGCAGCTCTACCCCCGGCCCGAAGCCGAGATCAAGGCGGAGCTGGCGAAGTACCCCAACCTCCGCGAGGTGCGCTGGGTGCAGGACGAGCCCGCCAACATGGGTCCGTGGCCGCACATGGCGCTGCACCTCACCTCGGAGCTGCCGGTGCCGTTCTACCGGGTCTCGCGGCCCGAGTCGTCGTCGCCGTCGGTGGGCCAGCACTCCCGCCACGTGGAGGAGCAGAAGGAGCTCCTCCAGCAGGCGTTCAGCTGACGGAGGCCGGGTGTACTTCACCGACCGCGGGCTCGAGGAGCTCGAGAAGCGCCGGGGTGACGAGGAGGTCACCCTGGCGTGGGTCGCCGACCGGCTGCAGGAGTTCGTGGACCTGAACCCGGAGTTCGAGGTGCCCGTCGAGCGGCTCGCCACCTGGCTGGCCCGGCTCGACGACCCCGACGACTGAGCCCCTACGCCACGTCCTCGACGTCGACTGACCCCGCGGCGGCCTTCGCCGGCAGCAGCAGGGCGAGCCCGACGACCGCGACCGAGGCGATCGCGCCGAACGCGAAGGCCCAGCGCATCCCGCCCACCAGCGACTCGACCGGGTCGGCGCCGCCGCCGGCCAGGACGCCCGCCCGCCACGACATCACGGTGACGACGACCGCCGTACCGACCGCGGCGGCGACCTGCTGGAGCGTGCCGAGCAGCGAGCTGCCGTGGGAGTAGAGGTGCATCGGCAGGGCGCCGAGCCCGACGGTGAACACTGGCGTGAACACCGCGGCCAGGCTGAGCATCAGCAGCACGTGCGCGACCAGCACGAACCAGGGGCCGGTGTGCGACGTGACCGTGGTCAGCGCACCGAGTGCCACCAGGATGCCGACCGATCCCGGGACGACGAGCGGGCGGGCACCCAGCCGGTCGAACCAGCGCCCGACGGACGGGCCGAGCAGCCCCATCACGACACCGCCGGGCATCACCAGCAGGCCGGTCTGGAGGGCGGTGAGGCCGAGCACGTCCTGGAGGTAGAGGGGCAGCAGGATCATCGCGCCGAGCATCGCCATGAACGCGAACGACATCAGGGCCAGCGAGACCGTGAACGGCCGCTCGCGCAGCACCCGCAGGTCGAGCAGCGGCTCACCCGTGCGCTGCAGCCGCAGCTGGCGGGCGACGAAGACCGCGACGACGAGCAGGGACACGAGCACCGTCGGCAGCGCCGGCAGCCCGCCGGCGGTCTCGGCACCGAGCCGGCTCAGGCCGTAGACCAGGCCGCCGAAGCCGAGGGCCGCCGCGGCGACGCTCCACCAGTCCACGCTGCCGGCGCCCGGCGCCTCCGTCCGCCCGAGCCGGCGTGCGCCGAGCACGGTCAGGACCAGCGCGACGGGCAGCACCAGGGCGAACATCCAGCGCCACGACAGCCACTGCAGCACGACACCGGACACGGCCGGGCCGAGGGCGGGAGCGACCGACATCGCCAGCGTCACGTTGCCCATGACGCGGCCGCGGTCGTGCTCGGGGACGACGGTCATCAGGGTGGTCATCAGCAGCGGCATCATCACGGCCGTGCCGGCGGCCTGGACGACGCGGCCGGCGAGCAGCACCGGGAACACCGGCGCGAGCGCCGCGACGAGGGTGCCGGAGCAGAACACCGTCATCGCGACGAGGTACGCCGTGCGGGTGCTGACCTTCTGCAGGAACCAGCCCGTCACCGGGATGACCACGGCCATCGTCAGCATGAAGGCGGTGGACAGCCACTGCGCCGCCCGCGCCGTCACGGCGAACTCCGTCATCAGGCGCGGGATCGCGTTGACCATGATCGTCTCGTTGAGAATCACGATGAAGGTGGCCGCCACCAGCCAGCGCAGCACGGCGTAGGGGTTGGGCTCCCTGGTCGGGGTCGCTTCGCGCGGGGAGGTGAGGCCGCTCGTCGTCGTCATGCCCGTTGAGACCGCGGCCGCGTCGGGAACTCATCGGCGTCGAGGTGTTGAGTACGACGACTCATGCGGACGGCCGGGTCCGGTCGCGACGATCGACGCATGGAGACCGCCGTGCACCGCCGCCCCCGCATCGACCGCACCCTGCTCGTGGGTGTGCTGACCGGCTGCGGCGTCGTGCTGACCGCGCTGACCGGGCTGGTGGTGGGCTGGTTCGCGGTGGCGTTCCAGATCGGCGGCTCGGGCGCGGACGCGGACGACTACGCGGTGGCCGCGGGGGCGTACGGCGCCACCACGCTGGTGCTGCTGCTGGGCGCGCTGGCCTTCCGGCGCTGGTCGACCACGACCTGGCAGCTGCCGGTCACGCTGGTCGCCGCTGTGGTGCTCGGCCTGCTCACGGTGCGGGCGGTCGCCGACGCGTCGGCCGCGGAACCGGGCTACGGCATGAACACCTGGTGGGACGGCGCCGGCGGCGTGCTCGCCTGCCCGTGGGCGTGGTGGCTGGTCGCGGTCGGCGTCCGGGCGCTGGTGTCGGGCGACACCCGCCGCGTCAGCGGGTGAAGACCACCTTGCCGAAAAGGTCGCCGTCGGCCATCGCGGCGAACCCGTCGCGCGCCTGCTCCATCGGCAGCACCCGGTCGATGACCGGCCGCACGCCCGTCGCGTCGAGCATGTTCACCAGCGACGCGAGCTCCTGACGGGTGCCCATCGTCGACCCGATCACCTCCAGTTGCAGGAAGAAGACGCGGGTCAGCTCGGCGTTGGACACGTCGGGACCGGACGTCGTACCGGAGATGACGATGCGGCCACCGGGGCGCAGCGACTTCACCGAGTGCGACCAGGTCGCCTTGCCGACGGTCTCCATGACCGCGTCGACGCGGACCGGCAGCCGCGCGCCGCTCTCGAAGACCTCGTCGGCGCCGAGCTCGAGGGCGCGCTTGCGCTTGGTCTCGTCGCGGCTGGTGGCGAAGACCTTGAGGCCGCCGGCGTGGGCGAGCGCGATGAGCGCCGTCGCGACGCCACCGCCCGCTCCCTGCACGAGCACGGTGTCGCCGGGCTTGAGGCGGCCCTGGACAAAGAGCATGCGGTACGCCGTCAGCCAGGCCGTCGGCAGGCAGGCGGCCTCCTCGAACGACAGCGACGGCGGCTTGGGCACCACGTTGCCCTTGGGCACGACGACCTTGTCGGCGAAGGTGCCCTGGTAGCGCTCGGAGAGCAGCGACCGCCTCGGGTCGAGGGTCTCGTCGCCGGTCCAGGACGGGTCGGAGACGACGGCGTGCACGACGACCTCGTTGCCGTCCTCGTCGTACCCGGCCGCGTCACAGCCGAGGATCATCGGCAGCGCGTCCTCCTTGAGCCCGACGCCGCGCAGCGACCACACGTCGTGGTGGTTGAGGGAGGCGGCCTTGACCGTCACGGTCGTCCAGCCGTCCGGCGCCTCGGGATCGGGTCGTTCGCCGACCACCAGGCCGGACAGCGGGTCGTCGGTCGAGAAGGACTCTGCGTAGACGGCGAACATGCTGCCGACCCTAGTGGCCCGGCGGTGACCGGGCTTAGGGCCCACGTCACACGCGGGCCGCGGATCGCGGTTCAGCGTCGGGCGACGCCCTCGGCGCGGGCGGCCGCGGCGACCGCGGCGGAGACGGCCGGGGCGACGCGGGCGTCGAACGGCGACGGCACGACGAAGTCCTCGCTCAGCTCGTCGCCGACGAGGGCGGCCAGCGCCTCGGCGGCGGCCAGCTTCATGCCCTCGGTGATCGCGGTGGCGCGCACGTCGAAGGCGCCCCGGAAGATGCCGGGGAACGCCAGCACGTTGTTGATCTGGTTGGGGTAGTCGGACCTGCCGGTGGCGACGACCCGCGCGTGCCGGTGGGCCACCTCGGGGTGCACCTCGGGGTTGGGGTTGGCGAGCCCGAAGATGATCGCGTCGTCGGCCATCGTCGCGACGACCTCCTCGGGCACGGTGCCGCCGGAGACGCCGATGTAGACGTCGGCCCCCGCCATCACGTCGGCGAGCGTGCCGGTGCGGCCGGTCTTGTCGGCGGTCTGCTCGGCCAGCGCCTTCTTCACCGGGGTCAGGTCGCCGCGGGAGGAGTGCAGCACGCCGCGACGGTCGGTGACGGCGAGGTCGGTGATGCCGGCCTCGAGCAGGATCTTGGCGACCGCGACGCCGGCGGCTCCCGCACCCGACACGACCACCCGGGTGGTGGCGTGGGCTCGGCCGGTCAGCCGCAGGGCGTTCTCGAGCGCGGCGAGCGCGACGACCGCCGTACCGTGCTGGTCGTCGTGGAAGACCGGGATGTCCAGCAGGGCCTTGAGCCGCTCCTCGATCTCGAAGCAGCGCGGCGCGGAGATGTCCTCGAGGTTGATCCCGCCGAAGCTCGGGGCGAGCCGCGCGACCGTCTCCACGATCTCGTCGGTGTCCTTGGTGTCCAGGCAGATCGGGACGGCGTCGACGCCGGCGAACTGCTTGAACAGCACCGCCTTGCCCTCCATCACCGGCATCGCGGCGGACGGGCCGATGTCGCCCAGGCCCAGCACGGCGGTGCCGTCGGTGACGACCGCGACGGTGTTGGAGACCCAGGTGTAGTCGTCGGCCAGGGCCGGCTCGGCCGCGATCGCCTCGCAGACCCGGGCGACGCCGGGCGTGTAGGCCATCGACAGGTCGTCGCGGCCCTCGAGCGCCACGGTCGAGACGATGGCCATCTTGCCGCCCACGTGGAGCTCGAAGACGGGATCCTGCTCGCGAGTGTCGGCCATTCGGGCAGTGTTCCACAGCGTGGGCGCACGTCCCGAGGGCCAAGATGGGTGACCCGCACCACGCGGAACCGCTCAGAACGGGCGGGGGCGCGGCCAGACCCGGGCCAGCACGACGGCCAGCACGTCGCCGTCGTCGACCACCGCGCTCGCACCCTCGGGGTTGTCGGAGACCACCGCCCAGCTACCGGGGCCGCGGGCCTCCACCCGCTTCACCGCGACGACGCCCGCCGGAAGCCGGCAGACCGCCAGCCCACCCGGTCGGGGTACGGCGCCGTGCAGGACGAGCAGCCGCTCCCCCTCGCGCAGCGTCGGGAGCATCGATCGCCCGTGCACCACGGCCAGCCCGAGCCGACGTGGCGGACGCGTGGCTCCCGTCGACATGGGTACCAAACCTCCTGGTGAACCGCCCGCGAGACCCCGCTCGCGCGGGAGTAGTGTCGCAGGTGGCTGACTTGCACGACCCCTGCACGACGTACCCGGGCACGCCACCCCGTGCCTGCGACAACGACAGAGAGGATCCACAAGTGACCGGGATGTTCGCCCGTCTCTTCGCCCCCACCATCGACGTCCAGGCGCACTGCGACCTGCCGTGCGGCGTCTACGACCCGGCCCAGGCCCGCATCGAGGCCGAGTCCGTCAAGGCGATCATCGCCAAGGTCGCCGACAACGACGACCCCGACTTCCGCACCCGCGCCATCCTGATCAAGGAGCAGCGGTCGGAGCTGGTCAAGCACCACCTCTGGGTGCTGTGGACCGACTACTTCAAGCCCCCGCACTTCGAGAAGTACCCCCAGCTGCACACCCTCGTGAACGAGGCCACCAAGCTCGCGGGAGCCACCGGCACCAAGGGCGAGCTGGACGCGAAGGTCGCCGACGACCTGCTCGCCAAGATCGACGAGATCGCCGAAATCTTCTGGGAGACGAAGAAGTCCTGACGCTGTCCTGACAGACTGTGGGCCGTCCGCCTCGGGAGAGACGGCCTCGGCAGCTGCTGGCGGGGTCGGTTGCCCATCCCCCGGGTGGGCTTCCGACCCCGTCGTCGCACGTGAAGAGCAAGCAAAGGGAGGTACCCGCGTGTCCGGTTCCACCCCGGACGTCGAGCTCCGGATCCCCGCCGACTCCGCGTTCCTCGCCGTCCTCCGTACGGCGACCGCCGGGCTCGCCGCGCGGCTGGACTTCACCCTCGACGACATCGAGGACCTGCGGATCGCGGTCGACGAGGCCTGCGCCATGGTGCTGCCCCAGGCCAAGGAGGGCTCCGACCTCACCTGCGCGTTCACGCTCGGCACGGGCCGGCTCGACGTCGCCGTGTCGGCCGTGTGCGACCAGCCGCGCCAGCCGAGCCGCGACGGCTTCGCCTGGACCGTCCTCGCCGCCCTCACCTCGTCGGTGAGCGCCGAGGTCCACGGAGACCGTCTCACCATCACCCTGTCCCGCAACACGGCCGAGCCGGAGTGAGCCGGGGGATGACCGCCGAGGAGGGGCGCGAGTCGCTCGCGGAGATGCGAACGCGGAGCGTGGCCCTCTTCCACGAGCTGGCGACCGACCTCTCCGAGGCCGAGCGCGCCGAGGTGCGCGACCAGCTGGTCCGGCTGCACCTGCCGCTCGTCGAGCACTTCGCCCGCCGGTTCCTCAACCGCGGCGAGCCGTTCGACGACCTGCTCCAGGTCGGCACGATCGGCCTGATCAAGGCGATCGACCGGTTCGACCTCGAGCGCGGCGTGGAGTTCTCGACCTACGCGACCCCGACGATCGTCGGCGAGATCAAGCGGCACTTCCGCGACCGGGGCTGGGCGATCCGCGTGCCGCGCCGGCTGCAGGAGCTGCGGATCACGATCTCGTCCGCGACCGCGGAGCTGACCCAGGACCTCGGCCGCTCCCCCACCGTGAGCGAGCTCGCGCGGAAGGTCGGCGTCTCCGACGAGGAGATCATCGAGGGCCTGGAGTCGGCCAACGCCTACTCCACGCTCTCGCTCGACGCGCCGGACAACAGCGAGGACAGCGCGCTGAGCATGATCGACGTCATCGGCGAGGACGACGAGGCGCTCTCGCACGTCGAGAACCGCGAGACGATCAAGCCGCTGCTCGAGGCGCTCGACCCGCGCGAGAAGCACATCCTCACGCTGCGGTTCTTCCGCGGCATGACCCAGTCGCAGATCGCCGCTGAGATCGGCATCTCGCAGATGCACGTGTCGCGGCTGCTCGCGCGCACGCTCGCCCAGCTCCGGGAGTCGCTGTCCCAGGAGCCCGGGACGCTCGACTGACCCGCCGCTGGACCACCGACACCGGTCGTCGGCAGGGGCTGGTCAGTCCCGCTCGGCCAGCGACGAGAGCGACCGAGGGTGGAAGATCCCGGCGATCACCACCAGCGCCACCAGCGCCAGCGCGACCGCGACGACCGTCGTGGAGCCGGACTTGAAGCTCCAGGCGACACCGAGCTGGATGAGCTGGGCCAGCACTACCGGGGCGCGGGCCCACGACTCCAGCCGGGCCAGTCGCCAGGCGCAGAACGCCAGGCCGGCGCCGTACACGAGGAAGAACGCGGTCGTGGTGAGGCCCATCGCGACCCGGGCGCCGGTCAGCGAGAACAGCTCGGCGACGCCGAAGAGCACCAGGAGCGCGGCCTCGATCCCCGCCAGCGACGCGGCCACAGTCAAGGGCGCGGGCCGCTCGGAGGGGGCGGCGGTGGCGTCGGGCGCGGGTCCGGTCACGGAAGCCAAGGCTACGCACCGCCGGACGCGCCCGGCACGGAGGTGGGCTGGACGAGCGGCGTGGGGGGCATGACGGCACGGATCCGGGGTACGCAGGCGGCACGGACGACGGATCCCGCGGGGTTGGACCCGGTCGTGGCGGTAAATTCGTCAGGTTGTGACGAAAGTGACCAGCGGCGGGGGTTGATCGGACCCGGATCTCTTGCCAGGCTAGAACAGGTCACAGGTCACCAGGACGATTGCGCCTGTCGCCATGACCACCTCCGGCCCTCCCGCGACCAGACGGACAGGGTCGGGCTTCGTGAACAGGTTCACAACCGTGAGGCCCTCACGCAGCACCGCACGGAACCGGCGGTTCGTCACGCTCGAGCCAAACCGGCCCACAGACACGACAAGGAGTCAGCCGCCATGGATTGGCGCCACCGCTCTGCATGCCTCGACGAGGATCCGGAGCTGTTCTTCCCGATCGGCAACACCGGTCCGGCCATCCTCCAGATCGAGGAGGCCAAGCAGGTGTGCCGTCGTTGCGACGTCCGCGAGCAGTGCCTCGCCTGGGCGCTCGAGGCGGGACAGGACCACGGCGTCTGGGGCGGTCTCAGCGAGGACGAGCGTCGCGCGCTGAAGCGCCGCAACGCGCGTGCCAAGGTGCGCACCGCCTAGACCCCGCCGACGTCAGACCAGGCCGCCCGCGCGCCGCACGGGCGGCCTGTTGCACCCCCGGGCTAGGCCGGGACGCCGGCTCAGGCGGGCAGGTCCAGCAGCACGCGGGTGCCGCCGCCCGGGCGCGGGCCCATCTCCAGCCGTCCGCCGAGCTCGGACTCGACCAGCGTCCGGACGATCGACAGGCCGAGGCTGGTGGACTCCGCGGGGTCGAAGCCCGCGGGCAGGCCGACCCCGTCGTCCTCGATGCGGACCAGCAGCCGCTCCCCCCAGCGGCGCACCGAGACCACCAGCGCGCCCGGACCCTCCCGGAAGCCGTGCTCGACGGCGTTCTGCAGCACCTCGGTCAGCACCATCGCCAGCGGGGTGGCGACCTCCGCCGTGATCGTCCCGAAGGTCCCGTCGCGCCGCGTCTCGACGGGCGCGTCCGGCGAGCTCACCTCGGTCACCATCACCCGGAGCCGGTCGGCGACCTCGTCGAAGTCCACGGTCTCGTCGAAGTTCTGGCTCAGGGTGTCGTGCACGATCGCGATGGACCCGACCCTGCGCACGGCCTCCTCCAGGGCAGCACGGCCCTCGGGTACGTCGATCCGCCGGGCCTGCAGTCGCAGCAGCGCGGCCACGGTCTGCAGGTTGTTCTTCACCCGGTGGTGGATCTCGCGGATCGTGGCGTCCTTGGTGACCAGCTCCCGGTCCCGCCGGCGCAGGTCGGTCACGTCGCGGAGCAGCACCAGCGCACCGAGGTGCTCGCCCTCCGGCCGGAGCGGGATCGCCCGCACGATCAGCACCGTGTCGCCGTCGCCGATCTCGGTGTCGCGCGGCATCCGGCCGCCGAGCACGGCCGAGAGCGTCTCCTCGTCGGGACGGCGCTTGGGCGGCACCAGCGCACGGGTGGCGTCGGCCAGGTTGAGCCCGGTCAGGTCCGCCTGCAGCCCGAGGCGGCGGTAGACCGACAGCGCGTTGGGGCTGGCGTAGGTGACCCGGCCGCCCGCGTCGATCCGCACGAACCCGTCCCCCACCCGCGGGGAGTCGGCGTGGTCGGAGCGCTGCCCGGGGATCGGGAAGTGCCCCCCGGCGATCATCTGGGTCAGGTCGGTCGCGGTCTGCAGGTAGGACAGCTCGAGCCGGCTCGGGGTGCGCACGCCGAGCAGGTTGGTGTTGCGGCCGATCACGGCCAGGATCCGCTCGCCGCGGCGCACCGGGATCGCCTCGACCCGCACCGGGATGTCGTCGCGCCACTCCGGGTCGCCCTCCCGGGCCACCCGCTCCCGCTCGTAGGCCGAGTCGAGCAGCGGTCGCCGCCCGGCCGGGACGAAGGCGCCCACCAGGTCGTCGACGTACGCCGTGGGACCGGTGGTGGGCCGCATCTGCGCCCCCGCCCAGAAGCCGCTGCCCGCCCGGTCGGGCAGCCAGAGCACCAGGTCGGCGAAGGACAGGTCGGCGATGATCTGCCAGTCGGCGAGCAGCATCTGCAGCCACGCGACGTCCTCGTCGTCGAGGTCGGTGTGGGCCCGCACGAGCTCGGTCAGCGACGGCACGCGGAAAAGGCTATCCGGGACGAATCCGTGGACTCCCGATGCCCGGATCGGGGGTGCGGAATGGCAGGATGGCCGACATGGAGTCGGCGTTCTGGGACCGTGTCGTGGCCGAGGGCCACAAGGTCCCGACGGACCGCTCCCTGGCCGACCTGACGTCCGAGCTCACCGCCATGCTCGGCGACACCGACCCGCGGCTGCGCGACGGGATCGCCTACGAGGTGCTCGCCACCTGGGTGTCCGAGGGCGTCTACGACGACCTGCTCCAGGGCCTCGGCGACGGCATGGCGGCCGGCCTCATGGTCGGGATCGGCGAGCGCGGCACCGACACGGTGTTCCGGCGCAGCTTCAGCGCGCTGATCCTCGCCGAGTGCGTCTCCCGCGACACCGAGATGCGCGTCGTACCCCCCGACACGATCCTGCGCTGGGGCGACCGGGCCGCGGGCTGGCTGGTGCGCGAGCGCGACGTGCGCGGCTACGTCCACGGCAAGGGCTGGGCGCACGCCGTGGCCCACGGCGCCGACGTGCTGGCCACGCTGGCCCAGTCGCCCGCCCTCGGCCGCCTCGAGCTCACCGTGCTGCTCGACGTGATCGCCGACCGGGTGCTCAGCGAGTCCGACCGGCTGCTGCACGGCGAGGACGACCGGCTGGCGCTCGCGACGATGCAGATCCTGCGCCGCGACCTGCTCGGCACCGACGTCGTCGACCCGTGGCTGGCCCGGCTGGCCGCCAAGGCCCAGCCCGACTTCGAGCGCGCCAGCGACCCCTACGCCGTCGCGGGCAACGTGCAGCCGTTTCTGCGGGCGCTGCACCTCCAGCTCGCGCTCGCCCCGAAGCCGCCGGCGCAGCGTGCCGACCTGCTGCTGACGCTGATCGACCACCTCAAGCTGGCCAACCCGCACTTCTTGGGCTGATTCGTCCGGAAGGCCGGTACGAAAAGACCGTTCGCCGCACCGGAAATACCGTTGAGCGACCCCCTCCGCGGGTACTCCCTCTGCGAGGGTGCCCGTCACTACTCTCGCGCGGGCGCTAGTTCTCGGAGGTGATTCGCCATGTCTGACTCCCGTCCCCCGTCGGGCGCAGCACCGTCCACCCGACCAACCTGGACCGTCGTGGGCGTCCTGCTCGCCGTCGGTGCGGTCGTCCCGCTCCTGGTGTGGATGTACGACTCGGAGACCCCCGCCCTGGGTGGCTTCCCGTTCTTCTACTGGTTCCAGTTCCTGCTGATCCCGATCGTCTCGGGCCTCACGTTCCTCGCCTTCAAGCTCAGCGAGAACGCGACGGCACGTGACCGGGCAGCCCGCCGCAAGCAGAGCACGAGCGGAGGGTCGCGGTGAACGACATCAACTGGGTCGAGCTGTCGATCTTCCTGTTCTTCTTCCTGCTCGTCACCGTCATGGGCTTCCTGGCCTCCCGGTGGCGTCGCGCCAGCGCCCTGGACAACCTCGACGAGTGGGGCCTGGGCGGCCGTGGCTTCGGCACGTTCGTCACGTGGTTCCTGATCGGCGGCGACATCTACACCGCCTACACCTTCGTCGCGGTGCCCGCGCTGCTGTACGCCGGCAACATGGTCGGCTTCTTCGCGGTGCCCTACACGATCGTGCTCTACCCGATCATCTTCGTGTTCCTGCCGCGGCTCTGGTCGGTCTCGCACCGGCACGGCTACGTCACTCCGGCCGACTTCATCCGCGGCCGGTTCGACTCCAAGCCGCTCGCGCTCGCGGTCGCGATCACCGGCATCCTCGCGACGATGCCCTACATCGCGCTGCAGCTCGTCGGCATCCAGGTCGTGCTGGAGGTCATGGGCATCGGCGGGCAGGGCGACTCGTGGCTGGCCAAGGACATCCCGCTGTTCATCGCCTTCGCGGTGCTGGCGGCCTACACCTACTCCTCCGGCCTGCGCGCACCCGCCCTGATCGCGTTCGTCAAGGACACGCTGATCTACATCGTGATCATCGTGGCCGTCATCTACATCCCGATCCAGCTCGGCGGCTGGGACGTGATCTTCGGCAGCGCGAGGGACTCCTTCAACTCGTTCAACGCCGACAACGCCGACGCGATCGCCGCCGGTGCGGCGTCGCCGAAGGGGCTGGTGCCGGTCGAGGCGCTGCACTGGGCCTACGCGTCGCTCGCCCTCGGGTCGGCGCTCGCACTGTTCATGTACCCGCACTCGCTCACCGGCGTGCTCGCCTCGGCGAGCCGCAACGTGATCCGGCGCAACGCGGCCCTGCTGCCGGCGTACTCCTTCCTGCTCGGCCTGCTCGCCCTGCTGGGCTTCATGGCCGTGGCGGCCGGCATCCAGGTCGACAACGCCCAGATGGCGGTGCCGGAGCTGCTGCGGGAGATGTTCCCGCCCTGGTTCGCGGGCGTCGCCTTCGCGGCGATCGGCATCGGAGCACTCGTGCCCGCGGCGATCATGTCGATCGCGGCCGCGAACCTCTGGACGCGCAACATCTACAAGGCCTACCTCAACACCGAGGCCACCCCTGCGCAGGAGGCGAAGCAGAGCAAGCTGATCTCGCTGGTCGTCAAGTTCGGTGCGCTGTTCTTCGTGCTCGGCCTGCCGAGCGACTTCGCGATCAACCTGCAGCTGCTCGGTGGCGTCTGGATCCTGCAGACGTTCCCGGCGATCGTGTTCGGGCTCTACACCCGGTGGTTCCACCGCTACGCGCTGCTCGCCGGCTGGGCGGTCGGCATGGCCTACGGCACCTGGACCGCCTACCTCGTCGAGGTGCCCGGCGACCCCGGCAGCCACTTCGGCGGCTCGCTCGCGGTCGTGCCCTTCACCGAGGACGTCAAGGGCTACATCGCGCTGACGGCGTTCGTGATCAACCTGCTGGTGGCGGTCGTGCTCACGCTGGCGTTCCGGGCGCTCAAGGTCCCGGCCGGCCAGGACCACACCGTGCCGGAGGACTACAAGGCCGACGCCGGCGACGAAGGGGTCGAGGACCTCGACGTCGACGAGCTGTCGACCGACACGCCCACGCGCTAGCACCACCACGGGCGGGGCTCCCCTCGCGGCGGGCAGGCTACTACCCGGTAGCCTGCCCGCCATGAGCGAGATCACAGCCACCGAGGCGGACGAGCAGACCGACGCGGTTCCGGAGGCGCACGGCGGCGAGCACGCCGTCGCGGTGGCCGCCGCCCACGGCGTGGACACCATGTTCACGCTGTCCGGCGCGCACGTGTTCCCGATGTACGACGGCGCGGTCAGGGCCGATCCGCCGATGCGGATCCTCGACGTCCGGCACGAGCAGACCGCCGTGTTCGCGGCCGAGGCGATGGGCAAGCTCACCCGGGTCCCCGGCCTCGCGGTGCTGACCGCCGGCCCGGGCGTCACCAACGGTGTCAGCGCGATCACCCAGGCGCAGTTCAGCGGCTCCCCGCTGGTCGTCGTCGGCGGCCGTGCACCGGCCAACCGCTGGGGCATGGGCAGCCTCCAGGAGCTCGACCACCCGCCGCTGCTCGCACCGGTGACCAAGTCGTCGCGCACCGTCCACACCGTCGAGGCGATCCCGACCGCGCTGCACGACGCGTTCACGCTCGCCGCCGCCCCGCACCGCGGCCCGGCGTTCCTCGACGTGCCGATGGACCAGTTCTTCGACAAGACGGCCGCCGAGACCCCGGAGGTGGACGCGCGGCGCCGGGTCGAGCCCGACCCCGACGCGCTCTCCGAGGTCGGCGCGCTGCTCGCCGAGGCCCGCCGCCCCGTCCTCGTGCTCGGGACCGACGTGTGGGCCGACGGGGCCGAGGAGGCCGCGCTCCGGATCGTCGAGACCCTCGGGCTGCCGGCGGTCACCAACGGCATGGGCCGCGGCGTGGTACCCGGCGGGCACCCGCTGCTCGTCACCAAGGCCCGCGGCACGGCGCTCGGCACGAGCGACCTCGTGGTCGTGGTCGGCACGCCGCTCGACTTCCGGCTCGGGTACGGCGTCTTCGGCGGCAAGGACGGCGCGACGCCGGCGCGCGTCGTGCACGTCGCCGACTCCCCCGCCCAGGTGTCCGGCCACGCCGACCTCGCCGCGTCGGTGGCCGGCGACCTCACGCTCGCGCTCGACGGCCTGCTCGCGGCCGTCCAGCAGCAGCTGCGCAAGCCCGACTGGACGGCGTGGGTCGAGGAGCTTCAGGACGGGGTCCGCGCGGCCGTCGAGCGCGACGCCGGCCTGCTCGGCGCCGAGGCCGACCCGATCCACCCCGCCCGCATCTACGGCGAGCTGGTCCCGCGGCTGGCCGACGACTCCGTCGTGATCGGCGACGGCGGAGACTTCGTGTCGTTCGCCGGCAAGTACGTCGAGCCCAAGCGGCCCGGCGGCTGGCTCGACCCCGGCCCCTACGGCTGCCTCGGCGCCGGCCTCGGCTCGGCCATCGCCGCCCGCCTGGCCAGGCCCTCGGCGCAGGTCGTGCTGCTGCTCGGCGACGGCGCGGCGGGCATGTCGCTGATGGACGTCGACACGCTCGTCCGGCACGACCTGCCGGTCGTGATGGTCTGCGGCAACAACTCCGCGTGGGGCCTGGAGAAGGGGCCGATGCAGATGATCTACGGCTACGACGTCGCGGCGGACCTCGCCCCGCAGACCCGCTACGACGAGGTCGTCAAGGCGCTCGGCGGCGGGGGCGAGACCGTGACGGACCCGAAGCAGATCGGCCCGGCCCTCGACCGCGCCTTCGCCGCCGGCACGCCGTACCTCGTCAACGTGATCACCGACGTCGAGGCCGCGTACCCGCGCAACACGTTCGGGGTCTGACGCGCCGATGAGCATCCTCGTCCGCCCCGCCCACCCGCACGAGCTCGGCCGGGCGGGCGAGCTCACCGTCGAGGCGTACGACGCCGACGGGTACCTCGTCGAGGACGACCCGTACCTCGACCGGCTGCGCGACGCCGCCGCCCGCGCCGCCGAGGCCGAGGTGTACGTCGCGATGCTCCCGGAGGCGCCGGACCACCCGGTCGGGACGGTCACCTACTGCGTGCCGCCGTCGCCGTGGACCGAGCTCGCGCGCGAGGACGAGGGTGAGATCCGGATGCTCGGGGTTGCGCCGTCCGCCCGTCGCCGCGGCGTCGGGGAGGCGCTGGTGTCGGCCTGCATCGAGCGGTCCCACGAGCTCGGCCACACCGCCGTCGTGCTGTCGAGCCTGCCCGTCCAGGTCGCGGCGCACCGGGTCTACGCCCGCCTCGGCTTCCGCCGTACCCCCGACCTGGACTGGTCGCCGCTGCCGGACGTCGAGCTGATCGCGTTCCGGCTGGATCTCTAGAGGCGGCCGAGGAACCGCCCGCGGTCGACGACCACCCGGGTCACCTCGCCGTGCCCGACGACCTTGGTGGTCTCGCCGACCGCGTGCTCGGCGACGACCTCGAAGCGGACCAGCCGCCCGTCCACGTACGACGTCGTCGCCGTGACCGTGACCGTCGCCCCGACCGGGCTGGCGGCGACGTGCTCGAGCTGCACCCGGGTGCCGACGCTCGACGAGCCGGCGTCGACCTCGGCAGCGATCGCCGCGCAGGTGGCCGCCTCGGCCCAGGCGAGCAGGCGCGGGGTGCCGAGGACCGGCAGGTCGCCCGACCCCAGCGCCAGGGCGGTGTCGTCGTCGGTGACGGTGTGCTCGAGGGTGGCCGACTGCCCGGTCGCGATGGTCATCCCGCCATCTTGCCGCGGGGCCGATTTCCGCCCGAACGGGGACCGGTGCGACAATGGGCGCGAGCCCTGACCGTCACGGTCGGGGCGCATCCGCGTTGAGGAGGACACCATGGGTAAGACCGGCCGCAAGCGCCGCGCCCGCAAGAAGAAGGGCGCCAACCACGGTAAGCGCCCCAACGCCTGAGTCGTAGGCGTTCTTGCGCGGACCGCGCACGCAGAAGCAGAAGACCCCGTCGCCCAGCAGGGCACGGGGTCTTCGTGTGTCACAGCGTCTCGCGCTGGAGCGTCCTACTCGGTGCGCGTCTCGTGGATCTCGACCTGGACGGTGCGGATCCGCATCAGCACCTTCTCCCGCAGCGTCTCGGGGGCGTGCTCGCTGCAGGAGCGCGCGACGAGCGCCTTGACGGTGCGCTCGAGGTCGTACTTCTGCAGGCACGGCAGGCACTCGTCGAGATGATGCTGGATCTCGTCCTTGTCGGCGTTCTTCAGCTCGTTGTCGATGAAGTCGAAGACGCGGTCGAGCACCTCGACACAGTCCTTGTCGTGGGGGTTGCCACAACTCACGACGCACCCCCCGAGCGGCCGGCGCTGGCCGCGGACAGTCCGCGGTTGCGGGCGTAGTCCGAGAGCAGCTCGCGCAGCTGCCGGCGGCCCCGGTGCAGCCGGGACATCACGGTGCCGATGGGGGTGTCCATGATCTCGGCGATCTCCTTGTACGGGAACCCCTCGACGTCGGCGAGGTACACCGCCAGCCGGAAGTCCTCCGGGAGCTGGGCCAGGGCGTCCTTCACGTCGCTGTCGGGGAGGTGCTCGAGCGCCTGCATCTCGGCCGACTTCAGGCCGGAGGAGGTGTGCGACTCGGCACGCGCGAGCTGCCAGTCCTCGACGTCCTCACTCATCGACTGCTGAGGCTCGCGCTGCTTCTTGCGGTAGGAGTTGATGAAGGTGTTGGTGAGGATGCGGTACAGCCACGCCTTCAAGTTGGTGCCGGGCTTGAACTGGTGGAACGCGGCGTACGCCTTGGCGAACGTCTCCTGCACCAGGTCCTCGGCATCTTGCGGGTTGCGCGTCATCCGCATCGCGGCGGAGTAGAGCTGGTCGAGGAACGGCATCGCGTCGCGCTCGAAGCGCTGCGAACGCTCGGCCTCGGTCTCGGTGGCGACGTCCACCGGCTCCACGGCCTCGGGGGTGCCCGGCTCGTCCGGGGTGCTGGTCTGCTCTGTCATCGCCGTCCAGCCTACCGGGAGGGTCGGGTACGACCGGGGCGTCTCGCGACGGGCGTGACGCTCCTCGCAGTCGGGTCCGCCGGGTGGGCAGGTCAGCGTGCCAGGCAAGAACGGCTCCTCGGTGCGTAGAGACACGTGCACGTGCGGGTGGTGGTCACCCGGTCCAACACGTCAGGCGTCGACCTGATTCCCGACGACCTCGCGGACCACCCACTCCAGCGTCGCCTCGACCACGATCAGCAGGGCGTCCTCCTGGCTGATCGCGCCCCGCTTGGGCACCTTGAAGCCGTGGTCCGCGCCCGGGACCACGGCCATGTCGAACCGCTCCGGGAACTCCTCGGGAGTGCCGAACGCGTCGCGCTCGCCCTGGATCACGAGGGTGGGTACGTCGACCGCCTCGAGCTCGTCGAGCCGGGACTTCTCGGGGCGGCCGGGCGGGTGCAGCGGGAACGCCAAGGCGAGGTACGCGGCAGCGCCCATCGTGCGGGCCGTCCGCGCGGCCGAGCGGGCGCCGGCGCTGCGGCCGCCCACGACGAGCGGGGTGCGAACGCGGAGCCGGTCGGTCGCGGCGATGAAGCACTCGTCGAGCACCTCGGGCCGCGCGGCGAGCCGCTTGCCGGCGACTCGCCACGGCTGCTCGACGCGCACCACGGAGATGCCCTGACGCGGGAGCATCCGCGCCAGCGCGTCGAGGTCGCGGGACTCCACCCCGCCGCCGGCGCCGTGGCCGAGCACGAGGGTGGCGATCGGCTTCCGGGCGCGGTCGCGGTGCAGCCGCGCCTCACCGTGCGGGGTCTCGACGGAGCTGACCTCGGTGCTCACGCGTCGTCCCCCTCGGAGTCCTCGGCAGGCAGCGGGTCCAGCAGGTCGGGTCCGTTGTTCCGGACGTTGTTGACCTGGGTCGAGACCGGGTAGGCCTCCAGCCGCCCGGGCGCCGCCGGCACGAGCAGGTCGCGCAGGTCCTCGGGCCCGGCACTGTTGGTCGGGTCGAGCCAGGCGGCGTACCGCTCGGGCTCGACGAGCAGCGGCATCCGGTCGTGGATGTGCCCGACGGCGTCCTCGGCGGAGGTGGTCAGCACCGTGCAGGTCCACTTGAAGCGCTGCGGGTCGTCGTCGTCGCGGGTGGGGTCGCGCCAGATCTCGTAGAGGCCGGCCATCGCCATCACCGACCCGTCGGCGGGGTGGATGAAGAACGGCTGCTTGAGCGGCTTGCCGGCCTTGGTCCTCTGTTCGGTCGGGTACCACTCGTAGTAGCCGTCGGCGGGCAGCAGGCAGCGGCGCTTGGCGAACGCCTGGCGGAACGCCGGCTTCTCGTGGACGGTCTCCATGCGGGCGTTGATCATCTTGTTGCCGATGGCCGGGTCCTTGGCCCAGAACGGCACCAGCCCCCACGACAGCGTGCGCAGCTGCCGCTCCGCGGCGTCGGCGCCGCCCTCCTCGTCGCGTGGGGGTCGCTGGAGCACGGCGTACACCGGCTTGGTCGGCGCGACGTTGAAGTCGGGCGCGAGCGTCTCCTTGACCTCGACCTTGTCGATCTCGAACTCCTCGACGAGGTCCTCGGGCTTCCGGCTCGAGGCGTATCGACCGCACATGTGCGTCAGCGTAGCCAGGCCCGCCCCCGGTACGGCGTGGTTGGATCCGGAGGCATGACAGCACCCACGACCGGCCCCACCATCGGCGTCGTGTCCGCCGGCGCGATGGGCTCGGCGCTCGGCCGCGCCTGGCAGTCGGCGGGCGCCACCGCCGTGACCAGCCTGAGCGGCCGGAGCGAGCGCACGCGGCGGCTCGCCGAGGGCCTCACGGACCTGCCCGATCTCGACGCCGTCGTCGCGGCCGCGGACGTGGTCGTCAGCATCTGCCCACCGGCCGCCGCGTCCGCCGTACTCGACGACCTGCTCGCCGCGGCGCGGCGGACCGGCAGCAGGCCGCTGCTGGCCGACCTCAACGCGCTCTCCCCGGTGGCCGTGGCGGGGCTGGCGGCGCGCGCCGCGGACGCCGGGCTCGACCTGGTCGACGGCGCGGTCAGCGGCCCGCCGCCGCGCCCGGGCGGCGAGACCCGGCTGTACCTGTCCGGGGCCCGCGCCGCCGAGCTCGCGCTCGACGCCGACGGGCTGCGCGCCCGCGTGGTCGGCGACATGCCGGGCGTGGCATCCGCGGTGAAGATGTGCACCGCGTCGGTCTACAAGGGCACCTCGGCGCTGTGGGCGCAGGCGTTGCAGACCGCGCACCACTACGACGTGCTGCAACCAGTGCTGGACGACCTGCGCGAGACGTTCCCGGAGACCGAGAAGCGCGCCGCACGGCTGATCGCGACCGTGGCGAGCAAGAGCGGCCGGTTCGTGGCCGAGATGGAGCAGATAGCGGCGACCCAGGCGTCGGCTGGAGCCAGCGGGGAGCTGTTCGAGGGGATGGCCGCGGTGTACGCCCGGCTGTCCCGGACGTCGCTGGCCGAGCTCACGCCAGAGGAGTCCGCCGCCGTCGACGACCTCCAGGCCGTGCTCGAACGGCTGCGGTAGCGCTGGTCAGGTGCGAGCGAGCTCGTCGAGCAACCGGGTCGCGGAGTCGTGCGTGCCGGGCAGGCCCTCGATCCAGACCCGCACGTCGGCGTCGCCGAGGTCGAGGTCGCCGAGGAAGTCGCGCAGCAGGTTGACCGACGTACCGAGGTCGATGTGCCGGCCCACCACCGCCACCGCGCGGTTGAGGCCCAGACGGCCGATCGTCTCGCCGCCGGAGAACACCGAACGCATCGCCTCGGCGACCTGGACGAGGCGAAGCGCTCGGGTGAACTGGTGCTCGTCGAGCAGCGCGCGACCGCGCACGCGCACCTCGACCACGACCAGCGCGTGGCTGATCTTCACGGGTACGTCGGTCAGCTCGGCGTCGCGGAAGACCTCGGCGAGCCGGGTCCGGACGTGGGCCAGGCTGGTCAGGCCGGTCAGCGGGTCCTCGCACGACAGGTCGTGCAGGTACTCCAGCGTCGCCTCGCTCCAGGCCACCGACAGCGCCTCCGTGGCGGAGAACTCCGGGTCGGAGCCGCGCACGAGCGTGTACGTCGTACGCAGCCCGGACAGTGCCTCTCCCAGGGCGGCACCGTCTCGGGCCACGTCACGACCCACCACGTGGCAGGCCGCTGCGACGTCCCCCCCGGACGCCAAGGCCTCCCCCACCGCCTCGAACCGCAACGGGAGCGACTCCCGCACGTGCTCGGGCAACCCACGGGCCACGACGTCCGAGTCGGCGTCGGGCCGGCGACGCGCAAACGTGAAGAGGGCCATCAGCTGCCCACCTCCGTCTCCGTGTCCCCGAAGCGCTCCCACCAGCGCTCGCCCCGACGCTTCCTTCGGCGATGGAACGGGCGAGGTCGGACGGCATGACGCGATTCTGAGAAGTTTTTTCGACCAATTTCGGTCGGTAACGGTTCCGGGACCACCCCGTCCGCTTCGCCAGGATCGCTCAACTCGGGCACGAATCCGGCCGATCAGCCATGCGGAGGCTCCTCCACCGCTTACCGTGAGCGAAGTCGTGCGCGCCGTTCGGCGTCATGACCTCACTCTCGGGCCGTCCCACCCCTGAAGGCACATGACCGACCTGCTGAGCGAACTCGCGACACCCAGCGACGCCGAGCTGATCTCGAGCGTGCGCGGTGGGGACGTCGCTGCCTACGGGGACCTGTTCTCGCGGCACCGGGAGGCCGCCAACCGGCTCGCGCGCCAGCTCGTGCGGGGGCCCGACGCCGACGACCTGGTCTCCGAGGCGTTCGCCAAGGTGCTGTCCGTGCTGCAGGGCGGCGGGGGCCCGGACGTGGCGTTCCGCGCCTACCTGCTCACCGCCGTACGCCGCCTGCACGTCGACAAGATGCGGGCCGGCGCCAAGGTGCAGACGTCCGACGACATGGAGGCCTTCGACCCGGGCGTCCCGTTCCACGACACCGCGATCGCGAACTTCGAGAGCGGTGCGGCCGCGCGGGCCTTCGCCACGCTGCCGGAGCGCTGGCAGCTCGTGCTGTGGCACCTCGAGGTCGAGGGCAACAAGCCCGCCGACATCGCGCCGCTGCTCGGCATGAGCGCCAACTCGGTGTCCGCCCTGGCCTACCGGGCGCGCGAGGGGCTCCGCCAGGCGTTCCTCACGATGCACCTCAACGACATCTCCGACACCGATTGCCGCTGGGTCAACGAGCACCTCGGCGCCTACGTCCGCAAGGGGCTCTCCAACCGCGACAGCACCAAGGTGCAGGGGCACGTCGACCAGTGCCGTCGCTGCACGGCGATGTACCTCGAGCTGACCGAGGTCAACTCGAACCTCGCCGCGATCATCGCGCCCCTGCTGCTCGGTGCGGCCGCCACCGGCTACCTCGCTGCCGCCGGTGGCGCTTCAGCCGGCAGTCTCGGCCTCGTCGCGGCCCTCGGCCGGGTGCGCGACGTGGTCGTCGCCAACGCCGGGGTCGCCACCGTGGGCGGCGTGGCCGCCAGCGTCGTCGCCGCCACGACGGTCGGCGTGATGATGCTGCCCAGCAGCCCGGAGAAGGTGGTGGCGGCCGACAACCCGGCCACCGCCGAGGTCCCGGCCGCTCCTCCCGCCGAGGCGACCTCCCAGCTCCCGCAGCCGCAGGACGAGCGGAAAACCGAGGAAGCAGCCACCGCGTCGGACGTCCCCGAGACCGAGACGGACTCCCCCTACCTCGTGCCGGTCGAGCTCCCGGGTGCCGACCCGACCACGACGGTCCCGACCGAGGAGCCCACCCCGACCACCGACCCGACTCCCACCGACGAGCCGACTCCGACCGACGAGCCCAGCCCGACCGAGGAGCCGACCCCCACCGGGGAGCCGACCCCGACGGACGAGCCGGCTCCGACCGGCGAGCCGACCCCGGCAGCCGAGCCGGTTCCGACGACGCCGCCGGTGACACCGCCCGTGGTCACGCCGCCCGTGGTCACGCCGCCCGTGGTCACGCCGCCCGTGGTCACGCCGCCCGTGGTCACGCCGCCCGTGGTCACGCCGCCGCCGACCGTGGCGTTCGCCGCGGCGCCCAGCTACAACAACGGCTCCGTGTCGTTCAGCCTCGCCGGTGGCGGCACCCTCCCGAGCACGGTGCGGGTCGACCTCACCCCACTGGGTGGGATCACGTTCGGCTCCACGCTCGGCGACTGCACACCGTGGATCGGTGCCACCGGAACGTCCGTGCTGTGCCCGACCGGCACGACCACGAGCTACGACCTGCCGCTGTCCGTCCCCCTCAACCAGGGCGACACCGTCGTGACGCTCACGCTGTCGGCGGACGGCGTGGACCCGGTGTTCGCGACGTTCAACCACGACGGCGTCACGAACGTCTCCCTGACCCCGCTCACGCCGGCGAACCCGTTGCCGGGAACCGACGGCATGTACGTCGTGAGCACCACGCTGCGCGGCGTCGACGGTCTCGACTACGTCGACCTGGGCGCGACCGGCGCCACGATCGAGAGCGCCAGCGGGTGCGCGATCGAGGGCGGCGCGCTGCGCTGCCCGGACCCAGACGAGGGCCAGATCGTCGATCTCGTGCTCGGCGCGGCGACGGACGTCGAGACGCCGTTCACGCTGACGGTGACGGCTCCGGCGGAGTACGACGAGCTCGCGCCGGGCGACAACTCCGTCGGCACCACCCTGCAGCCCGTCCCGGTCGAGCTCGCCTGGGTGTCGGGGCCGAGGGCCACGCTGCGCAGCGGCAACCTGCACAACGTCGACTTCACGGTGAGCGTCCCCCGCGGCACGACCTCGATCGAGCTCGTCCTGCCGGAGAACCAGCAGAAGTTCGAGAGCCCGGTGCCCGGGTGCGTGCTCACCTCTTCCACGGTCATGACGTGCCCGGTCGCCCCAGGCGCGACCTCGTTCTCCGGCACCTTCGACGCAGTGCTGCCTGCCGGTCGCGGCCCGCTCGTCGTGCGCATCGGCTCCGACGAGATCAGCGCCCCCATCGGCGTCGTGCCCTGACGCTCGACCGGCCCGGCGTGTCCGGCCGCCGATCGGGTATGAAGGTGCCATGACTCCGGTTCGCCTCGTCGCCCGTCCGATGCTCGCGTCGATGTTCGTCCTGGGGGGTGTCAACGCCCTCAAGAACGCCGACGCGCTCGCCGCGAAGGCCAGGCCCGTCATCGACCGGCTCACTCACACCGCCGACCAGGCGACGCCCGACGACGTGCCCGTGACGCGGGACGCCAAGAAGGTGGTCCAGCTCAACGCGGCCGCCCAGATCGGCGCCGGCCTCGCCCTCGCCACGGGACGCGCGCCGCGGCTGAGCGCGATGGTGCTCGCGGCTTCGCTGGTGCCGACGACCGCGGCCGGGCACCGGTTCTGGGAGGAGTCCGACCCGACCACGCGCACCCAGCAGAAGCTGCACTTCACCAAGAACGTCTCCATGCTCGGCGGCCTCCTCATCGCCGCGGTGGACACCGAGGGCAAGCCCGGGGTCGCGTGGCGGGCCAAGCGGGCCGTCACCGACGTCAAGCGCGAGGCCAAGCACCTGCGCCGCGAGGCGAAGCAGCAGGCCAGGCTGGCCGCCAAGTCGGTCACGTCCTGAGCCGCGGCGACCACGCGGGACCGGCAGGCATACCCTCGTGGCGATGAACGACGCACACCACGCCCTCTGGCCGGCGCCGCACGCGGCGAGCCCCGTCGACACCACGGTGTCGCTGCCGGGCTCCAAGTCGCTGACCAACCGCGCCCTGGTGCTGGCGGCCGTGGCCGACGGCCCCGGCGTGGTACGGCGAGCGCTCCGCTCGCGCGACACCGAGCTGATGGCCGCGGCGCTCACCGCGCTGGGCGCCGAGGTCGACACGACCGGCGACGACTGGAAGGTCTCCCCCGGCGCCTGGACCGGCCGCACCACCATCGACTGCGGCCTGGCCGGCACGGTGATGCGGTTCGTCCCGCCGGTGGCGGCGCTGGCCGACGGCCCGGTCATCTTCGACGGTGACCCGCACGCCCGCAGCCGGCCGATGCACGAGGTGCTCCGCGGCCTGCGCGGCCTCGGCGTCGAGATCGACGACGAGGACCGCGGCACGCTGCCGTTCACGGTGCTCGGCACCGGCTCGGTCCGCGGCGGCGAGGTCACGATCGACGCGTCGGCGTCCAGCCAGTTCATCTCGGCGCTGCTGCTGGCGGGCGCGCGCTACGAGCAGGGGGTCGACGTTCGCCACGACGGCAAGCCCGTGCCCTCGCTCCCCCACATCGAGATGACGGTCGACCAGCTCCGGCAGCGTGGCGTGGACGTCGACGACTCGGATGCGAACCACTGGCGGGTCGCGCCGGGCCCGGTGCGCGCGACCGACGTCGTCGTCGAGCCCGACCTGTCCAACGCCGCCCCGTTCCTGGCCAGCGCGCTCGCGACCGGGGGCCGGGTGACGGTGCGCGACTGGCCGGCCCACACCACGCAGGCCGGCAACGCGCTCCGCGAGATCCTGTCGCTCATGGGCGCCGACGTCAGCCTCGGCGACGACGGCCTGACCGTGCGCGGCACCGGGACGATCAGCGGTCTCGACTACGACCTGCACGACGTCGGCGAGCTGACCCCCGTGGTCGCGGCGCTGTGCGCCCTGGCCTCCTCGCCCAGCCACCTGCGCGGCATCGCCCACATCCGCGGCCACGAGACCGACCGCCTCGCCGCCCTGGCCACCGAGCTCAACTCCCTCGGCGGCCACGTGGTCGAGACCGACGACGGCCTGACCATCCGGCCGGCGCACCTCGACGGCGGCACGTTCCACACCTACGCCGACCACCGGATGGCGCACGCCGCTGTCGTGCTGGGCCTGGTCGTCCGCGGGGTCAAGGTCGAGAACGTCGAGACCACCGCGAAGACCTTCCCCGGCTTCGCCGACGCCTGGTCGAGGCTCCTCTAGTGCCGAAGGGCGGCTACGAGCAGTACGCCGAGTACGACCACGAGCGCTACGACCGACCCCGCCGCCACACCCGGCCGCGCACCAAGGACCGGCCCACCTACGACGACGCCGTCGACGGCGTCGTCGTCACCGTCGACCGCGGCCGGCTGACCACGCTCGTCAACGGCCGCACGGTCCTCGCCATGAAGGCCCGCCCGCTCGGCCGCAAGGGCGTCGTCGTCGGTGACCGGGTCCGCCTCGTCGGCGACGTCTCCGGCGACGAGGGCACCCTGGCGCGCATCGTCGAGGTCGAGGAGCGCGCCACCGTGCTCCGCCGTACCGCCGACGACGACGACCCCGTCGAACGCGTCATCGTCGCCAACGCCGACCAGCTCGTCGTGGTCACCGCGCTCGCCGACCCCGAGCCGCGCCGCCGGCTGATCGACCGCGCCCTCGTGGCGGCGTACGACGCCGGCATGGAGCCGCTGCTCTGCCTCACGAAGTCCGACCTCGCCGACCCGGCCGGGCTGCTCGCGGCCTACCGACCGCTCGGGGTCGACGCCGTCGTCTCACAGCGCGACGGCGACCTCTCCGAGGTGCGCGACCGGCTGACCGGCCGGATGAGCGTGCTCGTCGGCCACAGCGGGGTCGGCAAGTCCACCCTGGTGAACGGTCTGGTGCCTGGCGCCGACCGGGCCATCGGCAAGGTCAACGCCGTCACCGGCCGCGGCCGGCACACCTCCACGTCCGCGGTGATGCTCGAGCTGCCCGAGCACGACGGCGCGACCGGCTGGATCGTGGACACCCCCGGCATCCGGTCGTTCGGGCTGGCGCACGTCCAGCCGGCGAACCTGATCAAGGCGTTCCCTGACCTCGAGGAGCTCACGGACGCCTGCCCGCGCGGCTGCACGCACGGGGAGACCGAGCCGGAGTGCGGGCTCGACGAGGCGATCGAGGACGGCCGCACGGAGGCCGAGCGCGTGGAGTCGTTCCGGCGGCTGCTCGCCAGCCGCGAGCGCGCCGAGGGCGACTGACCGCGGGGGCGTCAGCCCCAGACCGCGCGCGACCCGGCGTCGCCGGTGAGCACGACCTGCACCAGCACGACCAGCGCCGCGACGACGAGCACGGCCGGCAGCACCTTGTCGAGCACGGCAGTCCGCGACGTCACTGCGCCCCGGCCGCTCGCGAGCGCCGTCGGGCCGGGCAGCAACCAGGTGCCCAGCAGCGCCAGCACGGCAAACCCGATGATCAGCAGCGACAGCAGGTTGGCGCGCGCCTGGTGCGTGACGACGAGCTGGGCCAGCGCCGGGTTGGCCTCGAGCATCGCCCGCCCGCTGAGGCGCGCCGCCCACACCGCGAGCAGTGCCGCCACCACCGCCGCGGCCGTCGGCCAGCGGGTCAGCCACCGGTACCTCGGCAGCACCGCGAAGACGATCACCAGCAGGGCGGCCAACGGCGTGAACACGACCGCGGCGTGCACGATCAGCGGGTGCGCGGGCAGGCCGGCGATCTCCATGCGGTCACGCTAGCCAGCGCGAGACGCGGCAGTCCGTTCCGACCCGGGAATCTTCAGGTCTTCACAGGTTCCGGCGACGGCGCAGCGGCCGAGCACGGCGGGTGCCCTAGCCTGACCCTCATGCCCCCCAACTACACCGACGACTTGCGGCTTGCGCACGTCCTGGCGGACGACGCCGACTCGCTGACCACGAGCCGGTTCAAGGCCCAGGACCTGCACGTGATGAACAAGCCCGACCTGACGCCGGTGACCGACGCGGACAAGTCCGTCGAGGAGGGCATCCGCCGCACCCTCTCCCGTGCTCGCCCGCGCGACGCGGTGATCGGTGAGGAGCAGGGCTCGACCGGCTACAGCCAGCGCCGCTGGGTGGTCGACCCGATCGACGGCACCAAGAACTTCGTCCGCGGCGTCCCCGTGTGGGCCACCCTCATCGCGCTGATGGTCGACGACGAGGTCGTCGTCGGTTGCGTGTCCGCGCCGCAGCTCAACCGCCGCTGGTGGGCGTCCAAGGACGGCGGCGCCTGGACCGGCCGCTCGCTGCTCAACGCGTCGACGTGCCGGGTCTCCGACGTCGCCTCACTGGAGGACGCATCGCTCTCCTTCTCCTCGTTCAGAGGGTGGGAGGAGGCTGGCCGGCTCGACGACTTCATGGCGCTGTCGCGCCGCACCTGGCGCACCCGGGCGTACGGCGACTTCTGGTCCTACATGCTCGTCGCCGAGGGCGCCGTCGACCTGGCCGCCGAGCCGGACCTCGAGCTCTACGACATGGCCGCGCTCGACGTGATCGTGCGCGAGGCCGGCGGCCAGTTCACGTCGCTCGCCGGCACGCCCGGACCGACCGGCGGCAACGCGCTGGCCAGCAACGGCCGTCTCCACGACGCCGCGCTGTCCTACCTCGGGTCGGTCTCCGGCGACGACGAGCCCGCCGAGCCCGGCCACCGGGGCGGCTCGGTGCACGACCTCAGTGCGCGGCGGCGTCCTCCGGCTCAGGACGAGCCGATCCCGGAGCTGGACGAGGACGAGTGAGCCGTCCGGTCGCGCGGAGGATGTACGGCGCGAGCAGCAGGCCGGCCAGGTCGAACCAGCCGTAGCCTCCGGCCGCACCCGACGGCGGGTTGCCGATCGTGACCCAGCCGGTGAAGTCGTGGGTGCCCCACGCCCAGGTGCCGAGGTGCGTGCCTAGCAGCTCCAGCCAGCTCACGACGACGAACGCGCCGACGTACACCTGCTTGGACGGGCCCCACGCCAGGAACCCGGCCAGGCACACGAACCAGAACGCCCCGAGCGCGTCGGGGCGGTCGGCCAGGAACAGCCCGTACGCCGCCCACCCGCCACCGACGACGAGCACGAGCAGCTCGGCCGCTCGTAGCCGTCGCTGCACGAACGCGGCGTGCCCCAGCGCGAACGCCGAGAGGTAGACCAGCCCGTGCCCCGGTGGGACGTACGCCGGCACGTTGTCGAAGCGGTAGGTGTAGACCTCGAGCCCGGCGCTGAAGGTGTACTCCACGAGCGTCGCGAACGCGACGACGACCGCGGTCTGCGCGCGCACCATCGGTGAGACCCGGCGCAGCGCGACCAGCAGCACGACCCAGGTCAGCACGCCGAGGCCACGCTGCAGCCACAGCGTGCCGTCGCCGCCGGCGCGGTCGAGCCCGAGCACGACGCTCAGCCAGCCCATCATCAGCAGGCTTGCGGGAGCGCCCAACCGGTCGAGTTCTGTCTTCATGGCGGGACCATCCTCGCAGCCTCCTACCCACGAGTTCGAAATGTGACTAGCGTGGTGGAGCACACGGGGCCACCGTAAAAGCACCGTCGAGATCGGGAAGCGGAGGTCGCACGATGCGCATCCACGAGGTTCTGTCCGGCAAGGGGAGCCAGGACGTCGTCACCATCAAGCCGGACGCCACGGTGCGCGAGCTCATCGCGCTGCTGGCCAAGCACAACATCGGTGCGCTCGTCGTGAGCACCGACGGCAGCACCGTCGACGGGATCGTCTCCGAGCGCGACGTCGTCCGTCGGCTGCACGAGCTCGAGGCCGTCGTGGACCTACCGGTGTCGGACATCATGACCGCCGATGTGCAGACCTGCACCGGTGACGCCAGCGTGCACGAGCTGATGAAGGTGATGACCGAGCGGCGCTTCCGGCACCTGCCCGTCGTCGCCGACGGCCGCCTGACCGGCATCGTCAGCATCGGCGACGTGGTGAAGCACCGGATGAGCGAGCTGGAGTTCGAGCGCGACCAGCTCGACCACTACGTCCACGGAGCCTGACACCGCGGGTGGGCGGCTAGGGGGACGTCTCCGGCAGGCAGCTCGCGAGCCGAACGTGTACCTGGTGCGCGCGGCCGGGCGGCTGGTCCGGCAGCACCCTGACGTGCGCTGACCGGGCGCCCGTAGGCTGGGCCGGTCCCCAGCCGACCGAAGGAGACGTGAGCCGCATGGCCGACAAGCCCGAGATCGAGTTCCCCGGACCCGACGCCCCGAACGACCTGGTCGTGACCGACGTCCACGAGGGCGACGGCGACGAGGCGGTGGCCGGCAAGCAGGTGCTGGTGCACTACGTGGGTGTCGCGCACTCCACCGGTGAGGAGTTCGACGCCTCCTACAACCGCGGTGAGCCGCTGGCGTTCCGGCTCGGCGTCGGCCAGGTCATCTCCGGCTGGGACCAGGGCGTGCAGGGCATGAAGGTCGGCGGCCGGCGTCAGCTGGTGATCCCGCCGCACCTCGGGTACGGCGACCGCGGCGCCGGCGGCGTCATCAAGCCGGGCGAGACGCTGATCTTCGTCGTCGACCTGGTCGAGGTGCGCTGAGCGCCGGCCCTCAGGCCAGCCGCACCGACTCGCCGCCGACGCTCACCACGTCGCCGCGCACGAGCTGGCGCCCGCGCCGGGTCTCGAGCTCGCCGTTGACGTAGACGCGTCCCGACTCGAGCAGCGGCTTGGCATCGGACCCGGCGTCCACGAGATCGGCCAGCTTGAGCAGCTGGCCCAGTCGGATCGTCCGCTCGCGGATGGGCACGATGCGCACGGTCATGGCGCGATTGTCACACCAACTGCGTCGCGGCGTGGATCAGCACGCCGACGAGGCCACCCACGATCGTGCCGTTGATCCGGATGAACTGCAGGTCGCGACCGACGTGCAGCTCGATGCGCGACGCGGCCTCGCGGCCGTCCCACCGGTCGATGGTGTGGGTGATCACCGTGGTCAGCTCGCGGCCGTAGCGGTCGACCACGAACACCGCCAGGTCGGCCGCGTGGCCGTCGAGCCTGCGGCGCAGGTCGGGGTCGGCCAGCAGCTGCTGCCCGAAGTGGGTCAGCTCCTGGCGCGCCCGCACGCGCAGCGGACCCTCGCGCTCGGCGAGGGCGTCGAGCAGCGCGGACCGGAACGCCTTCCACAGCGACGTCGCCGTCACCAGGATCTGCGGGTGGTCGAGCACGCGCAGCTTGAGCTGCTCGGCGCGCGCCTGGGTCGCCTCGTCGTGCAGCAGGTCGCGGGCCAGGTCGGCGAGCATGCTGTCCAGCGCGAGGCGGGCGCGGTGCCGCGGGTCGTTGCGGATGTCGGCGATCCAGGCCATCAGCTCGAGGTGGATGCGCCGGCTGACCCGGTCGTTGACCGAGTGCGGCGACCACCAGGGCGCACGCTCGCCGACGATGTCGGTGAACGTGTCCTCGTTCTGGTCGAGCCAGCCGTAGGCCTCGTCGAGCGCGAGGTCCACCAGGCCGTGGTGGGCGCCGTCGCGGACCACCTCCTCGAGCAGGCTGCCGGCGACGGGGCTGATCGGCTCCTCGCGCAGCCGCGGCAGGATCGCCTCGCCGACGAGCGAGGCCATGTCCTCGTCCTTGATCCGCGACAGCCCCAGCTGCAGGACCGAGGCAGCCTCGTCGACGACCCGCCGGGCGTTGGCCTCCTCGACCAGCCAGCCGCCGACGCGGCGGCTGAGCTCGGCGACCTCCAGGCGCTCGCGGATGATCCGCTCCTGGAGGAAGTTCTCGCCGACGAACTCCTCCAGGCTGCGGCCCAGCATCTCCTTGCGCCGCGGGATCAGCGCGGTGTGCGGGATCGGCAGGCCGAGGGGGTGCTTGAACAGCGCGGTGACCGCGAACCAGTCGGCGATCGCGCCCACCATGGACGCCTCGGCGCCGGCGTTCACGTAGCCCCAGAAGCCGTCGAGGTCGAGCGTGACGACGTACACCACGGCGGCGAACAGCAGCAGCCCCACGGCGACGGACCGCATCCGGCGCAGGCCCCTGCGGCGCTCCTCGTCGAGCTCGGGGTTGGCGGTGATCATCGGGACGGACATCAGCGTCGAACGTACCGGACGGGGTGCCGTCCCCCGGTTACCGCGGAGGCTCGCTGACCGCGTGGTCGCCGACGAGGAGGGTGGGCCGGATCCCGGGTACGACGGACACCGCGACCCGCGTGCCGGCCGGGTAGCGCACGGCGTGGGTCTGCCACGACCGCAGCGTGCTGCCCGACGCGAGGCGGACGGTGTGCAGGACGAACGCGCCGTGGTACTCGACGGCGACGACCTCGGCCCTCGCGTCCGGGTCGGGCGCCAGCGCCACCTCGTGCGGGCGGAGCACCACCTCGACGTCCACGTCGACGTTGCCCCACCCCGGCACCGTGGACACCACGCCGATCTCGGAGGTCAGCAGGGCGTCGTGCACGTGGGCGGGCAGGAAGTCCGCGTCGCCCATGAACGACGCCACGAACCGGGTGGCCGGCGACTCGAACACCGCCTGCGGGGTGTCGGCCTGCTCGATGACGCCGTCGCGCATCACGACGACGCGGTCGCCGGTGGACAGCGCCTCGGTCTGGTCGTGGGTGACGAACAGGGCGGTCGTGCCGGTCTCGCGCAGCGCACCCACGGTCTCGGCGCGGACCTGCGCGCGCAGCGTCTCGTCGAGGCTGCTGAACGGCTCGTCGAGAAGCACCACCGCCGGCCGCGGCGCCAGCGCCCGGGCGAGGGCGACGCGCTGCTGCTCGCCGCCGGACAGCTCGTGCGGGTAGCGCTTGGCGAGGTGGCCGAGCCGGACCAGGTCGAGCATCTCCCCGACGCGGGCGCGCTGCTCGCCGCGCGGCAGCCGGTCGATCCCGAACGCGACGTTGCGCGCGACCGTCAGGTGCGGGAACAGCGCGTGCTCCTGGAACACCAGCCCGACGCGCCGCTTCTCCGGCGGCTGCCACCGGCGCCCGTCGGCGACGGTCTCGCCGGCGATCGAGACACAGCCCTCGTCGGGCCGGTCGAGGCCGGCGACCAGCCGCAGCGTCGTGGACTTGCCGCAGCCGGACGGCCCGATCAGCGTCAGCAGCTCGCCCGGCGCGACGTCGAGCACGAGGTCGCGGGCGGCCGTCGTGGCGCCGTACCTCTTGGTGACCTTGTCGAGCCGGAGCGCCGGCGTGTCAGCGCTCACGCGCGTCCCTGCGGTCGGTGGCGCGGATCTGCCGGAACAGCACGTAGACGGGCACGGTCGCGGCCGCGACGATCACGAGCGCCGGGAGAGCCGCCTTCTGCCAGAAGTTCTCGGCGGCGAGCTGGTAGACCCACACCGCAACCGTAGTGAACCCGAACGGGCGGAGCAGCAGCACGATCGGCAGCTCCTTGATCGCGTCGATCGTGACCAGCACGAGGGCGACCGCGACGCCGGGCCGGACGAGCGGCAGGTGCACCCGGCTTAGGACGCCGAGCGGTCCCGCGCCGAGGCTCATCGCCGACAGCGTCATCGACGGGGCGATCTTGGCGAAGCTGGCGTCGACCGCCTGGTACGCCGGGGCGAGGAACCGGACGAGGTAGGCGTAGAGGATGCCGAGGACCGAGCCGGTGACCAGCAGGCCGGTCCCGTTGGGCACGCCGAGCGCCTCGAGCGCCCGGTCCGCCCACGCGAAGACGAGCAGCACGCCGATACCGACGACGGCGCCGGGGACGGCGTACCCGAACGTGGTCACGGACGCGGCGGAGCCGACCACCCGACCACCGCCGATGCGGACCGCGTGGCTCATCACCAGCGAGAGCAGCACGCAGCCGGTCGCGGCGATCGCGGCGACGGCGAGAGAGTTGGCGAGGTACTCGCCGAACCGCTCGTCGACGAACGCCTCCGGGTCCGCCCGCGCCTCGGCGACCGCCCAGCCGACCAGCCGGATCACCGGAACGACGAAGCCGGCGGCGAGGGCGAGCAGGCAGGCCAGCGTCGCGGCCCAGCCGTGCGCGCCGGTGAGCCGTTCGGCGGGCAGCCCGGCGCCGCGGCCGCCGCGCTGGGTGAAGCGGGCCCGGCCGCGCATCAGCCGCTCCCCCGCCAGCACGGCGACGGCGAACACGAGCACCAGCGCCGAGATCTGGGTGGCGGCGTGGAAGTCGTACGAGCCCTTCCAGACCAGGTAGACGCCGACCGAGACGGTCTTCACGCCGAAGTACTGCACCGTCGCGAAGTCGGTGAGCACCTCCATCATCACGATCGCCAGGCCGGCCGCGAGCGACGGCCGCGCGAGCGGGACGACCACCCGCCAGAACGCCCGTCGGCGACCGGCGCCGAGGCTGCGTGCCGCGTCGTACGTCGTCGGCGACTGCTCGACGAGCGCGGCGCGCGCCATCAGGTACACGTACGGAAAGAGCGACAGCGACATCACGACGATCGCGCCCGGCAGCGAGCGGACGGAGAACGCGACCGCGTCGCCGAGCACGTCACGCAGCAGCGACTGGACGGGACCCGCCGCGTCGAAGGTGGAGAGGAAGACGAAGCCCAGGATGTACGCCGGCATCGCCAGCGGCAGCACCAGCAGCCACACCAGGACGTCGCGCCCCGGGAAGCGGTAGGCGGTCACCAGCCAGGCGAGGCCGCCGCCGACCACCAGCGTGCCGAGCCCGACGCCGGTCATCAGCAGCAGCGTGGTGACGACCATCCCGCCGAGCCCGCGCGGCATCGTCGCCTCGCGACCGTTGAGCACCCCGTCGACCACCACGGCGATCACCGGGCTCGCCACGACCAGCGCGACCAGGAACGTCACGAACGACCACGCCGGACGGCCGGACCCGGCTCCCCGACGGGCACGCGTGCGCGGCCCCGGGACCGGGGCCGCCGTGACTGTCACTCGTATCCGACTTCGGCGAGCAGCTCGGTGGCCTCGGGATTGAGCGACCCGTAGGCCTTGGCGTCGACGGGCATCGGCGTGAAGTCGCCGAAGCCCGCGATCACGTCGTCGGGGGCGACGTCGGGGTTCACGGGGTACTCGTGGTTGCCGCCCACGAACGCCTTCTGGCCGTCGGAGGCGAGCCACTCGAGCAGCCGCTGCGCCTTCTTGGGCGCGTCGGACGACTCCGTGATGCCCGCGCCGGAGATGTTGACGTGCGTGCCGGCGCCGTCCTGGCTGGCCCAGAACAGCTTGACGTTCAGGTCCGGCTTCTCGTCGAGCTCGCGCGCGTAGTAGTAGTGGTTGACGATCGCGACGTCGCAGGTGCCCGCGTCGACGGCCTCGAGCAGCTCGATGTCGTTGCTCATGATGTCGACGTCGTTGTCCAGCCAGCCCTGCACGATCTCCTTGGTGCGCTCGCGGCCGTGCAGGTCGATGAGGCTGGCCACCAGCGACTGCGTGTAGGCCTCGGTCGAGTCACGCATGCAGAGCCGGCCCTTCCACTTCGGGTCGGTCAGTCCGGCGTACGTGTCCTCGGTGTCGAAGTCGGCGGGGTCGACGTTGTCCGGGTTGTAGGCGATGGTGCGGGCACGCAGCGCGAGGCCGAACCACTCGTTGCCGGGGTCGCGGTACTCCGCCGGGATCGAGTCCTTCAGGACCTGCGAGTCGACCGGCTGCAGGACGCCCTGCTCCTCGGCGTTCCAGAGGTTTCCGGCGTCGACCGTGACGAACATGTCGGCCGGGCTCTCGTCGCCCTCGGACTTGAGCCGCTCGAGCAGCTCCGCGTCGTCGCCGAAGATGAAGTCGACCTTGAGGCCGGTCTCCTCCTCGAACTCGACGAACGCGTCCTCGAGGTCGTAGTGCCGCGCGGAGTAGACCTGGATGTCACCGGGCTCGTCGCCACCGATGCCGAGGAAGCCGCAGCCGGACACGGTGGCGGACAGGGCGAGCGTCGACGCCAGCAGCAGCGCGGGGCGGCGGACGCGGGGGGACCGGGGCATGACTCTCCTGGGACGGACCATTCGAACTTAGGTGAGCCTAACCAACACCAGTGGCGGGTCGCCACACGGTCCGACGTGGCACTCCCCACGTCATCTGGACGCATCCCACGCGGAATTCCAGGTGTTGAGCGTCCATAACCCCGCGTTACAGCTGGTGTGACCGCCGATTCGGCGCGGGCGGGGACGCGTGGGAGGATGCTGCGCCATGAGCAAGACCGTCATCACCTTCGGCACCTTCGACGTGTTCCACGTGGGCCACCTGCGCGTCATCGAGCGCGCGGCCGCCCTCGGGGACCGGCTCGTGGTCGGCGTCTCGGCCGACGCGCTGAACGAGCGCAAGAAGGGCCGGTCGCCGGTCTTCTCGCAGGCCGAGCGGCTCGAGATCGTGGCCGCCCTGAAGGTGGTCGACGCGGTGTTCGTCGAGGAGTCGCTGGAACAGAAGCGCGACTACATCATCGAGCACCAGGCCGACATCCTCGTCATGGGCGACGACTGGGCCGGCCGGTTCGACGAGTTCAAGGACATCTGCGAGGTGCACTACCTCCCGCGCACGCCGTCGATCTCGACGACCGAGCTCATCGAGAAGATCTCCGACCTCGCCTGACCCGAGGTCGCGCGGGGTCAGCCGCGGATCTTGCGCAGCACGCGCGACGGGAGGGACGCGGCGGCGCCCGAGGTCGCGCCGGCGGCCCGCAGCTCGTTGACCCGCGCCTGCAGGGTGGCGTTGCGCTGGTTGAGCCGACGGGCGGTGCGCGCGAGGTCCGCGATCCGCTGGTTGGCCTCGACGATCGAGCGCACGTGGGCGAAGGACTCCTTGGTCCACTGCAGGTCGCGGGCCTCGACGCGCGAGAAGTCCCAGGCGTCGGGGAAGCGCGAGAAGTCGTCGGCGTACAGCTTCTCGATCGCCTCGCGGACGCCGCCGGCGAACACGTCGCGGTTGGCCGGCAGCGGGGTGTCGTTGGAGTTGCCGAGCGAGACCTCGCCGGTCCAGCCGTGCCCCCGGACGTGGTCGGTGAGGTCCGCGACCATCTGCTTCAGCTCGGAGATGTCGTAGAGGTGCGTGTAGGGAACGGCGTACTCCTGCAGCAGGAACGTCTGCGCGCGGAAGTGCGCGTCGCTCTGGAACACCTCGTGGTCGGGGTTGTCGTAGACGTCGAAGACGAACTTCGCGAAGTCGTCGATGACGTGCTGCGGCTCGGTCGGGATCCGCGGCGCCCAGGGCCGGTCGACCTTGCGCCAGTAGGCCGGGTTGCGCAGCAGGTACTTGTTCTCCCACGCCGAGAACAGCCGCGAGCGTGGGTCGCGCAGCACGGTGAAGATCATCCAGCCGTTCTCGCCGCTGATGGTCGGGCGCACCCCCTCGGGCAGCTCGTGCAGCCGCGGGGTGCGCTTCCACGCGTAGCGGTCGTGGATCCCGGCCTCGCGGTTCGGGTAGAAGCCCGCCGACGGCACCAGGCTGTCGAGGTCCTCCCCGGCGAGCTCGGCCATCAGCCACTTGATGCTCGTGCAGGCGTTCTTGGCCAGGGAGATGTAGAGCAGCTTCAGCTCGGGGATGACGTAGGCCCGACGGGTCGTGCCGAGGATCCGCAGGGAGTCGGCCTCGTACGTCAGGTCGGCCAGGGGAAGCATGGCGGTTAGTCTGCCATGTGACCGTCACACCCTCGGGCGACCGCCCGCCCGTGCGCAAGCACCTGATGCAGCCCGGCGCCCCGCGTCCGCAGAACCGCGAGCCGATGAGCCTCAGTGGCGTGCAGAGGTGGGTGTTGTCCACCCTCGCCGCGACGACGATCATGCACCTCGCCGTCGGGCTGGTCGTGGCGGCGGCGTTCTCCGACGGGCTCGACGAGAAGGTCGGCCTGCTGCTCATCGGCGCGGCGTTCGGCGTGATCGCCATGGTGGCCGCGCTGCTCATCCACGAGAAGCGCCCGGTCAGCCCGTGGCTGCTGATCGGCTTGGTGCCGAGCCTGGTCGGCGCGTGGTGGATCTTCCTCCGGTAACGGCTCAGCGCTGGAGGCTGATGACGCCCGCGTCGTCCTGGCTCAGGAGGCCGTCGGACTTCATGAACTCCAGCACGCGGTGGTACCGGTTGCGCTCCCAGTACGGCGCGCCGACGAGCACGGCGAGCTCCTCCTCGGTGCAGCGTCCGTTGGCCTCGAGCGCCCGGACCACCTGACCCACCTCACGCAGCAGGTGACGGTCGAGCCCAGCGGGCGCGAAGGGCGCGTCGGGGTCGGTCGGGCTGCTCATCGTCATGGGGCTCCTCGGGCGTGTGCGGCGCATCGGGGGTCCCGAACACCGTACCCAGACCCGCGCGCCGGGATTCCCACCGCAGGGGTTCCCGTCGCGGCAAGCGGGAGTACTGTGACCAGTGGCCCCACCGGGACTCCCGGGACGGCCGTTGCTCGCTGAAAAAGCCCGGCGAGAGCAGAGTCCGCCCGTGCGCCGGTGCTGGACCTTAGCGAGAGCCGTGGTGATCCGGCATGACCGGAAAGTCCGTGAGCACGCAGGTGGCCGAGCCCCTTCCCGAGTCGGCCCACACCGTCCCCGCCGAGCTGAGCTCGGCCGCCTCCGACCTCGTGATGGCCCACCTGGGGGTCGCCCACGGGATCGCCCGGCGCTACCGCAACCGCGGCATCGCCGCCGAGGACCTCGAGCAGGTCGCCCGGTTGGGCCTGGTGAAGGCGGCCCGCGGCTACGACTCGGCCAAGCAGGCCGACTTCCTGGCCTACGCCGTGCCGACGATCCGGGGCGAGGTCCGCAAGCACTTCCGCGACCACGGCTGGGTGGTGCGTCCGCCCCGTCGGGTGCAGGAGCTGCAGAGCCGGATCCTCGCCGCCGCGGCCGACCTGACCCAGGAGCTCGGGCGCTCTCCCCGGCCCTCGGAGATCGCGGCCCGGCTCGGCGAGCCGGTGGGCGAGATCGAGGAGGCACTCGGCGCCGACGGCTGCTTCAGCCCGTCGTCGCTGGACCGTCCCGTCAGCGGCGTCCCGGACGCCCCCTCGCTCGGGGACCTGCTGCCGGACGCCGCGGAGGACGCCGACGGCCACGACGCGGTCGACGCCCGGGTGATGCTCGGGCCCGCCGTACGCCGCCTCAGCGAGCGGGATCGCAAGATCCTGCACCTGCGCTTCTTCAGCGGCTGGACGCAGGAGGAGATCGCCCGTGAGATCGGTGTCACGCAGATGCATGTCTCGAGGCTGCTGACCAGGATCATCGCCGAGCTGCGCGACGAGCTGTCGTGATGCGCAAGCGGGACACCACCGCCGCCTCTGGGTAGATTCGGGCGCGCGGGGACTCTGATCGTGGGTGGTGCGACATGCTCGAGAACGAAACGGAGGGGTTGGTGGACAACCAGGCCCAGCTGGCGGCGTACTTCGCCCTGGTGAGCCGCGACCTGCTCGCCCGCGCCGACGAGACGCTGACCTTCCAGCGCATCGCCGACCGCGCGGTCGAGGTGATCCCGGCCTGCGACTTCGTCGGCATCACGCTGCGCCGGCGGAAGGGCCGCCCGGAGACGGTCGCCCTCACCGACGAGGCCGCCCGGCTGTGCGACGACTGGCAGTACGAGCTCGACGAGGGCCCGTGCCTGTCCGCGATCGCGGGCGACGAGTCCTACGTCATCGACGACCTGGTCAACGACGAGCGCTGGCCGCGCTGGGCGCCCCGAGCCGCGGACGTCGGCGCCGGGTCGATCCTCAGCGTGCGGATGGCCAACGACGTCGAGGCCCTCGGTGCCCTGAACCTCTACTCCCGCAAGCCGCACGCCTGGGACGCCGACAACCGCGACCTCGCCCTGGTGTTCGCGTCGCACGCCGCGACTGCGATCAGCAACACCCAGCTCGTGTCGGGTCTGCAGACCGCGTTGCAGAGCCGGCACCTGATCGGCGTGGCCCAGGGCATCCTGATGGCGCAGTACGACATGGGGCTGGAGACGGCCTTCGAGGTGCTCCGCCGCTACTCCAGCCACGCCAACGTCAAGCTCCGCGAGGTCGCGCACCGGGTCGTCGAGCAGCGCACGCTGCCCGACGACTACAGCCAGCTCGCGGACCCCGACAGCGCCGACAGCAGCCAGGACGGCGCCGGGGAGGCATGACCTCACACTGAGCCGTCGGCCGACCGTCGGCCGACCTGAACCTCGACGCCACCGTCCGTTCACGTGGTCTCGCGACCTTCGTGCCATGAACCGGCTGAAGGTCGCGATCGTCTCGGAGTCGTTCCTCCCTGCTGTCAACGGCGTCACCAACACGGTGCGTCACTGCGCCGACCGGCTGCTCGCCGGCGGCCACGAGGTCCTCGTCGTCGCCCCCGCCCCCGGCCTGGCGAGCTACCGCGGGGCGAAGGTCGTCCGGGTGCGGTCGTTCGGGCTGCCCGGCTACCGCACCTTCTCCGTCGGCCTGCCCGACGGGGCGGTCGGCAAGGCACTGGCCGACTTCGAGCCGGACGTGGTCCACCTGGCCTCGCCGTTCGCGCTCGGGTACGTCGGGCTGCGCGCCGCCCGCCGTCTCGGGATCCCGACGGTGGCGGTCTACCAGACCGACGTCGCCGGGTTCGCCCGGCAGTACGGCGTCCCCGGCGACGGCCTGCTCGACCGCTGGGTCGGTCACCTGCACCGACGCGCCGACCGCAACCTGGTCCCGTCGACGGCCTCGGCCACCCGGTTGAGGCGCCTCGGCGTGGACGACGTGCACCTGTGGCGGCGTGGCGTCGACCTGTCGCTGTTCGACCCCGCGCACCGCAACGACGACCTGCACGCCGCCTGGTCACGTCGCAGCAGCGGCGACCCCCGCGTCGTCGTCGGGTACGTCGGTCGCCTGGCCGCCGAGAAGGAGGTGCACCGTCTCGAGGAGGTCGCCCGGGTGCCCGGCGTCCGGCTCGTCGTGGTCGGTGACGGCCCCGAGCGCGCGCGGCTCGAACGAGCCCTGCCGGAGGCGAAGTTCACCGGCATGCTGTCCGGCCGCGACCTCGCCGGCGCGTTCGCCTCGCTCGACGTGTTCGTGCACACCGGTCCGCACGAGACGTTCTGCCAGACCGTGCAGGAGGCGCAGGCCAGCGGGGTCCCCGTGGTCGCGCCCGCAGCCGGCGGCCCGCTCGACCTGGTCCGGCACGGCGTGACCGGCCTGCTCTTCGACCCGGAGGACCCGCGCTCGCTGCGCCGCGCGGTCGCCGTGCTCGGCGGCGACCCCGACCTGCGCGCCCGGCTCGGCGCGGCCGGGCACCGGGAGGTGCAGGGCCGGACCTGGGAGCGCGTCGTCGACGAGCTCGTCACCCGGCACTACCCCGCGGTGCTGGGTGCCCACCGGCCCGCGCAACGTGCCGCCTGATCGGCCCGTCCGCCTATCCTGCGGACGTGAAGCCCTTCCTGCTGCTCGCCACCCGCGAGGAGGACGCCGTCGCCGACAACGAGTACGAGGCGTTCCTCGGCTTCACCGGTCTCGACGAGGGCCTGCTGCGCCGGCACCGGCTCGAGGCCACGCCGCTGGAGGAGCTCGACCTCGCCGACTGGTCGGGCCTGCTGATCGGCGGCGGCCCGTTCAACGCCAGCGACCCGGACGAGGGCAAGTCGCGGACGCAGGTGCGCGTCGAGGCCGAGCTCGCGGCCCTGCTCGACGACGTGGTCGCGAAGGACTTCCCGATGCTGGGCGCCTGCTACGGCATCGGCACGATCGGCACCCACCAGGGCGCCGTCATCGACCGGGAGTACGGCGAGCCGATCGGGCCGATCGAGATCAGCCTCACCGACGCCGGCCGCGACGACCCGCTCTTCGCCGCCGTACCGCCGACGTTCCAGGCGTTCGTCGGCCACAAGGAGGCGGTGCGCTCGCTGCCGTCGCACGCCGTGCACCTGGCGTCCTCGCGGGAGTGCCCCGTGCAGGCCTTCCGGATCGGCCGCAACGTCTACGCCACGCAGTTCCACCCCGAGCTCGACGTGCTCGGGCTGTCCCTGCGGATCGAGGCCTACCGCTACGCCGGGTACTTCGAGCCCGAGCAGATGGACGCCCTGCTGGCCACCGCCCGCACCGGCGTCGTCGTCGAGCCGCCGAAGCTGCTGCAGCGCTTCGTCGAGCTGTACGCCCGGGACTGACGGGCGTTTGGCACCAGGGCGCCCGGGTACGGCGCCGGTGACCGACCGCCACCACGAGGAGGGGTTCCGTGGACACCGTCGTGCTGGACGTCGACGGGACTCTCGTCGACTCCGTCTACACCCACGTGCAGGCGTGGTGCCGGGCGTTCCACGCCATCGGCACCGACGTCCCCTCCTGGCGGATCCACCGCTCGATCGGCATGGGCGGCGACCGGCTCGTCACCGAGGTGGCCGGCGAGCGCGTCGAGACCGCCCTCGGCGACGAGGTGCGCCGGCTGCACGCGGAGTTCTACGAGGAGCTGTTCCCGACGGTCCGCGCGCTCCCGGGCGCCGACGACCTTCTCGGAGCGCTGACCAAGCTCGGACTCGGTGTCGTGCTCGCCAGCTCGGGCTCCGCCGAGCACACGGCGCTCGCGGTCGAGCTGGTCGGCGCCAACGACCTCGACACCCCCGTCGTGACCAGCTCCGACGTCGCGGCGAGCAAGCCGGCTCCCGACCTGGTCGAGGCCGCACTCGACCGCGCCGGGTCGCGCGACGCCGTCCTCGTGGGCGACTCCGTGTGGGACGTGCGGTCGGCGGTCTCCGCCGGCATCCCCGCGATCGGTCTGCGCTGCGGCGGGTTCAGCGCGGCCGAGCTGCGCGACGCCGGCTGCATGGCCGTCCACGACGGACCGGCCGACCTCGTCGAGGTGATCGACGAAGCCGGCCGGCAGGGTCTGACCCTCGGTCGCTAGCCGGGCTACACGGTCTGCAGCATCCCCTCGGCGTCGCGGACGACCAGGCCGTCGCTCACGCTGAGCGCGAGCGCGCGGTCGAACCGGTGCGCGTCCCAGTAGTCCGCACCGACCAGCGCGCGGAGGTCCTCGGCGCGCTGTGCGCCCCGGGCGTTCAGCGCACGCACGATCTGCGTGATCTCGTGGTTCACCTGGCGGTCCCGCGGGCTCTCCGTGGACGACTTGGGTGGCGGCATGGGCATGGCGGTTCTCCTCTCAGGCCGTCTGGGTGGCGGTCGTCGGGTTCGGGCCGGTGCCGGACGTCGAGCCGGCGGGGTCCTCGGCGGTGAGCGGCTGGGCGATGCTCTCCAGGGACTGCCCCTCGGCCTTGACGCCGAGGAACGCCTCGACGAGGCCACCGGCGACCATCAGCACGGCGCCGATGAAGTAGCCGATCGCGATGCCGGTGATGTCCTTCGACGCCGACGCGTCCTCGATGAGCTTGCCGAACAGCAGGGGCCCGGCGATACCGCCGGCCGCCGTACCGATGGCGTAGAAGAACGCGATGCACAGCGCCCGCGTCTCCATCGGGAAGATCTCGCTGGCCGTGAGGTACGCCGCGCTGGCGCCGGCCGACGCGAAGAAGAAGATCACCGCGCCGAACATCGTCAGCGTCGTGGCGGTCAGGCCACCGAGCATGAAGCCGGCGACGGCCAGCAGCGTGCCGGACAGGATGTAGGTGCCGGCGATCATCTTCACCCGGCCGAGGCTGTCGAACAGCGGGCTCAGCAGCAGCGCGCCGAGGAAGTTGCTGGCCGCGAAGATCGCGAGGTACCAGCCGGTCTGCTTGACGTCGAGGAATGTCGTGAGGGTGTCGCCGTAGGTGAAGAAGAAGGCGTTGTAGAGGAACGCCTGGCCCACGAACAGCGAGAAGCACAGGATCGTGCGCTTCGGGTAGAGCGTGAACACGGTCCGGGCGATCAGCCCGATGCCGATCGACTTGCGCTGCCGGATCGTGATGCTCTCGGAGACGGACGGGAGCTGTTTGCCGCTCTCGCGGGCGACGGTCTCCTCGATGTCACGGACGATCGCCTCGCCCTCCTCCTCGCGGCCGTGGATGAACAGCCAGCGCGGGCTCTCGGGGACGTTGCGACGGACCAGCAGGATGCCGACCGCGAGGACCGCGCCCAGGCCGAACGCGAGGCGCCAGCCCCAGGCCGGGTCGACGAGCGTCGGGTTGAGCAGCGGGATGGTGAGCAGCGAGCCGGCAGCGGCGCCGACCCAGAAGGAGCCGTTGATCGCGACGTCGACGCGACCGCGGTACTTCGCCGGGATCAGCTCGTCGATCGCGCTGTTGATCGCGGCGTACTCACCACCGATGCCGGCACCGGTGAGGAAGCGCGCGATGAAGTACCACAGCGCCGTGGGGGCGAACGCCGTCAGCACGGTCGCCAGGGTGTAGACGGCGAGCGTGAGCAGGAACAGCTTCTTCCGGCCGAAGCGGTCGGTGAGCTGTCCGAAGAACAGGGCACCCAGACAGGCGCCGGCGACGTAGACGGCGCCGGCCAGGCCGATGTCGAAGTTGTTCAGGCCCAGGCCGGTGCCCTCCGGCTTCAACGCCTCCGACATCGAGCCCACGATCGTGACCTCGAGACCGTCGAGGATCCACACCGTGCCGAGACCGATGACCACGAGCCAGTGCCATCGGGCCCACGGCAACCGGTCCATGCGCGCCGGTATGTCGGTGGTGATCCTTCCTGTTTCCACACCTTCAGCCACGGTCGTGGCCTCCTTCGGGACAGGTCGACCGGCGTCGCGGGCCGGCGACAGTGGCACGCCGGCGAGCAGCCGGGCGTGTACGGCGCGGCGCCCTGTGCGTTCGCCGCGCGGCCGCCTCGAGGACGGAGAACCCCGGGCCCTGGTGTCTCCCCGTCAGCGAAGCGATTCCGAAGGAACCACTACCCAGCCACGCGATTCGCTATGCCTGGGCGCCTTCGCGGGCTCGCGCGGGACCGACCGTGGCCGCGGCGATGGCGGTCGTGATCGGCACGGCGAGCACCAACCCGATGGCGGTCGCCAGCGTCGTCACCACCTCGGTGGCGATCGGCTGGGCGGTGAGCGTCGACGCCGCCGGGCGTTGGTACAGGTACAGCAGCAGGAGCACGGACAACGCCGTCCCGGCGTAGGCGAACACGATCGTGTAGATCGTCGAGGCGATGTGGTCGCGACCGATCCGCATGGCGCTGCGGAACAGCGCGCGTCGCGACATCGCGGGCGCGGCGGCGCGCAGCTCCCACACTGCCGACGACTGGGTGATGGTGACGTCGTTGAGCACGCCCAGGCCGGCGACGATCAGCGCGCAGGTGAGCAACCCCGTGAAGCTGACGCCGTCGACGTACGACGCCAGGATCGCGCCCGCGTCGTCGTCGACGCCGCTGAGCCGGGCGGACCGGATCGCGGCCACGCCGATCACCGCCGTGATCGCGATGCCCCCCAGCGTCCCGGCCAGGGCGGCGCTGGTGCGCAGCGACGGACCGTGCGCGAGATAGAGCGTGACGAACATGATCGCGGCCGACCCGATCATGGCGATGCCGAGGCCGGACGCGCCGAGCAGCAGAGCCGGGAGCATGAACTGGGTGAGCACGTAGCCACCCACCAGCAGCCCGACGAGGGCGAGCACGCCGCGCAGCCGGGCGACGAGGACGACCGAGAGCACGAAGGCGCCGAGCAGCAGCCACAGCGTGCGGGACCGGTCGACACCGAACAGTGCGAAGCTCTGCTCGACGCCCTCGACGGTCGGGTTGCGCTGGAGCTCCACAACGTCGCCGCCCCTCAGGCCAGACTCGCTGATGTCGCGCGGCACCTGGACCCGGACGCGGTCGCCCTCCGCCTCGCCCTCGAGCACACGGGCCACCACGAGACCGTCGCCGCGGACCGCGAGCACCTCGGCGTGCGGGAACGTCACGCCCTCGGCGGCGTACTCCACCGACCCGAGCGTCCGCTCGACCGCTCCCCCGTCGGGCCAGTAGTGCACGAGTCCTGCGACCGTGCCGAGGGCGCAGAGCGCGAGAGTGCCGAGCAGCACGACGCGGGCGACGAGTCCGACCTCGACGTCGTCGGTGCCGCTGCGTGAGGTCCGACGGTGTGCGTGCGCGTGACCGGCTCCCATGCGGGCATCCAACCAGGCACGATGGACGCGTGATCGACCCGTTCCGTCGCGTGGCGGCGACCGCCGAAGAGGTGTCCGCGTCCCGCCCCGGCGACCAGCTGGTCGACCCGGCCACGGTCGTGATGGACCGGGGCTTCGACCTCGCGCACCCACCCGCCGCCGTGTGGCCGTGGCTGGTGCAGCTCGGCAAGCGACGCGCGGGCTGGTACCTGCCTCGCCCGGTCGAGCGGCTGGTCCCGCGCGGCCGGCGCGCCCTGCGGCACGTGGACCCGCGCTGGCAGGGGCTGGCGGTCGGCGACGTGATCCCCGACTACGGCGGCCGGGACGCGACGTTCGAGGTCGCCGAGCTCGTGCCGGCGTCGCACCTCGTGCACACGTCCCGCCGCGGTGGCACGAGCGTCTCCTGGACCCTCCACCTCTCGCCGTACGACGGGGGGCGGAGCACGCGGGTGCACCTGCGGCTCCGGCTGGGTCCGGTGCGTCACGTGCGGGTCGCGGAGACCGTCGGCGGCGCGTTCGACGCGCTGACGATCCTCGGCCTCGCGGCGGGGCTCGCGGAACGGCTCGACGAGGGCGTGGACCGCTAGGAGCCCGGCGACCGGTCCCAGACCCGGACGTAGCTCGACACCACCCGCTGGCCGGGCACGATGCCGGTGATCGTCGCGACGGTCCCGAGCTCGTGCGTGCGGACCCGCCAGGCGACGAGCCGTCGAGGGTCGGTCTGCGACTCGTAGACGATGCGCTCGCCGTCCAGCCAGAACGCCACCGAGCAGCAGCTGTCCGGGCGCTCCGACGTGTTCGTCTCCCCCAGCACGAGGAGAGCGTCGTCGGCACGGGTGAAGCCGTCGACGACCACCACCCGCGAGGGGACCGGCGGGGTGTCCGGACCCGGGACGGCGACCGAGGCCCAGGTCTGGGCGGTCCCCAGCGGACCCTGCCGGGAGCGGCCGATCGGCACACCGGTGGCCGGGTCGAAGGGCCCGGTCGGGACGACGAAGCCGTTGCTGCCGTTGCGGGTCCCGTCGAGCGCGCTGTACGTCGGGCCCTGGCCACCGAGCCGGGCGGGGGGCAGGTACAGGTCGGACTCGCCGAGCCAGCTCACCCAGGCGGTGGGCGCCGTACCGGTGTCGATCGTGCGCCAGTCCCCCGTCGCCAGCGTGAGCACCAGGACGCTGCCCTCCTGCGGGATCGCCAGGAAGCGGCCGGTCGGCGACAGCAAGGTCTCCCGGGCGATCGACACGTCCAGGCCACCGTCCGACAGCGGCTGCACGTCGCTGACGTCGACGGAGCGGAGCGAGCCGTCGTCGGCGAGCAGCAGCAGCTCGATCGAGCCGTCCTCGCGGGTGATCGCGTAGGCGGCGAGTGCGGCCTCGACCGGGTCGTCCTCGAGCGGTGCGGCCGGTGCGCCCAGGTCGATCTCGGTCGGAAGAGGCGACTCGACCAGGGGTAGCGCGGTCTCCTGCTCGGCGGTCGGACCCCGGAAGACCGACCAGCCGTCCTCCTCACCGTCCGGCTGCGATCCCCTCGAGCTGTCGTACGGCGGCGCCGGCGTCGATTCCCGGGTGACCGTCGGGCTCGGAGCGGGCGACGGAGCCACCGGCTCGGTGGCGCGTTCGTCGCCGGGACGCCCCAGCGCGGTGCCGAGCAGCACGGCCACGACGGCGACGGCGGCGACGGTGGTGGCGGCGCGGCGGCGCCGGATCCCCCGGGCACGCTTCCAGGCGACGTCAGCGAGGTCGGGCCCCGTCACGTCCTCGACGTGGTCGCGCAGCAGCTCGCGCAGGTCGTCGTGCGTCATCGGAGGTCCTCCAGCATCAGGGCGAGGTGGGCCGAGCTCTCGCGGAGGCGGGTCAGTGCGTGGTGGGTCTGGCTCTTGACCGTGCCGACGCCGACGCCGAGGGTCTCGGCGGTCTCGCGCTCGGACAGGTCCTCGTAGAAGCGCAGCACGAGCACCGCGCGCTGCTTGTCGGTCAGGCTCACCAGGGCGCGGTCGAGGGCGAGCCTGCGGTCGCTGCGCTCCTGGTCGTGCGTGGTGCGACCGTGCTCGAGGTGCTCGGCGGGGTCCGTGACGACCTCGCGCCGGTGCCGTCGCCACCACGAGATGTTGCCGCGCACGATCACCTGTCGCGCATACGCGTCGGGGTAGCCGTCCTGCAGCGCGCGCCACCGCAGCGCCACCTGCGTGAGCGCCTCCTGGACCAGGTCCTGGGCGCGGTGGTGGTCGCGCGAGACGAGCACGGCGAGCCGCAGCAGCGCCTGCTGTCGCTCGGTCGCCCAGCGCGTGAACGTCTCGCGGTCGTCGTCCGCCACGTCGTCGTACCCCCTTCGTCGTCACATCCTGAACGCAGGAGGTCGGTGGAAGGTTGGCAGGGCGGGCCGGCGCGTCGATCAGCGCGGATCCTGCCTTCGGCCTCAATTCGGCACCGCGAAGTGCCGATGGTCTCGGCATGGGGGATGATTTTTCAACGACCTTGCTCGACCTGAATCCGATCGCCGTGGTGGCGACCGACCGGAAGGGAAGCATCCGGGCGCTCAACCAGCGCGCCCGACACCTGCTCGGACCGGGGGCGCGCATCGGTCGCCGGATCGTCCGGCTGTTCCACCCCGCGGATCGCCGCCGCGCGGCGAGCTATCTCGAGAGCGTGTCCGCGGCGCCGCCCGGCGCGATCATGTTCTTCACGGGCGAGACGGTGGGCGGCGACGACTCCGGGCGCTTCCTGCACGTGCACGGCCGGAACCTGCTGGGCGATCCCGCGGCACGGGTCCTCGTGCTCGGCCTCGTGGACGGCACGGACGCCCGTCGGCGAGAGGCCGAGCTGGAGCGGCACGCGCTGTACGACGCGCTGACCGGGTTGCCGAACCGCGCGCTGTTCCACGAGCGCCTCCAGCGCGTCTGCGCGGTGGACGGTCCCGCCGGCGCCCTGGTGATGGTCGACCTCGACGGCTTCAAGCTGGTCAACGACACGTTCGGGCACGCCGTCGGCGACGCGCTGCTCACGCAGGTGGCGCGGCGGGTCGAGCGGGTCGTTCCCGACGACGCGACGTTCGCGCGGCTCGGTGGTGACGAGTTCGCGGTCCTGCTTCCCGGCCTCGCGCCCGACGTCGCACGCAAGGTGGCCGAGCGGCTGCGCGAGGACATCGCCGCGCCGTACCCGGGGTTCGAGCGCCCGATCACCGCCTCGATCGGGGTGAGTCGCGTGACCGACCCGTCCACGTCGCTGCGGGAGGCCGACGTCGCCATGTACGCCGCCAAGTTCAGCGGGCGCGACTGCGTCGTGCTCTACGAGCCGGGCCTCGAGTCGGTCAACCGGAAGTCCGCCGAGGAGCTCCGCGACGTGGCGGCGCTCAAGGCGGAACGCGACCGCCTGCACGTCGAGGCACGCACGGACGCGCTGACGGGGCTGCCCAACCGGCGGGCCATGGACGAGTACGTCGCGGCCGGCCATGAGCTGGGGCCGGCCGGACTGCTCTTCGTCGACCTCGACCGCTTCGGCCTCTTCAACCATCTCCACACCGACCAGCGGGGAGACGAGACCCTGCGCGAGGTCGGCGACGCCCTGGTCACGAGCTGCCGCGGAAGCGACGTCGTGTTCCGCAAGGGCGGCGAGGAGTTCGTGGTGGTGCTCCCGGGCACCGTCGGCGAGGACGCGGCAGCCGCCGGCGAGCGGTTCCGTCGCGGGGTGGCCGATCTCGCGATCGAGCATGGTGGCGCCGACGACGTACCGGTCGTCAGCGTGACCATCGGCGTCGCGTGGAGCGGCGAGGGCGACCTCGCCTCCGCGCTCGCGCGCGCGAGTGAGGCGGCGTACGCCGCGAAGGTCTCCGGCCGCCGCAACTCCGTCACCCTCGCCGACCCGGCCTGAACCTCCCGCGCCACCTCGCCGACCCGGCTCGAATCTCCCGCCGGGGGCGGCGGGCCGGGCGAGCACTTCCCCAGCCGTGTGGACGCTTCCCTAGGGGCATGCGCCTTGTGAAGCGTCCATAACCCCGCGTTACAGCTGGATCGTGGGGGCTGCCAGGATGCCGCGCATGCCGTCCGAGCCGCGCGACCCCGTCACGTACGTCGTCACCGACATCGAGGTCGACGGGCCGTGGCCGGGGGCGAACTCCATGCGGTCGTTCGCGTCGGTGGCGGTCACGGCCGACGGGACGCGGCACGGGGAGTTCGAGGCGGTGCTGGAGCCGCTGCCGGGGGCGGCGCCGCACCCGGACACGTACGCCTGGTTCCAGACCCAGGGGGACGCCTGGGCGGCGTGCACGACCGATCCGCGGCCCGTGACGGAGGTGCTCGACGACTTCGTCGCGTGGGTGCGCGGGCTGCCGGGGCCGTGCATGTTCGCCGCGCACCCGCTGGGCTTCGACGGCGGCTGGATCGACTACTACCTCCGCCGGTTCACGCCGTACGGCGTCACGCAGGGGCCGTACGAGGAGGACGTGCTGTTCGAGGCCCGGGGCGGGCTGTGCGTGCGCAGCTACGCCGCCGCGGTCACGGGGCGGCCGGTCTCCGAGGTTTCGCCGGCGTCGCTGCCGGCGGAGTGGTTCGGCGACGTGCCGCACACGCACCGCGCGATCGACGACGCGCGGGGCTACGCGAACCTGCTGGTGTCCCTCGTCGCGCGCAGGTGCCAGGAGGACTGACGGGTCAGTCCGTCCGGCGCGGCCCGGCGTGACCGGCGAGGCACCGCCACCGGCCGCCCTCGCGCACCCACGTCTGCGTCATCGGCATCCGGAAGGTGGCGGACCCGCCGTCGCCTCCCTCGACCACGTCCGTCACCTCCGCGCGGACCACCGCGGTGTCGCCGACGACCGCGATGTCGGCGTCGGCGAGGTCCTGCGAGCGCCACACGGTCGTGCCGTCGGTGTTGCGGCGGACGTACTCCTCGCGGTCGAAGGTCGCGCCGGTGTGCGCGGTCCAGCGGAAGTCCTCGTGCAGCAGGCCGGTCAGCGCGGCGGCGTCCCCGGCGGCGAGGGCGTCGGCGCGGGCGCGGGCGGCGGCCAGGACGGCCGCGCGGTCAGCGTCCGCTGCGGACACGAGCCGGCGCGACCTGCTCGCGCGGCTCGCGGAAGCCGCGCACGAGCTCGCGGACGCTGCCGATGAGCACGCCGGCGATGGTCAGCGCGCCACCGATCTGCAGCAAGGCCTCGCCCGGCTGGGCGCGCTCGGTGACGACGGCCAGGATCGCGACCAGGGCGGCCAGCGGCAGCAGGAACCAGAAGAGCCAGTCGCGGTGCAGGGGGACGTCGAAGCCGTACTCGTTACGGCGGTGGTGAGGGCGCGGCATGGGAGAACCGTTACCCGAGCGACCGTTATCGGAACGTGACCTTCGTCGCGATCCGGCGACGAGGCCTCACGAGCCACAGGGGGCACACCCGTGACTGCGGCGTGCGCCGGGCGGACACGAGGCCTAGGCCGTCGTGGGCGGCGGGTCGAGGCGGAACGCCTTCCGCTTCGGCTTCACCGGCCGCATCATGAACTCCGGCCGGCGCAGGCCGTCGGCGTTGGGCCCGGGTCTGGTGAGCGCGAGCCACTCGCGGTAGACCTCGCGGGCCCGCTGGGTGTCGACCTCGATGTCGCCGTACCGGTCCCCCGGCTGCGCCGGCGCCACCGTGACGCGCTGGTGCCAGCAGTGCGCGCCCGACCAGGGGTCGGGCTGGACCGGGAACGTGAGGTTCTGGTGGACGCCGGGGTCCTCCCAGTAGATGCGCCGGCTGTCCGGGTCGTCGCTGCTGAACGGCGTGGTGGGCTCGGTGTAGCGCATCCGCCACACGCCGTCGTCGGTGCGCTCCATGTCGACCTTGCCGCTGGCCCACCTGCTCGCGTGGATGTCGTCCAGCCGCCAGCGGCCCATGTGGTGGCTGAGTGCCACGACTCCGGGCCGGATGCCCTGGTGCGCCCACGCCCGCGCGACGAAGTGGCCGATCCTCGTCGTCACCCGGACCAGGTCGCCGGTCGCGACGCCGAGCCGGCGCGCGTCATCGTCGTGGATCCAGACCGGGTGGGTGTTGCTGATCTCGTTGAGGTACTTGGCGTTCGCGGAGCGCGTGTGGATCAGCGTCGGCAGCCGGAACGTCGGCACCAGCACCATCTCGCCCTTGCCGGCGTCGATCGTGCGCCGGGACACGTGCGACTCGATGTACGTCGGGACGGCGAGCTCGGGCCAGCCGAACGACGCGATCGCGTCGGACCACAGCTCGAGCTTGCGGCTCGGCGACAGCCAGCCGGCGACCTCGGAGCCGTCGTCGAGGCGGATCCCGACGGCGCCCGCCTCCCCCACCAGCGGGGGCGTCGACTCGTCGGTGGTGGGCTTGCGCAGCACGCCGTGGTCGTCGGCGACCGCCCCGTCGAGCTCGGCCTCCGTCAGCGGGCGCTCGTCCTGCCGGTACACGTCCCTGGCGATCTCCACGACGCCGTACTTCCGCATGTACTCCATCGGCGTGAGCCCCTGCTCCGCGGCCTTCTCCGGCAGCTCGGGCACGCGGTTCTCGAAGACCCACCGGTAGTACTCGTCGACGGTGACCTTCTCGCCCGGCCGGTACGGCGACTCGAAGTAGCGCCGGATGCCGAGCGACCCGTCCGGGTCGATCCGCCAGGAGAGCTCGAACCAGAACTCGTTCTCCTCCCACACCTCCCCCGGGTTGCTGTCGCGGGTGTCGGCGTACGGGATCCCGAGCTTGTCCATGGCGACGCGCTTGACCGGCTGGCGGAAGCCGAGCCACTTGGCGGCGTGCGTCTCGTAGGAGTGCGTGTCGTGCCGCTCCGTCGCGTGCCCCATCGGCAGCACGTAGTCGGCGAAGGTCGCCGTCTCCGACCACGTCGGCGTGAGGGCGACGTGCAGGCCGATCCCGTCGGTGCGGGTGAGCGTCTCGATCCAGGAGAAGCCGTCGGGGTTGGTCCACACGGGGTTGTAGACGCGAGTGAAGTAGACGTCGAGGTCGCCCCGGCCGTCCTGCAGCAGGTGCGGGAGGAGGAACGACATCTCGTTGGTGGACAGCGGGTACTCGCGCGGCCACAGCAGCTCGTTCCAGACGTCGCCGCCCTCCGGTACGTCGAAGCCGTGGGCGATGAGCTTGTCCCAGCCGTTGGGGCTGGTGCCGCCGGGCGTACCGACGCTGCCGGTGAGCACGTTGAGGAAGAACAGGCTGCGCGCGACCTGCCAGCCGCCCAGGTTGCCGGCCGCGGCGGAGCGCCAGATGTGCGCGGACAGCGCGGAGCCGGAGGTCGCGACGATCTCGGCCAGCTCGCGGATCCGCCCGGCGGGGACCTGGCTCTCCTCGGCGGCGAAGTCGAAGGTGTAGTGCGCGTAGTCGTCGGCCAGCGCCGTCATGAAGGTGTCGAAGTCGCGCGGCAGGTCCGGGTGCAGGCGGTCGAGGTAGGTGTCCCAGTTGACCCAGCGGCGCAGGTAGTCGCGGTCCACCTGACCGGTCTGCAGCAGGTGCGACGCGACGGCGAGCAGGATCGCCGCCTCGCTGCCGGGCCAGGGCGCGAGCCAGAGGTCGGCGTGGCTGGCGGTGTTGGACATCCGCACGTCGAGCACGACGAGCTTGGCGTTGCCCTGGGCCTTGGCCTCCATGATCCGCTGCGCGTGCGGGTTGAAGTAGTGGCCGGTCTCCAGGTGCGACGACAGCAGCAGGATGACCTTGGCGTTGGCGTAGTCGGGCGAGGGCCGGTCGTAGCCGCCCCACGTCGTGTAGCCGAGCCGCGCGCCGGCGGAGCAGATGTTGGTGTGGCTGTTGTGCCCGTCGACGCCCCAGGCGAGCAGGAACCGCTCGGCGAAGCCGTCCTCGCCCGGCCGGCCCACGTGGTAGACGACGCGGTCGCGGCGGTCGGCCTCGATCGCGGCGCGGATGCGGGCTGCGATGTCGTCGAGCGCCTCGTCCCACGACACCCGCTCCCAGCCGCCGGCGCCGCGGTCGCCGACACGCTTGAGCGGGTGGAGGATGCGCTCGGGGTCGTCGAGCTGGTTGATGGTGGCCGGTCCCTTGGCGCAGTTGCGGCCGCGCGAGCCCGGGTGCGCGGGGTTGCCCTCGACCTTGGTGACGGTCAGGTCGTCCTTGGCGACGTGGGCGAGCAGGCCGCACGCGGACTCGCAGTTGAAGCAGGTCGTGGGGATCAGCATGAACTCGCGCGTGACCTTGCGCGGGTGGGCCTTGGCGTCGGTGGCGACGTGGTGGTCCCACGTCTCCGGCGGCGGGAAGCTGCGCAGGTGCTCGTGGCTGCGGTCCCCGGGGAGAGCGGTCATGAGAGCGGCACGTCCTGTCCCGCCCGGACGTAGGCGGTCTCGTAGGCGAGCAGGGCGGGCTGCACCAGCAGCCCCGCGAGCGCGGCGAGGTACGGCGACCCGCCGGCCCAGGTGACGGCGGCGAGGAGCACGGCCAGCACGGTCGGCGCGACGGCACCGGCGAGGAACAGCCGCTGGTAGCGGCCGCGCAGGATGGTCCGGGCGGCGACAGCGGCGCCCGGGCTCTCGTGGTGGCCGCCGAGGTCGACCCCGGCGAGCACGAGGTGCAGCACCGCGCCGACGACCAGCACGGCGGCGGTGAGCGTGGTGGCCCGCCCCGCAGCCCCGGCGAGGGCGAGGGCGACCGCAATGACGCCGGCGCCGGTCATCAGCGCCTGGGCGAGCAGGTGCGGGAAGAGCCAGCGCGACTGCCACAGGTCACGGCCCTCGGCCTGCCCGAACAGGAACGCGGTGTAACCGGCCACCATCGCCGCCGCCAGGAGCACCGGCCACGCCAGCACCCGTTGGGCGCCGTCGGCGTCGAGCACGCCGGAGACGAACCACGCGACCGCGACGACCCCGAAGGCCAGCAGGCAGTAGCCGCCGAGCACGAGCCACGACCGGTGGTTGCCGCGGGTGAACAGGAAGTAGAACCGCTCGGGGCGCTTGAGGTCCCACACGAGCAGGACGCCGGTCAGGGCCGCGCCAACGGCCGCGACGACCGGGGCGACCACCGCTCCGGTCACACCGAGGTCGATGCCGAGCACCACGGCGAGCGCGGCGACGGCGAGCGCCCCGGCGCCGAACCCCTTCGTCCAGAGGTAGGTCACGACCCGCCAGCCCCACGGCCGCGGGTGCGCGGTGTTGAGCGTGGTCGCGGCGGTCGGGTCGCTGCCGTCGAAGTCGACCGAGGTCGCCAGGCGGAGCTCGTCGGGCTGCGCCCAGAGGTAGGTGCCGCGGACCGGTGCCTCGAGCGGGTCGAGCACGGCGGGCGAGGCGCCGAGGTAGAAGACGTTGGGGCCGGTGCCCTGGTCGGGAGCCCGGACGGCGGTCTCGTTGCTCGCGACGAGCTGGGAGATCCCGGACTGCTCGTCGTCGAGGTCGCCCACCCAGATCGAGTGCGTCGGGCAGACCACGACGCAGGCCGGCTCGAGCCCGTCGTCGACGCGGTGCGCGCAGAAGTTGCACTTCGCTGCCGTCTGGGTGTCCTCGTCGATGTAGATCGCGTCGTACGGGCAGGCCTGCAGGCAGGACTTGCAGCCGATGCACGCCGAGGAGTCGAAGTCGACGATCCCGTCGTCGCGCTTGAACAGCGCGCCGGTCGGGCAGATCGTCACGCACGGCGCGTCGGTGCAGTGGTTGCAGCGCATCACCCCGAAGTCACGGCGGGTGTCCGGGAACGTGCCGGAGTCGACGTACTTCACCCAGGTGCGGAACTGCCCCAGCGGGACCTGGTGCTCGGTCTTGCACGCGACGGTGCAGGCATGGCAGCCGATGCACGTGCGCTGGTCGATCGCGAAGCCGTACCGCACCGGCGAACCCCCGTTGGAGTGGACAGAGGCCCGTCACGATAGTGCTGACTTCCGTAGGCTGCAGCCATGGCGCGGCGGGGGACGTGGGGAACGGTGGGCGCTGCCATGCTCCTGCTCGTCGTCGCCGTGGCCGGCGGCGTCGTGCTGCTGGGCCGGGACCCGCGGAGCCCCGCCGGAGCCGGCGCCCCGCGAACCGAGGCCTCCGGCTCACCGTCGGCCGGCCCGTCCGCCACCCCGACCGAGCCGCCGCGGATGAAGGTGGCCCGCGCCGCGACCCTCGAGGCCGCACCGACGTGTGACACCGGGACCGGCGCCATCACGCCGGCGACGATCGCGATCCCCGGCGTCACGCGCGGCTCGGGCATCGTGACGCCGCCGCGCGACGCGAACGACATCCCCGGTACGCCGCCGCTGTCGACGGCTGGCAAGTACCTGTTCGCCTGGGACACCGCGCAGGGCACCCGTCCCGGCGACGCGGCCGGCAACGTGCTGCTCAACGCGCACACGTGGCCCGACGGCAGCGCACTGGGCAACGCCCTGCTGGCCCACCTCGACGTGGGTGGCTCCGTCGTGGTGCTCGGTGAGGGCCGGCGGCTCTGCTACCGCGTCACCGAGCGGGTCGAGGTGCTCGCGTCCGACGGGCTGCCCCGCTACTACGACCTGGACGGGCCGCCCCAGCTCGCGATCCTGGCCTGCTCCGGCCGCCGGCTCGGGCCCGGTAACTGGGAGAAGCGCACGGTCTGGTTCGCCTCGCCGGTGCCGGCCTGAGCCCGGTGGGCACAGGTCAGCGCACGGCCTGCCGCAGGCCCGGCACCGTGTCCGGGTCGGCGCCGCGGCGCACGAACACCACGGGGATCTCGGTGCCCTGCCGGTAGCCGATGACCGCGTCGTCGGGATCCACGCCCTCGAGCAGCCACACGTCGGTGGCGGCGAAGCCGCCCAGATCCGGGCCGCAGGTCTCGGCGTCGTTGCACGCCGGGTACACCGCGTCGCCGAGCTCCTGCCGGATGCGTGGCGGCGTGACCTCGCGCCACTCGTCGTACAGGACCTCGCTGAAGCGCAGGTCCGGGCAGCTCGGGTCGCGCGGGGCGACCTCGCACGTCGCATCCGCTCCGCAGGCGGCCGCGAGGGCGGCCAGGAGAAGGGCCACGACGACGGGGCCCGCACGCAACGACACGGCTGATGCTACGTCGCGGCGGGCCCTTCCGGCTCCCAGCGCAGCAGGTCGCCGGGCTGGCACTCGAGCACCTCGCAGATGGCCTCGAGGGTGGTGAAGCGGACGGCCTTGGCGCGGCCGTTCTTGAGCACCGCGAGGTTGGCGGGCGTGATCCCGACACGCTCGGCGAGCACGCCGACCGGCATCTTGCGCCGGGCCAGCATCACGTCGATGTCGACGACGATCGGCATCAGATGACCTCGTCGAGCTCGGCCTGGAGGCTGCTCGCCTCGGCGTCGCGGGCGACGGCCTGCGCGAGGAGCGTCCGCAGCACCAGCACGATCAGCGCGATGCCCAGGATGGTGAGGCCGACCCCGCCGACGAGCAGCACCACGCCCGGCGCGACGGCCTCCCCCGGGGCGAGCACCACGCCCAGCGCGAACGCCAGCAGCGCCGCGGCGGTGATCGCGCCGATGATCACGTCGACGTACCGGAACGACCCGGGCGAGAACACCGTGCCCCGGCGCACCATCGTCAGCAGTCGCCACACGCACACGGCGCACACCTGCACGGTGACGATGCCGAGCACGAGGATCACCACGAACGGCACGCGGATCGCCAGCACGTCGGCGTCGGCGCCGTCCATGTCCCGCCAGAGCAGCGGCACCATCACCGTCTGCACGAACAGCGTGCCGGCCAGCACCAGCGCCAGGACCACCCGCAACGCGGTCACCGTCAGCGTGCCCATGTCCCACCCCTCTCGACGAACGAGAGGAATCTATCGTTTTTCGATAGGTGAGTCAACGGCTCGCGAGGACCAGCACCTCCTGGTGCGCCGTCTGCGGGAACATGTCGAACACCCGCGCCCGCACCGGCGTCAGGGACGGCATCGCGGCCAGGTCGCGCGCGAGGGTGGTCGGGTTGCAGCTGCTGTACAGGACGTGCCGGACCGCGGAGCGCTCGAGCCAGGCGGCGAGCTCCGGGCCGATCCCCCGCCGCGGCGGGTTCACCACGACGAGGTCGGGCGCGGCCGGCCGCGCGGTCATCCAGGTGGTGGCGTCGGCTTCCTCGAACCGGGCGGTCACCCCAGCCTCCTCGGCACTGAGCCGGGCCGCCTCGACCGCCTGGGCGCTGACCTCGACGCCGACCACGTCGCGTCCGGGGCGGGCCAGGTGCAGGGCGAAGCCGCCGACGCCGCAGTAGAGGTCCCACACCGACGTCGGGTCGGCGTCGTCGACCCACGCCGCGCCCTCGCGGTACAGCGCGGCCGCGACGGCGGTGTTGGTCTGGAAGAAGCTCTGCGGACGCAGGTGCAGGGTGATCCCGTCGACCCGGAAGGCGAGCGAGTCGCCGAGCAGCGGCTCCTCGTGCTCGCCCTCGAGCACGGCGGCGTGCCGCGGCTGCAGGTTGGCCGACACCACGCGCAGGTGCGGCAGGTCGGCCCGGAGCGAGGGCAGGTGCTTGCGGATCCGGGCGAGTGACTCGGTCGAGCGCAGCACGAACCGGACCATCAGCTCGCGGTCCGGCGAGACGGTGGCCAGCACGTGCTTGAGCTCGCCGGTGCGCGTGGGCACGTGGTACGGCGTGAGGCGGGCGCGGGTCACGAACGCGGCCAGGGCCGGCAGCGCGTCGTGCAGGACCGGTTCGTGCAGGCCGCACTCGCGAAGGTCGGTGCCGTGGCCGGTCGCGTCGAGGATGCCGAGCGTCGGCTCGTCGACGGTGCCCGCGACGACCATCTTGGCCTTGTTGCGGAACCCCTCCTCGGGACCCGTCACCGGCGGCAGCCAGGTGAGGTCGGGCCACGCGGCGAGCAGGTCGGCGGCGTGCCGCTGCTTGGCCTCCACTTGCGCGGCGTACGGCGTGGGCAGCCAGGTGCACGACCGGCAGAGCCCCGCGTCGTAGTAGCCGCACCGCACGGCCGCAAGGTTACGGGTAAAGGAGGTCGTGCCCGCCCCGGCGGGCCTTGGCGGCGAGGTAGTGCACGTTGGCGTGGCTGACGTGCACCGCGGTCGGCACCCGCTGCCGGACGCGGATGCCGTGCGCCTCGAGCTGCGCGGCCTTGTCGGGGTTGTTGGTGAGCAGGTCCACCTCCACCACTCCGAGGGCGTGCAGCATCTGCGCGGCGGCCGCGTAGGTGCGCCCGTCGGCGGCGTACCCCAGCGCCAGGTTGGCGTCGTAGGTGTCGAGGCCGGTGTCCTGCAAGGTGTAGGCGTCGAGCTTGGCGTAGAGCCCGATGCCGCGGCCCTCCTGGCGGAGGTAGAGCAGGTAGCCGCCCGCGCGGGTGATCCGGCGGACCGCCTCGTCGAGCTGCGGGCCGCAGTCGCAGCGTTGGCTGCCGAACAGGTCACCGGTCAGGCACTCGCTGTGCAGGCGCACCAGCGGCGGGGTGGCGCGGTCGGCGCGACCGAGCACGAGGGCGAGGTGCTCGGCCCCGTCGACCAGGCCGTCGAAGGTCGTCGCCCGGGCGAGGGTGCGGTGCCCGTCGCTGCGGCGCAGCGGCAGGTCGACCTGGGTGCGCACGGTGGCGACCGGCAGCGGGGTCAGCGTCATCGCACTCCCCCGTCGACGACCCGGGCCGAGAGTGCGTAGCGCAGCAGGACGACGTCCCGGATCGTGCGGCTCTCCAGGAGCCGGGCGCCGTGCTCGGCGCGCCAGGGGTAGTCGCCGTCGTCGACGAGGCGGCGTGCCTCGGAGTCGCCGACGAAGAACGGCGCCACGACGAGGTGCAGCTCGTCGGCCAGCGCGGCGGTGAGCAGCTGGGTCAGCACGGTGCCGCCGCCCTCGACCATGAGGCGCCGGATGCCGCGGCCGTGCAGGTGCGCGAGCACCTCCCCCAGGTCGACGGGCTGGCCGGCGTCGACGACGGTCGCGACGTGGCCGAGCAGCCGGGAGGCCTTCTCGACGGCGTCGGTGGCGCAGTAGACGAGCTTGTCGACGTCACCGGTCGCGAAGAACGGAGCGTCCGGGTCGAGGTCGCCGCTGCCGGTGACGGTGACCTTGCACGGCGTCGCGGGCCGCCCGTCGGCGCGACGCTGCCGTCGGCGGTCCGGGTCGCGCACGAGCAGCCGCGGGTTGTCGATGCGGACGGTGCCGGCGCCGACGAGGATCGCGTCGCTCCACGCCCGGACGGCGTCGACGCGGTCGAGGTCGGCCTGGTTCGACAGCACCAGGCGCTGGTCGGCGGTGTCGTCGAGGTAGCCGTCGAGCGACATCGCGCAGGACAGCACGGTGTAGGGGCGGTCAGGCACGGCTCACCTCCGGGGTGGCGACACGGGTGGGTGGAGCGGGCGGGGCGGGGCGGGTGAGGAGGAGGACGGCCAGGCCGGGCAGCGTGGACACGAGCGCGAGCACGCCGTACGCCACCGAGGCGGCAAGACCCTGGTCGGCGCCGAGCCCGGCGGACGCGAAGGCCCAGGCGGCGGCGCCCTCGCGGGGGCCCCAGCCCCCGACGTTCAGGGGTACGGCGGCGGCCAGGAGCACCAGCAGCACCACGGGCAGCGGCGGCGAGGAGCCGGTGGCGGAGGCGGCGACCAGGAACAGCAGCGAGTAGCCGGCCAGCGCGGCGAGCGACGCGGCGACCACGCCGAGCGCGACCGCCCGGAACCGCACGAGCCCGGCGCTGAGCAGCAGGACGGCGACGGCGGCGGGCAGCCAGAGCCGGAGCGCCAGCAGCGTCACCGCGATCTGGACGAGCTGCCCGAGCCCGCGCTCCCACGCGACGGACCGGGCGGCGAGACCGGTCGTCCCGGCTCGGCGGCCGTGGCGGATCGCGCGGTGCACGTCGCCGAGGACGCCGCCGGGCAGCGCGGCGTTGAGCAGCTGCGAGCGGTAGCAGGCCGCGATCGCGGCGCGGAGCGAGAGGCCGCCGAGCCCGAGGTGCCGCGCGACCAGCCGCCACCGCCACGCGCTCGCCAGCGTGGTGAGGGCACCGACGACGAGCGCGCTCACGAGGGCGGCCGGCCCGACCGCGGTGAGGCCGTGGAGGAAGGGCTCGCTGCCGAGCCGGAGCGCGAGCACGACGAGCACGGCCATGCCGACCGCGCGCCCCGCCCACCGTCCCAGGCTCGTCATGGCGCTCCTCCCGCTACCTTCCTGTACGGGCCGGACGCCCGACCGGTTCACCCGCGACGGAGGTCAGCACGTCTTCGACGCCGGCGACGGCCGCGGACCACCCCGCCAGCCGGGTACGGCGGTCGGCGGCCCAGCGCTGCAGGCGGGCGCGCAGCACAGGGTCGGTGAGCCACAGGCGGAGCGCCTCGGCGAGGGCGACGTCGTCGTCGGACGGCACGAGGAGGCCGGGGTACCCGCCGCTCGTCGTCCCGAGCGCCTCCCGCACGCCGCCGACGTCACCGGCGACGACCGGGATGCCGCGGGCCAGCGCCTCGGTGACGACCATGCCGTAGGCCTCGTGCCGTGAGGGCAGCACGAGCAGCCCGGCGGCGGCGTAGGCGCGTTCGAGGCCACGCCCGTGCAGCGGCCCGGTGAACGCGACCCGGTCGTGCCGGGGCAGCCGCGCGACGAAGTCCGGCTCGACGTCGAGCGCACCGACGACGGTGCAGCTCCAGGACAGGTCGTCGAGCCGGCGGAGGGCGCGCACCAGGACGTCGTGCCCCTTGCCGTGCACGACCGCGCCGACGGAGAGCAGGCCGCTGCCGCGGGCGAGCGGCGCGGGGTCGACTCCGGGGCGCACGACGTGCACGCGGCCGTCCGGCAGGTCGAGGGCGTCGCGGGTGTGCCGGCTGGTGGTCACCACGGCGTGGGCCTCCCGCAGCACGTGGTGCTCCCGCCCCCAGCTCATGTGGGCCAGGACCACGAGCCGGCAGCGCTCCGCGACGTCGAGGGCCCCGGACGGGTCCTGGGCGACGAGCATCCCGTCGGCGAGCACCAGCGCCCCGTCGCGCGCCCCGTCGAAGGTGTCGGTCTCGCGCACCACCCAGCCGCGTCGGCGCAGTCCGTCGAGCACGCGCCGGTCGTAGGCGTTGCCGCCGCTCGGGCGGGTGGGGTCGTCGAGCCCGGCGGGGACGACGGCACGGAGGCGGCGCATCGCGGTCACACCGACCGCTCGTAGCCGGCCGACGCGACGTGCGACTCGTGCAGGGTGACCGCGACCGTCCGGACGGCGTCGGTGGTGAGCCGTGCGACGACGCGGTCGGCGACGACCCGGGCCAGCACCTCGGTGGTGGTGTTGAGGCCGGCCAGGTCCGGCTCGTCGTCGAGGTTGCGGTAGCCCAGGTCGCCCATCACGTCGCGCAGGGTCTCGGTGGCCCAGCCGATGTCGACGAGGATGCCGTCGTCGTCGAGCTCCGGCCCGCGGAAGGTCACGTCGACGACGTAGGTCGCGCCGTGCAGCCGCTGCGCCGGCCCGAACACCTCACCGCGCAGGCTGTGCGCCACGAGCATGTGGTCGCGGACGGTCACGCTGAACATCGCTCAGGCCTCCGGGTAGTCGATCGTGTGGCACAGCGCGGGCAGGTCGCCGGAGGCGAGCCGCGGCAGCACGTCGGGCAGGTCGGCGAACGGCGAGCGGCCGGTGAGCAGCGCGTCGTACGCCGGGTCGCGGAGCAGGTCGAGGGCCAGCGCGAGCCGGTCGGCGTGGGTACGGCGGGCGCGGCGGGCCGGCGACACGGCACCGACCTGGCTGGCGCGGATGGCCAGCCGGCCCGCGTGGAAGGCGCCGCCGAGCGCGACCGTGACCGGGCGGTCGCCGTACCAGCTGAGCTCGACGACCTCCCCCTCCCTCCCGAGGAGGTCGAGCGACCGGGCGAGCCCGGCCGCGGTCGCGCTGGCGTGCAGCACGAGGTCCTGGTCGCCGGTCGCCTCCTCCGGCAGCGCGAACCGGACACCGAGCGCCTCGGCGACCGCCGCCCGCGACGGGTCGACGTCGACGAGGGTCACGACGGTGCCGGGGACGCCGGAGAGCAGCCGTGCGACGCAGCAGCCGACCATGCCGGCGCCCACGACCGTCAGGTGGTCGCCGACGAGCGGCCGGGCGTCCCACAACGCGTTGACCGCGGTCTCGACGGTGCCCGCGAGCACGGCCCGACGCGGCGGCACGCCGTCCGGGACCACGGCGACCGCGGCGGCGGGCACGACGTACCGGTCCTGGTGGGGGTACAGGGTGAAGACGGTCCGCCCGACCAGCGGGTCGGGTCCGTGCTCGACGACGCCGACGTTGAGGTAGCCGTACTTCACGGGCGCCGGGAAGTCGCCCTCCTGGAACGGCGCGCGCATCCGCTCCCGCTCGCTGTCGGGGACCCGACCGGCGAGCACGAGCGTCTCGGTGCCGCGGCTGACGCCGGTGTGCAGGGTGCGCACCTGCACGTCGTCCGGGCCGGACTGCGGCAGCGCGGCGGGCCGCAGCTCGCCGCGCCCGGGGCCGGTCACCCAGAACGCCGTCGCGTCAGCCATCGCGGCCCTCCCCCGGCGCGGTGAACCCGCGCGATCCTGGATCCGTATGACAGGTGTGCGACGACCCCGACGAGCGAGCGCGACCGCCGCTGTCCTCACCGTGCTCGCGGCTGTCGTCGTGTGGGTCGCGCTGGTGCTGCCGGACGAGCGGCAGTACCTCACCGCCGACGCGTTCGTCCGCGTGCCCGTCGAGGCGGTGGTGCTGCTGGCTCTCGCCGTCGTGCTGCCGCGCCGACCGCGGCGCGTGGTGGCCGTCGTCGCCGGGGTGCTGCTCGCGCTGGTGCTGCTGGCCACGCTGCTGAACATCGGGTTCAACGCGGTCTTCGTCCGCGACTTCGACCCGGTCGTGGACTGGGCGTACCTCGGCCCGGGCCTCGGCGTGCTGCGCGACACCGAGGGTCTCGGGGTCGCCGTGGCGGCCGGTGTGGTCGCCGGGCTGGCGGCCGTCGCGGTGCTCGTGCTGCTCCCCCTCGCGACCCTGCGGCTGACGGGCGTCGCGGCTGCGCACCGCCGCGCCGCCGTGGCCGTCGCCGTCGTCCTCGGCCTGGTCTGGGGCGTCGCCCGCACCGCCGGGTGGCAGGTCGCGGACGAGGGCCAGGTGGCGAGCGCCAGCGCGGCCGACCGGGTGTGGACCGACGTGCGACAGCTGCGCGCCGACCTCGCGGACCGGTCCCGGTTCACCGAGGAGATCCGCACCGACCCGCTGGCCCGCGACGTGGAGGGGTCGCCGCGGCTGCCCGGCCTGGCCGGCAAGGACGTGCTGGTGCTCTACGTCGAGAGCTACGGCCGCGTCGCGCTCGACGACCCGGTGCTCGGACCGGCGACGGAACGGGCTCTCGCGGACTGCACGGAGTCGCTGGCCGGCGCCGGCTTCGCGGCGCGCAGCGGCTGGCTCGACTCCCCGACGTACGGCGCCGGCAGCTGGCTCGCGCACGCCACCCTGCAGTCCGGGCTCCGGGTCGACACCCAGCAGCGCTACGACCAGCTGATGAACGCGCGGCGCCTCACGCTGACCGAGGCGTTCGGCCGGGCCGGCTGGCGTACGGTCTTCGCGCTGCCCTCGGTGCGCCGGGCGTGGCCGGAGGGGCAGCGGTTCTACCGGTACGACGAGCTGTTCGGGACGCAGGCCACCGGGTACGACGGGCCGGCGTTCGGCTGGTCGCGGGTGCCCGACCAGTACGCCCTCGACGCCTTCGGCCGGCGCGTGCTCGACGTCCCCGAGCGGCCGCCGGTGATGGCCGAGGTCGACCTCTCGTCGAGCCACCACCCCTGGACGCCGCTGCCTCGGAGCGTGCCGTGGGACGAGCTCGGCGACGGCCGGGTGTTCCGCGGCCAGCGCGCCGACCAGCCCGACGAGGAGGCGCTGCTCGCCGACGACGACGCCGTGCGGGCGGCGTACGGCCGCAGCATCGTCTACTCGCTGCGGACGACCTGCGCGTGGCTGCAGCGCCGGCCCGCGGACGACGACCTGGTCGTCGTGCTGCTCGGCGACCACCAGCCGCACAGCTACGTGACCGGCGGCGACCCCGACCACGCCGTGCCGGTCAGCCTCCTCGCGCGGGACCCTGCGGTGCTCGACCGGGTCACCGGGTGGGGCTGGGACGACGGGCTGCGACCCGGACCGGACGCCCCCGTGTGGCCGATGGAGGCGTTCCGGGACCGGTTCCTGAGGGCGTTCGGCGCGGGCTGACACGACACGCCCTCAGGACGTCCGGAGCCGGAGCAGGGTCCGGCCGTCGAGGGACTGGATCTCGACCGATGCGATGTCCTCGGCCGGGCTGGCCGTGGCACCGCTCAGCCGGAACGTCCGGCCGGGCTTGGCCACCCAGCTCGCGACCCGCTCGCTGCCGCCGGCCCGGGTGCGCACGACCAGCGCGTAGGGCCACTCCTGCCCGTCCCCGGACGTCGGCTCGGCGTAGGTGCAGGTCAGGTCGAGCCGGGTGCCCCAGTCGACGCTCGTGAGCCCGACCTCGGCGGTGACCGGGATGTCCGCGACGCGGGTCATCGGCTGCTCCACGGCGGCGGGCGGGGCCGCCTGGTCCTGGGCCAGGTAGCCGCCCAGGGCGACCGCGCCACCGGTCAGCACGATCGCTGCGGCGGCCGCCGCGGCGGCGATCGACCACGACCGGCGGCGCTGCCGGCGGCGGGCCTGCGCGACCAGCGCCGGCAGGAGCGTGTCCGGGACCGGCTCCGCCGGCGCGGGCGCCTCGAGCACGTCGAGGCTCACCCGGGACAGCAGTCCGGGCAGGCCCGAGAGCCGGCGCACCGCCTGGGTGCACTCGGCGCAGGTGGCGAGGTGCTCCTGGTACGCCGCCCGCTCGGTCGACGAGAGCGCACCCAGCACGTAGGCGGCGTCGTCGTGGGCGTGCTCGCAGCTCATGGCCTCACCCCCATCTCCTCGAGGGCGAGCGCGAGCGCGCGCAGGGCGTAGTGGCAGCGCGACTTCACCGTCCCCTGCGGGACGCCGAGGCGCCGAGAAGCCTCCGCGACGGAGGCGCCGCGGTAGTAGCACTCGAGCAGCACGCCCCGGTGCTCCGGCGACAGCTTGGTGATCGCCTCGGCGACGATCCAGGAGGTGAGCAGGTCGTCGGTGCGGTCGCCCGTCGGCGTGGTGTCGGGGACCTGGGCGACCGAGAGCTCGCGCTCGGAGCGGTGCGTGCGCCACTCGTCGATGACGATGTTGCGGGCCACCGTGTAGAGCCACGCGCGCACCGAGCCGTGCCCGCCCTCGAGCACGGTCTCGTTGCGCCACGCGCGCAGCAGCGTCTCCTGCACCACGTCCTCGGCGCGCGCACGGTCCTGTCCGGTCAGCCGCATGCAGAACGCCCAGAGCGCCGACGCGTGCTCGTCGTACAGCGCCTTCATGGCCGCGGCCGGCGTCTCGGGCATCACACCTCCCACCCTGGTTGCACGCAGCGGAGCGCGTTCCGGTTCATCCTGCACCGACCCGTTCGGCGACCACGGCCTGCTTGCGGATCCGGCCGGACGCGAGCCAGTCGCGCCAGAGGGCGTGCGACGCCACGAGGTCGGGATCGGTGTACGCCGCGGCGAGGGCGGCGGCGACGTCGCGGTGCGCGGGGGTGTGGTCGTCGGACCACGTCACGCGGAACCCGTGCCGGCCGAGCAGGTCGTCGAGGCAGGCCCGCGGGACCGGCCACACCGTGTCCGCGGCCGGCATGGCGGCGCGCTCCACGGCGGTGAGCGGCTCGCCCACCTCGACCGTGAACGCGAACCGTCCGCTCTCCGGCAGGGCGCCCGCCACCGCACGCAGCAGCGCGTCCTTGTCGGGGAACGCCAGCATGGTCTCGAGCAGCAGCACCACGTCGAACGTCCCGGCTGGGAGCGGCGGCACCGTCGCGACCTCGAACCGGCAGTCCAGCCCGCGGGCCCGGCGGCGCGCGACCGCGACGGCCGAGGCGCTGCGGTCGACGCCCAGGTAGTGCCCACCGAGGGACCGCACGACGTGGACCCCGGGGCCGCCGACGCCGCAGCAGAGGTCGAGGACCCTGGCGCCCGGCCCGACGCCCGCCTTCGCCGCGATCGCGAGCACCTCGCTCGCCCGGACGAAGCTCTCCTGCCCGACGAACTCGCCCGGCCCGTAAGCCGCCGCCCGCGCCGCCCGGGTGGCCCCGTCGTGCCGGCGGCGGCGGTGCCGCCACAGCCACAGCACGTCGCGGCCGAACGACTCGGCCAGCAGTGCCGCGGCGAGCACGAGCAGCAGCATCGTCACGCGGTCACCCAAAACGCCGGCCGTCCCGGCCACCAGCGCGACGCCGGCGGTCGCCGTCACCACCTTGCGCCAGTAGCGCAGCGGCAGCTCGTCGCGAAGCCACGGCAGCACGGCGCCGGCCGCCCCGAACACGTAGCGGACCAGGCCGAGGGCCAGCAGCCACCACCCCCACCACGACGCGACGTACACCGAGAGCACGAGCATCAGCCACGCGTCGGCCTCGCCGTCGAACCGCGCGCCGAACCGCGTCCCCGTCCCGGTACGGCGGGCGACCCGGCCGTCGACCAGGTCCAGCGCGAGCGACACGGCGGCGAGCCCGGCCAGGAGGTCCGGCGCAGGCGACGTCCCGAGCCGCGCCGTGACGAGACCCGCGCAGGCACAGGCCAACCCGGCCCGCGCGAGCGTGACGAGGTCGGCCGGGCTCGGCCGGTCGCCGTACGCCCGCAGGCCGTGCCGCACCGCGACAAGCAGCCCGGCGAGGCACGCGAGGGTCACGACGGCCGGCAGGAGCACGCCTGGTAGTACGGAGGTGGCCACCACCCGGTTCAGCACCCCGCTCGAGAGGTTCGACCGTGACGACGTTCCCCGCCTGGCTCGCGCTGCGGGAGCCGGCGGACGCCGCGGCCCGGTCGCGCGACCTGGTCGACGCGCTCCGACCTCTCCTGACCGGCCCGCTGGTGGTGCACGACCTCGGCTGCGGGTCGGGCTCGATGGGCCGCTGGCTCGCGCCGCTGCTGCCGGTGCCGCCCGCACAGCAGACCTGGGTGCTGCACGACCGCGACCCGGAGCTGCTCGCGATCGCCGCCGAGGACGCGCCGCCCGGCGCGCTTGTCGAGACCCGCGCGGGCGACGTCACGGCGCTCGCGCCGGACGCCCTGTCCGGGGCGGGGCTGGTCACGTCGTCGGCGCTGCTCGACATCCTGACCGCCGAGGAGCTGGCCGGCTTTGTCGCGGCGTGCGCGTCGTCGGGGGCACCGGTGCTCGTCACGCTCGACGTGACCGGCGAGGTCGCCCTGGACCCCTCCGACCCGCTCGACAGCGCGCTTCGCGACGCGTTCAACGCCCACCAGCGCCGCCCCGTGCGTGGCGGGGACCTGCTCGGCCCCGACGCGCCGTCCGCCGTCGCGGCGGCGTTCCGCGCACGCGGTCAGGACGTGCGCACCGCCGCCAGTCCGTGGCGGCTCGACGCGGCGACGGGCGAGCTGCTGCTGGCCTGGCTCGAGGGCTGGGTCGCCGCTGCCGTCGAGCAGCGCCCGGACCTGGCCGCTCCCGCGGCGGCGTGGGCGGCGCGACGGGTCGCGCAGGTCGAGTCGGGCAGTCTCGCGGTCACCGTGCAGCACGAGGACCTGCTGGCCGCTCCGCGCCGGTGACCCTCGACGCCGGCCGGGCGTGCACGTCGGGCATGCACGTCGGACATGCAAGTGGAGAGGGGTCCGCCCTCTCCACTCTCAACGTATAGCGGACAGGGGGTCTTGCCGCAAGGCCCCGGTGAGGCCGCACAATCTCCCGCCGAGGCCTCACCGACGCACACGAGGGGACGCGTGAACCAGCTCCGCACCGCCACGTTCGACCTGCCCGCGCACCTGACCGCCAAGGCCGACCCGGCCCTGGTCGCCCACGACGAGCAGCACTTCACCGCCATCGCGACCAGCCTGGACCGGGCGCTCGCCGACCTGACCGCGCGGCTCGACGAGGTCCGGCGCGCCCCCGCCCGCGCCGGGCAGCAAGCCCTCGACCGCGACCAGGAGGTGCACCGGCTGACCGCCCGGCTGCGCACGCTGCGCCGCTTCGGGCTCGACCTCTGCCTGGGCCGGATGGTGCCCGCCGACGGCGGCGACCCCGTCTACGTCGGCCGCCTCGGTCTCAAGGACGACACCGGCGAGCCGCTGCTGGTCGACTGGCGCTCACCGGCCGCCGAGCCGTTCTTCGGCGCGACGCACGGCAACCCGATGGGCCTGGCCAGCCGGCGGCGGTATCGCTGGACCCGCGGGCGGGTCAGCGACTACTGGGACGAGGTGTTCGACCCGGACAGCCTCGCGGCGCACCCGGTCGCCCTCGACGACCAGTCGGCCTTCATCGCCTCCCTCGGTGGCCACCGTTCGGACCGGATGCGCGACGTGCTCGCCACGATCCAGGCCGACCAGGACGCGATCATCCACGCGTCCTCGCGAGGCGCACTCGTCGTCGACGGCGGACCCGGGACGGGCAAGACCGTGGTCGCCCTGCACCGCGCGGCCTACCTGCTGTACGCCGACCCGCGGCTGGGCCATCGGCGCGGCGGAGTGCTGTTCGTCGGGCCGCACCAGCCCTACCTGGCCTACGTCGCCGACGTCCTGCCGAGCCTGGGCGAGGAGGGCGTCCAGACCTGCACGCTCCGCGACCTGGTGCCCGAGGGCGCCGACGCCGGTCCCGAGCCCGACCCGGAGGTCGCGCGGCTGAAGTCGTCGGCGGCGATGGTGGGCGCGATCGAGCCGGCGGTGCGCTTCTACGAGGAGGCGCCCACCGAGGGGATGGAGGTCGAGACGCCCTGGGGCGACCTCTGGCTCGGCGCCGACGACTGGGCGGCGGCGTTCGACTCCCCCGACCCGGGCACCCCGCACAACGAGGCCCGCGACCAGGTCTGGAGCGAGCTGCTCGACCTCATGGTCGCCAAGCACGACGACGAGGAGGCCACCGACGAGGAGCTCCGGCGGGCGCTGGCCCGGAACCGGGAGCTCGCCGACGCGTTCGACCGCGCCTGGCCGCTGGTCGAACCGACCGACCTCGTCGGCGACCTCTGGTCCGTGCCGGCGTACCTGCGGCTGTGCGCGCCGTGGCTCGAGTCCGACGAGGTGCGCACCCTGCAACGGTCCGAGCCGCACGCCTGGACGGTGGCGGACCTGCCGCTGCTCGACGCGGCCCGGCAGCGGCTCGGCGACCCCGAGGCGGCCCGGCGTCGGAGGCGCGCGGAGGCCACCCTGGCCGCGGAGCGGGAGCAGATGTCGCAGGTGGTCGACCACCTGGTCGCCTCCGACGACTCCGAGATGATGGTGATGTCGATGCTGCGCGTGCAGGACATGCGGGACGCGCTCGTCGACGACAGCGCGCTCCCGGCCGCCGACCCGGACCTGCTCGCCGGCCCGTTCGCGCACGTCGTCGTCGACGAGGCCCAGGAGCTGACCGACGCCGAGTGGCAGATGCTGCTGCTGCGCTGCCCCTCCCGCAGCGTGACCGTCGTCGGCGACCGCGCCCAGGCCCGGCACGGCTTCACCGAGTCGTGGCAGGAGCGGCTGCGGCGCGTCGGGCTGGACCACGTCGCGCACTCCTCGCTCACGGTCAACTACCGGACGCCCGAGGAGGTCATGACCGAGGCCGCGCCGCTCATCCGGGCGGCACTCCCGGACGCCAACGTGCCGACCTCGGTCCGCGAGAGCGGCCTCCCCGTCCTGCACGGCCCGCACCGGGACCGCGACGCGATCGTCGACGGCTGGCTGGCCGAGCACGCCGAGGGCGTCGCCTGCGTCATCGGCGACCCGACGTTCGAGGCCCGTCCCCGGGTCCGGTCGCTCACGCCGGTGCTCGCCAAGGGGCTCGAGTTCGACCTCGTGGTCCTGGTCGACCCGGACCGCTTCGGCGACGGCATCGAGGGGGCCGTCGACCGGTACGTCGCGATGACCCGCGCCACGCAACGGCTGGCCGTGCTCACCCGCGGCTGAGCCGGCGTACGGGGACCGGACGGCACAGGCTTCAAATGTCCGTCCGCGGGGTACCTCACGAGGGCGCGAGCTCCGGACGGACGGGGCACGCCCCGTCCTGGGGAGGGCAGATGAAGAAGGTGCTCGCCGCGCTCGTCGGCGGCGGACTGGTGGTGCTGGGCGCGATCCTGATGCCGTTGCCCGGACCCGGCTTCGTGATCGTCGTGGCCGGGATCGCCGTGATGGCGACGCAGTTCGACTGGGCCCGCTCGCTGCTGCACAAGACGCGCGACAAGGCCTGGGAGGCGCAGAAGGCCGCTGTCGAGACCTGGCCGCGCCTGCTCACCACGCTCGCGTCGGCGTGCGCCACGATCGGGGTCGGCGTGACGATCGTCCTGGTCGACGACGTGGCCTGGCCGGTCTGGGACTCCTTCTTCGACCGGTTCTGGACGAACGTCACCGGCTACTGCGTGATCGGCACGGGCACGATCGTGATCGTCACGACGGTGGTCGCGATCTGGCTGCACCGCAAGGAGGAGGCCGGCGAGATCGTGGTGACGGAGAAGACCGCCGCCGACGTCGGCTGACCGGGCGAACCGGGCGCCGCGCCCCCGGCGCCCCCGGCGCCTCCGGCGTGGGGCGGACGGACCCTAGCGTCCGAGTGTCGAAAAGTCACCCGGTCACATCGGGCTATTCCGGGCGCGGCGGGCCCCGGCCTAGCGTCGGTGCCATGCGCCGACGCCAGAGGGGACGTCGGCGAGCACCACGGGTCGAGACCAAGGCCGGGGGAGGCAGCGCCTCCGGCCGCGCGCGACCACCCGGCCGGGGGCGCTGACCGGGTCAGGCCGACGCGACGGACGGGCCTCCCGCTCTCCCCCGATCGGCGTAGATCCGGCGGACCTTTGTCCGACACCGTTGACTCGCTTCGGGTCCGCTCGCACCATTTGTGCGGAAGGCAGAGCAGGGGGCGGGGCGTCATGAGCTATCTGTTCTCGGAGACCGAGGAGTCGCCGCGGGGGGCGTGGGCGTTCGCCGGCGGGGTCGTCGTCGGTGCCGCCGTGGTCGCGCTCGTGTGGGCGCTGACCACCCTGGTGTCGCCGGGTGCGACCGGCGGCAGCGACCGGAACCGGGCGGCGGCGCCGGACGACTCCGCGCGGCCGCGACCCGCGGGCGTGGCAGCCGAGCCCTGCCACGCGGTGCACGACATCCAGACCCCGGCGCTGCGGGCCGCGACCACGGCGCTCCAAGACTGGCGCGTCCACGTCGACACGATGAACGCGTTCGCCGCCGACGAGATCACGCGCGAGAAGGCGAACGAGGACTGGGACCGGACTCGCCACCACGCCACCGAGGACCTCGCGGCGTACGACGAGGCAGCCGCCGCCTACGCCGCACGCACCACCCGCTGCCCGACCCCGACCGGAGCCACCACCGGGACCGCCGGGACGGCCGACGCGGTCGACGCCTCCGGGCCGGCCGACGCGTCGGTGACGGCCTGCCGGGCCGCCGTCAGCGCCCGCAACCTGACGCTGCGCGCCGCCGACGCCGCGCTCGCGACGTGGCGCGAGCACGTGCTCCAGATGGAGATGCTCCGGGACGGCACGATGACCGGGGACACCGCCGCGAAGCTGTGGGAGAAGAGCTGGAAAGTCGGCTCCGCCCAGCTGAAGGCGTACGACGAGGCGGCGCAGCGCTCCGCGGCGACCACCTGCTAGCTGCTGCCGGCTGCTGCCGGCGGCTGACCGGCTACGCCTGCAGCTGGCCCTCCCGCTGGGCCAGCGCGTCGCTCAGCATCGTCACCATCGCCTCGAGCTGGATGTCGGCCGACGCGGCGACCTCCTCGTCGGAGCCGTCGAGCGCCCGCGCGGCGAGCGACGCCTTGGAGTCGATGAGCTCGGCGATCCGGGCGTCGATGGTCTGCGCGGCGATGATCCGCCAGGCCGTCACCGGGTCGGTCTGGCCGATCCGGTGCACGCGGTCGATCGCCTGGGTCTGCTCGGCGTTGGTCCAGGACAGCTCGGCGAGCACGACGTTGCTGGCGACCTGGAGGTTCAGGCCGACGCCGGCCGCGGTCAGCGAGCACACCACGACCGCGACGTCGGGGTCGTTGACGAAGCTGTCGATGTTGCGCTGGCGGACGGTCGGCGTCTGGTCGCCGCGCACCGAGGCGTGCCGGACGGCGCGCTGCTCGAAGAACTCCTCGGCCGCGTCCATGACGTCGATGTGCTTGGCGAAGAACACCACCTTGCCGGCGCTGTGCGCGAGCTGGACCGTGTAGTCCGCGGCGAGCATCGCCTTGGCCTGGCCGATCCGGCGGACCATCGAGAAGACGTTCTCGCCGGTCGTGGAGTCCTCGGAAGCGGCCAGCTCCCACCCGGCGACCCGGCGGACCAGCTCCTCGTCGATGCCCTCGGTGCGGACGCCGGAGTGCTCCTCACGCGCGGCGACCGCGGAGTCGTAGCGCTGGAGCAGCCGGAGCGCGAGGTCGCGCTCGGCCTCGCGGATCGACCGGGCGCTGACGGCGTCCAGCTCGACCGGGAGGTCGGCGATCCGGCGAGCGGGGATCTCGGCGGCGACGTCGTGCTTGCGCCGGCGGACGATGCCCATGTCGATGACGGACCTCCGCGCCGCGGTGTGGAAGCCGCGGTCCAGCGGGGTGAGGCCGGTCTCCTCCAGCGAGGCCATCAGCGTGCGGGTCGGTTTGCGCTCGTCGATCCAGCCGAGGAACTGCCAGATCGCGCGGAAGTCGTCGATGTCGTTGATCAGCGGCGTACCCGTGAGCGCCATCATCAGCGGCCGGGCGATCCGGTTGCGGATCTTGTCGGCGATCTCGAGCACGTGCTGCGAGCGCTGGGACTTCTTGTTCTTGATGAAGTGCGCCTCGTCGACGACCATCCCGCGGAAGCCGTGGTTGGCGATCCAGCCGACGTGACGGTCGAGCACCTCGTAGTTGACGACGACGATGTCGGCGAAGCCGTCGATCGTCTCGCCGCTGCCGTGGATCACCGTCACCGACCGGCGCGGGGTCCAGCGGGCGGCCTCGCGCGCCCAGTTGGTCTTGACGACGCTCGGCACGACGCAGAGCAGGGGGTAGGCGTCGGCCGCCTGCGCGGCGAGCAGCGCCTGCGCGGTCTTGCCGAGCCCGGGCTCGTCGGCGAGCAGGAAGGTGCGGTGCCCCTCCGCCGCCGCGGCGACGACCCGCAGCTGGTGGGGCATCAGCTCGAGGCCGACCGGCACCTTGATGTTCGGAGCGGACTCCGGCAGGTCCATGCACGAGACGGCACCGCCCGGGGCCTCCTCGAACGCGGTCAGCAGCGGCTCGATGAGCTCCCAGCCGAGCAACCGGCGCTCCGACGGCCGGGGCGGGAGCGGTGCGGCGTAGTCCGGCGCGAGGAACGGGTTGGCCAGCTGGGCGGCGCGGACCGAGGCGGGCACGACCTGGCGCTCGGCGAGGGCCGTGGTCGCCGCCCGGACCGGCTCGACCTCGGGGTCGGGCTCCAGGCCACCGGCGATCTGCATCTCCCGCTTCATCCGCCGGGCCGCGTCGGTCACCTCGGCGTCCTCGCCGAGCAGCGTGAACAGCGCGGGTGCGCGAGTGGCGATCTGGGCCAGGATCGTGGCGATCCCGTCCAGCCGCTTGAGCTCCTTGTCGCGCTGGGCGTCGGTCAGCTCCTGGTCGGCCTTGACCCGGGCACGCTCCTCGCGGACGAGCAGGGCGATCACCTGGAAGCGGGTCGGCTCGAGCTGGCCGCGCTGCACGCGGTTCTCCACCTCACGCACGGCCTTGGCCAGCACGGACAGGATCCCGTCGTCACGGTTGCGGTTCTGCCCACCCGCGGTGGACCGGCCGCCGCCGCGACGCGGACGTCGACGTTCCGACAAGCACGTCTCCTCAACGTTGTCACCCGGGACGGCCGTTCGGCGGTCCGCCCCGACTCATCAGCCCGGGTCGACCACCGCGTGAGCGGCAGGCAGCAGCGGCGCAACAGATGTCCGGACGTGGCGCGCCGCGAACGTGCGGCGAGGGCCTCCCGAACTTGCGTGCTGCCGGTCGGTGGACCGGGGCTCGCGGACGCAGTCCCGTCTACGTCCGCGTCCAGCATACGCCGTCCCGCCGGCCTCGCGGACCCGACCTGTCCGGCCGGCCGCGACCGATGCATGTCGGAGGGGTTTCTGGGTTACCGTCCGATCCGTGAGCGGCCTCCCGACCGTCGTCGTCGTCGACGACGCCCCTGACGTGCGCCGCCTGCTGCGGACGAGGCTCCGGCTCTCGGGTCGGTATGAGGTCGTCGGCGAGGGCGCGGACGGCGCCGCCGCGATCGCGCTGGCCGAGGAGCACCAGCCCACCCTGGTGCTCCTCGACGTCTCGATGCCCGGCGTCGACGGCCTGGAGGCACTCCCCCGCGTCCTCGCTGCGTCACCGGCCACCCGGGTGCTGATGTTCAGCGGTTTCGAGGAACAGGGCCTGGCGGAGCGTGCGGCGGAGCTCGGCGCGGCAGCTTTCCTCGAGAAGTCCGTGTCGCTCGAGACGCTGCTCGGACGCATGGACGAGCTGGCCGGCCACGCAGCCGTCGACCCGGAGCCGGCCGCGGCGCCGGCTGCCGACAGCGCGGGCAGCGACGACCTCGCCGTCCTCGACGAGCACCGCGAGCGCTTCCGCGAGGTGTTCGAGGAGGCCGCGATCGGCATGGCCACCCTCACCCTGACCGGACGGCTGATCCGGGTGAACCGGGCCTTCGCGTCGCTGCTGGGCGCGTCCGAGACCGCCCTCGTCGGCACCCGCTACGCGGACCTCGCCCACGAGGCGCAGGCGTTCGACGCGGCGCTCGACGACATCCGGAGTACCCCCGTGGAGGTCGTGCACCTCGAGCACACCCTGGCGCGGACCCGCACGACGTTCGTCCGCGCCACCCTCGCCCCGGTGCGCGACTCGGCCGGCCGGGCGCTGTACCTCTTCATGCAGGTGCAGGACGTCACGGCCGAGCACCTGGCGCTGGAGGGGCTGCGCCGCAGCGAGGAGCGGTTCCGGCTGCTGGTGGAGGCGGTGGAGGACTACGCGATCTTCATGCTCGACCCGCAGGGTCACATCGTGAGCTGGAACAGCGGGGCCCAGCGCAGCAAGCTCTACACCGCCGACGAGATCATCGGGCAGCACTTCAGCGTGTTCTACCCGCCGGAGGTGCAGGCCGCGAAGCACCCCGAGCACGAGCTCGAGATCGCGCTCCGCGAGGGCCAGTACGAGGAGGAGGGCTGGCGGATCCGCAAGGACGGGTCGCGGTTCTGGGCCAACGTCCTCATCACGGCCGTGTTCAACGCCGCCGGGGAGCACGTCGGCTTCGCCAAGGTCACCCGTGACACCTCCGAACGACGTCGGCTCGAGGAGGACCGCGAGCACGCCGTGACCGCGCTCGCGGCCGCCAACGCGGAGCTCGAGTCGCTCAACCGGCGGCTGCAGCGGGCGGCGGACGACCAGGCGCAGTTCGTCGCCGTGACCGCCCACGAGCTCCGGACGCCGGTCGGCCTGCTCGCCGGGTCGGCCGACCTCCTCGCCGCGCACGGGGACCGGCTGACCGACGAGGAGCGCACCGACGTCATGGCCGCGATCTCCTCCGGCACCTCCCGGCTGCGCCGGCTCCTCGCGGACCTGCTCACGGCCTCGCGGCTGCAGGCGAGCCGGATCGAGCTGGCCCGCCTACCCGTTGACGTGCGCGAGCTCGTCGAGGGCGTCGCCATCAGCGTGCGATCGACGTACCCCGACACCGAGGTCGTCGTCGACGACCTGCCCGCCGTGACCGTCGAGGGCGACCGCGACCGGCTGGCGCAGGTGCTGGAGAACTTCGCCGGCAACGCCGTGCGTCACGGCGCCCCGCCGGTGCGGATCGGGGTCACCAGCACCGACCGGTCGGCCCTGGTGCGGGTCTCCGACGCCGGCACCGGCGTCCCGGAGGAGCTCCGTGACCGCCTGTTCGACCGCTTCGCCACGGGACGCAGCGGCGGCACCGGTCTCGGCCTCTACATCGCGCGTCAGCTGGCCCGGGCCCACGGCGGCGACGCCCGCTACGAGCCACCCTCCTCCGACCAGCCCGGCGGCGCCTTCGTGCTCGAGGTTCCGCGGCCGGTCCCGAGCCCCTAGGTTGCTGTCGTGACCATCCGTGCCCTGCTCGTGGACGACGTCGACGACGTCCGCCGCCTCGTGCGGACCGCGCTGCGGTTCCACGGCGGTTTCGAGGTCGTGGCCGAGGCCCGCGACGGGGCCGAGGCCGTCCGCCTCGCCGAGGACCACCACCCGGACGTGGTCGTGCTCGACCTCGGCCTCCCCGACCTCGCCGGTCGCGAGGTCCTGAGCCAGATCCGCGCCCTGTCGCCGACGTCCAAGGTCGTCGTCTACTCCGGCCACGACGCCGACGACGCGTGGGTACGCGCGCACGTCGAGGGCTACGTGCTCAAGGACGACGAGCTCGAGTACCTCGTCGACCTGCTCGCCTCGGTGGGCAGCCGCGCCACGCGACAGTCCGTGCTCGAGCTGCCCCGGGCGCTCACCAGTGCCGCCCTCGCCCGGCGCTTCGTGACCGCGACGCTGACCGACTGGTCCCTGACGCCGCTCATCGACCCCGCTCTGCTCGTGGCCAGCGAGCTGGCCGCCAACGCGGTGACCCACGCGGACTCGGCGTTCCGGATCCAGCTCTCCCTGACCCAGCACACCCTGCGCATCGACGTCATCGACTTCGGCGGCGGCACCCCCGAGCCGCAGAGCACCACGTCCGCCGACGAGCACGGTCGCGGGCTCCTCCTGATCGACGCCCTGACCGCGGCCTGGGGCATCGAGGACGGGCCCGGCAGCGGCAAGCTGGTGTGGGCCGAGCTGACGCTCCCGGACCAGCACGTCGAGCGTCAGTCGAGCTGAGAGAACGACTCGTGCTGGTCAGCCCGCGCGGGCCTCGGCCAGCGCCTCGCCGAGCACGTCGACGGCCTCGTGGACCTGGCTGGCCGACGCGTTCAGCGGCGGCACCAGGTGGATCCGGTTGACGACGGCGAGGGGCAGCAGCCCGCGCTTCTTGCACGCGGCGACGACGGCGGCCATCTGGGGGCTGCTGCCGGGGTACGCCGCGAGCGGTTCGCGGGTGGCCTTGTCGGCGACGAGCTCGACGGCCCAGAAGGCGCCGACCCCGCGCGCCTCCCCGACCCACGGGTCGCGGTCGGCCAGGTCCTGCAGCCGCGGCCCGAACACCTCGTCCCCGAGCGCGGCGGCGTGCTCGACCACGCGATCGTCCTCCATGGCGCGGATGGTGGCGACGGCCGCGGCGCAGGCCAGCGGGTGGCCGGAGTAGGTGAGCCCACCGGGGTAGGCACGGTCGTCGAACGTCGCCGCGACGTGCGGGCTGATCGCGACGCCGCCGAGCGGGACGTAGCCGGAGTTCACGCCCTTCGCGAACGTCAGCAGGTCGGGCACCACGCCGTCGTGCTCCACCGCGAACCAGCGACCGGCGCGGCCGAAGCCGGCCATCACCTCGTCGGCGACCAGCAAGATGCCGTACTTGTCGCACAGCTCCCGCACCCCGCGCAGGTAGCCCGGCGGCGGCACCAGGACGCCCGCCGTACCCGGGATCGACTCGAGCACGACCGCCGCGAACGTGTCCGGCCCCTCGAACAGGATGGTCTGCTCGAGGTGGGCCAGCGCGCGCTCGCCCTCCTCCTCGACCGAGCTGGAGTGGAAGGGGCTGCGGTAGGCGAACGGCCCGAAGAAGTGCACGGCGCCGGACGACGCGGCGTCGTTGGCCCAGCGGCGCTGGTCGCCGGTCATGTTGATCGCGAGCTGGGTGCCGCCGTGGTAGGAGCGGTACGTCGTCAGCACCTTGGGCCGGCCGGTGTGCAGCCGGGCCATCCGGACGGCGTGCTCGTTGGCGTCGGCGCCGCCGTTGGTGAAGAACACCTTGTCGAGGCCGTCCGGGGTGTGGCTCGCGATGAGCCGCGCGGCCTCGGACCGCGTCGCGTTGGCGTGCTGCGGCGCGACCGTGCAGAGCGTGGCGGCCTGCTCCTGGATCGCCGCGACGATCCGCGGGTGCTGGTGGCCGAGGTTGGTGTAGACGAGCTGCGAGGTGAAGTCGAGCAGCCGGTTGTCGTCCTGGTCCCACACGTAGGAGCCCTCCGCCTTGGTCACGACCATCGGCGTGATCTGCGCCTGGGCGGACCAGGAGTGGAAGACGTGCCTGCGGTCGAGCTCGTAGGTCTGCTCAGCGGTCAGGGGCGTGAGATCCGTGTCCGTCGCCATCGTGGTCTCAGACATTGCGCGGGAACCCCAGCTCGAGGCCGCCCTCGGGGCGGTTGGCCGGGTCGATCCACCGGGTGGTGACGACCTTGCCACGGGTGAAGAAGTGCACGCCCTCGACGCCGTGCGCGTGGGTGTCGCCCATGAGCGAGCGCTTCCAGCCGCCGAAGGAGTAGTAGGCGACGGGCACCGGGATCGGGACGTTGACGCCGATCATCCCGACGTGGACGTCGGCCTCGAAGCGGCGGGCGGCGCCGCCGTCGTTGGTGAAGATCGCCGTGCCGTTGCCGTAGGGGTTGGCATTGATCAGCGCCACCGCCTCGTCGTAGGTCTCGACGCGGACCACCGACAGCACCGGGCCGAAGATCTCCTCGTGGTAGATCTCCATCTCCGGGGTCACGTTGTCGAACAGCGTCGGGCCGAGCCAGAATCCGTCGGCCGCGCCCTGGGCCTGGACCTCGCGGCCGTCGACCACGACCTTGGCCCCGGCCTTCTCGCCGGAGTCGATGTACGACGCGACCTTGTCGCGGTGCGCCCGGGTGACGAGCGGGCCCATGTCGGCTTCCTTGCTGCCGTCGCTGGGGTTGCCGTCGCCGGTGACCAGGGTGTGGGTGCGGTCGGCGATCCGCGCGACGAGCTCGTCGGCGACGGAGCCGACGGCGACCAGGACGCTGATCGCCATGCAGCGCTCGCCGGCGCTGCCGTAGCCGGCGTTCACCGCCGAGTCGGCCGCCAGGTCGAGGTCGGCGTCGGGCAGCACGACCATGTGGTTCTTGGCGCCGCCGAGGGCCTGCACCCGCTTGCCGTGCTTGGAGGCGTTCTCGTAGACGTACTCCGCGATCGGGGTCGAGCCGACGAAGCTGATCGCCTGCACGTCGGGGTGCTCGAGGAGCGCGTCGACCGCCTCCTTGTCTCCCTGCAGCACGTTGAACACGCCGTCGGGCAACCCGGCCTCCTGCCAGAGCGCGGCGAGCCACAGCGACGCCGACGGGTCCTTCTCGCTGGGCTTGAGGACGACGGCGTTGCCGGACGCGATCGCGACCGGGAAGAACCACATCGGGACCATCGCCGGGAAGTTGAACGGCGAGATGATCCCGACGACGCCGAGCGGGTCGCGCTTGGAGTGCACGTCGACGCCGGTCGAGGCGGACTCGGAGTGACCGCCCTTGAGCAGGTGCGAGATGCCACAGGCGAACTCCACGACCTCCTGGCCGCGCGCGATCTCGCCCATCGCGTCGGAGAGCACCTTGCCGTGCTCGGACGTGATGATCTGCGCGAGCTCGCCCTTGCGCGCGTTGAGCAGCTCGCGGAAGGCGAACATCACCTGGGTGCGGCGCGCGAGCGAGGTGCGGCCCCACTCCTGCGCGGCCGCGCTCGCCGCGGCGATGACGTGGTCGGCGTCGGCGCGGGAGGCGAGCGCGAGCTCGCCGGTCACCGCGCCGGTGGCGGGGTTCGTGACCGGGGCGGTCCGGTCGCTGGTGCCGGCGAACGGGGCACCGCCCGCCCAGTGCGTGATCGTGGTCGTCATGGTCGCGAGCCTGGCAGCCGCGGCACCCCCGGCGCACCGACAGAGCGTAGGATCCTGCTGGAATTACCGACACTCCGACGGGAGCGATCGATGGCCGTGACCGTCGCCGACGTGCTGACGATGCCGGCGCTGCGCAGCGCCCAACCGGCCGTGCTCGCAGGCGGCGCCGCGCTCGACCGCGACGTGCGCTGGGTGCACACCACCGAGCTGCCGGACATCGGCCCGCTGCTGCGCGGAGGCGACCTCGTGCTCACCACCGGCATCGCGCTGCCCGAGGCGCCGGCGGCGCTCGCCGCGTTCGCCGAGTCGCTGTGGGAGTCGCGCGCCGCCGGCCTCGCGATCGAGCTCGGCCGGCGCTGGGACGAGGTGCCCGCTCCCCTGGTCGACGCCTGCGAGCGGGTCGGGCTGCCGCTCGTCGCCCTGCAGCGCGAGGTGCGCTTCGCTGCCGTCGCGCAGTCCGTCGGCGAGCGCATCGTGGACGACCAGCTCGCCCGGCTCCGCGAGGCCCAGCACGTGCACGAGGTGTTCACCGACCTGTCCGTCGCCGAGGCCGGACCGGCCGAGATCCTCGACGCCGTCGCCGCCCTGGCCGGTTCGACGGTCGTGCTCGAGAGTGGCCGGCATCGAGTGCTCGACTACCGGCCGGGACCGCGCGACGTCGACGCCTTCCTCGACGACTGGGAGCGGCGCTCGCGGGGCGTGCACCTCGACCGCCGTACCCACTGGGACGGGAGCACCGGCTGGCTGGTCACCCAGGTGGGCCGGCCCGAACGCGGGTGGGGGCGCCTGGTCATCGAGTGCGCCGACGGCGCGACCGAGCGGCTGGTCGCCGTCGCCGAGCGGGGCGCCGCCGCCCTGGCGCTGCACCGGCTCAACGACCGGCAGCGCGACGGCCAGCAGCGGCGGCTGCACCACGAGCTGCTGGTGGGTCTGCTCACCGGGGGCGACCGCGACGAGCTGCGCCGGCGGTGCGAGCTGGCCGGGCTCCCGTCGGGGCGGCGGCGGTACGTCGGGCTCGCGCTCCGGGCCGCGACGCCGTCCGCCCACGACGAGGTCGTCGCCGCGACCCTGCACGCCGCCTCGGTCGCGAAGGCGCCGGCGCTGGTCGCGGTGATCGACGAGGACGTGCACGTCCTGCTGTCCCTGTCCGCCCGCGCGGACGCGGACCGGGTCGCCGACGACGTCGCCCTCGCCGTGCTGCGCCGGCACGACGTGGTCGCCGCGTGCGGCACGCCCGTCGACGACCTGGCCGGCGCCGACCGCACGCTCCGCGAGGCCCAGCAGGTGCTTCGGGCGGTGCGCCGTACGCCCGACGCGCCACGCGTGCACCGGCTCGAGGACGTCCACGTGCGCGGCCTGCTCGCGCTGCTGCGCGACGACGACCGGCTGCAGGCGTTCGCCGACCGTGAGCTCGCCCGGCTGCGCGCGGCCGACGCGTCCGGCCGGATGGAGGCGGCCGTGCGGGCGCTGCTCGAGCACCCCGGCAGCAAGTCCGCCGCCGCCGCCAGCCTCGCCGTGTCTCGGCCGGTGTTCTACGAGCGCCTCGCGCACGCGGCGCGGGCGATGGGCGTCGACCTGGAGGACGCCGAGGTGCGGACGTCGCTGCACCTGGCGCTGATGGTCGACGAGCTCGCGCGCTGACCCCGGCCGACGGATCGTGTCGGGTGCGCCGATCTGTCGGCGCAACCGCCTAGGCTGCCCCGCACACCGGATCACCGGTGCTTCAAGGGGGAATCGTGAACGCTCGTCTGCTCTGCTCTGCGCTGTCCGCTGCACTCGTCGGTGGCGTCCTCGTGTCCGGGCCCGTCATGGCTCAGTCCTCGCCGGACGACGCCTCCGCTCGGCTCGCCGGACGTTCGGTCGCGATCGTCGAGAGCCCGACCGAGGTCACCGAGGGCGACCGCTACTCCGTGGTCGTCAAGGTGAGCTCGGCGGCCAAGGCCAAGAAGGTCGAGCTCCAGGTCCGGTCCACGGACATCTACGGCACCCCCCGTCTGGGAGACCGTGAAGAAGCGTCAAGTCGACGGAAGGGCGAAGCACCGGATCCCGTTGGTCGCAGGTCCCGACAACCCGCTGAGGATGCGTGCGCTGGCGACCTACCGCGACGGCGAGAAGGCACGATCGACGGCGTTTCGGATCACCACGTTGCGCTGGTTCGACTTGCATGAGTTCCGTCCGTACTACGCGACGGCGAACATCTCCAATTCGGAATGCAGCAACGAATCGATAGCCGGCAATGCCTACGTCGGTTGGTTTGGGTACGGGCCCCGCACGACGGCGTGGGAATCGCGGCACACTCCTGGCCGCCATTGCACGGCATTCCGAGGCGTCGCCGGTGTCATCGATCGTTCCGATGACGGCTCGTCGGCTGAGTTCAAGATCGTGGCCGACGAGATGACCGTCGTGTATCAATCCCCGGTTCTCACGCCAGGATCGGCTTACCCGTTTCAAGTGTCGCTCGCTCGGCCCTACCGAATCGCCATCCAGGCGCGGATGACCTCGGTTGCCCTGGCGTCTCCCGCCATCGGTGCACCCCAGCTGTTGTGCGACTACGCCACCGGAGCCTCCCCCAGCTGACGCCCGCCGGGCTGACCCGTTCGGGCCATGTCGCCGCCTCCGCACCCGCCGTACCGTCGGCTTTACCAACCGGCCGCAGAGGGGAGGCGGGGGTGGATCGACGTCGCTACTGGGTGGAGCTGCGGGTCCACGGGGTCAGCGGGACGCCGCCCGAGGAGCTGCTGGACGCGGCGCACGTGCGCCAGGTCGCGGGTGACGAGTACGGCAGGGTGTTCCGTCCGGTCGACTCCGACGGCCGCGAGCGGTGGGCGCTGACGCGGCGGCACATGCTGGAGGGCTACCACTGGGGTCAGTTCACGTCCGGCAGCTGGCGGATGGGGCTGTGGCTGGTGCTCATCCCGTTCGGCCTGGTCAACGCGTCGGCGTTCATGCTCCCCGACCCGGGCCGGCGTCGGGTGGCGCGCGCCGCGCACACCGTGTCCGGCGCGCTCATCCGGGCGATCGGCGTCGGGCAGACCTGCACGTTCGCCCTCGTCACCGCCGTGATCCTCGTCGACCTCGTCGCGTGGCAGTCGGCCTCCACGTGGGGCTGGCTGGCCTGGGCTCCCGCGGGTCTCCCCATGGCGGCCGGGCTGCTCGCTGCCGCGGCGGTCGTGTTCGGCCTGTCGCTGCTCGGCAACCAGTCGCGCCGGCTCGAGGCGCCCTCCCCCGGCGCCGGCGCGCTCGTCGACGACGTTGACTCCGGGCTGTGCCACCACCTCTTCTACCAGGGCAACCCGGACGCCCCGATCCTCAGCCGGCTGCACCTCGCGGCCGGCCTCGGCACGGTGGCCGTCGTCGGGGTGACCACCGTCGGCCGCGCCGACGTGGCGCCGTACGACGTCGGCTGGCTCGCCTTGGCCGTGCTCGTCGTCGCGCTCGCGTCGGTGCTGACCACTGTGCTGGGCGACCCCGAGCGCTCGGTCAGTGGCAGCCGCCGGCACGCGTGGCACTCCCGCCTCGCCGCGCCCCTCAGCCACGTGCTCGTGGTCGGCGCGCTGGTGATCGTCTTCCTGTGCGCGACCGCGCTGTCCGGTTTGGCCCAGAGCCTCGACCCGCTCGAGCTCGACCTGGTGTCTCGCTGGCTTCCCATCACGATGGCCGTCGCGGTCACCGCCCTGCTCGCCGCCAACGCCGTGCTGGCCTGGTGCACCCGCGCGCCGGTGCGCCACGAGTTCCGGCGGTACGCCGGCGGCCTGGCGGCCTGGGCCGCGGCGACGACCGGCCTGTCGCTGGGTGTCGGCTACTCCGGGGCGTTCGCGCTCGGATCCGCCCGGGCGCTCGGGGCGGACGTGCCGGGCACGCTGGTGAACCGCATCGCCTACGCGTGGGGGCTGTCGTTCGGCCTGATCGCGGTGATCGCGGTGCTCGGCCTCGCCTACGCCACGGTCACCGGCCGCCGGCTCACGCGTGAGGCGACCGCGTCGTACGAACGTCTGGCCTGGCCGCCGCTCGCCTACTCCCACATGAAGGGTGTGCCGGACTTCTGGCTGCGCCGCGTCGGCCGCGCCTCGGGCCTGGCCCTGCTGAAGACCAAGGTGCCGCACGTGTTCGTGACGACGGCGCTGGTCTCGCTGCTGATGACGCTCGTGGCGGCGTGGGAGATGTTCTACGGCGAGCTGCCGGCCCCCGTCGGTTTCCTCAGCAGCGCCGTGCGCGGCTCAGGCAGCTGGTCGTCGTTCGTCGCCGACGTCGGCAGTCTCGGTCTGATCGCGGCCGCCGGATGGCTGCTCGTCCTCGGCCGGCGGTCGCTGCGCAGCCGCGAGACCCGTCGCGGCGTCAACGTGGTCTGGGACGTCGTGTCGTTCTGGCCGCACTCCGCGCACCCGTTCGTGCCGCCGGCCTACTCCCAGTTCGCGGTGCCCGGCCTGCTCGAGCGGGTCCGCTTCCACCTCGGCCGCACCGACGTCCAGCCGTCGAGGGGTCCCGCCGACGCGGTCGTAGTGGCGGCGCACAGCCAGGGCAGCCTGATCGCGTTCGCCGCGGCCTTGTGGCTCGGCGACGACGAGATCGCGAAGGTCGGCCTGGTCACCCACGGCTCGCAGCTGCAGGTCGCGTTTCCCCGCGCGTTCCCGGCGTACGTCGACGCCGGGATCGTCGAGCGGCTGTACCGCCGCCTGGACGGCCGCTGGGTCAACCTCTACCGCGAGACCGATCCGATCGCCGGCCCCGTGCTGTCGTGGCCCACCGACCCGCCGTCGCCGCGCCGCGACGGGTTCACCCTCGACCACGCACCGCTCCGGGCGTACGTCGACGCGTCCACCGGTCGCCGCGTCACCGGCAACGACTGGCGGCTGCTCGACCCGGCCGTCGCCGACCTGGGCAGGCTCACCCGGCCCGTCGCCCGGATGGGTCGCCACTCCGGCTTCACGCTGACCGACGACTGGCGCGAGGCCGTCCGCACCGTCAATCCGATGCCGAGCCGCCGGCGACGTCACCAGCGCCGAAAGGTCATCCCCGCCCCACGCGCTCCCGCCTCCCCCGAAGCCGCCCGTTCGGGCCGGTGACTCGGGTCGGCGCACGGCGTACGTTCGCGACCATGCAGCAGGTGACCGAGGGCAGCCTGTCGACCGGCGTGCCGTACCTGCGCCTGGGCCACGGGCCACCGCTGCTCGTCGCGGCGGGCCTGACCACCGAGCACGCCAACCCCACGGGCGTGTGGCGGCGGCTGTCGCTCTCGTGGGCGGCGCCGTACGCCGAGCACTTCACCGTCTACCTGGTGAACCGCCGGCCGGGGCTCGCCCCCGGTACGTCGATGTCCGAGATCGCCGACGACTACGCCCGCGCGATCGAGGACGACATCGGCGAGCCGGTGTACCTGCACGGCACCTCCAGCGGCGGCTCGGTGTCGCTGCAGCTCGCGGTCGACCGCCCCGAGCTGGTCCGCTGGTGCTCGCCGCGGCCGCCTGCCGCCTGTCACCGAGCGGCCGCGCGCTGATGGCCGAGGTGACGCGGCTGACCGTGGCCGGCGACCGGAGGGCGGCTACCGCTCTGGTCGTGGGCGCCGGCACCAAGCCGTCGGTCGGCGCACTGACCCGCCGGGCCGGCTGGGTCATGGGCGGCTTCACCGCCCAGGACCAGTCGGACATGCTCGCCGTCGTCGCGGCCGAGGACGCGTTCGACGTCGAGGCGCGCCTCGACCGGGTGACCGCCCCCACGCTCGTGCTGGGCGGCGACGCCGACGGCTTCTACACGCGCGAGCTGTTCGAGACGACGGCCGCCGGGATCCCGCACGGGCGCGCGGTCGTCATGCGCGGCCGGTCACACGTGTACGTCGCCGGCGGGCGCGTGCCCGCGACGCTCGCGCTCGGCTACCTGCTCGCCGGCTGACCGGGCTCAGGCGGTGGTCCGCCAGGCCGCGGGCAGGCCGGTCGAGGCCTCCTCCACGACCGGGGCGGGGACCGCCGCGATGCCGGCCTCGAGCAGCGCCCGCAGCCGTCGGTCGACGTCCGGGGTGCCGGTCGCGACCACGCCGTCGACGGCGTGCCGCACCATCGTCGGTGCGGAGTGCCGGGCGAACGCCTTCCGCGAGATCGGCGTACGCACGAACAGGCCGTCGACCCACGCGACCGCGCCGGGCACGAGGCTCAGCGCGACCTGGGCGTCACGCCGCGTGTCCGCGAGCGACGGGTCACGCGAGCAGAGCTGCTCGGCCTGGAGCAGGCCGCCCGCGAGGACGCGCTGGGTCGGCTCGGGAACGTCGAGCACGACCCTGCCGGCGACCGCCACGGACACCCTCAGCCAGGTGCTCTCGTCGCCGCGCCGGCCGACGACCGACGGGACGAGCAGCAGCAGCGCCTGGCGTTCGGCGTCGTGCGTGCGGTCGTTGACCATCCGGGCCAGCTCGGCCAGCACGGGATGGGTGCACGCGGGATGGTCGCTCCAGCGTTCGCCGGCGAGGACGGACGCGAGCTCCATGAAACAGGCACCCCGCCGTGGGGTGCGGTGGCGACCCCGGGACAGCACCGGGATTCCGTCGGGAAGTGAAGAGGACCTCATCGCAACCTCCTCGTCCGAGCATGCGCCTGCTCCCCGGACGGATCAACACCCGTTCCGGGCGATGTCAAGGGCTAGGGATCCTGCTCGCTCTCGAACAGGGCCCGGCGCTCGCGTGCGGTCGCCATCGCCTGGAGGAACATCGCGTCGTAGTCGGGGTCGTCGACCGCGATCGTCGCCACGACGTGCTCGTCGAGCACCTCGCCGCTGCCGGGCAGCACCTTCTGCAGCAGCACGCGCGTCCGGCCGTGCACGTCGACGTGGTCGATGCGCCACTCGCCACCCTGCACGGCGGACCGCGACGGGCGCGCGAGGCCGGGCGGACCCGCGAGCAGCCGGATCGTCGCGTAGACGACCAGAGCCAGAACGCCCACCACCACGGCGGCCTCGAACATGACCACGTCGCCATTCTCCGCCGCCGCTCGCCGTACCACCAGGTCTCGACCTACGCTCCTGCCATGAGCGACGACCTCGTGGTGAGGCCGCTGACGGAGGAGACCTGGGACGCCTTCGCGGCCCTCGTCGAGCGGCACAACGGGATCTTCGGGGGCTGCTGGTGCATCTGGTTCCACCCGGACTGCGCGGAGCGCGGTCAGGGGTACGACGGCAACCGGGCGCTGAAGCGCCGGCTGGTCGAGGAGGGCAAGGCCCATGCCGCCCTGGTCATGGACGGCGACCGGGCCGTCGCGTGGTGCGAGTACGGCACACCGGAGGAGCTGCCGAACATCCACCACCGCAAGGAGTACGACGCGCGCGGTGAGCCGCCGCCGGACTACCGGCTCACCTGCATCTTCATCGACAAGGCCTACCGCCGGCGCGGGCTGACGCGGATCGCGCTCAACGGCGCCCTCGACCTGATCGCCCAGCAGGGCGGCGGGGTCGTGGAGGGGTACCCGCAGGACCTGTCCGACGGCCGGCGGGTCGGCAACTCGTTCCTCTACAACAGCACGCGCGCGCTCTACGAGCGGGCGGGCTTCAGCTACGAGGGCCCGAAGGGCAAGAACCACACGGTGATGCGGCGCACCGTCACCAGCAAGGCCGCCGTACCGGACTGAACCCGTCGATCTCGGGCACGACGGCTGGACAAGGAAGCGGGACGTCAGCGACAGGAGGGCAGATGGGCATCGAGGACATCGGACCGCGGCCGCAGAGCTTCGACCTGGAGACCGCGACGAAGCAGAACGAGAACTACCGCACCACCGCCTGGTCCGGGAAGTACCTGCAGCTCACGCTGATGTCGATCCCCGTCGGCGAGGACATCGGCCTCGAGGCGCACCCGGAGACCGACCAGTTCCTCCGCCTCGACGCGGGCCGCGGCCGCGTCCAGATGGGCCCGGCGAAGGACCGGCTCGACTTCGAGCAGGAGGTCGAGGACGGCTGGGCCGTCTTCGTCCCCGCCGGCACCTGGCACAACGTGACGAACATCGGCGACGAGCCGATGCGGCTTTACGCGGTGTACGCCCCGGTGCACCACGCCGCCGGCAAGATCCACGGGACCGCCGACGATGCCGAGCGCGACGAGGAGGCCGGCACGGACGAGCCGCCCGCCTGGTCGGTCCAGCCACCCGCGCCACCGGACGACCAGCACGCCTGACCCGGCTCCAACCTCCCGCTCCACGCCGCCGACCCGGCTCGAACCTCCCGCTCCACACCGCCGACCCGGCTCGAACCTCCCGCCGGGAGGGCGCGAGTCGGCGCGTCTTGCCCTCCCAGACGTGCCGAGTCGGCGCGTCTTGCCCTCCCAGACGTGCCGAGTCGGCGCATCTTGCCCTCGTCGCCCGTGCCGCCGGCCGCCGTACCGGCGCTGTTCCCTAGGCAGATGGACGCTTCCCCAGCGGTATGCGCCTTGTGAAGCGTCCACAACCCCGCGTTACAGCTGGGTCTGGCCCGGGAACTGTCGGCGGGCGGCCCTACGGTCGGGGGCATGGCGATCGCACGCTTCCCTTCCTTCGTTCTCGACTGTCCCGACGCCCGGCAGCTGGCGACGTTCTACGGCGCGCTGCTGGACTGGGACGTCTCCGGCGACACCGACTGGGCGGAGGTGCGCGGCGACGGGCAGTGCATCTGCTTCCAGCGGGTCGACGACTTCCGGGCGCCGGCGTGGCCGGGCCAGGACGTCCCGCAGCAGATGCACCTCGACGTCGTCGTGGAGGGCTTCGAGGAGGCCGAACCGGCCGTCGTGGCGCTCGGCGCGACCCGCCACGAGCACCAGCCGGGCGAGAAGTTCCGGGTGTTCCTCGACCCCGCCGGACACCCGTTCTGCCTCTGCCTCAACTGACCGCCGGACACCCGTTCCGTCCGGGGCCGCGCGGGCTTACGATTCGCGCGTGCCAAAGGTCTCGGTCCTCGCCTACTTCGCCGACGACGTGTCGCGCACCTACCAGCTGATCCAGTGGCTGCCGGTGCTCGAGCTGCTCCACGCGGAGCATCCCGTCGGCGTGGTCGCGCGCGACCTGGACAGTGCCGCGGTGCTGCAGGGCCGGACGTCGCTGCCGGTCCTGGTCGCGCCGTCGTTCCCCGCGCTGCACGACCTGTACGACGACGTCGACCCGAAGGTCGTCCTCTACTGCAACAACTCCATCCTCAACTTCCAGTCGCTGCTGCACGGCCGGGCGCTGCACGTGCACGTCAACCACGGCGAGAGCGACAAGCAGAGCATGGCGAGCAACAACGCGAAGGCCTACGACCGCGTCTTCGTCGCGGGCGAGGCGGCGGTGCAGCGCCACGTGGCCGGGCTGCTGGAGTTCGACACCAGCCGACTGGTGCGGATCGGCCGGCCCCAGCTCGACCTCTCTCGTACGTCGCCGCTGCCGGAGGCGGCCGACGGGCGGCGCACCGTGCTCTACGCCCCCACCTGGGAGGGCGACGCCGACTACAACAACTACACGTCGCTCGACACCGTCGGCCGCGGCGTCGTGCGGGCGATCCTCGACGTGCCCGGCGTCCGCCTGGTCTACAAGCCGCACCCGAAGATCGCGACCAGCCAGACCCCGTCGATCCGCGACGCCCATCGCGACGTGCTCGACCTCGTCGCCGACGCCGCCGCCCGCGATCCGGAGGCCGGCCACACGGTGTACGTCACCGGCGACATCCTGGCGCTGATGCCCTCCTGCGACGCGATGGTCACCGACGTCTCGTCGGTCGGCCTCGACTGGCTGTACCTGTGCACCGGCAAGCCGCTCTTCGTCACCGACCGTCACCTCGACGGCGAGCGGCTGCGCCAGGAGGTGCCGGTGAGCCGCTGCGCGGACGTCATCGAGCACGTCGACGGCGTCGCCGGCGAGACCGCGCTCACCGCGCTGGTCGAGGCCCGGCTGGACCACGACGAGCACCACCTGGCGCGGGTGGCGATGCGGCACCACTACTTCGACGACTACCAGGTCGGCGACAGCACGCTGCGCTTCAAGACCGAGGTGGCCGAGCTCGTCGCGCTGCGCGACCGGCTGGTCGGCGAGACCGGCGGCGACGAGACGTCGGCCGCGATCATCGCCTGACGCACGGGGGTCAGAAGCCTCCGCCGTCCCCGCCGCCACCGCCGTCGCCGAAGCCACCGTCCCCGAAACCTCCGCCGTCCCCGAAGCCACCACCGCCGTGGTCGCCGTGGACGTAGCCGCCGCCGAAGTCGGTGGCCATCGACGGGTCGTACGCCCAGCCGAGCGAGGTCCCGCCGAGCGTGTCGACGCCGGTGAAGTAGCCGTGCGTGTAGGGCAGGTACGCCGCGCCGGCCTCCCAGTAGGGCACCATCCGCGTGCCGACCTTCACGGTCCGGATCTCGGGCTTCTCCCCCTGGCGGACCCGGGCCGCGTCCTGCGCGCAGGCCGGCACGGTGCGGGTGCCGCGTCCGGACGCGGTGTAGAGCACGTCCTCGGTCGACGGGCCGTGCTGCGGGTTGAAGAAGCACGGCACCCGGTGTGGCGGCACCGGCAGCCCCTGCAGCCGCGCGTCGACGCAGGCCAGCGCGTAGCGCCCCTCGGAGAGGGTCTCGCTGACGTCCTCGATCTGGTCGCGCGTGCGCATCCGGGGCACCGCACGCTGCGCGGTCTCGTAGGCGTCCAGGGCGCGCTGGTAGTCGGCGCGACCCTCCTGGTCGAGCCGGCCGACGGCGCCGTCCAGCCGGCCGAGCTCCTCGCCCAGCTGGGTGACGTCCTCGTCGGCCAGGGTCCGGACGCCGGCCAGCTCCTCGGCGTCGGCCCGGTGGGCGCGACGCTTCGTCAGCATGAGGCGACCGCCGCCGACGAGACCGACGACGGCCAGCGCGTCGATCAGCCACCACTCCATGCGCCCTCCCGGTGGTGTCGCCTCCAGGCTAGGACCGGCGCGGCCCGCCCGACATGCCCCGAAGGAGCCACCGTGCCGGGGTCAGCCGGCCCGTCGCCGCCGGATCTCGGCGTTGATCGCCGGCACCACCTCGTGCAGGTCGCCGATCACGGCGTACGTCGCCTTGGTCACCATCGGCGCATCCGGGTCGGTGTTGATCGCCAGGATGTTCTTGGCCGACGAGCAGCCCGCCCAGTGCTGGATGGCACCGCTGATGCCGCACGGGATGTAGAGGTCCGGCGAGATCCGGCTGCCGGTCTGCCCCACCTGCTCGTGGTGCGGCCGCCAGCCGAGACTGGTCACCACCCGGGAGACGCCCAGCGAGGCGTCCAGCAGCTCGGTCAGCTCCAGCAGCTCGCCGAACCCGTCGGCGCTGCCCGCGCCGCGGCCGGCGCCCACGACGACCCGCGCCGAGCGCAGCCCGCCGGACAGGTCGGGCTCGGGTTCCTCGGTGGACACGACCCGGGCCACGAGGTCGGCCTCGGACACGTCGACGGCGAGGTCCACCACGTCGGCGGCCCCCGGCGCGTCGGCCGGGCGCGGCTCGACCGCGTGGCCGGCGACCGTGAGCACGGTCGGAGACTGCGCGAGCCGCATCTCCTCCAGCGCCGCTCCCCCGACCACCTGGCGCGTCACCACGATCGGGTCGGAGCCCTCCGCGGACAGCACGTTGGCCGCCATCGGGACGTCCTCGCGCGCGGCGACGTGGGCGAGCACCTCCATGCCGCGCGGCGTGCCGGCGGCGAGCAGGTGCGTCGCTCCGGAGGCACGCAGGCCCGCCTGGACGGCCGCCGCCCAGGCCGCGCCGGCGTAGGCGTCGAACGCCTCGCCGGTCGCGTGGTGGACCGTGCGGACGCCGTACGACGCCAGCTGGTCGCGCGCCGCGTCACCCAGGTCCCCGACCACGACCGCGTCGACGAGGTCTCCCAGCGAGCGGGCGAAGGTCAGCGTCTCGCGGGACACCTCGATCACGCCGCCCGCGTCGATCTCGACAAGCACCAGGGTCATCGCGACAGCACCCCCAGCTTCTCCAGTACGTCGACCACCGCGGGCGCGGCGTCGGCGCCCTTGCCGAGGATCTGCACGTCGCTCGGCGCGGGCGGTGGCAGCAGCAGCCGCACCCGGTCGGGCCCGGCCGGCTCGGTCGCCGGCGTGCGCTGCTCGATCGCCACCTTCTTGGCCTTCATCCGGCCCTGCACCGACGGGTAGCGCGGCTCGACGCCGCCCTCGAGCACCGTGACGACCGCGGGCAACGGCACCCGGTAGGTCTCGTGCCCCTCGGGACCGGCACCCTGCGCCGTCACGACGCCGTCGGCGACGGACACCTGGTTGACGCCGTTGACGACCGGACGGCCCAGCTCGTAGGCGAGCCGGATGCCGACCTGGAAGTCGCCGCTGTCGGCGGCGTCGTTGCCGAGCAGGATCAGGTCGTGGCTGCGACCGGCCGCCTCGTGCTCGCGCACAACCGCGGCGATCTCCCTGGCCACGTCGGCGGGGCCGAACCGGTGCGCCTCGGCGACCACGTGGGTGGCCGCGTGGCAGCCGACGGCGAGCGAGGAGCGCAGCTGCTCCACCGCGTCGTCGTCACCGAGCGTCAGCACGGTGGCCTCGCCGCCGTCGGCGCCGGTGACCTGGGCGGCCAGCTCGACGGCGCACTCCTCGTGCGCGCTCGTGGTGAAGCCGGCGTACCTCCCGTCGACGGCCTGGCCGTCGTCGGTCAGCACGACCTCGCTGGTCGAGTCGGGGACCCGCTTCACGCAGACCAGGACGTTGGTCATCGCTGCCTCACCGGATCCGCTCGTTGGCCGGGTCGAGCAGCGGGGTGGCGTCGACCGAGCCGACCGTGACCGGGTAGAGCTCCTCCATGTAGGACACGGCGAGCTGGTTGCCGATGACCGCCTGGTCCGGCGGCAGGTAGGCCATCAGCACGTGCTTGCCGAGCGAGGGCGCGGAGCCCGCGGTCGTGACGTACGGGTGGTGGCCGTGACCGTCGGTCAGGGTGCCGCCGTCACGCGTCAGGATTGGTTCCCCGCCGAGCATGTAGCGCTTCGCGCCGCTCGCCGACGTGTGGTCGTCGACGGTCATCGTGCAGAGCACCGTCCGGGGTGCCTCCTCGCGCTGCCGGAGGTAGGCCTCCCGGCCGACGAAGTCGGCGGTCTTCACCTTCGGCCGCTGCATGCCGGCCTCGACGATGCTGCGCTCCCCGTCGAGCTCGAAGCCGAAGGCGCGGTAGCCCTTCTCGATCCGGCCGGTGGTGCCGTAGACCCCGATTCCCACGGGTACGGCGCCGTGGGAGGACCCGGCCTCGAGCAGGGTCTCCCACACGCCGGCCGCCGCGTCCATCGGGACGTAGAGCTCCCAGCCGAGCTCGCCGACGTAGGAGATGCGCGATGCCAGGACGGGCGTGCCCTTGACCTGGACCTCACGGCAGGTGAGGAACCCGAAGCCGGCGTCCGACACGTCGTCGGACGTGAGCGAGGCCAGGATGTCGCGGGCGCGGGGGCCCCACAGCCCGATCGTGCTCAGCTCGTCGGTGCGGTCGGTCAGCCTGGTGGCGCCGTCGTCGACGAGCTGGTCGGTGAACGACTTGCGGTCGGCCATGCCGTGCGCGCCGCCGGTGACCACGCGGAAGTGGTCGTCGCCGAGCCGCATCACGGTGAGGTCGCTCTTGAACCCGCCGCGGGCGTCGAGCACCGGCGTGTAGACGACCTTGCCGACCGCCACGTCGCACTGCGCGACGCACGTGCGCTGCACGGACTCGAGCGCGCCCGGGCCCTCGATGTCGAAGATGCAGAACGCCGACAGGTCGATGACACCGGCGGCCTCGCGCATGCGCAGGTGCTCGGCGTTGATGATCGGGCTCCACCAGCGGGAGTCCCACTCGTGCTCGCGCGGCATCACGGCGTCGCCGTACACCTCGAGGAGGTGGGCGTTGGACTCGTACCAGTGCGGCCGCTCCCAGCCGGCGGTCTCGTAGAAGAACGCACCGAGCTTCTTCTGCGACTCGTGCATCGGCGAGAGCCGCTGCTCGCGGTCGGACTCGTACTGCTCGGAGGGGTGGATGATGCCGTAGGTCTTGATGAACGCCTCGGTCGTGCGCAGCCGGGTGTGCTCCCGGCGCTTCTGGTGCTGGTGGAAGCGGGCCACGTCGCTGGCGTTGACGTCGATCTCCGGGTGGCCGTGCGTCATCCACTCCGCGACCGCACGGCCGACGCCCGGGCCCTCCTTGATCCAGACCGCGGCCGCGGTCCAGAGGCCGCGGACCTCGCTCTCACCGAGGATCGGGCTGCCGTCGCAGGTCAGCGAGAGGAGCCCGTTGATGGCGTAGCGCATCTCCGCGCCGTCGGCGCCGAGCAGCTCGGGCATCAGCTCGTAGGCCTGCTCCAGCTGCGGGTCGAAGTCGTCGGAGGTGAAGGGCATCTCCGTCGGGGACAGCTTGGCCTGCTCGATCGACGGGATGTCCTCGGGCTCGTGCAGGATCGCGCGGTGGGCATAGGACCCGACCTCCATGTCGGCGCCGTGCTGGCGCTCGTAGCAGAAGGTGTCCATGTCCCGCACGATCGGGAAGCTGATCTCGCCCTCCTGCTCCGCGAGCTGCGGGCACGGACCGACGCTGATCATCTGGTGCACGGCCGGGGTCAGCGGGATCGAGATCCCTGCCATGTCGCCGATCTTGGGGCTCCAGACGCCGCACGCGATGACCACGGTCTCGGCCTCGATGTCGCCGTCCGTGGTGCGCACGCGGGTGATCCGGCGGCGCCCGGCGCCGTCCTCCTCGGTGTCGAGACCGACCACCTCGACCGTCGGTACGACGGTGAGGGCACCGGTCTCCAGCGCGCTCTCGCGCATGATCGTGCCCGCGCGCAGCGAGTCGACGACGCCGACGCTGGGCGTCCAGAACGCGCCGATGAACTGGTCCGTCTCGATGAAGGGCACCTTCTCCTTCACGAAGGCGGGGTCGACCAGGTGCGCCTCGATCCCCCACGCCTTGGCGGACGACATCCGCCGGCGCAGCTCCTCCATGCGCGCCTCCGTGCGGGCGAGCTCGAAGCCGCCGGACTCGGTGAAGACGCCCATCTCCTTGTACTGGCGCACGGAGTCGAGCGTCAGGTCCGTGATCTCCCGGGAGTGGTCCACCGGGAAGATGAAGTTCGAGGCGTGACCGGTGGAGCCGCCGGGGTTGGGCAGCGGACCCTTGTCGATCTGCACGATGTCGCGCCAGCCGAGCCGGGCCAGGTGGTGGACGAGGCTGTTGCCGACGATGCCCGCGCCGATGACCACGACACGGGCGGTGGGGGGAACGGTGGCCATGAGCTCAACTCCTTGTTGCGTATCACGCAACCTGATGCGCTATTTGGAACAACACTCAGTCTGTGCGGTGCCGCCCGCGCCCGTCAAGAGGACGGGCCGGGAACGGAACGGGGCGGCACGCGGTGCGTGCCGCCCCGGTCGGGTGTCGTGTGGCGCCTCGGATCAGCCGAGCCAGGCCTGGACCTTGTCGGGGTTGTCCTTCACCCACTTCGCCGCGGCGTCCTCGGGCGACATGCCGTCGGAGGTGATGTACGCCGCGACCAGGTTCTGGTCGTCGTTGGTCCACTTGAAGTTCTTCACCAGGCCGACGGCGGTCGAGTCGGACTCGGACCAGTCGGTGGAGACGAACTTCTTCAGCGGGGTGTCGGGGTAGGCGCACGCCACCTTCGCCGGGACGTCCTGGCAGCCGTCCGTGTACGGCGGCAGCTTGACCTGCTCCAGCGGGATCTCGGCGTGGATGTACTGCGGCTCCCAGAAGTAGCCGATCAGCCACTCCTTGTTCTTCTGCGCCTGCTCGAACGCGGTGATCGTGGCGGCCTCACCACCGGAGAAGACGACCTTGAAGTCGAGGCCCAGGTTGTCGATGATCGCCTCGTCGAACTGGACGTACGACGGGTCGGAGCCCAGGAACTGACCCTGTCCGCCCGACTCGGACGTGGCGAAGTCCTTGGCGTACTTGTTGAGGTTCTTGTAGTCGAGGATGTCCGGGTGCTCCTCGGCCAGCCAGCCCGGGACGTACCAGCCGATGATGCCGACGTTGCCGTTCTCCCCGAAGTCGGTCGCGCTGCCGTCGCCGCCCTTCGACTCGACGAACTTCTTCTCCAGGTCGGGGTGGCCCCAGTCCTCGATCACCACGTCGACCTCGCCGGTGCCGAAGCCCTGCCAGGAGACGTCCTCCTTGAGGTCCTTGTAGTTGACCGTGCAGCCGAGCTCCTCCTGCGCGACCGTGCCGACGACGTAGGCGCTGGCCTCGTAGCCGACCCAGGGGTTCACGGCCATGTTCAGGTCACCGCACTCGCCTCCTGCTTCGGCGGCCTGGTCCTCGTTGGCCTGGGTCTGCTCTTCGATCGAGCCGCCGCCGCAGGCGGCCACCACGGTGACGCACGCCACGACCGCAACCGCGCGGGCGCCGCGCATCCATCCGTTCCGTGTGTTCCGCATTCCGTACTCCTTGTCGCGAGTGCGATTACGTTTCCGAGTCCTGTGTCCCCGACGTCGCCAGCCCCTGTCACCCCATGGAGGAGCGCCACCACGGGCGACGGGTCGGGTTGTGCGTGATCGGGTCCTGGTTGGCCGCCGCCCGGGCGATGCGGTCGAGCATGATGCCGATCAGCACGATGGTGATGCCGGCGGCGGCGCCCTTGCCCCACTCCTCCGAGCGGGAGAAGCCGAGGACGACGTCGTAGCCGAGCGCGCCGGCGCCGACCATGCCGCCGATGACCGCCATGGAGAGCATGAAGAGCAGGCCCTGGTTGGCGGCCAGCACGATCGACCCCTTGGACATCGGCAGCTGCACCTTGGTGATCTCCTGCCACGTCGTCGCGCCGGTCGAGCGCGACGCCTCGACGGTCGACGAGGAGACCCCGGCGACACCGTCCGCGACGAGCTTGATGGCCACCGGCGCGGCGTAGATGACACCGGCGACGATCGCGGTGAAGCGGGTCGGCCCGAACAGCGCGAGCATCGGGATCAGGTAGACGAACGGCGGGATGGTCTGGCCGGCGTCGAGCAGCGGACGGAGCAGCAGGTCCACGGACTTGCGGCGGGCCATCCACACGCCGAACACGAGGGCCATGACCATGACCAGGACCGTGCCGACCATGGTCATCGTCAGCGTGATCATCGCGTCGTGCCAGAGGCCGAAGATGTAGATGCCGATCAGGCAGATCACCGTCGGCATCAGCGCCCGCAGCCCGCCGAGCACGAGGGCCAGGGCCATGATCGCAGTGGCGGTGACGTACCAGGGCGACTCCGCCAGCAGCGACTGCATGGGGTTGATCAGCGCCTCGGTGATGACGTTCTTGAACCACTCCGTCGCACCGCCGAAGGCGTCGACGAACCACTCGGTGAAGCTGTTGACGGCGTCGGCGACCGAGGGGCCCAGGTTGTTCTCGGGGAACGCCGCCGCCCACGTGTAGAAGCGCGACATCCACAGGGCGACGAGCACGGGCACCGCCGCGACCGCGAGCACGATCCGCCGCTGCCGCATGTTGATGCGGCCCCGAGCCGCCTTCTCGGACGCTTCGCTCGCCGCGGTCGTGGTGCGGTCGAGCATGACCGCCATGACGACGATGAGCATGCCGGGCACGAACGCCCCGCCCACGTCGTTCTTGAACAGCGACTGGAGCACCGGCTGACCGAGGCCCGGGCCATCGACGTACGCCGCGATGGTCGCCATCGACAGCGCGGCCATGATCGTCTGGTTGAGGCCGACCACGATCGTCTTGCGCGCCATCGGCAGCTGCACCTTGCGCAGCCGCTGCCAGCTGGTTTGACCGGCCGAGTCGGTGGCCTCGATGGTGGTGGACGGCACCGAGCGGATGCCGTGGCCCGCGATGCGGATCAGCGGGGGCAGCGCGTAGATCAGGGTGCAGACGACGGCGGCGGACGCGCCGATGCCGAAGAAGAGCACGATCGGCAGCAGGTACACGAAGGTCGGCATCGTCTGGAAGATGTCGAGGATCGTGTTGATGATCGAGTTGCCGAGCCGGCTGGTAGTGCCGAGCAGCACCGCCAGCGGCATCCCGATGAGGACGGCGACGGAGACCGACACGAAGGTCACGATCAGCAGGTCCATCGAGTCCGACCAGTAGCCGAAGAGCCCGAAGGACACGAACGACGCCGCGACCAGGAGGGCGATCCGCCAGCCGGCGACCGCCAGCCCGATCCACACCGCGACCGCGGTGACGCCCAGCCAGCCGATCTGCGGCACCGGGCGCGGGAAGTCGGGGATGGAGATCATCCGCTGGCACCACTCGACGGCTTCCTTGAACCACTCGCCGAGCTGGTAGGTGAACTGGATGAACGGGTTGGTGTCGCGGCTGGCGAGCACCGCGTTGCGGAACTCGGTGAGGTCGTTCTGGAGCTGGGTGTGCTCGCGCGCTCCGAGCGTCAGCGTGTCCTGGCCCTTGGTGAAGGCCCAGACAACGATCCAGACGCCGATCACGATCAGCGCCCACGCCCAGCGGGGCAGGTGGCGCGGTTCGGCGGGTGGAGGTGGGGGCTCCTTGGCCTCCGCGCGAGGAGGCGCGACGACGGTCGTCATGCCGGGGCCTCCTCCTCGGCCACGACCACGCGGAGGATGTCCTCGTCGTCGACGACCCCCACGAGCTTGTCGCCGTCCATGACCCGGCACGGGCCGTGGTGGTCGAGCACCACGCGGGCGGCGTCCTTGACGATCTGGTCGGCCTGGAGCACCGGGCCGTCACCCGCGTCCCCGTTGGGCTCGTGCATGACCCACTTGAGCGTGAGCACGTGCGAGCGCGGGACCTCGGAGGTGAAGTCGCGGACGTACTCGTCGGCCGGTGCGCCGATGATCTGGTCGGGCGTGCCGACCTGCACCACCTCGCCGTCGCGCATGATCAGGATCCGGTCGCCGAGCTTGAGCGCCTCCGCGAGGTCGTGGGTGATGAACACCATCGTCTTGCGCAGCTCGTGGTGGAGCCGGATGACCTCGTTCTGCATGTCCCGGCGGATCAGCGGGTCGAGGGCGGAGAACGGCTCGTCGAACAGCAGCAGCTTCGGGTCACCGGCCAGCGCCCTCGCCAGGCCGACGCGCTGCTGCATGCCACCGGAGAGCTGGTCGGGGTAGGAGAACTCGTAGCCGGACAGACCCACCAGGTCGACTACCTCGGCCGCCTTCGCCCGGCGCTCCTTCTTGGGCACGCCGCGGATCTCGAGGCCGTAGCCCACGTTGTCGATCACCTGGCGGTGCGGCAGCAGCCCGAAGTGCTGGAACACCATCGACGCGTGGTTGCGTCGGAGCTCACGGAGCCGGGACTCGTTGGCCTTCGTCACGTCCTCGCCGTCGACGATCACCTCACCGGCCGTCGGCTCGATCAGCCGGGTCAGGCAGCGCACCAGGGTCGACTTGCCCGAGCCCGACAGGCCCATGACGACGAAGACCTCCCCCTGGGCGACCTCGAAGGACACGTCCTTCACGCCGACGACGCAGCCGGTCTTCTCCTTGAGCTCCGGGCGCGGCAGCTCCGCGTCGGGCGTACCGAGGATCTTGTCGCCTCCCTTACCGAAGATCTTCCAGAGGTTGTGCACCGCGAGGGCGGCGTCGGTCGCGGGGACCGAGGTGCCCTGCGGCTCGTGGTCGGTCATGGTGGTCATCGCTGCTCCTCGTCACCGGGAAGGTCGCCGGCGGCGTTGCGGGGGTCGCCAGGCGGGTAGAGGGGGGTGCCGTCGCGGTAGCGGTAGTACGGCACGTCGGCCGCTGGGAGCGGGGTGTTCCCGGCGATCAGGTCGGCGGCCTTCTCGGCCACCATCATCACGGGCGCGTAGATGTTCCCGTTGGTCACGAACGGGAAGACCGAGGCGTCGACGACGGACAGCGCCTCGAGCCCGTGCACGCCCATCGTGGTGGGGTCGACCACCGCCATCTCGTCGACGCCCATCTTGGCGGTGCAGGACGGGTGCAGCGCCGTCTCGGCGTCCGCGCGGACCCAGTCGAGGATCTCCTCCTCGGTCGCGACCTTGGCGCCGGGCGAGAGCTCGCCGTCGTTGTACGGCGCGAACGCCGGCTGGTTGAGGATGTCGCGCGCGACCCGGACGGCCTCGACCCACTCCTTGCGGTCGGTCGGCGTGGAGAGGTAGTTGAACTGCATCGAGGGGTGCACCCGGGGGTCGGTGGACCGGATCCGCACCCAGCCGCGGGTGTCGGCGTACATCGGGCCGATGTGCACCTGGTACCCGTGCCCCTCGGTCGGCGACGAGCCGTCGTAGCGGATCGCGACCGGCAGGAAGTGGAACATCAGGTTGGGGTAGTCGACCTCGTCGTTGCTGCGGCAGAAGCCGCCGCCCTCGAAGTGGTTCGTCGCGCCGAGCCCGCGCCGGTGCACGAGCCACTGGTAGCCGATGCCGGGCCGGGCCCGCCAGCGCAGGCCGGGGGCGATCGACACGGGCTGCTTGGAGGCGTACTGGATGTAGACCTCGAGGTGGTCCTGGAGGTTCTCCCCCACGCCCGGCAGGTGGTGGATGACGCCGACGCCGTGCTCGCGCAGGAGCTTCTCGTCGCCGACCCCGGAGAGCTGGAGCAGCTGCGGGCTGTTGATCGCGCCGCCGCAGAGGATCACGCGGCCGGCGTCGACGCTGCGGTGCAGACGGCCGCCGCGCAGGTAGTCGACCCCCACCGCGCGGCTGCCGCGGAACCGCACCTTCGTGGCGAGCGCGAGGGTCTCGACCGAGAGGTTCTTCCGCGACCGCACCGGGTGGAGGTACGCGCGGGCGGCGGAGAGCCGGCGGCCGCGGTGGACGTTGCGGTCGAACCGGGCGAAGCCCTCCTGGCGGTAGCCGTTGACGTCGTCGGTCAGCGGGTACCCGGCCTGCTGGGCCGCCTCGAAGAACGCCCCGAACAGCGGGTTGGTCGCGGGACCGCGCTCCAGGACGAGCGGCCCGTCGCCGCCGCGCCAGTCGTCGGCGCCGGCCAGGCAGGTCTCCATGCGCTTGAAGTACGGCAGGCAGTGGAGGTAGTCCCACTCCTTCATCCCGGGCTCGGCGCCCCAGCGCTCGTAGTCCATCGGGTTGCCCCGCTGGAAGATCATCCCGTTGATGCTCGACGAGCCGCCGAGCACCTTGCCGCGGGCGTGGAAGACCCGGCGGTCGTTGAGGTGCGGCTCGGGGTCGGTCTCGTACTTCCAGTCGTAGAGCCGGTTGCCGATGGGGATCGGCAGCGCCGCCGGCATGTGGATGAACGGGTCGATCCGGTAGTCGGACCGGCCGGCCTCCAGGACGAGGACGCTGGTGCCCGGGTCGGCGGACAGGCGGTTCGCGAGCGCGCACCCGGCCGAGCCACCTCCCACGATGACGACGTCGTACCGGTCCGCACCCATGTCCGCCGCCTATCCGTTGAACCAGTGCTGGGCGGCCGGCCGGATGTTGTGCCAGATGTGCTTGGTCTCGCGATACTCGTCGAGGCCGGCGACCCCGAGCTCGCGTCCGGTGCCGGACTGCTTGTAGCCGCCCCACTCGGCCTGGGGCACGTAGGGGTGGTAGTCGTTGATCCACACCGTGCCCATCCGCAGGCGGGCGGCGACCCGTTGCGCCTTGCCGGCGTCCTGGGTCCACACCGCGCCGGCCAGGCCGTAGATGCTGTCGTTGGCGGTCGCGACCGCCTCGTCCTCGGTGCGGAAGTACTCCACCGTGAGCACCGGCCCGAACGACTCGTCCTGCGTCACCGACATGTCGCTGGTGCAGCGGTCGAGGACGGTCGGCAGGTAGTAGAAGCCGCCGGCGAGCTCGGGCTCGTCGGGCCGGGCCCCGCCGCAGCGCAGCCAGGCGCCCTCCTCGATCCCGGCGGCGACGTAGGCCTCGACCTTGTCGCGGTGCGCGGCGCTCGTCAGCGGTCCGGTCTCGGCCTTGTCGTCGAACGGGCCGCCGAGCCGGATCCGGCCCGCCCGCTCGACGAGCTCCTCGACGAAGTCGTCGTGGATGGACTCCTCGACGAGCAGGCGCGCGCCCGCCGAGCACACCTGGCCGGAGTGCAGGAAGACGGCGGTGAGTGCGAAGTCGAGGGCCACCTCGAGGTCGGCGTCGGCGAAGACGATGTTGGGGTTCTTGCCGCCGAGCTCGAGCGCGACCTTCTTCACCGTGCCGGAGGCCGCCGCCATGATCCGGCGGCCCGTCGCGAGGCCGCCGGTGAACGAGACCAGGTCGACACGGGGGTCGGTCGAGAGCGGGGCGCCCGCCTCGGGACCGGTGCCGAGGACGAGGTTGCCGACCCCCGCCGGCAACCCCGCCTCGTCGAGCAGTCGCATCAGGTGGATGGCGGAGTGCGGGGTCAGCTCGCTCGGCTTCAGCACGAACGTGTTGCCGGCGGCCAGGCACGGCGCGACCTTCCAGGACACCTGGAGCAGGGGGTAGTTCCAGGGCGTGATCAGCCCGCACACGCCGATCGGCTCGTGCACCACGCGGCTCACCACGTCGGGGTTGCCGGTGTCGACGACCCGGCCCGCCTCCTCGGTGGCGACGTGGCCGTAGTGGCGGAAGACGGAGACGACGTCGGCGACGTCGTACTCGCTCTCGACGAGGCGCTTGCCGGTGTCGAGCGACTCCATCCGGGCGACGTCGGCCGCGTCGCGCTCGAGCAGGTCGGCCAGGCGCAGCAGCAGGTCGCCGCGCTCACGCGCCGACCACCCCGGCCAAGGGCCCGTGTGGAACGCCCGGTGGGCCGCGCCGATGGCCGCGGCGCAGTCGTCGGCACCGGCCTCGTCGACCTCGCCGACGAGGTCACCGTTGGCCGGGCAGCGGACTTCGCGACGCCCGCCCGATCGGGCGGACACCCACTGACCCTCGATGTAGAGCTCCGCCACTGGCACACCCTTCTGCACCCGCGGGGTCTGTTGCGTATGCCGCAACCTGATTCACAGGCCGCAACCACACCAGCCCCTTGGGTCGAGGATCCTGCTCTCGCGCACCTCGCGTCAAGCACTAGGCCGAGGTCGTGACCTGACGGTGTCCCCAGCCGAGCCGCAGCGAGACCTCCAGCGCGGACGCCCTCACCAGCCCTGCGACCTCGTCGATCCGCTCCCCCAGCCGGAACGTCGGCCCGGAGACGCTGATCGAGGCGATGATGTCGCCGCCCGCGTTGCGGATCGGCGCGGCGACGGCGGCGAGGCCGATCTCGAGCTCGTCCACGGCCACGGCGTACCCCTGCTCGCGGACCCGCTCGAGCTCCGAGCGCAGCTCGGCCTTCCGGGTGACCGTGCGGGGGGTGTACGACGGCATCGTCGGCAGCAGCCGGCGGAGCGCGGCGTCGTCGAGACCGCTGAGCAGCACCTTGCCGTTGCTGGTGGCGTGGAGCGGGATGTGCTGCCCGACCCAGTTGTGCGGCTGCAGGGCCGACGAGCCCGCGACCTGGTCGAGGTAGAGCGCCGAGCTCTCCGACAGCACGGTGATGTTGACGGTCTCCCCCGTGTCGGCGGCGAGCTGGCGGCAGACCGGCCGCGCCTCCTGGACGACGTCGAGCCGCGCGGTGGTCGCCCCGGCGAGCCGGAGCACGCCGACGCCGAGCCGATACTTGCCGCGGTCCCCGGTCTGCTCCACGAGCCGGTGCGCCTCCAGCGTCGAGACGAGGCGGAAGGCGGTGCTCTTGTGCACCCCGAGCTCCGCGGCCACCTCGGTGACCCCGGCTTCACCGATCCGGGCGAGCACCTCGAGGATGGTCAGCGCCCGGTCGACGGACTGCACCCCGCCGTTCGCGTCACGGGCGCCGTTCCGCTCCTCGGAGGCCGTGGTCATGGCTGAGACACTAGCGCAGGAGTTGTTGCGTATCGCAGACTCCGTTCCGGAGCACGCAACGAGGATCGTCGGAGGGCCCCACCGATCATGACACCCACAACGAGCGCGACCGCCACCGCCGCGACCGGCGACTTCGTCCTCGTGCTCTCCTGCCCGGACCGGCCGGGCATCGTGCACGCGGTGAGCGGGTTCCTGGTGCGCCACGGCGGCAACATCCTGGAGAGCCAGCAGTTCGGCGACCGGCTGTCGGGCCGTTTCTTCATGCGGATCGACTTCACGGTCACCGCGGCGGTCGACGCCGGCTCGCTGCGTGCCGACTTCGCCGACGTCGCCGGAGAGTTCGGCATGGACTACGAGCTGTGGGACACGCGGGCGCCGTACCGGACCCTGGTGATGGTCTCGCGCCAGCTGCACTGCCTCAACGACCTGCTGTTCCGCACCAGCACGGGCGCGCTGCAGATCGAGATCCCGGCCGTCGTCTCCAACCACCTCGACGCCGAGCCGCTGGTGAAGTCGTACGGCATCGACTTCCACCACATCCCGGTCACGCCGGACACGAAGGCCGACGCGGAGGCGCGGCTGATGGACCTGGTGGAGAGCACCGGCTCGCACCTGGTCGTGCTGGCGCGCTACATGCAGGTGCTGTCGGACGACCTGTGCCGCCGGCTGTCGGGGCGGGCGATCAACATCCACCACTCGTTCCTGCCGAGCTTCAAGGGCGCCAAGCCCTACCACCAGGCCTTCGACCGGGGCGTGAAGCTCGTCGGGGCGACCGCGCACTACGTGACCGCCGACCTCGACGAGGGGCCGATCATCGAGCAGGACGTGGTGCGCGTGGACCACACCTACGACCAGGACCACCTGGTGGCCGCAGGTCGCGACGTGGAGGCCCAGGTGCTCTCCCGCGCGGTCCGGTGGCACGCCCAGTCGCGGGTCCTGCTGAACGGAGAGAGGACCGTCGTCTTCCGCTGAGGTGCGCCTCGGCCGCGGACGTCGTACAGGGAGGGACGTCACATGCAGTCAGACATCGAGATCGCCAACGCCGCGGTGCTGCGGCCGATCACGGACGTGGCCTACGAGACCCTCGGGATCCCGGAGGAGCACCTGGTCCGGTACGGGCACCACAAGGCCAAGGTGGACCTGCCCTACCTCACCTCGCTCGCCGAGCGACCGCTCGGGCGGCTGGTGCTGGTGACGGCGCTGTCGCCGACGCCACCGGGCGAGGGCAAGACCACGACCACGGTCGGGCTCACGGACGCGCTGCACGGTCTCGGGCACCGGTCGGTGGCCTGCCTGCGCGAGCCCTCGATGGGGCCGGTGTTCGGCATGAAGGGCGGCGCGGCCGGTGGCGGCTGGAGCCAGGTCGTGCCGATGACCGACATCAACCTGCACTTCACCGGCGACTTCGCCGCGATCGCCGCGGCCAACAACCTGCTCGCCGCGCTGATCGACAACCACGTCCACCACGGCAACGAGCTCGAGATCGACGTCCGCAGCGTCACCTGGAAGCGCGTGCTCGACATGAACGACCGGGCGCTGCGCCAGGTCGCCGTCGCGCTCGGCGGCCACGCCAACGGCTTCCCGCGCGAGGACGGCTTCGACATCGTCGTCGCCTCCGAGCTGATGGCGATCTTCTGCCTGACCGAGTCGTACGCCGACCTCAAGCGGCGCATCGGCGACATCGTCATCGGCTACACGCGGGCGATGAAGCCGGTCACCGCCCGCGAGATCGGCGCCGACGGTGCGATGGCCGTCGTGCTGCGCGACGCGCTGTCACCCAACCTCGTGCAGACGCTCGAGGGCGCGCCGGCGTTCGTGCACGGCGGCCCGTTCGCCAACATCGCCCACGGCTGCAGCTCGGTCATCGCGACCCGCGCCGGGCTGCGGCTCGCCGACATCGTCGTCACCGAGGCCGGCTTCGGCGCCGACCTGGGCGCGGAGAAGTTCGTCGACATCAAGTGCCGCAAGTCCGGGCTGCGCCCCGACGCGGCCGTCGTGGTCGCCACCGTGCGCGCGCTGAAGTACCACGGCGGCGTCGCGCTCGCCGACCTCGGCACCGAGGACCTCGCCGCCGTCGAGGCCGGCATGGTGAACCTGCGCCGCCACCTCGACAACATCCGCCACGCCTACGGCATCCCGTGCGTCGTCGCCGTGAACCGGTTCCCGACCGACACCGACGCCGAGATCGCGAAGGTCGTAGACCTGGTCGCCGCCGAGGGCGTCCGCGCCTACCCCGCGACGCACTTCGCCGACGGCGGCGTCGGCGCCCAGGACCTCGCCAAGGGCGTGCTGGAGACGCTCGACTCGCCCTCGCCGTACACGTTCTCGTACACCTACGACGACGACCTGTCTCTGACCGAGAAGGTCGAGGCGATCGCCACCCGGCTGTACGGCGCCGGCCTCGTGACCTGGGACGCGAAGGCGCGGCGGCGGCTCACGCGCATCGAGACCGACGGCTACGGCGGGCTGCCGGTGTGCGTGGCGAAGACGCAGTACTCGTTCTCCACGGATCCGGCCTCGCTCGGCGCGCCCTCGGACCACGAGCTGCACGTGCGCGAGGTCCGGCTGTCCGCCGGCGCCGGCTTCGTCGTCGTGGTCTGCGGCGACATGATGACCATGCCCGGCCTCCCGCGCGACCCGTCGGCCTCGCGGATCGACCTGGCCGACGACGGCACGATCCTGGGCCTGTCGTAGGCCGGCGCCCCGCTGTGACGCGGGGTCTGGCCGTGGCGGGTCGTCCAGGGCGTCGCGGAGCAGGCCGGGGACGGCTTGCCACGGCCAAGGGACGCTTCACAAGGCGCATACCCCTGGGGAAGCGTCCATGGGCCTGGAGAAGTGCCTCCGGTAGGGCGGACGGCGGGCCGGCGACGAGGGGCAAGACGCGCCGACTCGACGCCCCCGGGAGGGCAAGTCGCGCCGACTCGCGCCCTCCTCGCGGGAGGTACGAGCCGGGTCGGCAGGGTCGAGCGGGAGGTACGAGCCGGGTCGGCGAGGTCGAGCGGGAGGTTCGAGCCGGGTCGGCGGGTGGGTCAGTCGCCGAGCTCCTTGCGGCGGCGGATGACGTACTCCTCGAGCTCGGCGCGGACGGCGTCGTCGAGCGGCGGGGGTTCGTACTCCTCGAGGCGCTTCTTGTAGATCTCGCCCGCGCGGTCGGCGGCGTCCTTGCCGCCGTTGCGCATCCAGCGCTCGTAGTTCTCCGACGAGGACAACAAGGGCCGGTAGAAGCAGGTGCGGAAGCGCTCCATCGTGTGCATCGCGCCGAGGAAGTGGCCACCGTGGCCGACCTCGGCGTGGGCGCCGAAGGCGAGCGAGTCCTCGTCGATCTCGAGCGGGGTGAACTCCACCTGGAGCATCTGCAAGAGCTCGACGTCGACGATGAACTTCTCGTAGCCGGCCACCAGACCACCCTCGAGCCAGCCGGCGGAGTGCATCACCCAGTTCGCGCCGGCGAGGAACGTCGGCATCATCGTCATCAGCGCCTCGTAGCCGGCCTGCGCGTCGGCGACCTGCGACGAGGTCAGGCCGCCGCCTGTGCGGAACGGCAGGCCGAAGTGCCGGGCGATCTGCCCTGTGCAGAGCAGGCCGAGGCCCGACTCGGGGGTGCCGAACGTCGGCGAGCCGGACTGCATGTCGATGTTGGACAGGAACGACCCGAAGATCACCGGCGTGCCCGGCCGGATCAGCTGCGACAGCGCGATCCCGGACAGCGCCTCGGTGATCTGCTGCACGAGCGCGGCGGGGATCGTGACCGGCGACATCGCGCCCATCAGGATGAACGGCGTCAGCACGACGGGCTGGCCGGCGGCGGAGTACTCGAACTGCGCCTCGAGCATCCGGTCGTCCCAGCGCAGTGGCGAGTTGCAGTTGATCAGCGAGATGGTCGCGGGCGTCTCCTCGATGGCCTCCCGCGAGCCGAAGAGGATCGACGTCATCGCCAGGGTGTCGGCGGCGTTGATCCCGGAGACCACGTTGCCCATGTAGACCTTGTCGGTCAGCGTCTGCAGGGCGTAGGTCATGTCGAGGTGCCGGCTGTCCAGCGGGGTGTCGGACGGCTCGCAGATCACGCCGCCGGCGGAGTCGAGGGCCGGGAACGACTGGGCGAGCTTGGTGAAGCTGCGGAAGTCCTCCATCGTCGCGTCGCGGCGCACCTCGCCCTCGCGCACGAACGGCGGGCCGTAGACCGCGCCGAACGCCATCGCGTCGCCGCCGATGTGGATGCTGTGCTCCGGGTTGCGGGCCTGCACGTCGAACTCGGACGGCGCCTTGGCGACCTGCGCCAGCACGAAGTCCGGGTCGAGGAACACCGTGTTGTCCTCGACCCGCTGCCCCGCGTCCCGGAAGAGGTCCAGCGCGCGCGGGTCCAGGAACTCCACGCCGATCTCGGTCACCAGCCGGCGCCAGCCCTTGTCGAGGGCGGCCATCGCGTCCTCGGAGAGCACCTCGTAGCGCGGCATCCGGTTGCGGAACATCGGTCCTCCTGCGGGTCTGTTGTCCATCCGTCGACGGGCCCCGGCCCGGTGCTTGACCCGGCCGCCGTACGACTCCTAGCCTCATGATGTGGAACCACAGTTCCACATCATGGAACCCGCTGGGAACCCCCGACCCGCACCGTCACCAGGAGAAGTCCGTGAGCGAGACCGGCACCGTCACGGCCAGCGGCACGCGCGCCGTCGACCGCGCCGCCGACCTGGTCTCGACCGTGGTCCGCGCCGAGGACCCGATGACGTTCGCCGACCTGCAGGAGTCCAGCGGGCTGGCCAAGTCCACGACGTCGCGGATGCTCACCGCGCTGGAGCGCTCGGGGCTGCTCGAGCGCGACGCCGACGGGTCGTACGTCGCCGGCTCCCTGTTCTGGCTGTACGCCGCCCGCCACGACCCGTGGGAGGAGCTCGTGCGCGTCGCGCAGCCGACCATGGCGGCGATCGGCGACGACACGCACGAGACCGTGCACCTCAGCGTCGCTCGCGGCGACCGGGTCGTGCAGGTCGCCCAGGTCGACGCGACGTTCCTCCTCGGCACCCGCGACTGGACCGACGTCGACGTGCCGCCGCACTGCTCGGCGCTGGGCAAGGTCTTCTACGCCTGGGGCGTGCTGCCGCTGCCCGACGCGCAGCTGCCGCCGCAGACGGACGAGACACTGACCGACCCCGCCCTGTTCCGGCTCGACGCCGAGCGGTCCCGGCGGCGCGGGTGGACGGTCACGGCCGACGAGCTCGAGATCGGGCTCTCCGGTGTCGCCGTGCCGGTGCACGGTCCGCACGGCGACGTCGTCGCCGCGCTCGGGGTCTCGGGCCCGACCCCACGGTTGGAAGGACGGCTCGACGAGCTCGGGCGCCGTCTGCACGAACATGCCGCGGAGCTGTCCACGCTGCTCCGCGGTCGCACACCCAAGGAGGGCGTGGCATGACCCCTGAGGAAATCCTGCAGTCGCTGTACGACGAGACGCTCGTCGGCAACGCACCGCGCGTCCTCGAGCTCACCGAGGAGGGTCTGCAGCTCAGCATGGAGCCGCAGACCCTGCTGTTCGACGCCCTCATCCCCTCACTGGAGGAGGTCGGGGCGCGGTTCGAGCGCGGCGACTTCTTCGTGCCGGAGATGCTGATCGCCGGCCGGGCGATGGCCGGGGCGATGGAGCGGCTGCGCCCGCTGCTCGCCGAGACCGGCGTCGAGACCGTCGGCAAGTTCCTGATGGGCACCGTCAAGGGCGACGTCCACGACATCGGGAAGAACCTCGTCAACATCATGCTCGAGGGGGCCGGCTTCGAGGTGATCGACCTCGGGGTGCAGGTCGCGCCGGAGAAGTTCGTTCAGGCGATCGAGGAGCACCAGCCCGACATCGTCGGGTTCTCGGCGTTCCTCACCACCACGATGCCGATGTTCAAGGCCAACATGAACGCCCTCGAGAAGGCCGGCCTGCGCAACGAGGTCGTCGTGATGGTCGGCGGCGCGCCGGTCACCCAGGAGTACGCCGACGCGGTCGGCGCCGACGGCTACGCCGCGGACGCGTCCGCGACCGTGAAGCGCGCCAAGGCGCTGCTCAACGAGCGCCGGACGAAGGTCCCCGCATGAACACCCCAGGAAAGCGCTCCCTGCGCTCGCTTCGCTCACTCCGCTCTCGCTTCCCCGGGGACCCCGCATGAGCCACGACGGACAGCCGCTGCACACCGTTCTCCGGTCCGCCTCCAAGGAGGTGACGCTCGGTCACGACCAGCGCTTCTGCCTGATCGGCGAGCGGATCAACCCCACCGGCCGCCGGATCTTCCAGGAGCAGCTGCGCAACGGCGACATGTCCGCCATCGAGCGCGACGTGATCGCCCAGGTCGAGGGCGGCGCCGACGTCCTCGACGTCAACATGGGCGTGCCGCTCACCGACGAGCCCGACCTGCTGGCCCGGGCGATCCGGATGGTCCAGGACCTCACCGACCTGCCCGTCTGCATCGACTCCTCGGTCGTCGAGGCGCTGGAGGCCGGGCTGTCGGCGTACCAGGGCCGCGCCCTGGTCAACTCGGTGACCGCCGAGGACGACCGGCTCGCCGCGATCCTCCCCCTCGTCAAGCGGTACGACGCGGCGATCATCGCGCTGCCCAACGACCACGACGAGATCCCCATGGAGGCCGACAAGCGGCTCGACCTGACGGCCAAGATCGTCCGGGTCGCGACCGAGGAGTACGGCATCGCCAAGGCCGACATCGTGATCGACCCGCTGGCGATGCCGATCGGCGCGGACACGTCCACGTCGCTGGTCACCTTCGAGACGATGCGCCGGATCAGCGACGAGCACGGCCTGAACATGACCTGCGGCGCGTCCAACACGTCCTTCGGGATGCCCGACCGGCACACGCTCGGTGCGGCCTGGCTGCCGATGGCGATGACGTCCGGGCTGACCAGCGCGATCATGGACACCCGGACGCCCAAGATCGTCGAGGCCGTCAAGGCCGCCGACGTGTTCCTCAACCACGACGAGTGGGGCATGGCGTGGATCGCCGCGCACCGGGCGAAGGCGACCGCGTCGGCATGACCACCACCTGGGAGGCCGCATGACGGACGGCGTCCCCGACGTCGACCTCGACGCCGTACGACGTGAGGGGCTGCTCCCCGCGCGCGGGGCCGAGGCCACGCAGCACGACGGCACCGGCCGCGTCTCGCTGTCGTTCACCGTGCTCGACCCCGACCCGGCGCGCACCGTGCAGCGGCAGGTCCGGGTGCCCCCGGGCGTGACGGTGTTCGACTCCGCGTCGTGGAACGGCATCGCGATCGACTCCACCTGCGGCGGCCACGGCACCTGCCACAAGTGCAAGGTGCGGGTCGAGGGCGGCGCCCCGATCACCCGGCACGACGTGAAGACGTTCAGCCGCGAGCAGCTCGACGACGGCTGGCGCCTGGCCTGCCTCGTCAACGCCACCCGCGACCTGGCCGTCGACGTGCCACCGCTGACCACCCGGCCCAAGGCGGCCACCGTCGGCGTCGGCCGGCAGGTGATCCTCCGGCCCGCCATCCAGAAGCGGTACGTCGAGCTCGACGAGCCGACCCTCGCCGACCAGCGCACCGACCTGGCCCGCGTGCTCGACGCGATCGACGACCTCGAGCCCGAGCCGGACCTGCACGTCCTGCGCCGGCTGCCGAGCGTGCTGCGCAAGGCCGACTTCAAGGTCACCGCCGTCATCGTCGACGAGGCGCTGCTCGACGTGGAGCCCGGCGACACCACCGGCACGCAGTACGCCATCGCGTTCGACCTCGGCACCACCACCGTCGTCGCGACGCTCCTCGACGTCACCACCGGCACGCCGGTCGCCGTCGCGTCGATGCTCAACCAGCAGCAGCCGTTCGGCGGCGACGTCATCACCCGGATCAGCGCGACGATGCTCGACCCCGACACGCTCGGCCGGCTGCAGCAGGCCTCCGCCGACACCCTGTCCACGCTGGCCGCCCAGGTGTGCGAGGAGGGCGGCGTCGACCCCGCCCACGTCTACGAGGTCGCGCTCGCCGGCAACGCGACGATGACCGCGCTGGCGCTGGGCATCGAGCCCGAGCCGATCGGCGTCGCGCCGTTCGTGATGGCGGCCGCGCACCCGCCGGTCGTGCTCGCCACCGACCTCGGCCTGCGCCTGCACCCGCGCGCCCGGGCCGCGATCTTCCCGGCGCTCGGCGCCTACGTCGGCGGCGACATCGTGGCCGGGATGCTGGCCACCGGCATGGACCGGGACAAGCGCACCCGGCTGCTCATCGACGTCGGCACCAACTGCGAGATCGTGCTCAGCGACGGCGACAGGATCGTCTCCACCGCCGCACCGGCCGGCCCCGCCTTCGAAGGCGGTGCGATCCGCTGCGGGATGCGGGCCGCCGACGGCGCGATCGAGGTCGTCAAGCTCGGCGAGACGGTCGAGCTCGGCGTGATCGGCGACGTCGAGCCCAGGGGCCTGTGCGGCTCCGGGCTCGTCGACGCGGTCGCCGAGCTGGTCAAGGTCGGCCTGCTCGACGGCTCCGGCCGCTTCGTGCCCGACGCGGACGCCAAGGAGGTCGCGCCCGCGCTCGCCGACCGGCTCACCAGGATCGGCGAGGAGCGGGTCTTCGTGCTGCACCGGCCCGCCCCCGACGCCGAGCCCACCGACTGCGTCGTGCTGTCACAGCGCGACGTGCGCGAGCTGCAGTTCGCGAAGGCCGCGATCTCGACAGGCTGGTCGCTACTGCTCGAGGAGCTCGACCTCGAGCCGCGCGACGTGCAGCAGGTGCTGATGGCCGGCTCGTTCGGCAGCTACCTCTCCCCCGCCTCCGCCGTCCGCATCGGGCTGGTGCCCAAGCTGCCCGTGCTGCGCATCGTCTCGGCCGGCAACGTGGCCGGCGAGGGCGCGAAGATGTCCCTGCTCTCCCTGCGCGAGCGGGCCGGCGCGACGGCGCTGACCGAGGAGGTGACCTATGTCGAGCTCTCCGACTGCGCCGACTTCAACGACCGGTTCGTCGAGCAGCTGGCCTTCGCGGACTGACCGCACCGACCGCACCGCGCTCGTGGCCTGCGGCGCGATCGCCCAGCACGCCGCCCGGATCGCGACGCGCCGCGGGTGGCCGCTCGACGTGCACCCGTTGCCACCGCTGCTGCACAACCGGCCCGAGCGGATCGCCGACGAGGTGCGTCGCGCAACCGAGGGACTGCGGGCGTCGTACCAGCGGGTCGTGGTGGGGTACGCCGACTGCGGCACCTACGGCGCCCTCGACACCGTCTGCGCCGAGCTCGGGCTGACCCGGCTCGAGGGGCTGCACTGCTACGACGTGTACGGCGGGGCCGAGCGGATCGAGCGGTTCTTCGCCGAGCAGCCCGGGACCTACCTGCTCACCGACTTCCTGGTGCGCTCGTTCGCCCGGACGGTCGAGCAGGAGCTCGGCCTCGACCGGTGGCCGGAGCTGCACGACGCGTACTTCGGGCACTACACGCGGGTGGTCTGGCTGGCCCAGGACCCCGACGACGAGCTGCGTGCGCTGGCCGACGACGCGGCGCAGCGGCTCGGCCTGCCGCTGACCGTGCTGGAGACCGGCGACGCCGGCCTGGAGCGGTCCCTGGCCGCCGCCCTCGGCGCCTGACTCCCGCGCGTCGACGCGTCAGCGCGTCACCGCGTCAGCTGGTGCAGCAGGTCGTTGCGCCAGGTCTCGGTCGCCTCGATCTGGTTGAACGTGAAGACGTGCAGCCCGGCGACGTTGGCGTCGGGCATCGCGAGCGCGGGTGCGCACTGCTCCAGGAACCGCTCGCCGGTGAAGCCGCCGGGCGCGGCCAGCCGGGCCAGCGTCCCCTTGTGCTTGACCAGGAACCGCGTGGACTCCCCCACGCCGATCTTGGTCGCCATGGCGAGCAGCTTGGTGCGCTCGACCGGACCCGGGAGGCCGAGCAGAAGCGGCATCGTGATGCCCCGGTCGCGCATCCGGCGGACCCAGACCCGGATCGTGCCGGGGTCGAAGGTCAGGTTGCTGACGACGTGGGTGGCGTAGCGGCGCTTGTCCCACATCGACTGCACGGTGAGGTCGTCGTGGATGGTCGGGTGCGACTCCGGGTAGCCGGCGATGCCGACGTGCGAGAACGGCCGGCCGAGGTCGGCCAGGTCCTCCAGCAGGCTCAGCGCGTCGGGATAGGTGCCGTCCGCCTCGGCGTCACCCCCGGGCACGAACACCCGGGCGATCCCCTTGCCGGTGAGCCGCTCGCAGATCTCCGCGAGCTCGCCGCGGCCGTGCACCATCCGGGCCGCGAGGTGCGGCACCACGAGATAGCCGTGCCCGGCCAGGCGTTCGGCGAGGTCGAGGGTGGCGCCCAGCCCCTTGCCGGGCGACGCTGTCACGGTGATGACGCGTTCGCGCGGCAGGTGGGTCAGGACGGTGTCCTCGACCGAGGGTGTGGGCAGCACCTCGTAGCGGGCGTCCGCGACGAGGCGGGCCAGCAGCTCAGCATGACGCCTGTTGCGCATGGAGGAACTCGTTTCGTGATGCGCATCAACCGATTCGCAGCGTAGCCTGTCGGCGCGGGCCCGGCCAAGAGCCTCGGGGTGGCCTCCGGGCACCGTTGGTCCGAGCGATCCGGCCGTGTGGCCGGCGGAGGTCAACATGCGTGTGCTCTTTGCCGATTCCGTCGGGAAGTCGACCGTCACCGACCTGGAGGCCCGCGGCCACACCTGCGTGGTCGAGCCCACCCTGCAGGCCGGTGACCTGGCCGCCCGGGTGGCCGGGTTCGACGTGCTGGTGGTGCGCAGCACCAAGGTCGGGGCGGAGGTGTTCGAGGGCGCGGACCGGCTCGCCCTGGTGATCCGCGCCGGCGCCGGCACCAACACCATCGACACCGCCACCGCCGCCGCCCGCGGCGTGCTGGTCGCCAACCTGCCCGGCCGCAACGCGATCGCCGTCGCCGAGCTGACCCTGGGCCTGCTGCTCGCCGTCGACCGGCGAATCGTCGACGGCACGGTGGACCTGCGGGCCGGGCGCTGGGACAAGAAGAGCTACAGCGCGGCGCAGGGGCTGTACGGCGCCACGATCGGCGTGCTGGGCCTCGGCTCGATCGGGCTGGAGGTGGCCCAGCGCGCCGCCGCCTTCGGGATGCACGTCATGGCGCTGAGCAAGCCCGGCCGGAGCGCCCGCACCACCGCGCGCCTGGAGGAGCTGCGGGTGCGGACCGTCGAGACCCTCGAGGACCTGCTGCCCGCCTGCGACGTGGTGACCCTGCACCTGCCGTCGAGCCCGGACACCGTCGGGCTGGTCGACAAGGACTTCCTCTCGCTGATGAAGCCGGGCGCCGTGCTGCTCAACACCTCGCGCGGCGAGCTCGTCGACGAGGACGCGCTGCTGGAGGCGCTCGACGAGAAGGACCTGCGCGCCGGGCTGGACGTCTACGCCGACGAGCCGGGCAGCGGCCAGGCCGAGTGGACCTCCCGGCTCGCGCAGCACCCGCGCGTCGTCGGCACGCACCACATCGGGGCGTCCACCCAGCAGGCCCAGGACGCCATCGCCGACGGCGTCGTCGAGATCGTGGACGCCTTCGTCCGGGGCGAGCCGCCGCACTGCGTGAACCTCACTCCGAGCCGGATCGGGTCCTCGACCCTGACCGTCCGGCACCTCGACCGGGTGGGCGTCCTGGCCCGCGTGCTCGACCTGCTCAGCCGCAAGGGGCTCAACGTCGAGCAGATGCAGAACCGGGTCTTCCGCGGCGGTGACGCGGCCGTCGCGACCATCGACGTCGACGGTGTGGTCACCGACGACCTCGTCGCCGAGCTCGGGGCCTCGTCGGACGTGCTCGGCGTCTCCTCCACCACCATCGACAGCGCATGACGGCTGCCGCCGACGCGGGCGGCGCCCCGGGCCCGGTCCGCCCCTTCACGGCGCGCGTGGTCCGGCAGGAGTGGGCCGCTCGGGCCGTCACCCCGATGGTGGACGCGCTGCACCTGCAGCGCGACCGCCCGTCGGTCGACCTGCCCCCGTCGGCGTACTCCCCCGCGACCCGGGCCGTCTACGTCTACCGGATCCGCCGGGCCGGCACCGACCACGTCGGGGTCGTCGCCGACGTCGCCCTCCGCTCGTTCGCCGAGGGCCGCGTGCGCGGCCACGAGGCCGTCGAGCCGCACCGCGTCGACGCCCTGGTCTCCGTGTACGCCGACCAACCCGGGCGTGCCGAGCCCGTCGCCCTGCTGCACGGCTGCGGGGCGTCGTTCGCGGCGCGCGTCGACGACGTCGTGCGCGGCGAGCCGCTGCTCGACTTCGCGGGACCCGACGGGCTCGAGCACACGCTGTGGCAGGTCCACGCCGAGCCGCAGGCCGCCGGGCTCCTCGCCCCGCTCGGCGAGGGCGTGCACTACGTCGCCGACGGGCACCACCGGGTGGCCGCCCGGCTGCGAGCCTGGGACACCGCGGGCCATCCGGCCGACGCCGGGGTGCTGTGCGTGCTCTACCCCCTGGACGGGCTCGCCCTGTCGTCGTTCCACCGCCGCGTCGTCGGTCCGGTCGACGGCGACGCGCTGCTCGCCGCGGCCGCGACCCGCTTCACCGTCACCGCCACCACCGGACCGTCCGGGACGGACGGCGTCGACCTGTACGTCGCCGGACGCTGGCACCACCTCGCCGTCGGCGCCGAGCGTGCCCACGGGGTGGCCGGCCTCGACGTGACGCTCCTCCAGGACCGTCTCCTCGGCCCCGCCCTCGGCATCGACGGGCCCGGCGATCCCCGGCTCGAGGTGCACCCCGACCACGTCGCGCTCGACGCCCTCGTCGCCCGCTGCGACGCCGACGGCGGCGCGCTCTTCCTGCTCCGCCCGCCGGCGCTCCGGGCGCTCACCGAGGTCGCGGACCTCGGCCAGGTGATGCCGCCGAAGTCGACCTACTTCGCGCCGAAGCCGTGCGCCGGGATCTTCCAGCTCTGATGCGGACCACCACCTGACCCGACACGAGAGGAGAGGCCGATGATCCTGCGCACGTGGCGAGGCGCCGTCCGACCGGAGGATGCCGAGGCGTACCTCCGGCACCAGGACGACACCGGGGTCCGCGACTACCGCGAGACCCCCGGCAACCTCGGAGTCCTGGTGCTCCGGCGCCAGCGGGGCGACCTGGTCGAGGTGACCACGGTCTCCCTGTGGACCTCGATGGACGCCGTCAAGGCGTTCGCCGGTGACGACCCCGGACGGGCGAAGTTCTACCCGGGCGACGACGACCTCCTCGCCGAGAAGGACTCCCACGCCGACCACTACGACGTGGTCGGTGCTGACCTCGATCCCATCATCGGTGCGCAGCCAGGCTGACCAGGCGCTGTCCTAGCCGACGAGCGCCGCGAGCACCTCCTGGGCTCGGGCCAGCGCCGGCGAGTCGTCGTCGGCACGCACCGCCGCCACCAGGTCGATCCGCGCGTCGCGGGCGACGAGCGGCCGGTACGTCGTCCCCCGGATCCCCAGCTCCGAGACCGGCTCGGGCACCACGGCCACGCCGAGGCCGGCCGCCACGAACGTCACGAGCGTCGAGGTCTCCGCGACCTCGTGCCGGATGCGCGGCTCGAACCCCGCCTCACGGCACAGCGCCACGACCGCGCCGTACATCACCGAGCCGCGCGCGGTGTGCACGACCAGGTCCTCACCGCGCAGGTCCGACACGCCGAGACGGCGGCGCGACGCGAGCCGGTGCCCGTCGGGCAGCGCCACGATCAGCCGCTCCTCGCGCACCCGGCTCAGCCGCAGGGACGGCTCGTCGACCGGCGGCCGGAGCAGCGCCAGGTCGATCTCCCGGTCGAGCAGCGCGGCCGCCTGCTGGGGCCCGAGCATCTCGCCGCGGAACGAGACGTCGACGTCCGGCAGCTCCTCGTGGAGCCGGCGCGCGAGGGCCGGCAGCAGGCTGTATGTCGCCGAGCCGACGCAGCCGACCACGAGGCGGCCCTTCAGGCCCGCGGCCACCCGGCGCACCTCCTCGCCCGCGTCGTCCACACCGGCGAGGAGCGCACGCGCCCGGACGAGGTAGGCGGAGCCGGCCGCGGTGAGCTCGACCCGCCGGGTGGTCCGGTCGAGCAGCCGCACGCCCAGCTCGTCCTCGAGCCGGCGGATCTGCTGCGACAGCGGCGGCTGGGCCATGTGCAGCCGCTCGGCGGCGCGGCCGAAGTGACGCTCCTCGGCGACGGCGACGAAGTAGCGCAGGTGGCGGAGCTCCATTCGTTCATACTCGCAGAGTCTCAATAGCGGCGAAACAGATACTTCTCCATATCAGCGATCCGGCCTAGCGTGGACCCCATGACCGACGTCGTGATCTGTGAGCCCGTCCGCACCCCGGTCGGACGCTACGGCGGCGCGCTTGCGTCGCTGAGCGCCACCGACCTCGCCTCCGGACTGCTCGGCGAGCTCGTCCGCCGCACCGGGCTGCAGGAGGGCGACGTCGACGACGTCGTGCTGGGCCAGTGCTACCCCAGCGGCGAGTCGCCCGCGATCGGCCGGGTGGCTGCGCTCGACGCCGGGCTCGGCACCGGCGTGCCCGGCCTCCAGCTCGACCGGCGCTGCGGCTCCGGTCTCCAGGCCGTGCTGTACGCCGCCGGCCAGGTCGCGACCGGAGCGGCCCGGCTCGTCGTCGCCGGCGGGGCCGAGTCGATGTCGCAGGTGGAGCACTACGCGCTCGGTCTGCGCACCGGCGTCCGGCAGGGCGGCATCGACCTGATGGACCGCCTCGACCGCGCCCGCGAGACCGCCGGCGGCCGGCACCACCCGGTGCCCGGCGGCATGCTCGAGACCGCGGAGAACCTCCGCCGCGAGTACGCCATCTCCCGCGAGGAGCAGGACGAGCTCAGCGTGCGCTCCCAGCAGCGCGCCGCCGCCGCGCACGACGCGGGCCGGTTCGCCGACGAGCTCGTCCCCGTCACGGTGCCCGGCCGCCGCGGCAAGCCCGACGTCGTGGTCGACCGCGACGAGCACCCGCGCCCCGACACCACCCTGGAGCAGCTCGCCGGCCTCCGACCCGTGCGCCAGAAGATCGACCCCGAGTCGACCGTCACCGCCGGCAACGCCAGCGGCCAGAACGACGGAGCCGCGATGTGCGTCGTCACCACCCGCGAGGAGGCCGACCGGCGCGGGCTCCGGCCGCTGCTCGCGCTGCGCTCGTGGGCGGTCGCGGGCGTCGGTCCCGAGGTGATGGGCATCGGCCCCGTCCCCTCCGTCGCCGCGGCGCTCGACCGGGCCGGGCTGACCCTCGACGACCTGGACCTGATCGAGCTCAACGAGGCGTTCGCGGCGCAGGTGCTCGCCTGCCTGCGCGAGTGGAAGGTCGACCCGACCGACGAGCGGCTCAACCCCAACGGCTCCGGCATCTCGCTCGGCCACCCGGTCGGCGCCACCGGCGCCCGGATCCTCGCCACGATGGCCTACGAGATGCACCGCCGCGAGGCACGGTACGGCGTCGAGACCATGTGCATCGGCGGCGGGCAGGGCCTGGCCGCGGTGTTCGAGCGGGTCGCGTCGTGAGCGCCGTCGACGTGCACCACGTCGTGTCGGGGCCGGCGGACGCCCCGGTCGTCGTGCTGTCCAACTCGCTGGGCTCCGACCTGCGGATGTGGGACGCGCAGGAGCCGGCGCTCGCCGAGCACTTCCGCGTCGTGCGCTACGACACCCGCGGGCACGGCCGGTCGCCGGTGCCCGACGGCCCCTACACGATCGACGACCTGGCCGACGACGTCGTGGCGCTCCTCGACCGCCTCGGCGTCGACCGGGCGCACGTCGTCGGCCTCTCGCTGGGCGGCATGACCGGCATGCGGCTCGCCGCACGCGACCCCGAGCGGGTCGACCGGCTCGTCGCTCTCTGCACCGGCCCCCACCTCGCGCCGGCCTCCGCCTGGACCGACCGCGCCGCGACCGTGCGCGCCGAGGGCACCGCCGCCGTCGCCGAGGCGGTCGTCGGCCGCTGGTTCACCCCCGGCTACCTGGAGGCGCACCCCGACGTCCGCAAGGCCGGCGAGCAGATGGTCGCCGACACCCCGGCCGAGGGCTACGCCTCCTGCTGCGAGGTGATCGCCGCGATGGACCTGCGCGACGACCTGCCGCGGATCGCCGCGCCCACGCTGGCGATCGCCGGCGCGGACGACCCCGCCACCCCGCCCTACCACCTCGAGCGGATCGCGTCGGCGGTGCCGGACGCCCGGCTGCTCGTCGTACCGGACTCCGCCCACCTCGCCAACGCCCAGCAGCCGGGGACGATCACCCCGGCGATCATCGACCACCTCACCCGGGAGCAGCCGTGAGCCTCGACAAGACCGTCCCGAGCGCGGCCGCCGCCGTCGCGGACATCCCGAGCGGCGCGAGCATCGCCGTCGGCGGGTTCGGCCTGGCCGGCATCCCCTGGTTCCTCATCGAGGCGCTGCTCGACCAGGGCGCCGACGACCTGACGGTCGCGTCCAACAACTGCGGCGTCGACGGCGCGGGCCTCGGCCTGCTGCTGGAGCGAGGCCGGATCAGCCGGGTGATCGCGTCGTACGTCGGGGAGAACAAGGAGTTCGCGCGGCAGTACCTCGCCGGCGAGCTGACCGTCGAGCTCACACCGCAGGGCACGCTCGCCGAGCGGCTGCGTGCCGGTGGTTCGGGCATCGGCGCCTTCTACACCCCGACGGGCGTCGGCACGCTCGTCGCCGAGGGCGGCCTGCCGTGGCGCTACCACCCCGACGGCACCGTCGCGCTCGCATCGCCACCCAAGGAGGTGCGGACCTTCCACGGTCGCGAGATGGTGCTCGAGGAGTCCATCGTCACCGACGTCGCGCTGGTCCGGGCCGCGGTCGCCGACCGGGCGGGCAACTGCGTCTTCCACGCCTCCGCCCGCAACTTCAACCCCGCCGCCGCGATGGCGGGCCGGCTCACGATCGTGGAGGCCGAGCGGGTCGTCGAGGTCGGCGAGATCGGCCCGGACGAGGTGCACCTGCCGGGCGTGTTCGTGCAGCGGGTCGTCGCGCTCACCCCCGAGCAGGCCGCCCGCAAGGACATCGAGAAGCGCACCACGCGCGGTGAGCGTCCCGCCGGGGCGCAGGAGGAGAGCTGACATGACCGACCGCGCCGGATGGACCCGCGACGAGATGGCCGCCCGGGCCGCGCTGGAGCTGCGGCCGGGCGAGTACGTCAACCTCGGCATCGGCCTGCCCACGATGATCCCCGACCACCTGCCGCCGGGGTCGACGGTGACGCTGCACGCCGAGAACGGCGTCCTCGGCGTGGGCCCGTTCCCCTACGAGGACGAGATCGACCCCGACCTGATCAACGCCGGCAAGCAGACCGTGACGGTGCAGCCGGGCGCGTCGTACTTCGACTCCCCCACCAGCTTCGCGATGATCCGCGGCGGGCACGTCGACGTCGCGGTGCTCGGCGGCATGCAGGTGTCGATGGCGGGTGACCTGGCGAACTGGATGGTGCCGGGTGCCCTGGTCAAGGGGATGGGCGGCGCGATGGACCTCGTCAGCGGCGCCCGCCGGGTGATCGTGGTGATGGACCACGTGACGCGGAAGGGCGAGCCCAAGCTGCTCGAGACCTGCTCGCTGCCGCTGACCGGCCGCGGCGTGGTGTCCCGGGTGATCACCGACCTGGGCGTGCTCGACGTCGCCGGCGACGGGTTCGCGCTGGTGGAGCTGGCGCCGGGTGTCTCGCTCGACGAGCTCGCCGCCCGGACCGGTGCGCCGGTGCGCGAGTCCGTCCCGGCCTGACGCACCCGACGGACGGGTGGCTCAGGAGGTCGGCCCGCGGCTCGCCGCCAGCTCGGTCCGGGACCGGACGCCGAGCTTCGCGTAGACCCGGGTCAGGTGGTACTGGACGGTCTTGGTCGACAGGTACAGCTCCGCGGCCACCTCGCGGTTGGACAGGCCGCGGGCGACGAGCTCGGTGACGGCCTCCTCCTGGGGCGTCAGCTCCTCGGGTCCGCGGTCGCCGCGGCTGGCGTGCACGCCGCCGGCCTTGAGCTCGCGGTCGCAGCGGGCGACGTAGGTCTCGGCGCCCAGGCCGACGTACTCGTCCCGGGCGGCGGTGAGGAGCGTGTCCGCCTCGCGACGCTTGCCGGCGCGGCGCAGGACCTGGCCGTAGGCGTACGTCGTGCCGGCGCGCTCCAGGCGCAGCGGAAGTTCCTCGACCGCCTCCAGCGAGGCCTCGAAGGACGCGCGCGCGGCGGCGAGGTCGCCGTTCGCGGCGTGCAGGCGGGCCCGGGCCCGGGCGAGGCGGCAGCGCGTCGACCGGTGTCCCTGGGCCAGGGCGCGCTCCTCGTGCGGCCGCAGCACGGCGTCGGCGTCGTCGGCCCGGCCGAGCGCGACGAGGGACGTGGCCAACAGGTCGGCCCACGGCCAGTAGCCCGGCTCGGCCACCGCCTCGGCCATCGACGGTGTGCGCAGCGGGGTGAGGGCGCGGACCACGCCCTCGTGGTCGAGCTGCGCCTCCGCGAGGGCGGCGCGGGCGAGCAGGGTCGGGACGACCATCACCTCGTAGTCCTGCGGAGCCGACTCCGCGTCCTGCAGCGCCGCCCGGGCCGCGGCGAGGTCGCCGCGCAGCGCATGCACCTGCACCGCCGTCCAGTCGAGCAGCGGCCGGGCGAGCACGATGCCGCTGGTGTCGAGGAGGTCGCGGGCGCCGACGACGGTGCGCAGGGCCTGGTCCCACTCGCCGGCGAGGAGCTGGGCGCGGGCCAGCCACGCGCGTGCCCACAGGGAGATCCGCGCCGACCCGCCCAGGTGGTCGGTAGGTACGGCGGACTCCAGCTCGGAGCGTCCCTCGTCGAGCTCGTCGGCGAAGACGTGCAGCCAGCCCGAGCCGAGTCGGACGCGCTGCGCCTGGGCGCCGTGCCGGACCCGCGCTGAGACGTCGGCGTAGGCCCGCAGCGCCTCGTCCGGACGGCCGCACCCGACGAGCCCGAGCCCGCGGATCGCGGTCGCCTCGACGGCAGCGGGGTCGTCGGGGCCGGCGAGCTCCACCGCGCGGTCGGCCCAGGCGACGAGCTCGCCCCAGCGGCAGCGCGACAGGGCGTGCAGCACGTGTCGGGTCGAGATGAGCGCGGCCACGGCGGGGTCGCGCTCGACGTTGACGAGGTCCCAGGCCCGGCGCAGCCGCCCCTCGGCGTCGGTGGCGCGGCCGCGCAGGATGGCGAGGTAGCCGAGCACGGCGTTGCGCAGCGGCGTCTCGCGCAGGCTCTCGACCTCCGGGATCAGCGACATCGCGCTGCGCCCCTCACCGGCGCCGACGAGGGCGTCGACAGCCCGGGTCAGCCGGGCCTCCCGGAGCAGGCGGTCCTCGGTGAGCCGGCTGGCGGCGGTCAGCAGCCCGGCCGCCTCGCCCCAGGCGCCGGCCGCGGCGCGCCCCTCCGCGACCTCGGCGAGCTCGTCGGCGAGCTGCGGGTCGGGTCCGGCCGTGGCGGCGACGCGGTGCCGCAGCGCCTCGACCGGGTCGTCGACCAGGGCTGCCGCGCGCGTGTGCAGGGCGGCGGTCCCGACCTCGCCGAGCTCGGCGCGCACGGCCGCGGCGACCATCGCGTCGGCCGGCACGAGGTCGTGCGCGCCGGGCGGGCCGGTGAGCTCGACCAGCCCGGTGCGGGTGGCGGCCTCGACGGCGGGCCAGACGCCGGTGTCGGTCAGGTCGGCGAGGCGTCCCGCCAGCGCGAGCGCGTGGTCGCCGGCCAGCACGGCGGCGGCCTCCACGAGCCGGCGCGCGGCCGGGTCCAGACCGGTCAGCCGCTCCCGGGTGGCCGCGGCGACGACCTGCGGGGCGGGCAGCACGGGGTCGGCGTGGTTCCAGGTGCTGCGGGGCAGCTCCTCCAGCAGGGAGACGACGGCGCCGGGCAGTCCGCCCGTGTGCCGGTGCAGCCGGTCCACCAGCCACGGGGCCAGCGCGACGCCCCGTGCGGAGGCGAGCGTCGCGAGCCCGTCGCGGTCGAGCGGTGCGAGAGACAGTCGCGCGTCGGGAGCCGACGCGAGCAGCGCGGCCACGTCGGCGGGCACGTCCTCGCCGCGACCGGTAGCGGCCGACAGCAGCACGAGCACGCGGCACGTCGGGTGGTGCCGGACGAGCGTGGAGAGCACCTGCAGCGAGTGCGGATCGGCGTGGTGCGCGTCGTCGACGACGAGCAGCACCGGGTCATCCGGGTCGGTCGCGACCCGGGCGAGGAGCTCCCCGGCGGCGAGCACCGCGTCGGGCGGCAGCTCGGGTGCCCCGGCGAGCTGGGCGAGCACGGCACCGGGACGGTGGGCCTCCCAGCGCGCGCCGACGGCCCGCCGTACCGGACCGTCGTGGCGGCCGGCCACGGTGGCGAGAAGGGTGCTGCGCCCGGCGCCGCGCGGACCGGACAGCAGCACCAGGGACGCGCCATCCTCGCGGACCCGGTGCAGCCGCTGCACCAGGTCCGCGAGCTCGGCGTCTCGACCGACGAGCACCGGTCCGGTCACACGCTCACAGTAGAGGCGGTGACCGTGGCGGGCGCGGCGACGACCTCCTCGTCCTGGGCGCGCGGGACGAGCGAGGTGACCGCGGCGCCGGCGAGTGAGACACCGGCGAACAGGTAGAAGGCGGTCGTGCCTCCGACTCCCGCGCCGACCAGGACGCCGCCGACGATGGGTCCGACGATGCCGCCGAGCCGGCCGAACCCGGCGCACCAGGCGACGCCGGCCGCGCGGGCGCGCGTCGGGTAGTAGTTCGAGACGAGCCCGTAGATCAGCACCTGCGTGCCGATCGTGCCGACACCGGCGACGGCGACCGCGGCCAGCAGCAGCGGGAACGGCAGGCCGGACGGCAGCAGCACCAGGGTGGCGGCGGCGAGCACGAACGTCGTCGCGACGACCCGCTTGGCCCCGACGCGGTCGGCGACGCCCGAGGCGAGCAGGCCGCCGACGATCGCGCCGAGGTTGAGCGCGAGCAGGAAGGTCATCGAGTAACCCGCGCCGTACCCGTTGTCCTGCATGATCTGCGGGAGCCAGGTGTTGAGCCCGTAGGTGAGCAGCAGCCCGCCGAAGCTCATCGTGCCGAGCAGCAGGGTCGGCCAGGCGAGCGGGCGCCGGACGAGCGCACCGAACCCGACGCGGGCGGCGCCGGCGGGCACGGGCGCCGGTCCGGTCGGCAGGGTGACGCCGGTGCGGGCGGCCTGCACCTCGGCCTCGGCGACACGACCGCGCGCGAGCAGCCACTTCGGGGACTCGGGGAGCTTGGCGACGGCGAGCGGGAGGAGCAGCACGATCGGCGCCGCCCCGATCCAGAACAGCGGCCGCCAGCCGGCCGAGTCCGGCACGGCGAGCGCGACCAGCGCGGCGAGCACGCCGCCGGCCGGGACACCGCTGTAGACGATGGCGTTGAGCCGGTTGCGCCGGCCGGGCGGGGCGAACTCCGCGACCAGCGCGCCGACGGTGGCGACCAGGGCGCCGACGCCGACGCCGGTGAGGAAGCGGAACAGCCCGAAGGTCTGCACCGAGTGGGTCAGCGCGGTGGCGCCCATGCCGACGGAGAACCAGGCAATGTTGACGAGCAGGACGCGCCGGCGGCCGATCCAGTCGCCGAGGGCGCCGGCGGTGAGGGCGCCGACCAGGACGCCGACGAGCGCGTAGCTGCCGAGGGCGCCGGCGCGCGCCGGGGTGAGCGCGCCGAGCTGGCCGGGGTCGGCGAGCAGGGTCGGTACGACGGTGCCGTAGACGACGAGGTCGTAGCCGTCGAAGACGAGCGCGAGCGTGGACAGGACGACCACCCAGGTGACGGTGCGGCGGCGCAGCGCCTCGTCGTGGGCGGGCGGGGTCGCAGTGGTTTCGGGCATGACGGACTCCCGGAGGGTCGGTGAGAGGTGAGGTGGAGGGTGGTGAGGCGACCGGGGCGTCAGCCCAGGTCGCCGCCGGCGACCGGCAGGACGGTGCCGGTGATGTAGGACGCCTCGGGCGAGGCCAGGAAGGTGATCGCGGCGGCCTGCTCGTCGAGCGTGCCGTAGCGGCCGAGCAGCGAGGAGTCGACGGTCTGGTCGACGATGGTCTGGTACCAGGCCTTCTCCTCCGCGGACTCCGGGGCCGGGCCGCGCGGGATCCGCCGCGCGGGTGCCTCGGTGCCGCCGGGGGCCGTGGCGACGACGCGGACGCCGTACGGCGCCATCTCCATCGCGAGGGCCGTGGTGACGGCGTTGACGCCGCCCTTCGCGGCGGCGTACGGGACCCGGTTGAGGCCGCGGGTCGCCACCGAGGAGACGTTGACGATCGTGCCGCTGCCGCGCTCGGCCATGTGCGGGACGACCGCGCGGCACGACCAGAGGGTCGGGAACAGGGACCGGTTGATCTCGGCCTGGACCTGCTCGGGCGGGTAGTGCTGGAAGGGCTTGGCCCAGATCGTGCCGCCGACGGTGTGGACGGCGACGTCGATGCGGCCGAAGCGGGCCAGGGCTGCCTCGACGACGGCCTCGGCGCCGGCCCAGGTCTCGAGGTCGGCGGTGGTGGCGAGCGCCTCGCGGCCGACGCCGGTGAGCTCGCCGGCGAGGTCGTGCACGAGGTCGGAGCGGTCGGCGAGCACCACGGCACCGCCCTCGGCGCTGACCCGGCGCGCGGTCGCCTCGCCGATCCCCTGCGCCGCACCGGTCACGAGGACGACGAGCCCGTCGAAGCGGCCGGGGCTGATGTGCGGCGGCCGCAGCCGGGCCTGGGCGTCGGCCATGGCGCGACGCGTGGTGGCCTTCGACCGCTCGGCGTGCTCGACGACGAGGCGCCGCGCGGTCTCGCGGTCGCCGGCCTCGAACGCCGCCACGATGTCGAGGTGGTCCTGGGGGCAGCGCGGGTGGCACCAGGTGGCGTGCCGGAGCACCTGATCCATGTGCCCCTTGACGCCCAGCGCCTGGTAGGCCTGCAGCAGGTGCTCGTTGCCGGTGAGCGTGAACAGGTAGTCGTGGAAGGCCGCGTTGCTCTCGGTGTACGCCGCGGCGTCGGTGAAGCGGTCGCCCTCGACGTACGGAAGCGTGGACTCGGCGAGCAGCCGGTAGCCGGCGAGCCGGCGCGAGTCCAGCCGCCCGATGGTGAGCTCGACGGCGCCGAGCTCGAGCGCCTGCCGGGCCTCGAACAGCGCGTCGGACTCGTGGACCGAGGGGTGGTCCTCGCCGATCTCGTAGCAACTGCTGGTCGGCGCGTCCTCCTCCTGCGCGGCGCCCCGTGTGGCGGGTGCCGGCGCCACGAGCGGCGCGACCTCGCGGGCCGGGAAGGTGTCCTGGCCGGTGACGCGGCGAGCCTCGGCGACCGGCAGCAGCCGGTCACCCTCGGGCAGCACGAGGCTCGTCGGCCCGGCATCCGTCGCGGCCCGCTCGACCGGGACCGCGGGCTCGGCCACCGGCTCGGGTGGGCGTTCGGCCTCGACCTCGGTGTCGGTCGAAGCGGGCTGCGGCGCGGCTGGTGGGGTCGGCTCGGCCGGCGCCGCTGGGGCCGACAGCGCGAACTTCTCGTAGTAGAACCCGGTCGGCGTCACGCCCTCGTCGGCGAAGTGCTTCCGCACCGCCTCGACCATCGGCGGCGGTCCGCAGAGGTAGACCGCGACGTCGCCGTCGTGGAGGTGCTCGGGCCGCAGCAGGCCGGTCACGTAGCCCTTGTTGGGGGCCGTGCTGTCCGGGTCGCTCACGCAGTGGTCCCAGCTGAACGACGGCAGCTGCGCGGCCAGCTGCTCGAGGGTGTCGAGCTCGACCAGGTCGTCGTCGGTGCTGACGCCGTACACCAGGTGCAGTGGACGGTCGCTGCCCTCGTCGCGCAGCCGGCGCAGGATCGACAGGATCGGCGCGAGACCGGTGCCGCCCGCCAGCAGCAGGACCGGCCGGCTGCTCTCCCGCAGGAAGAAGCTGCCCTGCGGCCCGGTCAGCCGGACCTCGTCCCCGACGGCCGCCGCCCCGGTCAGGTAGTCGGACATCAGGCCTCCCGGCGTCAGCTTCACCAGGAAGGTGAGCTCCTTGTCGTCGGGCGCGTTGCTGAAAGAGTAGGAGCGGGTCTCGCCGGTGCCGGGCACCGCCAGGTTGACGTACTGGCCGGGCAGGAACGCCAGCTCGTCGCGGTCGGCGATCTCCACGCCCAGCGCGATGGTGGTCGGCGACAGCCGGTCGAGCCGGGTCAGGGTGCCGGAGTACGTCGCGGCCCGGGTCTTGGCGACGGCCGAGGTGCTGGCGATCTGCAGCACCAGGTCGGAGCGGGGCTTCATGCTGCACGGCAGCACGTACCCCTGGGCCGCCTCGTCGGGGGCGAGCGCGTCGTCGATGTACGTGCCCCCGTCGTACTCCCCCGACTCGCACAGTGCCTTGCACGTGCCGCACGCGCCGTCACGGCAGTCGAGCGGGATGTTGATGCGGGCGCGGTACGACGCGTCTGCGACGGTCTGGTCCTCCGCGCAGGTGACGAAGCGGGTGACGCCGTCCTCGAACGACAGGGCGACCTGGTGGCTCATGGGAACTCCGATGGCGGGCCGGTGGTCAGGATCAGAAGTGGTAGACGTCGACGACGTGGTGGATGTAGTCGTTCTTGAGCACCACGGTCTTGCGGCGGATCAGCGGGCTCTCGCCGGAGAAGTCGACCGTGTAGAACGACGTGCCGTAGTAGGGGTCGACGGTCTTGTAGCGGAAGTACATCGTGTGCCAGTTGAAGCGCACGTCGACCACGTCGCCGCGGCGCTCGATGACCTCGACGTTGCTGATGTTGTGGCTGGTCCTCGGCTCGGGGATCGACGTCGCGCTCGAGCGCTCGGTCCGGATCCGGAACACCCGGTCCTCCAGCCCGCCCTTGTTGGGGTAGTAGATCAGCGAGATCTCGGTGCGCGGGTCCTCGGTCAGCCGGTCGTCGTCGTCCCAGGCCGGCATCCAGTACTCGCAGTCGTCGGCGTAGCAATCCAGCCACTTCTCGAACTCGCGGTCGTCGAGGTGGCGGGCCTCGCGGTAGAGGAACTGCTCCAGGTCGTTCTGCGTGATGAGCCGGGAGCCGGGGGGCTCGGCGGCCGGACCGGTGTTGGGTGCGGTGGGTGCGGTGGTCACTGGGTCCTCTCCTTCTCCACGGCGGCGCGCATGGTGTCGAGCCAGAAGCCGTGCTGGACGGGGTAGAGCCCCTCGTCCTCGTTCTTCAGGCCTGCCGAGACGACGCCGTGCATGTCCAGCGCCTCGGCGACCTCGTCCGGGCCGGTGAGCCAGTGCTGGGCGCCGCGGCTCATGTCGTTCCACGGTGCGGCGGTCGCCTGGAAGGTGAGCTGGCAGGAGCGGAACTCCTCCAGGTCGTCCGGGGTCGCCATGCCCGAGGCGTTGAAGAAGTCCTCGTACTGGCGGATCCGCCAGGCCCGCGACTCCGCGCTCTCGCCCTTGGGAGCGATGCAGTAGATGGTGACCTCGGTCTTGTCCGGCGCGATCGGCCGGAAGTGCCGGATCTGCGTGGAGAACTGGTCCATCAGGTACACGTTCGGGTAGAGGCAGAGGTTGCGGCTGCCCTTCACCATGAACTCGCCCTTGGCGTCGCCGAAGCGCTCCTTCAGCTCGTCGAGCCGGTCCCACAGCGGCCGGTCCTGGGGGTTGCCCGCCCAGGTCCACAGGCAGAGGTGGCCGTGGGGGTAGGACCAGTAGCCGCCACCGGACTTGCCCCAGCTGCCGGCGTCGAGGGTCTTGGTGTCGTTCTTCGAGTCGCCGGTGTTGCGACGCGACGTGGTGGCGGCGTAGTTCCAGTGCGTCGCGGTGACGTGGTAGCCGTCCGCGCCGTTCTCGGCCTGCACCTTCCAGTTGCCGTCGTAGGTGTACGTCGACGACCCGCGCAGCACCTCCAGCCCATCGGGCGACTGGTCGACGAGCATGTCGATGACCTTGGTGGTGTCCCCGAGGTGCTCCTCGAGCGGCACCACGTCGGCGTTCAGGCTGCCGAACAGGAAGCCGCGGTAGCCCTCGAAACGGGCGACCTTCGTCATGTTGTGCGAGCCGGCCGTGTCGAACGAGTCGGGGTAGCCGGCGCCGTCGGGGTCCTTGACCTTCAGCAGGGTGCCGTCGTTGCGGAACGTCCAGCCGTGGAACGGACAGGTCAGGGTCGTGCGGTTGTCGGTCTTGCGCCGGCAGATCATCGCGCCGCGGTGCGCGCAGGCGTTGACCAGCAGGTGCAGCTCGCCGTCCTTGTCCCGGGTGATCACGACCGGCTGCCGGCCGATGTAGGTGGTGACGTAGTCGCCGGGCTCGGACACCTGGCTCTCGTGGGCGAGGTAGATCCAGTTGCCCTCGAAGATGTGCTTCATCTCCAGCTCGAAGATCTCCTCGTCGGTGAAGATCCGGCGGTTGGCGCGGTGGATGCCGGCCGCGGCGTCGTCGACAACCGCGTCGGCGAGCACGTCGTCCAGGTGATCGAGCGTCTCGGTCATGGGTCCTCCAGTGGCTTGCCGTCCCTGACGGGTTCGGACCACCGTGGCAGCGTGTGCCGGGCGTCACACGAGGCACATGCCTAGTCCTGACCTAGGCACCCATTGATCAGTCCTGCCGATCAATCCATCGGAAATGGGTCCTTGTGCTGACTCAATACTCGTACGTACCGTGAATCAATCCGGCGCCGGAGTGACGGGCGCCACCAGCGCCGAGCACGACCGGGCACGACGAGCACGAGGAGGGAGCTGCCGTGGAGCTGCGCCACCTGCGCTACTTCGCCGCCGTGGCGGAGACCTGCCACTTCGGCCGGGCCGCGGAGCGGCTGCACATGGCCCAGCCCGCGCTGTCCCAGGCGATCCGGCAGCTCGAGGACGAGCTCGGCGCGACGCTGCTCACCCGCACCACCCGGCAGGTCAGCCTGACCCCGGCCGGCGAGTTCCTGCTCACCGAGGCGCACCGCGTGCTCCGCGCCGTCGACGACAGCGCCACCGGTGTACGGCGGGTCGCCGAGGGCCGCAAGGGCCTGGCCCGGATCGGCTTCACCGGCACCGCCGCCTTCACCCAGCTGCCCGTCGTCGCCCGCACCCTGCAGCGCGACCTGCCCGACGTCGCGCTCGAGGTGCACGCCGACCTGCTCACGCCCGCCCAGTGCGACGGGCTCCGCGACGGCAGCCTCGACCTGGCCGTGCTCCGCCCGCCGGCGACCGGCGAGGGCATCGAGGTGCGCACGATCGAGATCGAGCCGCTCGTGCTGGCCGTCCCGGCCGACCACCGGCTCGCCGCCGAGCCGGTCGTGTCGGTCGCCGACCTGCGCACCGAGGGCCTGATCCTGTACTCCAGCAGCGACTCCGCGGTCAACGACGCCGTGCTGCGCACCTGCCGCGATGCCGGGTTCACCCCGCGGCGCGAGCACTCCGCGCCCGGCACCGCGGTGCTCGTCGCGCTCGTCGCCGCCGGTCTCGGCGTGGCCCTGGTCCCCGGGTCCGTCCGCGCCGTACCGCTCGCCGGCGTCGTCTTCCGCGACGTCGCCGATGCCGGCTCCGTCGAGCTCGCCCTCGCCTGGCGCGAGGAGCCCTCGGCGCTCGTCCGGCGCGTCGTGGCCGTGCTCGAGGAGGGCGGCCTGTTCTCCGACCACACCGACGACCAGCTCTTCGAGGAAGCCCGATGAAGATCACGAGGATCGAGGCGATCCCCTACGCGATCCCCTACTCCAAGCCGCTCCGCTTCGCCAGCGGGGAGGTCACCGTCGCCCAGCACGTGCTGGTACGCGTGCACACCGACGACGGTGTGGTCGGCGTCGCCGACGCGCCGCCCCGCCCGTTCACCTACGGCGAGACGCAGCGCGGCGTGCTCGCCGTCATCGAGGACATCTTCGCGCCCCAGCTCGTCGGCACCACCCTCCTCGAGCGTGAGGTCGTGTCCGACCGGCTGTCCCGCACCGTCGGCAACCCGGTCGCCAAGGCCGCCGTCGACATGGCGGTCTGGGACGCGCTCGGCAAGACGCTCGACCTGCCGGTCACCGACCTCCTGGGCGGTTACACCGACCGGATGCGGGTCTCGCACATGCTCGGCTTCGACGAGCCTGCCGCGATGGTGGCCGAGGCCGAGCGGATGCGCGACACCTACGGCATCACCACGTTCAAGGTGAAGGTGGGCCGCACCCCCTTCCAGCTCGACACCGCCGTTGTCCGCGCGCTGCGCGAGGGGCTCGGCGAGGAGGTCGAGCTGTACGTCGACGGCAACCGCGGCTGGACGCCGGCCGAGTCGGCGCGCGCGATGCACGAGATGGCCGACCTCGGCCTGCTGTTCGCCGAGGAGCTCTGCCCCGCCGACGACGTGCTCGGCCGCCGCTGGCTGGTCCAGCAGTGCGACGTGCCGTTCATCGCCGACGAGTCCGCGGTCACCGCGGCCGACGTGACCCGCGAGATCCTCGGTGGCGCGGCCACCGCGATCAGCATCAAGACCTCGCGGACCGGCTTCACCGGCTCGGCCCGCGTGCTCCACCTCGCCGAGGGGCTCGGCATCGAGGTCGTCATGGGCAACCAGATCGACAGCCAGCTCGGCTCGATGTGCACGGTCGTGTTCGGGTCGGCGTACCGCCTCACCTCGCGCCGGGCCGGCGAGCTCTCGAACTTCCTCGACATGAGCGACGACCTGCTCACCGAGCCGCTCGACATCCGCGACGGCCACCTGGCCGTGCGGCCCGGCGCCGGCCTCGGCGTCGAGGTCGACCCCGACAAGCTCGCGCACTTCCGCACCGACCACTGACCAGGACCGACCCAACAGACGGGCCGGCAGCGCCGCCGCCCCCGCCGACCGCACGACCCACCACCCCCACCCGAGGGAGAGACCGCCATGACCCAGACCCCCACCGCCCCCACCGCCACCGCCGCCGCATCGGGCGCCTCGGCGACCGAGCGCTTCCGCACCGACAAGTCCTCCGGCGTCGCGAGCACCCCGCAGGAGCGGGTCGACCTGCTCGCCCGCGAGGTCGTCGACGCGCTGCACGCCACCATCCGCAAGCACAAGGTCACCTACGACGAGTACAACGCCCTGAAGTCCTGGCTCATCGGCGTCGGGGACGACGGCGAGTGGCCGCTGTTCCTGGACGTCTGGGTCGAGCACGTCGTCGAGGAGGTCGCCACCGAGCACCGCGAGGGCAACAAGGGCACGATCGAGGGCCCCTACTACGTGCCGAACGCGCCCGAGCAGGGCGCCAAGGGCTCGGTGCCGATGCGGGACGACGAGCCGGGCACGCCCCTCGTGTGGACCGGTCAGGTGACCAGCACCGACGGCTCCTCGCTCGCCGGCGCCAAGGTCGAGCTCTGGCACGCCGACGACGACGGCTACTACTCGCAGTTCGCGCCGGGCCTGCCCGAGTGGAACCTCCGCGGCACGTTCACCGCCGACGAGGACGGCCGGTTCGAGATCACCACCAGGAAGCCCGCGCCGTACCAGATCCCGACCGACGGCTCCTGCGGCAAGCTGATCGCCGCCGCCGGCTGGCACGCCTGGCGTCCGGCCCACCTCCACGTCAAGGTCTCCGCGCCCGGTCACGAGCTGCTCACCGCGCAGCTCTACTTCCCCGGCGACGAGCACAACGACGACGACATCGCCTCGGCGGTGAAGCCGGAGCTCGTGCTCGACCCGCGCCGGGCCGGCGACGGCGAGGCCGTGGAGTACGGCTTCGTGCTCGACCCGGTCCGCTCCTGACCCTGTACGACGAGTGACGAGTCGGAGGCTCACCCATGCTCTTCCACGCCCGGATGGATGTCCGGATCCCGCACGACCTGGACCCCGAGGTCCGCGCCGACACCGTCGCGCGGGAGAAGGCCTACTCCCAGGAGCTGCAGCGGGCCGGCAAGTGGCCGCACCTGTGGCGGATCGTGGGTGAGTACTCCAACATCTCGATCTTCGACGTGGAGTCGACCGACGAGCTGCACGACCTGATCTCGGGGCTCCCGCTGTTCCCCTACATGGACATCAAGGTGACGCCGCTCGCGACGCACCCGTCGGACGTCCGCGCGACGGACGGCGTCTGACCGTCCCCGCCCGACCGGTCAGCCGGCGTCGTCGCCGGGATCGGCGAGGGTGCGCTGCGCGATCCGGAACGCCGTGTTGGCGTCCGGCACGCCGCAGTAGATCGCGGCCTGCAGCAGCGTCTCCTTGATCTCCTCCACCGTGACGCCGTTGCGGCGGGCGGCGCGCAGGTGCATGGCCAGCTCCTCGTGGTGGCCGCGGGCCACCAGAGCCGTGATCGTGAGCAGCGACCGGGTGCGCCGGTCGAGGCCGGGGCGGGTCCAGATGCCGCCCCAGGCGTACTCGGTGATGAAGCCCTGGAACTCCCGGGTCAGGTCGGTCGCCGCCGCGGTCGCCCGGTCGACGTGCTCGTCGCCGAGCACCGCGCGCCGGACCTCCAGGCCCGCGGCCCGGACCTCGCCGACGGTGAGGTCGTCGCGCGACCGGATGCCGAGCGCGTGCTCGCGGACCAGCCGAGCCACCTCGCCCGGCGCCTCGACCGGGGCCAGGTGCGCGACGCCCGGCAGCTCGACGTACCGCGCGCCGGGGACGCCCTCGGCGATCTCGCGGACGGTCGCGGGCGGGGCGGCGACGTCGTGCTCACCGGCGACGGCGAGCACCCGACCGTGGACCGAGCTCAGCCGGTCGCGCAGGTCGTGCCCGGCGAGCGCGCCGCACACCGCGGCGTAGCCCTCGTCGTCGGCGTCCGAGAGGGCGTGCAGCAGTGCGGAGGCCGCGGCGGGCTCGCGGTCGACGAAGCCGGGCCCGAACCAGCGCTGGGCCGAGGCCGTCACGAGCGAGGGGGTGCCGCCGGACCGGACCGCGTCGATCCGCTCCTGCCACGACTCCGCCGTGCCGATCTTGGCGCCGGTGCACAGCAGGGTGGCCGAGTGCATCCGTTCGGGGACGTCGAGGAGGAGCTGGAGCCCGACCGCCCCGCCGACCGAGTCGCCGGCGTAGTGGAACACCGGCGGCTGGATGCCGGTGCCGAGCGCGTCGACGGCGTCGAGGACGTCGAGGGCGAGGCTCGCGACGGTGGTCCGGTCGGTCGGTGCGGCGTGGTTGGTGCCGTGGCCGGGCAGGTCCCAGCCGACGACCTGGAAGTCGTCGGCGAGCTCCGCGGCCGCGGTCGACCACAGCGCGGTGACCGAGGTGCCCAGCGAGGGGCCGAGGACGAGCAGGGGCCGGTCGGGCCGTCCGCCGAGCCGGACGAGGGTCACGCTCATGCGTCGTCCGCCTTCCGGTCGTGTCGGTGCACGGCGGCCCGCGCGAGCGCCTCGTCGGCGAGGTCGTCGAGCAGGCCGTGGTACGTCGGAGCCGGGTCGTGTCCGGCCAGCCCGGCCATCGACCGCTGCTCGGCGAGCACGGCGTCGCCGGCGGCCGCGAGGTGCGACCGCATCCGCTCGCCGTGCACCTGCAGGTCGTCGAGGAGCCGGGTGGCCTGCACGGCCGCGACCACCGTGCGGCGCAGCAGGACGGCGAGGGTCGCCCACTCGACGTGCCAGGCGCCGTCGGCCCGCTCGTCGACCTGCTCGGCCGCGGCGAGGTGCAGGGTGGCGGCGAGCTGCGGCGCGGCGAGGGCGGCACGGCGGACCAGGGTCGCGGTGGTCGGGTTCGCCTTGTGCGGCATGGTCGAGGAGCCACCACCGGAACCGTCGGCGAGCTCGCCGATCTCCGGGCGGCCGAGCACGAGGACGTCGTTGGCGATCCGTCCCCACGCGTCGGTCGCGCCCACCGCGGCGTCCGCGAGCCGGGTCACCGGCGCGCGGCGGGTGTGCCAGGGCGGTGCCTCGGCCAGGCCGAGCGCCGCCGCGTACGCCGTGCGCGCCGCGCGGGTCCGGTCCGGACCGCCGAGCTCGACGATGGCCGCGAGCGTGCCGGCGGCGCCGCCGAGCTGCACGGGCCAGGCCAGGGCGCCGAGCGCGTCGTCGGCGTCGAGGATCCCGTGCAGCCAGGTCGCGGCCTTCGCCCCGAACGTCGTCGGTACGGCGGGCTGGGTGAGCGTGCGCGCGAGCATCGGGGTCGCGCGGTGCCGGTCCACGAGGTCGGCGAGCCGGTCGACCTGACGACCGAGCTCACGCCGTACCCGGGCGACGGCGTCGCGCGCGCACAGCAGCACCGCGGTGTCCACGACGTCCTGACTGGTGAGGCCGCGGTGCAGCCATGTGGTTGCGGGCTCGGGCGCGCGGTCGCGCAGCAGGGCGACCAGCGGGATCACGGGGTTGCCGCCCGCCTCGGCCTCGACGGCCACGCGTTCGGCGTCGTCGTCGCCGACGAGCCCGGTCAGGTCGTGCGCGGCTCCGGCGGGCGCGACGCCCGCGGCCACCAGCGCGTCGAGCCAGGCCTGCTCCACCCGGACCAGGGCACGCAGCAGCGCGGTGTCGGACACGAGGTCACCGGCGTGCTGGTCGCCGGGCCACCAGAGCGAGGTCACCCGCTCAGTCTCCCCGGTGGCCGGGGTAGCTGAGGAACACGGTCTCCCCGTCACCCTGCAGGTGCACGTCGAAGCGGAAGCCGTGGTCGTCGGCGACGCACAGCAGCGTGCCGGCACGGTCGCCGGCCGAGCGGAGCAGCGCGTCGGGCTCGGCGCCGTCGGCCAGCGGCAGGTAGGCGCGGGTGAAGAGCCGGTTGAGCAGCCCGCGCGCGAACACGGTGACCGCGAAGAACGGCAGCCCGCCCTCGACCGCGCCGGGCACGAGGGTGCTGAACGAGTAGCGCCCCGACGCGTCGGTGGCCGCCCGCCCGAAGCCGGTGAACGTGAAGCCGTCCCGGCGCAGCGACCCCGCGCGCTGCAGCACCCGACCGTCGGGGTCGGCCTGCCAGATCTCCAGCAGGGCATCGGGGATCGCGGCGCCGTCGCCGTCGCGCACCGTGCCGTGCAGCAGCACCGCCCCGGCCGTTCCGGGCGGGACGAGCTCGCGGTCGCCGGGGTACGGCAGCGCGTAGTGGAAGAACGGGCCGACGGTCTGGCCCGGGGTCGCCGACCGGGTCATGCGTCCTCCTGCTCGGCGGGGGTGCGGTGCGGGCCGGTGAGCACGATGTCCCAGCGGTAGCCGGTCGCCCACTCGTGCTGCGTGACGTCGTGGTCGTACGCCGCGACGAGCCGCTCGCGCGCCTTGGGGTCGAGGATCGACTGGTAGATCGGGTCGAGGCCGAACAGCGGGTCGCCCGGGAAGTACATCTGCGTGACGATCCGCTGGGTGAACTCCGAGCCGAACAGCGAGAAGTGGATGTGCGCCGGCCGCCAGGCGTTGCGATGGTTGCGCCACGGGTACGGCCCCGGCTTGATCGTGGTGAACCGGTAGCCGCCGTCGTCGTCGGTCAGGCAGCGCCCGACGCCGGTGAAGTGCGGGTCGAGCGGCGCGGGGTGCTGGTCCCGCTTGTGGATGTAGCGGCCGCCGGCGTTGGCCTGCCAGATCTCGACGAGCTGACGCCGTACCGGCCGGCCCTCACCGTCGACGACGCGACCGGTGACCACCGTCCGCTCGCCGATCGGCTCGCCGCCGTCCTGGATCGTGAGGTCGGCCTCCAGGGGGTCGATGTCGCGCTCGCCGAAGCAGGGTGCCCACAGCTCGACGCCCTCGGGGTCGGCGTGGTGCAGGTCCTTGGTCGGGTGACGCAACCGGCTCGAGCGGTACGGCGGGTAGTCCAGCCGCGGCTGGGTCTCCTCGACGCCGGTGTGCTCGTAGGCGTCCCGCAGCGCGGCCATCTCGGCCGACAGCGTCTCCTGGGGCTCGAGCTCGGCGGGGGGCGGTGGCGCGGTCACGCGTCGAGGCTAGGGGGACGGGTGTGGCGCTCGTCGCACACCGCTTCCGCTCAGCGGAAACGCGTCCTGGGCGACCCGCGAGTCCGCTGCCACGGTGACGTCGTGCCCCGTCTCGGGCGCGCCGCCGACGGAGACTCCGTCCGCATGGCAAGGAGCGCAGCATGACCAGTCCCGCCACGTCCGCCGCGACGACCACCTCCTCCGCCCGCACCGCCTGGCCGGTGGTGCTCTGCTGGGTCGCCGTCGCCCTCGACGGCTTCGACCTGGTGGTCCTCGGCGCGGTGATCCCGGTGCTCTCGGCCACCGGCGCGCTCGGCTTCACCGACGCGTCGCTGACCACCGCGTCCACGATCGGTCTCGTCGGGGTCGGCATCGGCGCGGTGCTGATCGGCCCGCTGACGGACCGGTGGGGCCGGCGCCTGCCGCTGATCGCGTGCATCACGGTCTTCTCGCTGCTGACGATGGCCGTGCCGCTGGCGGAGGACGTCACGCAGTTCACGGTGCTCCGCTTCCTGGCCGGGCTGGGTCTCGGGGCCTGCCTGCCCACGGCGCTGGCCTACATGAGCGAGCACGCCCGCGCGGGCCGCAACGGGTCGGCGGTGACCCGGATGATGACCGGCTACCACGTCGGCGCGGTGGCGACCGCGCTGCTGGCGCTGTGGGTGATCGACGCCTGGGGCTGGGAGAGCATGTTCCTCGTCGGCGGCCTGGCCGGCCTGCTGGTGGTGCCGGTGATGTGGGCGCGGCTGCCCGAGTCGCAGACCTACCTCGACGCCAAGGCGCGGCTCCGGGACGGGTCGGACGACGGCCCGGCGCCGGTGCGGAGCTCGGACGTCGCCCGCGGGCGCTACCTGCGCGTGAGCATCGGGCTCTGGGTCGCGTCCTTCATGGGGCTGCTGCTGGTCTACGGCCTCAACACCTGGCTGCCCAAGATCATGGGCGAGGCCGGCTACTCGATCACCGCCGGCACCGGCCTGCTGCTCGTGCTGAACCTCGGCGCCGTCATCGGGCTGCTGGTGGCCGGCTCGGTCTCCGACGCCCGCGGCAACAAGCCGTCGGTGCTGCTGTGGTTCGGGCTTGCCGCGGCGTTCCTGGCGGTGCTGTCGGTCCGGATGGAGAGCACGGTGCTCGTGTACGCCGTCGTCCTGCTCGCCGGTGTCTTCGTGTTCAGCGCACAGGTGCTGGTCTACGCGTTCGTCGGCCACCTCTACCCGTCGGAGATCCGGGGCACCGCGCTCGGCATGGCCGCGGGCGTCGGCCGGGTCGGCGCGATCGTCGGCCCGTTCCTCGGCGGCGCGCTCGTGACGGCGGGCGTCGCCTACCCGTGGGGCTTCTACGCGTTCGCGGTCGCCGCGGTGCTGGCCGTGGTCGCGCTGGCGACGGTACCGGCGCAGCCGGTGGAGGCCCGGGACTGAGCCGCCGCGGGCGCGCGGGGGTCGCCCGCGGCTTCCGGCCAGTGGAAGACTGACCGGCATGGCGGGCAACTCCTCCAGCCCCGGCACGTCGGTCACCGCCCGGGCGCTGTCGCTGCTGGCGGCCTTCGACGAGGAGCACCGCCGGCTCGCGCTGTCCGAGCTGACCGCGCGCGCGGGTCTCCCGCTGGCGACCGCGCACCGCCTGGTCGGCGAGCTCGTCGCGTTCGGCGCGCTCGCGCGCACCTCCGGGGGCGACTACGTCGTCGGCCGCCGGCTGTGGGACCTCGGGCTGCTGGCGCCGGTGCAGACCGGGCTGCGCGAGGCCGCATCCCCGTTCCTGCACGACCTGTACGGCGCCACGCTCGCCACCGTCCACCTCGCGGTCCGCGACGGCACGTCGGTGCTGTACGTCGACCGGCTGCGCGGCCACGCGTCCGTCCCGGTCGTGAGCTCGATCGGCTCGCGGCTGCCTCTGCACACCACCGGCGTCGGCAAAGTGCTGCTCGCGCACGCACCGGCCGAGGTGCAGGACGCCGTGCTCGCGAACCTCACCCGCGTCACGCCGTACACGATCACGCAGCCGGGGACCCTGCGCCGGCAGCTCTCGCGCGTGGTCCGCGACGGCTACGCGACGACCGTCGAGGAGATGAGCCTCGGCGCCTGCTCGGTCGCGGTGCCGCTGCGGCGGGGCGAGGACGTGGTCGCCTCGCTCGGCCTGGTCGTCCCGTCGCTGCGCACGGAGCGGCCGCGCCTGGTGGCGGCGCTCCAGGTCGCGGCGCGTGGCATCGAGCGGGCGATGGGCCCGGCCGCGGTTCAGTCCTGGGGCCAGCCGGTGTAGCCCTCGGCGAGGTACGCCGACCCGCGCTGCGAGGCGACCAGGGCGTGCAGCTCGCCGAGCTGGCGGCGCTCGTCGAAGTCCGAGCTGTCGGCCGACCGGTGCAGCATCGTGGTCATCCAGTAGGAGAAGTGCTGGGCCTTCCAGACCCGCTCCAGGGCGCGCTCGGTGTAGGTGTCGAGCACGTCGTGGTCCTGCTTGCCGATCGCCTGCTCCAGCACCTCGGCCAGCACCCGCACGTCGGCGAGCGCGAGGTTGAGCCCCTTCGCGCCGGTCGGCGGCACCGTGTGGGCGGCGTCGCCCGCGAGCAGCAGCCGACCGTGCCGCATGGGGGTCTGGACGAAGCTGCGGAACGGCAGGACGGTGCGCTCGATGACCGGTCCCTCGTGCAGGCGGAACCCGTCCTCCCCCGCGAGCCGCGCCTGGAGCTCGGTCCAGATCCGGTCGTCGGACCAGGTGGAGGGATCCTCGGACGGGTCGCACTGGAAGTACATCCGCTGCACCTCGTCAGTGCGCTGGCTGATCAGCGCGAACCCACGGTCGGACCGGGCGTAGATCAGCTCCGGCGCGCTCTTCGGCGCCTCGCACAGGATCCCGAACCACGCGAACGGGTACTCGCGGAAGAACTGCCGGCCGCCCTCCACGAGGCCGCGGCAGGTGCTGCGCGAGCCGTCGCACCCGACGACGAGGTCGGCGGACACCTCGTGCCGCCGGCCCCCCTCGTCGGCGTAGGTGATGCGTGGGGCGTCGAGGACGCCTTCGACCTCGGTGTCGGCGATGCCGAACCGCACGTCGCCGCCGTCGCGGACGCGAGCGCGGTGCAGGTCGGTGAACACGTCGGTCTGCGGGTAGAGCCAGACCGACGCTCCGACGAGCGCCTCGAAGTCGACGTGGTGGCTGGTGCCGTCGAACCGGAGGTAGATGCCGCCGTGCCGGTCGCCGTCCCGGAGCACCCGGTCGGAGACACCGGTGTCCGTGAGCAGCCGGACGCTGTCGCGCTCGAGGATCCCGGCCCGGTGGGTGGTCTCGATCGTGTGCACGGTGCGGTTGTCGACGACCACCGAGTCGATCCCGGCGACGTGCAGCAGGTGCGACAGCATCAGACCCGCGGGCCCGCCGCCGACGACGGCGACCTGCGTGCGGGTCGTGCTGGCGTACGTCGGCATGGCACCTCCCGGGCTCTCGCGGTCACGCTAGGGATCGTCGGCCGCGCGCCGGAATCTTGCCCTTCCGCTGGGCGGAAGCTGCGGGACATCGTGCCGGGTCAGTCGCGTACGTGCCGGCGGTCGTCGGGCTCGCGGCGGGTGAGGCCGGCCCGGTCGAGGTGGTCGAGCAGCGGCAGCACGACGCGCCGGCTGCTGCGCAGCGCGACCCTGGCCTCGCTGACGGTGAACGGCTGTGGCAGCGCGCGCAACGCCTCGACGGCCTGCGCGTCGGCGCCCGCGAGCAGCGCGACCGGCCCGTCGAGCACGAGCAGCCGCCCGGCCCGTGCGGCCGCCGCGAGCTCGCGCCGGCCGAGCCCGAGCTCAGCGAGCCGTCCCGCGGTGGGCGCGGCGAACGGCTCGGCGTCGAGCTCGGTGGCGAGCGCGGCGAGGGCGTCCTCCAGCGCGGCGGGGAGGCCGGGCGCCTCCTCCGGTACGACGCGGCCGTCGACGACGCGCAGCGGCGGCCGGACCAGCGCGGCCGCGACCTCGGGCGACGGCAGGCCCAGCCGCTCGGCCAGGGCGACGAGCGTGATGCCCCGGTCGAGCGGTGTCGCCCGGGCGGACTCGGCGACCGCCGCGGTCAGGTCGGCCGCCCGCCGGTCCGCCCAGCCGGGGTCGAGCAGGTGCCGCCCGGCCCGCAGCACGTCGGGCGTCACCGGGACGCCGATGCGGGCGAGCAGGTCGGCCTCGACGACGCCTCGACGGGCGAGCTCGCGCGTCGCGGACGGACGGCCGTCGTCGTCGACCAGGGCGGCGGCCCGGCGTCGCGCGTCGCCGCGCCGGCGGAGCGCCGGCGGTGCCGGGTCGAGCACGACCAACCCCCACAGCCGCCGGTCGCCCGGGTCGCGCAGCACCGCGCGGTCGCCGACGCGCAGCGGCAGCGGCTCGGTCAGGCGCAGCCGGACGAGGTCGTCGGCGAGCGGGCGGGCGTGCACGTCGAGCGAGGCGGCCCCGACGTGCAGCAGCGGTCGTTCCGGCGGCGGCTGGTCGGTGCCGGGCAGCGCGCGCAGCCGGACGTCGACGGTGTCGGTGCGCAGCCACGCCCCGGGCGTCACCAGCGGGGTGCCGCGGTGCAGTGCTTCTGCGCCGTCGCCGCTGACGTTGAGCGCGACCCGGGCGGTCCCGTGTGCCTCGTCCACCGGTCGCTCGAGGGTCTGCACACCGCGCACGCGCAGCGTCCCGCCGGCGTGCTCCAGCAGGTCTCCCCGCCGTACCGTGCCGGCGGGGAGGGTCCCGGTCACCACGGTCCCCGAACCCTTGACCGTGAACTGCCGGTCCACCCAGAGGCGGACGTCGGCGGACGCGTCCGGCGCGGGTACGGCGGCCAGCACGTCCGCCAGCGTGGCGCGCAGCGTGTCGATGCCCGCACCCGTCCGCGCGCTGACCGGCACGACCGGGGCGCCCGCGAGCGACGTGCGGGCGAGCTCGGTCCGGGCCCGGTCCCCCGCCGCGGCGGGGTCGGCGAGGTCCGAGCGGGTGACGGCGACGAGGCCGTGCCGGACGCCGAGCGCGTCGAGCGCGGCGAGGTGCTCGGCGGCCTGCGGCATCCACGGGTCGTCGGCGGCGACCACGAGCAGCGCGACGGGGACCGGCCCGACGCCGGCCAGCATCGTGGTGAGGAACCGCTCGTGCCCGGGCACGTCGACGAACGCGACGTCGCCCGCGCCGGGCAGGTCGGTCCACGCGTAGCCGAGCTCGATGGTCAGCCCGCGGCGGCGCTCCTCGGCCAGCCGGTCGGGGTCGGTGCCGGTGAGGGCCCGGACGAGCGTCGACTTGCCGTGGTCGACGTGGCCGGCGGTCGCGACGACGTGCACGTCAGTCCGTGCCCGTGTCCATCGCCGCCACGACGGCGGACGCGAGCCGCGGGTCGTCGGCGGGGTCGAGCGCCAGCAGGTCGAGCAGCAGCCGACCCTGGTGCACCCGGCCGACGACCGGGACCTCGCCGGTGCGCAGCGCGACGGCGTACCTCTCGGGCAGAGACACTGCCGCGCTCGGCAGGTCGACGCCGGGAGCGCCGCCGCCACCGACGGCGCCGACGGACGCGACGGCCTCGACCGGCGCGTCGGGGACGGCGGCCAGGACGTCGGCCGCGACCCGCTCGGCCCGGGCGAGCAGCGCGCCGCGGTCGGCGACGAGGGCCGCGGCGACCGGCGGGGTCGGGCCGGTGAGCGTGGCCTCCAGGGCGGCGAGGGTGAGCTTGTCGACGCGGAGGGCCCGGGCGAACGGGTGCCGCCGCAGCGCCTCGACGAGGTCCGCCTTGCCGAGCATCAGCCCGGCCTGCGGGCCGCCGAGCAGCTTGTCGCCCGAGGCGGTGACCAGGTCGGCGCCGTCGGCGAGCGCCGCCGCCGCGCTCGGCTCGTCGGGCAGCCGGGGGTGCGGGCGCAGCAGGCCGGAGCCGATGTCCGCCACGACCGGTACCGGCAGCGTGGCGAGCGCCGCGACCGGGACGTCGGCGGTGAACCCGCTGACGACGAAGTTGGACGGGTGCACCTTCAGCACGAACGCCGTCTCGTCGCCGACCGCGTCGGCGTAGTCGGAGAGCCGGACCCGGTTGGTCGTGCCCACCTCGCGGAGCCGCGCGCCGAGCGACACGAGCAGCTCCGGGATCCGGAAGCCGTCCCCGATCTCGACCAGCTCGCCGCGGCTGACCACCACCTCACGCCCCGGCGCCAGCGCACAGGTGACCAGCGCGAGCGCGGCCGCGCCGTTGTTGACGACGTGCACTCCCCCCGCCTCCGGCACCGCGGCCGCCAGCGCGGCGAGGGCCCCGCGCCCGCGCCGGTCGCGCTGCCCCGTCGCGAGGTCGAGCTCGACGTCGGTGGCGCCCGAGGCGAGCCTGACCGCCTCGACGGCCGCCGCCGACAGCGGGGCCCTTCCGAGGTTGGTGTGCACGACGACGCCGGTCGCGTTGAGCACCGGCCGCAGTGACGTGGCCGCTGCCGGGAGCGAACGCAGCGCCTCGTCCACGACGTCGGCCGGCGACACCTCGCCGGCGCGGCAGCGGTCGAGGACCGTGGCGACGTGGCGCTTGACCAGCGTGTCGCCGAGCCGCCCCGACGCCGCCCGCACCCGCGGGTCCGCGAGGACCGCGTCGGTGCGCGGGGTCGCGCGGCGCGGATCCTCCACGGCGGGCCCTCCAGTGGTCGGACGAGTGGCGGAGGCGGACGGGAATCGAACCCGCCTGGCCGGGATGCCCGGCCACAACGGTTTTGAGGACCGCGCCCGTCACCAGACGAGGTACGCCTCCGCGGCAACTCTAGGGGCCCGGCCCAGCCCGCCCCCGCCGAGTCGGCGCATCTTGCCCTCCCGAACCTGCCGAGTCGGCGCGTCTTGCCCTCACGAACCTGCCGAGTCGGCGCGTCTTGCCCCTCGTGGTCCGGGCTCGCCGGCCGCCGTACCGCGGCACTTCCCCAGGCGTGTGGACGCTTCCCCAGCGGCATGCGCCTTGTGGAGCGTCCGTTGGCCGTGGCAACCCGACCCTGGCCTGCTGCGCGTCGCCCGGCACGCACGGCGGCTGCGTTGTCGTCGCTCGCCGGGGCTGCCGCCCCGCCTTCGCTCCTCCGCCCTGCCGACGCACGCACCGGACACCGCTCGCGACGGCCCCGGCCGGGCCACCACGACCAAACCCCGCGTTGCTGGCGCACACCCCGCGTGACAGCTGGCGCGGGTGCGTAGGTTGGGGACGTGCGCCTCACCCAGTTCGCCGCCGGCGGCGGTTGCGCCTGCAAGGTCCCGCCCGGCGAGCTCGAGCGGGTGCTCGGCGGCCTGGACGCCGGCCGCGCCGGGGGTGACCTGCTCGTCGGGCTCGACCACGGCGACGACGCGGCCGCCGTACGCATCGACGGCGACCGGGCGGTCGTCGTCACCGCCGACTTCTTCACCCCCGTCGTCGACGACCCCTACGACTGGGGCCGGATCGCGGCGGCCAACGCGCTGTCCGACGTCTACGCGATGGGCGGCACCCCGCTCGTCGCGGTCAACCTGCTCGCGTGGCCGCGCGACGTGATCCCGTTCGACGTCGCGGCCGACGTGCTGCGCGGCGGCGCCGACGTGTGCAAGGAGGCCGAGACGCACCTGGCCGGCGGGCACAGCATCGACGACCGGGAGCCGAAGTACGGCCTGGCCGTCACCGGCCTCGCCGACCCCCAGCGGCTGCTGCGCAACGACGCCGGCCGCGCGGGCACGCCGCTGACGCTGACCAAGCCGCTCGGCCTCGGCGTGCTCAACAACAGACACAAGGCGACCGGCGACCGCTTCCCCGAGGCCGTCGAGGTGATGACCACGCTCAACCGGGACGCCGCGCGGGCCGCGCTCGACGCCGGCGCGACCTGCGCCACCGACGTGACCGGGTTCGGCCTGCTGGGGCACCTGCTCAAGCTGGCCCGCGCCAGCGGGGTCTCGGCGCGCATCGACTCCGCCGCGGTGCCGTACGTCGAGGGGGCGCGCGAGTCGCTCGCCGCGGGGTTCGTGCCGGGAGGCAGCCGGCGCAACCTCGACTGGGTGCGGCCGCAGCTGCGGTCGCGGGTCGACGAGGACGAGCTGGTCCTGCTCGCGGACGCGCAGACCTCCGGCGGCCTGCTGGTCGCCGGCGAGCTGCCGGGCCACCCGGTGGTCGGCGAGCTGCTGCCGGCGGGCGAGTCGATCCTGGAGGTCGTCTGAGGCGACCGGGCATGATGCAGGAGAGCGCTGGGTAGGCAACGGACGATGTTCGAGGGGAAGGACGGCGCATGGTGAGGACGCCGCTGGACTGGCCGGTGCTGCGCCAGCTCCGCGGCCCCGATGTGCTCGGGCGCGGCCCGGCCGCCCGGTCCCGGGACACCGAAGAGCTCACCCCGCGCACCAAGACCGCCGACCGCGTCGTCGGCAGCGTCTGCCCCTACTGCGCCGTCGGCTGCGCCCAGCGCGTGTTCGTCAAGGACGAGAAGGTCGTCCAGATCGAGGGCGACCCCGACAGCCCGGTGAACCGCGGCCGGCTCTGCCCCAAGGGCTCGGCCAGCAAGAACCTCGTCACCAGCCCGCTGCGGCAGCAGACCATCCGCTACCGGGCGCCGTACGCCACCGAGTGGCAGGAGCTCGACCTCGGCACCGCCATGGAGATGGTTGCCGACCGCGTCGTCAAGGCGCGCAACGACACCTGGCAGGACATCGACGAGAAGAACCGCCGCGTGCGTCGCACGCTCGGCATCGCCAGCCTCGGAGGAGCGACCCTCGACAACGAGGAGAACTACCTCATCAAGAAGCTGTTCACGGCGATGGGCGCGATCCAGATCGAGAACCAGGCCCGTATTTGACACTCCGCCACCGTCCCCGGTCTGGGGACGAGCTTCGGTCGTGGCGGCGCCACGACGTTCCTGCAGGACCTGGCCAACGCCGACTGCATCGTGATCCAGGGCTCCAACATGGCGGAGGCGCATCCCGTCGGGTTCCAGTGGGTGATGGAGGCCAAGGCGCGCGGCGCGAAGGTCATCCACGTCGACCCGCGGTTCACCCGCACGAGCGCGCTGGCCGACCAGTTCGTGCCGATCCGGGTCGGCACCGACATCGCGTTCCTCGGCGGCGTCATCAACCACGTCCTGCAGAACGAGCTCGACTTCCGTGAGTACGTCGTGGCCTACACCAACGCGGCGACGATCCTCAGCGAGGACTTCCAGGACACCGACGACCTCGACGGCCTGTTCTCCGGCTTCGACCCCGAGACCCGCACCTACGACCCGGCGAGCTGGCAGTACGCCGACGCCGGGCAGAAGCAGGAGGGCCAGGGGCGCCAGCAGCACGAGGAGCAGCGCGAGACGGCCAGCGCGCTCCAGCACGAGACGCACGGCCTCAACGTCGAGGGCGACCCGCCGCGCGACCCGACGCTGCAGCACCCCCGGTGCGTCTACCAGGTCCTGAAGCGGCACTACTCCCGCTACACCCCGGAGCTGGTCGAGCGGGTCTGCGGGGTGTCGCAGGAGGAGTTCCTCGAGGTCTGCCGGGCGTGGACCGAGGCCTCCGGACGCGAGCGCACGACCGCGCTCGTCTACTCGGTCGGCTGGACCCAGCACAGCGTCGGGGTGCAGTACATCCGCACCGGCGCGATCCTCCAGCTGCTCCTCGGCAACATGGGCCGGCCCGGAGGCGGGATCATGGCGCTGCGCGGGCACGCGAGCATCCAGGGCTCGACCGACATCCCGACGCTGTTCAACATCCTGCCCGGCTACCTGCCGATGCCCAACGCCAACCAGCACGAGTCGTTCCAGGACTGGATCGACAGCGTCCGGCACCCGGGGTCGAAGGGCTTCTGGGACAACGCCGGCGCCTACGCGGTCAACCTGCTCAAGGCCTACTGGGGCGACGCGGCGACGGCCGACAACGACTTCTGCTTCGACTACCTGCCCCGCATCACCGGCGACCACGGCACCTACCGCACGGTCATGGACATGATCGACGGCAAGGTGAAGGGCTACTTCCTGCTCGGCCAGAACCCCGCGGTCGGGTCCGCCCACGGACGGGCCCAGCGGCTCGGCATGGCCAACCTCGACTGGCTGGTCGTGCGCGACCTGTTCGAGATCGAGAGCGCGACGTTCTGGAAGAACAGCCCCGAGGTCGAGACCGGCGAGATCGTGCCCGAGGAGTGCCGCACCGAGGTGTTCCTCTTCCCGGCCGCCTCGCACGTCGAGAAGGAAGGCACCTTCACCCAGACGCAGCGGATGCTGCAGTGGCGCACCAAGGCGGTCGAGCCGCCGGGCGACGCCCGCTCGGAGCTGTGGTTCTTCTACCACCTGGGCCGGATGGTCCGCGAGCGTCTGGCGGACTCCACCGAGGAGCGCGACCGGCCGCTGCTCGACCTCGCCTGGGACTACCCGCTGCACGGCGAGCACGACGAGCCCTCCGCCGAGGCGGTGCTCAAGGAGATCAACGGCTACGAGGTCGCGACGGGCCGGCCGCTCTCGTCGTTCACCGAGATGAAGGACGACGGGTCGACGCTGGGCGGCTGCTGGATCTACACCGGCGTGTACGCCGACGGCGTCAACCAGGCCGCGCGCCGCAAGCCCGGCCGCGAGCAGTCGTACGTCGCGCCGGAGTGGGGCTGGGCGTGGCCGGCCAACCGCCGCAACCTCTACAACCGGGCCTCGGCCGATCCCGACGGCAACCCGTGGAGCGAGCGCAAGCGGCTGGTCTGGTGGGACCCCGACAAGGGCGAGAACGGCGAGTGGACCGGCGACGACGTCCCCGACTTCGAGCGCACCAAACCGCCGACGTACCGGCCTGACGAGGGCCAGGGCGGGATCGCCGCGATCGCGGGCAACGACCCGTTCATCATGCAGGGCGACGGGAAGGGCTCGCTGTTCGTGCCGCAGGGCCTGATCGACGGGCCGCTGCCGACGCACTACGAGCCGGTCGAGAGCCCGTTCCGCAACGTGCTCTACGGCCAGCAGGCCAACCCGACCCGCAAGGAGTACGACCGCGACGACAACCCGATGAACCCCAGCCCGCCGGAGCTGCACAGCGACGTCTACCCCTTCGTGTTCACCACCAGCCGGCTGACCGAGCACCACACGGCCGGCGGGATGAGCCGCTACCTGCAGTACCTCGCCGAGCTCCAGCCGGAGATGTTCGTCGAGGTCTCCCCCGCGCTGGCCGCCGAGCGTGGGCTCCAGCACGGCGGCTGGTGTCACGTGGTCACGTCCCGCGCCGCGATCGAGGGGCGGGTGCTCGTGACCGAGCGGCTCCGCCCGCTCCGCGTCGACGGCCGCACCGTCCACACGGTGTGGCTGCCGTACCACTGGGGCTCCGGCGGCTTCGTCACCGGCGACTCGGCCAACGACCTGCTCGGCATCGCCCTCGACCCCAACGTGCTGATCCAGGAGTCCAAGGTGGGCACCTGCGACGTCCTGCCCGGTCGCCGGCCGCGCGGCCGCGCGGTGCTCGACCTGGTGGCGTCGTACAAGGAGCGCTCGGGCGTCGACGTCGACCCCGGCACCCCGATCGTCACCGTCGGTCCCGACGCCGACGTGCACGACCACCGTGACCCCGTGATGCGCAAGGAGGACGGCGACCCGTGAAGCCCCTGATCGGCGAGCACAGCCTGTTCGGTCCCGTCGACCCGGCGGCGGAGGCCGGGTACGTCGACCCGCCCGCGCGCAAGGGGTTCTTCACCGACACCTCGGTGTGCATCGGCTGCAAGGCCTGCGAGGTGGCCTGCAAGGAGTGGAACGAGATCCCCGACGACGGGTTCTCCCTGACCGGCATGTCCTACGACAACACCGTCTCGCTGAGCGCCAACACCTGGCGGCACGTCGCGTTCGTCGAGCAACCCGCCGCACCCGCCGCGGCCACTGACGGCGCGGGCACGGTCGACCTCGGCATGCCCGGTCCCCCGCCGCCCACCTCGCCGGAAGGCGCGCAGGCGACCGAGGAGCTGCCCGACTTCCGCTGGCTCATGTCGTCCGACGTCTGCAAGCACTGCACCCACGCCGCGTGCCTCGACGTGTGCCCGACCGGCTCGCTGTTCCGCACCGAGTTCGGCACGGTCGTCGTCCAGCCCGACATCTGCAACGGCTGCGGCTACTGCGTACCCGCCTGCCCCTACGGCGTGATCGAGCGGCGCACCGGCCCCGAGGGCGCCAAGAACGTCGGCATCGCGCAGAAGTGCACGCTCTGCTACGACCGGATCGGCGACGGCCAACGGCCCGCCTGCGCGCAGGCCTGCCCCACCGAGTCGATCCAGTACGGCGACGTCGACGAGCTGCGCGAGCGGGCCAAGGCGCGCGTGGAGCAGCTGCACGAGGCCGGGGTCATGGACGCCCGCCTGTACGGCGCCGATCCCGACGACGGCGTCGGCGGCGCCGGTGCGTTCTTCCTGCTGCTCGACGAGCCCGAGGTCTACGGCCTCCCGCCCGACCCGGTCGTCACCACCCGCGATCTGCCCCACATGTTCCGCCGCGCTTCGGCAGCGGCGGCCGCACTGCTCGTCGGGGCCGCGGTCGCGTTCGCGGGGAGGCGCGGATGAGCGACGACCAGCTGCGGGCGGCGCAACGCGGCCAGCGCCTGCAGGACGCCGTCACGTCCCGACACCGCGGCAGCCCGGGCGGACGTCGCGACGGCTCCGTCGTCCCCGACGCGGAGTTCACCTCCTACTACGGCCGGCCCGTGGTGAAGCCGTCGCCGTGGGAGGCGGACATCCCCGCGTACCTGTTCTCCGGTGGCCTCGCGGCAGGCTCCTCCCTGCTCGCCGCCGGCGCCGACCTCACCGGCCGCCCCGCCCTGCGCCGGGCGAGCCGGTTCTCCGCGCTCGGCGCCCTCGGCTTCTCGATGGTCGCGCTGGTCCACGACCTCGGCCGGCCCGCGCGCTTCCTCAACATGCTGCGCACGGCCAAGCTCACCTCGCCCATGTCCGTCGGCACCTGGATCCTGTCGGGCTACGGCCCGTTCGCCGGCCTCGCCGCCGCCGCGGAGGTGGTCGACGCGCTGCCCGGCCCGCTCCGCCGCCGCTGGCCGCTGCGGCTGGTGTCGCGGCTGGGCCGCCCGGCCGGGCTCGTCGCCGCCGTGATGGCGCCGCCCGTGGCGTCGTACACCGCGGTGCTGCTGGCCGACACCGCCACGCCGTCGTGGCACGAGGCCTACCGCGAGCTGCCCTTCGTCTTCACGTCCTCGGCCGCCGCGGCCTCCGGCGGCATGGGCATGCTCGCCGCGCCGGTCGCCGAGACCGGTCCCGCCCGCCGCCTCGCCCTCGGCGGCGCCGTCGTGGAGCTGCTGGCCGAGCGGCGCATGGAGCGGTCGATGGGCATCACCGCCGAGCCGCTGCACCAGGGCAAGGCCGGCCGGCTGATGCGCGCGTCGCGGTGGCTGACCATCGGCGGCGCCGCGGGGTCGCTGCTCGCCGGCCGCAGCCGCACCGCCGCCGTCCTGTCCGGCGCCGCGCTGCTGGCCGGGTCGGCCTGCACGCGGTTCGGGGTCTTCGAAGCCGGGCAGGCGTCGGCCAAGGACCCGCGCTACACCGTCGTGCCGCAGCGCGAGCGGCTCGACCGCGGCGAGCCGGTCCGCTGGTCCTGACCGTCCCGGCGAGGTCAGGCGCGGGTGGCGACCGTCAGCAGCACGACCGAGTCCGCCACGGCGGAGAGGTCGTGACGCTGCGGCGGGATCACGACGTGGTCCCCCACCCCGGCCTCTCGCTGGTCGCCGTCGGCGTGCAGCACCACCCGTCCCTCGATCACCTGCAGGGTCGCCTCCCCCGGTGACTCGTGCTCGCCGAGGACCGTCCCGGCCGTCATCGCGATCAGCGTCTGCCGAAGGTCGTGCTCGCGACCGCCGTACACCGTGACGGCCGACCGTCCCGAGGCCGCCGCGCGAGCGGCGTCGAGCTGCTGGTGCGCGAGTGCCGTCAGCGAGGTGGTCTGCATGTCGCCCACCCTAGGTCGCGAGAGCGGGCGTACGGCGGGCGGCTCCTTCGACGTTCCGCTTGATCACGGCCAGCATGCGCGACGTCATCACCCACACGACCGGGGCGAGGACCCACTCGTAGAAGAAGCGCTCGAGCCACCGTGGCCGGAGCGTCTGGTAGCCGCTGCTGACGAGCCGCGTGCCACCGCCCGGCACCTCCTCGAGGCGGAAGCCCCAGAGCCCCTCCACGTAGACCGAGGGCCGAGGTCGTCCGGGGTCGAGGAGGTGGCCCTGCAGGTCGCTCAGCCCGTACAGCCCGAGGAACCGGTGCGGCTCGACCACCGCGACCTCGTAGGAGTCCAGCACGCCGGCGCCGGGCGCCCAGAACCTCAGCCGGTCGCCGACGGCGAGGTCCTGCCACTCGGCGTGCACCTCACGGGCGGACGGACGACCCGCGTTGTCGAGGTGGTCCCAGGAGTACCAGCCGGCGCGGTCCCAGCCGATCTGGAGCAACCACGGCCACACCTGGTCCGGCGGGGCGTCGATGGTGACGGCCATCGTCCCGGACCGTCGACCATCGGGCACCACCTCCGGGTGCGGGAACGGTCCGTGGAGCTCCGCGTCGGTGGCGCCCCACCGCAGCAGCCGCGGGCGCACCCACACCCCGTAGGCGGCGGTCGCCGCTCCGGCCAGGCCCACGAGCCTGCGTGCCGACGTCATGGCACGAGCGTCGGACGGTTCCTCGCGCGCGGACCAGGGTCCTTCGTCATCAGCCGGTTCAGAGGTCCGGCTCGTCCGGCGTCGCGAGCGACAGCACGGCGGCCCGCACGTAGCGCTCGTCGGTCAGCTCGGTCTCGAGGTCCCGCAGCATCTGGGCGATCTGCGTCTCGCGCGGCTCGCCGTCCAGGTCGATCCGCGCGGTGAGGAACATCTGCCGCGGACCGACGTACTCCAGCCGCAGGTAGGTCACCCGCGCGACCCCGGGCAGCCGCTTCACCCGATCCACCGCCAGGCGGCGCACCTCGGGGTCGCTCTGCTGCCCGGTGAGGTAGCGGCGGTTCTGGTTGATCAGCACCACCGCGACCACGCCGAGCAGGACGCCCACGACGATCGACCCGATCGCGTCGTACACGGGGTTCCCGGTCACTTGGTGCAGGAAGACGCCGATGGCCGCGACGACCAGACCGAGCAGCGCCGCGGAGTCCTCGGCGAACACCGCACGCAGCGTGGGGTCACTGGTCTCGAAGGCGTGCTCGAGCACGCGCCGGTCGAGCGGCCGGGCCTCGCGGCGGGTCTGCCGGTAGGCCTGGGCGAACGAGATGCCCTCGAACACGAACGCCAGCGCCAGCACGACGTACGCCCAGGTGTAGGACACCTCGTCGCTCTCCGCGGCGAAGAGCTTGGACACGCCCTCCCACACCGAGACCACCGCGCCCGCGGTGAACAGGCCGAAGGCCGCGACCAGCGCCCACACGTAGGCCTCGCGCCCGTACCCGAGCGGGTGCGCCTCGTCGGCAGGCTTGCGGCTGCGCCGGTCGGCGATGTACAGCAGGACCTGGTTGCCCGTGTCGGCCCAGGAGTGCGCGGACTCGGCCAGCATCGAGGCCGACCCGGTCGCGAGCGCCACCACGGTCTTGGCGACCGCGATGGCCAGGTTCGCGAAGAACGCGATGACGACGGTGGTCGTCGACTCGCCGCTGCCGCTCTCGGCGTCGTCGTCGCCGGGCGGACCGAGGGTCTCGCGCTCGTCCATCGAAGAGGGGGTGCCCGCCCGGTCCGCGGCCGAAACGTCCTCGTCAGGCGGGCCGGCCCTTGCCGCCGGCGGGCCCCGGGTCGACCCCGAGGCACACGAGCGTGTGGAGCACCGGCCTCCCCATCCACGACCTCCTCGGACATTCCGGGACCAAGACGGCACCGGTCCCTGCCGTCGCGGCCGGTACGCCTGAGCCGCCTCGCCGCCGCGCTCACGCACGGGCTGAAGGTGCTATTGCCCCCACGGGTCGGCGGTAGCAGCGTGGGCCGGGACGGCAGCGCCGTCGGGGCGCCGCCTCGAGCAGAGGAGTCGTCGTGCACGCACGTACCACCCACCTCCAGGCAGACCGCACCAAGATCGACGAGGGCATCGCGCTCGTCCGGGACGAGACCATCCCGGCCGTCACGGCGATGACCGGCTGCGTCGGGATGTCGTTGCTGGTGGACCGCGAGTCGGGTCAGTGCATCGCCACGACTGCCTGGGAGTCGCAGGACGCCATGGCAGCCTCCGCCGAGCAGGTCCGTCCCCTGCGCGACAAGGCCCAGCAGGTACTGGGGGCCAGCACCAGCGACGTCGACCAGTGGGAGGTCTCCGTCGTCCACCGTGACCACGCCACCCCTCAGGGAGCCTGCGCCCGCGTGACCTGGGTCAGCGGCGCACCCGGAGGATCCGAGCGCGTCGTCGACGTCTACAAGATGGCCATCCTGCCGCGGCTCGAGGAGCTCGAGGGCTTCTGCAGCGCGAGCCTGATGACCAACCCTGAGACGGGCCGCGCGGTCGGCACGGTCACCTTCGAGAGTCGCGAGCACATGGAGAGGAGCCGCGACAAGACCACATCGATCCGCGAGGCCGCCGTCAAGGAGATGGGCGCGAAGGTCGACCGGGTCGCCGAGATGGAGGTGGCGCAGGCGCACCTGCACGTGCCCGAGATGGCCTGAGGGGACCGCGCGGCGTCGCGGGTCACCGCTCCACGTGGACCTGCGAGATCCGGTCCTCCGGCGTGAACACGAGGTCGACCGACCACCAGCGGGCGCACGACGTACCGACGCTCGGGCGGAGGGCGACGAGCACCCGCGACGTCACGCGGCCCACGGGGTTGACGGTGCGGAGCTCACCGGATCCGAAGCACCGTACGTCGTCGAGGTACACCGAGAACGATCCCCCGCTCCTCGTCAGCGGCCGCAGCAGGTCGCGATGACCGGGGCGCCCGCCGGCGTCCGGACCCCGCCGCCACGCCTCCCGGTCGGACGCCTCCCGGCTGGTCAGCGTCCACGTCCGCCGAGGGGTGGAGACCGTCACCCAGTCGGCCCACAGGCCCGAAACGTCCTCGGCGTCCCCGGTGGACGCGAAGTCGTAGAAGGCACCGGCCGTGCCGCTCGCCGCCCCCGCGTCGAGCAGCGCGCCGGTGCCGCTCCCCCCGCCGTCCGCCTCCGGGGCCGACGCCGACGGCCGGACGTCGCCGGAGGCACCGGGCGAGGGCTGGGTGACGTCGTCGACGGATCCGGACGGGTCGTCGCCGTGGGAGCCGACGTACGCCCACACGGCCAGGGCCGCGGCCCCCACGACGAGGGCCGCCGTGCGGAGCGGGTGTCGCGACCCGTCGCCGCCGGCCTCGAGCACGTCGCCGCCGCTGCTGTCGAGCGCGTCCTCGTCGTGCCGCACCACGCCACCTCACTCCGGACCGGCGCGGACGACGTGGGACGCCGGCCGTGCGCCGGTGAGGCCATCATGACGCACGGCAGTGCCTGCTCACCCCGCAGCCGGCCGCCGCGTGAACGTCAGGTGGGTGACGCCGCTGGGTGCGGAGACAGCCTCGACGTCGTAGCCGTCCTCGAGGCCCTCCAACCCGTCCCACACGCGGACGCCACGGCCGAGCACGATCGGGACCTGCACGAGGTGCATGTGGTCGACCAGGCCGGCCGCGAGGAAGTCGCGCACCATGGTGGCGCCGCCACCGATCCGCACGTCCTGGCCACCGGCGGCCTCGCGGGCGGTCTCGAGCGCGTCGGCCGGGGTGGCGTCGAGGAAGTGGAAGGTGGTGCCGCCCTCCATCTCCATCGGGGGCCTCGGGCGGTGCGTCAGCACGAAGGTCGGTGTGTGGAACGGCGGGTTCGGGCCCCACCAGCCCCGCCAGTCCGGGTCGTCCTGCCAGCCGGGCGGGCCGAACTTGTTGGCGCCCATGATCTCGGCGCCGAACCCGTGACCGTGGCGCTCGGCGAAGGCGTTGTCGACACCCTCGCTGCCGCCGGCGCCCCAGTACCGGGTGGCGAACATCCACTCGTGCAGCCGCTCGCCCGCGTGGCCGAACGGCGCCTCGGCGGACTGCGGCTCACCCGTGGCGAAGCCGTCGAGGGAGATGGACAGGTTGTGGATCCGTGCGAGAGACATCCGGCGCTCCTCGTTCGTCGTTCCTCACGTTGCTGGTCAGGGGTTCGTGACCCGGAGCGTGGCCAGCTCGGGGTCGGCGGCGTAGGCGATCCGCACGCCCGCGCTGCGAGCCTGCTCGAGCGCGGCGACGGTGTCGGTGGTGATCGTCTCGCCCGGGGCGAGCACCGGGATCCCGGGCGGGTACGGCGCGACGAGCTCGGCGCTCGTCCTCCCGACCGCGCTCGCGATCGGGACGCTCTCGGAGGCGGCGAAGAACGCCTCCCTCGGTGGTACGGCGGTGACCGGATCGACCCGGTACGCGGCGGGGCCCACGACGGGTCGCGACGCCCCCCGGTGCCGTTCGACGGAGGTCGCGAGGGCGGCGGCCAGGGCGTCGAGAGTGGCCGCCGTGTCGGCGAGGGAGACGACACCGACGATGACGTCGCGGTCCGCGGACTCCACGGGGAGTCCGGCCGCGAGCAGGTCGCGCTCCACCGCATTCCCGTCGGCACCCGTCGCGGACAGCACGAGCGTCAGCTTGAGCGGGTCGACCCCGGGGCCGTCGAGGACGACGAGTCCGTCGACGCGGGCGAGCCGGTCCCTGGCCGCACGGACGGCCGCGATGGCGTCCCCGAGGAGGTCGCGCCCGTCCCGCTCGAGCAGCGCGCGGGCGGCGTCCGTGCTGGCGAGGATGGCGCCGGCCGGGCTGGTCGTCGCGGTGGCCTCGACGCCGGCGTCGAGGCGGGCGGCGTCGACGCGCCCGGTGCGGGCGAGGACGAGCGCGGCCTGGCTCCAGGCGGGCAGGGACTTGTGGGCGCTGGTGACCACGACGTCCGCGCCGAGCTGCAGCGGGTGGCGCGGCAGGTCCGGGTGGAAGCCGAAGTGTGCGGCCCAGGCCGCGTCGACGACCAGCGGCACGTCGTGCTCGTGGGCGGCGTCCGCGAGCCCGCCGACGTCGCCGACCGTGCCGACGTACGACGGGTCGCCGACGAACACCGCGCGGACGTCCGGGTTCTCCGCCAGGGCCCGTCGCACCGTGTCGGGGGCGACGCCCAGCGGCAGCCCGGTCGCGCGGTCGACCTCGGGGCGGACCCAGACCGGGGTGAGCCCGGCCAGCACCAGTCCGAGGAGCAGCGAGCGGTGCAGCGTGCGGCTGACGACGACCCGGTCACCGTCGCCCGCCACGGCCAGCGCGACCGCCTGGTTGGCCTGGGTGGCGCCACCGGTCGAGAAGCGGCAGAGGTCGGCGCCCCACAGCCGCGCGGCGCGTGACTCGGCCTCGGCGAGGACGCCGGCAGAGAGCTTCATCGTGTCCAGCCCGGCGTAGAGCGGCACGTCCCCGGCGACGACGTCGCCCACGAGGTCGTGGCGCTGCTTGTGGCCGGGGATGGTGAACGGCGTCGGCGGGCTCTCCTGGAACCGCAGCCAGGCGTCGAGCAGCGGGGCGTCGCCACGGAGTCCGCGCGGGTCAGTGGCCACCGGGGGCTCCCTCGGAGAGGACGGTCACCAGGGCCGACGCGAAGGCCCGGACCTGGTTCAGGTCGACCCACTCGTCGACGGCGTGCAGACCACCTCCTGAGGGTCCGCACACCAGCGTCGGGCAGACCTCCTGCCACAGCGGCGCCTCCATCCAGTACGGCGCGTCGAAGGTGGCCCCGGTCCCCAGCACCTCGCCGAGTCGGGCGGCGAGCTCGGCGGCCGGGCCCGACGCGTCGAGCCGCCAGCCGTCCCGGTGGGCGACGAGCTCGGTGGCGGCTTCCCAGGCCGGGTCCAGCAGGGCGCGGACCTCGTCGACGGCGCGGGCGCTGTCCTGGCCGGGCGTCGTGCGGAGCTCGACCAGGCACTCGGCCTGGTCGGGCACGACGAACGCCGACTCGCCGCCGCGCACCACCGTGACCGTCAGGTCCCCGCCGACCGACCGGACCTGGACCGCCCGCTCGTCGACCGCGGCCAGCAGGTGACCGAGCCGGGTCACCGCGTTGACGCCGAGCTCGGGCTGCGAGCTGTGTGCGGCCTTCCCCGGGATGTCGACCCGCACCACCGCGAACCCTCGCAGCGTCCGGCACAGGGCGACGTCGGTCGGCTCGGCGACCAGGCACACGTCCGGCCGCACGCCCAGGCGCGGCAGGGCGGCGATCACCACCTCGCTGCCGACGTTGGCGTCCTCCTCGTCGGCGACCAGCGCGAGCACCGGCCGCACGGGCGCACCCTGCGCGACCAGGGCCTCGGCCGCCGCGACGACGGCTGCCACGCCGCCCTTCATGTCCGCGGCGCCGCGCCCGTGGAGACGGTCGCCGTCGACGCGGGGCTCGAACGGCGCGGCCATCCCGCGGACGCCGACGGTGTCCAGGTGCCCGTTGAGCACGACGGTCGGCCACTCGGGTCGTCCGGGCGGTACGGCGACGAGGCTCGGGCGCTCGCCCGAGGCGCCGGCCGGCACCACGGTCGTGTCGAACCCCGCGCGCTGCAGCCGCGCGTCCAGGTGCTCGACGATCCGGGGCTCTCCGGCTGCGCCCGCGACCAGCCCCGGGTTCACCGAGTCGATCCCGACAAGCTCGGACAGCAGCGTGACGGCCTGCTCCTCCACGTCCGGCATGAGCGCGAGCCTAGAACGACCACCTGGTGCCACCGGACCTGGCCAGGACGTCGACGAGCACGAGGGACGGGTGGCTAGGTTGCTGCCATGGAGGTCGCGGTCCACCACGTCGAGCACGGAGCGGGCCGGCCGGTGCTGGTCCTGCACGGAGCCGGCGTCGACCACCGCGAGACCGAGGCCTGCTTCGAGCCGTGCTTCGGCAGCGACTCGGGCTTCCGGCGGATCTACCCGGACCTCCCGGGCATGGGTAGAACACCGGCCTCCGACCGGCTGGCGAGCGCGGAGGACGTCCTCGGGGTGCTGCTCGACTTCGCCGCGGCCGTCACGGACGGGACGCCGTACCTCCTCGTCGGGCACTCGGCAGGCGGATACTTCGCGCGGGCGATGGCGGCGCGGGCACCGTCGCAGGTCGCGGGGCTCGCGCTGGTCTGCCCGCTGCTGCCCGGCGTCCGCGACGTCCCGGAGCACCGCGTCGTCGAGGGGTCGGGCGACCTCGGCGACGAGGACTTCCGCGGCTACTTCGTGGTGCAGACCCCGGAGATGCTCGAGCGGTACGAACGCCACGTCGCGCCGGCGGCCGCGCTCGTCGACCACGCGGCGCTCGAGCGCATCGGCGAGCGGTGGGACCTCCCGGCCGCGGAGGGTGCGCCGTACGACGGCCCGACCCTGCTGGTGGCGGGACGGCTCGACTCGACCGTCGGGTACGCCGCGGCCGCCGATCTGCTGGGCCACTACCCGCACGCCTCGCTCGCGGTCGTCGACGACGCCGGGCACGCGCTGCCGCACGAGCGGCCGGAGCTCCTGCGCGCGCTCGTCACCGACTGGCTCGTGCGCGTCGGGCGCGTCGGCTGACCGGCCCGTCACGGGCGGGAGGTGCAGACTGGACACCCCACCGACCGAGGGGGATGCCATGCCTGAGCTCGTCGTCGACTTCATCACCTCGCTGGACGGCTACGCCTCCGCCGAGGGCTGGCCGGGCTGGTGGGGCCTGGAGGGCCCGGAGTACCTCGCCTGGCTGGGCGAGAATCCCGAAGGCGACTACCTGGTCCTGATGGGCGCCACGACCTACCGGCTCATGCACGGCTTCACGAAGGTCGGCGAGCCGGGGACGGACGTCCTGGGCGGCATGTCCAAGGTCGTCTTCTCCAGCACGCTGACCGAGCCTCTGGAGTGGGACAACTCCACCCTGGTCGCCGGCGACGCCGTCGAGGCCGTGCGGCGGATGAAGGAGACCGGCGACCGGTCCATGCGCACCCTCGGCAGCCTGTCGCTGTGCCGGTCGCTGCTGGCCGCCGGCCTCGTCGACCGGTTCCGCGTGGTGATGTTCCCGGTGATCACCGGGGCGACGGGTGCCGAGCGGATCTACGACGGGTATCCCGACGTCGCCCTCGACATGACGGACAGCCGCACGTTCGATGGCCGGATCCAGCTGGTCGAGTACGCGCCGCGGGTGCTGGACGGCCCGCCGGGCACCTCTTAAGGAGCGTTCCCCCTCGTCACCAGGTGAGCTCGACCTCCAGCTCGTTGTCGTCGCCGAGCTCGACCTCGACCTTCAGCGCGACCTCGTCGGGCACGCGCACCGTGATCCGCCGCCCGTCGCGCTCGAACTCGACCGCGTTGTTCCGGGCCAGGGCGTCCGCCAGCGCGTGCAGTCGCGCGGCCGCCTCCTCGCGGCTCAGCCGCTGGACGTCGCCGATCTCGAACAGGTCCATCCCGCCTCCTCCGATCTCGTGGTCCCGAGGCCTTGTCGGCACGGTAGTCACGCACCCCGGCAACCGTCATCACCTGCGTCGTGGGAGCCACGTGACCTTGGGCTCTGGGCGCCGCCGCCATCGGTGGTCTTTCGTGGTGGCATGAGCAGCACCAGCCGCAGGGCGCCGCTCGCCTCCCCGACGGCGCAGGCACGCGTCGACCGCGCGAGCTCGGCTGATCGTGCGTTCCTGGCGATGGACCGGGGCCTCGTCCCACAGCAGTTCGGGGTCGTCCTCGGCCTGGAGGGGCACCTGGACCTGTCGGCTGTCACCGAGCTCGTGGCTGAACGGGTCCGGGCCGTCCCTCGTCTGCGGCAGCGGCTGGTGCGCGTGCCGTTCGGTCTGGGCGGCCCGCTCTGGCTCGACGACGCCGGCTTCGACGTACGGCGACACGTGCGTGAGGTGAGCTGCCCTCCTCCCGGGGACGAGCCGGCACTGATGGACGTCGCCCTGTCGGCCGTGACGACCCGGCTGCCACCGGATGCGCCGCTCTGGTCGATCGTCCTGGTGGGCGACGTGGCGGGGGGACGGAGCGCGCTCGTGGTCGTGCTCCACCACGTGCTCGCGGACGGGATCGGTGGGCTCGGGGTGCTGGCGGCCCTCGTGGACCCGGGCCGGGAGAGCTTCCCGGCAGAGTTCCCGCGTCCCCGGCCGACGGTGACGACCCTGCTCGAGGACTCCGTCGCGACGAAGCTGCAGGCTCTCGTCGGGCTGCCCGCGTCGTGGCGGCTGCTGCGCAGCTCCATGACGGCCGGCGGCGGCCTCCGGCCACCCCCCGCCGCCGCCTGCTCGCTGGTGCAACGGATCGGCCCTCGCCGGCAGGTGCTCGTGGTCCGCTGGGACGTCGACAGCCTGCGCGCGGCGGCGCACGCCCACAGCGCCACCGTGAACGACGCGCTGCTGGTGGCCGTGGCAGGGGCCTTGGAGCAGGTGCTCCGGCACCGCGGTGAGCACGCGGACCGGCTGAGCATCGCGGTCCCGGTGTCCGGCCGCCCCGCCGACGCGGACCGGAGTGTGGGCAACCTGGTCAGCCCCCTGCTGGTCGCCGTACCGACGACGGGACCGCAGCGCCGGCGACTCGCGGAGGTCGCCGCCGCCGTCAAGGCGCTCAAGCCCCTCGCGCTCGCGCCGGCGCCCATTGCCGTGCTCGGGTGGCTGTTCCGGCCGCTCGCCGCGCTCGGCGGCTACGCCTGGTACCTGAACCACCAGCGCCGCTTCCACACCTTGGTCAGCCACGTGCGCGGCCCGGCCGCGCCGCTGTCCTTCGGCGGCAGCAGGATCGACTCGGCCGTGCCCCTCGGCGTCGCCGACGGCGGCAACACCACGGTCTACGTCGATGCCCTGTCGTACGACGGGACCCTGACCCTCGCCGCGGTCGTCGACCCGGACCACTTCCCGGATGCCGACGTGCTGACCCGCGCGCTGGAGGACGAGCTGCGCGCGGTGTGCTCGCCCTCGTGATCAGGCGGTCGCGTACCGCTGTCGACCGGTCACCCCACCGCCGGCCCAGTGCGCGAGGTCGAAGATGAAGCCGAGGACGACGAACATCCAGCCCCAGGCGTTGACCCCCACGACCGGGCTGTAGGCCAGGACGTAGAACAGCGTCGCGTAGGGGAAGAAGATCAGGCCCAGCAGCGGGATGAGGAAACCGCTGTACGCACGGTCGACCAAGTCCGAGAAGATCCACAGGATCACGAGGACGAGCCGGGGCGCGAACCCGGCGAGCAGGGCGAGCAGACATCCCATCCGAGGATCCTTCCCTTGGACGACGTGGCGAGCGTTCGCCTACGACGGTGGCTGGTTCCGGACCGCGGCGTCCTCACCCGCGAGGGGTGAACCGGAACCGATACCGTCGCCTGCGCGGGAGGGGAAGAAAGTCGATGTGCGTGACGGGTGAGGGCAGAGTGGTGACAGTCGACCTGCAGCACGGACCGGCATGAGCGCACTGCTGGTCGCCGGCACGACCTCCGACGCCGGCAAGACGGTCGTCACGACGGCGCTGTGCCGCGCGTTCGCCCGTCGCGCGGTGCGGGTGGCGCCGTACAAGGCGCAGAACATGTCCAACAACTCGATGGTCGTCGCCCACCCCGACGGCGGCGGCGCCGAGATCGGCCGGGCCCAGTGGGTGCAGGCGGTCGCGGCCGGCGCCGTGCCGGAGCCGGCGATGAACCCGGTGCTGCTCAAGCCCGGCAGCGACCGCCGCAGCCACGTCGTGGTGATGGGCCGGCCGCGTGGCACCGTCGACGCGGCCGACTTCGTCGACGGCCGCAAGCACCTGGCCGAGGCCGCACACGCGGCGTATGACGACCTGGCCTCCCGCTACGACGTCGTGGTCGCCGAGGGGGCGGGGAGCCCGACGGAGATCAACCTGCGTGCGAGCGACTTCGTCAACATGGGGCTGGCCCGGCACGGAAGGATCCCGACCGTCGTCGTCGGCGACATCGACCGCGGCGGCGTCTTCGCGGCGATGTTCGGCACGGTCGCGCTGCTGGACGCGGACGACCAGCGGCTGGTCGCCGGGTTCGTGGTGAACAAGTTTCGCGGCGACCCCACGCTGCTCACACCGGGCCTGACCCAGATCGAGTCGCTGACCGGACGCCGCGTGTACGGCGTGCTGCCGTGGCACCCGGACCTCTGGCTCGACTCCGAGGACGCCCTCGACCTCGACGGCCGTCGCTCCGGCGCCGACGCAGTCGCGAAGGTCGCCGTGGTGCGTCTCCCCCGGATCAGCAACTTCACCGACGTCGACGCGCTCGGGCTGGAGCCCGACGTCGACGTCGTGTTCGCCGCCGACCCGCGCGCGGTGTCCGACGCCGACCTCGTCGTCCTGCCCGGGACGCGCGCGACGCTGGCCGACCTGGCCTGGCTGCGCGACCGGGGGCTCGACCGGGCCGTGCTCGCGCACGCCGCGGCCGGCAAGCCGGTGCTCGGCATCTGCGGTGGCTGCCAGATCCTCGGCCGCACCATCGACGACCCCGACGGGGCCGAGGGCGTCCCCGGCGCGACCGCCGAGGGCCTCGGGCTGCTCGACCTCACGACGACCTTCACGACCGAGAAGGTGCTGCGGCTGCACGAGCCCGCCGGCTACGAGATCCACCACGGCCGCGTCACCGGCGAGCTATCCGCGGGCCTGGTGACCGGCACGATGGTGCACGGCTCGCTCGAGGACGACAGCACGCGTGCGGCGTACCTGCGCGACACGCTCCGCGTCACCTCCCGCGTGTCGTTCCCCGCCGCGCGCGCACGCCGGCTCGACCTGCTCGCCGACCTGGCCGAGGAGCACCTCGACGTCGACGCCCTGCTCGACCTGGCCCTCCACGGCGCGCCCGCCGACGTACGGCTGCTGCCCCCGGGAGCGGATCTCGGCTGACCCGCATGGCAGGCACGACACGGGATCTCCGCCGTGAGCGTGCGAGCGGTCGCACGCGGGCCGGCGTCTCGCTGAGCCTCGTGAAGTACCACTGCGACGACACGACCAGCCTGATCCGGGCGGCGCTGCACCGCATCGAGGAGCAGGACATCGCCTTCACGAAGCCCGATCCGCTGCCGGAGCCCGAGGTGCGGCCGCGCGCCGCGCTCGCGCGTGTGGCCGACCGTGAGTTCTGACCACCGAGTCTCCCTGCGGCTGCAGCTCTGACTGGGTGTGCCCCATGTGCGGCCGAGACTGAACCCGTCTGTGTTCACCGGATCTGCCGATGAGCGTGCGCGTGGTCAGACCGGTGCTTCAGGGAATACTTGGCGGGGTGCCTGCTGCAAGCAATCGGAGCCCAGAGTTCCTCAGCTGGAAGCACGAGCCCGATCGCTCCGTGGCCGGGGCACTCGTCGGCCTCGTGCTGGCATGGATCTTCGGCGGCGTGCTCGTACTGGGAATGGTCGAGATCCAGCTGGGGACGGCGCCTGTGAGCGGAAGTGATTTCTTGCTCTGGATGAGTGCCCCGCTCGCGGTTGGTAGCGTCACGTGCGCTTCCCGCCGAGTTCGCTACTGGAAGGGCGCCTTCGTTCCCGGTGCGGTGGTCGGCTGGATGCTCGGGCTTCTGACGTTCTTGGGGTTTGCACTGCTCGCCGTCATCATCTGAGGTTGGCCTCCCAGTCGCGTAGATCCGCCCGGATCTGCCGCGATTCGCTCGTTCCGATGAACGGTCAGGCACGATGTCACTCATGTCACCTGAACGGCTACCAGGCCATGCGAGCCGTGATCAGCCCTGAAGCCGATGAACCAGGGCACACATCCGGAAGAGTTGCCGCCCGAGGTCCTGGCCGACGTGGCCAGCGTGATCGGAGCGGAGGTCACTCTCCTCAGTCGCTTGGCCGGAGGCGTCAATGCGGGTGGCATGCGCGTCCAGGTGGCGGGAAGGGCAGACGCAGTTCTCAAGGCAGAGCCCCGGGCACACCCCAGCCACATGGACGACATGTTGCGAGCCCAGAGAATCGTCGAGCACATGCGTAGGCGCGGATATCCCACGCCGGCCTGGCTCGGGGTGGGCGCCACACCCACTCACGTATGGCATCTGATGGACTTCGTTGACGCGGCCCCCGTGTCTCCATTGACCCCGACCCTTGTCGAGCAATTGATGGACATCATCGAACTCCAGGCTGGCCAAGCCTCCGAGCCGTATGACCACTCGTGGTATGCCTGGCGAGTCGCTACCGGTCATGAATCGGCGGTCGCTGAGCTCTCGAGCTATTCCGACGCCGTGTTGGCCTTGGTCGAGCGCCTGCGGCTCGCGTGTGCGGACGCCTCGCCGCCGCGAGAGGCACCTGACATGGTCCATGCCGATCTCAACCCGAGCAATGTCCTGGTCCGGGACGGAGCGGTGGTGGCGCTCGTGGACATCGGGAACGCAGGTAGCGGAACGCGGGCGACTGATCTCGTCACCCTCCTGTGGCACACCTTCCAGGATCCGCTGGATGGCGTCCGAAGGCGGCTATGCTCGCGAATCCTCGACTTGGTCGGGTGGGAGTGGGCAGCGGTGCTCTCAGCGACGCAGATCCTCCTGCAACTCGAGTGGCCCATTCGTGACGGGCGTCATGATGCTGTTCCAGAGGTGGTCCAGCGCGGCCATCGCGCCCTCGATGAACTCAACGCGCTTCGTTAGCGGTGGCCCGTGGAGTGGGTGTGCGAAGTAGGGAAAAGCGCCCGCTCATGCCGCTGATCGCGTGTCAACGACAGCTGAGATGCGGCATCTTGGCAGGTTCAAGGGGCCCTCGTGACGAGCTCGAGCCCGGACCTCACGCGACAGCTGCGCGGTGCGGCTCCTCGACGTCCGATCGCGGCGGCGAATGGGCTCGTGGGACCGGCGTCGCCGCCGCAGCGTCCGCACCGCGTCGAGTCGAGTCGACCGTCCGAGATACGTTCAGCCTCGTCGTTCAACGCCGCCAGGACCTCGGGCACATCCCCGCCCCGTCGCCTCGGGGACGTCGGAATTCGGACTTCGCTACGAGGGCTGGACGACAGCCGCTGACAGTGGGACATTCGCCGTGGGTGAGCCCACAAGAAGCCACGAGGGGGAATGGACATGAACGTGACCGTTGCTCGGCACGCGCTACTCGGATTTTCGTTGGCGCTGGGGCTGCTGGAGTTCGTTGACGGGTTCCGACTCGAGTTGCCGTGGATGGCGTGGTTCTACGCGCTCCTCCTCCTCGCCGGGTCCGCTTGGCTTTGGCGAACCGGCAACCGCGGGCCGGTCGTCATGCTCGGTGTGCTCCATCTGCTCGAGCTGGTCATGCTGCTGTTCGTGTTCCGCACCGCTTCGCAGGCGCCACCCGCGTGGTTGTGGTGGCTATTCGTGCTGCTGACGCTCGGCGGCACCGCCACTGCTGTCGCGTCTCTGACCGGGCCGCGCACCGCCGTGGCCACGAACCGGCAACGAGCGACCTGAACGCACCTCGTTTCCTCAAGTCGGCCGGTCGAGGTGACCATCTCGGCGTCAGACTCCCTCGTTGCGCTCCGAGGACTGCGGGACGTGGCGGCCGTCGGCTGAGGTAAGGCCTGCAACTTTCCACCGTGACGCGGCTCTACCTCGACTGGGCAGGACTACCGGATCTGCCGCAGATCGTGAAGCGCTTGAACCTGCCGATGAGCGGACGGTTGCTCCCCGCGCCAGACGAAACAGAGTTACGGCCGGGCAAAAGACCACGCGGGCACTACGTCGGTCTCCCCGGGGGTCAGGTCGACTTCCGCTATCAGTTCCCGTAATCGGCCGTCAACGTAGTCACGGCCCTCGGTCTCCGAGCGCCACACTCCGGCCACGACGAAGCCTTCGCCTTCCGGATAGACCACATGGGACATCAGCCCGGCAGGTGGCCCTCCGGCGGCCGTCATGGCTTCCCCCACCCGATCGTCCAGCACGTTGAACTGCTCCTGGGTCGCGGGTGAGACGGTGAGTCTGAGGACGACGGCCATGCGCGCATTCTGGCGTTGTCGCCGCCAGACGGGAAGTGGATCGCCCTCATCGTCGGGACACAAGAAGCGACCGCACATACCGCAGATAGCGCGCGGGCCAGCGGTTGCGCACGCCCGACTGATTACCCGGCCTTGGCCTCGACGATCTCATCTCCGTTGAGGCGGACGCGTATCCGCTTGGCATCCAGGTCGGCGGAGACGATGTTCGAGGCCGGGATGATCTCGATGTACTTGCCGTCAGAGGCAGCCAGTCTCTCCGCTTCCTTCATGGGCAACCCGACCAATGAGTCGGCGAATGCGGCTGCCGACTCCATCGTCGCTTGCAGCCGTGACAGGTGATCCCTCGCCATGGGCCAAAGTGTAGAAATTAAGCCCATGGAGCACGTCCGGATCTGCCGCGGACAGTGAAAGTGCTGTCCTGCCCATGACCGAATGTGGAGTGTCGAGCAGTTCGGACCGAATACGATCTCACTGCCTGGGCGGCCCCGAAGGAGCTTCGTTGTCGAAGAGCATCTACGTTGTCACGCATCCGGAAGCCACCCATCACATTCACGGCGTCGTGGGTGGGTGGTTCGACTCCGACCTCACTGAGCGGGGCGTCGAGCAGGCCGAGACCATCGCATCCTCGCTCGTCACGCGTCTCGACGGAGCAACGGCCGAGATCCTCAGCTCGGACCTGCTGCGTGCGCGGCGGACCGCGGAGGTCATCGCCAAGAGGCTGCAGATGGACGTGACACTGGACCCCGACCTACGTGAGAAGTCCTATGGGGAGGCCGAAGGCAAGCCTCGCGCGTGGCTGACAGAGCGCGTCATTCCACTTCCCGAAATTGGCGAGCGGTTACGCCACGACGAAGGAATCCCCGGCGCCGAAACGAGAATGGATCTGGCAGAACGGGCGTACCGCGTCATTGACGGCCTCCAGCACTCGCCCCACGAGCAGCACATCCTGGTGACCCACGGCGGCACCAGCACCCTCCTCATCGCGGCATGGATCGGCATGCCGATCGACGCCGCCGGCCTGGTCAACTTCCAGGTCTCCTCAGGGAGCATCACTGTGCTCCGGAAGGACTCTCGCAACTTCAGCCACCAGTTGGCGCAGCTCAACGACGTCAGCCACCTCGCGTGAGCCGCCGGAGACGAGGTTCGTAGCCGACCCGGACATCCGCACATGCCGCGGACAGGTAACCGGAACCGACGAGCGCGCGGCTACCCAGCCAGAGGAGCGGTCACGTGCTTGACCCAGCGACCGCTGGCGAGGTACTCCCACGCGGATACCTCCCACACGTCCAGGTCCAGAGGGGCGCAAGCCCCGAGTTCAGCGCGCACTTCACGGGCGGCGGGCTCACCGCCCCTCCGGGAGACCGTCAGATGAGGCAGCCACTCGGCGAAGGCCCGCCGTACGGAGGGAACTCTGGGAACGCTGCGGTGAGCGCGGCGAACAACGCGTCCAGTCCGGACGAGGGTTCCGGCTGTAGGTAGACGTGGCCCGTGGGGAAGGTCCCGACCGAGGTGAAGCGAAGCCGGAACGGCGCGACTGAGCGAGTGGCCTCATGTAAACGGCTCGATGCCTCCTCGCTGCCGGGGTCCAGGTGCCAGGGGCTCAGCAAGGTGAAATGAGGCGGGATCGCGTCGCTCAGCGCCAGCGGCGGGTCAACCGGCAAGACGGACTGGCCTCGCCACCGGTCGGTGAACCAACCCAGCGACTCCGCGGTCAACAAGACCGCGGTGTCCAGGGCGGTGTCCATGTCAGCAACCTAACGTGCGGGCGGACGGGTCGAACGCGCGGTCATGCCGCCGACAGTGAAGGTCGGACGCCCCGTTGCGAGCGCGTTCGCGTTCATCCGCGGCCGCTCTGTACCGCTTGCACCAGAGCCGTACGCACGGGGACGTGGGCGAGCGGAGGTAACTCCTCGAGGCCGAACCACCCGATGTCGTCATGCTCCTGGGGAGCGACGTTCGCCGGCGTGCCCTGCCATCCGCGCACGAGCCAGGCGCTGAGGAGTGCCGGCTCGTCTGCGGGTCCAGCGGTCAGCCGGCAAAGGTGAGATGCGGAGGTGGTCGCGATCTGCACCCCGAGCTCTTCGTCAAGCTCTCGCGCGAGGGCGTCGAGCTCCGACTCGCCCGCCTCCATGAGTCCACCGGGCAGATCCCAGACATTCGGGTACGCACGCTTGTTCGAACTCCGATACCCGAGCAGGACTCGGCCGTCACGGACCAGCGCGCCGACAACAACCTTGTGCACTCGCGAATCACAGCATGGAGGACCGACATGCGAGCGTCCGCTCATGCCGCAGACAGTGAATGCGCGAACATGCCGAGATCCGGATGGGCTTGGTCGGAGCTGTCGGTGGAGTGCTCTCGGTTGGCCTGGTGTGCGTCGTTCGTGCCGTCGTGGTGGGTGGCGGCGTAGCTGGCGAGGTTGAGCGCGTCGTTGGACGGGCTGTGAGGTTCGGCGACGTAGCCGAGGAGGTTCTGGCCCGGGTCGGGCATGGGGAGGGACTCGTAGGAGAGGTCCAGGTCGCCGACGATGGGGTGGTGGAGCCGCTTGGTGCCGGTGGCGTGGATGCGGACGTCAGGGGAGGCCCAGCGAGTTCGGAAGTCCTCGCTGCGCGTGGAGAGCGTGAGTCGCAAAGAACCGTGCCCCAACCGCCCGATCGGGCGGTGTCATCGTCGCGGTCGGACTGCCTAGCGTGAACAGATCCCACCATGGCGCGATGCTCGAGGAGGCCAACCATGACGCAGACCGCGGACAGCCCAGTGATGGAGCTGCGAGAGCGCATGCGCGGAGACGTGATCGGCGAACAGGACGCGGCCTACGACCAGAGCCGCCGGGTCTGGAACGCCGGCATTGACCGCCGCCCGATGATGGTCGCCCGCTGCGCCGACGAGGCCGACGTGCAGACGGTGGTCCGGTTCGCCCGGGAACGCGACCTCCGGATCGCGGTCCGCTGCGGCGCACACAGCATGTCCGGCGCCTCCGTCGTCGACGGCGGCATCGTCGTCGACCTGAGCCAGATGAACCGCGTGACCGTAGACCCCGAAGCCCGTCGCGCCACGGCACAGGGAGGCGCACTGCTCGGCGACGTCGACGCCGCGACCCAGGCATACGGGCTCGCGGTCCCCACTGGCCTGGTCAGCCACACCGGCCTGGGTGGCCTGACCCTCGGTGGCGGCATGGGCTGGCTGACCCGCAAGTTCGGGCTGACCATCGACAACCTGGTGTCCGCCCGGGTCGTGACCGCCGACGGAGAGGCCCGGCGCGCGTCCGCCCAGGAGAACCCAGACCTCTTCTGGGCCGTCCGCGGCGGCGCCGGCAACTTCGGCGTGGTGACGGAGTTCGAGCTCGCCCTGCACGAGGCCGGTCCGATGGTCCAGTTCGGCCTGCTGTTCTGGGGACTCGACCAGGGTCCGGCAGTCCTCCGCCACGCACGCGAGGTCATCGCCACGCTGCCCGACGACGTCAACGTCATCGTGGGCGGGCTCAACGCACCACCGGCGCCGTTCGTCCCCGAGGAGCACCAGCTGCAGCCCGGCTACGCGATGATCGTCGTCGGCTTCGGTGCACCCGAGGAGCACGCCGCCGTGCTCGACCGGGCCCGCGCCGCCATACCGCCCGCGGTGGACTTCGCCTCGCCGATGCCGTACGTCGAGCTGCAGAAGATGCTCGACGAGGCCAACGCGTGGGGCTTCCACGCCTACGACAAGGGTTGCTACGTCGAGGAGCTGTCCGACGGCGTCATCGACGCGGTCACCGAGATCTTCCCGAAGAAGCAGTCCCCGCTGTCACTAGCCCTCTTCTACCGGCTCGACGGCGCCTACAGCCGCGTCACCGACGACGCGACGTCCTTCAGCGGCGGACGCTCGCCACGCTTCGCGACGTTCGTGATCGGCGTCTGCCCCGCCGCGGAGATGCTCCCCGCCGAACGCGACTGGGTGCGGTCGATGGTCGCGGCCCTCCGGCCGTACGCGGCGAGGGACGGCTCGTACGTCAACGGCTCGGCCGACGTAGACGACCTTGACCCGGCCCGGTACCTGTACGGCGCCGACAAGGCCGGCCGGCTGCGCCACCTGAAGGCGACGTACGACCCCGGCAACATGTTCCGCGGCAGCGTCACCATCGCGCCGGCGACACCCTGACCGCTTGCAGCCCGGCAACAGCAGCAGCACGGCTCCCCGCGCGTCCGATGAGACACGCGGGGAGCCGAAAGGTGATCAGGTGGTCGGACTCCTCATCACACGGCGCCAACCTGCGGGTTGCGCAGGCCGGTCCGCGCCCTGGGTCGAGCCTAGGGCTCAGTCGCTGAACAGCCGCAGCTGCTCCCGTTGTTGGTCGCTGAGGACGAGGGCCTCGCAGGTCTGGGCCGGATGGATCTCGGCGGCCTCCCATTGCTCGGCTTGTACACCGGCGGCGACGCCCGTCTTCACGCCGCGGCCGCGCTGCTGCGCGAGGCGGGCCTGCGCGTCGAACAGGTAGACGGCGTCGATGCGCCACGGCCGCAGTGTCCGGTCGTCGCGAGCGCGAAGTCCCTGGTGGCAAAGGCTGAACGCCCGGATTTGCCGCGTTGCGCGCGCCGTCAGCAGTGCGAATGTCAGGATTGCAGCCGTGCAGCCGTTCGTATCTGGGCGTATCTCGGTGGACGGTGAGGACTTCGATGTCACCGCGTCGGAGGACCATCCAGGACAACACCACTTGACGTGGGCGTCCGGACCGAACCCTGGCTACGGGTTCACATGCCGGCGCTCTGACGGGCAGTTCTCCACTGAGGCTCAACTGGTTGAGCAAATCCGAGACTTCCTGGCGAGCATCAACTCGACCACCGGCTACCTAGATTGAGCAACCGGATCTGCTGGCGTCCGCGCGGTCGTGCCAGGTTGAGGACGAGACAACCACTAGCGTCTGTGACGTGGAGAACGCGCCTCACCTGATTGTGCTGCGAGGTAACGCGGCGTCAGGCAAGAGCACCTTGGCGGCGGCGCTGCAACGCGCACTGGGGCCAGGTACGGCGAATGTCGAGCAAGACCATTTCCGGAGAGTGATCTTGCGCGAGCACGATGTAGCGGGCGGGGAGAACATCGGGCTCATCGCCCACACCGTCCGCTACTGCGCCAGCATCGGCAACAACGTCATCGTCGAGGGCATTCTCGTGGCGAAGCACTACCGCGACATGCTTCGCGAGATCCTCGCCGAGCACCCCGGCCCGACCCACGTGTTCTACCTTGATGTGCCGCTGGAGGAGACGCTGCGCAGGCATGCGACTCGGCCACTCGGGGCAGAGATCTCAGCGGACACGTTCCGCGAGTGGTACGTCCAGTCCGACACTCTCAGCGTTCCCGGTGAAGTCGTACTCGACGGCACCGCGGACCTGGAGGTCACGCTCAAAGTCATCTTGAACAGGGTCGGCGATGTCACGCCCAATCGAGACCAAGACGGTGGCCGGTACCTCTGAGGTCACGCCAGCGTGACGTCCGCACATGCCTCAGACAGTGAAGCCTCGACCACGCCGAAGTTCGGATGCGCGCGGAAAGAGCAGGTTGACTACTGACGGCGCTCGTCCAAGGCTGGCGCCATGACGGGGGCGGCAGGCAGTCGCTGGCGACGTGACCTCCTGTCCCGGCTGCGCTTGTGCAACTCGGGTGCCTCGGCGTCACCCTGGCTATTGCCGGAATCTCGGTCTGACCGTTAGTTACGGCGCCGGGATGGCGGCGGGCGGGTTGGGCGCTTTCCTCGTCATTGCGGGGGTCCTCTGCGTGGCCCTAGCCGTGGTTCGACTCCGCCGGTGATGAACATCCAGATCTGCCGCGATCCGCTGGATAGTGCGATTCCGATTTCGCCACTTCCGCCCGCGTGCGGGGCCACTCTTCGGATGTTTCGGGGGCGCCTGCCGCACTCTGTACCGCGTCCAAACTACGGTCGTGCGGTGAGTACGCGATGAGCAAGATGGATGATCTGCGCGCCCTGCGTGAGGCCCGCTATGAGCAGGCGGTGGCACGCGCTGCCGGCCACCGCGTGAGTGCGCCGAAGAAGGAAGAGCGGCCAGTTCCAAAGTCGACCGCGGTCGAGCTTCCCGAAGCCGAATCCTTGGTGCAGCTGTGTGGCCATCGTGCAATCAGCGGGCGCACTTGCACACGCGAAGACGGTCACGCGGCCAAGAGCCACCGCTACTCCTGACGTGGCCGATCCAACTGCGACATAGCGCACACATCTGCCGCACATAGTGAAGGTTCGGACCTGCCGATGAGCGCGGCCTGGCGAGTGCCGATTCCGACAGGTGCCTACGGCCGTGAAGCGGCCGGGTGCCCGATCAAAGCTCCTGTCTACGTCGTCGCTCGTCGGTACAGTCACCGAGTGCCAGGTCAAATCGACATGCCCCCCGACCAGTTCGTCATCCTTGACGGTGTCCGCTTCCACTACTTGGACTGGGGCGGCGACGGAGAGCCAGTGTTGTTCCTGGCCGGCCTGGGCTGCACCGCGCACGTCTTTGCGGAGTTGGCCCCTCACTTGAGCGACCGGTTCCGAGTTCTCGCCTTGACCCGGCGCGGACACGGGCTGACCGATCAGGTCCAGAGCGGCTACGCGCTCGTCGATGCCGCGGAGGACGCGCGACGCCTGCTCGATGCTATGAGCATCGAGCGTGCCCACGTCGTGGGGCACTCGATGGGAGGGGGTGAGGCATCTGCGCTTGCCGCTCGCCATCCCGGACGCATTGGCAGGATCGTCTACCTCGACGGGGCCTACGACTGGGCCGACCGCCCTACATCGGAGTGGTCGGAAGAGCCAGCGATCCCGGACCGGTTCGCCTCGTACGGGGCCTATGTCGAGGCCGTCTACTCGTTGTTCGCCGACGACATCCGGGGCCCTGCCTTCGACGCGATGTTGAGCACCTCCGTGTACATCGAGGCGGACGGGTCAGTGGTGGACAAGTTCTCCGCCGCGGCCGCTGCGCCGTTCGTCGAAGCACTGAAGGCGTTCCGGCACCCCTATTCCGACATCGCCGTGCCCGCGCTAGCCATGTTCGCCCTCGGGGACCAGTGGCAGGGGGCTGAGGGTACGTGGCGGGTCGCGTGTCGTGACCGCTTTCTAGACGAGACGGCCGATGCTCGCGTCCTGGAGATCCGCGCCAGCCACTATCTGTTCATCGACCGCCGTGACGACGTTCTCACGGCGGTGCGGGAGTTCCTCACGTAGCCCTTCACTTCAATCGCCGCCTTCCGAGATCACGAAGGGGCACGTCCGCACTTGCCGCAGATAGTGAAGGTCGGATGTGCCGATGGGCGCGCCGACGTCGCACTGATCGCACGATCGCGAAGTCGTCCGCTCGCTGCCCCGCACACGCAGTCGACCTCAAATGGGACACACCCAGTGATCGCTGGCGCGCAGGCGCACGAGGCCTTCGAACAGAGCAACACCAGCGCCCAGAAGCGCTTCCGGACCGGCCTGGCGGCGCTGATCCGCGCCGCGACCAGGCGAATCGTCGCCCGCTGCGAGGAGATCGCTGTCGGCGACTAAACGATCGTCCAGACCGACCATCGTTCAGTTGTTCGTACGGCGACGTTGACACCACGCACGACGGTCTCGTGGCGCAGCGGGACGCGCTGCTCACCAGCGTGGTGGAAACCACCCACGGAGGCCGCGCCCCCAGCGGTCAGGCGGGCTTGGCGTAGGCCGCGACCCCGGTGTCGATCACGACGCAGGCCTCGTCGCCCACGGTCCAGGCGTCGTGCCCGGGGTCGAGATCGACCACGTCACCGGGGCCGACGGTGATCTCGTTGCCGTCGTCGAACCGGATGGTCATCCGGCCAGCCAGGCAGATGCCGGTGTGGTGCGTCTGGCAGGAGTCGGTTTTCGCGATCGGTTTCACGTCGTCCGACCAGCGCCAGCCCGGCTCGAAGACGCCGCGGCCGAGGGTGAAGTCGCCGAGCGTGACCACGTCCATGTGGCCGTGGTCCTTGAAGGGGCGACGCTCGTGCGGAGCGTCGATGCTGTGCGTGTCGGACATGAGGCCCTCCGGTGGAGCGCGCAGTGACGGGGAGGCCGCGGGATCGACGGCCGCCTGAACCCACGGTGCTCCCGGTGGAGAACGCCGGCAAGACACAGGAGGGTCATCTGGGGCCTGGGCCCATCGCGACGCGTGGGACCTTCGCCCCTTCAGCCGGCTCCCGAACGGTCGGAACGTGGTCTGCGTGGAACCCTCGACGAAGACCATCCACGGTGAGGTGCGCGGCAGGGTCAGCGACGGGGTGTGCGGGTTCTTCGGGATCCCGTTCGCCGCCCCGTTGTCCGACCCGAACCGGCTCCGACCGCCGCAGCCAGTCCGGCCGTGGAGCGGGGTGCGCGACGCGACCGACTACGGGGCGACACCTCCTCAGGTGGCTCCCCCGGGGGGCGCCGGGACCGACTGGGACTCGGGGGTGACGGGCGAGGAGTACCTGAACCTGAACGTCTGGACTCCCGACCCCCACGCGGCCGGGCTGCCGGTGATGGTGTGGATCCAGGGCGGTCAGTTCGAGTTCAGCTCCACATCGTCGTACGACGGCAGCTCCTTCGCCCGCGACGGAGTCGTCTGCGTCGTGTTCAACTGGCGCGTCGGCGCCGACGGGTTCCTCTACCTCAACGACGGGATCGCCAACCTGGGCCTGCTCGACCAGGTCGCGGCACTGGAGTGGGTGCGCGACAACATCGCCTGGTTCGGGGGTGATCCGGCCGACGTCACCGTCTTCGGGGAGTCGGCGGGGGCGATGAGCATCGGGACGCTGCTCTCCATGCCCCGGGCCGACGGCCTGTTCCGGCGGGCGATCCTGCAGAGCGGCGCCGCCCATCACGTGTCGCCGCCCGGGATCGCGCTGCGGGTCGGCCACTACCTCGCGGAGAAGCTCGGCGTGCCACCCACGCGCGACGCCATCGCCGCCCGCCCCGTGGAGGAGCTGCTGCGCGCGCAGGCCGAGATCGACGCCGAGCTGCTGGCCGGGTCCATCCCGGAGCAGCTCGGGCCGGCGATCGTCAACACGATGCCGTGGGAGCCGGTTCTCGACGGCGACGTCCTGCCCGGCGTCCCGATCGACCGGATCGCGGCGGGCGCTTCCGCCGACGTGGACCTGCTCGTCGGCACCAACGTCGACGACTGGCGGGTCTTCATGGCCTTCATGGGCGCCATCGACCAGGTCACCGACGAGGCACTCGCCGGCTCCGTCGCGGAGCGGGGTCACTTCGCTCTCGCCTCCTACGGCCTGCCCGCCGACGCGGCGCTGACCGCCTACCGGGAGCGGTATCCCCTGGCCTCCCCTGGCGACCTGCTGGCGGCGGTGAAGACCGACTGGTGGGTGCGCATCCCCGCACTGCGCCTCGCCGACGCGCACGCGGCCGCGCCGGCGGCGACGTACATGTACGAGTTCGCCTGGGCCGTCCCGGGGCTCGGCGCCGTGCACGCCGTCGAGGTGCCGTTCGTGTTCGACCAGCTGCGCAAGGACGTCCCGCTCTTCCAGCTGCTGCTCGGGGGCACAGAGGCGCCGCAGGCGCTCGCCGACACGATGCACGGCGCATGGGTCTCCTTCGCGGCGAGCGGCGACCCCGGCTGGCCGCGGTACGACCTGGCCCGCCGGGCCACGATGCGCTTCGACGTGACGCCGGAGGTGGTCGACGACCCCCGGTCCTGGGAACGCAACGTGTGGCGAGGCATCCGGTGACCCCACGCGCACGGACGGCGGCGTTACGCTGACGCTCCGAGCGTGACGAGGTGGGTCCGGTGCTGATCGAGTCGATGGACGCCGCGCGCGTGGGCCAGCATCTCTGCCAGGTGTACGGCGACGAGCATGAGCTCCACACCGCGATCTGCGGCTTCGTCCGCGCCGGGCTCGCGGCTCGGGAGCTGGTCATCCTGGTGAGCGGCTCGGAGGCGCAGACAGTCGGCGACTACCTCGAGGACGACGGGATCGCCGCCGGCGAGGCGATCGAGCGCGGCCGGATCCGCGTGATCACGGTCGCCGACGGCGACCACGACGCCCGACTCGGCGACGCCCTGAGGCGGCTGGCACTGGTTCTGGACGAGCGAGCGGCGCGGGGGTTCGCCGTGGCCAGGATGGCCGCGGAGGTCGACGTGCTGTACGGCCTCGAGACTCCGGCCGAGATGGTCGCCAGGGAGCGGCTCGGGGACGAGCTGATCGCCGGGAATCCCGTGATCGGCCTGTGCCTGTACGACCGACGGCGCCACGACACCGACTTCCTCCTGCAGGTAGAGGCCGAGCACGTCGGGCAGGTGGTGCCGGCGGCCGAGGTCTACCGCGACGACATCCTGGCGATCGGCCACCTCGACGGCGGCGCCGGGCTGCGCGTGTCCGGCCAGGTCGACCTGTCGAACCGCGCCGCGTTCGGTGGCGCGCTCGCGCAGGCCGCCCGGATCGCCGCCGGTGACCTCCTCGTCGACCTGTCCGCGACGTCGTACGTCGACGTCGGCGGGTTGCGCCTGCTGGCCGAGATCGCGCAGACGAACCCCGGTCGCAGGGTGGTCCTCGTCGAGCCCGCCACGAGGATCCAGCACATGTTGCGCGTCACCGGCTGGCACGCCCTGACCAACCTGGTCGTGACAGGCGGCGAGTCGCGATGAGCGTGCGCCACGACGCCCTGGTCTTCGGCAGCGACGACGAGCTGGTCGCGGGTACGCACGACCTGATCGAGCAGGGTCTCATGGTCGGCGACCCGGTGCTCGTGCTCGGCGACGAGCAGGGGATGGGGGTGCTGCGGAAGACCTGGGACGACGACCCACGGATCAGCTTCATGCCGCAGGAGCAGCTCTACGACAAGCCCATGCGCGCCCTCGCCTCGTTCCAGCGGATGCTGGATCGCGAGGCCTTCACCGGACACGGCCTCCGGGTCACCGGGCCCGTCCCGTTCGGCAACGCCCCGCGGACCCGCCGTGCCTGGATGATCTACGAGGCGCTGGTCGACCGTGCGCTCGCGCCGTACCGCCTTCTCTCGCTGTGCCAGTACGACACCCGCACCGTGGCTCCCGACCTGGTCGAGCACGCGCGCGCCACTCACGAGCGTGTGGTCACCCCGTCCGGGGTCGGGGCCGGCGGCGTCCGACGGGCCGAGGTGCTGGCCGCTCTGGCCGAGCCCGACGGACCGGACGCTCTCGAGAGCGCGCCCGTCGTCTACGGCGACCTGCTCACGGACGTCGGAGACCTCCGTCGGCTCCGGGCGGGCATGGCACCGGCGCCGAAGGACCTCGCTTACGCCGCCAACGAGGTCGCCACCAACGGGTTCGAGCACGGTGACCCACCGGTTGGTGTCCGGCTTCACCGCGGCGACGACTCCTGGCTGTGTGTCATCTCCGACCGCGGTCGCGGGATCGCCGATCCCTACGCGGGCGTCGACTCCCCCTTCTCCGGGAACCCCGCGCCGGGCGGTCACGGACTCTGGCTGGCGCGACAGCTGTGCGACTACCTGACGATCGCGGCCGATCCCTCCGGTCGCGGCACGACCGTGCGGCTCGAGTATCGGGCCTGAGCGGTCGCGCACCGCGGCACCCGCGCAAGTGACGTCACAGCCACCGGCGCACCCGCCGCCTGTAGTCGTCGTACGGCGCACCGAAGCGCTCGTGCAGGAACCGCTCCTCGGGCCGGACCGCGCCCCAGTCCGCGAGCAGCACCGCGACCGGGAACAGCACGAGCACCCAGAACGTGGGGATCAGCAGCGCCAGCCCGAGGTTGAGCGCGAGCAGCCCGACGTACAGCGGGTTCCGGGACAGGCGGTAGGGCCCCTCCGCGATCATGACGCGCGTCGGCTGCCCCGGCAGCAGCCCGGTCTCGTGGCGGCCGAACAGCCACAGCGACCAGCCGTTCCACGCGACGAACAGCAGCACCAGCGCCCAGCCGAGCGGGACCCGCCAGCCGCCGAGGTCGACCGGGTCGCCCCACCGCGACGTGGCGACCCACCCCACGAGCAGGGGCCCGCCGATCGCGACCGGCGGCCAGAGCCGGAACGCGACCGTGTCCGAGGAACTGGTCATCACGCCTCATTGTCGCGGTGTCCGTGGCGCCGCCGGGCCACCCCGAATGGTGTCGATTGCCCATGGAATGACAGATCCCTGTACGACTAGCGTCGTTGACGAGCACAGCGGGGGAATCCCGGGGCCGCCGCCTTTCAGACATGGGAGGTAGGACCATGAACGAGGATCGACCGCTCGACGAGGCCATTCCCCGCGAGCTGTCCAAGGACGCGAAGCTGCTCAACATCGACGTCGCCATCCCGGCATCGTTCTTCGGGTCGCCGGCGCTGTACATCCCGGTCGCCGTGGCCGACTCACCGGCTGGGCGCGAGACCATCTACCGCCTGCCTGTCGGGCAGAAGACCCTCATGGGGGTCTACGTGCTCCGACAGCGCCTCATCCGCGACTACATCACCCGGCTCTCCGACGACGAGTACGCCTGCAGCAAGGAGACGCGGCAGGGACAGGTCATCTTCTCGGGCCGAGGAACGCTGCGCGTGCTCGATCCGCGAGTCGGTGCGGGTGAGATCGTCTTCGAGTCCGACGACGACTCCGGCGTCGAGCAGACGGCCGGCGGGACCGAGGCGGCAGCAGCGAAACCGAGGCCCAAGTGCACCTGCACACGGCGCTGGTACGTATGGAGCTTCATCGCGACGGAGGACTGCGACTGCTCGGGTGGACGCCCCCCGATCCTCACCTCCCTGGTCTGACTCAGGTGTCGGGCGTCTGCTGCGGCGGGCGCGGCACGAGCTCGGCGAGGTGGTTCGGCGCCTGGAGGCAGTAGGAGTCGGTGAGCAGCTCGCGCAGCTCCTCCCAGTCCGTGCCGTCGTCGAGCAGCAGCCCGACCACGTTGCGCCCCCAGCTCGCCCGGAAGTAGGGGTCGCCCAGGTGCTGGAGCGCCATCACCTCGTCCTGCTCGGCCCGGAAGGTCACCCGGAACAGCAGGTCCTCTCCCCCGAAGACGTGCGCCACGGTCGCGTCACGCACCCGCCACCGGGTGCCGACCCACGCGGACTCCTCCCGACACTCCGGCAGGGCGTTCAGCACCCGTCCGATGCGCCGCACCATCCAGTCAGGTACGTCGGGTCGGTCGGCCACAGCAGGAGACTGCCACGTCACCGGCTCGTGTCGGGAATCCCGGGGCGCCCGTGCGCGGGCGTGGTGCCGAGGGCGATCACGAGGGCGGCGACCTGCGCGGGGTCGTCGAGCCGCGCGCCGTACAGCTCGCGCAGCTGGGTCATCCGGTAGCGGACGGTCTGGGGATGCACGTGCAGGGCCGCCGCGACGTCGTCGCGCCGGCCCTGGTGCAGCAGCCAGGCCCGCAGGGTCTCGGCGAGCCGCTCCGCGGACGCTGGCCGGAGGTCGCCGAGCGGGGCGAGCACCTGGGCGCGGAGGTCAGCCAGGGCCGTCTGGTCGGCCCCGACCACCAGCTCCGCCAGGTGGTCGTCCGTGTCGCAGGTGCCACCACCTTCAGCGGCGAGACCGAGCCGACGTGCTCGCAGCGCCCGGAGGTACGACGACCGCGCGTCGGACCACGGCCGGGCCGGACCGACGTACGCGTCGAGCCCGCGCAGCGCGGCGACGGCGGCACCGCGCCGCACCCCGTCGGCGTCGGCGACCAGCAGCACCGAGCTGGCCTGCTCGTCGTCCAGCGTCTCCGGCAGGTCCTCGTCGGCCCGCAGGGTGCGCTCGTCGAGGCCGGTCATCGCCCGGGACGCCTGCTCGGTCGGCAGCACGACCGCCGCCAGCGAGCGGGGCGGCTCCCACCCGGCGCGCTGCGCCCGGTCGAGCAGGCGGTCCGGTGGGTCGCCGCGCAGCACGCTGAGGGCGAGCCGGGTGAGGTAGCGGTCGCGCACCCGGCCCGTGGTGGCGAGCTCGTCGGCGTGGCCGGCGGCGCTCGCCGCGGAGAGCTCGTCGATGTAGGCGAACACGAGCTCGGCGAACCGCGCCATGTCGTCGGACGCGAGCCCCTGCTCGACGGCGACCCGGGAGAACTCGCGCCACGCCTCGCGCGCGCCGACCCGGTAGGCCGCCAGCAGCGCGTCCATCGTGCGACCGCTGCGCGCCTCGCCACGACCGAGCTCGTACGCCCCGTCGAGCGCGGGCGTCATCGGGGCGCCGGCGGCCTGGCCACGCTGCCGGGCGGGCCCGGCCAACCGCAGGAACCCCCCGAGCGCGAGCTCGACCGCCGACGTGATCCTGGCGCCCATCGGGCCCGCGAGCGCGTTGCGGTACGCCGGGACCTCGACCGTGATCGCGTTCACGGTGTGCGTGGCGACCTCGCTCACCCGGGCCCGGAGCCGGTCGACGACGACCTCGCTCAGTGCCAGCCGGGAGGCGTCCTCGGTGGCGGCCCGGCGGCGCTCGGACGACGTGTGCGACATTTGTTCTCTCCGAACAATTTCCGGCGCGATATTCACGCCTGAGGGTCATGAACCTACTCCACGAAGCCAGGATCATGAAGGTATGAGCACCACGCGGAAGGGCCTGCGTCGCCGGCTCTGGTCGGTGGCGGAGGCGATGGCCTCGCCCCGGGACCCGGCGGACTACCTCGACATGTTCCACCCGCTGCGGCGTGGAGCCGACCTGCGTGCCCGCGTGGTCGAGGTCCGCCCCGAGACGGCGGACGCGGTCACCGTCGTGCTCCGCCCCGGGGCGGCCTGGCGGGGGCACCGACCCGGTCAGTACGTCCGGATCGGGCTCGACGTCGACGGCGTCCGGCTCTGGCGCTCGTACTCCCTCACCTCGCCACCGGAGGCCGAGGGGCCCCGCGACGGCCTGCTCTCCATCACCGCCAAGGCGGTTCCCGACGGACTGGTGAGCCTGCACCTCGCGCAGGAGCTCCGGCCCGGCCAGCTCGTCCACCTCGACCAGGCGCTCGGCGACTTCGTGCTGCCCGACCCCGCCCCGGCAAAGGTCCTGTTCATCACCGGCGGCAGCGGGATCACGCCGGTCATGGGCATGCTCCGCGCCGGTCTCGACCGCCTCGACGACGTCGTGCTCGTCCACTCGGAGTCGAGTGCGGACGACGTCATCTTCGGAGCCGAGCTGCGCGAGCTCGCCGAGCACGGACGGCTGCGGCTCGTCGAGCAGCACACCGACACCCACGGCCGGCTCGACGTCGACGCACTCGTCTCTCTCGTGCCCGACCTCGCCCAGCGTGAGACCTGGGCCTGCGGACCGGCCGGCCTGCTCGACACGATCGAGAAGGAGTGGGCCGACCGCGGTCTCACCGACCGCCTGCACACCGAGCGATTCAAGACCGCGCTCGTCGAGCCGGGAGAGGGCGGCACCGTCCGGTACGGCGAGTCCGGCCCGACCGTCGACGTCGACGGCGCGACGTCCCTGCTCGACGCGGGCGAGGACGCGGGCGTGCTGATGCCGTCCGGTTGCCGCATCGGCGTCTGCTTCTCCTGCGTCCTCCCGCTCCGCGAGGGCATCGTGCGCGACCTGCGCTCCGGTGACCTCACGACGGCCGCCCCGGGCGACGGAGTCGTCGTCCAGACCTGCGTGTCGGCCGCGGCCGGCGCCTGCCACCTCGACCTCTGACGCACCTCCCACACACCGAGGAGATCCACATGACTGCCCTGCAGAAGAAGACCGACAACCCGATCGCGCACCTGAGCGCCGAGGACATCGAGGAGATCGGCCGCCGGCTCGACGCCATCCGTGCCGAGGTCGTCGGGTCGCGCGGCGCCCGCGACGCGGCGTACATCCGCCGGGTCATCAAGGTGCAGCGCTCGCTCGAGCTCTCCAGCCGCGCCGTCCTGCTGGTCTCGCTGTTCCCGCCCGCGTGGGTCGCCGGCACGGCCGGCCTCTCGGTGGCCAAGATCCTCGAGAACATGGAGATCGGCCACAACGTCATGCACGGCCAGTGGGACTGGATGCGTGACCCCAAGATCCACTCCACCACGTGGGAGTGGGACAACGCGTCGCCGTCGGAGCAGTGGAAGCACTCGCACAACGAGCTGCACCACACCTACACCAACGTCATCGGCCGCGACAACGACCTCGGCTACGGCATCATGCGCGTCGACGAGGACCAGCGCTGGCACCCGATGCACCTCGGGCAGCCCCTGTGGAGCTTCATCAACGCCTGCTTCTTCGAGTACGGCATCGCGGCGTACGACCTCGAGCTCGGCCGCAACCTGCGCTCGGAGAAGCGCCGCAAGAGCCCGGAGTTCAAGGCCAAGACCCGGCAGGTGCTGAAGAAGATCCGCAAGCAGGTCACCAAGGACTACGTCGTGCACCCGCTGCTGTCCGGACCCGCGTTCCTCCCCACCGCGGGCGCCAACGCGGCCGCCAACCTGGTCCGCAACCTCTGGACCAACTCGGTGATCATGTGCGGCCACTTCCCCGACGGCGTCGAGACCTTCGAGCGGCGCTCGATCGAGGGCGAGACCCGAGGCGAGTGGTACCTGCGCCAGATGCTCGGCTCCGCCAACATCTCCGGCGGCAAGGCCATGCACCTCATGACCGGCAACCTCTCGTACCAGATCGAGCACCACCTGTTCCCCGACCTGCCCAGCAACCGCTACCAGGAGATCGCGCCCAAGGTGCGCGAGCTGTTCGACGACTACGGCCTGCGCTACACGACCGGCCCGCTGCCCAAGCAGGTCGCCTCGGCCTGGTGGAAGGTGATCCGGCTGTCGCTGCCCAACGGGTACGCCGAGGACGTGGCCCGCCGCCTCGGCCTGCGCGGCCCGGCCGACACGGACGCGTCCGTGCCGGGCGAGGGCGACGGCAGCACCGGAGTCGCTGCTGCGTGACGCAGCGCGGGGCGACCGTCAGACGCGCCTCAGCCGATCCTCTCGGCCAGCGAGACAACGATCCCTTCGGGCCCGCGGACGTAGGCCATGAGCCAGCTGTCCTCGTGCCGGCCGATGCCGCCGACCAGGCCGTACCCGTCCGCGGCCAGGCGGTCGACCGTCCCCTGCAGGTCGGTGATCTCGAAGCACACGTTGCGCAGGCCCACCTCGTTGGCCATCGCGGCGGGCGAGCCGGGCAGGTGGTCGGGCCGGACGAAGCTCGCGAGCTCGAGCCGGGTCCCGCCACCGGGAGGTCGCAGCATGACGACCTCCGTCCGCGAGTCCGGGATACCGCTGACGGTGTCCAGGAAGTCGCCCTCCACGAACGTACGGCCCTCCACCTCGAGACCCAGCCCGACGAAGAACGCCGTCGCCGCGTCGAGGTCCGCGACGGTGATCCCGACGTGGTCGAAGTTCTTGATCCGTGACATGGCTGCCATCCTCCAACGTCGATCCGGTCGTGTGCATCTGGGACGACGCCGCCGCGGCGATCTCGACATGCCCCACGACCGGGGCGCACGATGGCGGGTATGAACCGTGCGCTCCTGGAGGGCGCCGTGGACCGCGCCCCGGTCAATGACGATGGGCGTTCCGGGGCGACGTTGGAGCGCGTTCGGCTCGCCGACGGTTCGCGTGTGGTCGTCAAGCGCTTCGACCCGTCCGTCGACCTGGTGATGCGGCTGTCCCTCGACACCCGCGGCCGCGAGGTGGAGATCTTCGAGCGCGGCGTCCTCGACTGGCTGCCGCCGAGCGTGCTGCACCCCGTGATCGACGCGTGGTACGACGAGGACGGTCGCGGCGTGCTGGTCATGCGCGACCTCGGCGACGCCGTGCTCACCTGGAGGTCCGTCGTCACCCCGGAACAGGCACGGACGATGTTCCGCGCCGGCGCCGACCTGCACGCGACGTTCCTCGGCACGGCACCCGACGGCCTCACCCCGCTCGGCACGGTCCTCGCCATGTTCGAGCCGCGACGGATCCGACCGCTCGCGGGCGCACCCCTCGTGGACTTCGCCCTGCGCGGGTGGGAGTACTGGCCCGAAGTCGCACCGGGCGAGGTCGGGCAGCGGGTGCTCGCCCTGGCCCAGGACACCGCGCCCCTCACGGCGGCCTGCCTGGACCTCCCGACGACGCTGCTGCACGGGGACCTCGCCACGGTGAACATGGCCTTCGAACCAGCCCGTCCCGGATGCCTCACCCTGATCGACTGGGGGCTCGCCACGGTCGGTCCCGCCGAGCTCGACGTCGGCCGGCTGCTGGCCGGGTGCGCGCACCTGTTCGGCCCGGTGGCCGAGGGCGCGGAGAGCTCCACGATCACGGCCCGTCTCGACGACCTCGTCGCGCTGCAGCGCGAGGCCGCCGGCCCGGCACACGACCCGACGGCCCTGCGGATCGGCCTTCTCTCCGGCCTCACGTGGCTGGGCTGGAACAAGGCCCTCGACATCGTCGAGCACCCCGACCCGGCCGTGCGCGAACGGGAACGCGCGGCCCTGCCGTGGTGGCTGCACCAGGCGGAGCTGGCCCTGGAGACCGGCCTCGTCTGAACGCGACCGCGCCCGACGCCCGCTCAGTCCGCCGGGGCCGCCTCCGCAGTGTCGGCGCCGGCGGCACTGCGCCGCCAGGGAAGGGAGCCCTCGAGCTCGATCTCGAGCGAGAAGCTCAGGAAGGTCCGGACGAGCACGATGACCCCCAGCGCGACCGCGCTCTCGAGCGTGGGATCGACGGTGATCGTCATGACGATGTCGGCGATGATCAGGAACTCCAGCCCCAGCAGGATCGCCCGGCCGACGTCCCGACGCGCCTTCTCATAGGCCCGGCGACCGCCGATGAGCCGGTACGAACGAGCGGCCGAGACGAACGCGGCCAGTGACCCCACGACGAGGATGGCCACGCCGCCCCACTCGAAGCCGCGCACGACCGCTTCCATCGTCTCGTCGAAGCCGATCTCCCTCACCGTCCGAGCGTGGCACGCAGAGGTCGCCCCGAGCATCCCCCACGTGACCTAGTGACCCGGCGGTCAGAGCTGCAGGATCCGCGCCGCGACGAGGTAGGCCGCGGACACGTCCCCCGGCTCGTGCAGGTCGCCGGGGTCCTCCAGCACTGCTCGGGACCGCGCGCGCACCGCGGCACCCGGGTCCGGCGCGACGAGGTCGACGCACAGTCCGGCGACGACAGCCGCCGCGTCGTGCTCGTCCAGGCCGTCGAGGGCGAGGCCGTTGTGCAGGAGGGTCGCCGCCTCGAGGAACACCTCGCGAGCCATCTCGGCGTCCACCTCCGGTCGCGCCCGAGCCACGGCCTCGGCGGTGGCGAGGAACTGGTCGAACGGTGGACCTTCGGTGCCGGACGGCATACCGGGAGGCTCTCAACGACTCATCTGGCCCGGCAAGCGAATATGCCGCCCGTCCACGCGAGCCGTGGGCTCACGGCTGGAAGCGGTAGCCGAGGCCGGGATCGGTCAGGAAGAAGCGCGGCCGGGCGGGGTCGACCTCGAGCTTCCGACGCAGCTGGGCCATGTACAGGCGCAGGTTCCCCTGCGCCGTCTCGTAGCCGGGGCCCCAGACCTCGGTCAGCAGCTGACGCTGGCTGCGCAGCTTGCCCGGGTGCCGCACGAGCGCCTCGAGCAGGCGCCACTCGGTCGGCGTGAGGCGGACCTCCTCGCCGTTCACCGTCACACGGGTGGCGGCGAGGTCGACCCGTACGTCGCCGAACTCGACAGCAGGCGTCGACTCGGCCCCCGTGTTGCGACGGAGCATGGCACGCAGCCGCGCCATCAGCTCGTCCATGCCGAAGGGCTTGGTCACGTAGTCGTCGGCCCCGGCGTCGAGGGCGTCGACCTTGTGCATGCTGTCGCTGCGTCCCGACAGCACCAGGATCGGCATGTTGGTCCAGCCTCGGAGCCCGCCGATCACGTCGATGCCGTCGAGGCGGGGAAGGCCGAGGTCGAGGATGACGACGTCCGGCAGACGTGCGGCCGCGACCTGGAGCGCTTCGCCGCCGTCGCGGGCGGTGCAGACCTCGTAGCCTCGGGCGCGCAGGTTGATGGCGAGCGCCCGGACGATCTGCGGCTCGTCGTCGACGACCAGGACGCGGGTCATGACCTCGGGGCCTCCGCCGGGGCTGCCACCGGTACGGCGGGCAGCGAGATCACCAGGGTCAGCCCACCGCCGGGCGTCTCGTCGAGCGTCAAGCTGCCCGCCATCGCCTCGACCAGACCACGCGACAGCGCCAGGCCGAGCCCCAGTCCCCCGGTGCCGCTGTCCCCGAGCCGCTGGAAGGGCACGAACACCCGGTCCCGGTCGGCCGCGACGATGCCGGGACCGGTGTCGACCACGCGGAGGTCGACCCGGCCGTCGGCCGCGACGGCGGTGAGCAGCGCCGGCGGGGGCGCACAGCGCTGGGCGTTGGCGACCACGTTGACGATCACCCGCTCGAGGAGGCCCGGGTCGGCCACGACGTCCGGCAGCTGTTCCGGCACGTCGAGCACGACGGTGCGCGGCTCGACCCCGGGGTCGTCCAGCGCCCGGGCGATGACGTCGTCGACCGCCACCGGCTGGGTGCGGACGGGAAGCGCACCGGCCTGGAGGCGGCTCAGGTCCAGCAGGTTCTCGACCAGCGCGGCCAACCGGTCGAGGGACTCGTCGGCGGTCTCGAGCAGCTCCCGCCGGTCGTCCTCGGTGAGCGTCACGTCGCGGCTGCGGAGGCCCGAGACCGCTGCCTTGGCGGCGGCCAAAGGGGTGCGCAGGTCGTGACCGACGGCGGCCAGGAGCGCCGTGCGCAGCCGGTTGCCGGCCTCGAGCTCCGCTGCCTCCCGCACCGCCTCGGCGCGCCGGGAGGCGAGGTCGACGACCCAGCTGACCATGACGGCCACCGCCGCGAAGACGAGGACGGCGACGATGTCGCTGGCCTCGTGGATCCGGAAGGTGTGGAACGGCTTGGTGAAGAAGAAGTTCAGCAGCAGCGCGCCGAGCCCACCCGCGAGGAGCGCGGGCCCGAGCCCGCCGAGGATGGCGGTGGTGACGACCAGCAGCAGGAACAGCAACGCCTCGCTCGCCAGGTCGAGCCGACCGCGCAACGGGACGAGCACGACCACGAGGGCGGCAGCACCCACGACGGCGAGGAGGTAGCCGTAGCGGCGCCGTCGGGCGCTGAGGCTGCCGCGGACCATCGTTCCTCCAGTCGTCTCGGCACCCGCGTGCCGGGGCAGTCCCATTCTCTCCCCCGCCACCCCCCGGTCGGTGCTCATGGCGAGCCTCCCGACCTGTGCACGGCCACGGCCATGACCACGAACACCGCCATCCGGAGCAGGTCGAGCGGCGCGACCGTGAGGACGGCGAACGTGTTGACCGCGAAGCCCGTCGCGAAGCTCCACCCGGCAAGACCCAGCAGCAGCGCGTACGGCCCGTCCAGCGCACCCGCGAGCACGGTCGTGGCCAGGAGCAGCAGCAGGACGCCGTACCCGCCCCGGAGGTCGCCGGCCACGACGACGGCCGTCAGCGCGAACAGCGCGCCGACGTCGATGCCGAAGCGGATCCCCGCTTCGTCCGTGATCGCCTGATGGGCCACGGCATCAGCCAACGCCACCACCGCCGGTCGTGGGTCCATCCTGACGGGATCCTGACAGTCTTCGCGCCGATCCGTGCGCGGTCCTCACAGGTGCGCGACGGCCTTGTTAGGGAGTTGTTAGCCCGCCCCCGGACGGCGGAAACGGGCGGTTGTATGGGAGGAGTGAGCCTCGACCTCCAGCCACTCGACACGCCTGACACGCCGGGCACGCGCCTGCGTGAATGGCTCTTCGACCGCACCGAGACCGCGCGCCACGCCGGGCCGCACGCCGTCGAGCACGCCGGCCACAAGCCCGAGCCGTGGTGGAAGGTGATGTGCCTGACCGGCGTCGACTACTTCTCCACCCTCGGCTACCAGCCGGGCATCGCCTTCCTGGCAGCCGGGCTGCTCAGCCCGCTCGCCACGGTCACGCTCGTGCTTCTCACGCTGTTCGGAGCACTTCCTGTGTATCGCCGCGTGGCCTACGAGAGCCCGCACGGGCAGGGCTCCATCGCCATGCTCGAACGGCTGCTCCCCTTCTGGCGCGGGAAGCTGTTCGTGCTGGTGCTCCTCGGCTTCGCGCTCACCGACTTCATCATCACGATCACGCTCTCCGCGGCCGACGCCAGCGCGCACGTGGTCGAGAACCCGCACGTCCCCGCGTTCCTGCACGGCCAGGAGCTGTGGATCACGTTCGGCCTCGTGACCCTGCTCGGAGCCGTCTTCCTCAAGGGCTTCACGGAGGCGATCGGCGTCGCCGTCGTGCTCGTCGGCAGCTACCTCGTCCTCAACGCCGTGGTGATCGTGGCCGCCGCCGCCCACGTGATCAGCGAGGGGCACCTGGTCGCCGACTGGACCACCGCCCTCACCACCCAGCACGGCAGCGTCGCGATGATGATCGCGATCTCGTTGACGCTCTTCCCCAAGCTCGCGCTGGGCATGTCGGGGTTCGAGACCGGCGTCGCCGTGATGAGCCACGTGCAGGGCGACCCGGCCGACGACCCGCAGCGTCCGGTGGCGAAGATCCGCAACACCAAGAGGATGCTGACGGTCGCCGCCTGCACGATGAGCGTCTACCTGATCGCCTCCAGCCTGGTCACCACCCTGCTGATCCCGCCCGAGCAGTTCGAGGAGGGCGGCTCCGCCAACGGCCGGGCACTGGCCTACCTGGCCCACCTGTACCTGGGCAACGCCTTCGGCACCCTGTACGACGTCTCCACCGTCCTCATCCTGTGGTTCGCCGGCGCGTCGGCGATGGCCGGGATGCTGAACCTGGTCCCTCGTTACCTGCCCCGCTACGGCATGTCACCGGAGTGGGCCGGCGCGGTGCGACCGCTCGTCCTGGTCCTGACCGGCGTCGCCCTCCTGATCACCTGGATCTTCGACGCCGACGTCGACGCCCAGGGCGGCGCCTACGCCACCGGCGTGCTGGTGCTCATGACCTCCGCCGCCGTCGCCGTCACCCTGGCCGCACGCCGGGCGGGCCAGCGCCGGCTGACCGTCGTCTACGCGGTGATCGGCCTGGTGCTCACCTACACCACCCTCGAGAACGTCCGTGAACGCCCCGACGGGGTCCAGATCGGCGCCTGCTTCATCGCGGCGATCATGGCGATCTCGCTGCTGTCCAGGCTCGCCCGCGCCTTCGAGCTGCGCACCACGGAGATCGTGTACGACGCCCGTGCGGACGCGTTCCTCCGCGACTGTGCGCGGCGCTCGATCCGGCTGGTCGCGAACGAGCCCGACACCCGCGACGTCGGGGAGTACCGGGAGAAGGTGCGGCAGATCGTCGACGACCACGACCTGCCCAACGCCGGCGACATCATCTTCGTCGAGGTCACCGTCGGTGACTACTCGGACTTCGAGAGCCACATCGAGGTGCACGGCGAGGTGATGCACGACGAGTACCGGGTCCTCACCGTCACCGGCGCCTCCGTTCCCAACACCGTCGCCTCCTTGCTGCTCGACATCCGGGACCGCACGGGCGTCCGCCCGCACATCTACTTCGAGTGGACCGAGGGCAACCCGCTCGTCCACCTGCTCCGCTTCCTCCTGTTCGGCGCGGGCGAGGTCGCCCCGATCACCCGCGAGGTTCTCCGACGCGCCGAGCCCCGGCGCGAGCGGCGTCCCCACGTCCACGCCGGCTGACCGGCCGAGATGTTTGTTCCTCGACGGCGCTCAGTGCATCAGCCGGCGCTCAGCTCCGCAGCGAAGAACTCCAGCGCGGTCCTGGTCTTGGTCTGCTGCTCCCCGGAGAGAGGAATGCCCTTGCCCGCGAGGTACTCCCGCGTCTCCACGGCGACCTGAAGGCCTTGGCCGGGAAGGCACTTGGTGGACAGCTCTACCACCCGCGCGCCGTCGGGGTACAGCCACATCTCGACGACCAGGCGGCGTGGGTAGCCCTTCGGGCGAAGCTTGAGCTTGAGCACGAAGATGGGCCCGAGGATCGACAGGTCGTCGATGGCGAGGCCCTCCGGAGCGTAGGTCGTGAAGAACGAGCGCTGCTCCTTGGAGAAGAGCTTGCTGATGGGCCGCTTGCCGAGGATCGACGGCTGGACGGCCGTCGGCGGCAGCATCGACTTCATCGTGCCGGAGCAGACGTAACCGCCCGGCATCGCGTCGACCTCGACGTTGAAGTTCGGGGAGCTGCGGTACTTCTGCGGGAGGTCGGACGGGATCACCGGACGCAGCTTGACGACCGAGTCGCTGTCGCGCCCCTGCACACGGCGGGCGCGCGTCACCACGCCGGCGCGGTTCAGGGCCAGGTCCGGGGTGTCGAAGAAGAACACCTGCCGGATCTGCGCCTCCAGCGGATCGATCTCCAGCGCCTTCGCCGCCAGCCGGTAGGCCGAGGCCGGAAGAGTCAGCTTCAGCTCGATGCTGTCGGACTGGTTGACCAGCCCCACCATTCGCTGCAGCTCGTCGGGCACCAGCCCGGATGGCATCGGCGTCGTCGTCACGAGAACTCCCATCACCGGCGTTGGCTCCATCGTGGAGCACGACGGCGGCTCGGCCTAGAGCCCGTTCTGACTAGCCGAACCGCTCGGCCAGCACCCCGTGGCGGAGCCCCCGGTCGCTCACCCTGAACGAGTCCACCGCCAGCTTGGCGAGGATCGTGCGGACCACGCAGGCACCGGCGAGGATGACCTCGGCGCGCTGCGGCTGGAGGCCGTCGATCGAACGACGCTGCTCGGCGTCCCGCGTGCGGTAGAGCTCGATCTGCCGGTCGATCTCGTCGCGCTCGAGGACGGTGCCCTGGATGACGTCCGGGTCGTACCGGGTCAGGCCGTGCATGACCGCCGCGAGGTTCGTCACCGCGCCGCCGAGACCGACGACCAGCTCGGGTGTCGGCCGGCCGTCCAGACGCGAGAGGTCTCCGGCGATCGCGTCCAGTGCCTCGGCCAGCACGGCCTCGGACACGGTCGCGTCCAGCCCGTACCTCTCCGTGAACCGCACGGCGCCCACGGGGACGCTGAACCGCTCGACCACCTCGTCGCCGTTACCGAAGGTGAACTGGGAGCTGCCCCCACCGGTGTCGAAGACGACCCGTGCCCCGCTGGCTCCGAGCCCCTCGGTGGCGGCCCGGTAGGCGAGCCGCGCCTCGTCCTCCCCCGAGATGACGTCGATGTCGACCCCGCAGCGCTTGCGCACGCCGGCGACGAAGTCGGCGCCGTTGGAGGCCATCCGCAGCCCCGCCGTCCCCACCGCGGCGATCGCGGCGACGCGCTGCCGGCACGCCTCGTCGGCCATGTCGCTGATCGCCTCGACGGTGCGCGCCATCGGCTCGGGCTGGAGGCCGCCGCCCTCCTGCAGCCCTTCGCCCAGGCGCGTGATCTCGGCGCGGTCGACGACGGCCCGCCAGCCGTCGTCCGTGCGCTCACCGACGTGGAACTTCACCGAGTTCGTGCCGACGTCGATGACGGCGACGCGGTCCGCCGGGAGCCCGAGCAGGGCCCTGAGACCACGCAGGAAGTTTACGTTCGGCCGGCCCCCGAGACCCAGCCCCCGGACCGTCCGCATCACGAGGTCCGCGTCCTCGTCCTCGATCGCGACCGTGCCGGTCGACCCGTACGGCGTGCGCACCTCGGTGAGCTCCGCCGCGCACCCGTCGACGTCGTACCGCTGCCGTCTCTTGGCGACCTCGACGGCGACCACGCCCGAGCCGGGCACCGCGAGCTGCGCGAGCAGGTCGTCCTGCGGGTACGGCGCGCCGGTCAGCGTCTCGGCGGCCACGCCGACGGCACCGGCCACGGCACGGGCGTCCGCCTCGCCGAGCGGGAAGGGCGCCTTCACGACCGGGGTCCACTGCTCCAGCCCGTTGTCGTCGGTCTGCAGCAGGTGCTTGACGTCCATGAGCTCGTAGCGCACCTTCACCACGTCGGCGCCGGCCGCCGAGACGAGGTACACCTCGGTGCTCTCCAGAACGTCGTGCGGTGTCAACCCGGCGAACGCCCAGTCGAGGTCACCGAAGCTTCGCCACTCCCAGCGAGGCACGATCTCCGTCATCGACGGCCCCCTCACCACGGCCTGCCAGGGCTCGATGCCCTTCACTTTCAACGTATACGGCAGGAGGGGGCTTGCGGCAAGACCCCGGTGCTCCCCCACAATCGACGGCCGAGGTGGACGTAGTCGAGAAGCACGGGGGATGTGACCGGTGACCGACGTGGACGTGGACGTGGTCGTGGTGGGCGCCGGTCCGACCGGTCTCATGCTGGCGGGTGAGCTCGCCCGGGTCGGCGTACGAACGCTGCTGCTGGAACGGCGCCCGGAACCCTCCGAGGTCGCTAAGGCCGGCGGCCTCGCGGGACAGATCCTGCAGCTGCTGCACCACCGGGGCGAGCTGGACCGGTTCCACGCGGCGAAGGCCGGTCCCGAGCCGGCTCCTCGGTTCCCGTTCGGGGGGCTGCACCTGGACTTCACCCGGCTGAACGACTCGCCGATGCGCGCCGTGCTGCTCCCGCAGCCGCGTCTCGAACAGCTCCTCGCCGAACGCGCCGTCGACCGTGGCGCCGAGGTACGACGCGGGCACGAGGTCGTCGGCCTGCGGCAGGAAGACGACGAGACGGTGACCGTCGAGGTGCGCGGCACGGACGGGCCGTACCCGGTGGCCACGCGCTTCGTGGTCGGCTGCGACGGCGGCCGGAGCCGGGTCCGCGACCTGGCCGGGATCCCGTTCCCCGGCACGGCCTTCCCCGAGATCGAGCGGCTGGCCTCGGTCACCGTCCCCGAGGGGGTGACGCTGCTCGACGACGGCGGCCTCGACGTCCGTGGAGTCGGCACGATCCCGTTCGGCTACACCGCGACCGAGCACGGTGTGTTCGCGTGCTCCGGCATGGGCGGCACCATCGGCGTCTACACCGCCGAGGTGGAGGCGACCGAGTACGACGACGACGTGCCCATGTCCGTCGAGGAGCTGAGCGCAAGCGTGCACCGCGTCCTCGGTATCGACCTGCCGCTGGGAGAGCCGCTCCGGATGACGCGGTTCGGGTACTCGGCGAAGCAGGCCGACAGCTACCGGGACGGCCGCGTTTTCCTGGCCGGCGATGCGGCGCACCTGTTCCCCGCGGGCGGCGTCGCGGTCAACGCCGGGATGCTCGACGCGGCCAACCTGGCGTGGAAGCTCGCCGGCAGCGTCCAGGGCTGGGCGCCACCCGGGCTGCTCGACACCTACACCGCCGAACGTCGCGCCGCCGCCGAGCGCACGCTGCTCCACACGCGCGCGCAGGTCGCGCTGCGCCGCGCGCACGGCCCGACCGGCGACGCCCTGCGGGCGCTGTTCCTCGAGCTGGCCGGCGACGAGCAGCCACTGCTCCGCCTCGGTGCGCTCATGGCCGGCACCGACGTGGGCGCTCCGTCCTCCGAGGCGCACCCGCTCGTCGGCGCGTTCGCGACCGACCAGGCGCTGCGCGTGGAGCACCGGGATCCTCGGGTCGCCGGGCTGCTCCGGTCGGGCCGCGCGGTCCTGCTCGACCTCGCGGCACGGACGGACCTGCGGGAGCCGGCCGGCTTGTGGCCGGACCGCGTCGACGTCGTCACCGCGACGGTCGACGAGCGGCCCGCCGACGTGCTCCTGGTCCGGCCGGACGGCCTCATCGCCTGGGCCGCCGCCGTCGACGAGCCCGGCGCGACCGCCCTACCGGCACTGCGGCAGGCGCTGTCCACCTGGTTCGGCGCCTCCTCGGTCTAGGCGCCGGCCGCGGCCACCGTCTCGGGAGGCCCGTCGAGGCATCGATAGCGCATCAGGACGACCCCGGCCGGATACGACTTCGGCGGCTCGACCTGCTCGAAACGGGCGGCGGTCGCGCCCTCGGGAAACAGCCTCTTGCCCTGCCCGATCACGACCGGACAGACCCAGAGGTTCACCTGGTCGACCAGGGCCTCGCGGAACAGGGTCTGCAGCAGGTTCGCGCTACCCCACGTGTGGACCTGCTCGTGCCGTTCGCGCAGCTCCCGGACCTCGGCACCCACGTCGCTGACCTGGATGCTGGTGTCCCAGGACAGCTCGGGCGTGCCGCGGGAGGCGACGTACTTGGGGACCCGGTCGAAGGTCCGCCCGATCTCGTCGGTCTTGCCCGGCCAGTAGCCGCGGAAGATGTCGTACGTCGTGCGACCCAGCAGCAGAGCGTCGGATGCCGCCACGTCCGCGTTGATCTGCTCGCCGGACTCCGCATCCCAGAACGGGCGCTCCCAGCCGGCGTACTCGAAGCCCGCATCCTGCTCGCTCGGGCCACCGTTGGCCTGGATCACGCCGTCGAGCGTGATGTTCATGTTGACGTGCAGCTCACCCATGCGGCCCCTCCTCGTCTCAGCGCCGGCCGGACGGCCAGCCGCCGTAGGGCACCGTCAGGATCTCCAGGCTGTGCCCGTTCGGGTCGTTCCAGTAGACCCCGCGGCCGCCGTCGTTGTCGTTGACCTCCCGCGGCCGGCGGTGGAACGGGTCGGCCCACCACTCCAGGCCGCGCTCCTGGATCCGTCCGTGGATCTGGTCGAACTCCGCCTCGGTGACCAGGAACGCGTAGTGCTGCGGGTGGGGCGTCCCGTGGTCGTCGGCGACGTCGAGCGAGACGTCGTTGCCGACCTGGACGACGACGAACGGTCCGTACGTCGTCGGGTCGGGGAGGCCGAGGATCTCGACGAGGTGTCGAGCGGTCTCGTGCTTGTCACGGGCGTGGACGATCGTGTGGTTGAGCTGGACGGACATGGCGGACCTCCTTCGGGTCGATTCTGTCGCCGCGCGGAGCCCGGGGCCACGCCCGAGCGTGCGGTTCGGGCCCGGCGAGCATGATGTCGCCATGACCTTCGACCTCGAGCGCATCCGCAAGGACTTCCCCGCCCTCGACCAGGGCGTCGCCTTCTTCGACGGCCCCGGCGGCACCCAGGTGCCGCGGCAGGTGGGCGAGGCGGTCGCGGAGACGATGACGTCCGGCATCTCGAACCGCGGCTCCGTGACCGCGGCCGAGCGACGCGCGGAGGACGTCGTGGCCGGCGCTCGGCGAGCGGTCGCGGACCTTCTCGGCTGCGACGCGAGCGGCGTGGTGTTCGCCCGGTCGATGACGCAGGCGACGTACGACGTGTCGCGGGCGCTCGCCAAGGAGTGGGGGCCTGGCGACGAGGTCGTGGTCACCCGGCTCGACCACGACGGGAACGTCCGGCCGTGGGTGCAGGCCGCCGAGGCCGCCGGCGCGACGCTGCGGTGGGTCGGGTTCGACCGGCTGACCGCGGAGCTGACCGTCGACGACGTGCGGGCGGAGCTGAGCGCCCGGACCCGGCTGGTCGCGGTCACCGGCGCGTCCAACGTGCTGGGCACCCGACCGGACGTCCCCGCGATCGCGGAGGCTGTGCACGCGGTGGGCGCCCTGCTGTACGTCGACGGGGTGCACCTGACTCCGCACGCCCCGGTCGACGTCGCGGCGCTGGGCGCCGACTTCTACGCGTGCTCGCCCTACAAGTTCTTCGGGCCGCACCACGGCCTCGTCGTCGCCGCGCCCGAGCAGTGGGCGCGGGGGCGCGTGGACAAGCTGCTGCCGTCGACCGACGTGGTGCCGGAGCGGTTCGAGCTCGGCACGCTGCCCTACGAGCTGCTCGCGGGCACCACGGCCGCGATCGACTACATCGCCGGGCTCGCCTCCGACGGCGCCGGCGCCGACGACCGCCGCACCCGGGTGCTGGAGTCGATGCGGGCGGTCGAGGAGCACGAGGACCGTCTGCTGGCGCGGCTGCTGGAGGGACTGCGGAGCATCGACGGCGTCGTGCTGCACGGGTCCCCGGAGCGGCGCACGCCGACGGTGTTCTTCTCGGTGGACGGTTGCGACGACCGGGCCGTCTACGAGCACCTCGCGTCCGTCGGGGTCAACGCGCCGGCCAGCAGCTTCTACGCGCTCGAGGCGTCGCGGTGGCTCGGCCTGGGCGACACCGGTGCCGTGCGGGCGGGGCTGGCGCCGTACACCAGCGCCGACGACGTCGAGCGGCTGCTCGCCGGTGTCGCGGAGGTCGCGAAGTGACCGCACGTGGCGTGCTGGTGACCGGTGGCTCGCGCGGCATCGGTGCGGCGATCGCCCGTGCCTTCGCCACGCAGGGCGACCGGGTCGCGGTGCACTACGGATCGTCCGCCATGCTCGCCGAGGACGTCGCCTCGTCGTTGCCCGGCGACGGCCACGTCACCGTGCAGGCCGACCTGGCCGACGCGGACGCCGTGGGCCGGGCCGTCGACTCCGCGGCCGCGCGGCTCGGTCGGCTCGACGTGCTGGTCAACAACGCCGGTGTCTTCCTCGCCCACCCGCCGCTGTCCACGTCGTACGACGAGTGGCAGACGGCCTGGTCGCAGACGCTCGCCACCAACCTGGTCGGAGCGGCCAACGCGGCGTACTGCGCGATCCCCCACCTGCGCGCGGCCGGAGGCGGCGCGATCGTCAACGTGTCGAGCCGGGGCGCGTTCCGCGGCGAGCCGAACAACCCCGCCTACGGCGCCTCGAAGGCCGGGATGAACGCCTTCGGCCAGTCGCTGGCGATCGCCCTCGCGCCCGAGGGCATCACGGTCGGCACCGTCGCACCGGGCTTCGTGCAGACGGAGATGGCGCGCGAGATCCTCGACGGCCCCGGCGGCGACGCCGTGCGCGCGCAGTCGCCGTTCGGCCGCGTGGCCCGACCCGAGGAGGTCGCCGCCGCGGTGCTGTGGCTGGCCTCGCCGGAGGCGCGCTTCTCGACGGGCACGATCATCGACGTGAACGGCGCGTCGTACCTGCGGAGCTGACGCCGGGCAGGGCCCGACCGTCGGCGGGGTGCGGGGTCAGCCGCCGCTGACGACCCGGTCCCGCCCGGCCCGCTTGGCCCGGTACAGGTTGTGGTCGGCCACGGCGAGCAGCTCGTGCGTGGTGCTGCCGTCGGCGGGGAACGACGCGACGCCGATGCTGGTCGTCACGGAGAGCCCGGCGGCGACCCGGTGCCACGGATGCGTGCCGATGGTGCGTCGCAGTGCGTCGGCCCGCCGGGCCGCGGTGAGCCCGGACACGCCGGGCAGGACGAGGACGAACTCCTCCCCGCCGAGCCGGGCCGCGACGCCGCCGTCGTCGAGCAGGGCGACGTCGGCGAGGAGGCCGGCGACCTTCTGCAGCACGGTGTCGCCCACCGCGTGGGAGAAGGTGTCGTTGACCCGCTTGAAGTGGTCGAGGTCGACGATGGCCACCGTCAGGACGTCGGCGCCACCGACCGGGTCCAGCAGCTCGGCGAGGATCGCGTCGAGGTGACGGCGGTTGTGGAGCCCCGTGAGCGGGTCGCGCACGGACAGCTCCCGGAAGAAGTCGCGGCTGCGCTGTGCCTCCGTGGCCTCGAAGACGGCGGCCAGGGTGCGGGCGCGTCCGTCGCGCTCGAGTGCCCGGAGCTGGACGTCGGCGTCGTGGAAGGCCTTGAACTCCGCGTAGGCCGCCTGGTACTCCCCCTCGGCCGCCAGCAGCTCCGCGCGCTCGCGCATCGCCTCGGAGCGAACGCCGTCGAGGGCGTACTGGTCGATCAGGCCGACAGCGCGATCCAACGCTGCGTTCGCGGCGCGAAGGTCCAGGGCGAGCCGCTTGGCCTCGGCCAGGGTCAGCAGCGCCATGACGAGTCCGTCGCAGTCCTCACCCCGCTCAGGCACCGCGCACAGCGGCTCGACGGCCGCTGCCGCGTCGTCGTACCGGCCCACGGCCATGTAGGCCCGTGCCACGGTGTCGGCGTTGTGGCTCATGAGCGGCTGGCCGGCCGCGGCGAGCTGCTGGAGGAGTCGCTCCGCGGTCGCCACGGCCTCGTCGGCGAGGCCCGCTTCGTACTGGGTGTAGGCGAGGTTGTTGAGGACGGCGTTGCGCAGGTACTGGTCGTCCCCGGCGTTGGCCAGCTCCGCTGCCTCGGCGTAGCGACGCAGCGAGCTGTCGAACTCGCCGCCGGCCCCCAGCGCATCGGCGAGCCCGAGGAGGTGGTCGCCACGCAGCTCGACCGCGGTGTCGGCGTCGAGCAGCTCCACGGCGGCCACGGCGTGCTCGAGCATCAGGGCGGGGTCGCCGATCCGGCGGAACAACGTGGATAGCCGTCGATGCGCCATGGCCAGCAGCTCGGACTCCCCGCGCTCCTCGGCCCACGCCTTCACCTCACGCATCAAGCGGCCGCCGTCGGCCGTCTCGCCGATGCGTGCCTGCGCGGAGGCCTTCGCCAGGAGCAGACGCTGGTAGGCGACGTCGTCCGGCGACAGCGCGTCGGTCGCCAGCAGCTCGCGGGAGCGGTCGAGCGCCTCGTGCGGTCCGTAGCGGACGAGGCGCTCGATCTCGGCGAGCCGGACCGCCAGGTCGGCGGCCTCGGGCCCGGTCGGGGTCTGGGTCGTCATCGGCCCGGCACCTCCGGCGCGACGACGGCCGGCGACTCCGCCCGCCAGCCGAACCAGTCGGCGTGCGAGGTCGTCGGGCGGCCGGTGAGGTACCCCTGCGCGGCGTCGACGCCCAGGGACATCAGCGTCGTCATCTCGGCGCGGGTCTCGACCCCCTCGGCGACGACCATGGTCGTCCCGATCTCCAGCGCGTAGACGACCACGGCCATGACCAGCGCGCGCCGGGCGCGGTCCTTGTCGACGTCGGCCACCAGCGCACGGTCGATCTTGATGATGTCGGGCGACAGGGACACGATGTGCCGCAGCGAGGAGTAGCCGGCCCCGGCGTCGTCGATGGCCAGGCGGACGCCGAGGTCGCGCAGCCGCTGCCGCGGACGCTCCAGGATCGAGTAGTCGGTGACGGACGCGTGCTCGGTCACCTCGATGACCACGCGCCGCAGGTCGAGGCCACAGGCCTTGAGCGCGTCGGTGAGGGCGGGGTTCGCCAGCACGCTCGGGGACACGTTGACGGCGACGTACAACCCGGGGTCGAGCAGCCGCGCCTCCTCGAGACTGCGGCGTACGGCGAGCAGCTCGAGCTCGAGCCCCAGCCCGGCGTTCCACGCCTCGGCGAACACGACGTCGGGACCGACGCCCGGCCGGGACCGGAACCGGCTGAGGGCCTCCACGCCCACGACACGACCGGAGACCAGCTCGACGATCGGCTGGAACGCCACGGTGAGGTCCTCCGTGAGCAGCAGCTCGGCCGCCCCGCGCCGGTGCAGCTCGCGGACGACGGCAGGATGCTTCTCGTCGGTGACGAGCCGCGCGGTGCCCCCGAACCCCACCACGCTCCGGCCGTCGCCGGCGAAGACAGGGGCGACCGTCACCTCGAACCAGAGGTCGCGGCCGTCGCGGTGTCGTCCCCGGACGACCGTGACGCTGACGTGCTGGGGGACGTCGCCGACCCGCGTGTCCACGTGCGGCGCATCGGTGGGGGTCAGCAGCGTGCGGGCGTCGCGACCGACCAGCTCGTGCGGCTCGTAGCCGATGAAGTCGACGCTCGCCTCGCTGACGTAGACGAATGTGCCCTCCGGGTCGATCGCATACACCCATCCGCCACTCGTGGCCGCCGTCGCCTCGGACTGCCGACGCAGGGCCTGGACGGTCGCCCGCTCGAGGAGCCCGATGCGCGCGACCCACGCGATCCCGACGACCAGGAGCGTGAACACGACGATCCCGCCCGCGACCAGGCTGTCCGACGGCGCCGGGTGCGTCACGGCGAGGACGAACAACGCCAGACAGGTAGCCGACGACAGGCCCAACGCGAGCTCCGACGCCCGCTCATTCAGACCCCACATCTCAGCCCCGACCCGATTCGACACAGCCCATCGGCACGAGTATCGGAAGGGACGGTTGCGGCCTGAAGGGTTTTGCGGAGCGGATCTGCCGGCCTGCTACGGTGCGCCGTTGCCGTCCCGATGAGGAACCCGATGCCACGCCGCACACCGAAGGACCCGATGCCCGCACCCGAGGGCGCCGTGCACGTCTACACCGACGGCGCGTGCGCCGGGAACCCCGGCCCCGGCGGCTGGGCGTGGGCGATCGACCGCGAGACGTTCGCGACGGGCTCGGAATCGCCGAGCACCAACCAGCGCATGGAGATCAGGGCCGCGCTCGAGGCGGTGACCGCGCTGCGCGGGCCGTTGGTCGTCGTCAGCGACTCGACGTACGTCGTCAACTGCTTCCGCGACCGCTGGTGGGCGGGCTGGCTCGACCGCGGCTGGCTGAGCTCGCAACGGAAGCCGGTCGCCAACCGCGACCTGTGGGAGCCGCTCGTCGAGATGGTCGTGGCGCGTGGCGACGTCGCGTTCCACTGGGTCAAGGGCCACTCCGGGCACGCGATGAACGACTTCGTCGACCAGCTCGCCGTCGCGGCCTGCCGCCGTCCTTGACCCAGCAGGCGGCGTCCGCCGACGCGTCGTCATGATCACGCCTGTTCCGCGGACAACGCGGCTGCTCAACATCTAGGCTCTCCGCTGTCTCGGGGCAACGCCTCCCATGCGGCTGCGTCGAGATCTGGCTCCGCTCCTCGACGTCCCCCGCGCCGACGGAGCGGGCCAGCCTTTCCGTTGCCACGGGGGTGGAACGAGACCGAGCATGGAGTGCGACCACCGCGGCACGATCTGGGCGATCGACATCCCGGACTGCCCGAACGCGCCGTGCCCCTGCGGCTACGAGTGCACCCGGTGTGGGATGCGGTGGGACCGCGACCCCCAGGAGTCGAGCCGACCGACCGTGGCTCCTTCTCGGGGTTGATCGACGCGCGTCGCTGCCTGCCCCGTCCGGCTCACCGAAGCAGACGACCGAAGAGCACCAGGTCGTCGATGTGGCCGGCGCCCTTCGTCAGGACGACCCGGACGGTGTGGCTGCCGCCACCGAGGCCACCGAAGCTGCGCCGGTAGCGGTACTGCGGCCTGGCGGAATCGCTCTGGAAGCGCAACACGCCGACCTTCTCACCGTCGACCAAGACCGTGGCCCGGCCGCCGTCGCGCGCCTTGCCGTACACGAAGGCCAGCCGCTGACCGGTGAACCTGGCAGAGAGCGCGCCCGAGCCGCCGCGACTGTCGCAGGCGTGTCCTCCGCGGGCCTGCGGGCGGGCGGTCACCCGCCAGCTGCCGCCACGGTCGATGCGCTCGTTGCCGCAGTCCCACTGCTTGCTGACGCGCACGGTCACCGTCGACACGGCGTTGTGGCCCTGCGGGTCGGTCACCGTCAGTCGCACGTCGTAGATGCCTGCCCGGGTGAACCGGTGGCTGACATCGACGCCGGTGGCGTCCTGGGTCGAGCCACCGTTGCCGAAGTCCCAGCTGTAGCTGAGCCGCTTCGGGTCATCGGGGTCGGTCGAGGCGGCGCCGGTGAACCGGACGGTGTCCTTGACCTTGACCCGTCGGGGGTTGGCCTTGGCCCGGGCAGTGGGCGCGGAGCCGGAGGCCGCGCCGGCCGCGGTGCCGCCCGAGGCGGAGTCCCCCGTGTCGCCGCCCGTGCCGCTGGGCGAGGTCGTGGCCGGCGTGTAGCCGTAGTCGAACCGGCCGCAGCCTGTGCCCAGGTCGAACAGGACGTCGCCGGTGAGGTCTCCATCGGAGGTTGCCGGCCCGTCGTCGTTCCCGGTCATGCGGGTGACGTCGAAGGTCAGGCAGTCGTACTGGAGGTGCCACAGGCCGTCGCCGGACGGTTCGCCCTTGTCGTTGGTCGTCGGCGTCGTGTAGTTGTCGACGTGACCGACGCCGGAGTCGGTGAAGCTCGAGTCGCCGGCCGCGGCGGTCCACGCCGCGTCGTTCAGGTCAGGGGTGGCGCTGCCGGGGTCGGGCTGGCTGTCCAGCGGGGACTGCGCCGGCGGGTCGTCGACGCCGGCGTTGCCGTAGCCGTGCGCCTCGTCGGTGTAGACCATGGAGAGGCCGGCGGCGAACCCGATCGGGTCGCGGTCGATCTGGCCCTTGCCGTCGAGGTCGAAGCCGGACCGGTCGCGCATCTCGAGGTAGTACGCGTGGTCGGCGGGTGCCTCGGCGCCGGCCGCGAGGTACTGCCATCCGGGCGTGCACCGGGAGGCGGTGGTCAGGTCCTCGCGGCAGCCGCCGTTGAACACGCGGTCGTCCGACGGGCCACCCGAGGACTCGAAGTCGGTGACGAGCACCTGGCGCGGCGTCCCGCCCGGCTCGGTGACGGTGACCTTGACGTCGTCGATGAACCAGCCGGGCCGGGCCAGGCCCGGGTCGGTGGCGTAGCTGAAGCGGAGCGCCCCCTCGGCCTCGCCGGCCAGGTCGCTGATGTCGAAGCTGTCGGAGAGGAAGACCGCAGGCGGGGTGTTGCCGGCCTTGCGGTCCAGGACCTCGGTCCCGTCGCTGTAGGAGCCGCTGGTGCCGGTGAGCCCGTTGTCGTACTGCGTCTGGCAGGCGTTCTGGTTGGGGTTCCCCGCGGTCGGGTCGGTGTTCGAGGTCGTGTAGCCGTTGTCGGAGGCGTGCGAGGTGTAGGTGTCCCCGCCGTCGGTCGTGGTCATCACGAAGCCGTAGTCGTAGTCCCACTCGATGTCCCACAGGGACTTCATCTCGAGCGTGACGGTGCTGTCGGGGTCGACGGTGGCGAGCTCGGGGATGCTGAGGTCGAGGTTGCGGCCGCCGGTCGGTGCGCAGCCGAAGTCGTTGCCCGACCCGGACCACCAGGCGTGGGTCTTGCTGGCCTTGTCGCCGGTGTCGAACTTCGCGGGGTCGAGCAGCTGCCGGCCGGGCAGCTTGGCGACGTACGCCTCGGAGTTCTGGACCCGCTGGACGCCGTCCTGGCCCTCACGCAGGGTGTACGGCGTGCCGTCGGCGGTCTGCCAGGCGATCGCGTCGGTGTCCTGCTTGGAGTCGGTCCAGCCGTCCACCTGCCGCGTCTGGCCCGGCTGCAGCACGGTGGGAACCACCCAGCCGAGCTCCTGGCGGGAGAACACGTCCATGTTCTGCGACTTGTCGGTCGCCATCAGGTTCCAGTCGCCGTAGGTCTCCCGGCTCCCGGTGGAGTAGAAGTCCGGCAGGCCGAGCGAGTGTCCGTACTCGTGCGAGATCACGCTCGCCTTGTCGATCGCGGTCTCGGGGTTCACGTTGTAGGGCCCCACCCGGACCAGCACCTTGAGGGCGTCGCCCTTGTCGACGGTGGTCTTCTGCGAGTAGGTGTCGTCGGTGTACCAGAGCGGGCGCCCCTCGAGGTCCTTGAGCTGGTCGTCCGTGGTGTAGCCGGGCAGGCCGGTGACCGGGTCGGAGTAGTAGAACTCCAGAGACGACGAGTGCGGCCAGACGTTGTCGTACGGGGCATCGGTGTAGTCGCAGCCGGCGACGCTCAGCTGCGAGGAGCCGTTGCCGCCACAGCCGGCGAACACGGCCATGAAGAAGTCCACGACCCCGTCCTTGTCGGTATCGTAGTCGGAGTAGTCGATCTCCGGGTCGGCGATCGCGGCGGCGTCGTACACGAGCTTGCCGGGCGACCCGCAGCCCCCGTCGATCTGCTGCAGGGCGCCGACTCCGGCGACAGCGCCGACCAGCGCGGAACCGTTGGCGTCGGCGCCGTAGTACGCGGTGTTGCCGGGCAGGTTGTAGACCCCGTCGGTGATCCGTGTCGGGTACAGGGCAGTGCCCTGGACCGACGCCGGGGAGTCGCCGAAGGTCAGACCGCCGGTGCAGGTCTGGCCCGGCTGCACGTGGCTGAACTCGAAGCCCGGGCCGTACGTGAAGTCCTCGGTCGCGATACCGGCGGAGCCGACCGTGCCCTCGGGGTAGAGCTGTCCCAGCGACATCTCCTGGAAGAGGTTGAACGTCGAGCCGGGCTTCGCGGGATCGTTGATGACCGCCTCGAGCTCGTCGCCGCTGTTGCCGGCCTGATAGCTGCGGTCGGTGTACTGGACGGGCACGACCGGGAACGGGCGGTCGCCGTACTTCGCGGTGTCGTAGGCCTCACCCGGCGGGATCACCTTCGGTCCGTGCGAGAGCACCGGGGCGGCGGAGACACCGCCGACGGTCAGCACCGCCGTGGTCGACAGGTCGCGCCACACGAGGGTCGGGGTCTCGGCCAGCGTGTCGGCCTGGTGCTCCACGACGAGCGTCGAGGTCTGTCCGGCCGGGACCGTGACGGTCCAGCTGATCGACCGGGCGGACAGCGTCCGCGAGCCGGGTCCTCGTGCGTCGAGGAACGTGGTGCCCACCGGCGCGCTGAGCTGCACCGTGGCCGGGGCATCAGTGCCGCCGTCGTTGGTGAGGATGATCCGCGAGGGGTACTTGCCGTCCTTACCCTCCTCGGCGACGCCGGAGTCGGGCTTGACCCACCCCTGCGAGCTGACGAACGAGTTCTCGATCCGGACGCTGCCGGCGCTGCCCTCGGACGGGACGCCCAGCGACTGCGCGGCGAGCGGGGACGGGAGGACGGTCGACGGTCCCGCCTGAGCGGCGGGAACCGTGCTGAGGGCGGTGGCGAGCCCAGCGGCGATCGCGGTGGTGACCGCGACTCCCCGCAGACGCCTGCGACGGGTGACAGACATGAGCATCCTCGGGTGACGAAGGGATGGCCGCCGCCGGGGTGTGGTGCGGTCGACACGTCAACGACGCCCCCGACCTGGGGTTACGCGGCGCACACCCAGTCAGGCCCACGTGCAGGAGAACAAGGAAGAGCGGCGAGATCCTGATGCTGGCCAGACCCACCTCGGGCGACCGGACCGGGCGGGACTATACACCGATGTCGGCCGACTGGGCAGAACCGTTCGGTCAGGCCCGATGGTCGGGTCGGGCCAACCCGCACGGTTCATGGCGCAGAGGGCGACGGCCGACGTAGCGTCGTGAGCACGAAGGTCAGGGGGACGTTGTCCGAACCTGGGTGGGGACGGCGAGGGCGACGCAAGGGCGCCCCACCTGCGCGCGGGTCACCTCACACCACGGGGTGACGCGAGCAGGTGGGGCGTCCGTCCGGGACGTGCGCCGTTCCTGAGTCAGTGCCGTCCTCCGACTCGCGTGCCGCCGTCCTTCGCGGCCGCTCGCTGCGGGGGCACCGGCGTGTCGCCCACGTGGTCCTGGGTGCCGAGGAGCCGGTCCTCCGCTTCGTGGATGGCCCAGGCCGCGTTCACCAGTCCGATGTGGCTGAAGGCCTGGGGGAAGTTGCCGAGCAGCTCGCCCGTCGCGGGGTCGATCTCCTCGGCGAGCAGGCCCACGTCGTTGACGTAGCGGACGGCGGACTCGAAGACCTCACGTGCTCGGTCGACGCGGTCGGCCATGGCCAGCGCCTGGGCCAGCCAGAAGGTGCAGAGCAGGAAGGTCCCTTCCTCGCCGGCGAGGCCGTCCACCCCGTCCTCGGTGCGGTACCGGTAGACGAGACCGCGGTGGTCGGTGAGCCGCTCGTCGATCGCCTCGATGGTCGCGAGGACGCGTGGGTCGCGAGCGGGCAGGAACCCCACGATGGGAAGCATGAGGTTGGACGCGTCCAGGGCATCGGTGCCGATGTACTGCGTGAAGGCACCGGCCGTGTCGCTCCAGCCGTCCCGGAGGACGGTCTCGGCGATCTCGTCGCGGGTACGGCGCCAGCTCTCCACGCGCGACTCGTCCCCGATGAGCCCGGCCATCGCGATGGCCCGGTCCAGGGCCACCCAGCACATCACCTTCGAGTAGAGGAAGTGCTGCGGGTCGCCCCGCACCTCCCAGATCCCCTGGTCGGGCTCGCGCCAGCGCACCGCGGCGGCGTCGGCGAGGGCGCCCAGGAAGGCGCGAGTGTCCGCGTCGAGGTGGCGCAGCTGGTCGGTCAGTCGGCTGGCCGCCCCGAGCAGCTCGCCGTAGACGTCGACCTGCTGCTGGTTCCAGGCACCGTTGCCGACCCGCACCGGTCGGCTGTCCCGCCAGCCCGCCAGGTGGTCGAGGGTGCGCTCGGAGAGGTCGTGCTCGCCGCCGACGCCGAACATGATCTGCAGCGCCTGGTCGGCACCCACACCCGAAGCGGCCGCCGTGCACATGAACGCGAAGAAGTCGTCCGCCTCGTCCGGGCAGGCCGCGACCCACAGCGCCTCCATCGTGAAGCTGGCGTCACGCACCCAGGAGTACCGGTAGTCCCAGTTGCGCTCGCCGCCCACGCCTTCGGGGAGCGACGTGGTCGCGGCGGCGACGACCGCACCGCTCGGGGCGAAGGTGAGGGCCTTCAGCACCCGGCCGCTGGCGTGCACGAGCTCCTTCCAGGGGCCGTCGTACGCCTGGTGCAGCTGCGACCAGGACCGCCAGCCCGCGATCGTGCGGTCGAGCGTCTCGCGCAGGTCGTCGTCGGACCACACGTGGGCCGGCGTCTGCTCGAGCGTGGTCCGGTGCAGGGCGAACCGCAGGGTCTGCCCTGCCTCGACCCGCGCCCGGCCGGTGCCGACGCTGGCGGCCAGGTCCAGGCGCACCGGGGTGGTCAGGACCAGCCACTCCGCGCCACCGCGGGCCGTCACCCCGCCGGGCACCTCGGAGAGCAGGGGTACGACGAGCCCGTACTCGGGTCGGGGAGCGTAGGAGACCTGCACTTCGACCGCACCCGCTGTGCAGGTCAGGTCGCGCACCAGCAGGTGCGGGACGGACCTGCCGAGGCTGTGGCCCTGCTCGTCCGGCCCCATCGCCAGCGCGTCGGTGAGCACGACGGTCCCCGAGTCCGTCGTGAAGGTCGTCTCGAGCACCATCGTCGCGTCGAGGTACCGGCGGGTGGTCTCGTACGCGCCGACCGGCGTGATGGCCCAGTGGCCGCCGCGGTCGTCGTCGAGCAGGCGAGCCATGACCGACGGGCTGTCGAACCGCGGGAAGGTCAGCCACTCGACGGACCCGTCGCGGCTCACGAGCGCGCTGGAGTGGCAGTCCGAGAGAAGCGCGTGGTCGGCGATCGGTGTGGTGCTCATGGGTTCCTCCCGTTGGTGAGCAGCGCGTAGGCGAGCCCCGTGCCGACTTCGTAGACAAGGTGGTGGAAGACGTCGATGGCCACCTCTTCTGAGCCCCAGCGGGTGATGGGCGGCGCGACGCCGAGGCTCGGGAGCATGACCGCAGCGCCACCCCACATGGCCGCGAAGTGCACCGGCGCAGCGGCCGTCGGGCTCAGCCCGGCGGCGCCCAGCACGCCGCGCGCGACCCCCCAGCCGGTGCCGTACCCCCAGTGCACCAGGGTGCTGAACCGGTTCTCCGCGGACGTGGTGGCGAAGCGGTCGATGCCGAGCACGCGCTCGGCCGCCTTGGCGGGCGCCGTGCTCGCCTGCCGTCCTCGCACCCGGGCCTCGACGGCGCTCGACACCGTCATGGCCGCGGTGCCGATGAGCCCGGCGACAACGCCGGCGCCGATCCCCTGCGCCGTCCGCCGCAGGACCGGTGCCGGAGTCATCGTGCGGCTCCGGTCGGGACTCGCTCGCCGGCCACCTGCGCGGGGACGGCGGGCGCGAGACTGACGCCGAGGCGCTCGGCGAGGTGGTCGCCGACGCGGATGGAGTTGGCCATCGCCGTCAGGGCCGGGTTCACCGCGGAGCTGGACGGGAAGAAGCTGGTGTCGACGACGTACAGGTTGTCGAGGTCGTGCGCCTTGCAGCTCACGTCGAGCGCCGACTCCGCCGGGTCGGTCCCGAAGCGCACGGTGCCGCACTGGTGGGCCACGCCGGCGATCGGGATCCGCGCGTCCCGCGAGAACGTGTTCGGCAGCAACCTGTCCCGGCAGCCCAGGTGCGGCAGCAGGTGGCGGAGCTTGGCCACGAGCCGTTGGTGCGACTCGGTGTTGCGGTCGGTGTAGCTGAGGTTGATCCGTCCGTGCCGGTCGACCGTCACCCGGTTCTCCGGCAGGGGCAGGTCCTCGGTGGTGAGCCAGAAGTCGATCGCGTGACGGGCGGCGAGCTCCAGCGCCGGGCCGGGCGTCAGCCTCGGCGCCCCGGCTCGCAGCATCTGGCCGTCGGTCTTCCCGAGGAGCTGGATGTGGCCGAGCGGGTACTCGTAGTCGTCCGCGCCCCAGTAGTAGTCGTTGACGCCCAGCGTCTTCTGGAAGCGGGTGTCGTTCGGGGTCTTGGACAGGGCGAGCAGGGCCGAGTTGATGTGGCACATGTAGTGCCGGCCGACCACGCCGGAGGAGTTGGCCAGACCGTCCGGGTGCCGGTCGTTCGCCGAGCGCAGCAGCAGCGCCGCCGAGTTCACTGCGCCGCAGGCGACCACGACGATGTCGCCGGAGTAGGCCTCGCGGACCCCGTCGCGGTCCACGACGACCCGGTTGACGGTTCGCCCGGTCCCGTCCGTTTCGAGGCGCTCCACCCGCGCACGGCGGAGCAGCGTCACTCCCGGGTGTTCGAGGGCGGGTCGTACGGCGACCACGTGCGCGTCGGCCTTGCCGTCGACCAGGCAGGGGAAGCCGTCCAGCCGGTTGCAGCGGACGCAGGCGCTGTGCTCCCAGTCGGACTCGTCGAGCCGGACTCCGACCGGCAGCGGGAACGGGTGCAGCCCGCGGCGAGCCAGGTCGTCGTGGAGCTGCTGGATCCGCGGTTCGTGCGTGACGGCCGGATACGGGTACGGCCCGTCGGCCGGGGGCTCGGTCGGGTCCGAGCCCCGCTCGCCGTGCACGTGGTACAGGCGCTCGGCCCGGGAGTAGTAGGGCGCGAAGTCGGCGTAGGACAACGGCCAGGCGGGCGAGATCCCCGCGTGGTGGCGTACCTCGCCGAAGTCGCGCTCACGCAGCCGGAACAGGATCGCGCCGTACACCTTGGTGTTGCCGCCGACGAAGTAGTGCGCGCCGGGGTGGAACGGCTGGCCGTCCTTGTCGTACCACTCCTCCGGTGCCTTGTAGCGGGCCTGGACGAAGACCGCGCGGCTGTCCCAGTTCTCCGGCTCACGACGCAGGTAGTCCCCGCGCTCGAGGAGCAGGATCCGTTTGCCCGACGGGGCCAACGTGTGCGCGAGGGTCCCGCCGCCGGCTCCGGTCCCGATGATGACGACGTCGTAGTGGTTGTCCATGGGTTCCTCCTCAGACGAGGGCGATCGGTGAGGTCCAGGCGCCCGTGGCGCCGCGCAGCTTGGGGTGGGTCAGGACCAGCGCGAACTCCCGCAGGCCCGCTGCCGCGATCTCGCTGGTGTCGAGGGTTCTCCACGACGAAGACGCCGTGGCGCACGTTGAGGAGCTGAGGGACCTCGAAGGGCCGGTTCGGGTCCTCGGCGGGAACCGGCCCGCAGCTCCACGTGTCGCACCCGGTCAGCGCCACCCCGTGGTCGGCCAGCCAGCAGGCCAGGTCCAGGCCGGGACCCGGCTCTCCCGCCAGGTAGGTGTCGGCATCGCCCCAGTGGCGACCCCAGCCGGTGTGGAACAGGACCGCGTCGCCGGGCTCCGGCTCGCGACCGTCCAGTGCCGACCGGACGTCGTCGACGGTGACGACGTCGCCCCGGTCCAGCCCGGCGACACCGCGCACGGACGCCGCGTCCACGAGCCAGCCGCGGGTCACCAGCTGCGGCACCGTCTCGGCCCCGAGCTTGCTCGTGCCCCAGTTCTCGGCGAGCTCGCCGACGTGCAAGCCGTTGTAGCCGCGGTCGCCGATCTGGAGGTGGTTCAGCATGTCGAGGTGGGTCCCGAGCTGGGTCGTGGCCGAGACCGTCTCGATGACCCAGTTGACCCGGTTGTCCCCCAGACCGCCGGCGGAACCGTGAACGTGGTGGGCGGTGGTGACCAGCGTCTGCCGGAAGTGCCGGCCCGGGAACACCGGCACGCTCTCGTCGAGCACCCGGCCGAGGTCGTACATCCGGCCGGTCCGCACGAGGGCGAGCGCGTCGCGCCGCTTCGCGTCGGTGACGTGGTTGAGCATGCCGATCTGGTCCTCGGCACCGAACGGTGAGGGCCACCAGGGCTGTTCCACGTCGGTCACTCCGAGGACCAAGGTTCCCGGAAGTCGGCGTACAGGGTGAGCCCGCCGTCGACGTAGAGCGTCTGCCCGGTCACGTACGCCGCGTCGTCGCTGGCCAGGAAGCAGGTGACGCCGGCCATCTCGTCGGCCGTACCGGCGCGTGGCATCGGGATGTGGCTGGTGACCTGCTCGGCCTTCATGGGGTCGTCCACCCAGCCACGGTTGATCGGCGTGATGGTGGCACCGGGGCCGATCCCGTTGACCCGGATGTTGCGACCGGCGTACTCCAGGGCGAGCGTCGTCGTCAGGTTGGCCATGCCGCCCTTGCTGACCGAGTACCCGAGGTACTGCGGCTTGGGGATCCGTTGGTGGACGCTGGACATGTTGATCACGACGCCCGGCTTCTGTGCGTCGAGGAAGCGACGGATCGCCTCGCGTGCGCAGAGGAAGGCACCGCGCAGGTTCACCGCCAGCACCTTGTCGAAGTCGTCGACGGCCAGCTCGTGCGAGGGCCGCGAGATCTGGATGCCGGCGTTGTTGACCAAGACGTCGAGCCCACCGAGCTGCGCGGTGGCGTCCTCGACCATCGCCACCACCTCGTCCTCCTTGGAGACGTCACCCCTGACCAGCACGTCGCGGACGCCGGTCTCCTTCACCTTCCGGACACAGGTGTGGACCTGCTCCTCGGTGTCCGCCGCCTCGTCCGCGCTGCGTACGTAGTTGATCGCGACGTTCGCGCCGTACTCCGCGAAGCGCACGGCGATGGCCTGGCCGATCCCCGAGGTGCCACCGGTGATCAGCACGTTCTTGCCTCGAAGTCCTCGCATGGTCCGCCTCCTGCAGCTGGGTGGTCGTGAGTCCTGTCGATCGGGACCCCGTTCGCGTTACAGCGGTTCGCTCGACCGAGAAGCCGTCTGGTCCACCGCCGGCGACGCGCCTCGGGAGTCGGCGCCGCGCAGCAGCGACAGCGCGACCGGCGGGAAGACCAGCACCGAGAGCAGTCCGGCGAACACCAGCGCGGCGGCGTTCGTCGGGCTGAGCCGGCCGGTCTCCACGCCGATCTGGGTGGCGGCGACGATGAACGGCAGCGACGTGGCCTGCAGCAGCGCGGCGGCCAGTGCCGCCCGACGTCCCAAGGCGGAGACGTAGAGGACGGCCGGGACGCCGCGGGCCAGCAGCAGGGCCAGCAGGAAGAGCGGGACCCGGACCAGGGCGCCGGGATCCTCGGCCAGACCGGTCAGGTCCAGGCGGAGTCCGCTGGTCACGAAGAAGACCGGGACCAGGAAGCCGTAGCCGATCGCCTCCAGCTTGGTGCGCAGGTGCGGGTGCGTCGAGGAGTCCTTGTCCAGCGCCCCGATCATCGCTCCGGCCACGAAGGCACCCAGGATGCTCTCGAGCCCGAACCGTTCGGCCAGGACGGCGAAGCCGACCAGCAGCAGCACCGTGAGCCGGACGCGGATCTCCGCCGTGGTGTCCTGGAGCCTGAGCACCACGTCGCTCAGGCGCATCGAGCGTCCGCTCCGGGTGATCACGTACGCCGTGAGGGCGACGAGCAGCGCGAAGGCCAGCACGAGCACGAGCCGCGCAGCGGTGCTGGTGGCGGACATCGAGAACAGGAACGACAGGAGGAGCACGGCGCCGAAGTCCGCGACCGAGGACGCCGCGATCGTCGTCTGGCCCACGTCGCTGTCGGCCTGACCGGCGTCCTTGAGGACGGGCACGATCAGGCCCAGGCCGGTGGCGCAGAGCGCGACCGCCACGATGAGCGGACTCGACAGCCAGCCGACGGCCGTGAACCCCAGCGAGGCGCCGAGGGCCAGCACCAGCGTGATCCCGAAGCCGACGAGCGCGACGGTGAGGAGCCGCCCGCGCAACCGGTGGAGGTCGATCTCCAGTCCCGCCAGGAGCAGCAGGAAGGTCAGGCCGAGCAGGGCGAGGATGGAGACCGGGAGGTCCACCTCGACCCAGCCGAGCATCGACGGCCCGACGACCACCCCGCCGACGATCTCCAGCACGATGGCGGGGATCCGCAGCCCGGGAGTGAACCCCAGCAGCAGCGGTGCGAGGACCGCGATGAGCGAGACGATCACGAGGTTGTCGAACGAGACATCAGGCATGGTGAGCCGCCTACAACCCGTAGGTCTCGAGCAGCCGGAGCCAGATCTCGCTCACTGTCGGGAACGACGGGACCGCGTGCCACAGCGTGTCCAGTGGCACCTGGCCGACGATCGCCACGGTCGCGGAGTGGAGCAGCTCCTGCAGCGCGGGGCCGGTGAACGTCGCGCCGACCAGCGTGCGGCGGCGCTCGTCGACGACGATCTTCGCCGTGCCGGCGATGCCGCGGCCGAGCACGTAGGCCCCTGCCACGGCGCCGATGTCGTAGGTGACGGCCCGCACCGCAAGACCGCGTTGGCGCGCCTGCGCCTCCGTGAGTCCGACAGCACAGATCTGGGGGTCGGTGAAGGTGACCCGGGGGACGACGGACGCGCTGGCACGGTCCCTGACCGCTCCGCCGAGGATGACGTCAGCGGCGATCCGGCCGTGGTACTTGCCCATGTGGGTGAGCGGCGCGCGGCCGTTGCAGTCGCCGATCGCGTAGAGCCAACCGTCCGGGACGCCGACCGCGCGCATGGCGTCGTCGACCTCCACGGTCCGCCCAGGGATGAGACCTACGGTCTCCAGTCCGACGTCCTGCGTCGCGGGACGTCGGCCGACGGCCAGCAGCACTTCGTCGGTCTCCAGCCGCAGCCCGTCCGCGAGCGTGGCGACGACGGGTCCGTCGGCGCCCTTGCGCCGCACCCGGTCCAGCGGCGTGCCCGTCAGGACCCGGATGTCCTCGGCCTCGAGGGCGATGCGCAGCTCCTCCCCGGCGAACGGCTCCTCGCGCGCCATGAGCCGGTCGGCACCCTCGACGACGACGACCTCCTGGCTGCCGAGCCGACGGAAGGCCTGGGCCATCTCGACGCCGACCGCGCCGCCCCCGAGCACCAGCAGGCGCCGAGGGACGTCCTTGGCGGAGGTGGCGTCGCGGTTGTCCCAGGGCGGCAGCTCGGCCAGGCCAGGCACCGGCGGGACCATGGGACGCGTACCCACGGCCAGGATCACCGCCCGGGTCGCCCGAACCTGTCTGGCAGCACCCGTCGAGTGCACGGCGACCTCACGCTCGCCGGCGAGGCTGCCGGTGCCCCGGAGGAGGGTGATGCCCTTCTCCTGGAGCCAGGGCAGGGCGTTGTCGTCACGCCAGCCGTTCGTCATCTCGTCCCGCCACGTCAACGCCGCGGGCAGGTCGAGCGGGCCGCCGACCGCCGCCGAGGCTCCCGGCACCCTGCGGGCCGCCGCGACGACGTCTCCCGGCCGGATGAGGGTCTTGCTCGGCACGCACCCCCAGAACGAGCACTCGCCACCGACCAGCTCGTGCTCCACGAGCGCGGTCCGCAGCCCGCCGTCGGCACACCGACCTGCGGCCACCTCGCCGGCCGGACCGCCACCGACCACGACGACATCGAAGTCTTCCATCGCCATCCTCCGCGTGTTCTCGACTGACGCGTTGTCTGACGCACCGCGCGGTTCGTTACACACCCGCACCGGCGTGGCGCCGGTCGGGTGGGGGCTCCTCAGCGGTCAGCCAGCTCAGCGATCCACGAGGCCTGACGTTGACGCTCGGCCGCCCAGGACCCGCGCCCGCTGCCGCCCGGGGCCGTGGCACGAGCCGCCGCCGCCGCGACGAGCGCCGTGGTCGCGGTGGCCGATGCCCAGCCGGTGCTGCCCTCGACGCCCCCGGCGAAGGTGAGCGCGTCCGCGACGTACCCGGTGGCATCGGCGGCGGAGCCCGTCTCCTCGGTGGCGAGCCCACCGACCGTCCGGTCCAGGTCGTCCAGCGAGGTGCACGCGAGCAGCTCGCGGGCCTCGTCGTGTCGTCCCGTGCGCTCGAGGGCGTCCGCTGCCAGGTCGCGAACCCGCCAGGCGCAGGCACGGCTGAAGCGTCGAGCGGCACGCTGGTCCCACGGGACGCGGTGGACGAGTCGTGCACGGTGCGCCAGCACGAAGCTCTCGTACTCGGTCACCGGGCCGTCCACGTCGACGATGTAGAGCTCCTCGTGGAGCCAGAACGGCAGGTCGGCGGGACGGCACAGGTGCAGCCCGCTCTGACAGGGCTCCAGCCCGTCCCTGGCCGTGATCCACTCACCGGCCCCGTGTGAGTCACCCGGCGGCGGCCACGGGTAGCCGCTGAACGGGCCGACCGCACCGGCGGAGAGGAACTTGTACCAGGTCATGTCGACTGCCGCTGCCGGTAGAGCGCCAGGACGGCGTCCATCAGTGCCGGTGCGACCTCTTCCTGGTCGAGGGCGCCGGTCAGGGCGATCGACGTGCGCAGCTGGGCCAGGAACGCGGTACATCCCTCGCACGTGAGCAGGTGCTGCTCCAGCGCAACGCGGTCCTCCACCGGGAGGGCACCCTCCAGGTAGTCCGTCAGCAGCGCGACGACGTCCCGGCAGCGCACCTCGTCGCGGTTCATGCCCGCACGACCAGCCGGTCGGCGTACTCACCGATCGCCCGCCGCACCCGCAGCCGGCCACGGTGGAGCAGCACCCTCTGGTTGGACTCGCTGATCTCGAGCAGGTCGCACACCTCCCGAGACGACAGGGACTGGCCGTCCCGCAGCGCCACCACGGCCCGCTGAGCCGGCGGCAGGGCGTCCAGGGCATGGACCAGGCGCTCCCCCATCTCGGCGGAGAGCAGCTGCTCGTCCGGCGCCGGCCACGCGTGCACCGGCACCGCCCAGTGTCCGGACCAGCGATGGTCCGCGTCGAGGAAGCTCTCCGGCGGCTCGACCTCTCCCTGGGCCTCCCCGCGCAGGTTCAACGAGGAGAACGGGGCCGAACGTCTCTCCCGCACGCCGCGCGTCTTGGCCAGGTTCGTGAGGATCCGGAAGATCCACGTCTTGAGCGTCGAACGCCCCTCGAAGCGGTCCAGCTGTTCCAGGACCGCGACCCACGTGTCCTGGGCGACCTCCTCCCCCACCTCGGGAGAGGACACGTATGCCGACGCCACCCGGACCATCGACGGGTGGAGTCGACGCACCAGCGCGACGAACGCCGACTGGTCACCGCTACGCAGCGCCCAGAGCTCGTCGGTGTCGCGGGCCGCACGGCCCTCCTGCGGTTCCCGCTGTCCCGGAACCCTCGCGGTGCCCGCGGGCAGACGTGCTGCGCGCTCCTGGCCTCCCACCACTTCATCCCAAGCCCACACCTGTGACGACCGCAATGACGAGCCGGAGCCATCTGGGTCCGTAGTCCTCGGCGTAGCCCGGCTGCCTCGACGGACAAGAAGGAACTCCGCTACGCGCCGGTCTCGTTCGGCGGGGCAGGCCCGCGCTGGTCCGAGGCGACGCTGCCGAGCCGGCTCGAACCTCCCGCCGGGAGGCGTCGAGTCGGCGCGTCCTGCCCTCGGGAACGGGTCGAGTCGGCGCATCCTGCCCTGCGGCGCGCGCTGTTCTCCCCGTGACGAGCGAAAGCGGAACGAGACGCTTGGTCGCATCTCGTTCCGCTCGGCAGCTCACCAGCCGCGTTCGGCCAGCCGGTGCGGCTCCGGGATCTCCTCGACGTTGATCCCCACCATCGCCTCGCCCAGACCCCGGGAGACCTTGGCGACCACATCGGGGTCGTCGAAGAACGTGGTGGCCCTGACGATCGCCTCGGCCCGCTGCGCCGGGTTGCCGGACTTGAAGATCCCGGACCCGACGAACACACCCTCCGCACCGAGCTGCATCATCATCGCCGCA